>NZ_JBPFEA010000032.1:0-14815 GCF_051061285.1 Methylocystis sp.
CGCCGGGCCGAACATCTGCACCGCCTGCTTGGCGCCCTTGATCGTCACCTTGTTGAAGAGGATCGTGTTGGGCTTGCACAGAAGGTTCGGCGCGACGACGGCGAGCAGCGTCGTGAAGCCGTCCTTGTTGTTGACGAGCGCATTGGCGAAGGCGAGCTCGGCCGCCGAGCCGCGCGGACCCATGATCAGATCGATATGCGCAACTTCATTGCCGTCGCCGACCAGCGACTCGCCGACCAGCATTTTGTTGATTAAAGCCATGTTTTTCTCCCAGAATTCTGGCGCCGGATTCACGAGCGCCCTATGCGAGCCGCACGCGGGGCGCGGCGATGAGAGCCCACGCACGCGGCGCGGACTCAACCATTTTTGCGCGGCCTTGCCAAGGCGCGGGGCCTGGCAAGCGCGCGAGACGTCACACGAGTTCGCGGGCCAACGCGAAAGCGTGACGGAAGTCGAGGCAGAGCGGCTCGTCGGACGTCGCCATCTTCTTGAAGAGACCAGCTTCCGTGCCGTATTTGACGTTGCCGATCGCCAGCGCGCCAATGCCCAGCGCGCCGTGAGACGAAATGACGACGCCATTGTCATGCAGACCGCAGCCTTCGACGCCGAGAGGCGGCACGGCGTTGACGTCGGCGGCGATCAAGAGATCCTTGGCGGCGGCGAGATCGTCCTTCGATAGCACCTGGACGCCGGCGCGCGCCGCGCACAGCGCGATTTCATGCTGGCAAAGAAGCGCACGCACCTGTTCGGGCGTGGAGCCGTCGGCAGGCGCGACCTTGATGTTAAAACGCTTGCACATTTCGTCGGCGAGCTTGGCGACACGCTCGAGGCCGCTATAGCCGACGACGGTGACCTCTGCGCCTTCAAGCGCCGAGATGACGGCGGCGGAATAGCCAACAACGCCCGTCGCCCCGTAGATGACGACTTTCGAGCCCTTGAGTTCGCGCTGTTTCTTCTCCCGCAGAATTTTTTCGACGCAGGCGACCATGGCGCCGGCGGTGGTGAAGGAGCCGTAGGGATCGGCGAAGAGCGACACTTCGAAGGGCTTGAGCAGCGCTTTCTTTGCCGTGTCCATCATGTCGAGCGCGAGCACGGCGTCGCGGCCGGCGAAGAAGATGCCGGTGCGCAGCGCCGCCGAAGGCGCGCGCGAAAACATCGCGTCCTGCACGAGCGCGGTGACTTCGTCCAGCGTGACATTGGTGTAGGGAATCGCCGCGTCATAGCCCGCGTCGAGGGCCATATTCACGTCGAAGGGGCTCATATGCTTCAACGTGCTGAGCATGTGCAGAATCGCTTTGGCCATTGAATCTCCCCAACCTTTCCCTCGAGTTTCGCGTCTTAACGCGGCCAAAAGGCGACGCGCGCGGCGGGAGAAAGTCTCCAGCCCCTCTGTTTCTCAATGATTCCCGGCAAAAGGAACGGCGCGCGGGCGCGCGCCTCGGCCTCGCCCGGAGCGATGGGAGGCTTAGAACCCAGAACGAAGCCGATGTCTAGAGGCGTGTGCGCCGCAGCGTGCGGCCGCATGGCGGCGGCTGTTGGTTGACGGCGGCCGCGCTTTGCCTCTATAAGCCCCGCAATCGAGGCTCGGCGCAATCGGCGTCGCGCCTCGCTGTCTTTTTCACCCTCTGCTGGCGATCGCGGGCGACTGGCGCCGCGGCCGACGCATGGAAGAATAGAGCGAAAGGAACCATTATGTCCCGCCGTTGCGAGCTGACCGGAAAGGGCGTGCAGTCCGGCAATCTCGTCAGCCATTCCAATCGGAAGACGAAGACCCGCTTTCTGCCCAATCTCGTCAATGTGACGCTCGCCTCAGAGGCGCTGGCGCGTTCGGTGCGGCTGCGCATCTCCGCGGCGGCGCTGCGGTCGGTGGAGCATCGCGGCGGGCTTGACGCCTTCCTCGTGAAGGCGAAGAGCGAAGAGCTGTCGCAGAACGCCCGAACGCTCAAGCGCGAAATCGAGAAGAAGCAGGCGGCCGCGAGCGCTTAAACCGTTTCGGCCTGCTTCTGCAAAGCCCCGCGCTTCACGGCGACGGGGCTTTTGTCTTTTTAGGCGCCCCCCGAGTTTGTCGCTGAAAAAGGCGGGCATCCTTCTCCCATGGGGAGAAGGTGGCGCGCGAAGCGCGACGGATGAGGGGAAAGCGCCTGACGTGTAGGGGATAAAAAACCCTCACCCGACCCGGCTCCGCCGGGCCACCCTCTCCCGAGGGGAGAGGCATTGCGCTCCCGGCGTCACGCCTTTTTGGCGAAACTAGCCCCGCAGATCCGGCGGCGTCGCTTCCTCCGCCAGCCGCTTCAGCGCCTCCTTGAGCGAAAGCTGCGTCTGCGCCTGCGAGCCGAGCCGGCGCATGGAGATCGTGCGCTCGGCCGCCTCTTTCTTGCCGGCGACGAGCAGCACGGGAACCTTCGCCAGCGAATGTTCGCGCACCTTGTAGGTGATCTTCTCGTTACGCGCATCGACCTCGACGACAAGTCCGAGCTTTCGCGCCGCGGCGGCGACCTCATAGGCGTAGTCGTCGGCGTCCTGCGTGATCGTGCAGACGACGATCTGCAGCGGCGACAGCCACAGCGGTAAATGTCCGGCGAAATGCTCGATCAGAATGCCGGTGAAGCGTTCGAGCGAACCGAAGATCGCGCGATGGATCATCACCGGCGTCTTCTTCTCGCTGTCCGGGCCGATGTAATAGGCGCCGAAGCGCGACGGCAGGTTGAAATCGACCTGCGTCGTGCCGCATTGCCACTCGCGGCCGATGGCGTCGCGCAGCGTATATTCGAACTTGGGGCCGTAGAACGCGCCCTCGCCCGGATTGATTCCCGTCTTGATGCGATTGCCTGAGCGCGCTTCGATGTCGCTCAAGACCCGCGTCATGATCGCTTCGGCCTGATCCCAGGCTTCATCCGAACCGACGCGCTTTTCCGGACGCGTCGACAGCTTCACGACGACTTCGTCGAAGCCGAAATCCGAATAGGTCGAGAGAATGAGGTCGTTGATCTTGAGACATTCCTCGGCCATCTGCTCTTCGGTGCAGAACACATGCGCGTCGTCCTGCGTGAAGGCGCGCACGCGCAACAGGCCATGCAGCGCGCCCGACGGCTCATAGCGATGCACGATTCCAAACTCCGCCATGCGCAGCGGCAGATCGCGATAGGACTTCAGGCCATGTTTGAAAATCTGGATATGGCCGGGACAATTCATCGGCTTGATCGCGTAAAGCCGGTCTTCGTCGGTCTGCTCGCGCGCGGGCTGCGAGACGAACATGTTTTCGCGGAACCATTCCCAGTGGCCGGACGTCTCCCACAGCGACTTGTCGAGGAGCAGCGGCGCGTTGACTTCCTGGTAATCGGCCTTCAGGCGTCGGCGCATGTAGGAGATGACGTTCTGGAACAGCGCCCAGCCCTTCGGGTGCCAGAAGATCGCGCCGGGACCTTCCTCCTGAAAATGGAACAGGTCCATCTCGCGGCCCAAGCGGCGGTGGTCGCGCCGCTCGGCTTCCTCCAGCCGGTGCAGATAGGCGTCGAGCTCCTCCTGCGTCGTCCAGGCCGTGCCGTAGATGCGCGACAGCATCGGCTTCGTCGAATCGCCACGCCAATAGGCGCCCGCGACCTTCATCAACTTGAAGGCCGTGCCGACCTTGCCGACCGAGGGTAAGTGCGGGCCGCGACAGAGATCGAGCCACTGGCCCTGCCGATAGACGCTCAAGGGCTCGTCGGACTTGATCGCGTCGATGAGTTCGCCTTTGAAGATCTCACCCTTCGTCAGAAACCATTGCTTGGCGTCGTCGCGATCCCACACTTCGCGCGTGATTTTGGCGTCGCGCGCGACGATCTCGCGCATCTTCTTTTCGATCGCCGGCAGGTCTTCGAGCGTGAACGGCTCGGCGCGGAAGAAATCGTAATAGAAGCCGTTCTCGATGACCGGCCCGATCGTCACCTGCGTGCCGGGATAGAGCTCCTGCACCGCCTCCGCCAGCACATGCGCGGCGTCGTGGCGGATGAGCTCCAGCGCGCGCGGATCTTCGCGCGTGACGAACTCGATTCTAGCGTCGCGCGCGATCGGGCTTGCGAGGTCAACGAGCGCGCCGTCGAGCGTCATGGCGACGCTGCGCTTGGCGAGAGAGGGAGAGATGCTCTTGGCGATGTCGACGCCCGAAACGCCGGGCTCGAACTGACGGGACGCCCCGTCGGGGAATGTAACCGCAACCATAGTACGCTCCTGTCGCGCTCAGTCGCCGATACGAGTCGACGTAAGTCGCTTTGGATGGACGGCGCCTTCATAACGCCGCGCGCGCGCGGGCGCAATCGGCGCGAAGGAGCGCCGTTTGCATCGACGTAAAAGAGAAATGGCGCGCCCGACAGCATATAAATGCGAACACCTATGTGATTGAGATTACGATACAAAACTCATGATTCACAGTGTAAAAGCTATAGATTGCCGATGTATAAATTGTATATATCTGCAAAGCGTCTGAGCCGCACGATTTGCGCGACCATCACGACGAGCGCCCCGCCAATTGCGAGCCACAGGTTCAACGTGACCATGCCCGCAATCATCCCGGCGAGGCCAACGAGCCCAAGAAGCAGCAGCACGCGCAAGCTCCACGTGTAAACTGCAGCGGCCTCACTTCGCCCGAGCCAAAGCCGCTCACCCAATACGCCCTTCTCGATCCAATGCGCCGGCCTGTCGATCGGCTTGAATATGAATGGATTGACCACCAACCAAAGCACGACGGAACCAATCGGCGCGACCGCCCACCAGTCTAGCCAAACGCGGCTCCAACCCGCGGCAACGGCGGCTGGGATCGCAGCAAAGCGCGTGTAGACGCTCCAGCGATTGGCGTGGCGCCGCCACCTTTCGTCAAAAACCTGCCCGCGCATCTCGATCCAATTGCTCCTGAGCAGGCGCTCCCGGGCCGCTTCAGCGGCGCGATCCGCTGGACCTCCCCATTTCCGGCGGATTTTTCATGGATTGTCGAACTGTCCGTCGTTAGATGCTGCGCTGTTTTTCTGAGGCGATCGGAAGTCGTTACAATGGAAATGCTGCAAAACTTTGCAGAATGGGCATGGTTACGCCATCACAATCCCTTGAGCTGGTATATCCGGCCGCTGTTTCTCATACCCTTTTGCTATGCCGCCTGGCGCCGCAGTCTAACAGGAATCGCCGTGACTCTTTTGGCGTTGGCGACCAGCATGTTTTGGTTCCCGGCTCCGGCCCATCCAGATCCTCGGGTAGCCGAATTTCTGGACATTGAGCGGGAGTATCTGTTGGGAAAATGGGGAGCCGCAAAGCTTCTTTTCACGGCAATGGCGCCTTTGTTTCTCTTTGCGCTTGCCTTCGCGTTTTGGCGCCGTTTGATTTGGACGGGTCTCACCGTGATTGCTGTGGGCAGCCTACTCAAGATCGGCTGGAGCCTCTATTTTGGCGGGGACAGCGGTTGGGCCGTCGCGCCACCCGCAATCGCCGGGCTGTTTGTGATCACCGTAGTGATGTTTGTCGTGAGACGGAAACTCGGGTGGGTTTCTCTCTGAGCGGGCTGCAAGTTCATCTGGCGCAACGATGAACTGACGGGTCCGGAGCGCGGCGGCCACCCGGCTTTTGATCCTGCCGCCCTATAGGTGGCGGGGCAAATGCGCAAGTCTGCCTTAACACGAAATCTATTTGCTAGCTTTGCGCTCGTTGGCGCGCCGTCGCTTACTGACTGAAATCAACTGTGCGCCTTCGCGACGGGTTTTGCGAGAATGGCGGTATTCGAATCTAGTCTGGTGAACTGGCGCACCTCGAAGAAGAAAGTTCGAACGCTCTCTTTGAGACGCTGGATGAGTGGGAGCGCCATCTCGCACAGCTAGACCCTAAGGGTCTGCGGTGCGACGATGACCAGTTTAAGCCAAGTTTATAACGCCTTAGCCGCTTGCGCGGCAGCGGAAAAGAAATATCCGCCGCCCTTCTCGCTGCGCCTGACGGTCGCTGAACGGGTGCGGCTGGACGCCGAGCGGGGCAGGAAACCTCTCGGCGTGCATATTCGCGAAAGGCTGTTCGGAGACGATACTGCCCCGCGCAAAAGACGGGGCAACAGCCGGGTCAAAGACGCGGAAGCGCTGGGCCGGGTGCTGGGAGCCTTGGGTGAATCCCGGCTGTCGTCCAACCTGAACCAGCTCGCCAAGGCTGTGAATACCGGCTCGCTCCCGCTGACGCCTGAAACCGAAGCCGATCTCAAGGCAGCCTGCCGCGATGTCGCGGTCATGCGGGCCGACCTTATGCGCGCGCTCGGCAAGTCGCCCGGAGACGGGCCATGATCCTGAAAGCAAAAGAGCGCGGCGATGCCCCACAACTGGCGCGGTATCTGCTTGCGATGCGCGATAACGATCATGTCGCGCTGCATGACCTGCGCGGCTTTGCCAGCGACAATCTGCCAGGTGCCTTTGGTGAGGCGGACGCGATTGCGCGGGGCACAAGCTGCGAAAAGTATCTGTTCTCGATGAGCCTCAACCCGCCGCCAGCGGCGAATGTCAGCGTCGAAGGGTTTGAGCAGGCCATCGCCCGAATCGAACAGAAGCTCGGCCTAGAAAACCAGCCGCGCGCTATCGTCTTTCATGAAAAAGACGGGCGGCGGCATGCTCATGCGGTCTGGTCGCGAATAGACAGAAACCGCATGCGCGCGATCAATATGCCCCATTACAAAGTGAAGCTCCGTGATGTGTCCCGGAAGCTCTATCTCGAACATGGTTGGGACATGCCGCGCGGTTTGCAGGATCGCAGCCTGCGCGATCCGCTGAATTTCACGCGGGAGGAATGGCAGCAAGCCAAACGCGCCGGGCTCGATCCGCGCGAACTCAAGACCGTTTTTCGGCAGTGCTGGCAGGCTTCCGACAACAAGGCGTCGTTCGAAACCGCTCTGAAAGAACGGGGCTTCCGGCTGGCCCGAGGCGACCGGCGCGGCTTTGTGGCTGTCGATTATCGCGGGGAGGTTTATTCGCTGTCCCGCTTTGCCGGGGTGAAACCCAAAGAGCTTGAAGCGAGGCTTGGCGATTCCAAGCCGCTGCGCAGCGTCGATGAGATCAAGGCCGAAATCGCGCAAGGCATGACGGAAAAGCTCAAAGCGTTCATCAAGGATGCCGAACGCGATGCGAAGCAACGCCTCGCCGTCATCGCGTTCCGCAAGGCGGATATGGTGGGACGACACCAGCACGAACGGCAAGAGCTTTGGGCCGCGCATGAACGGCGTGCGCAGACCGAAACCAAACTGCGGTCGGAGCGCCTGAGGAAGGGCTTTTCCGGCATCTGGCAGCGCTTGACCGGACGTTATGGCAAAATAAAAGCGCAAAACGAGCGCGAAGCGCTCGAAACATGGCGGCGCGACCGGGCGGAAAAGGATGCGCTGACATTCCGGCAGCTCGAAGAACGGCAAACCCTGCAACGGGAGATACAGGCGCAGCGCGGAATAGCGGCGCAAGAACTTATGCTGCTGCGCGAAGATGTCAGCCGGTATCCGAAACTCGACCACGACAACGGGAACGATCATTATGCCCGCGAGCGTGAGACAAAGTACGTGGACGAAACGCCTAAACGCCCGCGCCCGGAGCGTCATCGCCGCAGGCGCAGCTTCGATCCGTGACGCGGCTCGAAGCAGAAAATTCACTGGCTGGCCAAGGCCATCCGCATAGGGCCGACCGGCGTCCGTCGCAGGAAAAGCTTCAGGCGATAATCCGTATCTGGCGTCGCCGTCTGTTTTCAGCGCCATGCAATGAATGACAAAGGCAGGCGATGTCTCTGCCGATAAATTCCGCATAATCCAGCCGTGCTTCCAACGCCGCCGCCTCAAACCGTCAGACGTTTCCCGTCTCCTTCCTTTTCGTTTCATCCGTCCCTTCGATCCATCAGCGCCTTATCTGGGCCGATGATCATGTGTGCCGGGGCCGAAAGGCCCTGAATGGTTCGGGGCCTCCTGAAACAAAGGAGGATACGATGAAACTTGTCTCACGCTTCGAAGCGGCATCCCGCAGCACCACCGAATTGCTCAGTCTGCTCGGGCAGGCGCAGCTTGCCTTTGCCGCTGCATCGCGTGGCTCGCAAGAGCGCCGCGACGCGTTGGAGTCGATACGCAATATCGAGAATGAGTTGGCGATGCGTCCGCCGGCTCTCTAAGACCCTGCGGCTGGCCCATGGCCGGTCGCGAATTTTTTGCCTTGAAGTGGCTCGCGGCTCACGGGGCGATTCCTTCTGTTGTGAGGCTTTCGGCGTATAGCCGGTTGCGCATGCAACCGGACTAGGCCCGCGCCAATGAGCGGGGGGAGGCCGTCAAGACCGCCGCCAGCGGAGGGGGATCACCCGCCCTGCACAAACGTAGTGCGGAAGGGCGGGGAAGCCGCTGGCGGCGCACGAAGCCAGAGCGCAGTGCTTGGTCTTGACGAAGGATGGGGCCGCAGGCCCCCAACCAACGAAAACGGAGTCAGCGCGGTCGCGGCGCTGTCATGTCTCTCTTGCGCGAGGGATCGTCACCGAATGGAGGAGACGCCGAAGGCGGCTCCGGGAGTGCAGCGAGTAGAGCCGATCCCCCAAAGAGCGGGACGCGCCCAACGAGTATGACAGATCAGCTCGTCAAGCTACAAAACAACCGCTCTCTCAATCTCATCGAATGCATCGACCAACTCTTGGCGAAGTTTATAGAAGTCGCGATGCTTCAACCGGCGACCGGGCTGCCCCGCCCTGGTGGCAGGATGGGCTGTTGCCGACTGCAGCCGGAGGTCGTGCAGCTTCAGAAAGCAGGCCATCGCCACTGGGAAGCTGGCCGATAGAGCTGCGTCTTTGATTGCATGACCAAAGGCTGGGCAGGTTGAGCCTGCCGACTTCACCCGGCGCCACAGCTCACGGGTCAAAAAGTCGCAAAAGCTGTCGAGCGACACGAGAAAGGCATCGATATTTGTTTCGCGGTTCCTCTTGAGAAAGAAGGCATGCACTTCCGCGTGCCTATGATTGGTGCCAAAATACAGACGCCAGTCGAATGCGGTTTCTCGCCGGTCCAGTATGTAAGCAATGATGCTGTTGATGCGACTTGCTGGTCGGCCGACAGTTTTGATGATGCCGGCAACTTTGAGGGCTTGCTTGGCTGTCGTTTCGACATCTCCGTAGGGCTTTGCGAGGGGCAGCGAATCCCGCAGCATCAGCGAAGCGGCCATCCGCGCAACCTCGCCTTCGCTCATCCGTAGGGAAAGATTGACCAGCGATATGTAGCTTGCCCGCCCATAGCGGCCTTCGTCGAGCTCACGGAGCGCCGATTTTCTTACCCACCAGTCCTTTTCGTCGATAAGAAGTTTTTCATACTGGACATGAGTGAGCCGACCCGCGTGCAGCGCGCAGGCGATCAAGGCCTCCTTGTAGCTTGCCTGGATCTGAATGGCACCGCGCGGTGGATTGACAAGCCGGTCAGCGGCGAACTGGCCCAGCTCGGCCGTAGAAGCAGCGCCAAGCTTTCCAAGACTGGCGCGGATCAATGATGCGTTGACCGCGTGATAGAGCTCGGGTCCCTTGATTGTGTCCACGATTTCGTACGCCAGCTTTCCGGGAATCTTCTCGTATTTCCCGACATACGCGCAGATACTTCCTGCGAGGTCCGGATTTCGTTGAAGAACCTTCATCAGTCGCTGGTTGAGCCTGTGCGTCGGCTCGGCGTGTGCAAGCAGGAACTTGAAACGTGTAACCGTTTGCGGCCCAAGGCGACTATTGCGCGTCAAGTCGAGCAGCCGGGCCACCAAGCGCTTCTGGTTGACGAACGGCTTGATTGACGACTCCGGCGGGCGGCTGACCGATTTGATTTCACTGTCGGGATCGGTGATGCGGTGGATGTTGATCTTGGAGGTTTGTGGAAACAGACCGACCTCCCGTGCCGCAATATCGAGCTTGATGAGTTTACGGCGAAGCTCAAGCTCAGAACGCGCCAGTATCTTGATGTCATCGACATAACGCAGGTAGATAGTCCTGCTCCCCTGCTCCCCGGCCTCGTCGATATGCTGAAGAACTGCCTCCGATAGCATTCCGGAAGGCAAGGGTCCCTGCGGAATCCCATGCTCGTGATAGATATTTTTCGGGCCGTTGCTCCACGTACTCGAGGTCCACACCTTCAGGCAGTCAAGCAGAAAGCCAATGGTGTCTTCGTCGATCTTCAGGTCGCGCAGAAAATGCCTGAGCACATGGTGATCGATCGAATCGTAAAACGATGCAAGGTCGAAGTCTGCAATGCAATTATAGCCGTCTGTATACGCGTCTCTGATCCTCTGGGCGAACTTACGGTAAGAATTCTGCCACCGCTTGTAAAAGAACGGCGACGATTTCCCGGCGTAAAGATGCGCAAAGACCCGTTTATCGTACCGGTGACCTGTGCGCTTTTTCAGAGCATCGGCAACAAGATTCACACACGCCTGATAGACAATCTGGTCCTCGACTGTGAGAAGAGTGATCGGCCTGACGGTGCCGGAAGGCTTGGGAATAAGCACCTTCGCCGCATGTGTAGGTTCGTACTTTTCTCCCAGGCCTTTCTGTCTCAAGAGCTTGAGATGCGTGTCGGACGCGAGGGCAAATGCATCATACGAGTCCCGAAAATAGGATTTGTACAGCGCGTCCGGATTGGAAAGAGTCCAGCGGTAGGCGCGCCTTAAATTCTTGAGGTCAAAAACTTTGTCGAGTGTTGTCACGGGAAGACTTCATTCGCGTTCGAATACGTTGGCGCGGTGCCAGGCGAGCCGTCTTTTGTGTTTGTCGGTCATCACCGCCCTCCTGACACGTCGAGAAACAGGCGCACGAGGGACTCGTTCACGTAGTAATTGCTTCGTCCAGAGCGGTGCTTGGCGACGAAGCCCTTCTCGGCCAGCAGGTCGAGATATTTCGCCGCCGTCTGGCGCGAAACCCCAAGGTCTTTCACCACGAATTCGATGCGCGTGTAGGGGTGGCGGAACAGGTTGTTGAGCAGGTCTTGCGAATAGAGGCTCGGCACCTCCTCGCGCATTCGCTTTTTCACATTCGCCATCTGGACGCGCATTCCTTCGACGAGCGCGAGGGTCGTCTGCGCCGTCTCCGCGACCGCCTCCAGCATGTAAAGAACCCAGTCCTCCCACGAGCATTCAGTGCGCACGGCCTGAAGCAGCCGGTAGTAATCTGCCTTGGTGCGGGTGATGTGGCGCGAGAGATAGAGGATAGGGATTTCAAGAAGCCCGGCGCGCGTCAGATAGAGCACGTTTAAGATTCGCCCGATCCGGCCGTTGCCATCGGGAAACGGGTGAATGCTCTCGAACTGATGATGGATCAAAGCCATCCTGATGAGCGGGTCGAGGTCAGAATGCTCGTCCTCGTTGACGAAGCGCTCCAGCGCGGCCATCGCCGCTTCGATCTCGCGCGCATCCTGCGGCGGCACATAGACGATCTCACCGGTGGAATCGTTCTTGAGCGCCGTGCCGGGCGTGACGCGAAATCCCCCGTCCCGACGTTTCAACAATTGGAACACATCAATCAGCGTACGATTGGTAATCAGCCCGCCTGACTTGCGGAGGTGGTCGTAGCCAAGCTTCACGGCGTCGCGGTAAAGCGCCACTTCCTTGGCGGCGGCGGACTCCGGCCCCTCAAGGTGAAGATCGGCCTGAAACAGCTCGTCCTGGGTGGTGACGATGTTTTCAATCTCGGAGCTGGCTTTCGCCTCTTGCAGGGCCAGCGTGTCGATGAGGATGCCCTGATTAGGGATGGTCGCCGCACGCCCCTTCAACTCCGCCAGAGCGCGATTCGCCTTGGCGAGCGCTTTCAGCACAGGGACCGTTTCGAGGTTCACCGGCGGGGGCAGATCGGGGATGGCGTAGTTTGGCTTTAACATGTCTTCGACGATGCGTTAAAAATACCCGTTTTCCTTAACATATCTAGCGCGACATGTACACGAAAATCTCAACTGCTCAACACGTCGTGGGCAGGAGCTTTAGGGTTGCATATACCCTGATCGAGGAAAGCTGCACCTGCGGCTCCGGTGCAGGGCGGAAAGCGGCTGGTTGGACCTTCGAGCCTCCTAGGGAAAGTAATTCCGACACAAGGCAACTTTCCCGCGCGGCTTTTTCCGCGCGGGTAAAACTCCGGTGTTTTTGCCTCAAAGCGGAAGCGCATATAAAAAGGAACACCTAAATCTGATCTCCCTCTTGTCTCGCAATAGGTCTCGAAATGACACCTAAAACCATATTTAATATATTTGCTGCCGTCCTTTTTTTATTTGTATCTTCAAAAGAGATACCTGCTCAGGCACTGAATAAACCAAATAATGAGCCTAGTCTGGCGTATGATATACAATTATTACTTTCGCTCCATGGCTTTTCCGGAAGACTAGATGGCCGATGCGGGCCAACAACAAAAGCTGCTATCAAGGCATATTTAGGAACGCCGTCGTATATATCTTCAGACATAGCATGCAATGAAGATGTCAAGAAAGCTATAATTGACAACATATCTTTAGCAATTACCATGTCAAAACAATTAAACGACGCACAACTTGATGGCGCTCGGCTCACTAAAGAATATCTGGAGTCGCTATCATTCAAGATTGATGCAATAAGATCTTCTACAGAAAGCGCCAATAACAAGCTAGATATTATTAATAATGAAATGAAGAAATTGAGCACCATTAAAGAAGGTGCCGGAGAGCCTAAAAATGAGGATTATATCAAATATATTGTGTTAGCCGTATTTGTTATCGTAATTGCTGCCGCGGGGGTGTATTATTTTCGTAATAGTGACATATATTGGTTAGGCGCGCCGCGAAATGAGGAGCATAGAAGAAAATTTATCGATGATTTAAGTTTAAGATTTAACAAAAAAGAAGAGGATGCAGTACAATACATAAGTAATATTACCGATAGAATAATAGCAAAGGCGGTTGGATTATTACAATACAACGCTGTATTATTGGCAGTAACATATTTGATATCATATAATGTTATTAATTGCGCGGATAATAAAAGCAATAAAATGTTGGATATTTCGATATTCTTATCTATATTATCGACATTATTTATGATGGTCATAATGTTTACGCATTGGCATAAAGATTATAAATCACCTGAGTAGGACCTGAAGGAAAGCGCTCATTTATGTATGAATAGAAGCATGCTGGTGACAGTCGGTCTAATAGTAGGATTTGCTGCGGCACTTATCGATGTGGTGTTTTTAGTGACTAATAATGGAATGCATTGCTGATTAATTTTAGAAATGTTGCAAGCGGCCGGAATAGGCAATATGCTGAGCGTATCATAAATGGAAAATACAGGTTAAGCGTTATGTCAATGTCATCAAGCTCTGCTTTCTATGGAGCGTTTTTACCAATAATTTGGGCTACAACACTAGTAGCTGGAGTAGGGATAATTCTTAAGATGGATTTCAATAAAGCCGCTCCGGAGAAGGTGGAACAACCGCTAGTGTGTTGCACTACGAACGCTGGAATTTCGGTTTGTCATCCTGCTGCAATACAGGTCCCAAAGCGATAACTTACCATTCAGAAGATGGAGTGTCGGGCGGTCCCTCTGACATGCGCTCTCTTAGTAACAAACGCCCAAAGGGGCAGAAATATGCCTGCTCGGGTCCAGCGCCGATGTGCTGGCCGCATCCAATCGGCGGACGGTTGGCGCGCATCCAATCCGCGCAGGGTTGGTCAGGGTTCCAAGGGGCTAGAAGGCTCATTGGTCGATGGGATGGGTCCAGGGCAAGGGCAGCGCGAAAGCTCCCTTTCCCGGTCTCGATGAAGTCGTCTCCATGAAATGGTCTGGGGTCTTGGGGGGGCAGGAACGCCCTCAAGTCGATGGGTGCAGGGAGAGCGAAGTCTCCCTGCGAGTGGTCAAGCGGCGATACGGTTGAATGGCTCTGGAACGGGGTCGATCCCCTGACGGAGCCAGGGCCGGGGGGATGCAACGGGGGCGCGCAGCGGGTCCCCTTGCCAAGATGGTTTTGTAATACAAAACACATCTTGCGTAGTCCAACTATTGCGATCAATTGTGCCGTTGGCCTGTCCTGTTCAACTGCGTCTACAGGGTGGACCGTTCTGCCCGTTTCACGGCTGCACGGTATGCTTGCCAGTCCAGATGGAGCCTTTCTTGCGCGCGCTGCAAAATCAGAGACCGCGTGTCGTCAAGAGCTGCATTGCTTTTGACGCGGTCGTAGAGCAGACGGGTTCGTGCGTAGCGGACGTAAGTCTGCACCAATCGCATTTGCTCATCCCCAAGCTCTAACGGCATGTCGAGTGGACCCGTAAGAGCAATAATCTTTCGCAAGTGACGCAGGACGATTCCGGGCGCCATTCCTGCGCCCATTCGATGACCTCGGCGGCGTGAGCATAAACATCATCGGGCTCAAGGCCGCGCCGACGCCTGAGTTCCTGCTTCAGGTTCTCTCCCAGGCCGTCTTCGTCTTTTGACCGGGCAGCATCACGGTAATAGCCCACCTCAATCAATCGCCAGCGCATACGTGCATATTGATCGTAGACCGTATTCAGCGACACATTCGCGCGCTGCGCCGCTTTTCCCGGCGGCAGGCGCTCGGCATAACATTTTAACAACGTGTCCGCTTTTGCCGGAGGAATCCTCGAACGGGGTCCCATGATCGACGTTGGCATGCCCAGAGTCCGATCTGAACTGCGACATTCTTTAATTCAGGGGATCAACGGATTAAGCGTATCCCTCCGTCGTGGGCCACCTGGCGTTGATCCCGGTTTTCGAGATAGCTGCCTGACGGTGGCGCGATGATCGTGTCCATTTCAAATACAAGCGGACACTATCGATGTCGGGCAGCGATGCAGATCGGGCGGCTCTCA
>NZ_JBPFEA010000033.1:0-44551 GCF_051061285.1 Methylocystis sp.
CGCCGGGCCGAACATCTGCACCGCCTGCTTGGCGCCCTTGATCGTCACCTTGTTGAAGAGGATCGTGTTGGGCTTGCACAGAAGGTTCGGCGCGACGACGGCGAGCAGCGTCGTGAAGCCGTCCTTGTTGTTGACGAGCGCGTTGGCGAAGGCGAGCTCGGCCGCCGAGCCGCGCGGACCCATGATCAGATCGATATGCGCAACTTCATTGCCGTCGCCGACCAGCGACTCGCCGACCAGCATTTTGTTGATTAAAGCCATGTGTTCCTCCCAGAATTCCTCATGATCGCGCGCGCCATTCGGTCCCGAGCGCCTCTATCCCCTCTTCGGCGCCGAGCGAAAAAAGCCCGATCGGACCGGTGGTCAGATAGCCGCGAGTCCATCCCGCGCGCGGCGGACTCAACCATTTTTGCGCGGCCTTGCCAAGATGGCCGCCAGATAATCAGCGAAAAGAACCGCGACGGTCAGATCGGCGCTTGTGCCGGGATTCAACCCACGCTGTTTGAGCGCGCGATCGAAGTCCAACGCCAGATCGAACGCCGCCTCGCGGCCCTTGGCGTTCTTGAGACTCTCTTCAAAACGCGCCGCCTCGCCGCGGACCGCCTCGGCGGCGGCCCCATGTTTGCGCGCAATGTGGCTATCTGGAAAAGCGGCGAGAAAGGCCGCATAGACGGCGAGCGTTCCGAGCGCCGCATCGGCGGTTCGCGCGCGCGCCTCCCCGAGCGTCGTAAGGCCAAGATCGAAAATATCGGCGAAGCCATTGGCGTATTGCCAGGCGATGCGGTCGCGGTCGGCGGCGGCGCGCATCGCTTCGAGGAGAGTCGTTTGCGCCGGCGCATGGACGTCGTGCTGCGGCGCATCTCCAAGTCCCGCCGGCCGCGCGAGGGCGATGGCGCGAAACGCGGCGTCGGCGTCGTTTATGTCGAGGGCCTGCAGGACGCGCCCGGTCTCCCGGCGCAGATCGGCGCTTTGCGCCGTCGCGGCGGCCTGCGCCAGCGGCGCGCAGAGCAGGACGATGCCGAGATTGGTGTTCTGCCCGACGCGCGCCCGCGTCGCTTCGATGGCGCCGGCGATGCGGGCGCCGACGCTCGATCGCGCCGCGCCGATGAAGGGGGCGGCGGCCTCGGCGCTGGCGAGGAAATCCGCCGTGGTCATGCCATGGCCGTCGGCGAAGACATGGACGTTGCCGGGCTTGGGCGCTTGCAGCTCCGCTTCGCAGCCGGCGATGAAGGCGGTCGCGATCTCTTGCGGGTCGGCCGCGAAGGTCGCCACGTCAGGCGCGATGTCGCGCGCGCGTCATTTGCGCAAGCGCGTCGGCGGCGACTCTGTCGGCGATCGAGAAGGGCGTCACCCGCTGCAGTCCGCTCCAGCCCGCCATGCTGTTGACTTCAAGAATAAGCGGCGCGCCGCGGTCGTCATTGATGATGTCGACGCCGGCGAAGTCGACGCCGAGCGCGCGGGCGGCGCCGACGGCGATCTCCGCCTCCCGCGCCGACGGTTCGACGGCGAGCGGCTTCGCGCCCTGCCGCACATTGGTGATCCAATGGCTCGAGCGCCGGCGCATGGCGGCGATGGTTTCGCCGCCTGAAACGAGAATGCGCATATCTTCGAACGGCGGCCGCGCCGGCCCGACGAAGCGCTGCAGATAGAACACGCCGCGCGCGTCCTGAAGCGACGGCAAATCGTCTTCGCGTTCGATCAATCGCAGCCCCCAGCCCTGCGCCCCGAAAAGCGGCTTCATTACGAGCGGGCCCTTGGCGCATTCGCGCCGCGCGATGGCGCGCGCCTGCGCGGGAGTCTGCGCCGCAAAGGTCTGCGGCGTCGGCAATCCGGCCTGCGTCAGAAGAAAGCTCGCCATCGATTTATCGGTGCAGCGTTCGATCGCGCGCGCGCTGTTGACGACAGGGACGCCGAGCGCCTCCAGGGCGTGCAGGACCCCCAGCCGCATGGTGATCGCTTCGAGCGACCCGTCGCCGATGGCGCGAACGATGGCGAGATCGGGCAGGTCGCGAAATCCGGGGATGATGAGGCCCTGGGCGCGGCCCGTCTCGATCTTGCAGGCGGAGAGCCGCACCGCGACGGGCGTCGCGCCCTGCGCCCGCAAGGCGCGGAGCGTGCGGATCACATGCCAGTCGAGCTTGTCGGTGAAGACCGCCACGCGCGGCGGCGGCCCTCGATCCTGGCTGAGAGGAGCGAGGGGTCCGGATCTATCGAGCAGGTCGAACGCAGTCAAACAACGCCCCGGCGATCACCCGCCAAATGATTTATCCAAGAGCGCCAGATTGATCTCGCCGGCGCGGAAGGTTTCGCCGGTCTCGACCGCCGTCACCAGCGCTTCGGCCGGCGAAAACAGGCTGCCGTCGATCTTATAGAAGTCGCCCTTATACGCCTTGAAGATTTCGGCGAACGGCCGGCCATAGTCGCGCGAGGTGTCGCTCGGCAGCTTCTCGGCCAGCTCCTTGGCGGCGGCCGCCGAGCCCTTTACGAAAAGATGCGCGCGCCCGGCGTAAATGATCGCGTCATTGGTGCGGCCCATCGCCTGCACGAAGTCGGGGTGGGGCGGCGAGAGCGGCGCCGTCGCGACGCCGTCGATAATGTCGTCGAGCGGAAAATGCAGCTCATGCGCCTTGTGCAAGGCGACTTCGAGCACCCGGCCGACCACCTGGACGCCGCCGGCGAGCGACTGCGTCGGCGCATAAATGAAGGCGACTTTGTCTGGCGTCACGCCTGAGCGCGAGGCGACTTTCTCGACGACCTCCTTGGGCGGCGGCGAGCCGCTTTCGAGGACGATGGTGACGCGGTCGGCGAGGTCGCGATACGACAGCTCATCGAACAGCTTTTCGGCCCGCGCCTGGGCGCGGCCTGGGCCCGACCCGAGAGCGAAGAATTTTTCGTGGCTCAGGCTCCATCCGGCGTATTGGCTGGCGAGGCAGGCGACGACGGGATCGGCGCTGGTCACGGTCAGCCAAAACGGCCATTTGGGCGCGGCCGGCGCGTGGGAAAGGGTGACGCTGCCAAGTCCGCCCATGCAGATCTCGGTCAGCAGCAGGCCGGCCTCAATGCCGCCCGGCGCCTTGGCGCCGGCGTCGATCAGCAATTCGCCGAGACTGCCGCGCTCGACGGCGATCCGATATTTCGCCGCGCCGGCGACGAGACGGTCGACCAGCGCGCCCGCGAGAGCGTTGACGCTTTCGGTCGTACGGCCGCTGATGTTCAGGCTTCCGCTCACGTGTGGCCCTTCCCTACTTTCGCTCTGTGGCGCTAATCCACCCTTGCCCGGCCGTTCTAAGCATAAGCCTGCAGCCGGTTCGAGCCCGGAACTTATAGAGCTTTTCCGCCGAAACGAAAGCCGGGCCGCATCGCAGCATGTCGCGGACGCGTATCGCTTGGCCATGAAGTTTGAGGTCGAATGTCACAAAATTTCAATCTTTGTGGGTTTATTAAGGCAACCAATCGGCGGCTGAAGCGTTGAGCATCACTTGTGTGTTTCCGCACATTAAGCAGGCGGGCTTTGTGCGAAAAGCGACCAGTACGATATATTTTTACGCTGGAAGGAAGATAAGATGGACGTGCAGCCGACTGAACGGGACGTCGCCGAGCATACGGCTGGACATCTTGCGGTGACCGACGTGCTTTACGTCGCGCTCGCGATTGCGGTGATTCTTTTCGGCAATATGGCGCTCGTCCGCGCTATGGACGTCGCGCTCGATTCCCTGGCCCGATAGGCGGCGCCGAACAGCCGCGAGCGGGTTGATGAAGGTCGGCGGGCGGAGAGCGAGACCTGTCAGACATGGCTTGTTCCGGCGGTTGCAGCAATCGACGACCTTACGTTCCGGGAACGTCGTTTACGAAGGACGGCGTCGCGCAGCTTCTCAGCGCCCGTTCGATCTAAAAGCTCGTCACGCAGCAAGCTTATTTGATTCCGCGCCGGGCCTGTGACCAGCTGCGATACGCGCCCGGCGTCATTCCCGAATAGCGCCGAAAGGCGCGGCGGAAGCTCGTTTCATCGGCATAGCCCGACGCGGCGGCGAGCTGCTTGACAGAATTGCGCGTCGTCTCGAGCAGCGTGCGCGCCGTGTCAAATCGAAGGCGATCGAGAAAATGCTTGGGCGTTTCACCGGTGGCTTCTTTCAGCCGGCGATGAAGCGTTCGCTCGGAAACGCCCAGCGCGCGCGCCAGTTCAATCGTCGTCAGCTGCGCGTCGCCGGCTTGACGGACAATGTGTTCGGCTTCCAACAGAAGAGGATTCGAGGCTGAGAGATGTCCCGGCGGAATATAGATCGCCTGAGTCGAGGGAGCCGTATCGACGACAGTGAAATCGGCTGCCGTTTTCGCCGCCTCGGGTCCAAGCAGGGCACGGATGATATGCAGCGACAGATCAATCCAGGACAAAGGGCCGCCCGCCGTAACGACGCGGCCGTCTTCGATGAGCGATGCTCCCCACGCCGCATCCGCGCGCGGGTAGCGCGTTTTGAGTTCGTTGTGACGCCACCAGGTAGTCGTGCAGCGGCGTCCGTCCAGCAGACCAGCTTCGCCGAGCAGGAAAACGCCATTGCAGGAGCCCGCGACGATCGCGCCTAAAGCATGTTGGCGACGAAGCCATGCGGCCGCCGCGCCGATCGCTGGAAACGGCGGCAGCGCGTGGCCGCCACCGCAGACATAGCCCGGCACGATGATCGCCGCGCAACCGTCGACGTCGTCGAAACGCGCCTCGACCTCGTAGCGCCTGCCGGCGCCGTCGTGAATGGGAAGCCCGTCGTGACTGACGGCGATGACGCGATACGGTTCGGGCGCGCCCTTCTTTGCGAGCATCGTGCGGCTCAGGGCCAGCATATCAGCCGCGCCGACGAAGCCGAGGCCCAAACAATTTTCGTAGCCGAGAACCACGATCTGCATCTCGCGGAATCCTCATGGCGAATTTTGCATTAATCTTGGCAAATCCGCTGTCTGACTCTGCAAGAGTAATGGCAAATTCGCCACGCTGTAAAGCGTCGCCCTCCGCGCGACGCTGAAAGCCGACCGAAAACGTCACCGTCGTTTTTCGGCTGAGCCAAGGAGTGGGAAAATGAGCGTAACCACGCAATCGGCAGCAGGCGCCGTTGATCGCGCCGAGCCGATCGTCAAATTGAAGGGAATGTGGATCGGGCTTGCGGTGCTCAACGGCTTCTATCTCGTCGTGCGCATCTACGAGCAGATTTACGGCTGGCGGGCCGGACTCGATTCATTCGCGCCAGAGTTTCAAACCTATTGGATGAGCATCTTGTGGACGGAAATTCCGCTTGAACTCATCTCGGGCATCGGCCTCGCCGGCTGGCTCTGGAAGACGCGCGTTCGCGACATGTCGACCGTGACGCCGCGACAGGAAATGAAGGCCATCGTTGATAACGCCGCATGGCTCGTGGTCTATGCGGCGGCGATCTATTGGGGCGCGTCCTTCTTCACGGAGCAGGACGGCACCTGGCACATGACGGTGATACGCGACACGGACTTCACCCCGTCGCACATCATCGAGTTCTATATGAGCTACCCGATCTATTCGATTCTGGCGATCGGTTGCTTCTTCCATGCGAAGACGCGAATTCCCTACTTCGCGAAGGGCTATTCGATCGCCTATCTGATCGTCTCGATCGGACCCTTCATGATTATTCCGAACGTTGGCCTGAACGAATGGGGCCACACGTTCTGGTTCATGGAGGAGCTGTTCGTTGCGCCGCTGCATTGGGGATTCGTGTTCTTCGGCTGGATGGCGCTCGGCGTGTTCGGAGTCGTGATTCAACTCCTGCTGAACATTCATCGCGTCATCGGCAAGGACGGCGTCGAACTGCTGACCGCCGCGTAACGCTCAAGATTCTCGCGCCGCGGCCGCGTTCGGTCCTCCTGACGAACGACGGCGCGGCGCGGGAGGGAATGCGAAAAACTCCCAGGATCGAACTCATTTCGTCGCCTCGTCGCCTTCGGCAGGCGATGGACGGCAGGCCCAAAAATGCGGCATTCTCGATTTTCGAGACACTGTCGAAGCCGGGCGGAAACATGTTCAGAATTAGGCTGTTCTTCATTCTCCTGGCGGCGATCGGCTTGATCGCCGGCGCGGACGCGCAAGCGGTGCGCAGGGATTCCGCCAAGGCGTTCCAGAAAGTTCGGGAATGCTCGGCCCAGATGGGGCCGGACGTCATTACCTTCAGCTTCTACCAGCCGACGCAATCTAGAAGCCAGTTCTGCGAGGACATTCCCGAAACGGGTCCGACGACGATGGTGATCGACACGTTGCAGGACGAGTTGCGGGACATGACGGTGGAAATCCGCATCGTCGAGGCGGATCCGAAGGGGGACGAAGACGCGGCGCCGAACGAAGCCTATCTCCCGCCCGCGCAGTTCCGTAGCGGGGTCATCCAGCTCGAACACGACTTTAAGCGAAAGGGAGACTTCGTCGCCCTGGTGCGGGCGCGGAGCCCGGATGGCCGCAAGGAATACAACGCACGTTTCGCCTTCTCGGTCGGCCAAGAGTTTCTGCGCGATTGGACCGCAGTCGCCATCGCCACCGGCGTGGCGCTTGCTCTCGGCGCAGGCTGGTACGCACACTCCCTCCGCAGGAAAGCATCCGAGAAGACCAAGCTCGGGAAAGCGTGATGGCGCCTCATTCGCTGCACTGAACCGGCTTCCGTCGCATCTTTATGGCGGCGGCTTATCTGGGATCTCAAAAGACAAACCCGCCCCCGCCGCCATCGGCGTCGCGCCTGCCGCCAGGGCGTCGCCGAGACGGTCGAGACGGATCAGGGCGAGACCCTCGTCATGAAGGCGCGAGCCGGTGACGCCGATTTCAACGTCGCCGGCGCGGATCGTTTCGCCCGGCGCGGGCGCGCCGCCTTGCGCGCGATATTTCGTGACCCGCTTGCGCACCAGGCCGCGGTGCTTCATCCGTGACACCACTTCCTGCCCGACATAGCAGCCCTTCTTGAAGTCGATCCCCGCGAGCAAATCCATGTTGGCTTCGTGAGGAAAGGTCGCGCCATAGTCGAAATCGACGCCGCCGAGCGGCACGCCGGCATGGATGCGCCGGGCCTCGTAGGCGGTCCGCCCGTCCTCCGTCGGTATCTTGCCTTTTGCCGCGATGGCGCGAAATCCCAGCGGGCCGCGCGGATCGGCGGCGATGGCGACAGCCTCGACCTTCGGCGCTTCGGTCGAGTCGGGAAAAGCGATCGCGTCAAATTCGCCGCTGCGGTTCGTCACCGTCACTTTCGAACGCAGCTTGTAGATGTTCAGACGTTTCTCGAGATCGGCGGAAAGGGCGAGCGGACAGTCGAGCAGATAGCCTCCTTCGCCCGCGGCAAAGACCAGAAAATCAAACAAAATCTTGCCCTGCGGCGTCAGCAGCGCGGCGTAGCGCGCCTCGTCCGGCTTGAGCGAGGCGACGTCATTGGTCACCAGATTATGCAGGAACTTGCCCGCGTCTTCGCCCGCAACCTCGATGATGGCGCGGTCGTCGAGCAGAATCGCCGTCGTCATGTCTCTCTTCCGCCTCCGCCGCCAGCTGCTTGAGTCTCGCGCGCCTTTGGCGCATTAGCAACAAAACTCCACCCCGCGACGACATCGCAAGCGAGGCGCCACTCATGCCGCAGGTTTTCGACGTCATTCTCTCCGGCGGCGCGCTCGTCAATCAGGACGGCGAGGGCGCGCGCGACGTCGGCCTTCGCGACGGCAAGATCGCCGAGATCGGCGATCTGTCTCGCGCCTCGACCGGTGAGACGATCGATTGTCGCGGCCTGCATATTCTGCCCGGCGTCATCGACACGCAGGTGCATTTCCGCGAGCCGGGCGCGCCGCATAAGGAAGACCTTGAATCTGGATCGCGCGGCGCGGTTCTGGGCGGCGTCGTCGGCGTTTTCGACATGCCCAACACCAATCCGCTGACGATAGGCGAAGCGGAACTCGCCGACAAAATGGCGCGCGCGAGCGGGCGCATGCATTGCGATTTCGCCTTCTGGGTCGGCGGCACGCATGAGAACGCCCGTGACCTGGGCGAATTGGAGCGGCTTCCCGGCGCGGCGGGGATCAAAGTGTTCATGGGCTCCTCGACCGGCTCGCTGCTCATCGCCGATGACGCCGGCGTCGCCGACGTGCTGTCGCATACGCGCCGCCGCGCCGCCTTTCACAGCGAAGATGAAGACCGGCTGAATCTGCGCAAGTCGCTGCGCATCGCCGGCGATCCGTCGTCGCATCCGGTCTGGCGCGACGTCGAGACGGCGGTGCGGGCGACGCGGCGGCTGATGAACATCGCGCGCGACAAGGGCGCGCTCGTGCATGTGCTGCATGTGACGACCGAAGAAGAGATCGCGCTGCTCGCCGAACATAAGGACATCGCCAGCGTCGAAGTGACCCCGCATCATTTGACGATGGACGCGAGCGATTATGCGCGGATCGGCACGCTCGCGCAGATGAATCCGCCGGTGCGCGAGGCGCGCCACCGTGAAGCGCTCTGGCGCGGCGTCGCGCAGGGCGTCGTCGACGTGCTCGGCTCCGACCATGCGCCCCACACGCTCGAAGAGAAGGCCAAGCCTTATCCCAATAGCCCGTCGGGGATGACGGGCGTTCAGACGCTCGTGCCTCTGCTGCTCGATCACGTCAACGCCGGCCGGTTGACCCTGCAGCGTTTCGTCGACCTGACGAGCGCCGGTCCAGCGCGGCTTTTCGGCATCGCCGGCAAGGGGCGCCTCGCGGTGGGCTACGACGCCGATCTCACCATCGTCGACATGAAGCGGCGCGAGACCATCCGCAATTCCTGGATCGCCTCGCGCGTCGGCTGGACGCCCTATGACGGCAAGGACGTCGTCGGCTGGCCGATCGGGACGTTTGTGCGCGGCGCCAAAATCATGTGGGAAGGCGAACTCGTAACGCCTTCCTGCGGCGCGCCGATGCGATTTCACGCGGCGCTTGGCGGTAAATGATCCGCTCTCGTCTTGGGTTCATTTCGCCAGCGAGGCGCCCGGTCCAGGAGATGCATCCGCAGCGCGACATTTCCGTTCATCGGTTTGCGGCGTGGCTGGTTGGTCCTCTCGCAATCGTCGCCGCGCTTTTTTGGGTGGCGAACCATATCGGCCGCAATGTCTTCGCGGTGAAAACCGAGAAGACCGACTGCGTCCCAAACGAGCGCTTCGTCAATGATCCCGACGGGCGTCGTTTTCTCGAACTGCGCTGGTTGATGGACCCGCCGGGCTGGCGCGTCCGCCTGCGCGTGCCGGCCGAATATGTGACATGGGCCGATGTCGGGTGCGAGTCGGCGACAATGCCCGGCTATCCAGACCCCAATTACACCAAACCCTTTGCGCAGGGGTTTGCGGTCGGATTGTCGCTGCCGGACTTTAAGCCGCTGCCGCCAGCTGACCGTAACATAGATAGAAATGGCGTGAATTGGTCAAAGATGGTCGTTCACATCGATTCAATCGGGCAGGCCAAGAGCGAGTCCGAAAGAAGAAACGTAATACCAAAAATGTTTGACGAAATACATCCATTTCAATTGGATCCGAACGATTTTCTTCTTAAGGACTACAATTTAACGGTCGGGCATAAACCAAGTAAATACGGACTTGAACGTATTGGAATGATCGGGAATATGGAAAAAATTAAGAATGAGCAGATAAAACCTCCTGTTTATGATTTCTATTACACAGATAAGAAACCGATAGAGTTGTGGTTTGAATGCATCGCTGACGAGATTAAGGATCATTCGGAAGATCCGAGCTGGGCCGGACGGCCAGGATGCGAAATGCATTTTCGGCATGCTCGTATCGACTCGGTGATTACGGTCAATTTCCCCAGGATTTACATGCCGGTTTGGCAGCAAATTAAGGTGCGGACGGAGTGGCTTTTGGATTCGTTTGAGATCGGCGAGCTGAATGAAGGCAGGTTGTGATCGACGACGACGCCTTTGACGAGTCATTCCATATTCGATTTTCACCCCGCCGCCGCCGTGATCCGAGCGCCTCTCAATCACAAAAATCGAAACGCGCGTCGCGGCGGGCTATGACGCGGACCTCACCCTCGTCGACATGAAGCGGCGCGAGACGATCCGCAATTCCTGGATCGCGTCACGCGTCGGTTGGACGCCCTATGACGGCAAAGAGGTCGTCGGCTGGCCGGTCGGGACTTTTGTGCGCGGCGCCAAGGTCATGTGGGAAGGCGAACTCGTAACGCCTTCTCAAGGCGCGCCAATGCGCTTCTGGAACGCTCTCTAAGCTCCTTTTGGAAAGTTTGCGCGAACGCCCGGAACATTGCGGCCTCGCGCGCGGTTAGTCGCTCATTCCCAATTGCGCGCAAAAGGAGATGAGCCATGCCGCAGGGAGACAAGTCGGCCTATACCGACAAGCAGAAACGCAAGGCCGAGCACATCGAGGAAGGCTACGAGAAACGCGGCGTGTCCGAGAAAGAAGCCGAGCGCCGCGCCTGGGCGACCGTCAACAAGGACGACGGCGGCGGCAAGAAATCGGGGTCCGGCCGCGGCGCCAAGACGGGCAATCCGGCGGCGCATAAGGGCGGCAAGAGCGGCGGCGAAGCCTCCGCGTCGCGTCCCGCTTCAGAACGCTCGGCGTCCGCCAAGAAGGCCGCCGAAACGCGCAAACGCAATGAACGGCGCGCCAGCTAGCGCGAAGCCGTCGCTGCTGAAAGCGACAGGAGAACGTGATGACTGCGCAGAAAGACGTGCAGCCGACGAACGAAGGCGAAGGCAGCCGCACCGCCGCCAAGCAGTATAATGAGGCGACGAGGAAATTCGTCAAAAGCGGCAAGGTCGACAAAGCGGCGAAAGACGCCGAGCGGGCGATCGAAGGCGAAGAGGCGGAAGAGTTGAAACGCGCCGAAGATGAAGGCCGCGCGCACGCCGCGCCGCATGAGCAGGAGCGCGAAATCTAATTCGATGCTTGCCGCCGGCGGGCGCGTTCAACCTGCCGAACGGCGCTCTCCAATCCCAACGCGGCGATCGCCGCCGCGTCGTCTCCCAACGCTTCGGCGGCCTAATCTTCGCTCCAGAAGTAGTGCCAAACGCCGTCCGACCCGATGCCGATGCGCGTCGCGCGCGGCTTTCCTTCGGCATTTGAGCGTATAAGATCGGCGAAACGCACGCAGCGCCACCTTGCGCGCGCTTCCTCCTCATCGGCGGGCTGCTGCGGATGGCGCGCGAAGGCCGGCCATTCATAGAGCGTCGTCGGTCCGCGCACGATCTTGACGAAGGGCTGCGCAAAAATCGCGCGGATGAGCGAAATCGTCTCGCGGCCCTTGCGATCGAAGGAAAGCGCCTTCAAAATCTCGATGGGATCGGTTCCGGCCTTGAATGCGTCGCTCTTGGCGAACAGCGGGCGCGTCTCGTTCCAGTCGATCGGAATGCGGAGCGCCTCGACCTCCCCGGTCTCGGTCGCGGCGAGAATTTTGTCGCGGATCCTGGCGACGGGCGCGGGCAGAAGCGCGAGATCGCCAATCGGGGGAGAAATGACGTCGCCGATGACGTCACCCTTGGGTTTGCGGATCATTCGGCAATGATAGCGCGCGCCGGCCTTGATGCGCCAATGCGCTGAATTTGACCATTTTCCTACGGCCAAGATTGTCTGCCCGGATCGAAACCGCCATTGTCATTGGCGCGTCTCTCGGAGAGTAAATGGACGAGCTTCAGCACCAGAATGCGCCCTCGGGGAAAAAGGCCTCGCCGCGTCTTGAGGGGATGCTGCGCCAGTCGGCGCTCGCGATTCTCGCCGAGCGCATCTGGCGGGCCGGCTTGGCGCTCGCCACGATTGTCCTCGTCTTCCTGGCGCTCTCCTGGCTGGGACTTTGGCAGGCCGCGCCGCTCGAGGCGCGCGTCGGCGGCGTGGCGCTCTTCGGCTTCGCCGCGCTCTATGTCGTCGCGCGAGAGTCGGCGCGCGGCTGGCCGCATCGCGCCGCCGCGCTCGAACGGCTGGACCGCAGCGCCGACGCCGCGCTGCGTCCTGCGTCTTCACTCGAGGATCGGCTCGCCAGCCAAAACGCCGACGCGGGGGTCGAGGCGCTTTGGGCGTTGCATCGCCAGCGCCTGGAGATGGCGCTGGCGCAGACGCCCATCGAGGCGCCGCATCCGCGCGTCCCACAGCGCGACCCTTACGCGCTGCGCGCGCTGGCGCTCGTCGCGGCGGTTGCGGCCGGATTCGCGGCGGGCGATGAAAAGCGCGCGCGCCTCGCCGCCGCGTTTGACTGGCGGGCTTCCGCGAGCTTCGGGACCAGCGCGCGCGTCGACGCCTGGCTCGAACCGCCGGTCTACACCGGCCGTCCGCCGATCGTGCTCGCCAAGGAGAGCGACGCGCCCATCGAGGCGCCGGTCAATTCGACGCTGCGCATCCGTCCCCCAGACTCTGGCGTATCCGTCTCCGGCGGACTGGTCGCCGCGCAGGCCGCCGTCGAGGATGCGCAAAAGGGAGCGTCGAAAGAGCAGGCGTTCAAACTCTCTGGCGCGGCGCACGTCTCGCTTTCCGACGGCCGGCGTTTCGATCTCGCGGCGATCCCAGACAAGCCGCCGAGCATCGCGCTGACGGAAAAGCCGCGCAACAATGTTCGGGGCTCGATGACGCTCGCGTTCCGCGCCACGGACGATTACGGCGTCGTCGGCGCCGAAGCGGTCTTTAGCCGCCCGCCCAGCGCGCGACGCGCGCTCTACGAGCCGCCGCGTCTTGCGCTCGCTTTGCCGCCCGGCGGCGGCGGCCAGGGCGAGGCCAAGGCGACAATCGATCTCGCCGACAGTCCTTTCGGCGGCGCGAAGCTCACGATGCGCCTCGTCGCCAAGGACGCCGCGGACAGTGAAGGCGCTTCTGAATCGGTTGAAGTGACTCTGCCGCAGCGCCGCTTCGTCAAGCCGCTCGCGCGCGCGCTCGCCGAACAGAGGCGCATCCTCGCGCTCGATCCGGATTCGCGCTCAAGCGTCCGCGCGGCGCTCGAGGCGCTGTCGATCGCGCCCGAAGCCTTCGATACGCCCGCCGCCGTCCATCTCGGACTCCGCGAGGCGCGGCGCGGTCTCGAGGGTCCGCGCAGCGACGACGAATTGCGCGGCGTCTGTGACATGCTGTGGGCGATGGCGCTCGGCCTGGAGGAGGGCGACACCTCCGAAGCGGAGCGCGAACTGCGCGCGGCGGAGCGCGAATTGAAGGATGCCATCGCGCGCGGCGACAGCGAGCAGGACATCGCCAATCGCGCCGAGGAGCTTCGCGCCGCGCTCGATAAATTCCTCCAGCAGCTCGGCAGCCGATTGCCGCCCCCGGGAGCGCCGCTCCAAGAGGCGGAAGGCGGCGCCGACACCGTCACCCCCGACGAGTTGCAGCAGATGCTGGACGAAATGAACAGAGCCATGAAGGCGGGCGACATGGCGCAGGCGCAAAGGCTTCTGGAGGAACTCCAGGACATCCTCGAAAATGTGCAGACGGCGCAGGGCGCGGGCCAGCGTCGCGGGCGCGGGCGCGAAATGGCGCGCGCGCTCAATGAACTCGATCAGTTGTCGCGCGAAGAGCAGCAATTGCGCGACGACACCTTCCAGGGGATGAACGCGCCGAGCGATATGGAGTCGCGCGGCGCGCGGGGCCATCGTCAGAAGGGCCAGTCGCAGAACGGGGAGCTCAGCGACGAGCGCCAGCGCCAGCAGGCGCTTCGCGAGCGGCTTGAGCGCCAGCAGGACGCGCTGCGCGAGGGCGGCGTCGAAGCCGCCGAAGAGCTCGACGACGCGCGCCGCGCGATGAAGGAGGCGGAAGACGCGCTCGGCAAGGCCGGACAAGGAGGCGCGAGGGCGGTCGACGCGCAAGGGCGCGCCGTGCAGGCGTTGCGTAAGGGCGCCGACAGGCTGGCGCAGCAAATGCGCGGCGATGGCGACCAAAACGCTGAAGAAGAGGGCGGGAGCCCGGGCAGGCGCGGGCGCCGCGGCAAGGGCCGCGATCCGCTTGGGCGGGCGCCCGGCGATGGCAATCGTCCCGACGCCTATGGGAAATATGATCCGCTCGGCCTGCCGCCGGCGCAGCGCGCCCATCGCGTGCAGGAAGAGCTGCGCCGCAGGCTCGGTCAGCCTGAACGCCCGCAGGAAGAACTCGATTATCTGCAGCGCCTGCTGCGGCGATAAACGCCTTGCCGGCGGGCGCGCGCTTCTCTACAGCGCAGCGGGTAGGGAGAAGCGCCGCTCATGCCAAGTTCTTCAAATCTATTGGTCGTCGTCGCCGTCGCGGCGGTGATTCTTGTCGTCGTCGCCGGCTTCATCAATATGTTTCGCGGCGGCGAGGGCGCGCCGGCCCGCTCGCAGAAGCTGATGCGCTGGCGCGTCGGCCTGCAATTGCTGGCGCTTCTCATCGTTCTCGGCGTGCTTTACGCGCGAGGCCGCTGGTAAGCGGCCGCTTCACTTGGCTACGCGCTTCTCCAGCCATTCGACGATCAGCGGATCGTCGACCGCGCCCGTCACCGTCACGACGCCGCCGTCCGGGGCGACGAGCGCCGTAAAGGGCAATTCTCCGCGCCAGGCGCTGTCCGCTTCGAAATAGAGCTTTTCGACAAAATCGTCGGCGAAGCCGTAGTGGTCCGCGCGCGAAAGCCCGACCTTCTCGATGCGCGCCTGCGCGCGGGCGCGGTCATCGTCGCCGTCGGTGTTGACGAAGACGATGTCGAATCCCTTTTTCTCGGCGGCGATCTTCGCCCATTGCGGCAATTCCACGAGGCAGGGGGGGCAGGTCACCGACCAGAAATGCACGACGAGCGGCCTGCCGGCGTGAGCCTTGGTCAATTGGCTGAAGCCGCCGCGGCCGTAGGGCTTGAAGTCCATGGCGAAGGCGCCTCCTCCTGCAAGGAGGGCGAAGGCGAGGGCGAGTGACATGAGGCGCATTCGGCGAAGACCCACTGAACTTTTATAGTTCTTGTCATTCCCTGCAGGCCGCAGGCCCGACCGGGAATCGAGAGTGATAAAGCTGGCGCCGTTGATCGTCTCTGGATTGCCGATCACGCGCGGCGCGCGCGTCGCAGATGGCAAAGCAGCGCCCGTCCGAATTGGCGTCACTGCGGCGCCGCCGCGCTTTTTTCGTCTCGCGGCAGCGGCGTCAGGCGATAGCCTTCCTTATGCGTTAACCAAGATAGATAGGCCGCGCCATTATGGGCGATGAGTTCCGGATGGTCGGAGGCGTCCAGCGTTTGCGCCATGACGCGCGGCGCGCTCCAGCTCTTGCCGTTGTCGCGCGACATTTGCATGGCGATCGTCGTCGTCGTTCCGTCGAACTCCTTCCAGGCGCGATACAGGCGGCCCTTGGCCGCGACCAGCGTCGGATGTCCGGCGGCGCGCGCGTCGTCGCCGAATTTCTCTGGCTCCGAGAAGCTTTTGCCCGCATCGAGGCTGCGCGCGTAATAGAGTCCCTGGCGCTTCTTGCCCTTGGTGAACCAGACCACATGCCAATCGCCGGCGGCGTCGATCGCGATCGATGGTCCGTGATGCGGGCAGCTATTGATCGCCCAGTCGTCGTCGGACACGCGCGTCGCCGTCGCTTGCGCGGCGTCCGCGGAAAGCTTGGCGACCATATGGTCGCGAACATTGCCGTCCAGCACCTGTCGCCAGGCAAAGACCGGCGTTCCATCCTTGTCGAGCGCGCCTGACATGCGGCAGCATTCGCAGGCGTGATCAATCAGGATCGATTTGCCTTTGAAGGTCTTGCCGCCGTCGTCCGAATAGGCGAAGGCGACGCCGCTGCCGAGAAACTCCTTGCCTTCGGCCTTGGCTTTGAGCGCATGCGTCTTGTCGAGCCAGCCGGCGTAGATGCGCCCCTTGCGGTTGACGAGGATGCTGTCGAAGCGCTGGCCGCCTTCGCTCAGAAGCGCCAGCGGCGTTGAAAAGGTCTTGCCGCCGTCGGTCGAGCGAGCCGTGAAGATCGTGCCGATCATCTGCTTGTCGGGCCGGGTCGTATAGCTCGCGAGCAGCGTCCCGTCTTTGAGCGCGACGATTTTCGGACGCGCGTCGCCATGCGCGTCGATCACGCCGTCGCCGACCGTGGCGATCGCAGTCGGCGCGGAAAACGTCGCGCCATTATCCGAAGAGGCGGCCGCGTAAACGCTCTTGCCGACCGAGAAGGCGACCCACAGCCGTCCGTCCTTCGCAAAGGCGGGAACGGCGGTCGCCGCGCAATCCACCTTCGCTTCGGCGCAGGCGGCGGCGGGATGGTGACTCATCGCGGCCGGCGGCGCTGATTGAGTCGGCGGCGCCGCGTCCTTAGGAGAGTCTGTGGACGGCGCGCCTTGTTGCGCGCTTGCGGCGCCCGAGGCCGCGAACGCCAGTAGGGCAAGAGCTAAACGCTTCATTGTTCCTCCCGATCTCATCTGTGTAGCGGCGCCGTCATCTGAAGTTGAACGATTGTTCGGCTACAAAGCCGCCACCGGGTGGCGGCGGCGCGCGTAAGCCGGAAACGATCTCTTCCGCCTTCCTGGCGTGCAAGTCGCTGCTCGCCTCCAAGACTCTAAACTTTTGCACACTGCCCGACGGATCAATCTCGAACCGAATGCGCACAAAGCCCCGAGCAGGGCGTCGGGGGTCCATTCGGAAGCCTTGCGCCGACCTGTCGAGATAGGTGCGTGCGCGCAAAATTTCCGAAACGCGGGCTGCGTAAGCGGCGCGCGCAGCCTCGCGATCCGATGCTGCGCGTGTTGGCGTCGTTCCCATTCCGGCGACGAGGGAGGCAAGAGCCCATGTTACTGGGAGAAGGTGACGCATTTTTCTTCCTTTGCGTTTCATCCTTCTCTCCAATTTTGGCTCAGCCGCAGAGCCGACGTCGCGCGCCTTTCATGCGCGCGCTACTTCGCTAGTGAAATCTGAAACTCTGCACGCCGTCGTAGGAGCCGCCGGGCGGCGGCGGCGCCCGCAGGCCCGAGACGATGGAGCGCGCCAATTGCCCGTGGCGGGGCGTCGAAGCGGAAACGAGGGTGACGTTGCTCGGCGCGCCCGACGCGCCAAGACGAAAGCGAACGACGGCGCTTCCTTCGCCAAGACTTGTCGTGCCCGGCGAGCGCGCCCGGATGAGTTGGCCGAGCTTGCGCAGATAGGCGCTGGTGTCGGCATGTTTCTTTTTATCGGCCGACTTCTCGTCCCGCGCGGCCTTCGGTTTCTGTTCGCGCCCGGCGTCGGTCTTCTCCTCGCGCTTTTCGGTCTTCTCCTCGGATTTCATATCCTTGCTGTCTTCGCGCTTCGGTTCGGCGCTGTCTTCGGGCTTGGGCTTTTGCGCCTCGTCGAGCGCGCGCGCCGGTCCGCTCGCGCCTAGCGCGCAGGCGAACGCCAATGCAGAAAGACTCAATGTCAGTCGAGAAATATGCCGCATTTCCCTCTCCTTCTCTAAAAATGCGCGGGCCTCATGCGCATGAATCTTTCAGCCACGGACCGAAAGCTTTGAATGGCGCGATTGATCATTTCGGCGTCCCGCGGAACTTAAAAGTTTGTCCCACATCCATCGATCCGCCCGGCGGCGGCGGCGCTTCGACGCTCGACAGGATCTTCTTCACCGTTTCTGAAAGCGCTGGACTTGTCGTCCTGTCGATCGTCACCTTGTCGATCTTGCCCTGCGCATTGACGTGAAAGCTGGCCGTCACCTCGCCGTCGCCGGCAGGACTTTCCGCGGGCGTTCGCTTGGCGATCGCCGTATAGAGCACGCCGAGGAACTTGCTCTCCGACATCACCGGCGCGGCGGCGGGCGCAGCCGCTCCTTGCGTCTTCGCGGGCGCGGCGGGCTTTGGCGCTGCGGCGCGTGCCGGCGTAGCGCTCTGCGCTGGCGCTGCGGGTCGCGCTGGCGCGGGCGCCATGGCCGCGGGCTTGGCGTCCTCGGCATGCGCGCCGCAAGCGGCGAGCGCCGCGGCGATGGTAAGCAATCGCGCGAGCTTCATTATGCCCTCAATAGCCGGAACGATCTCAGGCGGCGGGCGCGAGCGTCCGCCGCCATTGGCGTCAATGGAAGACGAACGGCTGGCTGATGAAGGCTGAGCCGCACATGCTGGGGCCGCGGGCCGAGGACACGATGCGCCGCGCCAGCGCCGCATGCCCCGGCGTCGATCCCGACGCCGAGATGCCCGACAGTCCGCCGCCCGGATTGACGTGGAACGTCACGCTCGCGCTGCCCGGTCCAAGGCTGGTGCTGCCTGGCGTATGGCGGCGAAGCGCCGCGCCGATATGGGCAAGACAGGTCGCTTGCGACGCCCCCGAATTTCCGGCCTGTCCCTCAGGCGCGCCGTAGCGTCGACGCGCCTGCGCCTCCTGACGTTGCTGCGCGCGCTGGACCTGTTGCTGCTCGACCTTCTTCTTGACCTTGTCGACGTCTTCCTTCTTGGCCGGCAAGGGCACGGCGTCGGGCGCCATCACCACCGGCGGCGGAAGCGCGATGTCAGGCTCCTCGACCGCTTCGGGCGGCGGCGTGTCGTCGGCCTCGGCGACTTCCTCCTGCTCGAAGAAGTCGCCTTCCGGCACAAGGTCCATGCTGACCGAGTCGAGCGAGATCGCCGTCGGCTTCGCCGAATAGGCGAGTATGCCGAAGACCATGACATGCGCCGCGATGACGAGGACGGTCGTCACCGAGCGCAGCCAGGAAGGCTTGACCGGCTCCGGACCCGAAGGCGGGTTGTCGCCCTCTCGCGCCATGCCTTGCGGACTTAGCGCGAAATCGGTCATTTCAGCGCTCCCGCCGGCGCCGCCGGAGCTTGCGCGGGCAGAGCGCCCGCGGCGGGCGCGGCGCGGCCGGGCGCGGCTTTCATGCCTGCGCCGGTCTTGCTGCGCGAATTGGTCATGATCGCGATATGGGTGATGCCGTTCGTCGCAAGCTTATCCATCACCGCGACGACCTCGCCATAGACCGCCTCCGTGTCGCCGCGGATATGAACGACGCGCGATTGGTCGTCGCCCATCATCACCTTGATGCCGTCGATGAGCGCCTCCGCGGAGAGCTCGTCCGCGCCAAGCGCGATCTTGCCCTCCTTGCCCACCGTCACGACGATCGGATCTTTTTGGTTGATCGGCATCGCGGCGCTCGCCTGGGGCAGATTCACCTTGACGCCCTTGGCGAGCAATGGCGCGGTCACCATGAAAATGATGAGCAGCACGAGCATGACGTCGACGAGCGGCGTCACGTTGATTTCGGCGAGCGGCTGATAAAGGCCTTCGGTTGCGCTCTGGCGCTGACGTGAGGGCATTCCCATTACGCGGCCTCCCGCTCACGACGCGCGCGCGTCTGATGGCCGCTGCACATCAGCAGAGCCTCGTCTTCGATGTAGTGTGCGACTTGCTGGCCGACGCGCGCGAAGGCGGCGCCGATGCGGTTGTAGCCGACCGAGGCGGGGATGGCGGCGGCAAGTCCGTAGGCGGTGGCCGCAAGCGCTTCCGCGATGCCCGGCGCGACGACCGCGAGGCTCGTGTCCTGCGACTGAGCGATGCCGGCAAAGCTCGTCATGATGCCCCACACCGTGCCGAACAGGCCGACGAAAGGCGCGACCGACGAGATGACGGCGAGGTTGGGCAGGCCGCCTTCCGCCTTGGTCAGGAACTCGCGCGCCGCGCGACTCATATGGTCGGCGATGCGGGCGCGCTTGTCGCCAATCGTCTCGTCCGGGAGATCGAGCGCAAAAGCTTCGCGGCCCGCTTCGGCGACGGGCGCGAGAACGCCAACGTCTCCGCCCTGACGCGCCGAGCGCGCGGATTTGGTGATGCGGGTGACGGCCACCACGCCTTCGACGATGAGCACCCACGTCCAGATCGACGCGAGCAGCAGCAGCCCCATGACGGCCTTTCCGACAGGACCGGCGTTGAGGAACATGGCGAGAGGGGAAAGCGTGTTGTAATCCATTTTCACTCACTCGTTTTTAGGACGCGCTTGCGGCGACCGCGCATGCGAAGCGTCAGTTTTTGTTTGTTATGTCTTCGCGAGACGAGAGGCCGCAAAGCGGCGAAAGCCCGCAATCAGACTCCGGCGCGGCGCGCCCTGGAGCCTAATGCAATTCAGGAAATATGAATTGAGGGTGGAGCGCGCGCGCCATTCGCGCCATTCGCGGCGAAACTCTCGGGCGGCGGCGCGGCGACCGCGCTCAATTGGATCGTAGCCGCTCGTTCGGCGTTGGGCCGTGCGACAGAAATCAGGCGCTCTGGAAGAACGGCGTGGCCTGCATGGGCGTTCAGGCAACAGTCCGGACAGCTATGCGTAGAATGCGTTGGCGAGTCGTCGCGTTGCGTCGAACTCCCCTTCTGCGCGGCGGTTGCGTGCAGGCCCGCGAGATAAGCGGCATGATCGCAGGCGATTCCACCTTGGTCCGCGAATGCGTGCGCGGGCCGCGTCGCGCCTGACAGAAGAAGCGAGAGCATCAGCGCGCAAACGGCCGCGACGGCGAGTGCCGCGCGGAATTCCCGACGCATGGCGCGCAACTGTGACATAAATGTCTCTTAGTTGATTTTTTAACCTTTGACAACGCGCGCAGGCTTGGAAAGTCTGGATTTACCGGTTCATCTGCATGCGCCGCGCCGCTACAGTTAATGTGCGCCGGACCTGCAGAGATCCCATGCGCATCCGCCGACTCGCATCGCTCCTTATTTTCTTTGCGCTCATCGCGAGGCTCGCTTCGCCTTGTGAGGCGCTGGCGTCGAGATCCGTTGACGCGCCGAACGCGCCGATCGCCAAGTGCCATTTGCTGGCGAACACGTCGCCTGTGGCGCTGGGCGATTCGGATCAAGCGCCTCCAGACAACAACACGGATCGCGACGGGTGCTCTTGCGCGCTCTGCCAACTCGGCTGGGGCGCGTTGCCGCCGGCGGACGCCGTTTTCGCAATCGCTGGCGTGGAATACAATCTCGCACCGCGGGCGCCGCCGGCCCAGGCGCCGGTCCTGTCACGGCCAAATCGTAGCGCCCCGACTCGCGGACCTCCTTCCTTCACCTGATCTGCCGAACGCCACGGCGAAAGCCGTTCAGGTCAGTTGCGCCGCCTTGACCGGCGCCAGAAGGAAGCATCTCATGTCTCGTTACTCGCTCTTGCGCGGCGTTTCGGTCGGCGCTCTCACGCTTCTTGCGCTTTCGGAACTTAGCGTCACGCCCGTCGCCGCGCAGCAATCGCTGCCGACCATCGACGTGGGCGGCCAGCGCCGCGGCGTTCGACGGGGAACCGAGCGCGTCGCAGGCCCTGCGACAGCCAGGAATGTGGCGCCCGCTCCGAGCCCGGCCCCAGCGCCTTCGGCGCCATCGATCTGGGCGGCGACGCTTCCCGACGGCAAGCCAGCCTTCGTTCAAAAGTGGCAATTGCCCAATACGGTCGCGAGCGTGACGCGCCAGCAGATCCAGCGTCAGATCAACATTGTCGATACGGAAGACGCGGTCAGATACATGCCGAGCCTTTTCGTGCGCAAACGCAACAGCGGCGACACGCAGGCGGTTTTGCAGACCCGCACCTGGGGCGTCTCCTCCTCGGCGCGCAGTCTCGTTTATGCCGACGATCTGCTGCTGACGGCGCTGATCGGCAATGACAATACGATCGGCGCCCCGCGCTGGGGCCTCGTGGCGCCTGAGGAAATCGAGCGCGTCGATTTCCTTTACGGACCTTTCGCGGCGCAATACCCCGGCAACTCGATGGGCGGCGTGTTGAAGATCACGACGCGCATGCCCGAAAAGCTCGAAGTCTCGGTCAAGAACACCACGACAATCCAGGATTTCTCCCAGTGGGGAACATCGAGAGGCTTCGTCAATAACGTCTCGAGCTTCTTTATCGGCGATAAGGTCGGCGACCTTCTCTGGACGGTCTCCGGCAATTGGCAGCGCGGATCGCAGCAGCCGCTCACCTATGTCACGACGCCGAGTTTTTACCCCGGGGGCTATCTGGCGACGAACGTCTATGGCACCACCTTCGCCAATGTCATCGGCTCGACCGGCAATCTCGCCAACGATCAGGTCAATGCGAAACTCAAATTCGCCTATGACTTCACCAACACGATCCGCGGCACCTACACCTTCGGCTTCTGGTCCAACGACGGCCAGTCTTATCCCGAGAACTACCTTACTGCGGGCAATAGCCCTTTCTGGGGCGTGACGACGGGGGGTCGCGCCCTCAGCAACGCCAACCTGCAGAGCTTCGCGACAAATGGTCGGTATCGGGTCCAGGAAAAGATCATGGTCAACGCCGCGGCGGTGCGCTCCAATAGCGGCGGTCCGTTCGACTTCGAAGTTTCGGCCTCCAATTTCACTTATTTGCAGTCGGATCAGATCTCGCCCTGGTCCGCGGCGGTCCCCTTCGGCGGCTACACGCAGACCGGCCGCGACACGGTCTTCACCGGCACTTATTGGACGCTCTTCGACGCCAAGGGAATCGTGCGGCCACCCGAAGGAATTCTGCAGGGCCACGACATTTCCTTCGGCATGCATGGCGATCAGTTTCACCTGAACAACCCGGTCTGGCTGACGACAAACTGGACCGGCGGGACGGATGCAAGCACCGGCGCGGCGATCACGATCGCTCAGGGCACGACGCGTACGCAGGCGCTCTGGTTCCAGGACGCCTTCTTCATCACGCCGGACCTGAAGTTCACGGCTGGTCTTCGCGGCGAGCATTGGACAGCGTCGAACGGCTACAATCAGCAGGCGGGCGTTAATAATTTCGGGACCGCGCTGACAGGCTCGACACTCTCATGGCTGCCGATCTACCAGCCAAATCTCTACAGCACCCGCTTCTCGCCAAAAGGATCGCTCGAATACAAGTTCGACGACGATTGGCGCGCCGTCGGTTCGATCGGCATGGCGAACCGCTTCCCCACTGTGCGCGAGCTCTACAACCTCGCGACCGTTGGCGTGAACGGCGTCGCGACCAACCCGAATCCCAATCTGCGTCCCGAGTCGGCGCTCAGCAAAGAGCTGATGATCGAGCGCAAGCTCGGACGGGACGGAGCCGCGCGCATCTCCTTCTTCGACGAAGAAGTGCGCGACGCCATCATCAACCAGCTGGTCTCCGTGCCCACGGCGCCCACGCAGCTGGTGCAAACGCCGACAAACGTTCAGCGCATCCGCAACAGCGGCATCGAAGTGGCGTTTCAGAAGGACAACTTCGGCTTCAGGGGGCTCGAGGTGCTCGGCAGCGCCACCTGGCTGAATGCGCGGGTCATCTCCGATCCGACCTGGGCGCCAAGCACGTCGAACTTCGAGTTCCCCTGGGCGACGTCGGTCGCCGGCAAGACCGTGCCGAACGTTCCCGAATGGCGCGGAACGCTCGCATTCACCTACCGTCCGGACGACCACTGGGCCTTCACGCTCGCCGGCCGCTATCAGAGCAAGCTGTGGCGCACCTTGGCGAACAATGACCGCGCCTACGGAATCTATTTCGCCTTCGATCCGTTCTTCGTCGTCGACACCAAGATCCATTACAAATGGAACGATCGATTCTCCGCCGATTTCGGCGTCGACAACATCGGCAACTATCGGTACTTCCTGTTCCACCCGTTCCCGCAAAGAACCTTCTATGTCGCCGGCCGCTATCAGTTCGGCGAGACCAAGGGCGAGCCGGGCCTGTTCTACACGGGCAATGAAGGCGGCTGGCCGGACTTCGGCTCTTGGTTCCAGCCGGTCGCGTGGAATTTTGAATAGGGTGCGCGATCGAGCGGAATGATCCGCGCGCGCTTTCATGTGCGGCGACCATGCAAAAACGCCCGGGAGAAGCTCCCGGGCGTTTTGTTTTGGCGTCGTTGAAGAAGCTTAATGCGCCAGCGACTTGACGATCGATTCGACGGTCTTCTTGGCGTCGCCGAACAGCATCATCGTATTGGGCCGGAAGAACAGCTCGTTCTCGACGCCGGCGTAGCCCGACCCCATGCCGCGCTTCAGGAACAGAACCGTCTTCGCCTTCTCGACATCGAGAATCGGCATGCCGTAGATCGCCGAGGTCTTGTCGGTTTTGGCGGCGGGATTGGTCACGTCATTCGCGCCGATGACGAAGGCGACGTCCGCCTGTCCGAATTCGGAGTTGATGTCTTCGAGTTCGAACACTTCGTCGTAGGGCACGTTGGCCTCGGCCAGCAGCACATTCATATGGCCCGGCATGCGGCCGGCGACCGGATGAATGGCGTATTTGATGTCGACGCCTTCCTTCTTAAGTATGTCGGCCATTTCGCGGAGCGCATGCTGCGCCTGCGCGACCGCCATGCCATAGCCCGGCACGATGATGATCTTGCCGGCGTTCTGCATGATGTAGGCGGCGTCTTCCGCCGAGCCCTGCTTGACGTTGCGCGTCTCCTTGCCGCCGGCAGGCCCCGCCACCTCGCCGCCGAAGCCGCCGAGAATGACGGAGATGAAGCTGCGGTTCATCCCCTTGCACATGATGTAGGAGAGGATCGCGCCCGACGAGCCGACAAGCGCGCCGGTGATGATCAGCGCGAGATTGCCCAGCGTGAAGCCGATGCCCGCCGCCGCCCAACCCGAATAGGAGTTGAGCATGGAGACGACCACCGGCATGTCGGCGCCGCCGATCGGAATGATCAGCGTCACGCCCAGCGCGAAGGAGGCGAAAATAAGCAAAAACAGCCAGACGCCGCTCTGCGTGCCGACGAAGAGCGCCGTCAACGCCAGCAGGGCGATGCCAAGCATGATGTTGATGGTATGGCGTTCCGGCAGCAGGATCGGCTTGCCGGTCATCCGCTCGGAAAGCTTCAGGAAGGCGATGATCGATCCGGTGAAGGTGATCGCGCCGATCGCCGCGCCCAGCGACATTTCGACGAGGCTGCCGGCGTGAATCTCGTTCGCGTCGCCGATGCCGAAGGCGCGCGGCGCAAAAAAAGCGCCGGCTGCGACAAGCACCGCCGCCAGGCCGACCAGCGCGTGGAAGCCCGCGACAAGTTCGGGCATCTTCGTCATTGGCACGCGCTGGGCGATGAAAGCGCCCGCGCCGCCGCCGATGGCGACGCCGATCACGATCATCAGCAGACCGCCGAAGGAGGGGAAATGCGTCAGCAGCGTCGTCGCCACGGCGATCGCCATGCCGATCATGCCGTAGCGATTGCCCTCGCGAGAGGTGGCGGGTGAAGAGAGGCCGCGCAGCGCGAAGATGAACAGCACGCCGGCGACGAGATAAAGAAGGGCTGCGATATTGGCGCTCATGGCGTCAGCCCTTCTTCTTGTACATGGAGAGCATGCGCTCGGTGACGAGGAAGCCGCCGAAGATGTTCACGCTGGCGAGAATGACCGCGACGAAGCCGAAGGCGTTCGCCCACCAGGAGCCCGAAGCCTCGGCGGCGGTCATGCCTTCGACGCCCGCCGCGAGCAGCGCGCCGACGATGATGACGGAGGAAATCGCGTTGGTCACCGACATCAGCGGCGTATGCAGCGCCGGCGTCACCGACCAGACGACGTAATAGCCGACGAACACCGCCATGGCGAAGATCGCCACCCGGAAGACGAAAGGATCAATCGCGCCGCCGGCGAGTCCGTGCGCCGCCGCCGCGGCGGCCGTATGCGCGAGTTCGTCCGAATAGAGTTGCGCCTGTTCGGCCAGATGGCGGGCGGCCTCCGCCGCCGCCTGCGCCTTCTCGAGCAATTGTTGCGTAGAGTCGGTCATCGCTTAACGCCCCTTAAGTTTGATACGCGCGCAGGCGGCTATTTAAAACGCTCGTCGACGACGGCGCCGTCGCGGGTCAGCGCGGTCGCCTTCACCAGTTCGTCTTCCCAATTGATGGCGAGCTGCTTCGTGTCCTTCGAAACGAGCGTCTCGACGAAGGCCAGCAGATTTTTGGCGTAGAGGCTCGACGCCGTCGACGCCATGCGGCCGGCGAGGTTGAGCGCCCCCAAGATCTTCACGCCGTTGACGACCGCGGTTTCGCCCGGCTTGGTCAATTCGCAGTTGCCGCCGCGCTCGGCCGCAAGATCGACGATGACCGAACCGGGCCGCATGGAGCGCACCATCTCCGCCGAGATGAGCTTGGGCGCCGGTCGGCCGGGGATCAGCGCCGTGGTGATGACGATGTCCTGCTTGGCGATGTGCGAAGCGACGAGTTCGGCCTGCGCCTTTTGATATTCAGGCGACATCTCCTTGGCGTAGCCGCCGGAGGTCTCGGCCTGTTTGAACTCTTCGTTCTCGACGGCGATGAATTTCGCGCCGAGCGATTCGACCTGCTCCTTCGTCGCCGGACGCACGTCGGTGGCGGTGACGATCGCGCCCATGCGCCGCGCCGTGGCGATCGCCTGCAGACCGGCGACGCCGACGCCCATGATAAAAACTCTCGCCGCCGGAACGGTGCCGGCGGCGGTCATCATCATCGGAAACGAGCGGCCATATTCGGCCATCGCGTCAATGACGGCGCGGTAGCCGGCGAGATTGGCCTGGGACGACAGCACGTCCATGGTTTGTGCGCGCGTGATGCGCGGCATGAGCTCCATGGCGAAGGCGATCGCGCCGCTTTTGGCGAGATCGGCAAGCTGAGCCCCCGCGCCAAACGGATCCATGATCGCGATCACCGCGAGATTGGATTTTGCGCCGGAAAGCTCCGCCGCCGAAGGACGGCGCACGCGCAGCGCGACGTCGGCTCCGGTTAGCGCGGCCGCCGCGTTGTCGGCGATCGTCGCGCCGGCGGCGGCGTAGTCGCTATCGGAGAAGCCGGCGTCGGCGCCCGCGCGGGCCTCGACCACAACGTCGGCGCCCAGCCCGATGAATTTCTTGACGGTCTCGGGCGTGGCCGCGACGCGCGGCTCGGATTTATCCGTTTCGGCCAATACGGCGATGCGCATAACGAACTCCGGTTGTGGAAAAACCGTCGCCGCCAGCGTCGCCGACAGCGGTAAGAAGCGGAGGCTCTGAACCTAGCGCGCGACGAAGAAAAACAGCAGGAGCAGCAGGATCGCTGTGCTTGCCGCGCCAATCTTCAGCAGCAACAAGAATGTGTTGTAGGTCCTTAGATGTTCGGCCCAGTCGCCGTTCGACTCCGCCGGCGTGCGCAAGCTCGCCATGTCGTTCCTCCCGATTCTTGCTGACGCGCGCGTGACCCCGCGTGCGAAGCTGATGCTAAACGAGCGGAAGCGATAGGGCAACGGCCTGAAGCTCCGGAAGGCTGCGGCGCCCCGACGCGCAGGGCAAGCGAACCCGAACGCGGCCCCTTCGGGAGTTCAGGCGCGCTTGTCCGCGCGCATGGGGAACATTCGCGCCTCGGCGGCGTTCCAATGCACGCCTGCGGCCCGCGGGCTTCCCCCACATCGCAAAACCGGAGCGGGACGATGGGTCTCTTTTCCAAAGACATCAAGACGATCGACGATCTGTTCGTGCACACGCTGCGCGACGTCTACTATGCTGAAAACCAGATCCTGAAAGCGCTGCCCGATATGGTCGAAAAGGCCTCCGATCCACAGCTGAGGGAAGCCTTCGAGCTGCATCTGGCCGAGACGGAAAATCAGGTGCGCCGGCTCGAGAAAGTGTTTGAGCTGCATGGCGTGGCGCCCAAGGGCGTGAACTGCCCGGCGATCGACGGCATCCTCGAAGAGGCTGACGAAATCTCCAGCGAAACCGCCGACAGCGAAGTGCTGGACGCCGCGCTGATCGCGAGCGCACAGGCGGTTGAGCATTATGAAATCACCCGCTACGGCACGCTGATCGCCTGGGCGAAGGAACTTGGCCGCGAGGACTGCGCGCAGCTTTTGTCGGAGACGCTCGCCGAAGAAAAGAACGCCGACAAAAAACTCTCGTCGCTCGCCGAAGGGCGGATCAACCGCAAGGCCGCCTGAGGGGACTGACGCCGTCCACACGACGCACCGTAAAAAAAGCCCCGGACGTTGGTCCGGGGCTTTGTTTTGGTCGCGGAGCGCGCGGACTTTAGAAGTCCATGCCGCCCATGCCGCCGCCGCCCGGCATGGCCGGCGGGCCTTCCTTCTTCGGCGCTTCGGTGATCGTCGCCTCGGTGGTGATGATCAGGCCGGCGATCGAAGCGGCGTCCTGCAGCGCGGTGCGCACGACCTTGGTCGGGTCGATGATGCCGAGCTTCATCAGATCGCCATACTCGCCCTTCTGCGCGTCGAAGCCGTAGCCATACTCCGTCGCCTCGAGCAGCTTGCCGACGACCACGGCGCCGTCGCCGCCGGCGTTGTCGACGATCTGGCGCGCCGGCGCCTGAATCGCCTTGCGGACAATATCGACGCCGGTCTGCTGGTCGGGATTGCCGACCTTAACGCCGTTGAGCGCCTTGATGGCGCGCAGCAGCGCCACGCCGCCGCCGGGCGACACGCCTTCCTCGACCGCCGCGCGGGTGGCGTTGAGGGCGTCGTCGACGCGGTCCTTCTTCTCCTTGACTTCGACCTCGGTCGCGCCGCCGACGCGGATCACCGCGACGCCGCCGGCGAGCTTCGCCAGACGTTCCTGCAGCTTTTCGCGGTCGTAGTCCGAGGTGGTCTCCTCGATCTGTCCCTTGATCTGGGAGATACGCGCCTCGATTTCCTTCTTCTCGCCGGCGCCGTCGATGATCGTCGTGTTCTCCTTCTCGATGCGCACGCGCTTGGCGCGGCCGAGCATGGCGAGCGTAACGTTCTCGAGCTTGATGCCGAGGTCCTCGGCGATCAACTCGCCGCCGGTGAGGATGGCGATGTCTTCGAGCATCGCCTTGCGGCGATCGCCGAAGCCGGGCGCCTTGACGGCGGCGATCTTCAGGCCGCCGCGCAGCTTGTTGACGACGAGGGTCGCCAGCGCTTCGCCTTCGATGTCCTCAGCGACGATGAGCAGCGGCTTGCCGGTCTGCACCACCGCTTCGAGGATCGGCAGCAGCGGCTGCAGCGTCGACAGCTTCTTCTCGTGAATGAGAATGTAGGGTTCGTCGAGTTCGGCGATCATCTTCTCGGCGTTGGTGATGAAGTAGGGCGAGAGATAGCCGCGATCGAACTGCATGCCTTCGACGATGTCGGTCTCGGTCTCGAGGCTCTTCGCCTCCTCGACCGTGATCACGCCTTCATTGCCGACCTTCTGCATCGCCTTGGCGATTTCTTCGCCGATGAAGCTGTCGCCATTCGCCGAAATCGTGCCGACCTGAGCGATCTCGTCGTTCGAGGTGACCTTTTTCGAATGCAGCTTGAGGTCGGCGACGATGGCTTCGACGGCGAGATCGACGCCGCGCTTCAGATCCATCGGGTTGAGGCCAGCGGCGACCGCCTTGGAGCCCTCGCGGGCGATCGAAGCGGCGAGAACCGTCGCCGTCGTCGTGCCGTCGCCGGCGATGTCGTTCTGCTTGGAGGCGACTTCGCGGACGAGCTGGGCGCCGAGATTTTCGAACCTGTCGGCAAGTTCGATTTCCTTGGCGACGGTGACGCCATCCTTGCTGATGCGCGGCGCGCCAAAGGACTTTTCAATGACGACGTTGCGGCCCTTGGGACCGAGCGTCACCTTGACGGCGTTGTTGAGGATTTCGACGCCACGCAGAATGCGGTCGCGGGCGTCAGTGGAGAAACGGACGTCTTTTGCAGCCATTTACAATTCTCCTGAGGGTTGGAAGCGAACAGCGGCGTCGAGTCAGTCGACGATGCCGAGGATGTCGCTTTCCTTCATGATGAGCAGGTCGTCGCCGTCGATCTTGACTTCGGTGCCGGACCATTTGCCAAAGAGCACGCGGTCGCCGGACTTGACGTCGAGCGGGTTCAGCTTGCCGTTTTCGTCGCGAGCGCCGGGGCCGACGGAAACCACCTTGCCCTCTTGCGGCTTCTCTTTGGCGGTGTCCGGAATGATGATGCCGCCTTTGGTCTTTTCCTCGCCTTCGAGTCGCTTGACCACGACGCGGTCGTGGAGGGGACGGAACGTCATTGTTGATCTTTCCTTTTCTGACCTGACGGGGTTAGCCCGCCAAAAAGGGATATGCGAAGGCCTGCTGGCACTCGCGTCAGATGAGTGCCAGCAGGCGCCACACAGATATGGGCGAGGCCAATCGCTGTCAAGTTGGGGACAGGCGCAGAATTTTCGGTTTTTTCGACGTGCAGCTACAGCGAAGCCTAAAGATCGATCTTAGCCATTAGATGAACGACGGGTCGGGCGCAGCGCCTCGAACCGTCCGATTGCACAGGCAATCAAAACTCGGCGCAGAGCGGCGGCTCGTGTATTGCGCGGACCGCTATAGCGTTGGCGGGGCTTAACAAAAATGAAACCATAAGCATCCATCTTGAAACCATAAGCATCCATCTAAAGTGTAGCGTCGTCGTCAGCGTCGTGCGTCTTGGCGGCCGGCTCAATCGCCGTCCATCGTCTGCCGAAGCCTGGGGCGCCGCATGCGCAGGACGCTTTCCGCATTTAATTTAATGACGGCTATTTCAGTGACCGCCCTCCTGGCGGTCGGCGCCGCCAAGGTCGCCAAGGCTGCCGATCCGGCGCCGCTCGTTTTGAAAGCGCCGCCGCCACTAATGGCGGCTTCGCCGTGGCGCGTGGAGTTTGGGACCCGCTACTGGTTCAGTTCGGGCAACCATAAATATGATTACTACGACGCCCAAGTCCCCGGACTGTTGATTTCACGTCTTACCTTCGGCGATTTGACCGGCCATTCAGCCGAGACCTTCTTTCGCGTCGACCACGAGAGCGGCGTCTTCCTTAAAGGTTTTCTCGGCGGCGGGACTCTCGCGAGCGGCAAGCTCAATGACGAGGATACTGTCGCCGCGACCAAGGGCGCCTACAGCAATACTGTCCATGTCCAGAGCGGCGGCTCGCTCAAATATGTCACCGTCGATCTGGGCTATAATGTCGTGGAGACCAGATTGCCGACCGGACAGCCGGTCAGGATCGGTCCTTTTGTTGGATACAATAATTTCCATGAGCGGATGAATTCATTCGGCTGTGCGCAGATTCTCGCCGGCACGGAGTTTTGCGCGACCGATCCGCCGAACAGGGTTCCTTACCCGACGAGTCTGGACGGGCTCGATTTCGACGTTGCCTGGAACTCGCTACGCGTCGGCGTCGGCGGCGACATCGAACTTTTGCCGGGCCTGCGCGCATCGCTCGAAGCGGCCTGGATTCATAGCTGGTTGTGGAACACCGACTATCACAATTTTCGCCCCGAAATCCGAGGCGTGCAGCAGTCGGGCCAGGGGGACGGTTTTCAGCTCGAAGGCCTCATCGCCTATGATCTGACGCCGCGTTTCAGCGTGGGCGTCGGCGGCCGCTATTGGCAGTTCAGCGCGCCAGGCAAGGACCATGGCGAGCGCCTGTTCAACAACGTGACCAGGCCGCTCTACTCATTTTCGCAACGCTATGGCTTTTTCCTGCAGGCGGGCTACCGCTTTGGCGGGCCTGACGATCCGACCGGCGCTGGAAATTTCGGGCCGTTCTTCGGCAGGGCGGACGCCGAGCCGCATGAATGGCGCGGCGTCTATCTCGGCGGCCATGTCGGCTATGGGTTCGGCGCTGCGAAAGACACGACGCTCGCGGCGCGCTCGCCGGAAGCGGCGATCCTCCAGACGGACTTCAGGGCGCCCTTCGCGCAGCGTTCAGACATCGCGGGCTTCGTCGGCGGCGGGCAGATCGGCTACAACTGGCGCTTGCATCCGCTGCTCGTCGCGGGTCTCGAGACAGACGTCGCCTACGCCAATATTGGCGGCTCGTTCGGCGCTTCCGCCAATTTCGGCGTTGGCGACGCCGCGCGGAATTTCGCCGCCAGCACAAAACGTCTGCTCGAATGGCTCGGGACCGTGCGCGGGCGGTTGGGGCTGCTGCTCCGCGACGACTTCATGCTCTACGTCACCGGCGGCTTCGCCTATGGCCAGGTCTCGGCGCTTGGGGCGCTCGGCGACGGCAACAAGTTCTGCGCGCTCAATTTTTACTGCTCGGCTGGCGCCTATTCAGGAATTGCGACGGGCTGGACCGTCGGCGCGGGGTTCGAATACGCCGTCGCCCGCAATTGGAGCCTCAAGGCCGAATGGCTCTACGTCGATCTGGGCCGGCAGAGCTATCAGATCAACGCCTTCGGCGGCTCCGTTCTGGATGGGTTTCCCGCGAATTTCGCCGCGTCAAGCGCCAGCGCGACTCATCTTATCCGCACCGGCGTCAATTATCGGATCGACTGGCCGGAGCCGGCTGGACCGATGATCGTCGCCCAGTGATCGCCTGATCGACGCATGAGTGGGGAGCGGCTTCTTTTTCGCATCGATCCGGCTTAATGCTGCGATGGCGTCATGGAGATTACGCTTGTCTGACAGACTTTCCCCACGCGCACTGGGCCTTGCCGCGGCGCTCGCCGCTCTGGCGTTCGACCAGGCGCATAAATTCTGGATGCTGAATATATTTGACGTCGCCGTCCAGCCGCCGATGCGCCTTACGCCGTTCCTCGACATCGTATTGTCCTGGAACTACGGCGTCTCCTATTCGCTGTTCCCCGCCCACGAAACCTTGACCCGCCTCGCGCTGTTGACGATGCAGGGCGCGATCATCGCTGGACTGGCGATCTGGATGGTGCGCACGCAGAGCCGCGCGACGGCTGTGGCGCTCGGGCTGATCATCGGCGGCGCGCTCGGCAACGCCGCCGACCGCATCACACGGGGGGCGGTCGCCGATTTCTTCTATCTGCACACCAGCCTGCCCGTCGGACCTCTCGCGAACTACGTGTTTAATCTCGCCGATGTCTTCATTACGGCGGGCGTGGCGCTGCTGGTCATTGAGGGGTTTTTCCTGCCGCAGGAGCGGCGCGCCGAGACCTGAACGCGCTCTGGTTGAGCTAAGGCCGGTCTTCGCCACTAAATCGCCAATAAGTCGCGTCCATGTAGCCGCATACAACCGGAGCCGGAACGGAGTCCGACAGATGAAGCTTGCTCAGTCGCAGCGCTGCGCCCTTTACGCTCTCGCCGGGCTCGCGGCGGTCCAGGCCGCGCCAGCCCTGGCCGGCGATGACAAATCCACATGGTCGGCGATGATGGAGATGGTTGGCGCGTCCTCGGACGAGGGCGTCGGCAAAATCGATTATAGCGAACGGCCCAAGCTCGTCTTGCCGCCGCGCGCCGGCGACCTCCCGCCGCCGCGCGAGCGGGGCGCGCGGTCGGGCGAATGGCCCGCCGAACTTTCGGCCGAGCGGCGCCGAAACGTCAACCGTTACGCCCGGGTGCCGAACGCGCCGCCGGAGGCGCCGCGCCCGGGGGTGTTTGCGCGGGTGCTTTCCTTTGGATCAGGCGGTCCGCCGCCCGCGCCCGCCATCGAGGAGCCGAGCCGCATCATGCTGACGGAGCCGCCGCCGGGCTACCGCCGGCCGACGCAGGACCTCAACAATCTGCGCGAGACCGAAGCCGCCAAGAAGAGTTCCTGGTGGAATCCATTGACCTGGGGACGCGGCGGCGACAATGCCGCCGCCACCGCCGCCGGCGCGGAAAAACTGCGGCCCGAGGAGCAGGGCGCGTTCTCTACATTGCGTAAACTCACAGGCATGAATTCATCGGAGACAGCAAGCATTCCCGGGTCAACGAGCCAGCAGAACTCTTCCAGCAATTCGAGTTCATGGTTCCAGATGCCAAGCTTCGCTCGCGGCTCGGACGACACGAGGTGATTTTCGGCCTATATTAGGAAAGATCCCTCTCTCCTAATTGCGCGGCGCGGACGCCGCGGGAAAGGCCGTTCATGTCATTTGAGACGAAGGCGTCAGCCGTTTCGCTTGCGCCTGGGGCAGCCGCGCCGGGGCCTGCGCGCGCCAGCATTACGAGCTTCACGCTCGACAACGGCATGGAAGTCGTCGTCATCCCGGACGCGCGAACGCCTGTCGTCACGCATATGGTCTGGTACAAGAACGGCGCCGCCGACGACCCGCTCGGCCAATCGGGCATCGCGCATTTTCTTGAACATCTGATGTTCAAAGGCACGGCGGATCATCCGCAGGGCGAATTCTCGAATCTTGTCGCGGAACTCGGCGGCCAGGAGAACGCCTTCACCAGCTATGATTACACGGCTTATTTCCAGCGCATCGGCAAGGAGCATCTCCCCACGCTGATGGCGTTCGAGGCCGATCGCATGCGCAATCTGGTTCTGACCGACGAGGTCGTCGATCCGGAACGCGACGTGGTGCTTGAGGAGCGCCGCATGCGCACCGACAGCGACCCTTCCGCCCAGCTCGACGAGGCCGTACAGGCGGCGCTCTTCGCCCATCATCCCTACGGCATCCCGATCATCGGCTGGAATCACGAGATCGAGGGGCTCGATCGGCAGCACGCGCTCGCCTATTACCAACGCTTCTATACGCCGGAAAACGCCATCCTGATCGTCGCCGGCGACGTCGAGGCTGACGAGGTCGAGCGTCTCGCCAAGGACACCTACGGCAAGGTTCCCGCGCAGGCCGCGCCGCCGCGCCGCGCCCGCGCGCAGGAGCCGCCGCACCGCGCCCACCGTCTGGTGACGCTGCGCGATGAGAAGGTCGAGCAGCCGGCGCATGAGCAGGTCTATCTCGTGCCGTCCTACAGCACCGCGCAACCCGGCGAAGCCGAGGCGCTGGAGACGCTCGCTTATATGCTCGGCGGCGGACCCACGAGCGCGCTCTATGACGCGCTGGTCGTCGAGGAGCAGGTCGCGGTCGGCGCCGGCGCGTATTACATGGGCTCCGCCGTCGACGACACGCGGCTTTGGGTCTATGCGACGCCCGCGCCGGACGTTTCGCTCCAGGAGCTCGACGTCGCGATCGATCGCGTGCTGCGACGCTTCGCCGAAGAGCCGATCGACGCGGAGCATTTGCAGCGCGCCAAGACCCGGCTGATCGCCGACGCCGTCTACGCGCAGGATAGCCAGGTCTCGCTTGCCCGCTGGTATGGCGAGGCTTTGGCCACCGGCCTCACCATCGACGACGTCGTCGCCTGGCCCGAGCGCATGGAGAAGGTGACGGCCGAGGACGTGCAAAACGCCGCGCGCAAATGGCTCGACAAGCGCAGGGCCGTCACGGGTTTTCTGCTTCCGGCCTGAAACGGCGATCGCGTCAGGTTGTCGGCGTAAAGCCGACGCCTGACTCGACCGCCCAAGACCTACCGCCGACCTCCGTTAGGAACTGAAATGACCGCTCACGCGCCCATCGTCACCATCGCCTCCCGCGCCGAACATGTGCAGCGGATCACAACGCCGGCCGGCCTTGAGGCCTGGCTCGTGGAGAGCTACGCCGTGCCGCTCGTCGCGCTCGAATTCGCGATCCGCGGCGGCGCGTCGCAGGACCCTTGCGAGAAGCCCGGACTGGCGACGCTGCTCGCGTCGACGCTTGACGAAGGCGCCGGCCCCTATGACGCGCGCGGCTTCCATCGCGCCATCGACGATCTCGCGATCCATGTCGGCTTCGGCGCCGATCGGGACACGATCTCGGGCCATCTGCAGACGCTCTCGCGCAATGTCGACAAGGCCTTCGGCCTCTTAAAGCTCGCGCTCAACGACGCGCGGCTCGAGGCCGGCGACGTCGCGCGCGTGCGCAGCCAGCTCGCCGCGGAATTGAAGCGCGAAGCCAATGACCCGGACTCGATGGCGTCGAAAGCCTTCCGCGAAGCGGCCTTCCCGAACCATCCCTATGGGCGCTCGGTGCGCGGCGATCTCGCGTCGATCGACACGCTCTCGCGCGAAGACCTCATCGCCCTGCGCGAGCGGCTCTTCGCGAGACGCGATCTCAAGATCGGCGTCGTCGGCGCGATCGACGCGACGCGGCTCTCGGAACTCCTTGACGCGACATTCGGCGGCTTGGCGCTGCAAAACGATCTCGCGCCCGTCCCGGAGATCGAAGTCGCCAATGTCGGCATGCGCCAGATCGTCGATCTTGACGTGCCGCAATCGACAATCCGCTTCGGACGCCCGTCGATCACCAAGCACGATCCCGACTATTACGCCGTCGTCGTCGCCAATCACATTCTGGGCGGCGGCACGTTCACCTCGCGGCTGTTCCGCGAGGTGCGCGAGAAGCGCGGCATGGCCTATTCGGTCTATTCGCATCTCAACGAATATGACCATTGCCCGATGCTGATCGGCGCCGCCGCGACCAAGAACGAGCGCGCCGGCGAAGCGATCGGCGTCATCCAGGAAGAGTTCAGAAATTTCGTCGCCGAGGGTCCGACCGAGGATGAATTGGACAAGGCGAAGAAATTCCTCACCGGCTCCTATGCGCTGCGCTTCGACACCTCGACGAAGATCGCGAGCCAGCTCGTCAATCTGCAGCTCGATGGTTTCGAGCCGAGTTTCCTTGACGAGCGCAATGGCAAGATCGCCGCGGTGACGATGGAGGATTGTCAGCGCGGCGCGAAGCGGCTGCTCGGCGACGGCGATCTGCTGGTGACGGTGGCGGGGAAGCCGGCGGGGGTGTAGCGGCCGGCCACGCCGCCGCTGGTCGGCATTTTGCTAAGAGACTGTCATGGATAACCCTCTCCTTATGGCCTGGAGCGGCCCGTTCCGCCTGCCGCCTTTCAACACGATCCAGCCCGCGCATTTCCGCGAGGCGTTTGAAACGGCCTTCGCCGAGCACAAGGCGGAAATCGACGGCATCGCCAACGACACGTCGCCGCCGACCTTTGACAATGTCATCGCCGCGCTGGAGCGGGCGGGGCGACTTCTCACCGATGTCGGGGCGGTCTTCTGGAATCTCGCCGCCGCCGACACGACGACCGATTTGCAGGAAATCGAGCGCGATATGGCCGGCGCCTTTTCGCGTCACTCCAGCGACATCTCCATGTACCCCGGGCTGTTTCGCCGGATCGAGGCGCTTTACGAGACGCGCGGGGCGATCGATTTGACGCCGGAGCAGCGGCGCGTTCTCGAGCTGACCTATAAGAACTTCGTGCGCGCCGGCGCGAAGCTGAACGACGCCGACAAGGCGCGTCTCAAGACGATCCTCGAGCGGCTGGCGGGCCTCTCGACGCAGTTTTCGCAGAATGTGCTGGCCGATGAATCGTCATGGCTACTGCTGCTCGACGAAAGCGATCTCGACGGCCTCTCGCCGGACTTTCGCGCCGCCGCCGCGCGCATTGCGGCGGAGCGTGGATCACGCGGCAAATATGGCGTGACGCTGTCGCGCTCCAGCGCTGAAGTTTTTCTGCAAAGCTCGACGCGGCGCGATCTGCGCGAAACGGTGTTTCGCGCCTGGGCGAGCCGCGGCGAGAAGGCGGGCGCGACCGACAACCGCCCGCTCATCCGCGAAATCCTGCAATTGCGCGAAGAGCGCGCGAAGCTGCTCGGCTTCGACAGTTTCGCCGCTTTCAAACTCGACGACGCCATGGCGAAGACGCCGGCCGCCGTGCGCGAATTGATCGATCGCGTCTGGGCGCCGGCGCTGACGCGCGCCGCCGAGGAACGCGCGCAGATTCAGGCGATGGTCGAAGAAGAGGGCGCGAATTTCACCGTCGCGGCGCATGACAGGCGCTATTACGCCGAGCGCGTGCGCGCGAAGCGCTATGATCTCGATCAGTCCGCGCTGCGCCCCTATTTCCAGCTCGACAACATGATCGCCGCGGCGTTCGACGTCGCGCAAAAACTCTTCGGCCTCCGCTTCGTCGAGCAGAAGGGCCTGCCGCTCTACCATCCGGATGTGCGCGCCTTCGATGTGCTGGACAGCGACGGCAAGCATGTCGCGTTGTTCCTTGCCGATTATTTTGCGCGGCCGTCGAAACGTGGCGGCGCCTGGATGTCGGACTTCCGCGCGCAGCACAAGCTCGTTGACGAAACCAGGCCGATCATCGTCAATGTGATGAATTTCACCAAGGGCGCCGATGGCGCGCCGACGCTGCTCAGCCTCGACGACGCCCGCACGCTGTTCCACGAATTCGGCCATGGCTTGCACGGCATGCTGTCGGACGTGACCTATCCTTCGGTCGCGGGCACCAATGTCGCGCGCGATTTCGTCGAGCTGCCCTCGCAGCTTTACGAGCACTGGCTGCTGGAGCCGGCGGTGTTGAAGAAATTCGCGCTGCATGCCGAGACGGGCGCGCCTATTCCCGACGATCTCGTCGCGCGCATCACCGCCTCGCGCCACTTCAATCAGGGCTTCGCGACGGTCGAGTTCTGCGCCTCGGCGCATGTCGATCTCGACATTCACGCGCAAAGCGTCGCGCCGGATTTCGACGCCGGCGCCTTCGAGGCGGACAGCCTCGCGCGTATTTCCATGCCGCCGGAAATCATCATGCGGCACCGCCTGCCGCATTTCGCGCATATCTTCTCCGGCGACGGTTATTCGGCGGGCTATTACAGCTATCTCTGGGCCGAAACGCTCGACGCCGACGCTTTCGAGGCCTTCAAGGAGACGGGCGACCCCTTCGCGCCCGAGGTCGCGCAGCGGCTGCGCGATCACATCTACGCCGCGGGCGGCAGGCAGGATGCGGCGGACGCCTATGTGGCCTTTCGCGGGCGGATGCCGACGGTGGAGCCGCTGCTCCGGCAACGTGGATTTGCGGAGCCGGCGGCGTAGACGAACTCGCGTGTTGCAGTAACGAAGAAACTGGCGAGAGCGGGATTCGTTCGGCGAATATGTTGTTGCTGAAGGCGTGCAGCGCGGTCTGCTCGACGTCGTGAAAGCCAGACAGCACTTAATTTCATTCCTCGGGCTTTGGAAGCGACGGGCGGCGGGCGCTGTGGCGTACGCCGTGAATAGTAATTTCGATTTCTGTGGCGCGATAGAAAATCAGAAAGGGATAAGGATAGACGACCATGCGGCGAATATCGCTCTTGCTCGTCAGAGGGCCTGCTTGCGGATGCCGCAAGAGCAGATCTGTCATCGCTTGAATTCGCGCTTTGATGCTGCGAGCGCCATGTGGCGAACGCTCGTCAATGAAGGAAAGAATCTCGTCGAGTTCAGCGGCGGCGCCGGTTGTGTAGCGAAGCTTCACAGCCCATGCTTCGCCCAAATGGCCCGAACTTCATCGTCTGTGGCAAAGTCGCCGCGCTCTGCCTGCGCCAGAGATTCGTCAAAAGAGGCTTCTTCTTCGGCGGTGAGCTGGACCACCGGTAGCTCGTTTCCCGTCATCGCCATGATAACGCGCGCCATGTCGTCCTGCATGGCGGGCGGAAGGTTGCGGGCCGCTTTGAAGGCCTGTTCAAGCAATTTCGTCATGGCGCAATTTTAGCGGCTTATTCGAGCGTTGGAAGGATTTTCCGCTCGGCGTCAATGCCCGCGACGCGCGCGGGCATGACGCAACGCCTCACTTCTGCTGCGGCAGCAGCGCCAGCAAATCGGCCATTTTCGGCGCGGCGGCGGGGTTCATCATGCCCACCACATGATAGCCGGCGTCGACATGCAGCACCTCGCCGGAGACGCCGCGCGCCATCGGCGACAAGAGATAGACCGCCGTCTCGCCCACTTCCTCGATCGTCACGACGCGGCGCAGCGGCGAGTTATATTCGTTCCAGCGCAGGATATAGCGGAAATCGCCGATCCCTGACGCCGCCATCGTCTTGATCGGCCCGGCCGAAATCGCGTTGACGCGAATGTTTTTGACGCCGAGATCGGCGGCGAGATAGCGCACCGACGCCTCCAGCGCCGCCTTCGCCACGCCCATCACATTGTAATGCGGCATCCATTTCTCGGCGCCGTAATAGGTGAGCGTTAAGAGCGAGCCGCCGTCCGTCATCAGCTTCTCGGCGCGCTGCGCGATCGCGGTGAAGGAGTAGCAGGAGATGTTCAGCGACATCTGGAAGTTTTCCAGCGTCGTCTCGACATAGCGCCCGTCGAGCTGGTCCTTGTCGGAATAGGCGAGGCAGTGCACGACGAAATCGAGCCGGCCCCAAAGCTTCTCGATCTCGGCGAAGACGGCGTCCATCGTCTCCGGCTCGGCGACGTCGCAGCGCCCCAGGACGGTCGCGCCGATGTCCGCCGCCAGCGGCCGCACGCGCTTTTCCAGCGCTTCGATCTGATAGGTGAGCGCGAGATCGGCGCCGGCGTCGGCGCAGGCCTTGGCGATTCCCCAGGCGATCGAGCGATTATTGGCGACGCCCAGGATGAGCCCCTTCTTTCCCTTGAGCAGTCCGGCGAAAAGGGCGGCAGGCGCAGCTTGCTGTGTCATGCGTGTCTATGTCCTGGGCGAGAAAAGCGCTCGGCGGCTCGCGCCGTTTAGCCTGCTTTGGGCGCAAAGGAAACCCTCGCGCCACAGGCGGCGGCGGATGTGAAATTGCACGCGCCAGAACGGCCAAGCATAGCCAATTGCCCGGCGATGCCCTATCCTTCGAAAGGAAACGTCATTGGCTTCGCAGACTGGCGAGAAGACCGAGCGGAGCGGGCCGCATGGGCAGAAGAGCCGACATCATAGCGGGTCTGGGCGGAGCGACTCCGGCCCTGAGACGCTATGCGCGCGCGCTTTGCGCCGGCGCGGGCCCGGCCATCGCCGACGATCTCGTGCAAAGCGCGTTGCAATCGGTCGGCGCGCGGATCCGGGCGCGCGAGCTGCGCCCCGCCGATCTCGCCGAAGCGCGAATCGAAGCCTATGCGGCGCTTGTCGGGCTCGCTCAGAAAAAGCTCGCCAATGCCCCAGGTCCGGCGTCGCGCCACCCGCCGGTCGTACATGGGCTTGCAAGTCTTTGTTTCGACGAGCGCGCCATGCTGCTGCTCGTCTCGCTCGAGGGCTTCGGCTATGAGGCCTCGGCGCGCATCGTCGGCGCGACGCGAGAAACCGCGCTGGCGCGGCTGATGCGCGCGCGGGGAGCGCTCGGCGCCGAAGGCTTGCGGCCCGTCGCGCCCTTGGAGGGCGGCCGCCGCGCCGCCTCGCATCTGCGGGTGGTGAAGTAAGGATGACGCCGTCGGCGCTGATCGAAGAAGCCGATTTGCACGCCCTCGTGGATGGCGAACTCGATCCCGAGCAGCGGCGCAAGGTCGAAGACCATCTGCTGCAGCATCCCGAGGACGCCGCGCTCGTTGAAGGCTGGCGGCGCCAGAACGCGGCGCTGCGCGCCGCTTTCGAGCCGGTGGCGCTTGAGACGCCGCCTCTGTCGCTGCGGGAGGCGGCGGCGCGCCCGCCGGCCCCGCCCGCCGGTCAGGGGCCGATCGAAACCGGCGCCATCCATTGGGGGCGACCCGGCGCGGCGCCGCGTCCGACGCGCAAGCTCGACGAAATCCGCGCCAGCCGGCGGCGCCAGGCGCTCGCTTCGACGCTGCTGACGCTCATCGCCGGCGCGGCCGTCGCCGCGGCGGCGTTGCTGTTTCTGGCAAACCGTCCCCCGGCGCAGAGCCCGACGACGCGCGCGATCGCCGCCACCAGCTATGCCGCGCGGGCGGGCTTGACCTACGCGACCTACATTCTCGACCCGCGACCCGTGGAGGTCGAGGCCAGCCGGCGCGGCGAACTGCTCGCGTGGCTTCAGGAGCGCGTGGGATTTTCACGCGCGCCGGATTTGAGCGGCGTTGGATTGCGGCTGCTTGGCGGACGCGTCGCGCCCGGCGTCGCGGCGCCGGCGGCGTTTCTCGTCTATGAGCGCGACGACGGTGGACGGGTTGGTCTTTATTTCGAGCGGGCGGAGGCCCTGGCCGCGCCGGCGGGCCAGCGCGGCCAGGGCGTTTCGGTCATCGAATGGCGGGCCGGCGGCTTCGCCTTCGTGCTCGTCGGCGCCTTGGCGCCCGAAGCGATGCAGGCCGCGGCGGAGGCGGCCGCCGCCGCGGTCGCGGCGACGCCCGCCGAGGTTAAATAACCGAGGACCTCACGACATTTTGGCGCGCGGATCATAGGGATGCGCGTCGCGCCACTCCCGCATCCGCGCGTCGAGATCGCTCGACGCCGTTTCCGGCAGCATGATCTTCAGCGAGACATAGAGGTCGCCGGCTATTTTGCCGTCGCTCGCCGGAAGGCCTTTGCCGCGCAGCCGCAGCACGCGCCCGCTGTTGGAGTGCGGCGGGATGGTCAGCTCCACCTTGCCGTCCAGAGTCAGGGTCGGAACCCTTGCGCCGAGCGCGGCTTCATAAACCGTCACCGGCAGCTCCAGCCGCAAGTCGCGGCCATCCAGCTTGAAGTAAGGATGCGGCGCGACCTTCACAGTGATCAGCGCGTCGCCGGGTTCTCCCCCCATGGAGCCGGCCTGGCCCTGGCCGCGCAGCCGAATCTGCTTGCCGTCTTCGATTCCCGCCGGAACTTTGACTTCCAGCGTGCGGCCGCTGGGCAGAATGACTCGGACCGAGCCGCCGTGCGCGACCGTTTCCAGCGGCACGGTGGCGGTGGCGACGACGTCGTCGCCCCGGGTCGGCTGGGGTCCCGCGCGACGGCGCCCGCCGCCGCCGCCGAAGAGATCCGCGAAGAGGTCGGAAGGGTCAAAGCCCGCGCGCCCGCCGCCGGGCGCCTCGCCGAAGTGATACTCGAAATGCTGATCGCCGCCGGGCGCGCCGCCGGCCGGGCGCCAACTGCGCGTAAAGCCGCCGGGGCCAGCGCCTCCGCCTTCGAAGCCGGTGAAGCGGGGTTTCCCGTCCGGACCGATTTCGCCCTTATCGAACTGCGCCTTCTTCGTCTCATCGCCGACGATTTCATAGGCGGAGTTGATTTCCGAAAATCGTTCCTTGGCTTTCGTGTCGTCCTTGTTGCGGTCAGGGTGGAATTTCTTGGCGAGCTGGCGATACGCCTTCTTGATTTCGGTGTGACTCGCCGATTTGGGCACGCCGAGAACGTCGTAAGGATCGCGCATAATCTTCCAATCAGCCCATGTGAGCGCCCGCCCTTGGCGGCGCGGGCGCGTATGTCCACCCTATTATTTGGGAGAAGCGCGTGCGCAACGCAAGCGGCGAAGGTCGCGTCGCGCTGAAGCCTAGCGCGCCCGGGACACGAAAAAGGCGGCGAAGCGCTCGCGCGCTTCCGGCGACGTCAGCGCCTTGGCGAAAAGCGCCGCTTCCGCGTCGATGCGCGACAGTATGTCGTTCGGTTCGCCGCGCATCAGCCGCCGCGCCGCGAAAAGCGCCTGACGGGGCTTTGCCGCGAGACGCCGCGCGGCGTCCATCGCCAGATCGAGCACGCCTTCCGATGGCGCCAGCGCGTTCACCAGGCCCAGACGCAGCGCCTCGGCGCCGTCGAAGCTCTCGCCAAGCAGCAGATATTGGGACGCCTTCGCCATACCGAAGCGCTGCGGAACCAGCAGGCTTGCGCCCCCTTCCGGCGGCAGGGCGAGGTCGATGAACGGCATTGTGAAGCGCGCCTCCGAGCTGGCGTAGACGAGGTCGCAGTGGAAGAGCAGGGTGGTCCCCACGCCGACGGCGTCCCCGGTCACGGCGGCGACGAGCGGCTTCTCGAAGGCCGCCGCCGCGCGAACGAAGGTCAGCGCCGGAAAAATCTCTGCGCCAATTTCTGCGCCAGGAGCAATATCTCGGCCAGGAGCAAAATCGCGAAAGTCGGCGAGATCATTGCCCGCGCTGAAATTGCCGCCCGCGCCGGCGAAGACGACGGCATGCACCGTCTCGTCCCGGTCCGCCTCATCGAGCGCGGCGATCAATGCGCGATACATCTCGCGATCAAGGGCATTCTTCTTTTCGGGACGGTTCATCAGCAGGCGTAGCACCCCGAGATCCCTCGAAACGATGATCTTTTCCGACATAAGCGTCTCCGGATCGGCGCGCTGCGGCGAGTTTCGCCAAAGTTTTGAGGGAATTCCCTGAGATAGACTTAATGCGGGCGCCAGGGCCGTGGATCGTCGGCGACTTGCAGCAGCGTCGCAACGCTGCGGCCCGCGCGCTGAATGCGGCCCCGAATGGAATTGATCGCATCGATTTCGCTCTCGCCAGGCATTGTCTTGCGCGCGGCGAAGGCGCGCGGGGTGCGCTCATTTATACGGCGATCGGCCAGCGTCTCGCCGATCCCGATAGCGCGCTTGAGACGATCGAAGGCGTCGAGAATCTCTGGCGCGAAGATGGCGACGCCGGACAGGACGGGGCTATCGCGCCGTGGTCGCGGCGCTGCTCTCCAACGGCTCCGCTTTGGCCTCGATGACGCGCATGATGCGGCGCTGGGCGCCTTATCTTGGAAGGCCAACGGGCGAGGCGCCGCTGGCGCGATCTATTTCAACGTCACGCAATTTCTTGTTGATCGAAGCTGGTATATGCGCTGGCGCACAGCGCGGCCGGATATAAAGCTTGTCGACTTCGTCCATGGCCTCATTCCATTCGAAGCGCCGGAATTCGTTCGCGCGAGAGAAGCGATGCTGCATTCCAGACGCATGAGCAAAATCCGCCGCTATGGCGCAGGCGCAGTCGTCGGATCGCAGGCCGTCGCCCCGCGCTTGCGCGCCTCAACAGAGGAGACGCCGCCGATTCCAATGCTTTTTTTGCAAAGATTGACGACTTCATCGCGCAATTATAAAGCGCCTTCGACGCGGACCAGAATTGACCCGCCGGCGCGGCGCGCGCATTATTTCTTCACTCCAAATGAGTCGCCCAGCGCGAGAACGACTCGGGAAGTAAGGGGTTTCATTTGACTCTCTGCGATCAGCCGCAAGGGACCCCACGCAAGGCGCCAAGTGAAGACGACCTGGCCACGCTGGCGCAATTTCGCACCGCCTTGCGAAGGTTCATAGCCTTCAGCGAACAGGTCGCCGCGGACCATGGCGTGACCGTGCAGTGGTATCAGGCGCTGCTGGTGGTGCGCACCTATCGCGGCGCAAAACACATCAGCGTCGGCGAACTCGCCGAGCAGCTGATGATCCGCGATCACAGCGCGGCGGAG
>NZ_JBPFEA010000034.1:0-104648 GCF_051061285.1 Methylocystis sp.
GGCCATAACCAGTTGCTAAAGATCATCGAGGGTGTGAAGTTCATCGACGGGCTCGAGGTCGCCGCCAAGCCGACCGATTCTCAGCCCCAAACCGCCGCCGCCTGATCCTTCAGGCCGTCACCAAAAATCGGCGATAGCTCCACCGGCGCTCGCTGCAATAACTAGAAGTTGTGGTTGAGCGTGGCGGCAAAGCCCTGATAGGCGACCGCATTGTCGTTGAACGAGTCTTCGATCTTCGTCACGTCGACGGTCTTGAGATTGACGTCGGTCGTGTTGAAGGCGTCTTCGATCTTCAAGCCGCCGGCGACGCCGCCGCGATCCGCGACGTTGATGGTCGTGTCGACCGTGATCTTCGACACCGACGTGTTGTCGATGCTGGTGTTGTTGGAGCCGACGGTGATCATGAAGGCCTTGCCGTCGCCGCCATTGGCGTCGATGCCGTTGCCAACGCCGTGCTGGCTGGCGCCGGCGACCGTGGTCGAATCCTGCGACGAGAGATTGGCCTGCACCGTGGTGAGTTTCGCGGCAGACTCGGCTTCGTTGCGGCCGACGCCGACGCCGACGTTAACCGGGACGATAGGGGTAGCTGACGCGTCCTGCAGCGCGGTTCCCTGAGCGGCGAGAGCGACCGGGATCGCAAGGCCGCCGGCAAGACCGGCCTGATCGGATTCATTGCTCGACAGCGCCACCGCGGCGTTGATCGCCACGACATTGACGTCGCCGCCGTTGCCGCCATTGCCGGAGTCGACGATGCTGCCGACGCTGAAGGCATGCGTGTCCATGTTGAAGTCGGCGAAGCGCTGGTCGAAAGCGCTCGGCGCCAGAGCGATGCCGCCGCCGACGGCGACGTTCTGATTGACGATGCCGACGTTGTTGAGGCCGAGGTTGGTGACGCTGCCGACGTTCACGCCCTGCGAGACGGAGGTGTTGATGCCGACGTTGGCGCCGATCGGATCGGCGAAGGCGGGAGCGGCGAGCACAGTGGCGATGGCCACAAGCGAGAGCTTCTTCATGGGGAGGATCCTTCTAGTGATTTTGTTTAATTCCGACGACCAGCGCGCCGATCATCGAGGCGCAGAGTTGTCCAAGGGCAGTCGATCCGTCCAGCCACTAAATGTCTCGCTAACCAGTTTTAGTAATAAGTGTGGCGAAAGTGCAACATTGTAATGCGCTGCCATGTACATGGTCTAAATATCGGAGATATCATCAATATTTTGGACGCTGAATGAAAAAAACATGGGCTTTTGAACGCGTGGACAAACTTTACCATGGAGGATTCGACATCGTCGTCGGGGTGAAGATGAGAATTATGGAACGTTTGCAAAATGTGAACATTAAATGAATGCCAAAGAGTCTTCTTGTATTCCATGGACGTTCGCGGCATAGCTAATCAACTCGAGCGCTCTACGGTCATGCGAGGAAAAATAATGGTATTTCACCAACTTAAGCTGATCTCCGCCGCCTTTCTCTCATTGGCCGTTACGAGCCCAACTTCGCTGATGGCGCAAGGAGATATGGGCCCGATCGGCACCGTGGTGCTGGAGAATATGATTCGCGAACAAAATCCGCCGAGCTATGGCTCTCAGACGTTCAGATCACGGCCGCCCTATAAATACAGGTCGTGCAAAACTCATAAAATGCATAGCTGCCAGCGCGTGAATCGCTGGAGCAAAGCCAATTAGCATGCATTGCTCAGGTGACATGTGAGAATGTTACATGTCGATTGTTTTGCTAAAATGCTGAATGACTCGCCGTTCTGGAATCGAGGCGTGCACCGATGCTGTCTGCCGCGATCTATATTAAATAAGACCATGGAGAGCGGAGTCGTAATCCTGAACGTCGCGAGGGAGACGCGCTGATTTGTGGAAACGTCGCGCGCGCTCCGCCCCAACATTTGGTAAGGACTTGTTGATCTTGGCGCGGGCTGGCGGCCAAAACTTGGACGCCGTGGATTCTGCGTGTCCAAGGCGCGCTGCGCGCGAATGTTCAGGGTTGGCCGCGTCGGCGAGCACGCCCGCTCCTCCTCAACGAATCGATGTCGAAGCGCGGCATGCGCGGAGCGGCTCTGCGCCGGCGCGAATTCGCGCCTCTTAACCTTGCCTGAGACGCGCCAATCACGACTTCGGCCACAGAAATTGCGACAGGCCAGGAATCGCGTCGTGCGGATCGCGCGCCCGAAATACGCTTGCCGCGCCTGCGCGCCGATCGTCCAGGCGGCGGCGCCTGAACGGCCAATCGCTGCCGGCCCGGCGACGCCGCCGCAACGGCGTCTTGATTGCCGCCGCGCGACTCTGTGAAAGCGGATGACCCGCATTGCGACGCCGTTTGGCGCGCCAAACGTCAGCGCCGATTGACGCCGGTAGAACCCTCGCTTTGCGTTTGAAGGCGCGCCGACCCCACCCGACCTCGCGTCTTGAGGAGATTCAAAAGCATCTCCAGTCGCTTTTGGCGGTAGAAGGAACGTAAGCGGGAATCGTCGGGCGCAAAGCCGGCAATCCATTCGGGCGTCTTGCCCCGATAACCCAGCAGACGCGACGACAGGCGCGTCGCGCCGGCAATGTCCGTCGCGCCATAGCCGCTCGCGTCGAGAAACAGACGTTGGGCGTGTATCCCTTCCAAATTGGGGCGATAACTGTCGCGGGGCGACGGCTGGGGCGTAAAATTCTCGATGCGCTTGTCAAACCACGAAACGAGCGCAGGATCGTCCGACAGGGATCGCCGCAATTCCGCTTCCACATAGGGCCATTCGTCAAGGTCGTCGATCGGCGGGGCGAGCAAGAAGCTCTCCACCATCGCCTGGCGATCGAGGCTTATCGGATCGTCGGGAAATAGGTCTTCCTTGGCGCGAAGGAAAGAATCCGCAACGCAAATGAATCCTGAAGGCAGATCGGGAACGGAAGGATGGAGGCGCAGGCCTGCGACCTCATTTTCGCCGCGAAATGTCTGCGCGATTTGATGTTTGCTGCGCAGAAAACTAAAGGCGATGTGGTTGCTGGATGCGGAGAACCCGCTGATCGATAGCGGCGCCGAGAGCGACAGATATTCTCCCGCCAAATAAGCAACAGCGAAGCTGGAATAGGTATCGCAGTGGAAACTATCGAAAACTTTTCCCGTGGTCGCGCGGACTTGCTCAAGCACTTCGCGCGCCACACAGCCGTGATAGATGTTGGGCAATAGCGTTGCGGGCGCGCGTCCCGCCAGAACGTCCTCCATCGTCTGGCGCCCATTCATCCGCTCGACATTTCGTTTGAGCGGAATCTGCAAATGATTCGCAAGATCGTCGCGGGCGATGTTCGGCCAGGAGTAAAGGGCGCTGTCCCAGCTGATCGCTTTCACATTCTGTTTGGCGAATAAGCCGCGCAGCGTCGAAAAAGCGAACGGCATGAGCGAGTCGTCGTCGCCTATATAGGTGATATATTTGCCGCGCGTGAGGCTGTATGCGAGATTGTAATTATCGCGCATGCACAAAGTCTCTGGCGCGCGGTGGTAGACAATTTTCGGCGAGCCGATCTCTTCGACGACCTGGCGGGTCGCCGGCGAACTGCAATTGTCGCAAACAACGATCTCATAGGAATCGAAGTCCTGCTCCAGGCATGCTTTGAGCGAGAAGCGCAAAGTTGCGGCGCGTTCACGGGTCGGAATGACCAGACTGAAATCAGGTTCGCTCATAAACGCTAGTCCTTATTCTCGCGACTGGAATGTGGAGCGGGCCGTCCGGCCAAGAACGCCGTTCAACCAAGTCGCTCGGCCAGTGAGCGACATTATCCCGCCAAGCATATGCTTGTTTCGCAATAGCGGCGATCACGGCCGGCCCCCTAGCTCTGCGCGCCACCAAGCGTAGGTTTCGGCGAGACCCTCGTCGAGCGTTCTCGACGGTCGAAACCTCACTTCGTCACGCAGTCGGCTCACATCTGCGACAATGCGTGGCGGCTCGTCGGGACGGTCAGGCAGCGCGCCGACGCGAATAAGATCCGAGCGACCCGCAATCGCGCCAAGACGCTCGGCGATGGAAGCGACGCTCACTCCCTCGCCGCTCGCAATGTTCACAGCGCCCGTAGTCTCGCTTAGAACGAGCGCTGCGAGCGCAGCGCCAGCGTCGCGGGTATCGAGAAAATCGCGCACTGCAAGCCCCCGCGAAAGCGGCGCGGCTTCTCCGCGGGCAAGTTTCGCCGCGAGGGAAGCAACAAGCCGCGCCTCATGCTCGAAAGGCCCATAAAGATAGAACAGGCGCGCCCACGCAAACGAAATATCGCCAAGCTCCTGCAGCACCCGTCGCGCTGCGTCCTTTGCGACGGCATAAAGGGTCGCCGGCGCGATTTCAGTGGTCCCTTCATTACACGTCCCGTCGTCCGGCCAGCGATATTCGAAGCATGTCCCAACGCCAACGAAGCGCTGAACGCCGGCGTCAAGCGCGGCGCGAGCAAGAAGTAGCGTTGCGGCGGTCCAGTCGAGATTGTCTCGGCTGGTCCAAAATGCGCCGTGCTCGACGTTCCACGCCAGATGGAGCACAGTATCAGGCCGTACCCGATTGATCAGCGCGCCAGCCGCGCCGGGCGCGCGCAGATCTCCACCATAGGCGACAACGGCGCCGTCGACTTTCTCAGCGTGCTGAGCGTGCGCGTGAACCTCGACGCCCGCGCGAGCCAGCGCGCCGATCGTCTGCCTACCGACAAATCCCGAAGCGCCCGTCACCAGAACTCGCAACGCGACCCCCCGGCATAAAACGTTTGCATGTGCAACGAACGCATACAGAATAGGGACGGCGGCGGCAAATCCCTGTCGTTTCAGCCGCGCCAGGGCGACGCCCAGGCGAGATCCGCCTCGCCGATCACGGCGGGCAGGGCCGGCCAGCTAATCGCAAATCCCGGATCGTCATAGCGTAGCCCGCGCGCCTGCCCGCCCACGAACGGCCGGCTCATCTGATAGAGCACATCGGTGTCGGGTTCGAGGGTGAGAAAGCCGTGCGCGCAGCCTTCGGGAATGAACAGCGCGTTGGCGCGATCGGCGTCGAGGCGCCGGGCGATCCAGCGCCGAAATGTCGGACTCTCGCGGCGCAGGTCGATCACAACGTCATGGATCGCGCCACGCGTCGCGCGCACCAGCTTCGCCTCGGCGTAAGGCGGATCCTGCCAGTGCATGCCGCGCAGCGTATGCATACGACCGTTGCGCGACAGATTGATCTGCGTCGATGTGAAGGAAATGTCGGCGGCCGCAAATTCCTCGGGACAATAGAGGCGCGCGAAAAACCCCCGCGCGTCGGCGCGCGGCTCGGCCGCGATCTCGACGACGCCCGGTATTTCGGTCGGCGCGAATCTCAAGCGTCGAACACTCGGGTTTCAGGGACGGCGGTGACAAACTTGCCGTCCCATTGGCGAATTTCGGCCATCTGGCCCACGATCTCCTCCCGCAGGTTCCACGGAAGGATCACCAGATAATCGGGGCGCGTATCGGCGATCGTCGCGGGCGCGCGAATTGGAATATGGCTCCCCGGCAAAAACTTTCCCTGCTTGGCGGCGCTGCGATCGTAGACGCAGACGATGTCATTCGCGTTCACCCCGCAGACATTGAGGAACGTGTTGCCCTTGGCGGCCGCGCCATAGGCGGCGACCGTCTTGCCTTCCGCCTTGGCGCGCGCGAGAAAATTCAAGAAGGAAGCTTTCACCGCTTCGACCTTTTCGGCAAAGCCCGCATAGCCTTCGATCGCATCGAGACGCGCGGCGCGTTCGGCGCCGCGCACCGCCTCCAGGCGCGGCGTCGGCGCATGATCCGCGCCTTTGCGGCAGACGAACAGGCGCAGGGAGCCGCCATGCGTCGGCAGTTCCTCGACGTCGAAAGCGACAAGATCGTTCGCGGCCAGAACGCGCTCCACCGCCACGAGCGAGAGATAGGAAAAGTGCTCGTGATAGATCGTGTCGAACTGCAGTTCGCGGATGAGGTTCAAGACGTGCGGAAATTCGAAGGTCGCGACGCCGCCGGGCTTGAGAATTTCCGCAAATCCGGCAACGAATTCGCCGATATCGGGAACATGCGCCAACACATTGTTGGCCGCCGTGAGATCGGCGGCGACGCCGCGCGCCGCCAGCTTGCGGGCGGTCTCTTTGCCGAAAAAGGCGACTTCCGTCGGCACGCCTTTGGCGCGCGCCGCCTCGGCGACATTGGCCGCCGGCTCGACCCCCAGCACCGGCACGCCGCGCGCGATGAAATGCTGAAGCAGATAGCCGTCGTTTGACGCGACTTCGATCACAAGCGACTGCGCGCCAAGTCCGAAGCGCTCGATCATCGCATCCGCGTAACGCTGCGCATGCGCGACCCAGCTGTCAGAATAGGAAGAGAAATAGGCGTAGTCGGAGAAGATCGCCTCGGACGACACCGGCGCGTCCACCTGCACCAAGAAGCAGGCGTCGCAAACGCGCGCGTGGAGCGGAAAGCTCTTGTCGAGACCCCGCGCGATCTCTTCCGCCGTGACATAGGAGTTGGCGAGCGGCGTCGAGCCGAGATCGACGAAATCATGTTTCAGTGGTGCGCCGCAAAAGCGGCAGGCTGGCGTTTGCATTGTCTTATCCAGGAAGTTTCTCGAAGGCGTCGATCTGCGCGAGCGTCGTCGCCAGAGGGCCGCTTTCCGCGAAGGCGCCGCGGTACCAGTCCGCGGTCCAATTGATCGCCAGCCGGCCGGGCAAGCGGTCCCGCCAGCCGAGAAGCGCCCGGGCGCGCGAGGAGTCGACCGCCAGTGTATGCATTTCGCGCGAATCCGCCGGCTGATGTTCGTAGCGCGCATCGCGGCCAAGCGCTTTGAGCATTTCCTCGGTGAGTTCGCCCACCGTGATCGGCGCTGTCGGGTCGGGCCCGAAATTCAGCGTTTCGGGAAGGCTCTCGCCGCGTTCAAGCGCATCGACATAGGTCAAATAGCCATGCAGGCAATCGAGCACATGCTGCCAGGGCCGAGTCGCCTGCGGCATGCGCAGCACCGGCCTCTCGTTCTTTGCCGCCGCGCGCACGATGTCGGGAACGATGCGGTCGGCCGCGTAGTCGCCGCCGCCGATGACATTGCCGCCCCGCGCGGTGACGATTTTCACGCTCGTATTTTTGAAGAAGGACTGCGCGTAAGCGCGGGTGACGAGTTCGGCCGCCGCCTTGGACGCCGAGTAGGGGTCCTTGCCGCCGAGGCGCGCGTCTTCCGCGAAGGCGGCGCCTTGCTCGTCATTCGCATAGACTTTGTCGGAGGTGACGACCAGAATAGTCGAAACGTCAGGCGCGCTGCGCAGGGCCTGCAGCAGATGCGCGGCGCCCATGACATTTGTCGCGAGCGTGCCGAGCGGATCGGCGTGCGACCGGCGGACGATCGCCTGCGCGGCGAGATGCAAAACGATTTGCGGGCGGGCTTTTGCAACGGCGGCCTCGACCGATTCGAGATCGTTCAGGTCGCCGAAAGTCGAATTCAGACGCTTGCCGACCTGCGCCATCTCGTAAAGACTTGCATCGCCTTCAGGCGGAAGCGCAAAACCGTAGACTTCGGCGCCGAGTCGATCGAGCCAGAGCGCCAGCCAAGCGCCCTTGAAGCCGGTATGGCCGGTCAAAAGAACGCGGCGGCCGGCTAAGGTCTTCCATTTGTCCACGCTTTATTCCCGCCAGTCCAGCTTCATATTTCCTCGCGCCCGCCGGTCACATTCGGCGCCTCAGCTCCATACCTTCCATGGCGCGTGACCGCTATCCCACAAAGATTCGAGCCGATTCTTGTCGCGCAGCGTGTCCATCGGCTGCCAAAATCCCTCATGCTTATATGCTCGTAATTCTCCTTCCGCCGCCAGACGCGCCAGCGGCCTTTCCTCCCAGGGCGTCGCGTCGCCGTCGATATAGTCGATTACGGAAGGATCCAGAACGAAAAATCCGCCATTGATGAAGCTCTGGTCGCCGGGCGGCTTTTCGATGAATTTGGTGACGGCGTCGCCTTCGAGAAACAAGGCTCCATAACGGCCGGGCGGCGTCACAGCGGTGAGGGTGGCTTTGCGCCCGTGCGCGCGATGAAACTTGATCAGCGCGCCGACATCCACGTCGGCCACGCCGTCGCCGTAGGTGAAGCAGAAAGGCTGTCCCGCCTTGAGGTAGCTGCGGACTCTTTTGAGCCGTCCGCCGGTCATCGACGATTCGCCGGTGTCGACCAGCGTGATCTTCCAGGATTCGCTTTTACGACTATGAAATTCCACCTGTCCGGTTTCGCCGTCGACGGTTATGTCGGCGTTATGCATGAAATAATTGCTGAAATACTCCTTGATCATATAGCCCTTATAGCCGAGGCAAACGACGAAGTTGTTCACGCCATGAGCGTGATAGATTTTCATAATATGCCATAATATTGGGCGACCGCCGATCTCGATCATCGGCTTCGGGCGGAGATAAGATTCCTCGGAAATTCGCGTCCCCATGCCGCCCGCAAGTATGACAACCTGCATTTTTTCTCCTCCAGTGTCGCGGACGGCGCCTATCGATGGGCCAATTTAATATAGTTGCGACGCATTCTCCTATACGTGCTTGCCAAATCGCTCAATTGGACTGGCGCTTGGCAAGCGATCGATGCTTGATTGACGCAGCCAGCTCAAAATCGCTTGATTAAATCCCAAAGAGCATTTCTCAGCAGATTCGGTGATCTTAGGCAGATGTACGGGTAAGTCGTCTCCATAGATCCCAAGGGTGCGCGGCGGCGGGTGCGCGGCGGCGGGTGCGCGGCGGCTCCTTTCGCGAGCCACCTCACTCCATCAACCAATCAACCGTCTTGGCCTTTTTGTTGTCCTTTGAACCTGCCAACCTTTGTGAACGCGTAAACGTTCGCGACGTGGCTGGCATAGCCTTAGTGCTTTGGCGTTGGCGAGGACGACGAGCTTGCGCACTCGTGCGGCGAGAATCGATCAATCACGAACGCGCTCTGACTGATGGGCGCCATTTGGCGCCAAACCTCTTTTTTAAACCGATCGATAACAGCAATGATTGGATTAATTTGGTGAGCGCGGTGGGGCTCGAACCCACGACCCCCTGATTAAAAGTCAGGTGCTCTACCGACTGAGCTACGCGCTCGCTCCAGAGGCGGCGGGCGGCGCCGCCGAAGTCGACTGAGCGGGTCGGTCCGTTCGGCCGTGCGGGTCGTCTGTCCCGCGCTTGGCGATCAACTACCGGCGGGCGGCGGGCCGGTCAACCCCCGGCGGGCGACCGCGCCCGCTCACGCCGTGAGCTTGGCGAAAAGCACGAGCAGGCCGAAGAGGACAGCCGAGACGACCGTCGTGATCCCCGCCTTTTTCAAGAGATCGGGAGAGGCTGGGGCGCCGGGGTCGGCGCCCTCGGGAAGCTCTTCTTCGGCCTCTTCGGACGAGCGAACGCCGAGCGGCAGCACGGCGAACAGCACGATCCACCAGATCGTCAGGTAGATCGCCGCCGCCAGCGGCAGGGAAAAGGGCATGCGCGTTAAGCCTGCTCGAGTTCGATCAAGGCGCCGCAGAAGTCCTTGGGATGCAGAAACAGCACCGGCTTGCCATGCGCGCCGATCCTGGGCTCTCCATCGCCCAACACGCGCGCGCCCGAGGCCTTGAGCTGCTCGCGCGCCGCGATAATGTCTTCGACCTCATAACAGATGTGGTGGATGCCGCCGGCTGGATTTTTCGCGACGAAGCCCGCGATCGGCGAGTTTTCGCCGTAGGGTTCGAGCAGCTCGATCTTGGTGTTCGGCAATTCGACGAAAACGACCGTAACGCCGTGCGCCGCGATGCGTTCTGGCGCCGAAACCTTCGCCCCCAGCGCGTCGCGGTAGATGGCGGAAGCCTTTTCGACGCTATCGACAGCGATAGCGACATGGTTCAGACGGCCGATCATTTTTTTCCTTCCGGAAGAATGCTGTGCAGCGCCAATAAGCGCTGAGGCGGGCAATTTCAACCGGCGGGGCGCGCCTCGGCCTGCTGCGGGCGGCCGAATCCGTCGATGGCGCCGCGCAAAGCGATGAAGCGCGGATCGACGCGTGCGAAGGAGCTCCAGGGACAGCCTTCGGAAAGGCCGCGTCGAATCGCTTCGAGGGCCTCGGCGCGCTTGCCCAGAGCGAAAAACGCCGCGCCGAGAAAGCAGGGCGGCGCGTAGAGCTCCTCGTCTTGGACGAGCCTGCCGATGAGCGCTTGCGCCTCCTCGGCGCGGCCGGCGCGGGCGAGGGCATAGGCGAGCACGGTCAATTGGAAGGGATCGTCTGGGCTCGAGGCGACGGCGCGGCGCGCCGTGCTCACCGCCTGTTCGTGAACGCCCTGAAGGCTGTAGGCGATGGACATCACGAGATGCAGAGTCGCGGCGTCGGGCCGCAAGTCGAGCCCGTCGCGCGCATAGCGGCGCGCCCGTTCGAGATCGCCGGCGCAGAGAATGAGCCACGCGCGCAGCGACAGCAGCGCCTGATCATGCGGCGAGTTGACGAGGCCCTCTTCGCAATCGGCGATGCCGTCGTCGAGACGATCGGCCGCCGCAAGCAGCCAACAGCGGTAGACGCGCGCTTTGCCGTAGAGAGGATCAACGGCGACGGCCCGATCGAGGAGCGCGAGGCCCTCGGCAATCTTGCCCCTGAGCGCGCCGCGAGCCCAGCCGAGAACGGCCAGCGCCGGCGTATGATCGCGCAGGACGCCGAGCGCCCGGCCAGCGAAGTCCTCGATCATTCCCGCCGCCTGGGCGGGATGAAGAAACCCGCGTACGACTCGGCCGGCGGCGATGTCGGCGGCGAGAGCCCAGACCGCCGGATTGCCGGGGTCGAGCTGGGCGGCGGATGCGATCGCTTCCTGCGCGCGCGCGAAGCCCTCTCGCGTGCGGTCGCCGGCAAGCTCGTAGGCGGTCTGCCAGAGATCGAGAATATGCGGCTCGCTCAACGGGGCGAGACGGAGCGTTTGCGCGGCGCCTTCGTCGATGGTCTCGACCGTCCCGCGCAGCGACAGCCCCCGGCCATAGGCGGTCGCGATCAGCTCCTCGCCGCCGGCGTTGCGCAGCGGCTTCCGCAAAAGATAGGCGCAGCGGTCGATGGAATCGTCGGACGCGGCGCGATCCGGCCACAGCCGCGCGGCGATTTCGCCCTTGGTGATCAGGACGCCAGGCGACTCCAGAAGCATTTCAAGAAGTTGGCGCGCCTGCGGGCCCAGATGAATGCGCTTGCCGTCGCGCTGCAGTCCGCCCTGTGCGCTGTAACTGAATCCTGAAAATCGCTTCACCAACTCGCCCATGGCAGCCCCCAGCCAGCCGCGATGATGGCAAGACGGCGCGGCTTCGGCAAGAGGCGTATATGGTTAAGTCTTCAAAATCACATAGTTTTTTTGAAATTCTGGCCCTTCCCGGCGGCCGTCGGCTCTCCAAAATAAAAAACGCCGGACGTACCTCCGGCCCGGCGTTTGAGCCTTCCAGATACGCAGCACGTTCGGAAGGCTCGACACAGTCTATGCGCGTCCAAATTGACGGCCGCATGACGCCGCGCCGCCTTCCGCCAAGAGCAGGTTGCGAAAAAGTTGAGAGACTTTTTCGATGAGAACCTGCTCAACATTTTGATTTTGAGCGATTCCTTATTGATCACATGATTTCTTGTGATTGATAAGCGCTCTAAGCGCCGCGCGCGCTCTGGTCATCCTTTCCCCAAACGAAAAGCACGAGAGCCAGAACGCCGGCGGCGGCAAAAAGAAAGTAAGGCATCCGCGCGAACAGCGGCCGGCCGCCGACGGTGAAGGGGAACCGCGACACCCAGTGCTCGCCGTTTGGACCGTCGACTGTGACGATCCCCACGAATTGGCCGGTCTCGTTGAAGACATGTTCAAAGTTCAGCGTGCCGGCCGGATAGACCTTTGGCGGCAGATAGGCCACCGTGACGGCGTCGAGGCGCTCCTGCGGCTCCTTGTCGCCGATGTCGCGGATGATGCGAAAGTCCGTCGACATCTCCCGCATCTCGTCCTGAGCATAATCGAGGACGAAAATCGTCGCGCCAATCGTGGGAATGTCCTCACAGAACCTGTTGCGCGACGCCGCAGGCTGATAGCCGGAGAAATACATGACATCCGGGCCGATTTTCAGCATGCAGGCGTTCTGCTGGCGCTGCATCGCGCCATGAGCGAAAGCGAGCGATAGAGGCGCGCAGACGAGCGCCGCCATCATCAGCAACCAAATAGGACTAAGAGGCTTCGACATGCCGTCCTCCCTGTTCAAAGGCTGGATGACGCTGCTCTGAAACTCAGCTTGCGCGTCATCCCTTCGTCGAATAGCGGTTCGGTGCGTCGCCCACGCGCATGCGATAGGCTGTCCAAGGAAAGAACCCGGCAGGAACGAAAAAGATGCGCCCGGTATCGAAATTCCTCATTGTCGCGCTGCTTCCGCTTCCGGCCGCTTGGGCGCGGGCGGCGGATCTCAACGACTATCCGACCTCCGCGCGCGCCGATTACGTCTTCGGCTGCATGAAGGCGAACGGCGATACGCGCCTCTCCTTGGACCAGTGCTCTTGCTCCATAGACGTCATCGCGACCATTCTGCCTTATGAGCGGTATGTCACGGCCGAGACCGTCGCGAGCGTCAATCAGCAGGCGGGGCAGGTCGGCGCGCTGATGCGCAATACGGATGCGGCCCGCGATATGCTTCAAGAGTTGCGCCGCGCTCAGGCCGAGGCGCAGGTGCGGTGCTTTTAGACGCGAATTGATGCGGAAGGCGGAGAGGCCATGCTTATTCTCATTCTCGGAATCGTGATTTTTCTCGGGGTCCATACGCTTACGGCGTTTCGCGAGACGCGCGCCAGCCTGATCGAGCGCTACGGCCTTCAAACCTATAAGGCCGCCTACGGGCTCGTCGCCGCCATCGGTCTCGGGCTCATCGTCTATGGGTTCATTCGTTATCGCGCAGAGGGCCTGATTTATGTCTGGACGCCGCCGTCATGGGGGCGCCATGTCGCCATGCCGCTCGTCTGGTTCGCTTTCGTCGCGATCGTGAGCCGTCGCGCGCCGCCAGGCCGCATTCGCGGCGCGCTGCGCCATCCGACGCTCGTCGCGGTAAAGAGCTGGGCGCTGGCGCATCTTCTCGTCAATGGCGATCTCGGCGGCATGATCCTGTTCGGGTCTTTTCTCGCCTGGGGCGTCTTCGACCGCATCGCGGTGAAGAGGCGCGGGGACGCGGGCGCGCCGCGGATTTCGCAGTTCACGCGCGGCGACGCGATCGCGCTCGGCGTCGGAACGGCGCTGTTCCTCATCGTGCTCTATCTGCACCCCTGGCTGTTCGGCGTTTCGGTGCTGCCCGCTTAAGTCTGGCGCGCGCGAAATGAGAAGCCGGGCGCAAAAGCGCTCAGCGCAGCGGATTACATAGCAGGCCGCGCCTCGTTTGGGCCGGTGCGGCGCTCAGCTTTCGCGGACGGGAGCTGACGCCGACCCCTTTACCAGTTCAATAGCGCTCAGGCAGTCGGCTTTATTAAAATAGCCTTCACCCGAATTCGCGATCTTCTTGTTGTTCGCGGCGATGAGCGTCCACCGCCACTGATTGGCTGCGTCTTTGTAGACGTGGTAATACATGAAAATATCCTTTGGTTGAGTTTAGGCGATACTTTTTCGAGAATCGCCATGCGTAACACTCCCACTTTAGTCCGATGACGGCGAGGATTGGTCCTCGCTTGGCGCCGGCGTCTCCAGGCTTCGGCCCTGCCATGGCCAGCGGCCTTCGAGCTCCGCCTCCATCGAAAAGCTCATCCCCGTGCGGATCATCACGATCAGTCCGAGCACGAAGACGTTCTCGAGGCTTGGATGTTCGACGGAGACGGTCCGGATGATGTCGCCGCCGACGAGGAACTCCAACCCGAGCAGGATCGAGCGGCCGACATTCTTTCGGTAGCCGCGGTAGGTGAGGGGGTGTGCTCTCCAGGGCGTCAGAAAAGCGAGCGTCGACAGGACCGCGCCAATGACGATGATCAGCACGCCGACGACGTCGAGCGCCAGGCCGGCGAAGTTGATGATCTCGTGGATGCTCGCCAGATAGGGCACTAGCGCTTCGCTTTCATGCGCGGGCGCCGACAAGTCGCGCGAGCGCCGTGGCGTGGCCGATGAGCGGCAGCAGCGCGGCGAGTTCCGGCCCGCTCTCGGCGCCGGTCAGCGCCAGCCGCAGCGGATGGAAAAGCGCCTTGCCCTTCCGGCCGGTCGCCGTCTTGATGTCGCTTGTCCAGGCCGCCCATGTGGTCTCGTCCCAAGGCTCCGACGGCAAAAGCTGCGCCGCGTCTTGCAGGAATGATTCATCCTCGCGGATCGGCTCAATCTCGCCGTCCACGACGCGCCACCATGTCAGAATATCATCGAAACGCGCAAGATTGCCGCGCGCCGCGCGCCATAGCGGCTCCGCCTTGCGGCCGACGATCGTCAAGGCTTCGAGCCGCTCGCGCACGTCCTCAAATTCATAGAGCGCGAGCGTCCGATGCGTCAGAGTTTCAAGATCGGCGGGGTCGAAACGCGCCGGATTGCGCGAGACATGCGACAGATCGAACCTCTGCGCGAGTTCGCCGAGCGAGCGCACGGCGTGGACATTGTCCGAGGAGCCGGTCAGCGTCGCCAGCGCGGCGACGGCGAGAGGCTCGTAGCCGTCTTCGCGCAGCGAGGCGATGGAGAGCGATCCGGTTCGCTTTGACAGAGCCTCGCCGCCCGCGCCGATGAGAAGATTGTGATGCGCGAAAATCGGCGCCGGCGCATGAGGCGCGAGCGCTCGGATGAGCTGCAACTGGACGGCCGTATTGGTGACGTGGTCTTCGCCGCGAATAACATGGGTGATCCGCATGTCGATGTCGTCGACGACCGAGGGCAGCGTGTAAAGAAAACTGCCGTCCTCGCGGATCAGGACCGGGTCCGACAGGGCCGAACAGTCGATATGCGCCGGACCGCGCACAAGATCATTCCATTCGGCGACGCCCGGCTCGAGCATGAATCGCCAGTGCGGCTGTCGGCCCTCGGCTTCGAGCGCGGCGCGATCAGACGCGCTCAGGCGCAGCGCCGCCCGATCGTAGACCGGCGGCAGCCCGCGCGCCTGCTGCATCTTGCGGCGCTTGTCCAACTCTTCCTGGGTTTCATAGCAAGGGTAGAGGCGGCCGGATCGCCGCAGGCGATTGGCGGCGTCCTCATAGAGCGCGACGCGCTCCGACTGGCGGAAAACCGCGTGCGGAACGACGCCCAGCCAGGCGAGATCAATCTCGATTCCGCGCGCGAATTCCTCGCTGGATCTAGCAAAATCAGTGTCATCGAACCGTAGCGCGAATCGTCCAAGGTTGGCGGCGGCGAACAGAAAGTTGAACAGCGCGACGCGCGCGTTGCCGATGTGAATGCGGCCGGTCGGCGAGGGCGCGAAACGAACGATCGGAGAGGTCATGAGGAAGCTTCGTCAGGAGTTTCAACAGGGAATTCAGCAGCAGGGTTTTCAGCAGGAATTTTCGACAGTCGCGCGTCGGGAGAAGATTCTCGCGCCACCATCCTTTTGCCAAGACGCCGCGTCTTTGTCAGGCGGAATTTCAAAATGGCCGCGTCCCGGCGTTGCGCGCCGGAAGCCGAGCCGCTCCGCAGGCGTCCGGCGTTGCGATTCTCTGCGTTACGACTCTTAAGAAAAAGCGCCGTTCATGATCCTGGCCTATATCTGCGCCGGCTGGTGCGCCTTCATCCTCATCCTCAATTTCACAAGCATGGCGCTGATGTCCCGAAAATGTCGGGCGCGGGAGCGAACTCTGCCGCCGCCGGACAATGCGCCGCCGGTAAGCATTGTGCGGCCGTTGCGCGGGCTGGAGCCCTTCAGCGAGGAGACGCTCGGCGCGACCTTCGATCTCGACTATCCCGATTATGAGATCATATTCTGCGTGCAATCGCCGAGCGATCCGGTCATTCCGCTGGTCGAGCGGCTGATCGCGGCGCATCCCGAGCGCGAGGCGCGGCTGCTCGTCGGCGACGATTATGTCAGCGCCAATCCCAAGCTCAACAATTGCGTCAAGGGGTGGGACGCGGCGCGGCATCATCATGTGATCCTCGCCGACTCCAACGCGCTGCCGCCGCGCGACTATATCCAGACCATGCTCGCCGCCTTCCGCGCCAATACGGCGATGAGCGTGTCGATGCCGATCGGTTCGCGTCCGAAAGGCTTCTGGGCGATGGTCGAATGCGCGATCCTCAATACGTTTCAGGCGCGCTGGCAATATGGCGCCGAGGCGATTGGGGCCGCCTTCGCGCAGGGCAAGAACATGATGTGGCGGCGCGACGTGCTCGACAGCGCTGGCGGCATTCGCGCGCTGGCGGGCGAAATCGCCGAGGACGCCGCATCGACCAAAGTCATCCGCGCTCAAGGCATGGATGTGCGCCTCGTCGACATGCCATTCGAGCAGCCGCTCGGCCAACGCACCGCCCGTGAAGTCTATTCACGGCACGTGCGCTGGGCGCGGCTGCGGCGCGCGACCTTCCCCGCGCATTACGCCCCGGAATTCATGAACGGCAGTTTTGCGGCGATCGTGCTCGGCGCCTACGCCGCCGTTCAGCTCGACGGCGGGATTTCGACGGTGGCGCTGGTCACGACGCTCATCGTCTTTTCGCTGCACGGCGGCGAGATCTGGCTGGCGCGGGTCTGCGGCTTCCCGCTCGACTGGCGCACGCCTTTCGCGCTGTTGGTGCGCGACCTGATGTTGCCGGTGATGTTCATCGACGCGCTGCTCTACGACGATTTCGTCTGGCACGGCGCCGAGATGACGGTCCGCGAGGCGGAGGAGACGACGGGCTAGCCAGCCCGCGCGTCTTGCCTCACTCCGCGGCGTGCTGCTCCCGCACGCCGCGGGCGACGCGTTCCGCCTTCAAAAGCTCGGCCACCAGGAACGCCACTTCGATCGCCTGTTCGGCGTTGAGGCGCGGATCGCAATAAGTGTGATAGCGGTCGCGCAGATCGCTCTCTGAAATCGCCCGCGCGCCGCCCATGCATTCGGTGACGTCCTTGCCGGTCATCTCGAGATGGATGCCGCCGGCGTAGGAGCCTTCCGCCTGATGCACGGCGAAGAAGCTGCGAATTTCCGACATGATCCGATCGAACGGCCGTGTCTTGTAGCCTCCGGCGCTGACCGTGTTGCCATGCATCGGATCGCAGGACCAGACGATGTTGCGGCCTTCGCGCGTCACCGCCCGCACCAGCGCAGGCAGCGCGTCCTCGATCTTGTCCGCGCCGAAGCGGCAGATCAGCGTGAGCCTCCCGGGCTCGTTCTCGGGATCGAGCGCGTCGATGAGGCGCAGCAGCGCGTCGGGCTTCAGGCTCGGACCGCATTTCAGCCCGAGCGGATTCTTGACGCCGCGGACGAATTCGATATGCGCCCCGTCCTCCTGACGGGTGCGGTCGCCGACCCAGAGCATGTGGCCGGAGGTCGCGTAATAGTCGCCCGTCGTCGAGTCGATGCGGGTCAGCGCCTGTTCGTAGCAGAGCAGCAGCGCCTCATGCGAAGTGTAGAAGTCGGTGCCGCGCAACTCCGGATGATGCTCCGGATCGAGACCGATCGCGCGCATGAAGCTTAAGGTCTCGGTGATCTGATCGGCGAGCTTCTGGTAGCGCTCGGACTGCGGGCTGCTTTTGACGAAGCCGAGCATCCAGCGGTGGACGTTTTCGAGATTGGCGAAGCCGCCCGCCGCAAAGGCGCGGATGAGGTTCAGCGTCGCCGCCGATTGCCGATAGGCGAGCAGCTGGCGCTGCGGATCGGGTTCGCGCGCCTGCGGGTTGAACGCGAGGTCGTTGATGATGTCGCCGCGATAGCTCGGCAGCTCGAGGCCGCCCTGCTTTTCGAGCGGCGAGGAGCGCGGCTTGGCGAACTGGCCGGCGATGCGCCCGACCTTCACCACCGGCGAGGCGGCGGCATAGGTCAGCACGACGGCCATCTGCAGGAAAACGCGGAAAAAGTCGCGGATATTGTCCGCCGAATGTTCCGAGAAGCTCTCGGCGCAGTCCCCGCCCTGCAGCAGGAACGCCTTGCCGGCGGCGACCTCGGCCAAGTGGCGCTTCAGATTGCGCGCTTCACCGGCGAAAACGAGCGGCGGAAACCCGGCGAGCTGGCGCTCCACGTCGGCGAGCGCCGCCTGGTCCTGATAGACCGGCGTCTGCTCGATCGGTAGATTCCTCCAACTGCCCGGCGACCAACGTTCCACTTCGCAAAACTCCGCAAAATCAGGCCCGATAGGCGCTGGGGTCGTTCTCGCAGCGACGCCAGCGGCGCTTATAGAGGATTCTCGCCTCCAAAGCGACCCTCCGCTTGGCGGCGGCGATTTGGCGAAGCCCGGGGAGACCCGCTATAAAGCCGGGGCGCGAGCGCGGCCGAGAGCGAGGGGGCGAACCGGGGCGATGCCGTTCATTCTATCGCAATTCATCGAGGCGAGCCGCTGGCTCGGCGCGCTCGTGGTGCTGGCCGTCCATACGTCCAACCTCTTCATCAACAACGCCGACATCATGAGCGCGCCGCACGGGCCGCTCGCCTATGTCTGGTGGTTCTACTCGGCCTTCGAGCTTGGGCATCAGGCGGTGCTCGCCTTCTTCGTGATGTCCGGCTATCTCGTCGGCGGCGCGGTGCTGGCGCATATGCGCAAGAATCAGGGCTTCCTGCGCGAATATTTCATTCATCGCGTGTCGCGAATCTATCTCGTCGTCGGGCCTGCCGTCGCGCTCACGCTCGTTCTCGATTCGCTCGGCAGGTGGCTGTTCGCCAGCAGCGGCGTCTATGAATGGCCGCTGTTCAAGGGCCATTTCTCCCCGGTTCTGTTTCTTGCAAGTTTTCTCAATCTGCAAGGCATCGCCTTCGACTATTTCGGCACCAACGGGCCGCTCTGGTCGCTCGCCTGCGAGTTCTGGTACTACGTGACATTTCCGCTGTTGCTATTGCCTTTTGCGCGCAATTACCCGCTGGCGCTGCGCTTTTTGGGTTTCGCGCTGGGCGCGGCGCTCTTCCTGGCGCTTTCCATGCCGCCGAGCTGGTTCAAATTCGGCTATATTCTTTGGGCCGGCGGCGCCTTCGCCACGCTGATCGGCCGGCCGATCATCCGCTCGCGCTGGCAGGCGCTCATCCTCTACGCCGCCGTCGTCGCGATCATCCGGCTGGTCGTGCGCGGACATCTTCTCGAGGCCCATCCCTGGCTCGCCGATGCCGGCGATCTTCTCGCGTCGGGCTTGTTCGTCAATGTCCTGCTCGCCTTCCGCTATGGGCCGGCCGAAGGCTTTTCGTTGCTGCGTCCGAAGTTCCACAAGACGCTCGCCGATTTTTCCTTCTCGCTCTACAGTATCCATATGCCGATCCTGATCTTCGCGCGCGCGGCGGTCGGCAGCACATTGGGGAATGACTGGGCGACGCAGCTCGCCACCCCGCAGAATTATGCCGTGGCCTTCTCGGTGATGGGAGTCGCCATCGTCGCCGGCTATTTCTTCTCCCGCGTCACCGAGGCGAAGACAGGCGCGGCGCGGCGCAAGCTTCGCGCCCTTCTCGACAGATGGGCGCCCGAGCCCGCCGCTCCGACTCCGGCTCCGGCGCAGCAGCCCGTTGCGGCGCAGCCGCCGCAGCAACGGATCGAAGCCTAAAGCATTTTCCGCCGAAGTGGCTGCCGGTTCGGCGTAGAAAATGCGTTAGTTCGAGAAACTACTAGCGCGTATTCTTGAATCGATACTCAGGAATGCGCGCTAGGCCTGCGGCCTGAGCAGCCGTGACGGCGCGCGCATTGTCACGAGTTCTTCCGCCATCGTCGGATGCACGGCCATCGTCGCGTCGAAATCGCTCTTCGTCGCGCCCATCCGCAGGGCGACGGCGATGAGTTGCGCCATCTCCCCCGCCTCGGGACCCAAAATATGCGCGCCAAGCACGCGTCCATTCGAGCCGTGGATGATCAGCTTCATATAAATGCGTTCGCCGCGTCCAGAGAGCGTCGCGCGCATGGGGCGAAACTGCGTCTCATAAATATCGATCGCGCCATGCTGCGCCAGCGCCTCGGCCTCGGTCAGTCCAACCGTTCCGATTTCGGGCGTGGTGAAGACGGCGCTTGGCGTGCACGCGTAGTCGACCGTCGTCGGCGTCGCGCCGAAGACGCTGTCAGCAAAGGCCTGCCCTTCGCGAATGGCGACGGGCGTCAGATTGATCTGGTCGGTGACGTCGCCGACGGCGTAGATGGAGTCGACGTTCGAGCGCGAGCGCTCGTCGACGGCGACCGCGCCGTTTTCGCGCAGCTCGACGCCCGCCGCCTCCAGGCCGAGATTCTGCGTCATCGGCCTGCGCCCGGTGGCGATGAGCAGGCAGTCGACCTCGAGCGGCGCGCCGTCGCTCATCTCGACCTCCAGAACGTCAGCGCTTTTCGTAATGCACGTCGGCAGGGCGCCGGCCCGGTGCGCGACGCCAGCCGTCTTGAGCGCTTCGCAGAGGCGCGAACGCAGATCGTCGTCGAAGCCGCGCAGCGGCAGGTCGGCGCGATAGGCGAGATGCACCTTCGCGCCGAGCCGCGCGAAGACGCTGGCGAATTCGACGGCGATATATCCCGCTCCAACGATCAGCAGCCTTTGCGGAAACTTCGGCAGATCGAAAATCTCGTTTGAAGATATGCCGAATTCGATGCCCGGAATGTGCGGGGCGAGCACCGGCGCACCGCCGGTGGCGATGAGAATGTAGCGGGCGCGGGCGGAGCGGCCGTTGGAGAAACGCACGCCGTTCGGATCGGTGAGCGTCGCGCGCGCGCGGATGAGCTCGACGCCGGAGCTCGCGAGCGTTTCGGCGTAAAGGTCTGAAAGGCGCGTGATCTCCTTTTCCTTTGCGGCGACGAGGGCCGGCCAGTCAAACGACACGTCGCCGACGCGCCAGCCGAACCCGGCGGCGTCCTGGAAATCATCGTGGAAGCGGCTCGCCAGCACGTAAAGTTTTTTGGGAACGCAGCCGCGAATGACGCAGGTGCCGCCGACCCGAAATTCCTCGGCGATCGCGACTTTCGCGCCATGGCTGGCGGCGACGCGCGCCGCACGGACGCCGCCGGATCCGGCGCCGACGACGATAAGGTCATAGTCGAAGGTCATAAGGGGTCGCCCGATATGTTTCCCAGGATGCGCACGCCCTCGGCGCCGGCGATGAAGATCGCCGTTGCGAGTCCGATGAACAATCCGTGATCCACGACTCCGGGAATCGCCGAAAGCCGCGCAGCGAGGGCGTCCGGATCGTCGATGGCGCCGAACGCGCAATCGACGATGTAATGTCCCCCGTCGGTGATGAAGCGCTCGCCCGGCTCCGCTTCGCGCATCGTCAGCGGGCCGATGAGTCCCAGACCGCGCGCGACCCGTTCGATATGCAGCATGGTGGAGCGTGCGCCGAACCGATCGATTTCGACCGGCAGGGGGAAGGCGCCGAGCGTTCTTACCTCCTTCGTCGCGTCGGCGATGACGAACATGCGCGTCGAGGCGGCGGCGACGATCTTCTCGCGCAGCAGCGCGCCGCCGCCGCCTTTGATCAGGCGAAGCGCCGCGTCGAATTCGTCAGCGCCATCGACGGTGAGTTCGAGTTGCGGCGTCTCGTCGAGGGTGGAGAGCGATATCCCGAGGCTTTCGGCCTGAGCGCGGGTGCGCTCGGAGGTCGGCACGCAAATGACCTCCAGCCCCTCCCTGACGCGGGCGCCGAGAAGATCGACGAAATGCGCCGCCGTCGATCCCGAGCCGAGCCCGAGCCGCATGCCATGCGTGACGGACTCGAGCGCCGCGCGCGCGGCGGCGCGCTTCATTGCCTCGGCGGAAAAGGCGCTCATAGGGACATTCGCTTCGCCAGGTCGCTCGCTCATTTGGCCGGCGGCGTGCAGACCACCGATGTTTCGTTCAGCACGAAGCAGATCGACATCATGCCGGAACGCAGATCAACGCGGAATACGCCGCCTTCGCCGGTATGACGCGATGCGACCAGCGCATATTCGCTGAAAACGCCGGCGCGCGCGCCTTCGCCAGGCGGATAGCACAGCGTCACGCCGATCGCTGCGCTTTCCTTCAAGCCGTATTGGCAGGCGCCGACCTCGCCATTGGAGCGGTCGAGGCGAAACACGCGATTGAGGTCCGTCTGCGGCGCCGCCAGAAATTCGTAATTTCCGGCCGTCGCCATCGACGCTCCGGAAAGGGCGAGGACAAGCGCGCCGGCCGTCAAAGCTGCACGTCGACGCGTATGGAAATTGCGCGTTGCACGCATATTTGCGCTCCCTGTCGCGAATCGGTCGGCGCAGTCTACACGCAGAGCCCTCGCGTGCGGAGGCGACAAAATTCGCCTGTCGAATCAACGGCGCTTGATCCCGGGGGGCGGCGCGGCTACCCCCTGCGCTATGACAAGCCGCGCCCCTGCTCTCGTTTTCGATCTCGACGGCACATTGGCCGACACCGCCTATGATCTCATCGGCACGCTGAATGTGCTGCTCATGCGCGAGGGATTGACGCCGCTCGCGCTCGAGGCTGGACGGCCGCTTGTCGGCGCTGGCGCGCGGGCGCTGATCGAGCGCGGCTTCGCCCATCAGGGCGCGTCGCTCGGCCCCGAGCGCGCCGAGGGGCTGGTGCGCGACTTCCTGGTTTACTACGAGGCGCACATCGCCGACGAAAGCCGGCTGTTCCCCGGCGCGCTCGCGGCGCTCGATCGGTTCAAGGCGGCCGGCTTTCGTCTCGCCGTCTGCACCAATAAGCCTGAAGAGCTGGCGCGGCTGCTGTTGCAAAAACTCTCGGCGGCGGACCGTTTCGCGGCGATCTGCGGCCGCGGCAGCTTTCCCATGCACAAGCCCGATCCGCGCACGCTGTGGCTGACGGTCGAGGCGGCGGACGGCGACCCAAGGCGCTCGGTGATGGTCGGGGATTCCAAGACCGACATCGACACCGCCCGCGCCGCCGGAACGCCGTCGGTGGCGGTGGATTTCGGCTATACCGACACGCCGGTCGCGGCGTTTTCGCCCGATCGCGTGATTTCGCATTTCGACGAGCTGTGGGATGCGGTGGCGTCACTGGACGAGGCGCTGTTCCAACGCGCGGTTGAGGCGTCTTGATCGTTTGAGCCCCGCTTCGCCGTGGAGGCCGGCACCGCGCAAGTTACGGGAAAGGTTCGCACTATGGAGAAAATGCACTTCACGCGGATGGACCAGGGCACGGACGAAGACTTTCAGATCCTCAAACAGGTTCATGAGCACACGCTCAAGGAACTGCCGGACCGGCTCTTTGGACTGCTGCGCGATCTTGGCAAGGACACGGCCTATAACATCACGCGCTACGATCATTGTCTGCAATCGGCGACGCGCGCGCTGCGCGACGGCAAGGACGAAGAATATGTGGTCGTCGCGCTGCTGCATGACGCGTGCGAAACGCTTGGACCTTTCAACCATGGCGAGGTGATCGCCGCGATCCTGAGGCCCTTCATCAGCCGCGACAATTATTGGATGCTGGCGCAGCACGGCCTGTTCCAGACCTATTTCTACGCCGCGCATCTCGGCCTCGATCCGAACGCCCGCGACAAATTCCGCTCGGACCCGGCCTATGAGCAGACGATCGAGTTCTGCGCCAAATATGACGAAGTGTCCTTCGATCCCGCCTACAAAAACGAGCCGCTCGCGACCTTCGAGCCGATGGTGCGCCGCGTTCTGTCGAAGGAATGGACCCCGCCGTGAGCGGCCGGGGGTATCGGGCGGGAGCGCGGCGACGCTGCGCGGCGTCCCGGCGCAGGCTTGAGCCTCGGCGGGATAGGGGGATCTACGGTGACTGAGGGCGATCTCCGATCTTGACGGAGGGCGCCGGCCTCTCCTACACGAGGAGGATCGATCGCCGATGGCGACGGGCGGCTAGCTCAGCGGGAGAGCACTCCCTTCACACGGGAGGGGTCACAGGTTCAATCCCTGTGCCGCCCACCAATAAGCGCCGCACGGCGAACCTCCCCCTCAGAAGGAGAGGGAGGCTCGCGAGCGGCATCTCTTATTCGGTCGCGCGGTGAACGGCGTCCTTGGCGTTTTTGGCGAGTTCCTTCGCCTTGGTTGCCGCCGTTTCCAGCGTATCGGCAATGGCGTCCTTGGCCTCTCCGAGCGCCGTCTGGCCCTTCCCCTTCATTTCCTGCAACACGCCTTCGCCTTCCAGTTGGGGCGAGTCGATCACTTTCCCGGCCGCCTGCTTCGCAGACCCTGTCGCTTCATTCAGGGCGCCTTTAAGTTTATCGCTGGTCGAACTCATGAAAACTTCCTCCTTGTGAAGATCGCTACGTGACCATCGCCACGGTCAAGACAAATGAATAACCGCCGTGCTGCAGATATGTTCCGGTTTCGGCCGATTTATTAGTCGGGCTTCGAGGCATGACGATTGTGAGATCATTCGCTACATTTGAAACGCCGACGCCGGAACTGAGGCCCAAGGCCAATTCAATGCCTGTCTTCGCCGTCTCGCGCCAAATGGAAAGAGCGGCCGTCATCTCCGCGTGCGGCGCTTATCGCTACAGTCTCACGCGCAAATGGAGCGGCGCGCCGCTTCTGCCCTTCGTCATGCTCAATCCGTCGACGGCCGACGCTAAAGAGGATGATCCGACAATTCGCCGCTGCATCGGCTTCGCGCGGCGCGAAGGCGCCGGCGGACTCATCGTCGCCAATCTTTATGCGCTGCGCGCGTCCTCGCCCGAGGCGCTCTGGGCGTCGCGCGACCCGATTGGCCCACAGAATTGGCGAACGCTCGTTCGCCTCGCGGCGCAAGCGATCGCTCAATCGGCGCCTATCATCTGCGCGTGGGGCGCGTTGGCCCGACAAGATCAGATCGATGAGGCGGTCCGGATGTTTCACGCATCGGGCGCGCGTCTCGCCTGCCTCGGCAGGACGCAGCGCGGCGCGCCGCGCCATCCGCTCTATGTTCGCGCCGATCAGCCGGTCGAGCGCTTTCCGTAAAAAGCCGCGCCGCGCTTGCGCGCTCGGCCTGAAGCTTCATGCGCAACGTGAAAGCGCCAAGGCCGGGAACAGAGTCCATGCCCCCGCGACCAGAGCCGCGACCGCGAGAATGATGCTGATGTGCGCGACAAAGGGAGAGGCGGAGCGAAAGCGCGGCGAACGCAGCGCGACGAGAACGGCGACAAGGATAAAAAGCGCGACAAAAAACGCGAGCGTCATGGCGGCTTGGAAGAGCGTCGCGCCATTGACCGGGATGTGTTGCCAGCCTGCCGCGCAACCGACGCCTTCCAGCCCATAAAGGGCGCTGAACAAGGCGAGCCAGACGAGCATGGCGATGACGATTCGAACGACGTCCTTCATGTGAGATAGCTCGAGAACTGCGTCGCGATGAGGCTGGTTGCCGCGACGAAGGCCGCGTAATCGGTCCAGAGGCGCAAAATGTTGACGTTGGATGTTCGCGGACGCGCCGCGCCGCCGCGCAAGGTTCGGTATGCGAGCGAGCAAATCATGATCGCTGCGATCGCAGCATGAATGAGCGCATAGGCGATCATCACGAAAATCGTCGCGCCATAGGCGTAATCCGTCAGTTGGCCCGCGCGCGTTAGCGTCGTCGCAAGCGCCGCGATCGTCAATCCCGAGCCGGCGAGCGCGATGAGAAGTCCGCGCCATAGAGACGCGCCGCGCGAAGCGGCGCGCGCCGCGGCGTGGAGTCCAATGGCCGCCGCCGCCGCGCCGGTGAGACCAAGGGCCAGTTCGAGAACGGATAGCGACAGCCGTTGGGGCGGCGGCCAATTCGGTCCGACGGTCCAAAGAAAGGCATATCCGAAGAAGAGTGAACCGTAGAGAACGGCGTCCGCGCCAAGCAGGAAGGCCGATCCCCACCAGCCGGGAGACCGATCAGTCTCGATGGCCTGCGGCAGAAGCGTCGCGCGCCCGACATTCTGAAGTCCTGGATAGGCCGCCGCGTGTTGCGACCAGCCCCAGCGCAGCGACAGACCGACGACGAACAGCAAGGCTAACGGGATGAGCCAATAGACTCTTATCAAAGCGCCGAGGAAGGCCGCTCCGGTGGCCGCCGCAAGCGCGATAGGCAGCGTCGAATTGCCGGGGAAAATGACCAGAGCTTCAGGAATTCCGCTCGCCGCGTCGACGGTCAACGTCTCGCGCAACTCTCCGCGCGGCTCCCCGAGAAAATATTCGCCGCAGGCGATTTGATTTGCGAGCTCCGGGTCCCTCGCCAGCGGCTCACGATCGCCGACAATCGGTATGCTGGCGAAGTTATACGCGGCGGGCGGCGTCGGCATCGCCCATTCCAGCGTCCCGGCGCCCCAGGGATTGCGAGACCCTCGGATCGCGAGGAGCGCATGCAGCGCAATGTCGAAGATCACCATCGCGACGCCGATCGCCATGATGAAAGCGCTGATCGAGGAGATCAGGTTGATCACGCTCCAGCCGGCGTCCTCGGGATACCAGGCGATCCGCCGCCGCTGGCCGAGGAGGCCAACCCAATGCATCGCCAGAAAGGCGCCGTTGAATCCGAGAAAAATGAGCCAAAAGGCCATCTCGCCGATTCGAAAGAAACGCTTGCGGCCGGTGAGCTGGGGCAGCCAGTAGTACAGCCCGGCGAGCATCGGAAAGACGAATCCGCCAAACAGCACATAATGCAGATGCGCGGTGATGAAAGCCGTGTCATGCGTCTGCCAGTCAAACGGCACGATCGCCACCATGACTCCGGTCAGGCCGCCAATGACGAAGGTGAAAAAAAAGCCAATGATGTAAAGCATCGGCAGCGTCAGGCGCGGCTGACCCTTCCAGAGCGTGCCAAGCCAGGCGAAGATCTGAATCCCTGTGGGAACCGCGACGAGCGTCGAGGCGGCCGAGAAGAACGCCAGTCCCATATGCGGGATGCCTGTCGCGAACATGTGGTGCACCCAGAGCCCGAAGCTCAGGAATGCGAGCGCGACAACCGCCGTCACGATCCAGCGGTAGCCAAGCAGCGTCGTGCGCGCCATCACTGGAAGAACGGTGGAGACGACGCCGGCGGCGGGCAGGAAGATAATGTAGACCTCGGGATGGCCGAAGAGCCAAAAGAGGTGCTGCCAGAGCAGGGGACTTCCGCCGAGCGCGGCTTCGAAAAAGGGAAAGCCGAAGGCGCGTTCCAGTTCCAGCAGAATGGAGCCGAGGATCAGCGGCGGAAAGCCCATCAGAATCATCAGCGCGGTGACGAGCGCATACCAGGGGAAGATCGGCATGAGGTCCAGCGACATGCCCGGCGCGCGAAACTTCAAGATCGAGACGCAAATCTCGACGGCCGCGGCGATGGCTGAAACTTCGACGAAGGTGACGCCGATGAGCCAGAAGTCGGCGTTGACGCCCGGCGAATGCGCGCTCGAAGACAGCGGCGGATACATGAACCAGCCGCTGTCTGGCGCGAGACCGACCAGCAAGGCGAAGACCAGCATCACCCCACCGAACACGTAACACCAGAAGCCGTAGGCCGTGAGGCGCGGAAAAGCGAGATCGCGCGTGCCCAGCAGCTTCGGCAGCAGATAGACGGCCGCGCCTTCAAACAGCGGAATCGCGAAGAGGAACATCATGACTGTTCCATGCATCGTGAAGATCTGATCGTAGATCGCGGGCGCGACGAACGCCGAATGCGGCGTGGCGAGCTGCGTTCGGATCAACATTGCGAGGACGCCGCCGATCAGAAAGAAGAGCGTCGCGACAAGAAGAAACATTCTGCCGATATCGCTGTGATTGACGGTCGAAATGACGCCTCTCCAGCCGGGCTGCGAAGACCAGATGCGACTGAGGGCGCGATGGCGCGCGAGCGCGTTCATTCTTTTGCGCGCCCGAGAAAGGCGTCCCAGCCCGCCGCATCATGCGCGATCACGGTGAAGGCGTCGCCGCTGTATCCGGGGCCGCTGAATTCGGCGTCGACTCCTTGATATTCTCCTGGCTCCGCGGCTTCGATCCTCAAAACGTTCACCTGCCCCGGAATGGCGTCGAGCTTGCCCGCGAGCCGAGGGGCCCAGAAACTGTGGACCACGTCGAGCGAGGTGATCTCGACGTCGACGGGTTGGCCGGCAGGGATGTGCAGAACGCCCTGCGTGCGCAGTCCGCCGGCGTCAGCGTAGCCGAAGCTCCAGGACCACTGACGCGCCTCTGCGCGCACCCTCACGACCTTTTCGCCGCTTTTGGGAAGAAGCGTCTCCCCCAGAACCAGCCCATAAATCAGCAGCGCGGCCAGGGTGACGAGCGGGAAGGCGAGGCCGAGGCCATACAGCCAGAAGCGCTCCTGTCGATGCTCGCTCTGACGAGGGGCCGGCGTTCGCCGATAGGCGATCAGCAGCAGCAGCATCACCAGCGCGAAAATCGCCGCCGACCCCGCCAACATCGTCCACCACAGCGTCGCTATGCGCGCCGCGGCCGGGCCCGCCGGATCGACTGTTGATAGACCGCCGGCGCAACCAGCGACCGCCAGAGGCGTTAAAAGGACGAGACGACGCGCGGAGGAACGCCGGTGGCGAACAAACGAAACGATATGAAGCGAGGCTTCATTGATCCGATCCAACAGCTTCCAGAATTTTACGAAACCGAATCGCGAGTGGCGGTGCTTGGCCATCCGATCCACGCAATGTCCGTCGCCTTTCCGATCGCGCTGACATTCACCTTGCTCGGCGCCGATCTCCTTTACTGGTGGACAGGCGATGCGTTCTGGGCGCGCGCCGGCGTGTGGTCGGCGGGCGGCGGCTTTCTGCTCGGCCTCTTCGCGGGGCTGTCCGGAACTGCGGAATTGTTGCTTGTCGCCGGCATACGCGCCAGGACAGCGGCCTGGTCGCATTTCATTCTTGCCGTATTGCTGCTCGCGCTTCTCGGCGTGAACTGGGGCTATCGGCTGCACGACCACCAAGCCGTCGTGCTGCCCTACGGACTTCTTTTGTCGATCTTTTGCGTGATCATGGCGTCGGTGACCGGATGGCATGGCGGCAAGCTCGTCTTCGACTATCGGCTGGGCGCCAAAAAGGGGAGCTGACCGCCCTGCGGCTGCGAGAGCCAGTGCGGAAAGCGAAGCTCGCTGAAGTCAGGCTTGTCGAGCACGAGAAACAGGATCGCGAGGATCGGAACGAACGTCGCCATGGTCTGTAGGCCCGGATGCGGCGGCCGATGAAGGCCGTGGGTTTCCTCCATCAATGTGACCGTGTGCCCAACCCACCCGTGGGTGAGGACCAGAGCGCCGACGAAGACGAGCTTCAAAAACATCCATGGCGTGAACGCGTCGCGCAGAAAGACCAGCACTGTCCCCGAGGCCACCGCCAGAACCGCGGCAGGGGTCACGCCAAGCGTATAGGCGAAATGCGTATAGCGCCGGATTCGCGCATAATCCGCCTGGCTGATCGCCGGGTCGTGGCGCGACAGCATCAGCGGCAAGGCGATGAGGCCTGCGCACCACAGCGCAAGCGTTAAGACGTGGAACGCCAAGAAATGGGGAACCAATGGCGTGAGCGGGCCGATCATCGAAGGCCGCCTTCGACTCTCGCGCGGCGGCGCACGCTCTTCCTTCGCGTTTCATCGGCGCGCGCGAAAACATTACGTGCATCTACGAATGTGCGATCCGTCACGGCGCTTCGAAGGTTCGAAAAATTCAAAACAGTAACGATTGAAGCTGCGCTGTGTTCCCAATCCAGAGCTAATCTTTACGCGAGGTGTGGGCCAAACGCGGCGTGAATGAAGCGAACCGCTGCGTTGAAGCTGATGGCGCAGTTCGATCTCTTGCGCCGGCGCTTACGGCTGCTCCATCAGCTCCTCGGCCGTAAGCCGGGTGAGCGTCTGCTGGCGCTTCTTGGACGCGTAGCTTGGGGAGGCGAGCCAGATGATCCCCGCCAGCAAGATGAACGTCATCGCGCCGAACAGAAAGGCGTCGTCGAGCGCCAGGATCCCGGCCTGTTGGCGGATGAGCTGCGCCGCCCGGCTGCGCGCCGCATTCGGCGACATGCCCATCGCCTGCATGCGTTCCAGGAACGAGGCGAGCAGGTCGAGCGAGGCGAAGCGGCGTCCGCCAAAATGATCGGCGAGGTCCAGCTGATGGAAGGGCATGCGGCGGAAAAAGAGAACGCCGAGCAGCGTGATGCCCATGGCGCCGAACACCGTGCGCAGCATCGCCAGCTCCTCCGCGGCGCGGATCAGTCGTTCGCCGGCGAGCCCGGTCATGGCGAGCGTCGCGAGCGGCGCAAAGAACATCGCGAGCGAGAAGCCGAAGAAGAACATCGGCGTCGTGACATTATCGAAAGAGGCGCTCTTGTCGTATTGGCCGAGCCACACAAAGGTCACCGCGAGGCCGATGAAATTGAGGAAGATGATGAGTCGCGCGTCGACGTTTCTCGTGATCTCATGCACAACGGCGGCGGCGGCCATCGCCAGAAAAATCATGGCCAGATAGACCATCCCGGCGAGCGAAGACGTGTAGCCGAGCAGCACCTGCAATTGTACGATGAACACCGACAGCAGGCCCTGAATGATCAGAAAACCGATCAGCGAACAGAATGTCGCGATCGCGAAATTGCGGTGCAGAAACAGCCGCAGGTCGAGGGCGGGCCGCCGCTCGCCGAACTCCCAGAAGATGAACATCGGCAAAGCGAGGAGTACGACCAGGAGCAGCCATGCGAGCAGGGGCGAGGCAAACCAGTCGAAATCATTGCCCATGTTGAGAATCGTCTGCACGCCGAGCAGCACCGTCGCGAGCAGAATGAAGCCGATCGTGTCGAAGCGCGTCACGCGGCGCTCAACGTCGCGCCGGTAGAACAGCGCCCAGATGACAGCCGCCGCTGGCAGCGCGACCACGACGTTGGAATAAAACAGCCAGCGCCAGTTGAAGTATTCGGCCCAGAAGCCGCCCATGAAGACGCCGATGGTGAAGGGCGCCATGCTCATGACGCCCCAAAAGCCGACGCCGAGCGTGCGCTGATCATCCCGATATTGCCCAAGCGTCATCGATTGCGCGAGCGGAAGGGCGACGCCGCCAATCAGGCCGAGCAGAAAGCGCATCGGCGCAAAAAACCAGATCGTCTCGCTTGCCGCGCACATCAGGGAGACGGCGGCGTAGGCGACAAGGGCGCCGACCAGCACGCGATAGTCGCCAAGCCGGCCTGAAAGCCACCGCGATAACGGAAGGCCGAGCGCGATGCCGACCATATGGTCGGTCGTCGCCCATGTTCCGTAGCTCGGCGTCACGCCCTCGAGGCTTCCGGCGGCGTAGGGCGCGAGCACCGTATAACCCGGCACATTCGACAACATGACGACGTTCGCCGCGCCCGCCGCGACGTTGAGCAGCAGGAATCGCCAGCCTTTCATTCGCGCCTGCTCGGTCAACACCATTGCGCTCCAACAGGGAGGGCGGGACGCCAAGCCGATTGCAGGTCGCTTGAAGAGCGCGGGTTCATCCGTTTCCTCACTTGCGGCGTGCGAGTCATCACTCAAAAAAGCGCATTTGTCACGAAGCGCGTGCGCGGAATAGTGCGCCGCAAGCTTGTCAATGGTCGGCGCCATACGCCATACCAGCCGGCTGGAAGCGGAAAAGGCCATGACAGGATCTGGCTTCAGGCGGCGCTCATATTCGGCCTCGCGCTCATCGCCGCGAGATTTCGCATCTCGACGGGGCTGACCGAAATTATTAGCGGCATGTGCGCGCGGACGTTTTTCGCCGCGACTGTCGGCGCTAAAATCTTCAGCGTTTAGGGGCCTTGGGTCAAGACGCTCGCCGAACTTGGCGCCATCGCGCCGACGTTTCTCGCTGGCGCCGAACTCGATCCCGACGTTTTAAGCTGAAGTGGAAGGAGGCTACGTCGGTTGGCGCTGCGAACTTCCTCGCGCCCGCCGGCCGGGAGCGAAGGCGTCTTGCCGGCCTATCTGATCGGCATCGCGCTCGCGGGCTGCGTCGGGTGCGACCATGCGCTCATTCGCAGGTTCCGGGCGGTGACCATCGGCCTGCTGACGCTCTTCTATTTCATCCGAGCCGGAGACTTTTCTCCGTCCCGGCCGTTCTCGCCGCGCCGCTTGGCGTCGCCGCCCTTCTTGCCGTCGAGATGGCGACCAAGATCGTCAGCGTCTATCCCGTAGCGCGCCGATTCGGTCGCCGCACAAGGACGCCATGCATACGACGCTGCTGATGGCCCCCGGCCTCACATTCGGCTCGATTTCGGCGCTTTTCGGCCTGTCAAACAAACTCATCGACGAAAACCAATATTCGACGCTCGTCGCCGCGATCATCGCGACGGCGATCGTGCCCACGATGATCGCAAACAGTCTTTATTTGCCGCGCCATCGGCTGCCACGAGAGGCGGCGCCGCAGCACGTTGGTTCCGCGGATCCGGCGAATGAGTCCGTCCCGGAGGGATAAATGCGACTTGATTCCCAGCGGGCGCGATGCAATCAACGTCCCCATTGTCGCTCGAGGAAGCGCGCCTGCCGCGTGGCGCGTCTGCGGTACGCCTCGAAGCGCGGACAACAGGAAGGACAATCTGAATGCGCATCATTTTGAGGCTATCGGCTGTGCTGACTTTTTTTGCGCTCACGCCGGCTTTCGCTCAAGGAACGCCTGAACAGCGCGAGGCCTGTGAAGGCGACGCGAATCGCGTCTGCGAGGCGTATATTCCGGACGCCGTCGCCATCGAGCGATGCCTGAGAGCCAATGCGGGATCGATCAGCGCCGCCTGCAAAGCCGAACTCGGCCTCGCGTCGGCGGGCGGCAAAAAGCGCAAGCGCTAATAACGCGCGGCGCAACGCGTTGCGGGGCCCTCAATCCGCGCCTCACGCATATCAGGTCGCGACGGCGAGCCGTCTTTCGGCGAGCCGCGCGGCCTCGGCGCCCGACAACATCGCGCCGTTGAAGCCATGCTCGCCGCCGAAAGCCGAGGCGAGATAGAGTCCGGCGATCGGCGTTTGCGGCGTTCGCGGAAATCCCATCAAGATCGGCGCTTCGGCGGGCAGCGCCGCAAAGCCGTACACGGCGCCTTCCGGCGTGTTGAGATAGCTCGCCATCGAATAGGCGTTGAGCAGCATCCGCGTCGTGACCAGACCGGAAAAGCCCGGATAGTCGCGGTCGAGAGAAGCCTGTATGGCGTCGAGCCAGCGTTCGCGGCGCGCAAGCGCCGCGTCGCGCGGCAGATCGCGCCAATTGTCGATGCGATCCAGGCCAAGCACGCTGACGAGGATCGGCGGCTCGTCCCAAAGACCTGAGTCGACAGCGGTGAAATTGGCGATCGTATGGAGGGGCAATTCCCCCTTGGGATCTTCCGCCATCGCGCCGGCGCCGTCGCCATATTGATCGAAGCGCCGCATGTCGGGCGGCATGACGACCGTCGTGAAATTCGTCAGCCCGACCGTGGAGGGTTTCGCGCTCAAGCCGAAATTGGCTGAAAACAGCGAGGTCGAAAGCCGGCGGGACCCGAAGGTCTCCTCCATTTTCGCGCGCGCTGGCGCGTCCATCATCGCCGCCGCCTCCGAAGGCGCGCAATTCGCCATCGCTATGCGCGCTTCAATGCGTTCCTCGCTGTCGCCGGCGCGCCGCGCGACATGGCGTATGGCGACCACATTGCCGTCCGCATCGGTCTCGATGGCGTTGACCTGCCGGCCCATGCGCACCACGCCGCCGCTCTTGGTGATGCACTTGGCGAGCTTGAGGCTCAATTGTCGCGAGCCGCCTTTGATATAGGCGCCGCCGGACGCGATATAGCCGCCCTGCGCGAGCGCGTAGAAAATCCACCACAGCCGGCGCGGGTCGTCGCCGTAATAAGCGAGATTGGCGCCGAGCGCGCATTTCAGGGCCTCGCAGCCGGCGAAATCCCGCTCCATGATCTCGTGCAATGAATTCTGCCAGCCGGCGGCGGCCGGCGCGACCTCCCAAAGTCCGCGGGCCAATTTGGCGAAGGAACTCTCCTCACGCGCCTGTTTCAAGGTCCACAGCGCATCGTGAATCTGCTCGACATCGCCGAGAAATCTTTGGATTGCGGCGCGTTTGTCGGGGAACCTGGCGGCGAGCGCCTCATAGGCGGCGGCAAAGCCGAAAGGCAGTTCGAAGGCCTCGCCGACCGGCCCGCCGCGCACCGTATAGAGAGCGCCGGTGGGCAGCCATTCGATTTCGTCGAGAATCCCCAGGCGGCGCAGGATGTCGTGCTTCACGTCGCGGGGGTTGCGCGCGTCGGAGGTCTGATGGAGCGAGGCTTCGACGGTCAGCGGACCGACCTTGTAGACCGACGCCGCGCCGCCCAGGCTAAAATTGCGTTCGAGCAGGCAGACGCTGTAGCCGGCATGCGCAAGCAGCGCGCCCGCCGTCAATCCGCCCAGTCCCGAGCCGATCACCACGGCGTCGAATTTCTTGTCGCTCATTCCGAATCGTCTTTGCCGCTGAAAGATCGCCACTCTATCCCGCCACGCCCCTCTGGCGAAAGGCGGCGGCTGATACAAGATAGGACCCAGCCCAAGAATTTCAGATAAGGCGCTGGCGATGGCCGATGCGAACTTCCCCGTAACCCACACCGACGCCGAATGGCGCGCGCTTCTCACGCCCGAGCAATATGACGTCATGCGCGGACATGGCACCGAACGCCCCGGAAGCTGCGCGCTCAATCACGAAAAACGCCGCGGCGCCTTCAATTGCGCCGGCTGCGGCCAGCCGTTGTTTCGCTCGGGCGAGAAGTTCGAAAGCGGCACCGGCTGGCCGAGTTTCTTCGATCCGCTTCCCGGCGCGCTCGGCTCGACCGTCGATCGCAACTATGGCATGGTGCGCACGGAAGTGCATTGCAGCCGATGCGGGTCGCATCTCGGGCATGTCTTCAACGATGGCCCGCCGCCGACCGGCCTGCGCTATTGCATCAATGGCGTCGCGCTCGATTTTCAGCCAGAGTAGGCGTCAAAAGACTATCGGCCTTCGTGATCGCCCGATAGAGTCAAGGCTGCGACGCTGGCTGCGACAAATATTTTTTTAAGGACGTCGCAACGAATGCCGCGACCGCTGGCTTGCGGTTTCTTCGGATAGGTAAGGACGGGCCTCGGTTTCTTCCCAGCGCCGGCGGCGAGCCTGTCCAGACCCGCCGCATCAGCTTTTCGGGCGTGTAGGAAACGTCACCCTTCTTGTAGCGAATGCGCGCATTGATTGATGTGCGCACAGCCTGTCTTTTCCTGTTCTATCGGGTAGGTGAAGGATAGGCGGCTGGCCCGGCTTGTCGAATAAGCGATTCGCCTCGCGGGTGTGTCGCGCGAGCGGGAGCCGCATCGCGGCGCCCATGACGTCGTCACGCCGCTGGCGGCTCTGCCGGCTTGACGATCAATTTTGATTCCCGTCATACGAGGTGTCCGCCAATGAATTTTCAGTAAGCGGATTCATGCGCGCGTCGGCTCGTTGCGGCGAACCGCGGGCCTTGATGCGCGAATTGGAGAAAACTACGGTCGCAAAAAAGGCTGCAGCCTGCATCGGCAGGATTTCAGCCCGGTCGGCCGGGAGCGGGATCGGCGGCGCCGACGCTCGGTTCTCGACGACCGAAAAAAACGAATTGTGGGCTTGTGCGACGCAGGCCTGATAGGGAGTGGACTGCATGTCAGAACGGTCAACCGCCGCGCCGGGCGCGAGCGGAAAGGACAACCAGCATCTTGCGCCGAAGTCCGACATCGAGATTTCGCAGGCCGCCAAGATGCGGCCGATTATCGACGTCGCGCGCGACAAGCTCGGCATCCCGGCCGAACATGTGCAGCCCTACGGCCACTATAAGGGCAAGATCTCCCTCGACTACATCTCGTCGCTCGACAGCCAAGCCGACGGCAAGCTGATCCTCGTCACGGCCATCACGCCGACGCCCGCCGGCGAAGGCAAGACGACGACGACCGTCGGCCTCACGGACGGTCTCAATCACATTGGCAAAAAGGCGCTGTGCTGTCTGCGCGAGCCCTCGCTCGGCCCCTGTTTCGGCGTGAAGGGCGGCGCCGCCGGCGGCGGCTATGCGCAGGTCGTGCCGATGGAGGACATCAACCTCCACTTCACCGGCGACTTCCACGCCATCGGCGCGGCGAACAATCTGCTCGCGGCGCTGATCGACAATCACATCTATTGGGGCGGCGAGCCGAAGATCGACTCGCGGCGCGTCGCATGGCGTCGCGTCGTCGACATGAACGACCGCGCATTGCGCTCGATCGTGTCGTCCCTCGGCGGCGTCACGAACGGCTTCGCCCGCGAGGACGGATTCGACATCACCGTCGCTTCGGAAGTGATGGCGATCTTTTGCCTCGCCTCGGACTTCGCCGATCTGCAGCGGCGGCTCGGCGACATTATCGTCGGACAGACCCGCGACAAAAAGAGCGTGCGCGCCTCAGAAGTGAAGGCGGCCGGCTCCATGGCCGCGCTGCTCAAGGACGCGATCGCGCCCAATCTGGTGCAGACCTTGGAGAACAACCCGGCCATCATCCACGGCGGGCCTTTCGCCAATATCGCGCATGGTTGCAATTCGGTGATCGCGACGAAGGCCGGCCTAAAGCTCGCCGACTACGTCGTGACGGAGGCGGGCTTCGGCGCCGATCTCGGCGCGGAGAAGTTCTTCGACATCAAGTGCCGCAAGGCGGGCCTCAAGCCCGACATCACGGTGATCGTCGCGACGATTCGCGCGCTCAAGATGCATGGCGGCGTCGCCAAGGACGATCTGAAGGCCGAGAATGTCGCCGCGGTCGAGAAGGGCTTCGAGAATCTGAAGCGCCATATCGGCAATGTCCGCAAATTCGGCGTGCCGGTGCTCGTCTCGATCAACAAGTTCTCGTCCGACACCGCGGCCGAGATGGCGGCGCTGGACAAGCTCTGCAAGGCGGAAGGCGTCGAATGCGTCGTCGCCGACAACTGGGGCTCCGGCGGCGCCGGCGCGGCGGATCTCGCCAGGGCGGTCGTCAACACCATCGAGACGCAGCCCTCGAACTTCAAGCCGCTGTATCCGGACGACATGCCGCTTGCCGAAAAAGTGCGCACGATCGCCAAGGAGCTCTACGGCGCCGCCGATATCTCCTATGATTCTAGCATCAAGGCGCGTTTCGCCGAACTGGAGAAGGAAGGCTTCGGCAACTTCCCGGTCTGCATCGCGAAGACGCAATACAGCTTCTCGACGGATGCGAACGCCAAAGGGGCCCCCTCGGCCTTCACGATCCCGATCCGCGAATTGCGTCTCTCCGCGGGCGCCGAGTTCATCGTGGTGGTGTGCGGCGACATCATGACGATGCCAGGACTGCCGAAGGTCCCCGCCGCCAACAACATCTACGTTGACGACTCCGGCCGTATCGCCGGCCTGTTCTAGCGTGTTCCCGGCGTCATTGACGCCGCGCCATTTTGAAACCCGCCGCTCGAAAGGAGCTTGAGAAATGTTGAATTCCAGAATTCCCGGCAGGAACTTCCTGTTTGTGCCGGGCCCGACCAATCTGCCCGACCGCATCGTGCGCGCCATGTCGGTCGCGTCCGAAGACCATCGCTCGCCGACGTTCCCTGACCTGGTCAAGCCGCTCTTCCCCGGCCTGAAGAAGGTGTTCGGCACGGAAAAGGGCCACGCCTTCATTTTCCCGGCGTCCGGCACCGGCGGCTGGGAAGCCGCGATCACCAACACGCTGTCGCCCGGCGACAAGGTTCTGGCGCAGCGCTTCGGCCAGTTCTCCCACCTGTGGATCGATCTGTGCAAGCGCCAGGGCCTGGACGTCGTCGTGCAGGAGCGCGAGTGGGGCACCGGCAATGATCCGGAGCTGATTGAAGAGACGCTGAAGGCCGACAAGAATCATGAGATCAAGGCCGTTCTCGCTACGCATAATGAGACGGCGACGGGCGTGACCTCGGACATCGCCGCGGTGCGCAAGGCGATGGACAACGCCAAGCATCCGGCGATGCTCTTCGTCGACGGCGTCTCCTCCGTCGCCTCGCTTGAATTTAAGATGGACGAATGGGGAGTCGACGTGATCGTCTCCGGCTCGCAGAAGGGCTTCATGCTGCCTGCCGGCCTGTTGCTGATGGCGGCGAGCCCGAAAGCGATCGAAATGGGCAAGACCAACAAGGGTCGCCGCGCTTACTTTGAATTCCAGGACATGATCGCCCAGAACGCGAACGGCTATTTCCCTTATACGCCCTCCGTGCCGCTGCTCTATGGCCTCAAGGAATCGCTCTCGATTCTGTTCGAGGAAGGCCTCGATCAGGTCTACAAGCGCCACCACCACCTCGCCGAGGGCTGTCGCGCCGCGGTCGCGGCCTGGGGCCTCAAGTGCTGCGCCAAGGAGCCGAAGTGGAATTCCGACACCGTCACCGCCATTGTGGTGCCGGAAGGCTATGACGCCGCCAAGGTCATCGAGACCGCTTACAAGCGCTACAATCTCGCGCTCGGCGCCGGCCTCTCGGAGGTCGCGGGCAAGGTGTTCCGCATCGGCCATCTCGGCGATTTGAACGAGTTGATGCTGCTGGGCGCCATCGCCGGCGCGGAAATGGCGATGCTCGACCATGGCATCAAGTTGACGCCGGGCTCCGGCGTCGCGGCGGCGCAGGCGGTCTATCGCGCCAATCCGATGCTCAAGATGTAAATCGGCGACCGGCGGTCGGAGCGTTCCGACCGCCGGAGCCCGATGAACGACTGCCAAAAAAAGAATTGAGAAAGAGGGGAAACCAGGACATGTCGCACAAAATCGTCTTTCTCGATCGGGAAACGCTCGACGCCAATGTGCGCAAGCCGAATTTTCCTCACGACTACACGGAATACGCCCAGACGGCGCCCGACCAGATCGTTGAACGTCTGAAAGGCGCGACGATCTGCATCACCAATAAGGTGCCGCTGCGCGAAGCGACGTTGAAGCAGCTTCCGGGCCTCAAGCTCATCGCCGTCGCCGCGACCGGCACCGACGTGATCGACAAGGCCTATACGAGCGCCAACGGCATCGTCGTCTCCAATATTCGTAACTATGCGTTCAACACGCTGCCCGAACATGTGTTCGCGCTGCTGTTCGCGCTGCGGCGCAATTTGGTGAACTACTATAATTCCGTTCGGCAGGGGCGCTGGGGCGAAGCCAATCAGTTCTGCTACTTCGACTATCCGATCTACGACATCGCCGGCTCGACTCTCGGCATTATCGGCTATGGCGCGCTCGGCAAGGAAATTGAAAAGCGGGCGATCGCGCTCGGCATGAAGGTGCTGATCAACGACGTCACGGACGTGCCGAACAAGGTCGACATCCCGACGATCCTGCGCGAGGCGGACGTCATCACGCTCAACCTGCCGCTCACGCCGGAGACCAAGAACATGATCGGCGCGAAGGAGTTCGCGTCGATGAAGAAGTCCGCCTGCATCATCAATACGGCGCGCGGCGGCATTGTCGACGAGGCGGCGCTCGCCGAGGCGCTGCGCAAGGGAGTGATCGCGGGCGCCGGCTTCGACGTGCTGACGGTCGAGCCGCCCAAGAACGGCAACATCCTGCTCGATCCGACGATTCCCAATCTCATCATCACGCCGCATGTGGCCTGGGCCTCGAAAGAGGCGATGCAGGTGCTGGCCGACCAGCTCGTCGACAATATCGACGCCTTTGTCGCCGGCAACCCGCGCAACGTCGTGGCGGGGTGAAGCTACGCTCCCTCCCGGCGCTTCGCGCCACCCTCCCCCGCAAGCGGGAGAGGGAACCAACGCCCGAGGTTGCGCGAATGCGCGTCGATGGCCGAGTCTGCTCCCTCTCCTGCGCGAAGCGCGGGGGAGGGTTGGGGAGGGGGCCAGTGAAAGGTTCGAATTCCAATGACCAAGAAACTGCTTTTCCTTTTTGATACCGATCCGGTTCCGAGCGTTTTCGACACGGTGGTCGGTTATGATGGCGGCGCCGACCGCATCATCGGCTATGGCGCCGTGACGCCCGAGAACGTCGGCGCGCTGGTCGACGGCTGCATTTACACGCGTGGCCCGAAGGAGAAGCAAAATACGGCGATCTTCGTCGGCGGCGGCGACATGACAGCCGGCGAAGCCGTGTTCAAAGCGGTGAAGAAGCGTTTCTTCTCAAATTTCCGCGTGTCGGCGATGCTCGATTCGAACGGCTCCAATACGACCGCCGCGGCGGGCGTGGCGCTGCTCGCCAAGGCGAGTTCGCTCAAGGGCAAGAAGGCCGTCGTGCTCGCCGGCACCGGCCCGGTCGGCATGCGCGCCGCGGCGATGCTGAACATCGAGGGCGCGGAAGTGACAATCACCTCGCGTCAAAAGGCGCGCGCCGAGGCGGCCGCCAAAGCCATTCAGGAGCGCTTCGGCTTCACGCCCGCGGTGATCGAAGCGTCGGATAACGCCGCGCGCGCCCAGGCCATCAAAGGCGCTCAGATCGTCTTCGCGGCAGGCGCCATCGGCGTCCCGCTGCTCGACGAGACGGATTGGCAGAACGATCCCACGATCCAGCTCATCGCCGACTGCAACGCGCAGCCGCCGCTCGGCGTCGGCGGCGTCGAGGCGATCGACAAGGCCAAGGAGCGCCACGGCAAGATCGTCATCGGCGCGCTGGGGCTGGGCGGGCTCAAGCTCAAATTGCATCGCGAATGCGTCGGCAAGCTGTTTGACGCCGCAGACCAGGTGTTCGACTGCGAAAACATTTATGCGCAAGCCAAAGAGCTCGCCTGAGCGAGGAAAGATATGAGCGCCAAGACCGATACGATTGGAAAATTCCTCGACGAACTCGCCAGCGATGCGCCGACTCCCGGCGGCGGCGGCGCGGCGGCGCTTTCGGGCGCCATGGGCGCGGCGCTCGTTTCGATGGTGTGCAATCTCACCATCGGCAAAAAGAATTACGAAGCCGTTTCAGCCGATCTGCAGCTCACTCTCGCCAAGGCTGAAAAGCTGCGCGCCGAGCTGACCGCGGGCGTCGATGAAGACGTCGTCGCCTTCAACACGCTGATGGGCGCCTATGGCCTGCCGCGCGGCACGGATGAGGAGAAGGCGAAGCGCTCGGGGACGATTCAGTCGGCGTTGAAAGAAGCGACGCTGGCGCCGCTGAAGACGTGCAAAATCTGCTATGATGTCATCAGCCTGTCGAAAGAGGCCGCCGACAAGGGCAACCTCAACGTCATCAGCGACGCCGGAGTCGCGGTGCTCGCCGCCAATGCCGGACTGCGCAGTTGCGCCCTCAATGTCTTCATCAACGCCAAGGCGATCAAGGATCGCGACTTCGCCGAGCAGCAGCTTGCCGAAGTCAATTCGCTTCTCGCCAAGGCCGCGGCCGAAACGGAAGCGGTCTATGAGACGGTCAAAGCCAAAATAGGCGGCTGAGGAAGCCGCGCCGCATTGCGAGGAGAGGACTGAAATGGACGTCCACGAGTATCAGGCCAAGGAAATACTGGCGAGCCACGGCGTCGAAGTTCCGCCCGGCACGGTCGCTTTCAGCCCGGATCAGGCGGTCTACGCCGCGACTGAGCTCGGCGGCTCGCATTGGGTCGTCAAGGCGCAAATTCACGCCGGCGCGCGCGGCAAGGCGGGCGGCGTCAAGCTCTGCCGCACCTATCACGAAGTCCAGCAGGCGGCGCGCGATCTGCTCGGCAAGCGGCTCGTCACGTCGCAAACCGGGCCGGAAGGCAAGCCGGTGCAGCGCGTCTATGTCGAAGTCGCCGATCCTTTCGAGCGCGAGATTTATCTCGGCTATGTTCTCGACCGCAAATTGGAGCGCGTGCGCGTCATCGCTTCGAAGCACGGCGGCATGGATATCGAAGAGATCGCCAAGAACACCCCCGACGAACTGCTCCAGGTCATCGTCGAGCCCGCCGTCGGTTTGCAGCAGTTTCAAGCGCGCGAACTCGCCTTTCAGCTCGGCCTCAATATCAAGCAGGTCTCGCGCGCGGTGAAGACGATCATGGGCGCCTATCGCGCCTTCCGCGACAATGACGCGACCATGCTCGAGATCAATCCGCTCGTCGTCACCAAGGACGATAAGGTTCTGGCGCTCGACGCGAAGATGTCCTTCGACGACAATGCGCTGTTCCGCCGTCACAATATCGTCGACATGAACGATCCCTCGCAGAGCGATCCGCGCGAGGCGCAGGCGTCCGAGCACAGCCTGAATTACATCGGCCTCGACGGCGAGATCGGCTGCATCGTCAACGGCGCGGGGCTGGCCATGGCGACGATGGACATGATCAAGCACGCCGGCGGCAATCCGGCGAACTTCCTCGACGTCGGCGGCGGCGCTTCGCCAGAGCGCGTCGCGACCGCGTTCCGTCTCGTTCTGTCGGATAGACGCGTGAAAGTCGTGCTCGTCAACATCTTCGCCGGCATCAATCGTTGCGACTGGGTCGCGCAGGGCGTCGTTGACGCGGTGCGCGCCGAAAAGATCGAGGGCGTGCCGCTCGTCGTGCGTCTCGCCGGCACCAATGTCGAAGCGGGCAAGAAGATCATCGCCGAAAGCGGCATTCCGATCATCCAAGCCGACACGCTGGCCGAAGCCGCCGAGAAGGCTGTCGCCGCCTATCAGGGCGCCAAGTAAGCGCCGGAGAACGACACATGAGCATTCTCATTGACGAAAAGACGCCGATCCTGGTCCAGGGCATCACCGGCGACAAGGGCAGCTTCCACACCAAGGAGATGATCGACTACGGCAGCAATGTCGTCGCCGGCGTCACGCCCGGAAAGGGCGGCAAGACTCACCACGGCGTGCCGGTGTTCAACACGGTCCGCGAAGCGGTGCGCGAAACCGGCGCACAGGCGTCGATCACCTTCGTCGCGCCAGCCTTTTGCGCCGACGCGATCATGGAGGCCGCCGACGCCGGCGTCCGCCTGATCTGCTCGATCACCGACGGCATTCCGGCGCAGGATATGATGCGCGTAAAGCGCTACTTCCTGCGTTTTCCCAAGGATCGCCGGCCGATGCTGGTCGGCCCGAACTGTGCCGGCATTATTTCCCCGGGCAAGGCGATGCTCGGCATCATGCCCGGCCACATTTACAAGCAGGGTCCGGTGGGGCTGATCTCGCGCTCCGGCACGCTTGGCTATGAAGCGGCGTCGCAGCTGAAGGCGCTCGGCCTCGGCATATCGACCTCGGTCGGCATCGGCGGCGATCCGATCAACGGCTCGTCGTTCCTCGACCATCTGGTGCTGTTCGACAAGGATCCGGAGACCGAGGCCGTGCTGATCATCGGCGAAATCGGCGGTCCGCAGGAGGCCGAAGCCTCCGCCTGGATCAAGGAGAATTTCTCCAAACCGGTAATCGGCTTCGTCGCCGGCCTCACGGCCCCCAAGGGCCGCCGCATGGGCCACGCCGGCGCCATCATTTCGGCGACGGGCGACAGCGCTGCGGAAAAAACCGAGATCATGAAGTCTTACGGGCTGACTGTCGCGCCGAGCCCGGCCGAATTCGGATCGACTGTCGCCAAGGTATTGCAGAGCGCCTGAGGAATGCAGCATTGGCGTCGGCGCGTCGCGCGCCGGCGTCCGGCCGTATTTTGCGAAGCCGTTCATCCTGCGCGGCGTCGTGAGCGCCTAAGGAGTTTTGATGACCGCCGAGACCCAGACATTGAAGAGCCTGTCTTCGACTGGCTTGCCGTCTGCTTACGCGACTCGTTCGGTCACCGAAGCTTCCGACTTCCTGCGCGAGCAATTGCTCACTGTCATTCGCCGTCACACGCCGGAGATCGAGGCCGTCGTGCGCGACTCAAAGGCGGGCGCGGGTCTGGAGCCGCGTCAGATGGCGCGCGCGCTGCAGGCGCAGGGCATCCTGTTTCAGCTCGTCTCCATCGCGGAGCAGGCGTATTCCATGCGCCGGCGCCGCCGGATCGAGCGCGAAAAGGGCCACGACAAGCTGCTCGGCACGTTCGATTACGTCTTGTCGAGCGCCGCGGCCTCAGGCGTCGCGCCAGACGAAATACGCGCGCAACTGCAGACGCTGCGCATTCGGCCCGTGATCACCGCCCATCCGACCGAAGCGAAGCGCGTCTCGATCCTCGAAAAATATCGCCGCATCTATCTACTGATGCGCGAACTCGAATCGACCCGCTGGACGGACCGCGAGCGCGAGGCGCTGGTGAAGTCGATCTATGACCAGATCGAACTTCTCTGGCTCACCGGCGAATTGCATCTCGAAAAGCCCACTGTCGATCAGGAAGTCGCCTGGGGTCAGCACTTCTTTCACGAGAGCATTTTCGATCTCGCGCCGGAGCTTCTGTCATCCTGCGAACGCGCGCTGCGACGCCACTATCCCAGCGAGACATTCGAGGTCGCGCCTTTCTTTCAGTTCGGGTCCTGGATCGGCGGCGACCGCGACGGCAATCCGTTCGTGACGAATGACGTCACCCGCCGCACCATGCGCGAAAACGCTGCGGCGAGCTTGAATTACTATCGAACGCGCTTCGTCGATCTTGCGCGCATGCTGTCGATCAGCCAGCGCGCCGCGGATATTCCTCAGTCTTTCCGCGACGAGTTGGCTGAACGCCTCGCCGCGCTGCCGGACGGCGCCGCGATCGAAGCGCGCAATCAAAATGAGCCCTACCGGCAGTTCGTGATGACGATTCTGCGCAAGCTCGACCAGACGCTGCGCGCCGTGAACGCCGAGCCGACGACAGGTCCGCGCTATGCGAGCGCCGACGAACTCATCGCCGACCTGCTGGCGCTCGAAAAGGCGCTCAATGAAGCCAAGAGCGATGCGCTCGCGACCGATCTCGTGCGTCCGCTGCGCCGCGCGGTGGAAACTTTCCGCTTCAGCACGGTGCGCCTCGACATCCGCCAGAACACGACCCGCACGACGCAGGCGCTCGAGGAGCTGTGGCGCGTGAAGACCGGCGGCGAGACGCCGCCCGACCTCGGTGCTCCCGAATGGCGCCAATGGCTGCTCGCCGAGCTTGCAAAGCCGCGTCAGGCGCCTCTCCCGCGCGACACGCTTTCCGCCGATACGCGCGACGTCATCGAAATGTTCGAGGTCGTCGCCGAGATGCGCGTACAGCTCGACCGCGAAGCCTTCGGCGGATTCATTTTGTCGATGACGCGCTCGGCGGTCGACGTCCTCGGCGTGTATCTGCTCGCCAAGGAGGCAGGGCTGTTTCTCGACGAACCCGGCGTCGAGATCCTCACGCTGCCGATCGTGCCGCTCTTCGAGACGATCGGCGATCTGCGCGCCGCGCCGGCGATCATGCGCGATCTCTTGCAGGTCCCGGTGGTGCGCCGCTCGACGCGCTGGCAGGGCAATCTGCAAGAGGTGATGATCGGCTATTCGGATTCCAACAAGGATGGCGGCTTTCTGTCGTCGAATTGGGAGCTGTTCAAGGCGCAGGCCCGCCTCAGTCAGGTCGGACGGGAGCAGGGCGTCGCCATCGCCTTCTTCCATGGACGTGGCGGCTCGGTCTCGCGCGGCGGCGCGCCGACCGGCCACGCCATCGCGGCGCAGCCGGCGGGCTCTATCCGCGGCCGTTTTCGCGTCACCGAACAGGGTGAGGTCGTCTCGTTCAAATACGCCAATCGCGGAACGGCGGCGTATCAGATGGAGCTCTTGGCGTCCTCCGTATTCCAGCATGCGCTGAAGTCCGAACGCGAGGAAGCGTTGGCGCCGCATGCGGAGTTCGATGAGGCGCTCGAGGAGATTTCCGGCGCCTCTTTCGCGGCCTATGCGAAATTTATCGGCGATCCTGACCTTGTGGCTTACTTTCAGGCCGCAAGCCCGCTTGAAGAGATTTCGCTGCTCAACATCGGGTCGCGGCCGGCGCGGCGCTTCGGCGCCAAAAGCCTGGCGGACTTGCGTGCAATTCCCTGGGTCTTCGCCTGGGCGCAGAACCGCCATTCGATCACCGGCTGGTACGGCGTCGGATCCGGTCTGAAGAATTTCGTTGACGTGCGCGGCGACCGGGGTTTTGAGCTTTTGCGCCGCATGTTCGAAGATTCGCGCATGTTCCGGCTCATTATCGATGAAGTCGAGAAGACGCTCGCGCTCGTCGATCTCTCGATCGCCAAACAATATGCGGGGCTCGTCGCTGACGAAGCCGTGCGAAATAAAATCTTCAAGGCCATCGAAGAGGAATTTGCATTGACGCGCGAGATGGCGTTGCGCGTCACCGGCGGCGTCGAACTGGCGGAGCGTTTCAAGGAGTATCAGGCGAGGCTTTCGCATCGCCTGCAGACGATCAACGAGGTCAATCGCGAGCAGGTGGCGCTGCTTCGCCGGTTTCGCGAGGCAAAGGACGAAGCGGAGAAAGAGGCCGTCAAAGTGCCTCTGCTGCTGTCGATCAGCTGCGTCGCGGCCGGCCTCGGGGCCACAGGCTAATTCAACAGGAAGGGGTAAAATATGAGCTTCACGTTAATCGAGCAGGCCACGCCGCGTCTGCATCGCTCGGAACTCGCCGTGCCGGGCTCCGCGCCGGGCATGTTCGAAAAGGCCGCGCAGTCAAAGGCCGATCAGATCTTTCTTGATCTCGAAGACGCCGTCGCGCCCGACGACAAGGAACAGGCGCGCAAGAACATCATCCAGGGCCTCAACGACATCGACTGGGGCAAGAAGGTGATGACGCTGCGCATCAACGGTCTCGACACGCAATATTGCTATCGCGACGTCGTCGACGTTCTCGAGAACTGCCCGCGCCTCGACATCGTGCTGATCCCGAAGGTCGGCGTTCCGGCCGACGTCTACGCGATCGACATGATGATCACGCAGATCGAGCAGTACAAGAAGCGCACCAAGAAGATCGGCATCGAAATCCTGATCGAGACCGCGCTCGGCATGGCCAATGTCGAGGCCATCGCGCAGTCGTCAAAGCGCCTTGAGGCCATGTCCTTCGGCGTCGCCGACTATGCGGCGTCGACCCGCGCCCGCACCACCGTCATCGGCGGCGTCAATCCGGATTACGGCGTGCTGACCGACAAGGACGCGAGCGGCAATCGCGAATACTACTGGGCCGATCAGTGGCATGCGGCGCAGACGCGCATGATGGTCGCCTGCCGCGCTTACGGCCTGCGTCCGATCGATGGCCCCTTCGGCGACTTCGGCGATCCGGACGGCTATATCGCCGCCGCCAAGCGCGCCGCGGTGCTCGGCTATGAGGGCAAGTGGGCGATCCATCCCTCGCAGATCGAACTCGCCAATCAGGTCTTCACGCCGTCCGACGCCGAGGTGACGAAGGCCCGCCGCATTCTCGACGCGATGAGCCAGGCCGCCAAGGAAGGCAAGGGCGCCGTCTCTCTCGACGGCCGCCTGATCGACATCGCCTCGATCCGCATGGCCGAGGCGCTGATCGAAAAGGCCAACGCAATGGCGGCGTAAGCCGCAGCCCACCAAAGAGCGGGGCATATAAAGGGCGAGGACGGCATGGCGCCACCCTCGCCCTATTTTTGAAGCGTCTAAATTCTACTTGATTATTTTCAACAGACGCGCGCCCGCCGATCCGGTAGAAGCAGTCTGACGCAGCTTGCCGGCCACGTTCAGGGAACCGCCATGCGCCAGCTTTTTTCGAGTCTCGCATCTCTTATGCTGCTGTGCTCCGCGAGCCAGGCGTTCGCCTGCGCCGGCGATGGTCTCGGCCGCGCCGGATGGAAGCTGGATCACAAGGATTTTTCCAATCGCGACAATTTGCCGTTCCTCAGTCCGGGCAATGACAGCCGCGTCAACGCGCAGTTCCTGATGATGGACGCGCGGCCTTGGCCCGTCGAGCCGCCAAAGGGCGAGGTGAAGCTCGACATCTATCCCGACTATTTCGTGCTTTTCGCGCGTGACGCGTTTAACGACACCTTCGCGCGAAACTCTTGCGATTATGCGGGCCGGCCCGTCAAAGACGTGACGACGACGCCGAGCGACTTCTTTGATGAAGGCACGCGATGCGTCTCTGCTCAAAGCGGCGAGGACGCCTTTATTCGGGCCGCGCAGGCCGAAAAGGCTCTAAGCGAAGCTGAGCGCGCTGCGCTGATCCATTCCCGCAAGCAGATCACGACCGCCTGCCAAGGAAAGGATGCGGCGCCCGGCGCCTCGAAGGCTTATGTCGCGGGCGCCGACGCATCGGCAGCCGCGCGCGAATTCGCCGCTTATCTTGCCGGCGCAGAGTCCTTTTACGGCGGCGCATTCGACGCTGCGCTCACAGCTTTTCGCAGCCTCGCGAAAGCGCAGAATGTGTGGGTGCGCGAGAGCGCACGCTACATGATCGCCCGCACGCTTTTGAACAAGGCGTCCGTTGGCGCGTTCGCCGAACTGGACGGCGTTCCCGAGCCGAAAGTGTCGGATCACGAATCGCTGAAAGCGGCGGAATCCGAATTCAAATCCTATCTCGTCGACTATCCGCACGGACGCTACGTCGCGTCGGCGCGCGGCTTGTTACGTCGCATCTATTGGCTCGCTGGCGATCGATCGCAGGCCGCGACGGAGTACGCCTGGCAGCTGACGCATGCGCGCGATCCGGACGCCAATCTCCGCAGTTCGGATCTCGCCGCTGAAATCGACTCGAAACTCGGTCTCGACTCAAAAGACGTCCATGACGCGAATCTTCTCGCGATCGACGATTTGACGAGGATGCGGCCCACCGATGCGTCGCAGAAGAAGTTCTCGGCGGCTGATCTCGACGCCCAGGCGCGAGACTTCACAGGCCATGACGCGCTGTTCGCCTTTCTGAAGGCGGCGCGCGCCTATTATGTCGACGGCGACCATGCGACGGCATTGAAGCTGTTGGGTGATCCGACGCCCGGGCCGTTGTCGCCGCCCTATCTCGGCTTCAGCCGTGAAGTTCTTCGCGGTCAGGCGCTGCTGGCGTCGGAGCAGTATGCGGCGGCAGTCGACCACTGGAGGCGGCTGTTGCCGCTCGCCACGCAGCCTTGGCAGAAAGAGGCGGTCGAACTCGGCCTCGCGTTGAGCTGGGAACGCTCCGGAGAGGTCAACAAGGTCTTCTTGAAGGATAAGCAACTGTCGTCGCCGCGGATTCGCGCGATGCTGCTGCGATATATTGCAGGTCCGATCCTGCTGCGGATGGCCGTCGCGGACCCGGCCTCGGCGGAGGAGCGCAAGCTTGCGCGCTTCGTGCTTCTCCTCAAAGAGGCGACGCACGGCCAATATGCGGGGTTCCTTCGGGATTATTCTGCGGAGGGATTGGCGAAGGACGACGCCGACACCGCGCTGCCCGGGCAATATCCCAATTACCAATCCAGCGTCTTGCTGTGGAGCGGCGGCGCCGACAAGGGCTACGCTTGTCCAGACATCAAGTCGATTGTCGGCGAACTCGCCGCCAATCCTCAGGACCCGCACGCCATGCTGTGCTTTGGCGACTTCATCCGCGTGAACAGTCTCGACGGTTTTGAGGCGTCCCGGCCGGCGCCCGATGAACTTGGCGGCGGCAAATCCATATTTCCCGGCGAACCCTATGCGCGTGGCGAGGTCTATAAGAAACTCATCGCCTCGCCGGCGACGCCTGCGCGCGACCGGGCTTATGCGCTCTACCGCGCGATCAATTGCTACGCGCCGGCGAACAACAACACTTGCGGCGGCAAGGACGTCGAGAAGGCGCAGCGCAAAGCCTGGTATGACCAGCTCAAGGCGCGATATGGCGCGACAACATGGGCGAAAAGCCTGAGATTTTACTGGTGACGATGTCGCGGCGTGTCGCCGCCGCCTGTCTTCTCGCCGTTGGCGTCGTTTTGACAGCGGCGGCCGACACGATTGTGCGCGCGGCGGATTACGACGCCTATTGGCTATGGGCCGGCGTGCGCGCGCGTCCCGAAATCGCTTCCGCCAAGACCATCTATCTGCTCCAGGCTGAAATCGGACCCGATGATTCAGGCAAGATGCGTCTAAAGGCGCAGGGCGCCACCGAGCCGAGCCCTCATCCGCAAGCATTATGGCTGGTCTATCGCGTGCGCAGCATCGACTGGACGCCCGCGATTTTTGCGGCGGTCAAGCGTCGGCTTGCCGAGTGGCGCGCCAAATCGGACAAGGTCATCGGCGTTCAGATCGACTTTGACGCCGCGACGCGTGGCCTGACCACATACGCAGCCTTCCTTGCAGAGCTACGTCAGACGTTGCCGGCGGATTGCGCGCTCGGCATTAGCGGCCTTATGGATTGGGCCTCTCAGGCCACGCCGGAAGACATTGACAGACTTAGTCGGAGCGTCGACGAGGTCGTGTTTCAGACCTATCGCGGCCGCGCCACCGTTGATCATATCGACGATTACCTGGCGCGCGTCGGACGTGTCCATACGCCTTTCCGGCTCGGCCTCGCGGAGGGCGCCGTCTGGTCGCCGCCGGAAACACTGGCGCGTCACCCTTATTTTCGCGGCTATGTCGTGTTTTTGCGTAATCCACCGCGATGAGCGGGCCGCCGCGGCGCGCGACTCCACGCCCGGTTGACGGGCGCTTGAGATGCTGAAAAGACAGCGCCGACGGTTATCGCAGTTGCACGGCGCTAACCGACGGATTGCCAAAAGAACAAGGTAAAATGCGCGATGTCCGACGATTGCCGCACCCTCCTTCGCGCCATGTTCGACGCCGCCGTCGCCGCTGCGTCGCCTGCGGTCTGCCTGCCGCCCTATCTCGCGAAGATCGCGCCGCCGAAGGGCCGCACCATCGTCGTCGGCGCGGGCAAGGCGGCCGCCTCCATGGCGGCGGCGGTGGAGGCGCATTGGCAAGGCCCGCTCGAAGGGCTCGTCGTCACGCGCTACGAGCATGGCGCGCCGACGAAACACATCGAAGTGATCGAAGCCTCGCATCCGGTGCCTGACGCGGCGGGACGCGAGGCGGCCAAGCGCATTTTGCAGAAGGTGCAGGGGCTTTCGCAAGACGATCTCGTTCTTGCGCTGATTTCCGGCGGCGGCTCGGCGCTGATGGCGCTGCCGGCCGAGGGCGTCACGCTTGAGGAAAAGCAGGCGGTGAATAAGGCGCTGTTGAAGAGCGGCGCGAACATCTCCGAGATGAATTGCGTGCGCAAGCATCTCTCCGGCATCAAGGGCGGGCGTCTCGCCCGCGCCGCGGCGCCCGCGCGCGTCGTGGCGTTGATGATTTCCGATGTGCCGAATGACGATCTTTCGGTGATCGCCTCCGGCCCCACGGTTCCCGATCCGACGACCCGCGAAGATGCTCTGGCCGTCATCGCCAAATATAAGATCGACGCGCCGTCGGCGGTGCTGGCGCATCTGCAAAAGCCCGGATGCGAAACGCCCAAGCCCGGCGACGCCATCTTCGAGAAAGTGCAGAACATTCTCATCGCCACGCCGCAAGGCTCGCTGGACGCGGCTGCGGCTGTAGCGAAGTCGGCGGGGTTCACGCCTTGCATCCTGGGCGACCTCGAGGGCGAGTCGCGCGACGTGGCGCTCGTGCATGCCGGCATCGCAAAGCAGATCGCTCTCCATGGCCAGCCCTTCGCGCCGCCCGTCGCCATCATCTCGGGCGGCGAGACGACCGTCACCGTGCGCGGCAAGGGACGGGGCGGACGTGACGCGGAGTTCTTGCTCGGATTGACGCTCGCGCTCGAAGGCTTTGGCGGCATATCGGCGATCGCTTGCGACACCGACGGCATCGACGGCAGCGAGGACAACGCCGGCGCGATCATGACGGCGGATTCGTTCGAGCGCGCGAAAAAAGGCGGCGTCGATCTGAAGGCGCATTTCGCCAACAATGACGCCTACACAGCGTTCGAAAAGCTCGGCGACCTCGTCGTGACCAAGCCGACCCGCACCAACGTCAACGACTTCCGCGCGATCCTGGTGCCGAAGCGGGTGTAAGTCAGCGGACCTTCTCGGCGAGCCAGATTTTTATGAGCGACTGATAGGGCACGTCGCGCTTATTGGCTGCGATCTTGATCTGCTCGAGCAGACTGACCGGAAGCCGCAGAGAGATCGAGGTTGTCGACGGTTTGAGATTCGGCATCCGAACCCGCTTCGCCTTGCTCCAGTCGACATGTTCCGCGGAGTCGTGACTTTCCCAATAAGCACGTTCGTCTGCTTCGGTTGCGAAAGTCGGCGGCGGAGTCTTAGTCGTCTTGCTCATAGCGTTGTCGTTCCTTGCGACTCATGTCGCGAGCGGAGATAACTCGAATGCGCGTCCCGTTTGAGCGCAGCGTGAATGTGACATGCAGCAATCGAGATGCGTCCGTTCGACCAAGGGCGTGATAGCGTGACTCGCTCTCGTTGTGAGCCAAGTCATCCGTCACGATCAGCGGATCATTGGCAAAAATCTGCTCAGCCTCCGCTTGGCTCACGTCGTGCTTTTCGACGCTTTTGCGCGCGTTGCCGTGATCCCACTCGAAACCGACGACATGTTCGAAATTGACCATTTATGTATATTTCCATAATATACAACAGAGTCAATAAAGCGAAAGGGCGGAATGTTGCGCCAGCAGAGCAACCCGCCTAAAGGAAGCGCCATGAACAAGCCTTTAAGCCCGCAACCATTCGATCCGCGTGGCGCGGCGGCGATGTTTGAACGCTATCGCCGCAACGATTCGCCAAAGCCCAAGCAGTGGAACGACACGCTCGATCTCATTCTGGCGCATCGGTCGCATCGCAATTTCCTGCCCGAGCCGCTGCCCGAGGGCGCGCTGGAGATCATCGTCGCGGCCGCGCAGTCGGCGTCGACATCGTCGAATCTGCAAGTCTGGAGCGTCGTCGCGGTGCAGGACGAGGCGCGCAAGGCTCGTCTCGCCGATCTTGCCGGCGGCCAGAAGCACATCCATCACGCCCCACTGTTTCTCGTCTGGCTCTGCGATCTTGCGCGGCTCGAAAATCTCGGGCGCGAGAGGGGCCGCGATGCAGCCGGACTCTCGTATTTCGAGTTGTTCCTGACCGGCGTCGTCGACGCCGCGCTCGCCGCGCAGAACGCGGTCAGCGCACTTGAATCGATCGGCCTGGGCTGCTGCTATATCGGCGCGATGCGCAATAAGCCGGAGGAGGTCGCCAAGGAATTGAATTTGCCGCCGAATGTCTTCGCCGTCTTCGGCATGGTTGTCGGCGTTCCCGATCCAGCCGCCAACGCCGCCGTTAAACCTCGCCTTGGTCAGGCGGCGGTGCTTCATCACGAGCAATATGAATGGGGCGAGGCGCAGCGCGAGGCGATCGAAACGCTCGATGAAAAGTTCAAGGAATTCCAGAAGGAGCAGGGCCTGCCGGATCAGGGGTGGATTCGTCAGGCGCTGTCGCGCGTGCGCGGACCGGAGGCGTTGAGCGGTCGCGACCGCATTCGTGAAGCCCTCAACGCATTGGGCTTCGCTCTTAAGTGAATCGACGAGAAAAAGGCTGGCTTATGAACGCCGATGTAAAGAGCGCATACTCAGGCGAGATTTTCGATCTCTGGGACACCTATGAGAAAGTCGTCGTCAAAGATTTCATGTTTCACGCGGCGCTCGGCGAAGAGGTCGAGCGCGCCTTGCGCGAGCGCTTCGAGGGGCGAGCCTTCTCACTGCTCGATCTCGGTTGTGGCGATGCGCATGTCTTTGCGCCGATTCTGCGCCGGATCCCGCCGTCGAGCTACAAGGGGATCGATCTTTCGGACACCGCGCTCGCGCGCGCAGCCGAAAATCTGAAATCTCTGCCATGCCCCGTGCAGCTCGCGCATAGCGACATGCTGTCGGCTCTTTCCGACGGCGCCTCCTATGATGTCCTCCACAGCAGTTTCGTTCTGCATCACCTGTCGACCGAGGACAAAGCGGAATTCTTCCGCCGCGCGTCGCGGGCGCTCGCGCCCGGCGGCCTGCTGTTGCTGGTCGACACGATGCGCGAGGAAGACGAAACGCGCGATGACTATCTGAGGCATTATTTCGCCTGGATCGAGAAGGATTGGAGCGGCCTTTCGCGGGCTGAAAAAGACGCGATTTTCGATCATGTCTCGACAAGCGACTATCCGGAACCATTGTCGCTTCTAGAGCGACAGGCGCGCGCTGCGGGTCTGACGCGCTTGCCGGGCGATGTTCCGCATCGCTGGCACCATCTCATGCGCTTTGAGCGGGCCTAGCCGATGTCGGAAGCGGCGGTCGCAGCCGCTCCAAAGCCGGGCGCGGCGCGCGAGGCCCTCGACGCCGACCGCGTCGTCGCGAAAGTGGCGCGGCGACTGGTCCCTTTTCTCGTCACGGCCTTTATCGTCGCCTATCTCGACCGCGTGAATATCGGATTCGCGGCGCTGACGATGAATGGCGAACTCGGCTTCACGCCGGAATTCTTCGGCTGGGGCGCCGGCATCTTTTTTGTCGGCTATTGCCTGTTCGAAGCGCCGAGCAATTACATCATGCATCGCGTCGGCGCGCGCATCTGGATCGCGCGCATCATGGTCAGCTGGGGCCTCGTATCGGCGCTCACCGCCTTCATCTGGAACGAGGCGAGCTTCGTTGTTCTGCGTCTGCTGCTCGGCGTGATGGAAGCCGGTTTCGCGCCGGGCGTCATTCTCTATCTCACCTATTGGATCCCCGCCGCCCAGCGCGCGCGCGTGCTCGCCAGCTTCCTGATTGCGGTTCCTCTCGCCAGCGCGATCGGATCGCCGATCTCGGGATTCATCCTCGCCTCGCTGAACGGCGTCGGCGGGATCAGCGGCTGGCGCTGGCTGTTCCTGATGGAGGCGCTGCCGTCGATCATTCTCGGGGTTGTCTGTTTTTTCTATCTGCCTGACGGACCTCAGTCGGCGAAATGGCTCACGTCCGGCGAAAAGGCGTCGTTGCGCGCCGTGCTCGAGCGCGAGGCCGGGCGAGATCATGGCGACCATTGGCGCGCGCTCAAGGATGTGCGCATTCTGATTCTCGGCGTCGCCTATTTCGGGATCGTCATTGCGCTCTACGGCTTGAGCTTCTGGCTCCCACAAATCATCAAAGCTTTCGGATTCGGCGTCGTCGCGACGAGTTTGCTGGCGTCGATTCCCTATATTTGCGCCGCGCTGGCGATGTGGGCCTGGAGCCGCAGCTCCGACCGGCGGCGTGAGACCGTCGGCCACACGGCGCTCGCCGGCGTCGTCGGCGCCATGGGACTGGCCTGCGCCGCCTACGCGCCGACGCCGTTGCTGTCGATGATCGCGCTGTCCGTCGCCGCTGTCGGCGCGATCGCGGCGCTGCCGACGTTCTGGAGTTTCACGACGCTGGCGCTCGGAACGGGCGACGCCGTGGTCGGCGTCGCGGTGATCAACTCGATCGGCAATATCTCGGGTTTTGCCGGGCCTTACCTCGTCGGTCTCGTCAAAGGCGCGACGGGCGAATTTTCTGACGCGCTGCTCGCGCTCGCCCTGGGACCGCTGATCGCAGCTTTGCTGATTCTCCGCATCGGCAGGGTCAGCCTTCGATTTCTTCGCGCCTGATGTCTTGTGCCGGCCATTTCTCGGCTCCGGAGAGAGGCTTTCGCCGCGGCGAAAGCCACTCTCGTTGCGACTGATTGGGCGTTCGCCAAAGCCGCATTTAGGCGCGAAGCCTCAGAGGCTCCCCAGAAGTTTCGTCATGACCTCGCCCGCCTTGCCGGGCAGCTTCGCCTGCTTGGCGGCGTCGAGATTGGTCGGCTCTCCGACGATGACGACGCCGACCATTCCCAGCGTGTAGTGCGGATCGCAACGGAAGCCATAGACGCCGGGCGTGGACAGTGTGATCGCCAATTCCTCATTGATCTTGCCGCGGAATGGCTCGGCGCCCGAAGGGAGCAACTCCTTTATGGTGACGGCGTTATGCCCCTTGTCGGCCGCGACGAATTTAATCGTGTCGCCCGGTTTGATCCGCACGACCTCCGGCTCGAACACCATATAACGGTCCGCGCCCTTGTTGAGCATTTTGATCTCGACGGTTTCGCCCGCCACCGAAGGGCGCGACCATCCCATGAGGATCGCAAGAGCCAAAGCGGTCGCGCCGAAAGGGCGGCCAAGAGTGAGATATGCGCGTGTCACGAAGCTTTCTCCCTGGAACTATTATTAGTTGACGCGCCGATGCAAGTTTCCCCGCGGCGCTTCTCTTGGAAGAGAGCCAGACATCTAGCTATGCTGTTTTCGATCAGCAATAACGAGCAGCAAAACTTTGCATGGAAGACTTCCATTGTGCTGCTGTAGAGTGGAAGCCTTCTAGTTTGACCGCTCTTCCTCGCGCTTGATTTCGAGCGCAAGCCACTCATCTTCGGCCTCAGCGATGTCAGCTTGAAGCGCGGCGAATGCTTCGCTCGCCTTTGCGAATTTGGCCGGATCGCGCGAATAAAGCTCCGGGTCATCGAGCAGTCTCTGCAATTTCGCGCATTTTTCCCGCCACGCGTCGATCTTGCCGGGCAGGGTCGCGAGCGCATGCTGCTCCTTGAAGGAGAGCTTCTGCCGTATCGCCGCCCTCTCGCGCGGCGCGGGCTTTTCTTTCGTCTCCCGCGCTGAGGCGAACGCGCCCCGCGTCTCCACGCCCTTGCCGCGCTGGGCGACCATGTCGCTATAGCCGCCGGCATATTCAATCCAGCGGCCGTCGGCGTCGCTCATCAAAACGCTGGTTGCGACGCGATCGAGAAAATCGCGATCATGGCTGACGACGATGAGCGTGCCGGGATAATCGGCGAGCATTTCCTCTAAGAGATCGAGCGTTTCGAGATCGAGGTCGTTGGTTGGTTCGTCGAGCGCGAGGAGATTCGACGGCTTCGCCAGCGCCCGCGCAAGCATTAGGCGTCCGCGCTCGCCGCCCGAAAGCCTGCCGATGGGCGTGCGCGCCTGTTCCGGCTTGAACAGGAAATCCTTCATGTAGCCGATGACGTGCCGCCGCTCGCCATTGATTTCGATCGTGTCGGAGCCGCCGCCGGTCAGCGCGTCCTGCAAGGTGGTTCCCGGATCGAGACTCGCGCGGCTTTGCTCGAGAGTCGCCATTTCGAGATTGGCGCCTAATCGCACCTTGCCGCTATCGGGCGCGAGCGCGCCGGTCAGCAGGTTGACGAGCGTCGTCTTGCCGGCGCCGTTCGCGCCGATGATTCCGATGCGATCGCCCCGCAATATGCGCGTCGTGAAATTCTCGACGATGACGCGTTCGCCGTAGGACTTGCCGATCTTGATCGCCTCGATGACCAGCTTGCCGGACAGCTGCGCTTCGCTGGCTTCGAGTTTCACGTCGCCGGTCGGCATGACGCGATCGCGGCGCTCTGCACGCAGATGATGCAGCCCCCCGAGTCGCTTCATGTTGCGCTTGCGCCGCCCCGAAACGCCGTGGCGCAGCCAATGTTCCTCGGCGACGATCTTGCGTTCCAACTTGTGCTGCTGCTTTTCCTCTTCCTCCAATTCCCGGTCGCGCCAGGCCTCGAATTCCTTGAAGCCGCGCGCCAGATGGCGCGTGCGGCCGCGGTCGATCCAAAGCGTTTCCCGGGTCAGATCCTGAAGGAAGCGGCGGTCATGGCTGATGAGCACGAGCGCCGAGCGCAACGCCGCGAGCCTTTCTTCGAGCCACAGGATCGTTGGCAGATCGAGGTGGTTCGTCGGCTCGTCGAGCAGCAGAATGTCGGGCTCAGGCGCGAGGACGCGGGCGAGCGCCGCCCGTCGCGCTTCGCCGCCCGAGAGGCGTGCGGGGTTTTCGTCCCCCTCGAGCCCCAGATCGTTGAGCAGGGTTCTGGCGACGTGAGGATCGTCGAGCGGCCCGAGGCCAGCTTCGACATAGGCCAGCGCCGTGGCGAAGCCGGAAAAGTCCGGCTCCTGCGGCAGATAGCGCAGCGACGCGCCGGGTTGCAGGAAGCGCACGCCGCCGTCCGGCTCGATTTCGCCGGCCGCGATCTTGAGCAGCGTCGATTTGCCCGAGCCGTTGCGGCCGACGACGCAGAGCCGCGCGCCTGTCGCGACGGCGAAATCGGCGCCCTCCAGCAGCGGCTTCCCGCCGAGCGTGAGCATAACGCCCTGGAGGGCGAGGAGGGGCGGAGGGGCCATTGGAAGCTTAGCAGCGTCTTATGAACATGAGATAAGCTTCTTCCACGCAGCGGGGTCGGTTGTCACCCCCGAAGCCGTCGATAGTCCTGGAGCGAGAGCGATGCCGATCACCACCGAGCAAATTCACGCCGGACAGGCGGTCTACACGCCGAATATGCTCGCGATTTACGATGTGCTGGTGCTCGGCCTGTCCAATCGCTGGATCTGGAAATGCCCGACGCCGCGGCTGCTCGCCCATTACGATCGGCACGTCAGCGGCAATCACCTCGATGTCGGCGTCGGCACCGGCTATTTTCTCGATCGCTGCCGTTTTCCGACTGCGACGCCGCGCCTCGCGCTGATGGATTTAAACCGCGACGCGCTGCAATTCTCGGCGCGACGCATCGCCCGCTACCGGCCCGAGATCTATGTGCGCAATGTCCTAGAGAAAATCGACTTTGACGGCGCCAAATTCGACTCGCTCGGCGTCAACTATCTCCTGCATTGCCTGCCGGGCGACATGGCGACGAAGGCGCGCGCGTTCGATTTCCTGTCGCCTTTGATGAACCCCGGCGCCGTCGTCTTCGGCTCGACGCTGCTGCAGGGCGGAGCCTCGCGCAGCTTTGCGGCGCAGAGGCTGATGGCGTTTTACAATTCCAAGGGCGTATTCTCGAACACGCAGGACGATTTGGAGACGCTGACGCGCGAACTCGAAAAGCGCTTCAGCGCGGTGAGCGTCGAAACGGTCGGCTGCGCCGCGCTGTTTTCGGCGGCGGTGAAAGGTTCAGGCGCCTAGCCCCAACGCCTTCCGCACCCGCGCCGAATAGCCATAGAGATCGGGGCGCAGCACGATTCGCCCGCCTTCGTCGACATAGGCGGTGAAATATTCGATGTGGATCGGCAGCGGCTTGGCGAGATTGATGTAGCGCTCCGAGCCGCCGATAAGCCGGCGAACGCGGCTCTCCGACCAGCCGCTGCCGGGGCCGAGCACGGCTCCGGCGAAGGCGAAAGGCGCGTCGACGCGCATGCAGCCATGGCTGAAGGCGCGATGCGACGCGGCGAACAGGTTGCGCGACGGCGTATCGTGCAAATAGACCGAAAAATCGTTCGGGAACATGAATTTGATGCGACCAAGCGCGTTGCGCTCGCCAGGCGGCTGGCGCACCACGAGCTTGCCGCCGCGATAGGACACGTTGAAGCCGCTCGCCGCGATGGCGGCGACGTCGCCGTTCGCCTTCGGCAGCATCTCCTTGTTCAGGATCGACGGCGGCACGTTCCAATACGGATTGACGATGATGTACTGCAGCGCGTTGGAGAAGATCGGCGTCGGAGTCGCCTCTTTGCCGACGATGATTCGCGTGCGATGCGTCACCTCGCCATTGCGCACGACGGCGAGTTCAAAGTCGGGAATATTCACCTCGACCCGCTCTTCGCCAAGGTCGCGCGGCAACCAGCGCCACCGCTCCATATTGGCGATGATTTCGGCTTCGACTCGCGAGGTCGAAGCCTTGGCGAGCCCGGCGGCGCGGCGCCGCTTGGACTTGCTTGCGGGCGGCAGGACGTCGCTCTGGGTGACGTTCCCAGTGGCTGCGGCGTAAAGTCCGTCAGAGGCCGGCGCGCTGGCGCGCTGCGTTCTCAGCTCGATGAGTTTTTCGCGCAGCTGCTGATAGCCATAATGCGCGGGATTATAGGCCTGCAGCGCGTCGCCGGCGATTGCGCCGGCGCCGGCGACTTCGGCCACGGCCAGCGCCGGATCGGGGAGGGTGGTTTTCGCCCCGACGAGCCGCGAAATGTGCTCAGGGTCGATCCGGGCGCCGCGCGCCTGCAGCGCAAAGGCGGCGATGGCCTCCGACAGAGCGAGTTCGTCCGCCGCCGTGGGCGCCGCCTTCTCTGCGTCGGGCGCTGCATAGGCGCGAAGATCGAGCCCGTCATCGGCGGCGAGCGCGAGGCGCGCGAGCGCGGCCCGAGCCGAGGCGCGCCATTCTCCATTTTCGATCCACAAGGGCGTGAGATCTCGGGCGGTGTAGGCGGCGGCCAGCGCCGCGCGCAGCCGACGACGCTCCGGCCCGAGAGCCGCGTCGCCGGACGCCGCCCAGGCGTCGAGCGCCAGGGCGAGACCGCGCTTCTCCTCGGGCTGAAGGCTCCAGGCGAGGTCAAGCGGGTCCGGCTTGGCAGGCTCGGCGCGCAGCTCGACATCGAGCAGGACCGCGGCTGGCGCGGCGTCCGCGACGGCGAAAGCGGAATTTTCCAACGGCGCGCGGGTCGGAACCCGCTCGACGTCAAAGAGCGCGACGAGCGGCGGCGGGTTGAAAAGTTCAGCGCGGCGCGGCGGATATTGCGCCGCGACCGCAGGAGCGACGAACGCCGACAGGGTCGCGGCCGCAAATACGATGCGGAGAATTCGCCCGGCATTTCCGCCAGCGGTCATGGCTTTACCTCGCGCGAACCTCGTCGCGGCGAGGTCGGAGCGCCTTTCCCAAACGAAATATGGGCGGAGCGCCGCCGCGCGGCAATCCTCCATTGCTTCGCCGGAACAGTAACGCGCGGCGTCAGGCTTGGGAATCGGCGCGCGGCGACGCGCCTCGCTCAGCCCCCGAAAAAGCCTGACTGTGGCGGCGACGCCACATGGCGCCGGGCTCCGAATCCAGGTTAGCGAGGCGTCCCACCGCGTCATGGCCGCGCTTGTCGCGGCCAGCCACGCGACGACACGAGGCAATTGTGAGAACATCAGCCGAATGCCGTCTCCGCGCGATGCGTTTTGCGATGTCCCGGCGTGGATGCCCGGCACAACGGCTGAAAGCGAGCTGAAATAAGCCCGAGGTCAAAGCCCTGCACAGTGGCGCCGGGCGATGGCGGGCAAGACTCGAACGCGCTATGATTTGTCGTGGATCCCAGAGGCCGCCAATGAAGCCCTACATCGTCATCGTCCATAAGGACGAACACAGCGCCTATGGCATGAGCTTTCCCGACGCGCCGGGATGTTTTTCGGCGGCCGACGAGATTGACGATATCTTCGCCATGGCGACTGAGGCGCTGGAGCTTTGGGCGGAGGGAATGCGCGAGGACGGAAGCGACATCCCAAATCCGCACCTTCTTTCCGAATTGAAGGCCGACATTCGATGGGTGGAGGATTTTGCGGACGCGGCTTTTATCTTCGCGATTGATCCGCCGTCCAGTCGATCGATCAAGCGGCCTGACTCAAAGGATGATGCTCAATGAGCGCGACCATGTAGCGCGCGATGTCTTCCGCGATTTCCGGGTCGCGCTTCAACTCGGTCAACGCCCGTGGAGATGGGACCTCGTCTCCGTGTTCTTTCGCGACATCGATCCACAGAGCGAGCGCCTCGGCGGCGTTCGTCATCGCCTCATCCAATGAGTCGCCGGCGGAGATGCAGCCGGGCAAGTCGGGAAACCAGACGCCGACAGCCTTCCCTTCTTCCTCTTCGACAATGGCGACGTAATGCGTCATTCGCGTCAGTCCTTCGAGGCTTAGCACTGCCTTGCTCATTTACTGCTATCTTTGAGTCGTCTAGCGACAACCTTGAGGCTGTGACTGCAATAATCAATTTGAGTCTGCATATCCCGCTCTTTAAAAACCTCAAGAGCTTCACTTAAGCACCGTTGTGCCTCGAGTAAGTCTTCGTGCTTTGTTTCGATGCCATCGATGCCGGCGTGCGCTCCATAAATCGCTCCAATATGCATTTGTATTTCTGCCCATTGATCCGGGAACTGTTCCTTGGTGTAAATGTGCTGAGCAACGGTCCACGAATGAATCGAGCGAACGAGACAAGGCTCAATCATCTCTCCCTGTTCCGTCCCCGCCATATCCCAAAAAATGCGGGCTAGCGAGGCGTGTGCTTTGGCAAAATGAAAAGGGAATCGCGCCTCGGGATAAGTCTCAATTGCGGCTGACACAGCCGCAACGGCCCGAACGCGCAAAAATCCTCGGTCTTCTGGCTTGGTGTCTTTTAACCTTGCAAGCCCTGCTAACGCGTTTCCGAGATTGTGATTCGCAACACCCCAAATCTCCGGGTAGCTGCATTTTTCTGCTGCGACTATAGCAGCCTGAAATGAGCCAATGGCCTCCGTTAGCATCGCTTCTTCGTCCTCAACATCAGAGTAGTTGAGCTTTTCTAAGGTTGCGCCACCCAAGCTATTGTGGACACATGCCAAGAGGTGAGGTCCAGCGCCTTGCATCAGTAGCTGATCTCTTGCGGATTTCAGCATTGATTTTGCTTCCGAAAGCGCATCATCATCCTCGGTAAGCTTAACTATTTCGAATAGGCAGTTTCCTAGCGAAATCTTCATAGCAGTTATATCAAAAGGATCGTCGCCTTCCTTCAAATCGGAGAGACCTTCTCGTGCGTAGTCGACAGCCTTCGTCAAAAACGTAAGCGTCTCTGGTGCTCTCCGGCCTTCGGCAGCATTTCGGTATAGCAAGCTCAATTGATAGCGCGTCTTAGATCGCACAGCCCGATCTTCCGCTACGAAATCCGTTAAAACTGTTTCGAGCAGACGCGCGCCGACATGAAATGTTCCTGCCAACGACCGTCTACCAGTTTCATAAAGTCGATGTGCTAAATTTTGTAAAAGCTGGACACCTTCCGCCTTATCAAAGGGCATGAAAAATTCGGCAGCAGAACGATACAACTCGACCGCCCTGTCATCATCGCCTTTAAGTAAGCTCGTATCGGCTCGTAGAATGCGAAGGTTGGCTTGAATACGGACCTCGTTCAGCGTTCTGGAATGCTGCTGAACATCTTCTGCCTCGATTAACAGAGCATCTACTTCATCAAAACGACCGTGATCGAGAGCCGCTTCGGCAGAGGCCTTTAGATTTCCAAGTTTGTGGTCGGCCTCGTCGATCTTTCTAATCCGCTCCCGCAACTGAGCCCATTCGTGAGCCTTGTCCCTAAGAAATTCATCTAGATCCGACAACGTTGCGTTGGGATTGTCGTTTTCAAACTGACGTGCAACTACCTCAACTAAATTACGCGCTTCACGATAGGCTCTGTCCAAATCTGCGTCGGGCTTACCATTTGAGGCCTTCGCACATTGTTCGATTTCGTCTTCTGTTATTTCCAAAAGGGCAATTATCGGATCAATCGTCTTGGGGTGAGGGTTGGCAACGGTACCGTTCTCCAGCTCGCTGATCCGACGTGTTTTACCGGGGGTTCCGAAGGCATCTTCGGCCAACTGTGTTTGAGTAAGTCCTTTCGCTTTCCGACGCGAATGAATCAAGGCTCCAAGGGCGGAGCCGAAGGTCTTTGATGCCATTTCCGCATCTACTCCGCATTTTTTCCGCGGCTAATCCGCAAATTTTGAGCATCAGGATTCGCTATGCATAAGCCCGCATCAAGTGCAGGTAACAAAGCGATACTCGAACCAAATGAACAGCAAAAATTTGGCTCTCTTGTCGGCAATCCTTGGTTTTGCAGGACTGTTCAACGCGCACGCTGCAGCGCTTGCGACGATAGTTGCTCTCGTCAGTGCATTCATAGCACGTCAGGAATAAAAATCGCCGGAATGCAGCGTGTTTCACCCTGTGCCAGCTAACTCCAGGTTCGCTCACCCCGCCTGCACAAAACTCTCCAACACCATCTTCCTGCCGGCCTTGTCGAAATCGACCGTGAGCTTATTGCCGTCGACCGCCGCCACGGAGCCAGGCCCGAACTTCAAGTGAAACACCCGCGCGCCCACTGAAAAGTGCGAACCGCCGGACGAGCGGGCGATCACTTCGCCCTCGATCGTCACGGGCTGCTTGCCGCGTGCGCCGCGCATCTCGCCGCGCCCGGCGTCGCCCCGCGTCGCCTGCGCGCGCTTCCATCCGGGCGTCGAATAGTCGGAGCCATAGACGTCGAGATTGGCGAAGCGCGAGACGCCATAGGAGCCATATTGCGAGCCGCTCGGCGCCTCGACCACCTCGACATTGTCCGTCGGCAGATTGTCGATGAAGCGCGACGGCACGGTCGCTTGCCACAGCCCGTGAATACGCCGGTTGCTGGCGAAATAGATCTTGGCGCGGCGCTTGGCGCGCGTCAGGCCGACATAGGCGAGGCGGCGCTCTTCCTCGAGGCCGGCGCGTCCCTGTTCGTCGAGCGTGCGCTGGCTCGGAAACAGCCCTTCCTCCCAGCCGGGGAGATAGACGGTCTCGAACTCGAGGCCCTTGGCGCCGTGCAGCGTCATGATCGACACGCGCTCCTGATCGACGGCGCTGTCGGCCTCCATGACGAGCGACACATGTTCGAGGAAGGACTCAAGGTCGGGAAAGGCCTCCATCGCCCGGACAAGCTCTTTCAAATTGTCGAGCCGCCCGGTGGCCTCTGGCGTCTTGTCCGAACGCCACATCTCCGTGTAGCCGGATTCATCGAGCACCTGCTCGGCAAGCTCATGCTGCGGCTTTGAATCGATCAGCGTGCGCCAGCGGTCGAAATCGCCGATGAGGCCGCGCAGCGCGCCGCGGGGCTTCGGCTTCAGCTCCTCGCTTTCGACAAGAACGCGCGCCGCCTGCATCAGCGGAATGGCTTCGCGCCGCGCATATTCATGCAGCATCTGCAGCGTCGCGTCGCCGAGGCCGCGTTTGGGCGTATTGATGATGCGCTCGAAGGCGAGATCGTCGGCCGGCTGCGCGACGCAGCGCAGATAGGCGAGCGCGTCGCGAATTTCGAGCCGCTCGTAAAAGCGCGGGCCGCCGATGACGCGATAGGGCAGGCCGATCTCGACGAAGCGCTCTTCGAATTCGCGCATCTGAAACGACGCGCGCACGAGAATGGCGATCTCTTCGAGCGAATGGTTCTTGCGGCTCAGCTGCTCGATGTCCTCGCCGATGCTGCGCGCTTCTTCCTGGCTGTCCCAGACGCCGGTGAGCGTCGGCTTTTCGCCCTCGCCGCCATCGGTGAACAGCATTTTGCCGAGCCGGCCTTCATTATGCGAGATGAGATGCGAGGCGGCGGCGAGAATATGTCCGGTCGAGCGGTAGTTGCGCTCCAGGCGGATGACCTTGGCGCCGGGAAAATCCTGCTCGAAACGCAGGATGTTCTCGACCTCGGCGCCGCGCCAGCCATAGACGCTCTGATCGTCGTCGCCGACGCAGCAGAGATTTTGTTTTCCCGGCGCCCGCTGCGAGATCAGCCGCAGCCACAGATATTGCGCGATATTGGTGTCCTGATATTCGTCGACCAGAATATATTTGAAGCGCCGTTGATAATCGGCGAGCACATCCGGATTGTCGCGAAAGAGCCGCAGGCTCTCCATCAAGAGGTCGCCGAAGTCGACGGCGTTCAAGACCTTGAGCCGCTCCTGATAGAGCGCGTAAAGCGCCGCGCCTTTGCCGTTGGCGAAGCTCTCGGCGTCGCCGGCGGGAACCTGCGCCGGCGTCAAGCCGCGGTTCTTCCAGCCATCGATGCGCATGGCGAGCGCGCGCGCCGGCCAGCGCTTGTCGTCGATGTTCTCCGCGCGCAGCACCTGCTTCAAGAGGCGGATCTGATCATCCGTGTCGAGAATGGTGAAGTTGGGCTTCAGCCCGACGAGTTCGGCGTGTCGGCGCAGAATCTTGGCGCTGATCGCGTGAAACGTGCCGAGCCATTGCATGGCCTGCGCGCCCTCGCCGACGAGCGCTTCCACGCGCTGGCGCATCTCGCGCGCCGCCTTATTGGTGAAGGTGACGGCGAGGATTTCATAGGCGCGGGCCTTGCCGAGCGCCAGGATGTGGCCGATGCGCGTCGTCAGGGCGCGCGTCTTGCCGGTGCCGGCGCCGGCGAGCACGAGCACCGGCCCATCGAGCGTTTCGACGGCGGCGCGCTGCTCGGGGTTGAGCGCGTCGAGATAGCGCGGCCGTCCGGCGCTCGCCGCGGCGCGGGCGGCAAGCCCGCCCGTCTGCGGCGCGTAATCGTCGATCTCGGGCGGAGGGCTCTTCATGATTCTTCAATCATATAGGAGAACGGAAGGCGAATCACGAGATTGCAGCGCTTTCACCTCCCCCTTGAGGGGGGAGGTCGCTCGCCGCAGGCGAGCGGGAGGGGGTGAGAAACGTAAGTGTGGCGGCAGTTCACCCCACCCCGGCCTGCTTCGCAGGCCGACCCTCCCCCTCCAGGGGAGGGTGTAATTCCAGCGCCCGCTCCAGCACGAACACTCTCAGCGCCGACGAGAGATTCGCCTCTCCGCGCCCCGCATCCACCCGCGCGATGAGCGCCGGGAGCGACACGTCTTCCTGCGCGGCGATGTCCTTCAGCGCGCGCCAGAAGGCGTCTTCAAGAGAGACGCTGGTGCGATGGCCGGCGATGACGACCGAATGCTTGACGACTCGGCGGGAACTGGCGTCCTGAGGCGCCTGCGCCTCGCTCACGCCGGATCGTCCGCTTCCCGCTCGCGCCGATGCGCCTCAAGTCTGGCGCTTTCCAGCTGCGCCTGCGCGGCGGTCAGCTCCCGCTCGGATTTGCTGCGCCCGAAGGCTGCGCGCTTCGCTTGCGCGGCGTCGTCCTTAACGCGGCGGTCGCGTTGTTTGCGCGCGCGCCGCAGATTGACGATCTCGCCCATCAGGGCTTTTTGCGGAAGGCGTCGATCGAGACGATCTTGTCGTCGCCGTCTTCCTTCGCTTCGACCGGCTTAAGTTTTCTTGGCTTATCGGCGCTCGGCGTCTTGTTCGGCTCTGCTTTGGCGGGATCGACCTTGGCCGGCTTGAATGCCTTTACCGGGTCCGGCGTTTTCGCGACAAGACTTGGTCCCGGGGAGGGCGCGTCCTCCTCTTCGTCTTCCTCAAGCGCGTCTTCGGCGCTCTCAAAGCGCAGGCCGAATTCGACGGCGGGATCGAAAAAGCCGGTGACCGCCGAGAAGGGCACGTAGAGATGCTCGGCGACCGAGCGGAACGACAGGGTGACGCCGAAACCTTCTTCGTCGACTTCCAGATTCGACCATTGATGCTGCAGGATGATCGTCAGCTCGCTCGGCCATTGTTCGGCGAGGCGGCGCGAAATCGTGACGCCCGGCGCGTCGGTGCGGAAGCTGATGGTGAAGTGATGATCGCCGGGCAGATAGCCGCTCTCGGCGACGTCGCCCAGCACTTTGCGCATGACGCCGCGCATGGCGTCCTGAACGAGAAGATCGTAGCGAATAATGTCTTTAGCCATCGCGTCGCGCCAGACTGCCATCCGTATGGTCGACCGGCTACTGTTTCCGACCGCCATGCCTGCCGCGCTTGCATCACGGCGGCGCGGCGCGAGAAAATTGAAGTGGAGGCTTCTGTTGCCAGGCGCCTCCTGACCCCGCCTAGAAGTGCTAACCCCTAGGGCTTAATTCCCAGTTTGGGCGCCGCATTACGCGGCGACGGCCACCGGAGCATAGTTGTCGTTGGCAACTATAAGTTTGACCCGATAACGGCGGTATCATGCCGAGCAAAAAATCACCCTTTACACCCTCGTCAATCCTATTTCGCCCCCGCCAAAACCCGCCGCGCGGACGGGCTTTGGTGGAGGCGCCGGGTACCGCCCCCGGGTCCGAATGGTTTATTACGGTGTTCGTTTATCGCCATAGCCGACGCAAGCGACGGCAGATTGAATATAGGCGCTTGCGGGATTTTGTGAAAGTCCCCACCGTGTGCGTCTTCAGCGCTTTTGTCGAAGGGGACGTGTGGCGCGAACGAGCCTGGCCTATTGCGCGCCGACGCGCTTCACCGCGCCAAAGCCCTTCGCGTCGAGGGCCAGATGCAGCCGGTTCTGCAGCCCGGCGTCGTCGCCCTTGACGAGCAGTCCGGCGTTTTCGGCGATCGCCTCGCAGAGCGCAGCCACCCAGGGCTCCTCGCTCTTGGCGAAATCGCTGAGCACATAAGCATGGACCAGCGCCTTATCGCCGGGGTGGCCGATGCCGAGCCGCAGCCGCTTATAGTCATTGCCGATATGCGCGGTGATCGAGCGCAGCCCGTTGTGGCCCGCGACGCCGCCGCCGGTCTTGATCCGGCATTTGGCTGGCGCGAGATCGAGTTCGTCGTGAAGGACGACGATCTCATCGAGGCCAATCTTGTGAAAACGCGCGGCTTCGCCGACCGAACGGCCGCTCTCGTTCATATAGGTCTGCGGCTGCAGCAGCATGACCTTTTCGCCGCCGATCGCCCCTTCGCTGACGAGGCCCTGGAAGCGCGCCCGCGCTTGTGGAAAGCCGTGTCGCTTGGCGATCGCTTCGAGCGCCATAAAGCCGATATTGTGCCGGTTCTTGGCGTAGGCGCGTCCGGGATTGCCGAGTCCGACAAGGAGCAGCATGTGAGCCTCTGACATAAAAATGGCCGGGCGAACCCGGCCATTATCACGGTAAGCTTCGCAGCGTTTACTTCTTCTTTTCTTCCTTGGCGGGAGCGGCCGCAGGCGCTGCTGCGGCGACCGGAGCCTCCTCGGCGCCGCCGCCAGCGGGCGGCGTTAGGCTCGCGACGGTGAAATTCTTGTCGGGATTCGTGGGCTTGCAGCCCTCCGGCAGCGGAATCGCCGAAATATGCAGCGAATCGTTGAAGTCCATGCCCGTCAGGTCGGCGGTGATGGCCTCCGGAATATTGTCGGCAGGCACCCACATCTCCACCGTGTGATAGACGATGTTGAGCGCGCCGCCGCGCTTGATGCCAGGCGCCGCTTCCTGGTTGGTGAAATGCACCGGCACTTGCACGCGCAGCCGCGAACCCGGCTTCAGGCGCAGGAAATCCACATGCATCGGCGTGTCTTTGATGACGTCAAGCTGATAGTCGCGCGGGATGGCGCGCTCCTTCTTGCCGTCGATGTCGAGCTCGAAGATCGTCGTGAGGAAGTGCCCGGCGAAGATCAGTTGAGAGAGACTCTTCTTTTCGAGCGAGAGCGGCTGCGGCGCTTCGCCGCCGCCATAGAGCACTGCTGGTATACGGCCCTCACGGCGAACGCTGCGGGCGGCCCCCTTGCCTGTCCCGCTGCGCACCGTGGCCGCGAGCTTCTTGGTCTCGGCCATGTCGGTGTCCTTTAAATCAAAAGAAAAGGCGCTGCTTCGCCTCCAGGGGTGTCGGAAACGCAGGCGCCGCGGCGCTTATAGGGGACCGCGCCACGGGAGGCAAGGCGGAGGGCCGGAAACATTCAATCGACCCCCTTTCCGATAGCGGCTGGCGCCTCATATGGCCGCAGATCGCTCGCCTTTTGGGGCGGCATGGCGCAGCCGCGGCTTCGTTCCGGCTGCAAGAGAAAGGGTTCAACATGCGTATTCTGGTGACGTGCATCGCGCTTCTCGGGCTCGTCGGCATGGCGGCGACGCCGGCCCAGGCCGACCGTCGGCTCACCCGTCAGGAGAAATCAAGCATCCGATCGGCGATGAAGGACATGGGCTGTTCGGGGGGCAAGATGGAATTCGACGATGGAAGATTTGAAGTCGACGACGCCAGGTGTCGGGGCGGCAAAAAATACGATCTGACGTTCGATCAGAATTTCAAGATGACCAGCAAGGAGCTCGAAAACGGCCGTGGCGGGTATTATGGCAGCGGACGTTACAACACGCGCGATAACACCCGCAGCCACAGGCGCGGCGTGTATTAACGCCGCCGTTCGGCAGTCATAGGATTTGCCGCCCGCGCATATGCGCGACGCCGCGCCGGAAGATCGACGCTGGCCGGTGCGGCGGCGCGTGTGGCGCGATAGCATCAGGTCCCCACCCGATGTCGAGCGTTGAGGAGCCTGGAAAGCTTCCGGCGCGATCCACATAGGGTGGGGTTTTCTCCAAGTGAATCGCCGGCGCAACCCTCGTCAACAGACCGAGCGGGGAGTCCTGATCGACCAGATAATGATTGAGATCGTCCTGGCTGATGGGAACGGGCGCTTCCGCGTTGGCGGCGAAACGCATGCCGAGCATGGCCGTCCTGGCGAGCGACACACGAACGATCCAGCGGCCGCCTTCCTCTGCGCGGCGCAGTAGAGCGGAAAGAACGCCGAGCGCGCCGAGGCAGCCTGAACCGTAATCATTGAAATAGGCGGGAATGAGCGCCGGCTCGCCAAGTTCAGCACTGTGCGTGGCGGCGAGGCCGGTCGCCGCCTGAGCGAGCTGCTCCCAACCGCGCCGCTCGGCCCAGGGACCCTGAAAACCGTAAGCGTTGACCTCGACGTAGATCAGGCGCGGGTTGATCCGCCACAACTCCTGCGGCCCGAATCCTCGCTTCGCCAGCGATCCCCAGCGAAATCCCTGCACGAAAACGTCGCAGTCGCGAATGAGATCGAGCGCGCGGGCGCGATCAGCGTCGGCGCGCAAGTCGATATAGGCGGTCTTCTTGCCGAAGGACGTGTCGATGTCGAAGCCGAGAATATGGTCGAGATAGGGGTTGCGACAGTGAATGACGTCGGCGCCATGCTCCGCCAGCAGTTTGCCGATCGTCGGCCCGGCGACGACATGCGTGAAATCGAGCACGCGGAGCCGCTCGAGCGGCCGCGCGACGGCAGGCGTGAAAGGAACGGGCGCCGCGTCGCCCTGCCGCACAAGCTCGATCGGCGGCGTATCGCCGATCGCGCGGCCTTGCGGATGCGCGCGCCACTCTTCAGGGCTGCGCAGGGTCGCCGCGCAGAAGCCGAGCGCCGAAAGTTCGTCCTCCAGCGCCTGCGCATCGAAACGCGCAACGGCTTTGGCGATGGCTTCGCGCTCGTTTGGGCAGTCGAGATAGCGCAATATGCCGTCGCGCAGATGCTGATAGGCGCCATTGAAAAAGATGCGCCGTCCATCGCGGGTGCGATAGAAATTATTCACCGCCGTATGCACGGCGCTGATGTCGAATTGCCAGCCGCCTTGAAAGAAATAGGCGATCTCGTTGAACAGCAGGCCCGCGTGCCGCCGATCGATTCGCACCTGCTGCGCGCCGAGGCCGCGACTCTCGCCGATCGAGGCGATTGTTGCGCCGATCGCGCCCATCAGCGCGACGGCGAAGTCATGAACCTCGATCGGCGAGTCGACATAGCCAAGCGTCTGATCGACATGAACATGCGACGAATGTTGAGGTAAGTTCAGTCCTTGCGCGATCGCCGCGAGAATTTCTTTTTGCCGCGCGCTGTACAAGTCTTCAACTCCGCAACGCGCGCCTTGGCGACTGTCGCTTACGCCTTGGTCTCCGGCAAATTCAGCCTGATGTGCAGTTCGCGCAGATGCTTCATCGTCGCTTCCGACGGCGCGCCCATCAGCAAATCCTCGGCGCGCTGATTCATCGGGAACAGCGTCACTTCGCGCAGGTTTTCCTCTTCGGCGAGCAGCATGACGATGCGATCGACCCCCGGCGCGATGCCGCCATGCGGCGGCGCGCCATATTGGAAGGCGCGATACATGCCGCCGAATTTCTCGATCAGCACATCTTCGCCATAGCCGGCGATCTCGAACGCTTTCTTCATGACGTCGGGACGATGGTTCCGGATCGCGCCGGACGATAATTCCACGCCGTTGCAGACGATATCATATTGGTAGGCGAGGATGGTGAGCGGGTCCTGACTTTCCAGCGCCTCCATGCCCCCTTGCGGCATCGAGAAGGGATTGTGCGAGAAGTCGACCTTCTTCTCGTCCTCGTTCCACTCGTACATCGGGAAATCGACGATCCAGCAGAATTCGAAGACGTCTTTCTTCGATATGCCGAGTTCGTCGCCGATGCGTAGCCGCGCCATGCCGGCGAGCCTTGCGGCGGCGGTCTCTTCTCCGGCGGAGAAGAACACCGCGTCGCCCGCCTTGACGCCCGCCTTGGCGGCGATCGCGGCCTGCGCCTCCGCGGGAATGAATTTCGCGATCGGGCCCTTGCCGGCGAGCGCGCCGCCTTCTTCCTCAAAGATCACATAGCCGAGGCCCGGCGCGCCTTCGCTGCGCGCCCAGTCGTTCAATTTGTCGAAGAAGCTGCGCGGCTGCGCGGCGGCGCCCGGCGCGGGGATGGCGCGCACGGTCTTGCCTTTGAACGCCTTGAAGCTCACGTCCTCGCGGGCGAATTCCTCCGACACGTCGGCGATGAGCAGCGGGTTGCGCAGATCCGGCTTGTCGGTGCCATATTTGAGCATCGACTCGCGGAAGGAAATGCGCGGAAATTTCTGCGTGACCGCCTTGCCGTTGGCGAATTCCTCGAACAAGCCGCGCAGCACCGGCTCGATCGCGCCGAACACGTCTTCCTGCGTCACAAAGCTCATCTCGACGTCGAGCTGGTAGAACTCGCCCGGCGAGCGGTCGGCGCGCGCGTCCTCGTCGCGAAAGCAGGGCGCGATCTGGAAATAGCGATCGAAGCCGGCGACCATGATGAGCTGCTTGAACTGTTGCGGCGCCTGCGGCAGCGCGTAGAATTTTCCTGGATGCAGGCGCGAGGGCACGAGAAAGTCGCGCGCGCCCTCGGGCGAGGAGGCGGTCAGGATCGGCGTCTGGAACTCGAAGAAGCCCGCCTGCTTCATGCGCATGCGGATCGAATCGACGATACGGCCGCGCAGCATGATGTTCTCGTGCAGCTTCTCGCGACGCAGGTCGATGAAGCGATATTTGAGCCGCGTGTCCTCGGGATATGGCTGGTCGCCGAAGACCGGCAGCGGCAGTTCGGCGGCGGCGCCCAACACCTCGATTTCGTTGACGTAAACCTCGACCTGTCCTGTCGGCATGTCGGGATTTTCGGTGCCGGCGGGGCGCTTCCGCACCTCGCCGTCGAGCCGCACCACCCATTCGGAGCGCAGTTTCTCCGCCTGCGCGAAGGCGGGCGAATCGGGGTCGACGACGCATTGCGTCAGGCCGTAATGGTCGCGCAGGTCGATAAACAGCACGCCGCCGTGATCGCGGATGCGATGGCACCAGCCGGAAAGGCGGATTTTCTGGCCGACGAGCGCCTCATTAGGCGCGCCACAATTATGCGAACGGTAGCGATGCATTTTATCTCTCTGGAGGCAGTAAGGCGTCGGCGCGCGAAACGCTGCGTTTCGCGCGACAAGCACACGGGTGCGCGGAATTTGTCAAGCGCACGATGGAGAATGCTAGGGACGCTCTATCCGAGCCAAGTCAGCGCGATGCGCTCAATTTTCTTGACAGTAAAGCTCCGCTTCGGCACTTTGCATTGGCCTTTCTCAACTTTGGGCTTTCCGATGGATAGGTATTATTTGTGGTTAGTCAAAGCGGTTATAATTACTCTTGCTGTGTCAGCGTTGGCGGGATGCGCCGTAAAGTGGAGCAAGCCGTTCTGAGTTAAGCAAGATTCAATTACCCATCTATGAAGTGATATACATGAGACGTCTTCACATAGGATTCGTGCTCCTCCTGCTGGCAACCCTTTCAGCTTGTGGAGGAGGAAAGTGGGATATGGAGGCTTTCCCCCGCTATGATCGCGGCTTTAGACCCAGCCCCAGTCCTCCCGGCAGAATTTGAGAGAGATCGCTGCGGGTCTGTAAGCGACGGGGTAGGGCCTGCGTCAACGGTGACCGCGGATGCTCGAGCCTGGCGACCAGCGCGTCGGCGCAGGAGCGGGATACGTCCTACTGTCACCGCTCATTTCCTGAAGAACGCTTCCGCCGCCGCGCTCGCCGCCTGTTTCTCCGCGCGCTTGGCCTCGAGCCGGGCGATCTCTAGCCGCAGTCGCTCGATGCGTTCATCGAGTTCGGCGACGGACAGCAGATCGAGCGGCTGGCCGATCTCGAAAGCCGCGGGACGCGGCGCGTCATCCTGTTCGCTTTTCATCACCGTGCGACCTCGGCTGGATTTCTTCGCTCGCTGGCCAAAATAGCGCCTGAGGAGTCATGCGCCAACTTGTGGACGCGCGTCATTTGAGCGTAACTTCCGGCGCGCTTGATGATCCGCGCAGGCGGGGCGTCGTCGGCCGCCGAGGCGCGGCCGGAAGCGCCCAAGACCGCCAGGGCGCGGCGCGTCCCGCGCCCGCCTCTCTCGCCGGACGAAATAGGTATGACCAAGTGGGTGTATAGTTTCAGCGCCGGTCGGTCCGAGGGATCGGCGTCGATGAAAGAGCTTTTGGGCGGCAAAGGGGCCAATCTCGCTGAAATGGCGGCGCTCGGACTGCCAGTGCCGCCCGGCTTCACCATCACCACCGAGGTCTGCGCCTATTTTTACGCCAACGGCAAGACCTTTCCCGCCGATCTCGCCGGGCAGGTCGACGCGGCGCTTGCCGATATCGGCCGCGTCGCCGGGCACGCCTTCGAAGACCCGCAGCAGCCGCTGCTCGTCTCGGTGCGTTCGGGCGCCCGCGCCTCAATGCCCGGGATGATGGACACGGTGCTCAATCTCGGTCTCAACGACGCGACAGTCGAAACGGTCGCGCGCAACTCCGGCGACGAACGCTTCGCCTGGGACTGCTACCGACGCTTCATCGAAATGTATTCTAGCGTCGTGCTCGGCGTCGAACATCACCAGTTCGAGGAAGCGCTGGAGAGAATCAAGGAGAGCAAGGGCTTCGCGCTCGATACGCAGCTGACGGCCGACGATTGGCGCAAGGTCGCCGCGCAATACAAGGCGATCGTCGAACAGGCCGCCGGCAAGAGCTTCCCACAGGATCCGCGCGAGCAATTGTGGGGCGCGATCAAGGCGGTGTTTTCGTCCTGGATGAATAATCGCGCCATCGTCTATCGCGGCCTGCACAACATTCCCGAAAGCTGGGGCACCGCGGTCAGTATTCAGGCGATGGTGTTTGGCAATATGGGCGCGCAGTCGGCGACCGGCGTCGCCTTCACGCGCAACCCTTCGACTGGCGTGCGCGAACTCTACGGCGAATATCTCATCAATGCGCAGGGCGAAGACGTCGTCGCCGGCATTCGCACGCCGCAGCCGATCGCCCAGTCCGCGAGCCACGCCTCCGGCTTCGAGAAAATCTCGCTCGAAGCGGCGATGCCGGCGATCTTCGCCGAATTCAAGGGCTACGCCGACAAGCTCGAACGCCATTTCCGCGACATGCAGGACATGGAGTTCACGGTCGAGCGCGGGAAATTATGGATGCTGCAGACGCGCGTCGGCAAACGCACCGCGCGCGCGGCGCTGAAACTCGCGGTCGACATGGCGCGCGAAGGCCTCATCGGCAAGGATGAGGCGATCACGCGCGTCGAGCCGCAGTCGCTCGAACAATTGCTGCATCCGACGATCGATCCCGCGGCGAAGCGCAATATTCTCGCCACGGGTCTCCCCGCCTCGCCCGGCGCGGCTGTCGGCGAAATCGTCTTCGACCCGGAAGAAGCCGCGAAGCTCGCCTCGAACGGCCGCAAGATCATCCTCGTGCGCATCGAGACGAGTCCCGAAGACATCGGCGGCATGCATGGGGCGGAAGGCATTCTCACCGCGCGCGGCGGCATGACCTCGCACGCCGCCGTCGTGGCGCGCGGCATGGGCAAGCCCTGCGTCACCGGCGCCGGCGCGCTGCGCATCGACTACGAGGACCAGAGCTTTACCGTCGCCGGCAAGCGTTTCGGCAAGGGCGACCGCATCACCATCGACGGCTCGGCCGGGCAGGTGATCGCCGGCGAAGTGAAGATGCAGCGGCCCGAGCTCACTGGCGAATTCGCCGTGCTGATGTCCTGGGCGGATCAGAAGCGGCGTCTGAAAATCCGCGCCAATGCCGAAACGCCGTCAGACGCGCGCGCCGCCCGCCGTTTCGGCGCCGAAGGCATTGGCCTCGCGCGCACCGAGCATATGTTTTTCGAAGGCGAGCGCATCGTCGCGGTGCGCGAGATGATTCTCGCCGACGACACTGAGGGCCGCCGCCTCGCGCTGGCGAAACTGCTGCCGATGCAGCGCGAGGACTTCAAACAGCTGTTCGAGATCATGTCGGGCCTGCCGGTGACGATCCGTCTGCTCGATCCGCCGCTGCATGAATTCCTGCCGCATTCGGATGCCGAGATCGCCGCCGTGGCGAAGGCGATGGGCGCCGATCCGGTGAAGCTGCGCCGCCGCGCCGCGCAGCTTTCCGAATTCAATCCGATGCTCGGCTTTCGCGGCGTGCGGCTCGCCGTCATCTTCCCCGAGATCGTCGACATGCAGGCGCGCGCGATCTTTGAGGCGGCGATCGAAGCCAGTCTTTCGACGGGCGAACCGGTCGACATCGAGATCATGGCGCCGCTCGTCTTCGCCCGCGCCGAACTCGATCTCGTCAAGGCGCGCGTCGCCGAAATGGCGAAGCTTGTCGAGGACGAGACCGGGATCAGGCCGAATTATCACGTCGGCACCATGATCGAACTGCCGCGCGCGGCGCTGCGCGCCGGCGACATCGCGCCATCGGCGGATTTCTTCTCCTTCGGCACCAACGACCTGACGCAAACGACGCTCGGCATTTCGCGCGACGATTCGGGCTCCTTCCTCAACGCCTATGTCGAAAAGGGGCTGCTGCCGGCCGACCCCTTCGTGACGATCGATCAGGAAGGCGTCGGCGAGCTGGTCGAGCTCGGCTGCAAACGCGCCCGCGCCGCGAACCCGACGATCACGCTCGGCGTCTGCGGCGAGCATGGCGGCGATCCGGTTTCCGTCGCCTTCTTCGACAAGATCGGCTTCGACTATGTGTCCTGTTCGCCGTTCCGCGTGCCGATCGCGCGGCTCGCCGCCGCCCAGGCGGCGCTCGGCGAGAAGGCCGTGAGCACGGCGTAATCGCCTAGAGAGCGGGCGACCCCCTGCTAAGGAGACAACGCAGGCCCCCTGCGAGTCGCCGTTACGCCGTCATGGCCGGGCTTGTCCCGGCCATCCACGTGTCGACATTGCATGCGCCTTGCAGCCATTGCGGAACGTCCCGGCGTGGATGCCCGCGACAAGCGCGGGCATGACGCAGGAGAGGCGCCGCGCGCGCTGCGCCGCGCCTCTCACGCGCTCTCCAGCTCTTCCTCGCGGTGGTTCATCTCGAAGCGGCGCACGATCAGCCGCACGAGATACAGGCCGAACTCGGGGTTTTGAAAATACAGCTGTTCGAACTGCTCATAGGTGATGACGAGCAGACTGACGTCATCGATGCAGCGCGCCGTCGCGGTGCGTTTGCCGTTGGTCGTAAATAGCGCCATCTCGCCGAAAATTGCGCCGGGCGCGAGAATCGCGCCGCGTTCGACGATTTCGACGCGTCCTTCGACGACGACGAAGGCCTCGTCGGCTGCGTCGCCCTTCATGAAGACCGCTTCGCCGCGGCGCAGCGTGCGCGGATGCATGAAGGGCTTCAGCCATTCGATGTTCAAATCGCTGCCGTTGGCTTCGCGCACGCTGGCGATGAGCTTGCGCATTTCGCGCATGCGGGTGAAGTTGAGCGGCAGGTTGATGGCATGTTTGGCGATCGTCGGCGGGCTGGCGATGATGAGCCCCAAGGTCACGCCCAGCACATTGCCAAGCATCGCCGTGATGCGCAGCGGGATCATCCGCTTCATGTAAGCGGCGCCGACGACCGTCGACGCTTCGGCCCAGGCGAGCGCCGTCAGCGCCGCCCCGCCGATCGTCTTTCCCGTATCCGACGCAGCCCAGCTCATCAGCGTATCGATCAATTCGGACATTTCAGCTTCCATCCTTACGCCGCGCTTAACCTTTGCGCGCAATCAAGACAAGCGTTCAAAAAAGCCTGCGGGACTGGACTTTCCCATGCGCTTTCGCACATTCGCTCCATGCGACAAACGAGCCGAATCCTGCGGATCGACACATCCGGGCGCGGATTTTACGAATTTACCGAGGCCGTCCGCGACTTTGCCCGCGGCGCGCGGATGACGCAGGGGCTGGCGACGGCGTTCTGTCGCCACACCTCCGCGTCGCTGCTCATTCAGGAAAACGCCGATCCCACCGTGCTGCGCGATCTCGAAGCCGTCTTCGCAAGGCTCGCCCCCGAAGGCGTGGATTACGCCCATGATACGGAAGGCGCCGACGACATGCCGGCGCATATCCGCGCCGCGCTCACCCAGACGCAGCTCTCGATCCCCCTCATTGGCGGCGCGCTGGCGCTGGGAACTTGGCAGGGCGTCTTTCTTTTCGAGCACCGCCGGCGGCCGCACAGGCGCGAAGTCGCGCTGCATCTGATCGGCGAATGATCGCCGTTGCGTCATTCTGGCACGATGGCGGCGCCGCGGCGGCAACGGTTCCGCAAGGCTAATGAACGATAAGATTTTACGAAGGATCGCATCCGGGGCGGCGCGGCGCAAATCGCGGCGCCTTGCCAGACGCGCCGTCGCACATGGATCAGTCTATGCGTCGTCAGTCGAGAACGCGTATCGTGCGCAGAGGGGTTGCGCCCTGGGTCTTTAGCGTAACGGCGCCCTGGGCGCTCGGCGTCGGCGTGCTGGTCTCCTTCACCGCGGTCGCCGGGCAGGACCCCGTCGCCGATTGGCGCGTTTCTCCGCTCGCGGCGCGCGCGCCGGGGGCGCTGACGCTCGGCTTCAGCGAGGCGGCGAGCGGCGATTACGGGTTCTATGGCCAAACGCGCGCCCAAATCCAGCAGGCGCGTCTCATCGTCGGCGGCCCGGAGGAGGGCGCAGCTCCCGACGAGCGCGAGCCGCATGTCGATCTCAAGCCCGATGTGAAGCATTTTCCCCAGGTCGATCGGCGGCATAAGGGCGATCCGGTGGTCGCCATGCGGCCCGGTTTCGAGACCCGCCGGCCGCAGCCGGCGAATTTAGGGCTGAGCGAGTCGCCGCCGCTGTCCTTCGGCCTTGAGGGCAAGTCGACGCGGCCGACGGCGACGCCGCTTGCGCCGCGCGGCAAAACCCCAGGCGACGAAGCGCTCGAAGAGGCGGATTCGGGCGCCGCGCCAGAGCCGGCGACGACGCAAAAGTCGATGGCGGCAGCCTCGCCGGCGCAGAGTTCGTCGATCTCGACGCCGACCGGGGCCGACGCGCCCCGCGACGTTGCGCGGGAGGCGCAGACCGAACGCGCCCTACATGGCGCATCCCCGCAGACGCCGCGCGCCGTCGCGCTGGGGTCGTCGACGCCGGCGCAGCCGGACGCCGTGCCCATCGAAGTGTCGTCCTTCCCCGGCGCGACGCTGGCGCTGTCGACGCCAGACAAGGCGTTGAGCGCGTCACGTCCGGATTATGCCGCCTCGATCGATCCGGAAAAGCTTGGCCGCGAGGCCCGCTGCCTGGCGGAAGCGGTTTATTTCGAGGCCCGCAGCGAGCCCGAGGCGGGGCAGGCCGCCGTCGCGCAGGTCGTGCTCAACCGTGTCCAGAGCGGCCTCTATCCGTCGAGCGTTTGCGGCGTCGTCTATCAGAACCGGCGCCACTATCGTGGCTGCCAGTTCTCCTTCGCCTGCGAGGGCAAATCGCTCCGCATCACCGAAGGCGACGCCTGGGAGCAGGCGGTGCGCGTCGCCAAGGAGGTCATGGTTGGTCGAACCTACATCTCCGACGTCGGCCGTTCGACGCATTATCACGCCAATTACGCCCATCCGCGCTGGGCCCGCGCGCTCAGAAAGATGGATGTCATCGGCAGGCATATTTTCTATCGGCTGAAGCCGGGACAGACGTAGACGACGTAGTCAGTCGTCATTGCGAGCGAAGCGAAGCAATCCAGAGCCGTGAAGCGGCCCCTGGATTGCTTCGTCGCTTCGCTCCTCGCAATGACGAGTTGTCGGCGGAACCTCACTCGACGAGCCGCGCGCGAACGAGGCCGCGCACCGAGTTGCCGAGAAAAAACTCGGACCCTGAAATATCTTCAAGGCGCTGGATCGACTCGCGGGCGCGTCCTTGCGCGATGAGCGCGGCGCGCAGCGTTCCCGGCAGCAGTCCGCAGGAGAGCGGCGGAGTCAGCAAAATCTCGTCCCGGGGGACAAAGAGGTTGCAGCGCGCCGCTTCGCACAGCTCGTCACGCTCGTTTTGAAAGAGAACTTCGTCGGCCCCGTAGCGCTCGGCCGCTTCAGCGAGCGGGTCCTCGTAAAGCGCGCGGCGCGTCGTCTTGTGCCGCAACAGCGGATCGGCGGAGGCAAAGCGCCGTTTCGTGACGGCGACGCGCCAGACGGTATCGCTCGGAATCGGCTCGATCGGCGTGACGCTGGTTTCGATCGTTCCGTCGCGCGCAAGGACCAGCCGCACGCGAAGACGCCCGCTCGACGCCCCCGCGACAGCGGCGTTCAGCGCGTCGCGGATACGCGCCTCGTCATGGGCGAAGCCGAGCGCGGCGCTCGAAGCGGCGAGCCGCGCGAGATGTTCAGGGAGCAGATGAAAGCCTTCGCCGCGCGTCCACCGCAGCGTTTCGATCAGGCCGAAGTCGTTCTCGCGCCGGTCAGGAAGCGCGCCTTGATCAGACATTCCTCATACTCTTCGCGCGCGCGGGAATCGGCGACGATGGCGGAGCCCACATTGCAGACGAGGTCGCCGCCCGGAAAGATCGTCAGCGTGCGGATCGCGACATTAAAGCGAATGTCGCCGTCTGGCGCGATGACGCCGAGCGCCCCGCAATAGACGCCGCGCGCCGCGCATTCGAGGTCGCGGATGATCTCCATCGCGCGGATCTTGGGCGCGCCGGTCACCGAGCCGCAAGGGAAGAGCCCGGTGAACAGATCCTTCAGCGTCACGTCGTCGCGCAGCCGCGCCTCGATGCCCGACGTCATCTGATGCAGCGTCGGATAGGTTTGGATGGTGAAAAGATCCGTCACTTTCACCGTGCCGACGACGGCGAGGCGCGACAGATCGTTTCGAAGAAGATCGACGATCATCAGATTTTCGGCGCGCGATTTTTCGTCTTCGACGAGATATTGGGCGCGCGCCATGTCTTCGGTCGGCATCACGCCGCGCTGCGCGGTGCCTTTCATCGGGCGGGCGCGAATGTCGCGGTCCTGCGCCTCGAAGAAGACTTCCGGCGAGAGCGACACGACGGTTTCGGCTTCCAGCGCGACGACGCCGCCATAAGCGACCGGCTGGCGCTTGCGCAGACCGCGATACAGCGCAAGCGCATCGCCGTCATAGCGTCCGTACAGCGGGAAGGTGAGATTGATCTGATAAACGTCGCCGGCGAAAATATAGTCTCGGCATGTGTTGAATCGCTGCGTGTACTCCTCCTGAGTCCAGGCAGGGGAAAGCGCAATGTTCGGCGCCGCGCTCTCGGCCGGCGGCAGCGACCAGGGCCGCGGCGCCCGAAACGCGCCGAAGAGGAGCAGCGGCGTAAGCGCGTCGGGCGTCGCTTGCGCGGCGAATTTGGGCTCCAGCGCATAGCCGAGCTCGTAGCCGGCGTAGCCGGCGAGATAGAGGCCGCGCCTTGTCGCCGCCTCCATGCGTTCGAACGCCGCCGCGACGTCTTTCGCCGCGCGCGCGACGATGATCTCCTCCGGCTCCTCGAACAGCAGCGCCTGTCCGTCGCTGCGGCCGTCTTCGAAAACGACGTAAGGCCGCGCCGGCGCGTCTTTTTGCGTCAGGACGGCGGGGCGTTCGGCGGCGTCTTGCATTTTTGGCGGGGCTCGCAATGGAATCTGATGTTACATCAGCCGGCTCCAGTTATGAAACGCCGCATCGTCGCGCAAGCTTAGATCCGCTTTGCTCTCGCGGCGCGCGCGGGCTATGAGGCCCTATGTCGACATCCGCGCCGCTCCGCTTTCTCTTCATCGGCGACGTTCTGGGCCGTTCGGGCCGCGCGGCCGTATCGCGCTTCGTCCCCCGGCTGCGCGAAAAATGGGCGCTCGACTTCGTCGTCGCCAATGGCGAGAACGCCGCCGGAGGCTTTGGCATCACCGAAGCCATTTGTGAGGAAATGCTCGGCCTTGGCGTCGATTGCGTCACGCTCGGCAATCACGCCTTCGATCAGCGCGAGGCGCTGGTTTTCATCGAGCGCCAGCCGCGGCTGCTGCGCCCGGTCAATTATCCGCCGGGGACGCCGGGACGCGGCGCCGGCCTCTATACGGCGGCGCGCGGGCAGCAGGTGCTCGTCGTCAATCCGATCGGCCGGGTGTTCATGGACGCGCTCGACGATCCTTTCGCCGCCATTGAGCGCGAGCTGGGCGCCTGCCCGCTTGGCGTCGGATGCGACGCCATTTTTATCGACATGCACGCCGAGGCGTCGAGCGAGAAAATGGCGATGGCGCATTTCGTCGACGGCCGCGCGTCCGTGGTGGTCGGCTCGCATACGCATACGCCGACCGCCGACGCGCAGATTCTGCCGGGAGGCACCGGCTATCAGACCGACGCGGGCATGACCGGCGATTACGACTCCGTCGTCGGCATGGACAAGGAGGAGCCGCTTCGCCGCTTCCTGCGCAAGACGCCCGGCGCGCGCTATGAGCCGGCGAATGGCGAGGCGACCTTCTGCGGCGTGGCGGCCGAAATCGGCGCTGACGGGCTGGCGACCATGATCTCGCCGGTGCGGCTCGGCGGCCGGCTGCGGGAAGAGTGGCCCAAGCAATGGGACGCGTCATGAGCATGCGCGCGGGTTTCGCTCAGCGCTATCGCGACACCGCGCGATCGACGAGAGACGCAGCAAAATGCTGGACAAGGTTATAGAGGATGACCGGCAGCATCACTTGCGGATGCTCGGCAAGGGCCGTGGAGGCAAGCACCAGCGCCGTGCCGTTGTTATTCATGCCGAGACCGAACATCATCGAAGCTGTGTCCGCCCGAGTGGCGTCCAAGGCCCGGGCGAGACCGTAGCCAGCCGCGAACATAACGAGGCATAAGCCGCCGACGATCGCCAGAATCGCCGCCAAAAAATCCAAGTCCGGGTGGGCGACGACGTTCGGCAAGGACAACGCGGCGTTCGAATAATTGAGCAGCGCCAGGACGATCATATTGATGATCTTCAGGTAAGGACTTGCCGCGCCGACGCCCTCTTGCCCCATGACCCTATTGATCGCGAGTCCTAAAACCGTCGGCAGGATTACCCATGCGCCGAGAAAAGCGAATGCGCCGCCGGAGGCGAGTTCGTGGAGGTCTTCGGAATAGTCCCCGATCGTCACATAGCCGACTCCATGCAGAACAAGCGGCGTCAGTATCGGACTGAGCAGCGTCGTGAGCAGCACGAGTGAGAGGCTGAGCGCGAGATTGCCATTCGCATTTTGCGACCAAGCCGTCGAAGCGCCCGCAATTGGCATGGATGCGATAAGCGCGAGCCCAACCAGGATCTGTTGAACCTCTTGGGGATTGTGCCAAAACAAGAGCGTGCCGCTTATCGCGGCGATAAATGCGAGCGGCACGAGAATATTGGCCGCCAACCCGGACGCCAAGAGGGTCGGCCGGCCCAGCAGGTTTTTGATGTCGGCGGTCCTGGCGGAGAGCCCTGCGTTGAAAAGCAGGAGCGCCAACATGATCGTTGGCGGCGAAACATGCAGCTTCACCGCGAAGAGATCGAGCGGAGTGAATTCTACGCTGCGAATCTTCAGGCCGGCCGTTGGCCAAAGCGCGGCTGCAAAGTAGGAAGCTCCTACAATGTAAATAAAATAGTGATGAATAAAGCCCGCTATTGTTAGAGCGTTACTTTTATTTTCAAGAGGCTTCATCGTGAGGCTGCCGCTAGCTGAACGAGCTGATATTGAGATCTTTGCATGTGTTTTGCGCACCGAACGTTGCGGTCGGCGTCTGCGCGCCGCCGTCGCCTGCATAAACTCTACCAAGAACCTATAAGCTCGCTTAAATAGCCATCGAGCAGCGCCCCCGGGGCGCGAGCCCCGGAGCGCGCGAATATGAAATGGGAAGATCTCCAGTCGTCGGATAATATCGAGGATCGTCGCGGCTCCGGACCGATGACGGGGGGCGGGCCCCGCATGGGCGCAGGCGGCATCGGCCTTGGCACGATGGTGATCCTCGGACTGATCGGCTGGGCGCTCGGCGTCAATCCTGCGATTCTCATCGGCGGCGCGCAGATGATCAACAATATGCGCCAGGAGCGCGAGACGGCTTTGCCCCGCCAGGAGGCGCCGCGGCAAAGCGCGCCTACGGATCAAATGGGGCGTTTCGTCGCAAAGGTGGTGGGCTCCAACGAACAGGTCTGGTCGCAAGTGCTTCCCGAACAAAAGGGCGTGCGCTTCCAGCCGCCGCGGCTCGTTCTCTTTAGCGGCTACACCCAGTCGCGCTGCGGCGCGGCGCAGTCGGCGATGGGGCCGTTCTATTGTCCGCTCGACCAGCGCATCTATCTCGACACGTCCTTCTTTCGCGACATGCAGCGGCGCTTCGGCGGCGGCGGCGATTTCGCCTATGCCTATGTGATCTCGCACGAGATGGGCCATCACATCCAGAACCTCATGGGCATTCTGCCGAAGATCCAGCGGGCGCAGCAAATGGCGGGCAGCCGTTCGGAAGCCAACGCGCTTTCGGTGCGCGCGGAGCTGATGGCGGATTGCCTCGCCGGCGTCTGGGCCAACAACGCCAACAAGCAAAAGCCCATTCTCGAGGAAGGCGACATTGAGCAGGCCGTCGCTTCGGCGCAGGCGATCGGCGACGACCGGCAGCAAAGGGCCACGCGCGGCTATGTGGTGCCGGATAGCTTTACGCATGGCTCGGCGGCGCAGCGCACGCAGTGGCTGCTGAAAGGCTTGCGCACGGGCAGCATTGACGCCTGCAATACATTTGCGCGCTAATCGGCCGGACGCTGCGGCTACAGGACGCGGCGCGCGCGGGTCGTCAGATCGGCGCCTCGCATCTTTCGCACAAGTCGCGCCAGATCCGCGCCCTCGGCCGCCGCCGCGAGCGCGCTCTTTGGCGCAATGAGCCCGACCGGACGCGCCAGACCCGGCGCAAGACGGGTGATCAGCGAATCGGGAGCCAGCCGAAGCGTTCGGGCGCGGCTGGCGTCGCCATAGGCGAAAAAATCCTGCGCTTCCTCGGCAAAGCCGCGCTCCACGGCGAAACCGGCCAGCAGAAGGAGAAGATGGTCGCGCCGCGCCGCTTTCAGCGCCTGCGCCATGCCGTCGGCGGCGTGCGGCGCTTCGATCAGCGCGCAGCCGGCTTCGTCGGCGATCCCGTCCAGGCCTCGTCCCGGCGCGGCGAGGATCAGAGCGTCGGCGATCAGTCCCAGGACGCATGATTCGACGAGCGAACCGAGGCTGCGCGCCACGGCCTCCGGGCGCAACGGCGCGCCGGGAGAGTCGAAGGCGATCAGCGCGGCGGTCAGCATGTCGCTGACATACCGGAAACCGAGGCGCGGCGGAATGCGGCGCCTCATTAACGGGCGCGGCGTCCATCTTGTGAGCGGCGCCCATTGCGCGGGCGGCGGCCTTCGGTCACCATCGCGCCATGCCCTCCGCTCTCCCGCTCGAAATCCTCACGACGGATCAAATGGCTCGCGCCGATCGCCTGACGATCGAGAGCGGCGTGCCGGCGATGTCGCTGATGGAGAGCGCCGCCGTGGCGATCGCGCGGGCGACCAGCCAAATTCTTCAACGCACCAGCGGGCGGCGGGTCTTGGTGCTCTGCGGTCCGGGCAACAATGGCGGCGACGGCTTTGTCGCGGCGCGGTTGCTGCGCGCGCAGCGCTATAAAGTCCGCGTTGCTTCCCTGACCCCGCTCGACCAATTGCGCGGCGACGCGGCGCAAGCGGCGGCCGCCTGGCCCTGTCCAGTCTCGTCCGCGCTCGAGTGCAGCTTCGACGGCATCGATCTCGTTATCGACGCTCTGTTCGGAACGGGCCTCGCCCGCGATCTCGATTCGAACGCCAGCGCGCTTGTCCGCCGCCTGAACCGCTGGCGGCGCGAAAGCGGCCAGAACGTCGTCGCCGTCGATATTCCCAGCGGCGTCGACGGGACGACCGGCGCGGTGCGCGGCGCGGCGGTGGAAGCCGACGCGACCGTCACCTTCTTTCGCGTGAAGACCGGCCATCTGCTGTTGCCCGGCCGTCTGCATTGCGGCGCGCTCACCTGCACGCATATCGGGATTCGACCCTCCGCGCTCGATTCGCTCGCCGTCGAGACTTTCGTCAACACCCCGCAGCTCTGGCGCGCCGCGCTGCCCCTGCCGAAAGTCGAGGGCCACAAATATTCGCGCGGCCATGCGCTGGTCGTTTCGGGCGGCGCCTCCTTTACAGGCGCCGCACGGCTTTCGGCGGCGGCGGCCTTGCGCGCCGGCGCGGGTCTCGTGACGCTCGCCAGCCCAACTGAAGCGCTTGCGGTCAACGCCAGCGCGCTCACGTCGGTCATGGTTCGGCCGGCCAATGGCGCGAAGGGCCTCGCCAAGGTTCTCTCCGACGAGCGCAAAAATGCCGTCGCCATCGGTCCGGGGCTAGGCGTCAGCGAAGAAAGCTGCGCACAGGTCGAAACGGCGCTTGCGCCGCAGGCCTATCGCCGCGCCGCGGTCCTCGACGCGGACGCGCTCTCGAGCTTCGCCGGCGATCCAGAGCGGCTGTGGCGCGCGACGCGCGCTGCGCCCGGTCCGGTGGTGATGACGCCGCACGCCGGCGAGTTCGCGCGGCTCTTCGCCGCTTGCGAGAACGACTGCGGCTGCCGCTCGAAACTCGACAAGGCGCGCGAGGCGGCGCGCGCCAGCGGCGCGGTTGTGCTCTTCAAGGGGGCGGACACGGTCGTCGCCGCGCCCGATGGACGCGCCTCAATCCTTCCTTATGCGACGCCCTGGCTTGCCACCGCGGGCTCGGGCGACGTTTTGACCGGCGTCATCGCCGGCTTGCTGGCGCAGCGCATGGACGGCTTCCTCGCGGCGTCCTGCGCCGCCTGGATGCATGCGCGCGCCGCCGAGATTTTTGGTCCGGGGCTGATCGCCGACGACATTATCGCCGCCCTGCCGCAGGTGTGGCGGGAGCTCTGCGCGGCTCAACAAAAATAGGCAGCCGAAGCGAGCGGTTGCCTCTTGGCCGTTTCGCGAGCGTGGCCCTATGCGAGGACGAGCCCGCGGACTTGTCGCGACCTCGAGAGCTTCGTAGACTCGTCCCTGCTTGAGCGAGGGCGCGCGCCGCCGACGATGATCGCCTTGGTTCGCGCTCCTGTTCCAAGCGGCTTCGTTGCTATCGCATCGCTGTCGCAACAGACCGCTCTTGAGGCGACGGCTGAAAGAAAAACGGGCCTTATGAAATCCTTCGAAAAACTGTTGCTTGAGAACAAAGCCTGGGCCGAGGAAGTCTGTGAGCGCGATCCCGGCTATTTCGAGCGTCTCGCGGCCGATCAGAAGCCCGAATTCTTGTGGATTGGCTGCTCCGACAGCCGCGTGCCGGCCGACATCATCGTCAACGCGCTGCCGGGCGCGATTTTCGCGCATCGCAATATCGCCAATCAGGTGATCTGCACGGACTTCAACTGTCTCAGCGTCATCCAATACGCTGTGCAGGTGCTCAAAGTTCCGCACGTCATCGTCTGCGGTCACTATAATTGCGGCGGCGTTCGCGCCGCCCTTGACCGACAGCGCCCCGATCTGGAGCTGCTCAATAAATGGCTGATGCACATTAAAGACACCTATCGGATGCATAGAGATGAGATCGACGCGCTCAACTCTCAGACGGAACGCGCCAATCGACTCGTCGAAATCAACGTCATCGAGCAGGTGATGCGTCTGTCGCAATTTTCGATTGTGCAGACCGCCTGGAGAGAAGACCAGCGGCCGATGCTGCACGGCTGGGTGTTCGGGCTCGATGACGGAATACTGCATCAGCTCATTACATTGCCGCCGGGCAGCGACGTCGACGTCATCTATCAGCAACACGGCGGCGAGGATTTCTAACCGGCTGCATGGGGCGTAAAGCCGCTAACGAGGAGAATTAGGCGTGTTTAGGCGGCATCTCGACTACTATTCCCGCTACCTCGATCACGACATTCCGGCGGGCGTCGTGGTGTTTCTCGTCGCAGTGCCGCTGTGCCTTGGCATCGCGGTGGCTTCCGGCGCGCCGCCCTTTTCGGGAGTTATCTCGGGGATTATCGGCGGGCTCGTCGTCTCTGTTCTTAGCGGTTCGCAGTTGAGCGTTGCGGGTCCTGCCGCGGGCCTGACCGTCATTGTCGCGACCGCGGTCGAAAAACTCGGCTTCGACGCCATGCTGCTTGCGGTGGCGTTGTCGGGCCTCCTGCAATTGGGGATGGGTTTTCTGCGGGCGGGCGTCATCGGCGCGTTTTTTCCGTCGGCCGTCATCAAGGGCATGCTCGCGGCGATCGGGTTGATCCTGATCATGAAACAGTTGCCGCACGCGGTTGGCTACGACGCCGACGCGGAAGCTGACTTGTCGTTCCTCGAGGACGATAGCCACACGCATCTCTCCTTTATCTTTGACGCCTTTCGCTCCTTTTCGACAGGAGCGGTGATCGTCAGCGTCGCCTCCCTCGCGATCATGCTCCTTTGGGAAACGCCCTACATCAAGAAGCATCGCTACCTTTCGCTCGCGCCAGGCGCGCTGGTCGCGGTGTTGTTTGGCGCCGCCTATAACATCGCGGCTCAGACGCTGTTTCCCGCTTTGGCGATCGCGCCGCAGCATCTCGTCAATCTTCCGGCCATTTTTGGTCCGATAGATTTCGCGCGGGAGTTCAGCTTTCCGGACTTTACGCGGCTGATCGACGTCCAGATCTATGTGACGGCCGCCACTTTGGCGCTGGTCGGCAGCCTTGAAACTCTGCTGAGTCTCGAAGCGGTCGATAAGCTCGACCCGCTCAAGCGCATCGCGCCGACCAATCAGGAGCTCAAAGCCCAGGGCATGGGCAATTTCCTGAGCGGCATGTTGGGCGGATTGCCAATCACTGCAGTGATCGTGCGCAGCTCCGCCAGCATCGACGCTGGCGCGCACACCAAGGTGGCGTCCTTTGTCCACGGCGTGCTGCTGTTGCTCAGCGCGATGTTCCTGGCGAGCCTGCTCAACATGATTCCGCTCGCATGCCTTGCTGCGGTGCTGCTGCTGACGGGTTACAAGCTCGCGAGGCCGAAGCTCTTCGTTCAGCAATATGAGAAGGGCTTCAACCAGTTCGCGCCCTTCGCCGTGACGGTCGGCGCCATTCTTTTGACGGATCTTCTCAAGGGAATGGCGATCGGCATGGCCGTGGGCCTCTTCTTCGTGTTGCGCGCGAATTACCGCTCTGCGTTCACGCTCACGCGCGACGGCCGGAACTACCTGCTGCGCCTGCAAAAGGATGTGTCCTTCCTCAATAAGGCGCAGCTGCGCAACTTCCTTGAGAATGTCGAGGGGAACAGTTATCTCGTGATCGATGGCACGCGCGCCGGCTTTATCGATCAGGACATCATGGAGACGATTCAGGATTTCATCAAAGCTGCGAGCGATTACAATATCCGCGTGGAGCTCAAGGAAATGCGGGGCCTGGAGCCGGTCAATGGATTGGTTCCCGCAGAATAGCGCCGCGGCGAGTCACATTGACGTCAGCGCTCGGCGGCGGAGAAGGTCAGATAACTGCGCTCGGCTGACTTTTACGGCGCGAAACCTTCAAAGACGATCTGATCCGTCCATTCCCGCGCCCGCGCCGCCATTTCCGGCGAGCGCACCGTCCAGGTCGTTATGGGAATTTTGAGCGCGTCGCGCAGCAGCAGCGGAATCGCGTGCGGAAGATCGCGCACGCGCCAAGACAGGAAATCCGGCAGCGTGCGCCGGTAGTGCAGAAAGTGCGTGAGCTCCGCGCACTGGGCGCTCGATAGCTGCGGCCAATCATCCGCGTCGTAATGCGCCTCGCCGACGATGCCGAGCGGCCGATGCGCGATCCCGAGCGCAGCAGCGCGCGCGCGAAGAAAGGCGATCTGATCGGGATCGAAACTTTCGACGGCGACTGGCCCCTCGTAACGCGCCAACGACTGCGCCAAGCGCTGCGCGATGGTGGTGTCGCCATCGAAGGCGCTCTTGATCTCCACAATGATGGGCGTTCGTCCGCCGATCGCGGCGAGAAACTCGGAAAACCTCGGAATGGCGTCACTGGCGCCGCGCAGCTTCAGACGACTGAGCTCATCCGCGCTGTGCTTCGCGACAGCGCCGGCGCTTTCGGTCAGGCGCTCCAGCGTCTCGTCGTGAAAGACGACGAGTTCGCCGTCGGCGCTGAGCTGCACGTCGCATTCGACGCCAAAGCCCGCGGCGATCGCCGCGCGGGCGGCCGAAATCGAATTTTCGATCACGCCCTTGCGGGCGTCATGCAGTCCGCGATGCGCGATCGGCCGCGCCGTCAGCCATGAAAAATCACGGGAGTTCACGGAAGAATCTCGAAGATTCCTTCCACTTCGACCGCGGCGTCGAGCGGCAATTGCGCGACGCCAACGGCGAAGCGCGCATGTTTGCCATTCTCGCCCAGCACGGCGGCGACGAGATCGGAAGCGCCGTTGACGACTTGCGGCAGCGAAGCGAAGTCGGGCGCGCTATTGACATAGCCGCCGAGCCGCACGGCGCGCAGTTTCGCAAGATCGCCGACGGCGGCGTTGGCTTGGGCGAGGACGTTGAGCGCCGCCTGACGCGCGGCGGATTGCCCGGCCTCAAGCGAAACGCCGGCGCCGAGCTTGCCTTGATGCGCCGGATCGACGCCATTGGCGCCGAGCGGCAGCTGTCCCGATATGAACAGCAAGGCGCCCGTGCGCACAAAAGGAACATAGTTGGCGACCGGCGCGGCCGCGGCGGGCAGCGTCAGTCCCAGCTCTTTCAGCCGCGCGAGCGGGGTGTCGGACGATGCGGTCATGGCGCCTCTTCAAAGAGAAAGTCGTTGCTCCCAATGACGCGCGACCCTAGTTTCCTACTCCACGCGACGCAATGGCGTCCAGGCGCCGCCACACAGAAAGAGGACCAATGAATTCGTTACGCGTGCTGGCCGCCGCGATCTGCGCGGCGACGCCCGCCGGCCAGGCGTTCGCCGAGCGCGCATTGCCGCTCGCCAATCATCGCGCTGTTTATGATCTGAGCCTGTTGAAATCGAGCGGCGCGAAGGCGCCGGCGCAGGCGCGCGGCCGGATCGCCTTCGATTTTTCCGGTTCGGCCTGCGAGGGCTATGTGCAGAATTTTCGCCAGATCACCGAATTGCAGCCCTCGGAAGGGGCGGCCAAGCTCTCCGACATGCGCTCGGCGACATTCGAGGGCGGCGACGGCGCGGACTTTCGCTTCAAGGTGGAGACCAAAGTCGACAATTCGCGGACCGATGAGGTCGATGGGAAGGCCAAGAAATCCGCCGACGCGCGGCTTGCCATCGATCTCGCAAAGCCAAAGCGCACGCGACTGGAGCTGGCCGGTCCGATGCTCTTTCCGACGGAACATTTGCGCAAGATCGTGGAAACGGCCGCGGCCGGCGAACAGCTGCTTGAAGCGCGGGTCTTCGACGGCACGGGCGACGGCGAGAAGGCGTTCGATACCTTAACGGTCATTGGCAAGCCGACGACCGAGCCGCCCCAGGAAAAGGTCGCGCGCGCGAGTGCGCTCAACAACATCCGTCGCTGGCCGGTTGCGATTTCCTATTTCGACCTGGGCAAGAAGGACGGGCAGCCGATTTATGTGCTGTCCTTCGACCTTTATGAAAACGGCGTCTCGCGGGCGCTGAAGCTCGACTATGGCGACTTCGTCTTGCGCGGCGACATGACGGATCTCATTTTGCAGCCGACGCCGGCCTGCAAAAAATAGCGCGGTCTGCTGTTGGTTTTAAGGAACGCCGCCAATCGGCGTGGCGGTCTAGCCCGCTTGTCCTAATTGAGGCGGTGGTCTTTGCGCGAGGGAGCGCGTTCGATGTTTCCCATTCCGCAATGCGTCTTTCTCACGCGCGGCGTCGGCGTTCACCGCCATCGTCTGACGGCGTTCGAATATGCGCTGCGCGACGCCGACATCGAACAGCAGAATCTCGTGGCGGTGTCGTCGATTCTGCCAGCTGGATGCGAAGTCGTTCCGGTGGAGCGGGGCGTCGCGACGCTTCAGCCTGGTGAAATCACTTTTACGGTGCTTGCGCGTTCCGAGACCGACGAGCCCGGACGGCGCGTCACTGCCAGCATCGGCTTGGCGCGGCCAAAGCAGCCGACGCTCTACGGCTATATTTCGGAACATCACGGCTATGGCATGACGGCGCGCGAGAGCGGCGATCATGCGGAAGATCTCGCGGCGACGATGCTCGCTTCGACGCTCGGGATCGAATTCGATCCTGACGCCGCCTGGAACGAGCGCAAGAAGGTTTATGAAACAAGCGAGCTGATCGTCGAGAGCCTGTCTTTGACCGCGGCGGCCGAAGGCGCTCCAAACGGCGACTGGACCTGCGCGGTCGCCGCGGCGGTGTTCCGTTTCGTCAAACTCGACAATTTACCATGAGCGCGACGCCGACATTCGCCGCTTCGTCGACCTTTCTCGGCGTCGCCCCGCATGCTGACGCGGCGGTTGTCGTCGCCGGCGTCCCTTTCGACATCGGCACGACCAACCGCAGCGGCGCGCGCTTCGGGCCGTCGGCGATTCGTCACGCGAGTCGTATGTTGATCGACGGCGAGCACCCCGCGCACTGGACGTCCCCCGTCGATCTGCGGCTCGCCGACGTGGGGGATTTCGCCATCGCACTGGGCGACATCGCCGCAAGTCTCGAGCTCATCGAAGAGCAGGCGTCGGCCTACGCACATCTCGTGACGCTTGGCGGCGATCATGGAATCACGTTGCCTCTTTTGCGCGCCTGCGCGAGAAGACGCGGCCCGCTGGGTTTGATTCATTTCGACGCCCACGTCGATACATGGCCCGATAATTTCGGCCAGCCTTATGCGCATGGCTCGATGTTCTATCATGCGATCAACGAAGGCGTTGTCGATGCGCGCCGCATGATTCAGATCGGCATTCGCTCGCCGGTGCAACGCGAAGTCTACGACTGGACGCTTGGACAAGGCGTCACGATCGTCGCCGCGCAGGAGGCGCATGAGATTGGGCCAGCGGCGATCGTCTCGCGGATCGTCGAAGTCGTCGGCGACGCCCCAGTCTATTTGACGTTCGACGTCGACGCGCTTGATCCGGCCTTTGCCCCCGGGACCGGCACGCCGGAAATCGGCGGCCTGGCCACTTGGCAGGCGCAGTCGATCATCCGCAAGCTCGTCGGTCTGAACTTTGTCGGGATGGACGTCGTCGAGGTGGCGCCGGCCTATGACGTTTCCGAAATCACCGCGCTCGCCGGCGCGACGATGGCCTGGGAATACCTCTGCCTGCTGGCGGCGTCAGCCGGTTCGTCCCGATCCGCCTCGGGATCTCCTTAGCTCCCTCGCCAGCGTCAATGCGGCTCTTGCCAAAGGCCGGCCTTCGGCAGCACTCTGCCCCGAACAGCCGCGATGCGGCGGGCCGCTTCGAAGCGGATCGAGGCGTGCAAGGCTAGGGGAGGGCGGCATGTCCAGTGCGGAGCGGCGGGCGCGAGAGGTGGTCGGCGTTTTCTCGGACGGCTATGTGCTCGAGAGCGCCGTCGAGGAATTGTTGAATTCGGGGTTCGATCTCGGCGACATCAGCCTGCTTGCGGGCGAAAAGGCGATCGTCGGCAAGCTCGGCCATATATATGAAAAGGTCGAGGCCGCCGAAGACGACGGCGGCGCCCCGCGCGTGGCCTATGCGCCGAGGGAGTCTTTGAGCAAGAAAGAGGGCGCGATCATTGGCGGTCTTGTCTATGTCGGCGCCACTGTGGCGGCCGGCGCGGCGCTCGCGTCCGGCGGAGCCCTCGCGATGCTTCTCGTGAGCGGCCTGATCGGCGCGGAATTTGGCGGCCTCGTCGGCGTCGCACTTGGCGAGTTCATGGAGGAGCGTCACGCGAAATATCTCCAGGAGCAACTTGACCATGGCGGCTTGTTGCTCTGGGTACGAACGCGAAACGCCGCGCTCGAGGAGACCGCCAAGCGTATTATCGCCAAACATTCCGGCCGCGATGTGCATGCGCATGACGTGCCTGCCGCGGCGGCGTAATGAGCATCGAGGCGGCCGCGATCAGGCCGCTTTTTTCATCAGTTCGGCTTTACGCTTCGAGAGCTTGACGCCCAAGGCGTCGAGGTCGACCTCGCTCTTGCGCGCCTCGGGAAATATTTCCTGCTCTTCTTCCTGGACATGGTGCATGACGTATTCGCCAAGCACCTTAACCTTTGCGTCGAAGAGATGGTCTTGCGGCGACATCGATCGGATCTCGGCGATCAGCTGTTTGGCGCTCGCGTGCTCAACTTCGGCTTCGTCGAGAAGCTCTTCGTCGTCGATGTTCCTGCGCAGCGCCGGATAGAAGATCTCCTCCTCGATCTTGGCGTGAACGGTCAGCGCGGCGCAAATTTTTCGGGCGAGCTCTTCCTTCTCCGCTTCCTTTTCGAGCTTTTCATACTGCTTGAACCAGGTTTTCACCTCCCGGTGGTCCTCTTTCAGCAGCTTGATGGCGTCCGCCTTTTTGGAGGCGTTGGCCGACGTCTTCGGGCCCGTTTGGGACTTCGACCTTTTCGTGCTGCCGCCCGTGCTCGCCGTTGGCATTTTGGTTCTCCTGTCGCGCGTTTGTTAACTTGACTGTTCTGCTATGCGTGACGCGTCATGCGTCGAGATCGACCGTCAGTTCCCTGGGCCAGTAGCGAAGTTCGGCGCAGGCCGCGACGAACGCGGCCGCGTCCTTGACGGTCGCAAGCTGAATGCACGCTTCATCCAGCGCGTCGGCGACGCCGGCTTTCTCCAGCAGCGGCAACGCGCTCTTGGTGAAGCCGATGAACTTGCAATGCGCAAAGGCGTCGCTTGCAAAATCGCGCGCGGCGGCATCGGAGACGAGATCGGCGGCGCCGGTGTCGGACGCGACAATGGCGACGGCGTCATAGAGCACCGACGGTCCTCCGTCGATCTTTTGCGCGGCCGGCTGCATGGCGCCGTCGTCAAGCACCACGCCGCCGATGTGGGGCGCGACAATCTCGTAAACCGCTCCGATCTTTTCGACGGCCTCGATCAGCGCCTTCAACAGCTTCGCGTCAGCGCCGTCCGTCGCGAGAATCCCGAGCTTGCGCCCTGTGAAGGATTTTGGACGCGCCAAGATGCTCAACGGCGTGGACGGGGGAAGCTCTTGCCGAGTCGGGCGCGCGGCCTTCGCCGGATCGGGCATTTCAAGCCGCAAGCCGTCAGCGACGTGCGTCGCGAGCGCAACGTCAATGTTTAAGAGATGCGACACGACGCGCGAGCGGATGTCCGGGCGCTCGCATTTGCTCAGTTCGAAGACGAGCGCATCGCTGATATGTTTTCGCTCGATCGGCGCCTGGCTGATGAAGAATTGCCGCGCCTGGCTGTAGTGATCGGCGAAACTTTCGGCGCGAATTCTCGTCTTCGGACCGGCGACTTCCTCCGGGAACGACGTGAAGCCGCGCTCGGGATTCTCGCGCGGTCCGCCGAGCGCGCCCCAGCTGTTGGGCTCGTAATTGGCTCGGCTCTTGGGATTCTTCATCGCCATATGCCCGTCCTGTTGGAAATGCGCCATCGGGCAGCGCGGCGCATTGACGGGAAGGTGGGTGAAGTTCGGGCTGCCGAGCCGCTTCAACTGTGTGTCGAGGTAGGAGAAGTTGCGGCCTTGCAGCAGCGGATCGTCGCTGAAATCGATGCCAGGAACGATGTTCTGCGTGCAGAAGGCGACCTGTTCGGTTTCCGCGAAGAAATTGTCCACCGTCCGGTCGAGCACGAGCCGCCCGACGACCTGCACGGGAATCTGCTCTTCGGGAATAATCTTGGTCGCGTCGAGAATGTCGAATTCGAAACTATCGGCGAACGCGTCGTCAAAGAGCTGAAGGCCGAGCTCCCATTCCGGGAAATGTCCGCCCTTGATGGCGTCCCACAGATCCCGCCGATGGAAATCGGGATCGGCGCCATTGATCTTGACCGCTTCGTTCCAGAGCACCGATTGCAGACCGAGCTTCGGCTTCCAGTGAAACTTGACGAACGTCGACTTGCCTTCTGCGTTGACGAAACGGAAAGAGTGAACCCCAAAGCCTTCCATGAAACGGAAGGAACGCGGAATGGCGCGATCCGACATGATCCACATGATCATGTGAAAGCTTTCCGGCGACAGTGAAGCGAAATCCCAAAAATTGTCGTGCGCCGTTTGCGCCTGTGGGAAGCCGCGATCGGGCTCAGCCTTCGCGGCATGGATCAGATCCGGAAACTTGATCGCATCCTGAATGAAGAACACCGGGATGTTATTGCCGACGAGATCCCAATTGCCTTCCTTAGTGTAGAACTTCACCGCGAAGCCTCTTACGTCACGGGCAAGGTCGAAGGACCCTTGGCTGCCGGCGACGGTCGAGAACCGCACGAAGACCGGCGTCTGCTCGCCAACCCGCTGGAAAAGATCCGCGTGCGTGACGTCTGCGAGAGATTTCGTGAGTTCGAAATAGCCGTGAACGCCGAATCCCCTTGCGTGAACCACGCGTTCCGGGATGCGCTCGTGGTCGAAGTGGAAGATTTTTTCGCGGAAATGGAAGTCTTCGATGAGGCTCGGACCGCGCGCGCCTATGCGTAGCGCGTTTTGGTCATCGGAAACCGGGATGCCCTGTTGCGTGGTGAGCGTCTCAACCGCGTCGTTGGCGGTCTGGTGCGTTTCACCGCCGTCGCCTTGCGGCTGCGCGTAAGACATCTCAGTCTCGGCCGCGACAAGATCAGGTTGCTCGGTTTGGCTCTTTACAGCGTTAGCGATGGCGGATTCGCTCGAGGACGACGGTTTGCGTTTTGACCCCATAGGAAAACTCCGAAGAAGCGGCGATGAGACGCGAGCGCACGGGAGCGAAACCTCGGGCGATCTGACTTGTTCCCCGGGCAGGAAAATTCTCTCGGAGCCAAGAGAAGCGCAAAGCGTCAGAAGCGCAGTGCGTCGAAGACGTTTGATACGGGGGAAGGGTCCGCGCTCATCACCGGCTTCGCACGCGCGGAGGAGCGAACCGCCGACGTCATCGACAACAAAGGGAAGGGGATAGGCTCCATCGAGGTCAAACAGGGGCCGCATGGAGTCGTTCTTCGCGTCATGCTGCGGCCGGGCGCGCTCGCGCCGGGCTGGCACGGCGTCCATCTGCACGAAGTTGGCGACTGCTCCGACATTGAAAAATTCATGCATTCGAAGGGCCATATAAATCCGTCAAATGCCGAACATGGGTTCCTCAATCCCAAGGGGCCGCACCCGGCGGATCTGCCGAATGTCTATGCCTATTCCGACGGCTCCGCGCAGGCGGAAATGTTCATCGATGGCGTGTCCTTGAGCGGCGGCAAGATCAATCTCCTTGATGCGGATGGATCGGCGGTCGTGGTGCATGCGAGCCCTGACGACCACATGTCGCAGCCGATTGGCGGCGCCGGCGGGCGCGTCGCCCGCGCCGTGTTGAAATAGCGTCGGCGCGATGGGCGCGGCGGAAGGGGTGTGCGCCGCCATAGGTTCCGGCCTGGTCCAGGTTCGTCTCACAAGATTGCGCCGGGCCGATACGCCGAACTTGCCCTGAAAATCGATGATGCAGGCCACTAGCGCCGCGTAGAATCCGGCTTGGCCATCCTGCGATGCTGTTTGGCAAGGAAGGTCGCGGGCATAGCGTGTATGAAGGTCGCGGAAATCTTGTTCCTCCATCCGCTGACGACTTGCGCCTGGCCCTGCATCATCGCGTCGAAGCCGTCGCGCGCGACGTTGGCCGCATTCGCCTTTCTGGCCTGCCCGAGGCGCGTATCCAGCATGTCGGCGCGGCGAAAAAAGTCCGTCTCGGTCATGCCCGGCATAAGCAGGGAAACCGTAACGGTGGTGTCCTTCAGTTCGTTCCGCAGCGCGAAAGCGAAATTCTCGAGAAACGCTTTGGTGCCGTTGTAAACGGCCTGGAAGGTTCCCGGCACCATGCCGGCGATCGAGCCAACGATGAGAATGCGCCCAGAGTTTCGGTTTCGCATGTCGCGGCCAAATTTCTGGATCGCATAGACTGTTCCGGTGATGTTGGTGTCGATGACATCACGAACCTTTTGAAAGTCCTGATCGAGGAAGGCGTTGCCCAGTCCAATGCCCGCGTTGGCGATGAGGACGTCAACGGGCCGGCCGAATTGCTGAGCTGCGTCATAAAGCCGATCGACGCCTTCGATCGTCGAAAGATCAGCTTCAATCGCGACAACGCTGGCGCCTCGCGCTTCGAGACTTGCGGCGGCGTCATATATGCGCGCCTTGTTGGATGCGATTGCGACATCGAAGTTATTGTCGACGCAAACTTGCGCCAGTTCGAAGCCGATGCCGACCGAAGCGCCGGTGACGACCGCAAGCGGACGGCCGCTGGAAGTATGATCCATAACGCTCTCCTTTTAGGGGATACATACAACCTGTTTCTGAACTGGTTCCCCCATCGACATCGACAATAGGCGCGCGCACTTTTCCTTTCGTTCGTCGGTTATCGAGCCTGCTCTGAGGCGACGACAAAGGTCCGCATCAACGCATCAACAACGAGAGCGAGCGGGCGAACGACCTGCAGGGCAGGGCACGCGCTTTCGGCGGCAAATGCTCGAAGCGACAGCGCAACAATCATCGGCGATGCCCCGCTTGCCGGTATACGCGCGCGACTTAGATGCAATGACGTTGACGGCCGAAGGCGCTGGTTTTCAACTGGGGCTTACGATGATCCTACGGAAAAAAGTACCTTTTCTTCTGTCGCTTATCCTGGCGTTCGCGCTTGTCCGCGCTCCCTGCCACGCGCATGCGGCTCTGATCTCGGCTTCGCCTCAGGATGGCGCAACGGTTCCAAGCGGAGACGTCATCATTCAGCTTCGGTTCAATAGCCGCATCGACTCGAAGCTTTCGCGTCTCACGCTTCTCAAGGCCGCAGATCAAAGCGTCGTTCAGCCTCTCGAAACGAGCCCTGTATCGGAGGGCCTAAAGGCGAGAGCGCCGGATTTGCGGTCGGGCGCGTATACGCTCGAGTGGCAAATCCTGAGCCTTGACGGCCATCTGACACAAGGCAAGCTGAATTTTCGCGTGGAACGCTGATGATGCAATCCTTCATCGCGTTGTACGGTTTCTTGGATCTCGTGCTGCGCGCATATCTCCTCGCGACGCAATCGATCGTCGTGGGCGGCATAGCGTTTCTGACGCTTGTTCTGTCCCCTCTTGACGGGAAGCTAAACGCCGAGGCGGCGCCAGTTGCACGACGTTGCCTTCGCATTCTTTTTTGGAGCTGCTGTGCTTCGGTCTTCGGCGAGATCGTCGCCGTGGGCGTGCTGACGGCGATGCTCGTCGGAACGTTACAGGTGGATTTTGCGGTCGCAGCCAGCGCCGACGCCGTCGTCAGTCACGTCATCGCCATGATCCTGTCGGGCGCGCTGGCGCTTTACGCCCGCCTCGACACCCGCAGCTTTTTCATGTGGCGAGGGGGCGCCGTTGCTTTGGCGTTGCTGCTGGTTTTTGCGCATGTGGGCGTGACACATGCCGCGAGCCGCCCCGTCGCCTCTGCGTTGCTGGTGACGACCGAGATTGTCCATGTGCTTGCAGCGGCGATCTGGATCGGCGGCATTCCGTTCTTTTTGGTCGCGCTCGGCATGACGAAGAGCGGCGAGGCGCGGCGATTGATCGCCTCCAAATTCTCGCGGAACGCCATGTGGGCCGTGGGAGCGTTGATTATTGCCGGCCTCTTGATGATGACGCGCCACACTCCCGATCTCAGTGCGTTGTATGAAACGAATTACGGAATGCTGCTCACCACCAAAATCGCGCTGCTGTTTGGCTTGCTTTGCTTTGCCGCCGCCAATCTTTCGACAACGCGCAAACTGTGGCGCGTTTCTTTCACTTCGATCAGAAGATTATTGCGTTTCGCCGAGGTGGAGGTGGGATTGGGCCTCGTAACGCTGTTTTGCGCCGCCGCGCTCGCGTCGGCGTCGCTCCCAATCGACGGCGGCGCGGAGCGCACGAGTCTGTCGGAGATTGCGGCGCGTTTCGCGCCGCGTTGGCCGAGTTTCCATAGTCCAGCGTATGCCGAATTGTCTGCTGCGCAAGCAGTCTCCGGCATAGTCCAACCAGGAACGCCCAGCTCACCCAGCGCGGCGGACATTGCCTGGGCGGAAATGAATCATCATTTGGCGGGCGTTCTTGTTATCCTTATGGGCGCTTTCGCCTTGCTTGAGCACTATTGGCGAACTGCGCCGGTGATGCGTCATTGGCCTCTGCTGTTTTTGTTGCTTGGCGGCATTCTGGTGATTCGCGCCGACGAAACCGCATGGCCGCTCGGACCCATCGGGTTCTTCGAAAGTCTTCGCGACCCTCAGATCGTCCAACACAAAGTCATTACGGTCCTCATTGCGACCTTTGCGATATTCGAATGGCAGGTTCGACGAGGCCGCTTTAAATCCGACTGGCCAGCCTACGTCTTCCCGATAACAACCGGCGCGGCGGCGGCGTTTTTGTTGACGCACTATGGACACACGGAAGGCGCGGACGAGGTTCTGATCGCAATCAGCCATACGCCTATCGCATTGCTCGGGGTTGTCTCCGCAAGCGCGCGCTGGCTGGAAATACGTTTGTCGGACAGCTTCGCGGGTCGAATAGGCGGTTATGTCTGGCCCGTCGCATTCATGCTATCGGGCTTCTTGCTGCTGCTCTACCGAGAACAGTGACCGGTAGCAGAATGCATCCTAAGAAGCCGATGCACAGAGGAAGACGTCACGAAAAAAGTGCAATTATTTATGCAATAGAAGCGGCGGGCGGCGCCCGACGAAGATGAGCGCTATGCCTACGCTGTGGCGCTGTGACGGGTCTATCCGCGAGAGCCGTCTCGAACGCCAGAGCGATATTGAGGCACGAGGACGTTCTGCTGGAGAACGATCCGTGTGGAAGTGTAAAGACACATGCCCCGGCCTGATCGTCGCACCATCCCTACCGAAGCTCTTCAGCCGGAGACCATCACCGGATTCCCGACGCGATCGACACACGCTCGGCGCGTTGTGTTCGAGCGAGTTTGACGCGTTCTCGCTCATGCTGGCAAGCGTTTTTGAAAGGTAAGTGAGATGGTCGTGCCGATCTTTCCCTTTGGCGATACCCCGATCTGGTTCAAGCTCCTGATCGCCTCCATCTGCCTTTATTTTCTCGGTCACTCCATGCGCAGCGAACGCTTTTACAAGATCGGGAGTTTCGTGCGCTCGTTGGGCATCATCGCATTACTTCTATCGGGGCTCGCCTTTCTTTTTTCGCTTACCTCCTTTTGACGCCGAGTGGCATGAACAACCCAGCCAACAGCCCGATCAAGGCTCCTGTTGGCCCCGTGACGAAGGCAGATGTCATCGCGATCTCAAGATCCTTATCGTGCATGTTGCCAGAGAAAAGCGAGACGAGGGCTGCTCCGAGGGCAGCTCCAGCAGCATACCCGGCCAGCAGGCCCAACATGGCGAAGATGACTCTACGCATTTTTGCTTTCTCCTCTGGCCTGCGTTCGATAGAGGCCTCCAGCTATTAGATGAGCGCCGGCACGCGAGGGAGGCCGCAAAGGCTCCTTCAACTTGCGAAAGCAATCGCGCCTATTTCTGCATCCTCGTCTTCGCCCGCGCAGAGACAAAGGAACGCTTCGAGCACTTTGAGCTTTAGTTCGAGGCTGCCAATCCCGTCCGCCTCAAGCCCGGCGATGCCAGACTGCGCGACGCTGGCCATGGCGGCGAGTTGGCGCTGATCTATCCGAAATTCCTCTCGCGTCCCGCGCCAGAAGCCGGGCGAGATTGCGAAGTCATCCCCCATTGCCGCCTCTCAATGTCGTCGAACGATATCGTGAAGTCGCCAAAGGTCGCACGCGGCGCGCCATTCACGATGCGGGCGATGATTTCCTCGGCCGCCTGACGAGCGGCGCGCCTCTTTATGAATCGCTCGCTTGCTAAGAGATATTCGGACTTCGTAAAGATGGGGTTTTCTTGGGTCATGCGGATTCCTCACGCCGCGCGCCTGTCTGGCGGCTCCTGCCCCTGGCTTGGTCTGGCTTGGGGCGGAGTGAACCGGGACCGATCCAACGTAGGGCTATTTCATTCTCAAAACTGCATCGGATATTCTGCGCGCGATTTGGCGGAGATTCGCATGTATGTGCCGGCACCAACCGACGATGCTCGCGAGTCATAACGGTCAGGCGATCGCCGCACGAATTGAAGGGTTGTGAAGCCGGCCTCGCCGTCTCACTTCGTCGCTCGAAATCTCAAACCGAAAATGGGGCCTGTAGTAGGGCCGGCGAAATAGCAATTCAAATAGCCATTATATTTCAATTGATTGCCGGCCATGCTGGCGGAAGGGGTGTCCGCATAATAGTTTTTGATTTCAGCTATTTGTGACGCTATTTCGCGATTTACCCACACTTGAGCCCGCACGATTATTCAGTTTGAGGCGCGATATTGAAAAACGCTACGCGCTGTTACTTTATGTAACGCGTTCAGCAATTTAGCGCAAACCAGAGGGTCAAAAACCTACTGGATTTGCGCTTGGAGCCGTGGGTCGAATCGGGGCGACGAAAGGAGTCGCTCCATGTCGCATCTATCGAAGCCGCTGGCCCTCAGCTCGGAAGTCGCCGCCGAAGCGCTTGGCGTCTCGCCCGAGGCCGTCGAGCTTCTTATCGAAGCTGGCGAACTTGAAACCATCAAAATCGGGCTGATCACCCGCATCCCATACGCGGCGCTGGAGGAATTTATTTTCGCGCAGCTCTCGCCGCTCGCCGTCCAGAGGATTCGTGATCATTTCGAGAGAATAGGACGAAAGCCTTGGTGGGATCGGATTTGCGACGAAGCGCGGCGGGTTAAACCTTTGCGCAGCCGCTCCGCCGTCTCGAATGCGGAAGCCGCGCCCGCCAAATGATGCGCCGAAACGCGACGAAGCCCGCCCCTGCGGCAGCGAGAAGCGGGCCTCTTGCAATGCTCAGCTTGGCGGTTTCCGGCAATTGCAAGCGCGAAAATAAATCTTCCGCCTATGAAGTTCAAGCGCCTCGCGCCCCTTTCACGGAGGGCTGCGCATGAGCCTCTTCGCCCTCGCCTCGGGCGCGATCTTTCGCAGCGTCGAAATCCGCAGAAGCAAAAATGGACGCGCATTCGCGACCGCGACGTTGAAAGTTCGCGACGGCGATGCCGTGAGCTGGGTGAGGGTCCTCGCCTTCTCAGATCACGCGATCGAAGCCTTGCAGCGACTCAATGATGGCGACGGCGTCGCGGTGCAAGGCGTGCTGAAATCTGAAGTCTTACACGTCGACGCGCGATGGCGAGATTCGAGTAGCGTTGACGATCCTCGCAGACCAGGTTGCACCGCTGCGCGCGCCGCCACGCCAACGAAAGCCAAAGCAGAAAGAAGAAACGTCCCGGCGCCGGGACAATGCTTATCTGCAAGGCGAAGAGCGCAACCGCGTCGACGCCGATCTCGACGACGACGTACCGTTTTAAGGGCGCGCGAATGACGAAAGCGACCTCTCTCAAAACGGACGTGGCGATTCAGCGTCGCGACTTCATCCGAGAATGCGCGATTGTCCTGGGCGACCTGTCCGCCGCGCTCGCCGACGCCGCCTGCCGTGGCGATGACGACGAAGCCGAGGTCCGCCTTCGCCAGATTGTCCTCGCCACCAAGAGCGCCTGCCAGACCTTTCGCGAGATGCGCCCGGCTTCTGATGAGCGGAGGGCTGCGGCATGAACGATGACGTTTTGCCGAAGGGCTTTGGCGACACCGCCGAAGAATATCGCCGCGAGCGAGAGCGAAAGGCCGAGCGCGCACGTCAAAATTGCGGTCGACGATATTTCGACGGCGACTATAAGGCCGCCGACCCGATCGAGGTTTTTGACCCCGGTCCGACGCCCGACGATCATGACGCCTACAACCCGATGGGCGAGGCCGCGCCTCAAAGCAACGGGCGCGACCAAAAGCCTGCGCCGACCTTCAAAAAGATCATTAATCCGGCCGATTGGGAGGGCGTTCCCGTTCCCGAGCGACGATACTGCGTCCCCGGTTATTTCCCGCATGGCCAAGTCTGCTTGCTGTCAGGAGACGGCGGTCAAGGCAAGAGCCTCTTGGCATTGCAGTTGGCGGTCGCGAGGCAAATGGGCGCCGACTGGATCGGGCTCATGCCGGAGCCCGGCAAGACGCTGCTCCTGTCGGCGGAAGACGATGGCGAAGAGCTACACAGGCGGTTAGACGCCGTGCGTAGTTTCTATGGCGCGTCATGGGCCGAGCTAGCAGGCATTCGATTAATCGACCTGGTCGGCGAAGACTCGGTCCTCGCTGCGCTGATGAAAGGACGCATCGAGCCGACCGAAATGTATCGCGCGCTCGACGCCTACATGGCCGACTTCAAGCCAAGCCTTACTGTACTCGACGTGCTCGCCGATATGTTCGCAGGCGACGAAAGCGACCGCCCGCAAGTCCGGCAATTCATCAATCTCTTGAAGCGGCTGGCGCGGAAACACGATTGCACAATCATCCTGCTGGCGCACCCGAGCCTTACCGGCATGAACACCGGAACCGGTCTATCCGGCTCGACCGACTGGAACAACGGCGTCCGCGCCCGCGCCTATCTTAAAACACCGAAGACGGCCGATGGCGATACGCCCGATAAGAACCTGCGCGCTTTCGAGGGCATGAAGGCCAATTATGGCGAAGTCGGCGGCAAAATAAATCTCCGCTGGCAGGATGGCGTCTTCGTCCCAGTCACTGGACCGACCGGGCTCGATAAGCTCGCACAAGAGCAAAAGGCCGACGACGTCTTCCTGCAACTTTTGAAGCAATTCAACGAGCAAGGCCGGAACGCCAGCGAGAAAACCGGCACAAGCTATGCCCCAGCGCTATTTGCGCAACAGCCGGATGCGGACGGGTTCACCAAGAAGCAGCTCGAAGCCGCAATGAATCGACTTTTCCGTGAAAAGAAAATCAGAGTCGAAGTCACTGGACCCGCATCAAGGCCATCCCGAACATTGGTGCCTGCCGACGAATAATCACCCCTTCGACCGACATTCGACCGACCCTACGACCGGCCTTCAACCGGCCTACGACCGGTCTGCCACCACACCCCCCCATACCCCCCTACTAGGCGGTCGAAGGTCGGACCGCTCGCCCTTGGGGGCTCGCCGCCCTCCGACCACCTAACGGCGCCCGAGGCGTTATCTCGCTCGCCCGACGTTATCGAGCCACTCTGCCGAAATGATCCCGTCGTTCGTCTCGCGCACAGTGTTGCCGCACCTTCAATCGCGCGCTAGCCCGTCTTATTCGCCCTGCCGACACGCATTTCTGATTTTCTTCGCGACATGATTGCGGACGCAATTCCGCGTTGCGTTATTTCCGCTGGGTCGATCTGCACATCTCGAACGCGCTGGAGTTGGATGGATGGGTGA
>NZ_JBPFEA010000035.1:0-27810 GCF_051061285.1 Methylocystis sp.
CACTACGGCAAATCGCATTTTATGGCAAAGGGGGCATCGGCAAGTCGACGACGTCCCAGAACACGCTGGCCGCTCTGGCCGAGTTGGGTCATCGCATTTTGATCGTCGGCTGCGATCCGAAGGCGGACTCGACGCGCCTCATCCTGCACGCCAAGGCGCAGGACACCATCCTGAGCCTCGCCGCCAATGCGGGCAGCGTCGAGGATCTGGAAATTGAAGAGGTGATGAAGGTCGGCTATCTCAACATTCGTTGCGTCGAGTCGGGCGGACCGGAGCCTGGAGTTGGCTGCGCGGGCCGCGGCGTCATCACCTCGATCAACTTCCTCGAGGAGAACGGCGCTTACGAGGACATCGACTATGTGTCCTACGACGTGCTCGGCGACGTGGTCTGCGGCGGCTTCGCCATGCCGATCCGCGAGAACAAGGCGCAGGAAATCTACATCGTCATGTCCGGCGAGATGATGGCCATGTATGCCGGCAACAACATCTCCAAGGGCATTTTGAAATACGCCAATTCCGGCGGCGTGCGCTTGGGCGGTCTGGTCTGCAACGAGCGTCAGACCGACAAGGAGCTGGAGCTTGCGGAAGCTTTGGCGAAGAAGCTCGGCACGACGCTGATCTACTTCGTGCCGCGCGACAATATCGTGCAGCACGCGGAGCTGCGCCGCATGACGGTGCTGGAATATGCGCCGGAATCCGAGCAGGCGAATCATTACCGCAATCTTGCGGTGAAGATCCACGCCAACCAGGGCAAGGGCATCATCCCGACGCCGATCACGATGGACGAGCTCGAAGACATGCTGATGGAGCACGGCATCATGAAGGCGATCGACGAGAGCCAGATCGGCAAGACCGCCGCCGAACTCCAGGCGATCGCCTAACCCGTCAACGCATGAGCGTCGGCCTCCCGCAATGCGGGAGGTCGAGCTGAAATCCAGAAAGCATTAAAGGAGACATCAAATGAGTGTTTCGCCCACATTGAGCGTTGCGGAGATCAAGGACCGCAACAAAGCGCTCATCGAAGAAGTTCTGAAGGTTTACCCCGAGAAGACCGCCAAGCGCCGCGCCAAGCACCTCAACGTGCATCAGGAAGGCAAGCCGGATTGCGGCGTGAAGTCGAACATCAAGTCGATCCCTGGCGTGATGACCATTCGCGGCTGCGCTTACGCCGGCTCGAAGGGCGTCGTCTGGGGTCCGATCAAGGACATGATCCACATCAGCCACGGCCCGGTCGGCTGCGGCCAATATTCCTGGGCGGCGCGCCGCAACTATTACATCGGCACGACCGGCATCGACACTTTCGTCACGATGCAGTTCACCTCCGACTTCCAAGAGAAGGACATCGTCTTCGGCGGCGACAAGAAGCTCGCGAAGATCATGGACGAGATCCAGGAGCTGTTCCCGCTGAACAACGGCATCACCGTTCAGTCGGAATGCCCGATCGGCCTCATTGGCGACGACATCGAAGCGGTGTCGAAGGCCAAGTCGAAGGAATATGACGGCAAGACCATCGTCCCGGTGCGTTGCGAGGGTTTCCGCGGCGTGTCTCAATCGCTGGGCCATCACATCGCCAACGACGCGATCCGCGATTGGGTGTTCGATAAGATTGCTCCCGACGCCGCGCCGCGTTTCGAGCCGACCCCCTATGACGTCGCCATCATCGGCGACTACAACATCGGCGGCGACGCTTGGTCGTCGCGCATTCTGCTCGAAGAGATGGGCCTGCGCGTGATCGCGCAATGGTCGGGCGACGGCAGCCTCGCGGAACTGGAAGCGACGCCGAAGGCGAAGCTGAACGTTCTGCACTGCTACCGTTCGATGAACTATATTTCGCGCCACATGGAAGAAAAATACGGCATTCCGTGGTGTGAATACAACTTCTTCGGCCCGAGCAAGATCGCCGAGTCGCTGCGCAAGATCGCCAGCTATTTCGACGACAAGATCAAGGAAGGCGCCGAGCAGGTCATCGCCAAATATCAGCCCTTGATGGACGCGGTCATCGCCAAATACCGTCCGCGTCTGGAAGGCAAGACGGTCATGCTGTTCGTCGGCGGCCTGCGCCCGCGTCACGTGATCGGCGCTTACGAAGACCTCGGCATGGAAGTCGTCGGCACTGGCTATGAATTCGGCCACAACGACGATTATCAGCGCACCGCCCAGCATTACGTCAAGGACGGAACGCTGATCTACGACGACGTGACCGGCTACGAATTCGAAAAATTCGTCGAAAAGATCCAGCCCGATCTCGTCGGCTCCGGCATCAAGGAAAAATACGTCTTCCAAAAGATGGGCGTGCCCTTCCGTCAGATGCACAGCTGGGACTATTCGGGCCCCTACCATGGCTATGACGGTTTCGCGATCTTCGCGCGCGACATGGACATGGCGATCAACTCGCCGGTCTGGAAAATGACCAAGGCGCCTTGGAAGACCGAGGAACTGCCGCTGCTCCAGGCCGCGGAATAAATCAGCGCCGGCGCGTCGCGAAGGCGCGCGCCGGCTCCCCCAAATGCATTACGCGAGGGTTCGACCATGCCGCAGAGCGCAGAACACGTCCTAGACCATTTCGACCTCTTCAGAGGTCCCGAGTACCAGCAGATGCTGGCGAACAAAAAGAAGATGTTCGAAAACCCGCGCGATCCGGCCGAAGTGGAACGCGTTCGGGAATGGGCCAAGACCCCCGAATATCGCGAGAAGAACTTCGCTCGCGAGGCGTTGACGGTTAATCCGGCCAAAGCCTGCCAGCCGCTCGGCGCGGTCTTCGCCGCCGTCGGTTTCGAGCAAACGATTCCCTTCGTCCATGGCTCGCAGGGTTGCGTCGCATATTATCGCAGCCATCTGTCGAGGCACTTCAAGGAGCCGAGTTCCTGCGTATCCTCGTCGATGACCGAGGACGCGGCGGTGTTCGGCGGCCTCAACAACATGATCGACGGCCTGGCCAACACCTACAACATGTACAAGCCGAAGATGATCGCCGTCTCGACCACCTGCATGGCGGAAGTCATCGGCGACGATCTGAACGCCTTCATCAAGACCTCGAAGGAAAAGGGCTCGGTTCCGGCTGAATACGACGTTCCCTTCGCTCACACCCCGGCGTTCGTCGGCAGCCACGTCACCGGCTACGACAATGCGCTGAAGGGCATCATCGAGCACTTCTGGGACGGCAAGGCGGGCACGACGGCCAAGCTTGAGCGCTCGGCGAATGATAAGATCAACTTCATCGGCGGCTTCGACGGCTACACGGTCGGCAACATGCGCGAAGTCAAGCGCATCTTCGGCTTGATGGGCATCGACTACACAATCCTCGCCGACAACAGCGAAGTCTTCGACACGCCGACCGACGGCGAGTTCCGCATGTATGACGGCGGCACGACGCTGGAAGAGGCCGCGAGCGCGATCAACGCGAAAGCGACGATTTCGATGCAGGAATATTGCACCGAGAAGACGCTGCCGCTGATCGCCGCGCATGGTCAGGAAGTCGCCGCCTTCAATCACCCGATTGGCGTCTCGGCGACCGACAAGTTCCTCATGACGCTGTCGCGCATCACCGGCAAGCCGATCCCCGAAGAGCTGGCGCGCGAGCGTGGTCGTCTCGTTGACGCGGTGGCCGATTCGAGCGCGCATATTCATGGCAAGAAATTCGCGATCTACGGCGATCCGGATCTGTGCCTCGGCCTCGCCGGGTTCCTGCTGGAGCTTGGCGCCGAACCGACGCATGTGCTTGCCACGAATGGCAGTAAGGCTTGGGCGGCAAAAGTTCAGGCGCTGTTCGACTCTTCGCCGTTCGGCCAGAATTGCCACGTCTATCCGGGCAAGGATCTCTGGCACATGCGCTCGCTGCTGTTCACCGAGCCGGTGGATTTCCTGATCGGCAACACCTACGGGAAATATCTCGAGCGCGACACCGGCACGCCGCTGATCCGCATCGGCTTCCCGATCTTCGATCGCCATCATCACCACCGCTATCCGGTGTGGGGCTATCAGGGTGGCTTGAACGTTCTTGTGTGGGTGCTCGATCGCATCTTCGAATCGATCGACGCCACCACCAATGTTCCGGCGAAGAGCGACTATAGCTTCGACATCATCCGCTAAGACGATGTGGCTCCCGCCCTTGCGGCGGGAGCCACAACTTGCTCGCAGTAACGCTGTCGCAACGTGAAGGAGAAGAGGCATGAGTTCGCTTTCGGCCACGATCCAGGACGTTTTCAACGAGCCGGGCTGCGGCAAGAACGCGAACAAGTCAGAAGCCGAACGCAAGAAGGGGTGCACCAAGCAATTGCAGCCCGGCGGCGCGGCTGGCGGTTGCGCCTTCGACGGCGCCAAGATCGCTCTTCAACCACTCACCGACGTCGCCCATCTCGTGCACGGCCCGATCGCCTGCGAGGGCAATAGCTGGGACAATCGCGGCGCGAAGTCCTCCGGCTCCAATCTGTGGCGCACCGGCTTCACCACCGACATCAATGAGACCGACGTGGTCTTCGGCGGCGAGAAGCGGTTGTTCAAATCCATCCGCGAGATCATCGAGAAATACGATCCGCCGGCGATCTTCGTCTATCAGACCTGCGTGCCCGCGATGATCGGCGACGATATCGACGCCGTGTGCAAAGCGGCGCGCGAGAAATTCAACAAGCCGGTCATTCCGATCAACTCGCCGGGCTTCGTCGGGCCGAAAAATCTCGGCAACAAGCTTGCGGGCGAAGCGCTGCTGCAACATGTGATCGGCACGGAAGAGCCGGAATATACGACGCCCTACGACCTCAATATCATCGGCGAATACAATCTGTCCGGAGAATTGTGGCAGGTGAAGCCGCTGCTCGACGAACTCGGCATTCGCATCATGGCCTGCATTTCCGGCGACGGAAAATATAAGGAGGTCGCCTCCTCGCATCGCGCCAAGGCCGCGATGATGGTCTGCTCCAAGGCGATGATCAATGTCGCGCGCAAGATGGAGGAGCGCTACGGCATCCCCTTCTTTGAAGGCTCCTTTTACGGCATTGAGGATAGCAGCGACTCTTTGCGCGAGATCGCGCGCATGCTGATCGAACGCGGCGCGCCGGCTGAATTGATGGATCGAACCGAGGCGCTGATCGCGCGGGAAGAGGCCAAGGCCTGGGCGGCGATCGCCAAATACAAACCGCGCTTCGAGGGGAAAAAAGTGCTGCTGATCACCGGCGGCGTCAAATCCTGGTCGGTCGTCGCCGCGCTGCAAGAGGCGGGTCTCGAACTTGTTGGCACGTCGGTCAAGAAGTCGACTAAGGAAGACAAGGAGCGCATCAAGGAGCTGATGGGTCAGGACGCCCATATGATCGAGGATATGACGCCGCGCGAAATGTACAAGATGCTCAAGGATGCGCGCGCCGACATCATGCTCTCGGGCGGCCGCTCGCAGTTCATCGCGCTGAAGGCCTCGATGCCCTGGCTCGACATCAACCAGGAGCGGCATCACGCCTATATGGGCTATGTCGGCATGGTAAAGCTCGTCGAAGAGATCGACAAGGCGCTTTACAATCCCGTTTGGGCGCAGGTGCGCAAGCCGGCCCCTTGGGAAAATTCCGGCGACAATTGGCAAAGTCGCGCGATGGCGCAGGCGGAAGCCGAGGCGGCGGCGCTCGCCGCCGATCCCGTGAAGGCGGAAGAGGCTCGCCGCGCGAAAAAGATTTGCAATTGCAAGAGCGTCGAGCTCGGGGTGATCGAGGATGCGATCCTCGCGAACAACCTCTCGTCGGTCGAGGGCGTGCGCGACGCGACGAACGCCTCCGGCGGCTGCGGCGCCTGCGCCGTGCGCATCGAGGAAATCCTCGAGCAGATGGTGTCGGCCTCTCACGCGATCGCGGCGGAGTAACGCAATGGCGACCGTCTCCGTCAGCAAGAAAGCCTGCTCGGTCAATCCGCTCAAGATGAGCCAGCCGATCGGCGGCGCCTTGGCCTTCATGGGCTTGCGGGGCGCGATGCCGCTCCTGCACGGCTCGCAGGGCTGCACGTCTTTTGGCCTGGTGCTGTTCACGCGGCACTTCAAAGAAGCCATCCCGATGCAGACGACCGCGATGAGCGAAGTCGCGACGGTCCTCGGCGGCTACGACAATGTCGAGCAAGCGGTGCTCAACATCTATAACCGCACGAAGCCAGAGATCATCGGCATTTGCTCGACCGGAGTCACCGAGACGAAGGGCGACGACGTCGACGGCTACATCAAGACTATTCGCGAGAAGAATGCGGCGGTCGCGCATCTGCCGATCGTCTATGTGTCGACGCCCGACTTTAAGGACGCCTTCCAGGACGGCTGGGAAAAGACGGTGACGCGCATCGTCGAGACGATGGTCGAGGCGCCAAAGAGCGCCGCGCGCCGCGATCCCACAAAAATCAATGTGCTGCCAGGCTGCCATCTGACGCCCGGCGACCTCGATGAATTGCGCACGATCATCGAGGATTTCGGCTTGGAGCCGACTTTTCTGCCAGATCTCGCCGGTTCGCTTGACGGCCACATACCGGACGATTTCACCCCGACGACGATCGGCGGCGTCGGCGTCGAAGAAATTTCCATGATGGGTCATGCCGGCTGGACGATCGCGATCGGCGCGCAAATGCGGCGCGCCGCCGAAGCCATGCAAAAGAAGACCGGCGTTCCATTTCGCATGTTTGAACGGCTATGCGGGCTTGAGGCCAATGACGCGCTGATGTCATTCTTGACGGACATCAGCGGTCGCCCCGCGCCGATGAAATATCGTCGCCAGCGCGGCCAGCTCGTCGACGCGATGCTGGACGGTCATTTCCACATCGGCGGCCGCAAACTCGCGGTCGGCGCCGAGCCGGACCTGCTCAATGAGATCGGCGGGCTGCTGACCGAAATAGGCGCGCAACTTCTTGTCGCGGTGACGACCACGCAATCGCCGGTGCTCGAACGACTGCCGACCGAAGAGGTGCTGATCGGCGATCTCGAAGACCTCGAGAATTTGGCGAAGGCCAAGGACTGCGATCTGATGGTCACCCATTCACACGGAAGGCAAGCGGCCTCACGCTTGAAGATACCCTTCTTTCGCATGGGCATTCCGATGTTCGACCGCCTCGGCGGCGGGCATCAGTTGATGGTCGGCTATCGCGGCGGTCGCGATCTGATCTTTGACATCTGCAATCTGTTGATGGCCGATCACGAAGACAACCACGAACCGACACCCGACAGCTGGCGCGATGGCGTCGGCCCGTCACACGCCGCAACCTCGCACTAGGGGCGAAAACGGAGGCGCTATGAAAGTCGCATTCGCAACCCAGGATTTGAAACGCGTTGACGCGCATTTCGGCTGGGCCAAGAACATCGCGATCTACGAGATTGGTCCGGAAGGCCACGAATTCGTCGAGGCGATCCAATTTGACGGCGATCTCAAGGAAGACGGCAATGAGGACAAGCTCGCGCCGAAGATCGACGCGATCAAGGACTGCGCCATTCTTTACATCGCCGCGATCGGCGGCTCTGGCGCGGCGCGAGTCGTCGCCAACAACATTCATCCGATGAAGGTCAATCAGCCGGAAGCCATCTCAGACCTTCTGGACAAGCTCCAGGAAGTGTTGAGAGGCGTGCCGCCGCCATGGCTGCGCAAAGCATTGACCAAGGGAAAAGAGCGCGTGCTCGATTTCGAAGAGTGAGGAACGCCCATGTCTGAACCTACCGCCGTGCTCGAGAAAACTTCGGTCGCCGAGCTTCCGTTCATAAAGGAGCTCATCAAGGTCTGGCGCGCCCAGGACACGCATGGGACCTGGGAGACGAAGTCCGACCTAGATCTCTTGGCCCCCTATGTCCTCGACAAAGAGGCGCGCCGTGCGCTGCCGATCATCGGCGATCCCGACCCAGAGACGATTTGGCGCATGGAGCTCTTCTTCAACGCCATCTCGCTCTCGATCGAACGCGCCACGGGCGTCATGATCTCGCCCATGCTGAAGATGAGCCACGAGGGTTTCGGCCGCATGGTGCTGATTGGCGGACGGTTGATCGTCGTGAACAAGCAGTTGCGCGACGTGCATCGCTTCGGATTCGACAGTTTCGAGAAGCTCGCGGCGGAAGGCGACAAATATGTTCAGTCCGGCGTCGAGATGATCGAAAAATTCCCAGACGTCGCAAAATACTGAGGTGAGCGATGAGCGAGATCGACAATCTGAAGACCGAAATCAAAAAGCTTTCGGCGAAGGCCATGCAGGCCAAAATGGATCTGCATGATCTATCGGAAGAGCTGCCGATCAATTGGCCCACCATCCCCGAGGTTGCGCAAAAGGCGCATGAAGCTTTCGCCGAGCTGGAGAAGAAGCGCGCGAAGTTGAAGTCCCTGGAGACGGTCTAACTCGAGAAAGAAAGCATACGGCCATGTCACAAGCGACGCGCGATGGGCGCGATTGGTGTCCAGAATACCTTGTTGCGATCGATCCCGGTAAATGCATCGGTTGTGGACGCTGTTTCAAGGTGTGCGGTCGCGACGTGATGACGCTGAAAGGTCTGAACGAAGACGGCGAACTGGTTGCGCTGGACGACGATGAGGACGAAGAAGTCGAAAAGAAAATCATGGTGATGAATGATACCGGCGCCTGCATCGGCTGCGGCGCCTGCGCGCGCGTGTGTCCGACCAATTGTCAGACGCATGCGGCGGAAGAGGTAGCGCTGGTTTGAGTAAAAAAATGCGAGCCTCCGTCCAGGGGGCTCGCAACGCCAAGCCTGAATTGCGCTACTCGATGCCCTGCTCGCGCGCCTTCCACATGGCGGCGATGCGAAAGCGCTCCGCAATCGCGATCGGATCGGCCAGCATCATCGCCTGAGCGTCGGCGAGCGCCTTCCTGACGATCGCCGTCTCTTCCGCGTTCAGCGCAACACGGCCGGCCACATGGGTGGCGTCCGGCATGATCGACCAGATTTTACGCTTCGCGGGGTGCATCTTCACCTCGGTGAGATCGACCGCTTCGAGAGCGCCGTCAAGATAGAGCGCAAAGCCTTTCACTTCGAGTTTTCGTCCGTCCTCAGTGATCTTCACGAGAGTCGTCATCTTCACTCTTCCTGTTGCGCCAGCCAGCCATAGCCGCCCTGATCCCAAAGTTGGGCGAGCAGCTTATCTGCATTCCAATCGGGATATTGGAGCTTCATTTCGTCGTAGTCTTTGAGAAAGCGCGCGGCGTCGTCATCGCGCAGTTCGGCGATCATCCCGTCGGCTTTGTTGTGGAGCGTGAAGCGCGTCCGATCGGCCGCGGCGGAGAGAGCATATTCGTCTCCCGTTTCGAGTTCACGGTCGTCGAGACCACCCACGCGCTGCACTCCTCTTATGCCGCCGCCGCCGCTGCTTGGTCGGCGCGCTCCCATTCCGCCCATGATCCGTCATAGACGGGGACATCGGCTCGTCCCAGGAGATAGAGCGCCAAGGCGTCCATGCAGGACGTCATGCCCGACGCACAGGTGGCCACGATCGGCTTGCTAAGATCGACGCCGGCGGCTTCGAACCGCGCGCGCAACGCCGTGGAATCGAGAAGCACGCCTGTCTGCGGATCGACCAGATCGGCCCAAGGCACGTTCACGGCGCCCGGAATATGTCCGAGTTTCTTGAAGGGAAAGACGTCGGCTTGCGAGCCGTCGAATTTGCCCGGCCCGCGCCCATCGACGATCTGCTCGCCGCCGTTCGCGACAGCGCTCTTCACTTGATCGAAATTACGGACGAGGTCCGGCCTGAAGTTCGGCGTGAAGCTCCGGGGCTGCGGCCGCACCGGCGACATTTCGGTTGGATGTTTGGCGGCGACCCATTGGTTGAATCCGCCGTCGAGCATCGCGACGTTGTCGTGGCCGAAGACGCGGAACATCCACCACACGCGCGCCGCCGCCGAACCGCCGAAGAGCCGGTCGTAGACGATCACGCGATCGCCGTCTCCGATGCCGAGCAGTCCGACCTTTTTGGCGAAGTCCGCTGCATCCGGCAACATGTGCGGCAGATCGGAGTTCGGATCGGCGATGTGGTCGATGTCGAAATGGACGGAGCCCGGCAAATGCCGGCCGCGATATTGATTGCGGCCGTCGAGATTGGTGCTCGGATGATGCCAGGTGCAGTCGAGAATGCGAATGTCGCCGTCGCTCAGATGCTCGGCTAGCCATGCCGCGCTGACGAGCGCGCCGGTCAGGGGTTCAGCCATCGGTCGGACCTCTTGTCTGCAAGTTCACAATAGTCGCGCGTCGCCATGCGTCACGGGGCGACGGGAAGCGGATAGCCGGAGCGCGGACGCGTGCCATAATAGTCGGGCCGCTCTGGCCAGTCGCCCTGCTTGATGGTGAATTTGACCACCTTCACCGGGGCGCCGGGCGAGCAGGAGACCTCGGCGAATTTGATTTCACGATCGCCGCTGCCGGCGGAAAAATCCGCGACCACCGTGCCGTCGGCCTTGCGGGCGCGCGCAAATCCAGGCGTGCCGGTCGTGGACGCCGGAACGGACTCGGCGACGAACAAGGGCGTCTCAACGCCGTCGGTGGAGGGACCAAACGCCGGCGAGGCGAACGTAAAGGCCGCCAGCACGCCACTGCGGTCGACCGCTATGTTCGCTGTCGCGGGGCGCGCGACGGAGTAGACGGTCAACGTGCCGCCGCTCAGCAATTCCTTTAACTCGTCCGGCGAGCAGTTGGCGAATTCGTTGGCCAGATTCATCTTCGACTCCTTAGCTGTGCAACTCCAGCCGGGAGGTTCAAGTTTCGTGCCATGACGTCCGATAGCTCAGCCGTTCGCGCGTCGCTGAGAATCTTGCACAGTAATTGCTATCCCCTGCATCGAACAGGGAGCGGACGACGTATCATGTTGGACGTGGCGATCATCGGCGGCGGTCTATGCGGTTTGGCGCTGGCGCGAAAGCTCCACCTGCGCGGACAAGAGGTTGCGATCTTCGAGGCGCGCGATCGCCTTGGCGGGCGCATTCTCACGGCGCCGCGCGGCGACGGCGGCGGTTTGGACCTCGGCCCGACGTGGTTTTGGCCGAAGACGCAGCCGCTGATCGTTCAACTCGTCAAAGAACTCGCGTTGCCGGATTTCGCGCAGCATGACGAAGGCGCCGTGCTGCATTTGCGCGAGGCCGAAAAAAGCGCCGAACGCATCGAAGACAAGCGCCTTTACGACGACGCGCGGCGTTTGCACGGCGGGATGGCGATCTTGGTGGAGGCGTTGGCCAACGCAGTGCCGGCGGGCGCCATACATCTCGGTCACGAGCTGGCGAGCCTGCGCGATTGCGGCGACCATGTGACGCTCGCGTTCAAGACCGGCGAAGAACCCATGGAGATTGCGGCGCGCCGCGTCGTAATCGCCCTGCCGCCGCGCTTGCTGCGCGAGGCCGTTCGCTTCACGCCGCCTTTGGAAGAGGCGACGGACCAAGCCATGCTTGGCGCCGAGACCTGGATGGCGGCGCAGGCGAAGGTTGCAATGGAATATCGCGACGCCTTTTGGCGCGAGCAGAATCTCTCCGGCTCCGCTTTCGTCACGCATGAGCAAGCCGTGATCGGCGAAATCTTCGACGCCTGCGACATGGCGGCGGGTCTTCATGCGCTCGGCGGCTTTCTTGCCCTCAACGCCGACTTGCGCGAGTCCTTTGGCGTGGGTCTGCCGGTGTTGCTTGAGAGTCAAATCTGCAATGTGTTTGCCCGCAATGTCGAACCATTGCACATTCACTATCAGGATTGGGCGAAGGAGCGACTAACGTGCAGCGCGGCCGACCGCGCGCAGCAGGGCGGCGACGGTTCGCACGACGTGGCGAACCCTCTGTTGCGCCAGGCGCTGTGGGATAAGAAGCTGTTTCTCGGCGGTTCGGAAACCGCGGCGCGCAACGCCGGCTATCTGGAGGGCGCCTTGGACGCCGCGAGGCGCATCGAGCGCGCCTTGGCCGGCATTGAGGCGAAAAAGGCGCCCTCCGGCGACGCCCTCTTCGACGATATGCCGGCGAACGAGGCGAGTCTGGCGCGTTTCTCCGCTTGGGTGGACGCGCGCGCCGACGAGGTTTTCGAAAATTATCGCCGGCGGCTCAACCGCGCCCTGGCGTCGCAAGAGCGCGACAATCTTACGCAGGTCGCTGTGCTCGGGGCGATGGAGGAGGTGTTCCAACAGGCGCTGAGCCTGTTGGCGACGCTTCCTTTCGACATGGACGACGTCGTGATCGAACGCGGCCGCACGGCGTTGACGCCGCGCATCCAAAAGCCTTTTGGCGACTTGCTGCAGTCGATCATGGACGACGTGGTCGCCTTCAACCAGACGTCCTGCGCCCTTTCCAACTTCCCGGGCGAACATAAATTGTCTCAGGACTACACCCGGGTCATCATGCAGGACATCGCCGCGGCCTGGCGGGAATTTTCGCTTGCGGCGAATGGACTGTTGCTGGCGAAGCGGCGCGAAGCGCAGGAGCAGGAGATGTCGCGATGAGCGAGCAGGAAACGACGATCGAGCAGGACGGGGCGGCGCCAGACCTCGTCATCTACGCCTTTTGCGCGATGAGCGACATTCCGAGTCAGAAGGCGCGCGGCTTCAACCTCGTGCGGCTCGACGACAACGGCGAAGAGAAGCCGTTCCCGATCGTCGTTGTGCGCTGGGGCAAGCAAGTGTTCGGCTATCTGAACAAATGCCCGCACGACGGCGTCAATCTCGATTGGGAGCGAAATACGTTCCTCGAACCAAATTACGGCCTCCGCTTGATGTGCGGCAAGCACGGCGCGCTGTTTGAACTTGGCACCGGCATGTGCATCGAGGGCCCGTGCAAGGGACGCGGCCTCGTTCCGGTCGATCTCGTGGTCGTCGACAATGATATATGCGTCGTCGGCGTCAAACTGGCTGAGGATGTCGACGAAGACGCCGAGGAAGGGGAATGATGCGGGCGTGATCCGTCTCCGCCTTCCACCGAGCGGAAAGTTCCCGCCGATGCGCGAAGCTGGGCAGGGCAAAGGCCGCGATTCCCGCGGCGTCCTCTCAACCGCATCGCGATTGATAGATCCCTAGCGCGCGCCTCTCGCGCCGGGCTCCACGGCTTTGCGGCGCGTTCTAGCGCAGCGGACAGGAGCGGCAGGCGGCGGGGGCCGCCGGCTTTAACCGCCGGCCCCCGGCTCCATGGCGTGAGCGTGTCAAACCGGGCGGTTTTCGTTGCGGTTCTTGACCGGCTCCATGCGCTCGACGCCCTGCTGATAAGCGATGACCTCGTAAGCGTCGTTGAACTTCAGCGCGGTGTCGAGAAGAACGTCGAGCTTACCGCCGGTGTCGAGCTTCTTGATGTCGTTCTTGTCGACCATGGCGAGATCCATCATCTCTTTCCACACCGTCGACTCGTCGCAGGGCAGCACGTTGTAGGTGATCTCGCCGAGCTTGACGCGGAACTTCGCGAGCAGGTCGATATTGTTGCAGAACATGAAGTAAGCGCCAGTGGGCGAGAGAAGATCGCCGATCACTTCATGGGCCGCTTCGAGATAGGCGAAATTGTGCAGATAGCCGGCGAGGATCGGGATCGTCGCTTCGCCTTCGTTCGCGTAGGTGAGCACCTGCTCGATGCTAAAGTCCGGCGGCCGCTTCTCGTCGGCCAGCTGCGCCTGGAATTTGAGCGCGATGTCGCCCCGAAAACCGAAACGTCCCGGCTTGCCGGTCGGTCCCTTAAGCACTGCGTTGAGCAGGCGGCCCTCCCGATCCAACCGAGCAAGGGCAGTCTTCTCAATTTGAGTCATCGACAGTTCTCCGCTTTGCAATCCGTACGCAGCATCCGCGCGGGGGATCCTTCGTCACGCCGCGCCTCATGCAAAAACTTCGCCGCAGTTTCGCAGCGTTCATAGCGCGATCGGCGCGATGGAAGCGACACGGCGCGGCTGGCAATGTGCGAAACATGACAAAACCGCCCGATATTCCTGGGTTCGCGGGCCGTTTAGCGCGCGATTGTCGCGGCACATGAATTGCTTTGAGTGAGGCAGCCGCATTTGGATACTGGAAGAGCGACATGATCAACCTGACCGACAGCGCCCTGAATGCAGTGCAGACGGCTATTTCCAGCGCCGCCGATCCCGTCGATGGGCTGAGGATCATGGTGGAGGCCGGCGGCTGCGCTGGCTATCAGTACAAAATGGGCCTCGTGCGCGAAGCCAGTCCCGACGACACGGTGATTGAGCGCAGCGGGGTCAAGGTGTTCATTGACAACACCAGCCACGAACTCCTGACGGGCACGACCATCGACTATGTCGTCGCGGTGCAAGGCTCGGGTTTCACCTTCGACAATCCGAACGCGCAATCGAGCTGCTCCTGCGGCAAGTCGTTCGGATAATTTCGGCCCGACTTCACAATTCATGAGAGCGCGTCCGCGGGACTGCGTTGCGGAGGACGAAGCTATGCTGCACGACGATCAGAAGAACGAAGAGGCCGGCCAGCTCGAAACGGCTCTGTCGCCAGAGCGCGAGCAGGTCATTCGCGCTGTCATCGACGAGATTCGTCCTAATCTGCGCCGCGACGGCGGCGATTGTGAGCTCATCGAGATCTGCGGCAATAAAATCATGGTGCGACTCACTGGCGCCTGCGTGCTCTGCAAGTTGAGCAGCGCGACGCTCGAGGGCATCCAGGCCAAGCTGATCGAAGAGCTTGGCGAATTCGTGCGGCTCGTGCCAGTGCCGGGTGCTGCGGCGCGTCTTTGAGCGAGAGTGCCGATGCGGCGCGTCTATCTCGACAATAACGCGACGACGCGCACCGACCCAGAGGTCGTGGCGAAGATGCTGCCGTTTTTCAGCGAGGAATTCGGCAATGCTTCATCATCGCACGGCTTCGGCGTCGAGGTCTCGGGCGCGGTCCGGGAGGCGCGGCGCAGCGTACAGGCGCTGCTCGGCGCGGCGCATGATCACGAAATCGTGTTCACCTCAGGCGGTACGGAATCCGACAATGCGGCGATCTTGGCCGGGCTCGCGGCGCGCGAGGGTCGCGACGAGATCGTGACCACCGCCGTCGAGCACCCAGCGATCCTGTCGCTTGTCGAACATCTGCAAAAGACGCGCGGCGTCGCCGTCCATCTCATTGGCGTTGACGCGCGCGGGCGCATTGATCTCGACGCCTTTCGCGCCGCGCTGGGGCCGAAGACCGCGATCGTCTCGGCGATGTGGGCGAACAATGAAACCGGCACGCTGTTTCCCGTCGAAGAATTGGCGCGTCTCGCGCATGAGGCTGGCGCGTTGTTTCATACCGACGCCGTGCAGGCGGTCGGCAAGATTCCGATCGATCTGAAAACGACGCAGATCGATTTCCTCTCGCTTTCCGCCCATAAGCTGCATGGTCCGAAGGGAATCGGCGCGCTTTATGTGCGTAAGGGAACGAAATTCGCTCCATTCCTTCGCGGCGGCCACCAGGAACGGGCGCGCCGCGGCGGGACGGAGAATACGCCGGGGATCGTTGGACTTGGCGCCGCCGCCGAATTGGCGCGATTGCGCCTGCAAGAAGACGCCGCCCATATCGCGGCCTTGCGTGACAGGCTCGAATGCGGCGTGACGCAGCGGATCGGCCAGTGTCAGATTTCCGGCGACGTCGACAATCGGCTCGTCAATACGTCCAATATCGCCTTTTCCGACATAGAGGGCGAAGCGATATTGACACATTTGGATCGCGCCGGCATCGCCGCCTCCACCGGCTCGGCCTGCACAGCGGGATCGACCGAGCCTTCGCATGTGCTGCGCGCGATGAACGTGCCGGAGGAGGCGTTGCATGGCGCCATTCGCTTCTCCCTGTCGCGAGAAAACTCGATCGAAGAGATCGACGATGTGCTGGAGACGCTGCCCGGCATCGTCGCCAAGTTAAGGGAAATCGCGCGGGCCTCGCGCCATACGGAAGCGCAGCTGCTCTCGAACTAGCGCGGGCGCGATGACCGCGCCAAAGGAGTCGATGTAATGAAGATCATGATCCGCCGTTCGCCAGAGACCGGCTTGTCGATCTACGTCCCCAAAAAAGATTTGGAAGAGCCGATCGTCGAAACCGAGCACGAGAGTTTATGGGGCGGCTGGATCAAGATCGCCAACGGCTGGGTTCTTGATTTGCCCGAAATGGCGGCCGGCACTTCGCTTCCGATAACGGTCAATGCGCGCAAGCGCGGCGAAGGGGAGTGAAGCGATGAACGCGCCATTTGACAGCTATGTCCTCCTTGAAGGCGAGAAAGCCGAAGACGCGCTCGGCAAAATCGCCGCTGAGCTGAAGACGGGGACCGTTATTCCCTATATCGGTCCTGGGTTGACGCAGCTCTCGCCAACCGAGGTGCCGATGACGCCCGAGGCGCTCGCCGCGTTTTTCGGGACCAAGGTGGCGCTGCCAAAACGCGCCAAGGGCAACGCCTGGGCAAGCGCGCAGCACATCGAGAACATGAAGCATCGTTCGACCGTCTCGACGTTGATGTCGCAGGCCTTCAACGACGGCATCGCGCCGACGCCGCTGCACGTCTACCTTGCGTCGCTGCAGCTGCCGATGATCGTTGACAGCTGGTACGACGCGACGATGCGTTCAGCGCTCGAAGGCCGTAGCGATTGGGGCGAGATCCAGGGCATCACCCGCGCCGGCATCGGCGAGGACCGCTGGTACCGGTTCTACGAAGCCGACGGAACGGAAACCACCAAGGAAAAAGCCGACGCCTGGAAGACCGTCCTCTACAAGCCGCATGGCAGCATCGCGCCCGCGAAGAATTTCCTGATCTCCGATGCGGATTACGTCGAGGTGCTGACAGAGATCGACATTCAGACGCCCTTGCCCGAGGCGGTCAAGAATCGTCGGTCAGAGCGCAGCTTCCTGTTCCTCGGCTGTCGCTTCCACGATCAATTATTGCGCACGTACGCCCGGCAGATCATGAAGCGCTCGACGACCACGCATCACGCCATCGTCGATCCGGCCGTGTTGACGAAAAACGAGCTGAAGTTCCTCACGATCCAGGGAATCATACCGATCGCGCTGCCCATCGATCGCGCTTGCGAGATCCTGATCCGCTAAGGGATCATTACCTTATTCTCATGCTTGGCGCGGCGGCGGGTGAACCTCACAAAGCGCCCGGCGATTCGTGCGCGTCGACGGAAGATGCATGGCCGAAACAGCTGTCGCGCCTTCAGCGTAAGAGCGCCAAACAAATTTCGATGGATGTTGCATTTTTTACATTCATTCTTGAATGCCACGTCTCGCTTGTCAGCAAAGGTACAAGCCCGCAAGGCCGCTTCGGTTGACCTCGTCACACTACAGCGTGGCACGCATGTTGCCTCTTGTCCGGCGTAGCGACACATGCCGCTTTCCGGTTCCGTCACGCCGTTTGACGGCGCCGACCCAGGTCGATAACGCGACCGATTCCCGGCGGCTTGAGCAGCGTGCAACTGCAGGCCGACACCACGGAAGAAGACAGCGATGAGCAACATCGTTCGCGACAGCGAAGTTTGTGAACTGACTGCGCCGCCCATCTTTTCCTTCGGCGAAAAAGTGAAGGCGAAGCGTACGATCCGCAATGACGGGACATACGCCGGCAAGGAGATCGGCGAGGTTCTCGCGAAGAAAGGCGAGGAAGGCTACGTCGTGAGCATCGGCACGTTTCTTCAACAATTCTATATCTATGGCATCGAGTTCACCGAAAGCGGCAATCGCGTCGGCATGAAGCGCAAGGAGCTCGAGTCCGCTAATCCGCGCGACGATGTCGATTTGCCGCTGCCCTGAGGAGTGTGAAATTGTTCGAACCGCGACTGCCGAAATATCAGTGGGGTCAGAGAGTGAAAACGCTCGTCGATCTCGTCAATGATGGGAGCTATCCCGACGCGCAACCCGAGGCGCTGCTCGTCGCCAACGGCGGCTTGGGTGAAATCGTGCAGGTCGGATCTCACACTGACACGAATACGCCGATCTACCTCGTGGAATTTCCCGACGGCCGTGTCGTCGGCTGTCTCGAGGAAGAGATCGCGCCCTTGTAAAAGGAGCGACGGCGAGCATGCGATCGACGGTCACGACACTCGGTGGCGCCGCATCGGCTCAGCCGAACGAATTCGACTACAAGCGCATCGTGCGCGCCTTGGAGCAGCGGCGTCGCTACCGCTACGTCACGCCGCTCGTGATGAAAACTGCGAACGGCTATCGCATTCAGAGCCCGTGCTGCTCGCGGAACGTCGATCCGGACGGGGGCGTCATCGACATCGCCTTGTTGCTCTTCGACGAACGCAAGGGCAATTGGCGCCTTCTTCGCAAGGACCATGCGGTCGGCGTGTGGGAGCTGGACAGCGAGTTTCCACGTCTCGCGGAGTTGCTCGAGCATCTCAAAGAAGACGCCGAGCGGCGCTTCTGGCAGTGAGTTCGATCTCGACAGAGGATAGATTATGGCGATCAGCGACGTGGAATTGACGGAGATCGAAAGACTGCTCGGGGCCGAGGCGACGCCGGCGCTTTCGGAGCTGCGCGCCAAATTCTCCCATCTCTCCTGGACGCGCTGCGACGTGTCGGACGTGATCGAAACGCCCTTCCGCAGCTTCACGACCTGCGACGTGCATTTGCTCGACGCCGCCGATCATTGCGTGACGGTTACCGACGATCCGGCGCGCGCCACCGGCGTTATCGTCGCCTTTCGGGGGAGTATGCGATGAATGCGCGGGCCGAAATAGACGATAAATTCGAAGCGAAGCCGCCTGCGCCGGCCGAGGCGTTGGGCGGCGATCTCATTCCCCTTTCCGACCCCGACATCACGCTCGACGACATTGCCGCGGTCGAGGCGGTGCTGCGTTCCAGCCGCTTGTCCAGCGGCCCGGTGATGGAGGCTTTTGAAGCCGCCTTCGCCGCCTATCTTGGGCGCAAATACGCCGTGGCCGCGCCAAGCGGCACGATGGGGCTGCTGCTCGCGCTCGCCGCGCACGAGATCGGTCCGGGCGATGAAGTGATCGCCTCTCCGCATTCCTTCCGCGAAACCGTGCATGCGATCGCGCTTGCCGGCGCCAAGCCGGTGTTCGCCGACATCGACTATTGGTCCGGCGTCATCGCGACCGGAAAAATCGAGGCGCTGATCACCGACAAAACGCGCGCGATCGTGGCGAGCAACACCAACGGCCATCCGGCGCAATGGGCGGAGCTGCGCGACATCGCAACCAAGCATAGGCTCGTGCTGCTCGAAGACTCCACCGAAGCCATCGGCTCCAAATACAAGGGCGCGCTCGTCGGCACGTTCGGAGACGCCTCGGTGTTCGATTTCTCGCAGCCGGGGCCGCTGGTCTGCGGCGAAGGCGGGATGGTGGTCACCGACGACATCGACGTCGCCGTGGCGATGCGGCGCTTCCGCGCGCATAGACCGAGCGAGCGAGCGTCCGTCGTGGTGGGCTCCAGCGCGCCCTATCAGGCGGCGATGAGCGACATGAGCGCGGCGCTGGGCTTGGCGCAGCTGGGCAGGCTCGAAGAAATCCTCGAGAAGCGCAAGCTCATCGAGCACTACTACTTCAAACACGTCAAATCCTTCGAAGGAATCAAGGATCCCTTCATCGGGCCCGAGGTCGACGAGGTGCACTGGTTCCTTTACGTCGTTCATCTCGGCACGCGCTTTAGCAAATCCAGCCGCGACTCGATCGTCGAGGATTTACTTGTCGAAAAGGTGGAAGCCGCCGCTTACAGCAATCCCTTGCATACGCAGCGGCGCTATTTCGATTACGGCTATCGTCGCGGCAGTTTTCTCGTCGCCGAGAAGGTTTCGGACCGCGCCGTCGCGATGCCTTTCCACGTCCATCTGCAAGAGCGCCAAATCGCCTTCATCGTGCAGACGATGAAGGAAGCGTCGATCAATGTCGGCGCCGGCGCCGCCATTTACTAATCGTCTAAATGCCAACCAGGAGTATAGAAATGCCGACCGTAACCATCATGCCCTCCGGAAAGACGGTGGACGCCGCCGAGGGCGCGACCTTGCTGCAGATCATCATGTCGAGCGGCGAGGAGATCAATCACAAATGCGAAGGAAAAGCGCAATGCGGCTCTTGTCACATCTATGTGCATGAAGGCCGCAAGGGCATTTCCAAGATCGCGCGCGAGGAGAACGAAAGGCTCGACACCATCGTCGGCATCGGCTCGAAGTCGCGCCTGGCCTGCCAGGCGAAGATCCTCGGCACGGAAAACGTCAAGGTCGAACTGCTCGGTTTCGCGTCGGGCTTATAAGGGAGGAGGGAGAAATGTCTTCCGACATCGTCATGCTTCATGTTCGCTTTGCGCCCGACGGCAGCGTCGCGGAAATCAGCGAACGGCCGGCGCCGAATTCCGCGCAGGCCTGGTTTGACTGGGTCAGTCTCAGCGCGCCCGACGCCTATCAGGGGCTTTCGGGCGGTCGTGGCGTGTTCCGCATTACACGCGACAAGCTTGAGGAGCTGCGCGCGGGGATCGCCGCCAACAATGCGGCGGCCTGATCCTGCCCAGCGCGTCGCGTAAAAGGATCCCTTCCGCGAGACGTATTGCGGAAGGGAAGCTTGGTTTCAGCTCAGGAAGGTTTCGGCGAAGCGCGCGCGTTTTTCGGCCGTATCGAGTCCTTTCGCGATGGGCCATTTATTGTCATAAAAAAGCGAATTGACCGCGCGGCTGACTTCCTTGCCGCGCAAATACCAACGCACCACGCCATCTGGAAAAATCACCGCCGGGCCGTCTTCGCGATGCACGATGCCGTCTTCGACGCTGATGTGCGTTCCAGCGTAGAGATAGCAGCCGGCAAGGCGCGAAAGATCGTCTTGATTGCGTTCGTCAACCTGGAGCATGACCACTTTTCGCCTCCGCTGATAGCCATCGATACATACGACGAAGCAATAATCGCGCTTGGCGGAGCGTGCGGCAAGAATAATGCTTGTTCGCGCCCAGGACGCTGCGCGAGGAAGATTGTTGTCTTTCAGACACTATCGCGCGTTGAAAGTTCCACTCTCGCGCGCGATATGCCTACGCGGGAGCGGAAAGAGACGACGGGGATTTTGGCATGCAGGGCGATGTAAGTCTCTATGTCATTTGCGCGCTCGACAGTCTGGAGCGCGGCCAAGCGGCGCCCTTCAGCCTGTCGCGCGTCACGGATGAAGGAGAAACGCGCCCCTTTTCGATTTTCGTCGTTCGGACCGAAAACGATCAATGCGTGGGCTATGTAAACATCTGCCCGCACCAAGGCTCCTGGCTCAACATCGGCGACGGCAAATTTTTTAGCGAGGACGGTCAAAGATTGCGTTGCGGCAGGCATAAGGCCGAATTCGACTTGGAAACGGGTGTGTGCGTCAAGGGGCCATGCGTGGATAAGATGATCGAGCCCGTCGCGCTCGTCGTCATGGATGGCGACGTGTGCCTGTGCGGCCTCAAACTCGCCGAAGAAGAGATTTCCGACGACGACGATCTGGACGAAACGATGGAAATCATGATCCATCCAGGCTGAGTGGCGCAGTGGATGGCACGTACGAAAGGCGCCTGATGACCGTGGCTGAATTGATCATGAAATTGGCGGAATTGCCACAGGAGGCCGTGGTGCTGATCGACAGCGACGGCGGGCTTTCTCGCGTCAGCGGATTGGATTTCGTCGAGGGTCAGGGGCCGGGCGCGCCGGCGGAAGTCATCCTCGCGCCCAGTCTCGACGAATGAAGATTCGCCTCCGCGCTGTTGCCTGAGCTTTCAATCGGGATTCGCTGAAAGTTCTTCGTGCAGCGGTATTCCGAAGAAAGCCTCGTCGTCGCCGCCCCATGCCTTATGCAGCGCGAAAGCTTCGCGCCACCGGATCTGCTCGGCTTCCGTCGCAGCGCGATGCGTCACTTTGCCAGTCGGCTTTTCGGCGAGTAGAAACGCCTTACCGTTGCGCAAGAATCGATTGAGGTCCTTCGTGTCGATCGGGCGCACAACGCAGCGCGGGTCTTCATCGATCAGAATGGTCGTCGGCAGCATGAGCGCAGCTCCCGTTGCGATGGATCAAAAGCCTTCCGCCTTGCTTCCCCAGGGATGCGAACCGGGGACGAGCGACGCCCTGATGCCCGCCTTTTCAATGTCGGCGAGGGTTTTATAATAGGTGCCTTCATGCATGAGCGCGCCGCTCTTGGTCATGATCGCCACATAGCGCGCCACAGTATCGGCTTCGCATAAATAGCCGCCGCCCGGATCGCTCGTGCTGCGCGCATTGCCGTCCCAGTCGATGAAAAAGCCTTCGACAACCATGTTCCCTCTCGCGTTGATGTTTGATCCTCGCGCCGGAGGGCAGCAAGTTTCTTGCCAAGGTCTTCGGCGTTGCAGCAGGGAACGAGACTTGCTTGCTGAAGGAACGTTCGCGCGCAAAGCATCCCAAGCGCACAATCGAAGGAGAAGCAGGTGGCTGACCTCGCGCATAGAAATGCGTCGCTCGAAGACATGAGAGACCTATGGGCCTTGATGCGGCAAACGGCCGCCGACATTCCGTGTTCGATTGAAAGTGAAAGCGATCAAGAGCGAGCGCTGACGGAAATCATGAAGTGCTGCACAGCAGAATTCTCGCCGGTTATACTCGATGCGAAGCGTAATGTCGTCGGCGCCTTATTGGCGCGTCGCGATGAACTCGATTGGGGCCTGCGCAACACTGAAACAATCAACGTCTCGCTGGCGGCGGTGTCCGCAGACCATCGCGAGAACGGCGCATTCAAAGTGCTGATCGACGCGATATTGAAGCGCAATGCGCCGGTCTATGTCGAAGTGAAAGCCGGCGAGGGGCAGGGGTTGGCCGCGGAGCTCAAAGGCTGCGGCTTCTCCTTGACGAAGACGGAAGACGGCGCAGAACTCTATAAATGGGAGCCGGCGGCGGAAGCCAAAGCCGCCTGAACATCGCTTCCAAAGCGTGGAGCGGGCGCGTCTCGCGCCGCGCTCTAAGCGCCCTCGTCTTGCGCTCCATAATCGGCGTAGGCTTTTTCCAGCAAGGCGACACAGGCCTTCAGACGCTGATACTCCGCCTTGTCGACCAGGACATTCTCGACGTCCGGCGCGGGGCCAGACGCGGGGGGCTTGGAAGCCTGGATCGCCTCGAACATGGCGGCTTGCAGGCGGAAGATACGCTCGCTGGCGCGTTCGAGATAGGGCAGCGGATTGGCGCGAATATTCGCCTCATGCAGCGCGTCGAGTTCCAGCAATTTGCCGAAGCGCCGCTCCGTAAGACGGTTCGTCAAGCCGAAATCATGTTCGATGACGCTCATGATCGTCGCTCCTTTTTTCTTGGCCGGATTTTTAGCCCTTCGTTGGATCGGGCTTCAATCCGCGCTTCACGGCGCGCAACGCTTGGCTCGTCAATTGCTCGGCGGCACGCTTAGGCGCATGGTTTTGCAAGGCGCGCGCCAACGAGGAGACGCGAATGAACGAGCTCTATGCGATTTGCCAGACGGGCGAGATCGAGGACGGCGACGCCACCGGTTTCATTCTGATGCGGATCGAGGAGACTGGCGAACCAAAGCCCTGGCCGATCCTGATCACGCGCAAAGGCAATAATTTCTATGGTTTCGAGAACGCCTGTCCGCATAAGGGGGAACGTCTCGACTCGGAGGCAGGGCATTTTCTCGACGAAGAGGGGAATTTCCTCACCTGCGGCCACCATCAGGCGCAGTTCGATCTCGACACGGGACACTGCTTCATCGGCCCCTGCCAGGGCAAGAAGTTGCAATCCATTCAAATCGTCATTGACGACGGCGACGTCTGCCTCACAGGCGTGGAGCTCGCAGAGGAGGACGGGCTCGGTCTCGAAGAGCCGGACGAGGCACCCGAAGTCATGATCACGTCTGACTGAGGCAAGAGCGCCAGCGTCGAGTATGTTTGTGGGCGGAGCGTTGGAGAAGCACGCCGCCTTCCTGCATCACATCGACGACAATGCGCCGGCGTTGCGCGAGGTTTCAAACCAACCGCGCAACGACGAACTCCTCGTTGCCAACCTCGTAGTCAAAAGATATCGGTCGACGACATGGAGCTCGGCGATTGCGTGCGAGGCTTATCTGCGGCCGCTGTGGCGGGGCGATTGATGGAGCGCGCTCACAATGGCCAGAGTTTTCGAAATCCCGCTCGTCTTCTCCCCGGCGACCGCCCGCAATTTCCGTCGGCGCGTTCGTGGGACGACGACGCCGCATGCGCCAAGGCGCTTGCGGCGAAGCGCGTTCCTCACGCGTCCGGCGGACCCATGTCGTCGCTCTTCTTCTTCTTCTTATCGACCTTGGCCTGCGCATAGGAGCCGGAGTTCTTCAGCGCGATCGGCTTCTGACCCTCGACATACTGCGAGATCCAAAACAAAGTGCGCTCGCGCGCCGATTGCGCGGCGGCTTCGTTGAAACTCTCCGCGGCGTCGAAATTGAAGCCGTTGCGCGCCTCGGGATAGGAGAAGGCGCTTACGTCGGGTCGCTGGGCGCGAAATTGGACGATTTCTTCCATCGGCAACGACGGATCATTCTCTGGGAGATGAAGCAACGTCGGAATTTTCCGCTTCACCCAACGTTCCTCTGAAATCCCCGCCGGATAATAGCTGATCGCACAGGCGACGTCGCTGAGACTATTGGCCGAAACATAGGCGAGATAGCCGCCCCAATCATAGCCGACGATCGCCACCTTGCCGACGCCCTTCACGGCGTCGACAGTGGCCTGAATGTCTTGCAGGGCTGTCGTGACGGAAGAGCCGTCGCTCTCACCCTCCTGAGTCGCGAGCGCTGGCGCGATCGCGACATAGCCCTGAGCCGCGAAGCCCTCGACTTCCTTTTGCAGATGTGGCGTGACGCCGTAGATGTCCGGCAGCACGACGACGGCGCCCTTGGGAGCCTCAGTGGGTTCGGCTCGATAGGCGGAAAAACTGCGCCCATCTCCGGAAGTGAGTTCGATCATGACGGCCTCGATGTGCAGCAAAGTGACGGAAGCTCTCGAACGAGAGACGGCGGAATCATGTCACGCCTGCACATCCCATTGCGAATATCATGCCTGCATGATGAGACGCATCGTTCGACGTTTAGCCAAGCGACCCTCGGCTCAAGAGTCGAAAAATCCCAATTCCAGCTTCGCTTCGTCGCTCATCATGCTCTGATGCCACGGCGGATCGAAGACGAGGTTGATTTTTACGCTCGCGACTCCGTCGACCGCATCGACGGCCTTCTTCGTCATGCCGACCATTTCGCCGGCGACGGGGCAGCCTGGCGCCGTCAGCGTCATGTCGATGTCGATGTCGCGTCGATCGATAACGTCGATGCGATAGATCAGTCCCAGATCATATATGTTCACCGGAATTTCCGGGTCGAACACGGTCCGCAGCGCAAGAACGACGTCTTCATAAAGCGCCTGCGCCTCGGGCGAAGAATCGCTGCGGCTGACGCGACTATTCGGCTCGGAAAGCTGTGTCATGTCGCCTCGTGGTTCCATCTGAGTATCCTGCATGACGTGCGTCGAACTCTCGACAGCTCGAAGTCAACCAGCAAGTAAGGCGCCAGTCAGCTTTGCTGCGGCTGGACTGAAATTTGCAATCATTCCACGTCCACGGTCCGCGGCGTCATGGTTGAGCGCCTTCGTTTACGAAGCGCATTTCTCACAGAGCGCCGTGTTACAATCCTCACAAAGGCTCGGTGCAGTATGTCGGATACGCCTGAAGAAGAATTTGAGCTGCCTCAACTTTACAAGCGCCATGTCTTTGCTTGTTTCACGCAGCGGCCGCCGAACCATCCGCGCGGCAGCTGCGGCTCGCTCGGCGCGCAGCCGCTTTGGGAGCGGCTCGGCAAGCGCGTTGAAGCGGACGGCGGCGGCGAGATCGGCTTCACCTCCGCGGGGTGCATGGGGTTTTGCTCAGCGGGGCCCCTGATGGTGGTGTATCCCGAGGGCGTCTGGTATCGGCCGACGACGGCCGAAGATATTGACGAGATTTACGACTCGCATCTCAAGGGCGGCAAGCGCGTCGACCGCTTGGTGATGATTTTGTCGCGCTGAGCGCTCCCGAGCGTTCAAGACACCGCGCTGGAGGCCGCGAGCAACTCGCGCGCCTCCGCGTGGATGCGCCCCACCATCGACTTGAAGCCGTTGGAGCGTTGCGGCGTCAGATGTTCGCGTAGGCCAAGACGCTCGAACAAGGCGACAGGATCCGCCTTCAGGATTTCCGCGCCGGTCTTGCCGGAGCAGAGCGTCAGCAAGATTGCAACGAGGCCGCGCACGATATGCGCGTCGCTATCGCCTCGGATCATCAATGCCGGTTCGCCGCCGTTTGCGTCGGAAATCGTCGTCGCCAGCCAGACTTGGCTGGCGCAGCCCGAGACTTTATTTTGATCGTTCTTCAACGCATCGGGAAGCGGCTCGAGCATTTTGCCAAGCTCGATGACATAGCGGTAGCGGTCTTCCCAATCGTCGAGCAGCGAGAAGTTTTCGATGATGTCGTCGATCGTCGTCATGTTTCGACCATTCCTTCAGCTTTGAGCCGATCGCGGCGCTGGCGAGACGCGACGCGCAATACTTGCAGACATTCGACGTTCGCCGCGAGATCAAGCGCCGAAAATCCGTCGACGTTCTCTTCCAGGGGATCTGCGCCGAGCGCAAGCAAGAGCGTCACGACGGCGGTCTTGCCCGCCGACGCCGCATAGATCAGCGCCGTCGAGCCGTCGGGATTGCGATGGTGGACATTGGCCCCGGCGGCGGAGAGCAACTCGATGGCCTCCACGCTGTCCTGCTTGCACGCCAACCATACTGCATTGTTGCCGTCGCGGGTCGCGGCGTGGAGATCCCCGCCCGCTGCGATGATTTCGCGCAACACCGGGACGTTCGCCTCGGCCGCGGCTCGAAGAAGCGGCGTGAGGCCGTCGACCCCGACGGCGTTCACGCCTTCCGTCGGAAAGCCTTGCATCGTCAACAATTGCGTCAACTGCGGGGTAATGCCGTCACTCCATTGCAGCGCCGACGAGAGGTCGGCGTATTGATTAAAGCAGCCCTAATTGCACGAGCGGCTTGGCGCCGCCACGCCCGAGAACGGTGTCAACCTTCTGCCGCACATTCTCGATCTTCAGCGGTTTCACCAATATGCCATGCGCGCCATGTTTCATGGCGTCCACCGCAACCGCTTCGTCGGCCTTATCGCAGACGATTAATATCCGCACGCCGGCGAAACGTTCCGTCAATTCCATAAGAAGCGACACGCCACTGCTCCTTAGAAAAGAAGCGCCGAGCAGAACGACGTCCGGCTTCAGCCAACCGACGCCCTTATCATAGGCTTCCTGGATGCTGGCGATTTCGTGGGTTTCGATCTCGTCGTGCAGCATGAACTGAAGCGCGGCGCGCACGATCTCGTCTTCGTCGAGGACGAACACCCGCCGTTGATCGACCGCCTTCGCGGTTTCGACGCCAATCTGCATTCCTGCTCCTTTCGAAGATACGCCGCCAAATGCCGTGCAGAAGATAAGAAGCAAGCTCTGTTCCAAAGGTCGCGGAGCAACGAGCGGGGTGCGATGTTCTGTTCACAACAAATGTCGCGACTGTCGGCTTCCTTCACAAAAACAGCCGAAGTGGAATGCGCTCATCGATTGATCAAATCACAATAAAACAACGAACTAGCCACTAATGCCGCGCTGGCACGGCCGTTGCTACCTGTCGAATGCGAGTGAGGGCTGAACGCACGCCTACGTTACGCCGAGCGATGTGTTCCTTCCCTTAACCCGCGACCAGTTTCTGATGCATAGGAACTGCCCAGTATCTCTGGGTAGCTGTCGAAGGGCTCAAGAGGAGACAGACATGTCGTCACTACGGCAAATCGCATTTTATGGCAAAGGGGGCATCGGCAAGTCGACGACGTCCCAGAACACGCTGGCCGCTCTGGCCGAGTTGGGTCATCGCATTTTGATCGTCGGCTGCGATCCGAAGGCGGACTCGACGCGCCTCA
>NZ_JBPFEA010000036.1:0-82438 GCF_051061285.1 Methylocystis sp.
GGGAAAGAACCCCTTTTTTAAAAGGCTCGCCGCCGTGCGATGCGCTTTCAGATGCGTCGAGTCGATCATGATGCGCTCGGGTCTTGGGCCCTCGCCGGAAAGTGCGGCGAAGATGCGATCGAAGACCTTAAGCCGGCTCCAGCGGATGAAGCGATTGTAAAGCGTCTTGTGTGGCCCGTAGCCTTTGGGCGCGTCCTTCCATTGCAGACCGTGCTTGATGACATAGACAATGCCGCTGACCACCCGTCGATCGTCGACGCGCGGCACGCCATGCGCCAGAGGAAAGAACGGCGAAATCCGCGCCATCTGGCGCGCGCTCAGCAAAAACAATTCGCTCATCGCAAGGGCCTCCGAATCCGACGCCCTTGTGAATCACGCCTCAATCAAATTTAATAGGTCCTGAGCCTAGCTCTCGGCAATAAGGGCTGAGGTCGGCGTCGGGATCGCCGTAAAGCGCGGCGGCCAATCTCGCCCAAGCCCCTGGCTTCGCTCCGTCCTTCGTTACGCCCTTCGTCGTCACGATCAGATCATTGCGCCCGGCGCGCTCCAATAGAATTCGCGCATATTTGGTGGCGATCCTCTGTTCGAAGGCGTCGCTTCCCGACGCGCGCAGAGGCATCTTTGTATGCGTCTCGCAAATTTCGATGAAGCGATCGGCGTTCAACCCTGCGCGCTCCAAATCCTTTCTCAGCTTGATGGATATTTTGTTTCCTTCTAATTCCATTTTTGCGTGTCGCATGATTCTGAGCATTGCCTCGGCGCTCATTTTTTCCGCTTTCGAATTGACCTGGTTACTCAAATGCTGGGCGATTTCCCAATTCATAAAAGCGATCGTGTCGCGGACTTCGGCGGTCCATCGTTCGTTGAAGTTCATTGCCATAAGGCGACGTTGATGTTCGCGTTTTTCTTCCGCCGTTGGCTCGTATGTTGCGGCGCCCATTTTGCGCATTTTCTCAGCGCCTCTATCTGGCGCATGCGCGCGCGGCTCCGGCAATTGACGGGGCTCTATGTCCTCCACGATCTGAAGGATGCGCGACTCATCCCAGCACCGCAGCTCGTCGATGCTGTAGCAATTGCCGCGCCCGCTGATCTGCTTCGGTTGCGGGAATCCTTTTGGAAATTCTTTGTCGCGCCAGCGGCGCCATGTCGGATCAGTTATCAAGATGAATTCGGGAATCTTCGATTCGTGAATGAGCGTTTCCTTTTCCAAGGCTTCTTCCCAAGCGGTCAAAGCCCGATCTAATTTGGCGCGAGATTCGACGCTGGGCGCTTTCTGAAAATCCGCCCCGGCTCGCTCCGCTAACTGGCGAAGGGATTCGACGTCGTCATCGTTCGTCATCGGCGGCCCTTTCGTCCATCGCAATAGTTCCCCCAGGTCTGCATCAGATCGCGACGACGCTCGAAAAGATCGCCGCGCCGGTAAGCGGCCTCGACCTTGTTGCCGACGGTATGGGCGAGCGCCATTTCGGCGACTTCGGCGGGGAAATCGGTTCTCTCAGCGCACCAATCGCGGAACGTGCTGCGGAAGCCATGCGCGGTAAGATCGCCGCGCCCCATGCGCCGCAACACTGCGGTCAACGACATGTCGGAAAGCTGCGAGTCCTTCTTCGCGCCCTGGAAGATCAGCGCGTCGTCTCGACGATTGCTCGGCAGGCGTCGCAATAGCGCGATCGCTTGTTTCGACAGCGGGACGCGATGCTCGCGCCCGGCCTTCATTCTGTCAGCCGGGACGGTCCAGAATCTTGCGTCGAAGTCTATTTCGTCCCAGGTCGCGCCGCGCACCTCGCCAGATCGGGCGGCGGTCAAGATCGCGAATTCGAGGGCGCGGGCGCCGTTGCCTTCGCGCGTCTTCAAATCGGCCATGAAGGCCGGCAGCTCGGCAAAGGGCAAGGCGGCATGATGTTCGACCTTGGCGACCTTGCCTTTCGCGGGGAGCAAATGGTCGAGATGGCCTTTCCAGCGGGCGGGATTTTCTCCCTCGCGATAACCTTGCACTCTCGCCCAATCGAGGATCGATTCGATGCGCCCGCGCACCCGGCTCGCCGTTTCCGCCTTCGTCGTCCAGATCGGCTGTAGGGCCTTAAGGACAAGCGCCGTATCGATAGAAGCGACCGGCAAGCGCCCAAAGATCGGAAAGGCATATGTTTCGAGAGTCGCCGTCCATTGCGCGGCGTGCTTGGCGTTTTTCCAGCCGGCTTTGTGCGCCTCGATATAGGCGGCGGCGCATTCCTTGAAGGCGATCGATTTGGCGGCGGCGAGATGCGCGGCGACGGCTTTCTCGCGCTTGGCGGCGATCGGGTCGATGCCGTCCAGGATCATGCGGCGAGCGGCCAGGGCGCGTTCGCGAGCCTCGGCGAGCCCGATGGTGTGGAGTGGGCCGAGCCCGAGATAGCGCTTGCCGGCGGCGCCGTAGCGGAAAATCCAGCTCTTGGAGCCGCCCTCGGCGATTTGCAGATAGAGGCCGCCGCCGTCGCTATAGAGGCCGGGCTTGGTCGCCCGCTTCACGCCGAGCGGCGACAGCTTCGCCAGCATTCGCGCCATGGTTCTTTTCCGCCCGCACTCTCGCCCACATTTACGATATGAAATTCGATGTAATCGGTTGTTACGCGTTGAACAAGGGGAGAGGGCGAAAACCCCGGCAATCCTCAGAAAAATAGGGATTTTCGAGACGCAGCGCGACGCAATGAAACATTGGCGGTGGCGGAAGGGGTGGGATTCGAACCCACGGTGGAGTCGCCCCCACGCCGGTTTTCAAGACCGGTGCCTTAAACCACTCGGCCACCCTTCCGCGTTCGTCGTGATATAGCACGCGTCGTGTTTTTCGCGACTGGGATTTGCGCGTGCCGCTCTACTTCGCCTATGGCTCCAACATGGACGCCGCCGCCATGGCGGGCCGCTGTCCGCGGTCCCGGCTGCTCGGGCGGGGACGGCTTGCCGGCTTCAGGACAATTCTCATGCCTTCAGGCTTTGTCAGCGTCGCGACGGACCGCCGCATGAGCGTTCACGGCGTGCTGTGGGACGTCGCGGTCGGCGACGTCGCCGCGCTCGATCGCTACGAAGACGTCGCCCATGGCCTTTACGCCAAGAAAAATTTGCCGATTCTGCGCGAACCGGTCGGCTCGGTCCGCGCGCTGACCTATGTCGGCGCGCGGCCCGATCTTGGCGCGGCGCCCCGCGGCTATTTCGAGGCGGTCATCGCCGCGGCGCGGGCGCAAGCGCTGCCCGGCCCGTATGTCGACTATCTGTCGTGCCTGCTTACCGCTCAGAAATCGGGGCGACGATCGTGAATGCAAAAACGCCGATCGTCGGCGCCGTCGACGAACTGCGCCGCTACGTTCGCGCGCGCCGCGCCGCCGGCGAGCGCATTGGCCTTGTGCCGACGATGGGGGCGCTCCACGCCGGCCATCTGTCGCTTGTGGAGGCGGCGCGTCAGGCGGCGGACCGCGTCATCGTCACGATCTTCGTCAACCCTGCGCAGTTCGGGCCGAACGAAGATTTCGCCCGCTATCCGCGCACGCTTGCGGCGGATGTCGAGAAGCTTAGCAGCGTCGCCGCGGATCTCGTCTTCGCGCCTTCCGTCGACGAGATCTATCCCCCAGGCTTTTCGACGAAAGTCGTGCTCGAGGGGCCGGCGACCGCCGACCTCGAAGATCGATTTCGGCCGACGCATTTTTCCGGCGTGGCGACGGTGGTGACAAAGCTCCTGAATCAGGCGCAGGCCGACGTCGCGGTCTTCGGCGAGAAGGATTACCAGCAGCTCCTGGTGATCAAGCGTCTCGCGCGCGATCTCGACATCGCCACCGAAATTCTCGGCGCGACGACTCTGCGCGAGGCCGACGGCCTCGCCATGTCTTCGCGCAACGTCTATCTCTCCCGCGAGGACCGCGCGCGCGCAAAGCAATTGCACGGCGAAATGAGCGCAGCGGCCCGGCACATCCTGAAGGGCGAGAACATCGGCGCCGCGACGGGCGCGGCGCGGGACGCGCTGACCGCTGCCGGATTCGAGGTCGACTATCTCGAAGCGCGGCATGCCGAGACGCTCGCCCCGGCCTCCTGTCTCGCGGATGGTCCCATTCGTCTGCTCGTCGCGGCGAAGCTCGGCGCGACGCGGCTCATCGACAATATCGCGGTTCAATCATGAGCGATCGGGAGATCATACGCCTTTTCATCGAAGGCCGGGTGCAGGGCGTCGGCTATCGCGCCTTTCTCGTGCGTGAGGCGCTCGCGCTCGATCTCACCGGCTGGGCGCGCAACAGGCGCGACGGCGCGGTCGAGTCGGTCGTCTCTGGGCCGCGCCCGGCGCTCGACGCGCTTATCGCTGCGGCGCGCCGGGGCCCACGGCTCGCGCGAGTCGACGCACTGCGCGAGGAGCCGGCGGATGAAGCCGCGCTCGTCGCGTTTTGCGGCGCGGGATTTTCCGTCGCCCCTGACGCGTGAGCTGGAGACGAGAAGATGACGAACGGCCATCAATTTGTTCTCGCTGGAGTCATGGGCTGGCCGATCGCGCATTCGCGCTCGCCGAAAATCCATAATCACTGGTTCGCGCAATATGGAATCGAGGGCTGCTATGCGCCGCTGCCGGTCGAGCCCGGCCGACTCGAGGCGGCGTTGCGCGCCATGCCGGCGCTCGGCTTCGCCGGCTGCAATCTCACGATTCCGCATAAGGAGACGGCGCTCCAGTTTCTCGATCATGTCGATGACTCGGCGGCGCGAATCGGGGCGGTCAACTGCATCGTCGTCGAAAAGAACGGCGAACTGACCGGCCTTAACTACGACGGCTATGGGTTCATCGCGTCGCTTTATGAGGCGGCGCCCCTTTGGCGCGCCGAGCGCGCGCCCTGCGTCATCATCGGCGCCGGCGGCGGGGCGCGCGCGATCGTCCACGGCTTGCTTGAGGTGGGGGCGAGCGAGATTCGTCTGTTCAACCGCACCCTGGCGCGCGCGGAAATTCTCGCCGCCGACTTTGGCCCGCGCGTGTCGGCCCTGCGCTGGGAAGCACGCGAGGCGGGGCTCGCCGGAGCGGGCCTTCTCGTCAATGCGACGAGCCAGGGCATGGTCGGCCAGCCGCCGCTGGATCTGTCGCTCGCGGCATTGCCGAAATCGGCGCTCGTCGCCGACATCGTTTATGCGCCGCTGGAGACGCCGTTGCTGGCCGCCGCCCGCAAACATGGCGCGACGCCCGTCGATGGGCTCGGCATGCTGCTGCATCAGGCGCGCCCGGCGTTCCGCGACTGGACCGGCGTGATGCCGGACGTGACGCCGGCGCTGCGCGCCAAGATCGTCGCAACGCTGTAAAAGATCGTCGCGACGCTGTAAAAGAAAGAGCGCCGCGACATCGCCCGCGGCGCTCTTCTTACATCAACTCAATTTTCGCGTTACGCCGCGCGCGCGCCGTAGATCGGCGCGATGGAAAAGTTCAGGAGACGTTGCGCGAGCGTCATCAATTCGGTCGACTGCCGCAGCAGCGCGTCAATCCGTTCGCTCACGAAACGCGACTGAAGAGTCGTCACCTCGTCGATCGTCTTGGCGTTGGCGAGCCGCTCGGCGAAGTCGAGGAACGCTGTGGAGTTTTCCGCCCAGAGATCGATGGACTTCTGCTGCCAGAGGGCAGGGTCGAATCCTTCGGCCTCGTTTTCGGCGGGCTTTGGCGGTTCGGAGATCGCGAGGGCTGTAGACGGAGCCGCCACAACCGCCGGCGTCTGCGCTTCGACGGCGGCGGGCGCAGGCTCTTCGCTGACAGCTTTGCTCACCGTCGGAGCCGCCTCGGTCTCAGGAACGCTGGGGGCCGGGCGTTTCGTTTCGGGGGCCTTTGGCTTGGGGGAAACGTTCTGCGGATTGGCCATTGAGCTTCTCCCCGTTAGGACTTCGTCGTCGTGCGCTGAAGGCTCGCGCCAAGCTCCGTGGTCTGCTCTTGAATCGCGCGCAGCTGCGCCTGCACGAACTCCGACTGAAGCTTGAAAACTTCCTGCGGGTCCTTGGCGTGGACGAGCTTCTGGGCCAGATCGAAGGCCGCGTTGACATTGGCCTCGGCAAAAGACAGGGCCTTGGCGCTGACGTCCTTGGCGCTCGGCAGCCCGAACGGCAGGTCCGCCGAAGTGTCCAGCGCCTTCTGCGCGGCTCCGGCGAAACCTTCAAACGCCTTGCGCGCCTGTTCGACGCTCTTCTCCGCAAAATCGCGGACTTCAGTGGGAATTTGATAGACAGCTTCGACCATGGCGCACCTCCGTGCGGTGAAAAATCAAACAAGCCCCGCGCTAAACCATATTAACCCGCGCCGCGCCCGGCCCCAACGGCGATCCGGCGCTCACTCATACTGCCCGATTTGATGTTGCAATGCAACAAATTTGTGCGCCGCAGCAGATCGAGGCGGAAGCGCTGATCGGGGACGGAAGTGCTGGAAGCGTAGAAATACTATGAAAAACGCGCGACAATCATAGACCTTGCGCGCGGCGGCGACTAATTTGCTTTCATCCGTTAGCGTCGAGCCGACGAGACGCCTGGGAAGCGCGCGGCGAGCGAGACCGTCGGTTGAGGCGGTAGGCAATGGGCGGTTCGCAGCAGGACCTTGAGGAAGACGCGCGAGCAGCCGCTTGCGTGGCGGCGGATCCTGTTTTTTCGGCGCTCGGCGCCTCCGGCGCGCCGATTATCGCGGCGAGCGGCGATCCCTTGCGCATTGCGTTTCTGAACGATCCGGCTCGCGCCGTCTTTGGCGAAGACGCCGGCGGGCTCGCCGAGCGGCTATTTCGCGGCGACGATCCAGGGCCACGACGTCTGGCCGAGCTTGTCGGCGAACTGCGCCGCCGCCCAGGTCTTCGTCTCGAGCGGCTACGCTTTCGTGCTTTCGCGCAGGCGCAAACGGTCACCTTTCTCTGCCGCAGCCTCGCCGCGGAAGGCGGCGACTGTTTCGTTATCGCGGCGCTTGGCGCGCGCGCGGATGCGCCAGCTCAGGACCGGCGCGCGGCCGACGCTTCGGCTGAAGCGCGGGTCAACGACGCGACGGCGGCCCTCCGCCGCCGCCTTGCGGCGCGACACGGCGCTCGTTCTCCGCGCTTTTTATGGAAGACCGACGCGGCAGGACGGTTCACCGACGTGACCCACACGCTCGCCGACGTGGTGGGTGAAAAATCCGCCGACATCCTCGGCCGCTCAGTGCAGGATGCGGCGCATGCCCTGACGCTCGACGCCGCATTTGCCCGCGCCGTCGCCTCGCGCCGCGCGTGGAGCGGCGTCGAGGTCGAGTGGCCCTTGGAAGGCGACGCCGGATGTGTGCCGACGACGCTCGGCGCTCTGCAGATGACCGATTCCGCGGGGCGGTTTCTCGGCTATCAGGGCTATGGCGTGTTGCACATTGATCGCGGGCGAGTCGCCGAACCCGCCGCGGCGACGAATTCCGGCCGGAGTATTGAAGAGAACGCCTTCGAGCCGTCGTCCGACAATGTCGTGATGCTGCGCGCGCCGGCTTCGACGCGCGTCGATGTGGGAGAGGCGCTCAGTTCGAGCGAACGCCTGGCGTTTGACGAAATCGCGCGGGCGCTCACGGAAGGCGATCTCGTCATCCCCGCAGCGGAGGCCGTCGCGCCGTCGGAGCCCGAGCCTGACGAGCAAGCAGCGCCGACGCGTCGCAATCTCGAGTTCATCGCGCCGGGCCCGGAGCGAAGCGCCCTGGCGCTCGCGCGCGCGCTCGAAGAAAAGCTTGCGCGGGCGAAGTCCGAGAGCGCGCTGCTTGGCGCGGCTTTCGACCTTTCGCGCGCGCCGCTTGCGATCGTGGCGGACGACGGGGTGGTGGTGAGAGCCAACGCGCCATTCGCGGCTTGCTTCGGGACAGAGGCGTCAGCGCTTGAGAACCGCAACCTGACGTCGTTTCTCAGCCCATCCGACGCGCAAATCGTCCGTGAGCGTTTTTCTGACGCCCAGCCGCACGCCCACGCGCGAGTATCGCTGACCACGGCGCCGCTGCGCGGCGGCTTCCCCGTCGATCTCATCCTGCGCCGGGTCTCCGTTGATGGAAAGCCGGTGATATTGGTTTCCGCCGAGCCTCGGGAGGCCGCATCGGCGGATGATCGCGCGCTTGAAGCGGCGCGTCTTGCAGCCGAAAGCGCCAATGCGGCGAAGTCTGATTTCCTGACCCGCGTATCGCATGAGATTCGCACCCCGCTGAACGCCATCATGGGCTTTGCGGAAGTAATGATGGAGGAGCGGCTCGGGCCGATAGGCTCTCCCCGCTACAAGGAATATTTGAAAGACATCCGCGCTTCCGGCGCGCATGTCTTATCCCTCGTCAACGATCTTTTGGATCTCTCGAAGATCGAAGCTGGCAAGATGGAGCTTTCCTTCTCGCGCGTTGACGTCAATGCAGCCATCGCCGAATGCGCGTCGATCATGCAGGCCCAGGCCAATCAGGGTCGCGTCGTCATGCGTCTCGCGCTTGCCGCGGGCCTGCCGCCGCTGCGCGCCGATGCGCGCTCGCTCAAGCAGATTCTTCTCAATCTTCTGTCGAATGCGGTGAAGTTCAACGAGCCGGGCGGTCAGGTCATCGTGTCAAGCGCGCTGAACGACGCCGGCTCTGTCGTCATCCGCGTCAAAGACACGGGGGTCGGCATGTCGGAGGCGGATGTCGCAACCGCCTTGGAGCCGTTCCGGCAGGTTGGCGCTTCGCGCAAGGCGAGCGGAACGGGGCTTGGACTGCCGCTGACAAAGGCCTTGATCGAGGCGAATCACGCCTCATTCAGCATAAAGAGCCGTCACAATGAGGGCACGCTGATCGAAATCGCGTTTCCGCCGCCGCAAGCGCTCGCGGCGGAATAGTCCGAAAGTCGAGGGAAGAGGGGGGCGGAGGAAACGAGCTGAACGGAGCAGCTCAGTCCGTTGGCGCAATAACGTCGGCGCTTACGCCAGGCCGCTGCCCGCCAACGGACCGTATAGGACGTAAAACGCCCTGATTTCTTGAGCTTACTTGCCGATCCGCATCGCGACGAGAGCGCCGCCGACAACGATAGCAAGCATAAGTCCCGGGATAAGATACTGCATTTTTATTTCCTCCCACGTTGCGCCAGCCAGTGGCTATTTTTTCCGGCTTCGCCGCGATACAGCTTCACCAAAGGGCACAGTCTTTGTCAAGCGCCGCCTTGCCCTATTTGTGGGGGGCTGTGCCGATCTTCGCTGCATCGGATCGCCCCGTCACAGGCCGACAATCGCGGCGCTGAAGCCATCGGCCCATAGAAGTTGCGGCGCGCAGACTGACCGAGCGTCGCGCATTGCCGCCGTGGCGCGGTTACGCCAATCTCGCGGCCCCTCGTCAAAGGCGAACCGCATTTCTCATGACTTCCGCACCTCGCACTATAGACCTTAACGCCGACCTCGGGGAAGGCTTCGGCCATTGGCGCATGGGCGACGACGACGCCATGCTCGATATCGTAACGAGCGCCAATGTCGCTTGCGGCTTCCACGCCGGCGACCCCGACATCATGGCGACGACATTTGCGCACGCCAAAGCAAAAGGGGTAGCCGTTGGCGCTCATGTCGCGTTTCCGGATCTCGCAGGCTTCGGGCGGCGCAGTTTGCCGATGAGCGCGCGGGAAATCGAGCGCGCGGTCGCCTATCAGCTCGGCGCGGCGCAGGCGCTCGCGGCTTTGAGCGGACATCGGATCACGCATGTGAAGGCGCATGGCGCGCTCGCCAATATCGCCGAGCGCGACGCTGACGTCGCGAACGCCATCGCCCGCGCGGTCCGCGGCGTCGATGCGTCGCTCGCGCTGCTCGCGATTGCGCTCTCCGAGCAAACGCTCGCCGGCGCGCGCGCGGGGCTGCGCGTCGTGAATGAAATTTTCGCCGACCGCGCCTATATGGACGACGGACGCTTGCAGCCGAGATCGGAAGAAGGCGCGGTTATCGAGGATATCGAAAGAGCCAGCGCCCGCGTGCGCGACATGCTCGCCAGCGGCGGTCTGAGAACCATTAGCGGCGGACTCTTGCCGACGCAGATCGACTCGGTCTGCGTTCATGGCGATACCCCGCTCGCGGTTGAAATGGCCCGGAGCCTGCGCGCGGCGCTCGAAGGCGACGGCTGGAAGCTGCGCGGCTTCGCAGGAGCGTGATCGCGATGGACTATGAGACGCCGCGCTTTCTCGACTGCGGCGAGGCGGCGCTTTCAGTAGAATTCGGCGACAGCGTCAATCCGGCGGTCAATGCGCGCGTGCTGGCCCTTGACGAACGTCTTCGCGCCGCGCCGCCGGCCGGCCTGCGCGAAACGACGCCCACTTACCGCGCGCTGTTCCTGCGCTACGAGCCGCTCGAAATTTCGCGCGCCGCGCTCATTGCGGCGATCGACGCTCTGATCGGGCCAGCCGGCGTTGAGGCGTCGCAGCCAGCCGTGCGCTGGACCATTCCCTGCTGCTATGATCCTGAGTTTGCGGAGGATATTGGCGAAGCCGCCGCGCTGCTCGGGCAGACGCCGCAATCCATCGCGCAGCTGCACGCCGGCGCCGACTATCGCGCCTACATGTATGGTTTCGCGCCGGGGTGGTGCTATCTCGGCGGACTGCCTCAGGCGCTCGCGATCCCGCGGCGCGTCAGCCCCCGCGGTGCGACGCCGCAGGGCGCGGCGCTGATCGGCGGCGCGCTCTCTCTGATCGCCGCTAGTCCCATGCCGACCGGCTGGTATGTCGTCGGGCGCACGCCTGAGCGTATGTTCGCGCTGGACCGCACCCCGCCTTTTCTTGTCGCGCCAGGCGACGCCGTGCGTTTCGAGCCGATCGACGCGAAGACGTTCCTGGCGCTCGATGCCCGCGCTAGCGCCGGCGAGGCGGTGGCGCGCCGGGAGACGCTGCTTTGAGCGCGCGGCTGTTGATCGAAGCCGCCGGGCCCGGCGTCACCATCCAGGACGAGGGGCGCTTCGGACTGTCGCGCTACGGCGTCACGCCGGCGGGACCGATGGATCTTGGCGCTTATCGCGCCGCCACGCGCGCCGCCGGCGCCGACAGCGCAATCGAAGTTTCGCTCGGCGGCATGACGCTTCGGGCGGAAGGCGCGACGCTTTGCGTCGCGGTGGCGGGCGGCGATTTCGACATCCGGCTCGACGGGCGGCCAATGCCGCCGGCGTGCCTGCTGCCGCTTGCCGAGGGCGCACGGCTCGTGTTGCGCGCTGGCCCGTCAGGGGCCTGGTGCTATGTCGCCGTCGGCGGAACGCTCGCTTTCGCGCCGACGCTCGGTTCGCGCGCGACGCACGCGCGGTCCGGGCTGGGGCCAAAGCCGCTCGCCGCCGGCGACGCCTTGACGCTCGCCGAGGCGGCGGCGCCGCCGCTCGAGCCGCTGGCCCTGGCGGCGCCTTGGCTGATGTCGAGCGACGCGCCGATCCGCCTGGTTCTCGGGCCTCAGGCGGATTATTTCGCACCGGAGGAGATCGAGGCCTTTCAGAACGCACGCTGGCGCATCGGGGCCCGCAGCGATCGCATGGCCTATCGGCTCGAGGGGCCGGCGATCCGGCATCGGCGCGGACATGACATCGTCTCCGACGGCGTCGCCATGGGCGCGATCCAGATCCCCGGCGACGGCGCGCCGCTCGCGCTGATGGCGGACCGACAGCCGACCGGCGGCTATCCGAAAATCGCGACGGTCATCGGGGCGGATCTCGGCCGGCTGGCGCAATTGCGTCCCGGCCAAGACCTGTCTTTCCGCGCCGTGGATTGGGACGAGGCGGTCGCCGCCCGCCGCGCCTATTTTGCGGCCATCGCGGCCGGCGCGACGCGCGAGCCTCTAGGCGCCGAGATCACCACCGAGTCGCTGCTGGCGGAAAATCTCGTCGGCGGCGTCGTCAACGCACGAGACTGATCACTCCGCCGGCTCCTTGACCTCGGTGAGGAGAGCGACGGGCTCGGCCGGCTGCGGCGCCGTCGCGGCGAGGGCCGCCTTTGCCGCCGCTTTGCGCCGCTTCCACCATTTGATCAGCATCATCCACCACGGGTCGCCGACATGCAGGTGATAGCGCAGCGGCGTCTTGATGATGGCGAGCACGAGTCCGATCGAGAACAGGCACCAGACCGCCGGCCACTCATTGATGTTGCTGGTCGTCAGGCCGGCGAGAAACGGTCCGGCAAGCCAGGAGAACAGGATGAAGCGCCAGCTGCCGTAAAGCGATGGAATGTAGAAGGCCATCAGCGGATATTCGATATAGCCGCGTCCGAGATAGGGATTGTTGACCATGGAATTGCCAATGCCATTCGTCGGCAGCAGCCAGGCGATGTGCCATTCGCCGCGGACCGTGCAGAGCATGTCGCCGCACAGCGGGCGTCCAGCAGCGCAGTGGCCAGCCCAGTCGAAGGGATAGAGCTGGAGCAGCATGGCGATGGCCGCGACGAAGCAGCCGAAATAGGCCCAGGGCGCAATGATGCGGGCGCTGTCCTTGGGCATGAAATAGAGCGCGACGGCGTTAATGAAGAAGGGCTGGAATGTGATGTGGAGATAACCAAACATGGTCATCAATTGATTGAGCGGCGAGTCGCATTGGTTGAGAACCGAATAGGCGACCGCCTGAAGCGACTCCATGCTGGCAAAATAGAGAAGGCAGACCCAGAGAGCGACCGGTTCGGGATCCTTCTTGAGCGCCGAATAGGCCGCGCCGGCGATCCCCGCCGTCGCCAACACCGTTGACGCCTCTCCACTCCAACACATTCGGCATTTCCTCTTTTATTGTCTGCGACCCGATACACTATCCGCCGGGTCGTTCAAAGCCCCCGTTCGGCTGAAAGCCCTTGCGTTCAAGGCAAAGAGTCGGGCGAGAAGTCCGCCGGCGCCAGCTCGAAGCCGGCGAATTCGAAGCCCGGCGCGACCGTGCAGCCGACGAGGGTCCATTCGCTCGCCCCCTGGCCGAGGCTTCTCGCCGACTGCCAAACGCCCGCGGGGACCACGGCTTGCGGCCGCTCGCCCGCCGCGAGCTCGGCGCCCAGGCGCAAGACTTCGGTCGGGGCGCCCTGCGCCGCGATCTTAAGCTCCAGCGCAGCGCCGGCGTAGAAGTGCCAGACTTCGGCGGCGTCGACCCGATGCCAGTGGGATACCTCGCCCCCCGGGAGCAGATAATAGATCGCCGTCGAGGCGGCGCGGGGGCCGCCGACCGGCAAGGAATCGCGAAAGGTCTGCCGATAAAAGCCGCCCTCGGGATGGGGCGCCAGCTCGAGGAGCCGCACGACCTCCTGCGTCGAAAGCTCGTTGGTCATGCGGCGAAGCTGTTCTTGCGTTCGCGCATCGCCGCGAAGACGGCGAAAGGATCGGCGTCCTGCATGCCCATTGCGGCTTTCACGCTCGGGTCCTCGACGCGCAGAAACGGGTTTGTGGCGTTCTCGAGCGCAATCGTTGTCGGCAGCGTGAATTTTTTGTCCTTGCGCAGCTCGGCGACGGTTTGCGCCCGTTCGCGCAGCACCGGATTGTCGGGATCGACAGTGAGCGCGAATTTGGCGTTGGCCTGCGTATATTCGTGTCCGCAATACACCTGTGTTTCGCCGGGCAGATTGGCGAGCGCTTCGAGAGTGAGATGCATCATGTCCATGGTGCCCTCGAAAACGCGGCCGCAGCCGAGCGAGAACAGCGTGTCGCCAACAAACACGATTTCATCGTCGCCGAAATAATAGGCGATGTGTCCAAGCGTATGGCCGGGCGTTTCGATGACGCGCGCGCGCGCCTCGCCGACTTCCACGATATCGCCCTCCGAAACCGCGCGATCGAGCGGCGGCAGCCGATGCGCGTCCTTGGCGGCGCCGATCACCTTCATGTGCGGAAAGCGCGCCTTGAGCGTCTGCGTTCCCTGAACGTGATCAGCGTGGTGATGGGTCAGCAGCAAATGCGTCAGCGGCCAGCCGCGTCGCTCGGCCTCATTGGCGATCGCTTCGCCGTCGGGCGCATCGACGCTCGCGGTCGCGCCGAGCTCCGGCTCATGAGCGAGCAAGCCGAAATTATCGTTGAGGCAAATGAACTGCGCGACTTCCAATGCCATCGGGCTTGTCTCCTCGGGCGGTCCCTATCATAAACGCGCTTCGCCAAAAAACGCGACTGCGGCGTGCGAACGATCCCAGCGTCTTGCGCCATTGCCCGATTGCGCCGATGATCCGCGCCATGCTCGACGTTGTCGAATTGCGCGCGTTTTACGATACGGCGCTGGGCGGGGTCGCCCGCCGCCTTGTGTCGCGGTTGGTGTGCGCGCGCTGGCAGGACCACGCCGGCCTGCGCGTGCTCGGCCTTGGCTACGCGACCCCCTATCTCGACGGCTTTCGCGAGAAAGCGCAGCGGGTCCTCGCCTTTATGCCCGCCACCCAGGGCGTCGTCCATTGGCCGCCCGACGGCCGCTCCGCATCGGCCCTGGTGGAGCCGTCGATGACGCCGCTGCCCGACGCCAGCATGGATCGCATCCTGATCGTGCATGCGCTCGAGACCGACGAACACCCGCATGATCTCCTCGAGGAGATCTGGCGCATTCTTGCGCCGGGCGGCCGAGTGCTGATCGTCGCGCCGAGCCGCACGGGGCTTTGGGCGCGCGTCGACACGACGCCCTTTGGACAAGGCCACCCCTATTCGCGCGGCCAGCTGCAGCAATTGTTGCAGGCGGCGCAGTTTCTGCCGCTCTATTGGGACGAGGCGCTTTATGTGCCGCCGTTCCAGCGCGCTTCGCTGCTGCGCTCGGCGCCGGCCTTTGAGCGAATCGCCGGCCGCTTTTCACTGCCGGGCGGCGGCGTTCATATCGTCGAGGCGACGAAGCAACTTTATCGCCCGGTTGCGCGCCGCGCCGTGCGTCGCCTGCCGATCGAACTTGAGCCGGCGATGGAGCCTGCCGGCGCCGAGCCGGGGCTGGAAGGAATAAGTTAGAGCGTTGCACCAAAACGCCGAGCCATCGCACGCCTATGCGATGGGGCGACAATTGCGATCGGCGGCAAAATCGCCTTCACGCCCGAAAACTTCGTGCGTCACCGTCGGCGAAGTTCGACGGCGACGCCGAACGACTGCGCCAGGAACAGGGCGCCGTGGATCAGTCCGGTTTCGTCGATCCCATGGCCGAGCCGCGCCGAGAGGTGCCACTGGGTCGGCACGCCCGAGTCAGCGAGCGCATTGGCGGACATAAGCAGCGCCTCGACCGGGATCATTTCGTCTTCTTCGCCGTGAGCCAAGAGGACGGCCGGCGGTTTCTCATAGGCCAGCGGCGCTTCGTCCGCCTGCGCCGGCCCGAGCACATAGATTCCCGAATAGCCGAGAATCGCGCGCGGCGCGCGCTTGCGGCGCAGACCCGTATGCAGCGCCATCATCATGCCCTGGCTGAATCCGACCAGCGCCAGCGCGCGATCGTCGAACCCGCGCTTGTCGAGTTCGGCGTCGAGAAAGGCGTCGAGCGTCGGACGCGCCGCGACGCAGCCGCGCCAGCGCTCCTCCGGGTCTCGCATGGTGAGCGGAAACCATTGCCGGCCGGTCGGCGACGCGGCGCATCGGTCGGGCGCATGCGGCGCGACGAAATCCGCGTCGGGAAGGAAGGCGCGCCATTGGCGGCCGATCTCGATGAGATCGGCGCCGTCGGCGCCGTAGCCGTGAAGAAAAACGACGAGCTGCTTTGGCTTGCCGGAACGCGCCTGCACTCTCGGACCATCAATCGCCGCCATGAACCTGCGCCCTTCCGTCGCATCGATGCGTGGCGAGGTTTATGCGCGAAGCGCGGCGGCGGCGCAACGGCGCGCGAAACTATAGTGTCTTAACGAAAAACGAGACGATCTTGAACGCATAGATGCAGGCGGCGGCCAGCGTGCTGTGCTTGACCATGGTCATGGCGAGATAAATGTGATCAGGCCTCATGAAAACCCTCATAGTCGCACGCAAACGCTGCGCGCCGGCGATCGCATCAGGAGCGACCCATTCAGTGAGACAGTTGCTTTGCGAAGCGTCGCGCGGCCTGCGTCTCGAACAGGCTCCCGCAAGAGCCGCGCCATGCGCCGTCGGTTCGATTGCGTCGGTTCGCCGCAGGCGAATGTAATGGCGTCGAACCCTTCGTCGGCACCTAAACTTTGACGACGCGCCTGGTCAAGCGAAGCGCGCTGAGATTCCTAGCTTTGCGACAATGTGTCACCTGAAAACGCAATGGTGAACAACGCGTGGCCCGCTGGCGATTTCGTCGAAATGCGCGAAATAGCAATAGGAAAGTCATCGATCAGGAACGCGATGAAAGGCTGACCCTGTGGCCAAGTTTCTCATCATTGCGGGGCTCGTCATGGTCGGCCTCGGCCTTCTGTGGATGGTCGGCGAGAGATTTGGCCTCGGGCGCCTGCCAGGCGATATCGTCGTCGAGCGTGGCAATTTTAAATTCTATTTTCCACTCGCCACGTCGCTCATTTTGAGCGTCGTCATCAGTCTGCTCTTGTGGCTGTTCAATCGATAAGTTTTTTGACAATTCGACGCGGGCGTCCGCTAATGCCGCCGAAGAAGGAGGCGCCGGTGCCGCAGTCGTTTACAAGTTTGTCCGTCCCGCAAATGGCCGCTCTCTTCTGCGTCGGCTCGGTCGCCGTGACTTGGCTCGGCGTTTTTCTTTTCAATCGGCTCGCGCATGGGTGGATGCATGGGCGTCGCAACGCCAATGAAATGATCGGGTTGACGTTGGCCGCCTTTTCGACGCTTTACGGAATTTTGCTGGGATTGCTCGCGGTCGAGGCCTATCAGGATTTTTCTTCCGTTCAGGACATTATCTCTAAGGAGGCGGTGACGATCGCCACCCTTCATCGAGATTTCGACGGCTTTCCGCAGCCGACGCGGGGCGAGCTTCAGGACAATCTGCGCAACTATGCGCACGAGGCGGTCGACGCTGTCCATCCGCCGCCCAATGTTCCTCAGGACCCCCATTCACGTTCGCCTGGATTGACGGCGCTCTTCGCGCAGCTGATGAGTTTTCAAGCCAAGCTGAAAAGCGAGGAAATCGTTCAGACCGAGACGTTCAGTCGCCTGAACACGCTTGTCGAGCATCGCCGCTATCTCATCGCCGCCGGCGCGAATGGCATTCCAAAGGAGCTGTGGCTGGTGGTCTGTCTCGGCGGTTTTTTGTTGCTTGGCCTGATATGCATCTTTGACATGGAACTCCATGTCCATCTGATCCTGAGCGGCGCGATGGCGCTGTTTCTCGGCTCGGTGATCTTTCTGATCGCCGCGATGGACAATCCATTTAACGGCGGCATGACGGTCGATTCAGGGCCGCTTGAAACGGTGCTGGCGATCTTCCCGGAGGCGCGCTGAGGCGCGCTTCTGGCGGTCCCGAAGGGATTCGAACCCCTGACCTTCGGTTTAGGAATTTGAAGGTTATCCTGCTCTGGCGATTTCCACGGTTTTATAACTTCTCCACATCCCAACAAATATAAGGGCTATGTCACTCTCGCGTGATTTCTGGTAAGCGATGGATATTTCCGGGGACTGCTTACCAGCTGCTTACCGGCGCAGAAATCAGAGGATCTGGACATGGCGCAAGGTCGCGTCACCAAGAGAGCGGTCGACGCCCTTGAATGCCGTGCGGGGAAAGATCGCATCTTTCTCTGGGATGACGCGCTCGCCGGTTTCGGCGTGGCCGCGTTCCCCACAGGCCGGAAGGTCTACGTCGCGCAGTATCGCAAAGACGGGCGCTCTCGCCGCGTCACCATTGGCGAGCACGGGCGATTGACTCCAGACGAAGCCCGCTCGCAAGCCAAGGTCATTTTGGGGGCCGTTGAAACCGGAGCGGACCCGATCGCCGAACGCCGGGCCGCGCGCGAGGTTCGGACCTTTGGCGATGTGGCCGAAGAGTTCATGCGCCTGCATGTCACCGCCAAACGGAAGCGCCGAACAGGTCAGACATACGAGGGATTGCTTCGCAATCACATCTTGCCTGCGATTGGGGGTAAACGCGTCGTCGATGTGCGTCGTGGCGACGTGGCGAGGCTCCACGCCCGCCTGTCCGACGCTCCTGGAGCGGCCAATCGTGCCGTTGCCGTCATATCGGCCATCTGGAATTGGGCCGCTCGCCGGGACGAAGTGGCGCTTGCCGATAATCCAGCCAAAGGGATCGAACGTTATCCCGAGCAAGCCAAAGAGCGGTTTCTCACGAGCGCGGAGCTTGCGCGACTGGGGGACGCCTTGCGAGACGCAGAGACGATTGGCTTGCCGTGGGCAGTCGACGAAGGCGGGCCAAGAGCCAAGCACCTAGCCAAGCCTGACAAGCGCCGCGTCAAGCTCGACCCCTTCGCCGTCGCCGCGATTCGGCTTCTGCTTCTGACCGGCGCTCGTCTTCGGGAAATTCTTGATGCGAAATGGTCGCAGGTCGACTTGGAGCGCGGCGTGATTTTCCTTTCCGACTCCAAGACGGGAAAGAAGCCGATCTATCTCTCTGCGGCGGCGCAGGCGGTTCTGGCAGCGTTGCCCCGCATCGAAGGCAATTCGTACATCATCGCGGGCGCCAAGGAAGGCGCGTCGCGCGCGGACTTGAAGAAGCCCTGGGCGGCAGTGAAGCGCGCCGCCGGCCTTGAGGGCGTCAGGCTGCACGATCTTCGCCACTCATTCGCCAGCTTTGGGGCAGGGGCGTCGCTCGGCCTTCCGATCATCGGGAAGCTGCTTGGGCATTCGCAGGCCGCGACGACGCATCGTTACGCTCATCTCGACGCGGACCCGCTGCGCCGCGCCGTCGACACGATCGGCGCGACGATCTCGGCGGCGATGGAGGGAAAGATGGGTGGCGACGTCGTGGTGTTGAAGAAACCGCACTCCGGAGCCAAGTAACGAGACGCGCGGGGATAGGAGGCATCCGACAAGCGAGACAAGCCCGCTCGCTTCCCTGTGCTCCACTTATGGGCTTCGCGAGGGCTCGCGTATGAATAAGGACGATTTGCCTGAGGTCAGAATACCACTTTATCGCGTAGGCGAATGGATTGCGACAGAGGGCGGTGCGCGCGATCTCGGTCCCTCTTCGATTACCTTCGAAAACAAAAATGTCCCCGATTACCGATTTTCTTCGAGATCGTCCCCTGTTCATGCGCGTGCGTGGGATAAGGCGCTTCCCCAACTCTTGAACGCAATACATACCAGTCGGCTGCGGGTTGAAGGTTTGCGAGATGGCGATGATAGCCGCGCATTTAAGAGAATTAAGCCAAGGGAATTCCCGGACGTAGCGGAAGATCCCTTTGGTCAAACGTCGCTGCAAATGATTTTCAGCAATCGTCGCCGCCTCAGGTTATACCCCGACGATACGACGACGATCAGCGATGGCCGGCGTGACTACTGGAGCAACATTCGAGCTTGCTCCCGCGACGAGGTGCTGTCGTTGTGGCCCGCCGCAACTGTCAAAGCGTCTAGCTCATACATTTCGCTGCCCGAGGCGTTGGAAAAATTTGGGAACGCTGAGAGACAATTAGATTGCGAAGGGCCGGCAGCAGTTGATGCGCTGTTAGAGAAATTTCGTGACGCCATCGCATTGCCGCTGAGCAAAGCGACCTATTGCGAGACGGATGGCCGATTGAAGGTTCTCGCCTTCGAAGATTGGTTTGAGACTTGCCAGCCCAGCTTACTCAAGGCCGACTGTTCGGCGCTCCCCATGGTTGTCTTATTTGAACGCGACGCTTTCGATGACCTGGACATTGTGAGGGGATGGCAACGAGTCGCTTCGTCGTCTCCAATGACAGACGATGATCTGCGGGAGTGGCTGCAAACAAAGGAACATAAATTAGCGGGAAGACCGCCTATTCGGACGTGGGGCGATAATCAACAGTTCTTCCAAAATCACGGCGTGACGAAACCGCGTTTCGAGGATGTTTGGCGCGAGATGTATCCAAACGCGCGGGCCGGCAGACCGTCGAAAAATGTCCCGCAAAATGTCCCGAGAGTTTCGAGGGCCAAAGGGCCCATTGGAAATCTGGCAAAATAAATGCCCCAAGATAATGCCCCGAAGATTTTTTGCTCGGGGCATTAGAACATTTCGACAAACACGAAATTGTGCGTAAATTCCTTAGTCATTCCAAGCGCTACGGCGTGCTGAAAGGAGTGACCACATTGCATCCCGCACAATATCTCCGCCGCAAGCAGGCCGGCGAATATCTGAAATCCAAATTCGGATTCGGCTCCGAGAAGAGCCTGGCGAAGCTCGCCGTCGTCGGCGGCGGCCCGATCTTCCACAAAGCGGCGAACGCTGCGATCTACAAGCCCGAAGACTTGGACGCCTGGGCGCTGTCGAAGATCGGCGCGCCGCAAAAGTCGACCTCCGATGCGGCGGCGGCGTGAAGCATGACCACCCCGAAATGGAGAAAGCCGCCCCCGCGTTACGCGGGGAACGGCCTCCCGATTCGTCACAGCCTGGCGGGCGTCGACAGTTCCGAAAATAGCACCTCCGGCCTCAATCTCAAAGAACTTCCAAGCCGCGCGACGCTCGCTCGCAATTGGCCGGAGTTCGAGCCGGCGCACTTGCGGCGCGTAGCGCAACGAATTCACGCCTGCGGTCCCCGTGCCGCATTCGAGTTCGTCGCCGATCTGGCGCGTGGACGCGATTTTGCGGAAACGCTCGCCGACTTCGGACGGCTAGACCCAGCGCTCTATGCGGCCGTTATGGCGCTCGTTTGCGACGGGGGCCACGCATGAAGCAGCGCCTCGACTTCGACGTCATCAACCAAGCCGCACTGTCGGCGCTCCCGGCGGTGCTCGCTCGGATACTGCCCAGCGGCAAGGCCGTGCACAGGGAATGGGTGGCGCTCAATCCGCGCCGCCGCGACAGAAGCCTTGGGAGCTTCAAAGTCAATCGCCTCAACTGTCGGTGGTGCGACTTCGCGACGGGCGACAAGGGCGGCGATCCGGTTTCGCTGGTCGCCTATGTTGAGGGCGTCTCGCAATCCGAGGCTGCGCGCCTTCTCGCGCAAATGCTTGGGATGAATGAGGGGGCGCGCCGATGAATAGGTTCGCGCCTCTCACCCCCGAGGAATTGTCGGCCGCAACCGTCGCCGTGATGCCTGCGCCAGATGACGGCGAGCTAGCGTCACCCGTTCCTGCGGATGCACCTCCGCCGCCTCGTCGTCATCCTTCCTTCGGCGCGCCAACAATGGTCTGGCCATATCGCGACGCGGGCGGGGGGCTCCTATGCGAGGTTCACCGATATGACCCGGCCGGCGAGCGCAAACAATTTCTGCCGGCAACATGCTGGCGCAAGGCCGATGGCGAGCCGGATTGGCGATGGAAAAGCATCCCTTCGCCGCGCCCGCTTTACGGCTTAGACAGGCTTGCCGCGAGCCCTGGCGCGCCGGTCATCGTGACCGAAGGCGAGAAGGCGGCAGACGCGGCGGCGCGGATATTCCGCAAGAGCGTCTGCGTCACGTCGCTGGGCGGCGCACAGGCTGCGGGCAAGGCCGACTGGGAGCCTCTCGCTGGACGTAAGGTGATGATTTGGCCCGACGCCGATGCGCCGGGCGAGAAGTATGCGCGCGATGTCGCTCAAATCCTTCACGGCTTTGGATGCGATGTTTCGATCATTGACGCGCCAGCGCTCGCCAGCATGTCGCCCGACGGCGGTTCGCACGAATCGATACAAGGATTCGACGCCGCCGACGCCATAGACGAATGGGCGGACGCTGCTGCGCTGGCAAGAGCCGCCCATAGCCTCGCCAGACCGTTCGAGCCTGCTCCGGCATATGTCTCCTATGGCGCGTTCACGATGTCGTCGGACGGGCTCACGATGGAGGCAACGAAAGGTCGCGGCGAGAACACAGAGAAGGTTGAAGAATGGATTTGCGGGCCGTTTGAAATCCTTGGCGCTACGCGCGACCCACATGGACGAGCCTGGGGCAAATGGCTTCGCTTCCTCGACGGCGACAAGCGCGAACACCTTCGCCACGTATCAGACTCCGCATTGCACGGCGACCCGGCCTCTTTATGCGGACTACTCGCGGACGAAGGCTTGCGCATCAATCGCGGCCAGCAACGCGCGCTCGTCACCTATCTATCGGGGGCCAGAGTCAAAGGCCGCGTAACAATGGTTTCGCGGACTGGATGGCATTCCATCGCAGGGCGCGACGTTTTCGTTTTGCCGGGCGAGACCATCGGACCGCGTGGCGGCGAACATGTGATTCTCGATACGGCGGCGCTGGGTCCGTATGAGGCGCACGGGACGCTTCAAGATTGGCGGAATGGCGTCGGCGCGCTGGCGTCCGGACATGCGCTGCCCGTGCTTGCGATTAGCGCGGCGCTCGCTGGACCGCTTTTGCATCTCGCGGGGCAAGAGGGCGGCGGGCTCAATTTCTTCGGCCCTTCGTCGAAAGGGAAGACGACGCTCCTGCAATTGGGCGCGAGCGGGTGGGGACGCGGTGCATCGCCAGGATATATGCGAGCGTGGCGGGCAACCGCGAACGGGCTCGAAGGCGCAGCGGCGTCGGCGACCGATACATGTTTGGTTCTTGACGAACTGGGTCAGGTCGAAGCGCGCGACGCAGCGTCGGCGCTTTATTCCCTCTCGAACGGCACCGGCAAAGCCAGAGCCGCGCGCGATGGCGCGCTGCGCGAACCGAAGAGCTGGCGAGCGCTCATTTTATCAAGCGGGGAAATCCCAACCGAAACGAAACTGCGCGAGGACAAGAGCCGGCGGGCTCGCGCCGGGCAGCTCGTCCGGATGTTGGACATTCCCGCCGATCGGGGCGCGGGCTGCGGGGCTTTCGATCATGCCGGACAGCAAGGCGATCCCGCGAAACTGGCCGCGACCTTCAAGCACGCCGCAACCTCTAATTATGGGACAGCCGGACCGGAATTTGTGCGGCGGCTCATCGCGAACAGAATCGACGGCGAGACCGTCCGAGCGATGGTTTCCGAGTTTGTCGCGTCTACTGTGCCGGCGATGGCCGACGGCCAGATAGACCGGGCGGCGGCTCGACTTGGGCTAATTGCGGCGGCCGGCGAACTAGCGACGGCTCTGAGCGTCACGCCTTGGCGTGAAGGCGAGGCTCGCACGGCGGCGGCCTGGGCTCTTGAGCGGTGGATAGACGGGCGCGGCGGAACTGAGCCGGCGGAAATTCAGCAAGCGATCGAACAAGTGCGGCTGGCGATCGAACAACACGGCGAAGCCCGTTTCGAGGCGGTTGACGATTCCGACGATCGCCCTGTCGCTAATCGGCTCGGCTGGCGCAAGGGCTCCGGCGCCGATCGCGAGTGGTGGGTTCCGCCTCAGACCTGGAAAGCGGAAATTTGCTCGGGCTTGGATGCGACATTGGTCGCCAAGACTCTTTGTGAACGCGGCATGTTGCGAACACAGGGCGGCCGCGGGCTCCAGTGCAAAGTGAACCTGGGCGGCAATCAGCGGGCATGGGCCTATGTCCTCACTGCGAGCATTTTGGACGGAGGCGCCGATGCGCCCTGACATGCTCGAAAGGCTGCGGCGAACGATGCGCGGCGCGAGTGCTCAAAATGCGGCTGTTGGAGTTGGAACGTTGGAACCGGTCCCGTTCCAACCTTCCGTTCCAACAAGTTCCAACATGGAGTTCCAACACAAAACCCCCGTGGTTCCAACGGTTCCAACAGTTCCAACACATGAAGTCAGGGGTAAAAGAGAAAGCGGCTTTTCCTCCGAAAGCATGTCGGAACGCGCGTTGGAACCGAGTCGGAACGGACTCCCTGTAACGCCGCTCTATGACCCCGAGCGTCTCCAGCGCGAAGCCGATCGCCGGAACGCTGCAACCGCACGCGATGGGATAACCGACCGCTTCTGCCGCTGCGGCCATCTCGCCACGTTCGCCTGGCCGGGCAATGACGGTCGCGATGTGTGGATATGCAACGAATGCGCGCCGACGCGAGGTCGTGCATGAACGACTATCCGCAAGTCCTGATCCCCTATGACAAGCGAGAAGCGATCACGCTGCGGCAAGCCGCTCTATTGGCCGGCCGATCGGAATCAACCCTGCGCAATTGGTGCCAGACCCATTACATCGGCCGCCGCGTCGCGGGCGGTCCCTGGATGGTGAGCAGGCCAGCGTTGCAGATGTTTCTCGACGACGACGCCCGCGCGCTGCGCGCCTATCTTGCCGGCGACCGCGAGAGCGAACTGGTCATCTCCTATTTCCGGCGCGCCGGATTGAGCCAGCCGCAACAAATTTCGCAACAGCAACAGAACTCGCAACAAACGCAGTAGTTCTGTAGCGCGCTTCGCTCGATCGGCGCATCGTCGCGCATGCAGACGGAAACGATCTCACATCCCAAGAACGCCGCACGGTTCATCGAGACCGTGCGCGCCCGCGCGCCGAGGGGATTTACGGAAGCCGTGAAGCGAGCGGCGCAAGCCAATCAGCTTTCGACGAGCGAATTCGTCCGCCGCGCCGTCGCCGGCGCGATCGAACAATCAGCGGCGAAGGCGGAAGAAATAGGAGGCTCTATTGGCTAATAACCAAATGGGCTTGCTCGCCGCTATGCTAGGCCAGCAAGGCAGCCTCGACGCGCTCGGACGTGGCCATGATTCTGCGGTCAAGCGCTTCGATACGAGTTATTACGACCCTTACACGCAGGCGACCTCCGGCGCGCCGGGGATGCAGGCCAATGCGCTCGGGCTCGGCGGCGCGGCCGGCAATGAGGCGGCGACGAATGCGTTTCAGGCCGGACCGGGCTATCAGTTTGCGCTCGGCCAGGGTCTTGAGGCGTTGAACCGCAACGCTGCATCACGCGGCATGTTGGCAAGCGGCAATAACACCCAGGACATTTTGAAATATTCGCAGGGCCTCGCCAACCAGGAATATGGCAATTGGCAGGATCGTCTCGGCAATTTCTCCGGCATGGGCTTGAACGCTGCGCAGGGCCAGACCGGGCGGCAAGGCGCTCTCGCCAACCTCGACACTGGATTGGGGACGCAGCAGGCGAACGTCTTCCAGAACACGACGAACAGCCTGATGGACCTCTACAAGCCGCAACAGCAGCAGCAATCCGGGCTTGGGACGGCGCTTGCGGGCGGGCTCAATCTCGCGGGGACGCTCGGGCTCGGCGGCCTCGCGCTGGCGCCGTTTACCGGCGGCACGAGCATCCTGCCGAGCAGCTTCGCCGGCCAGGCGATCAGAAACCAACTCGGCCATTATTTCCAACGATGAGACACCCTATGGAAAAAGCCAAAGGCGGTTCGCCCCGATGCGATCAGCCACGGAACGACGCGACGCAAGACTCAGACGCGCGACCGACAGCAATAGACCCCCACAATGTTGCGCAGACTTTTTGCGTCGGGCCGTTCCATGTGCATCTCGGCGACGGTTTTGCCGTGCTGACATTCACGCAAACGCGGATCGCCGCAGAAGCTCTATTCCATTACGGCGACGATCGGCTTGAAGGGGTCGCCAAGAGCCACGCGCAATATGTCGTCGTCGCGCGCCTCGCCTTGCCTGTCGCTGGCTTAATTGAACTGCGCGACACACTGAACAAGCTCACGAAGAACGCCGAGCCGCCATCGCATGCAGTCGGCGGGACGCAGCATTAATGACCTCGCGTAAAAACGCGGCCAATTCGCGGGGGAAGCCTTTCGAGCCGGGCAACCCTGGCAAGCCCAAGGGCGCGCGCCACAAGACGACGCTGCTTGCCGAAAAGCTCATGCAGGCCGACGCTGAGGCTATCGTGAAAGCTGTTCTCGACTCTGCGAAGGATGGCGACATGACCGCGGCGCGGATCGTTCTCGATAGGATCGCGCCAGCACGGCGAGACAGTCCGGTTTCGTTCGAATTCCCAAAGATCGAAAGCGTCGCCGATGCGGTGGCGGCGCAAAGCGCAATCCTGTCCGCTGTCGCCAGTGGCGAGATTACTCCTGGCGAGGCAGCGGAAGTCTCCAAATTGATCGATGGCTTCGTGAGAACCATCGAACTGACCGAGATCGACGAGCGGCTGAAACGGCTTGAGGGGAGAGCGGGGCTATGAGGATCACGACCGAGAAGCGCCTGGAACGGCTTGAGGCCGCAGATGGACGGGGAGGCGTCAACTACGTCGTGCTCGACACACTTCCCGATGACGAGGTCGCCAGTGGCCGCATAATGACCGAGGAGCAATGGGAGACCGTCTATTGCGGCGCGGAGAAGCGGCGATGACCAGAGCCAATCTCACGCGCCTAGTGAGGCTGGAGCGAACCGGCAATCGGGTCACCAACTGGCGTTATATGACCGATGAGCAATTGCTTGAAGCCGCCTGCGACTATGATCCTGCTGTCATGTCGACCGTAATTCCTGCGTTTCGCGCCGGCGGATTGGATGCAGGCTTTGCGCAATTGTTTAAGGTGCGCTTCAGCGACGATCCCGAAAACCTCGCCTTGATTATCGAGGCAGATCGGCGCGGGGATTGCGAGACAGTCGCGCGTATGCTGGGCAAGGGCGATGCGCGGACAATTTGAGCGCCGCTTGGCGCGGATCGAAAGCAAGAGCGGCCCTAGCCGGCTCTGCGCATTCTCCGATGATGAATTGTCCGCGATCAACGAGACCTTCCGAAAATATCTGGGCGGCCGCTCCCCGACGCGGGAGGCCATAAGGGCCAGGGGCGGCGTCGCCTGCTGCATTACCGATGAAGAACTCCTCGTTGTCGTCGATGCTGTCAAAGCGGCGGTTAGACGAGGGAGCGCTTTGGCGCGGCATTAGGTAGCAGGCATGCTTAGATGTGATTGCGACCATCTAGCGCTGAATGGACTCCAAGTAGCGACACCGCTAATCTGGCCTCGTTAATAATTGGAGAACGAATATGATTAGGATGGTTTGCGCCGTCGCCGCCATTGCGGCTTTCACAGTCCCGGCCAGCGCCCAAGGCTACAACTACGGGAACGGATCAAATTCAAATGACCATTTCGTTGGTGGTCACTACAACATCAATGGCAGTTACACTCAGCCGCACTATCAGACCAATCCCAACAGCACAACTCATGACAACTATGGCGCTGAGGGTAACTACAACCCTCATACAGGCCGCTTCGGTCGCGGATATTGATCGCCAACTCTGGGCCCGACTGGCTCCACTTTTTGAGGAGGATAGTATGTCGAGGAGAACTTTGGCCGCTTCGATCTTCGCCGCTGGCGTTTCGTTTTCCGTCGCTGCTTACGCCCAAACTGGGCCAGCCGCTCCGGACTGCGCCGCCAGGGCAAGCGAAAAGAAGCTGCATGGTGCGGCGCTGAACAGCTTTATGAAGAAGTGCGAAAGGGACGCCGCAGCTGCTCCCTGCGAAGCCGCCGCTGTTGAAAAGAAACTGCATGGCGCCGCCAAGACGAGCTTCACGAAGAAGTGCATTAAGGACGCTACGGCGAAGCCGACAGTTCAGTGAGTTCGCGGCGCACCTGCGCGGACAGACAGGCTTGGTTCCGGTTCGACTAGGAAGCGCACGGACGGCGAGATGAGCCGCACTGCTTTGAGCAGGAAACGCTCGCCCGCGTGCTTCGCGGGAGTGCGCCAGCGGGGCGAAAGCTGCCCCGCTACCAAAGCTGCTGATCATCCGGGTACAATGCTAACGTGCCTGCATTCTCGTCAAATTCTTTGAGAATAACTCGCTGGCCAACCGCATCTAAAAGGATGGCGCTGACGGACGCTTTTGACCTCACTACTAAACAACGATCGAAATACAATCCAGCACCCCGCTCCAGTTCGACACTGCGTGCATCGAGAATCGGCTTTTTTTGATTGAGATAAAATGGCTCGGCCATCACGAGATCGAGCGCGTCGCTGTCCCCAAGGCTTTCGAACAAAAGCCCAGTAGAGCTATCTCCGAAGCGACCTCTGATAACAGCCTGTCTCAATTCCTTGATCGTCCTGATTGCCTCGCTACGTCCTTTGGTCCGATCTTCGATGCGGTCGGGTTGTGGACGAAATGGTTCAATGGCCTTTCTACAGACATTCAAATGCCACTGCTCTGGAAATCTCCTCGGCAGGCCAATCACTGAGATGGAAAGGGCCTTAATATCGGCTGGCGTCCGCGCAAAATACATAGCGCTCGCAGAGACATTGAGCTTTTGAGCAAGCCAGCCGAGGTCAACTCCCCCCATTTCTTCTGCATATGCCAATATCAGCGCGCTTACGACTCTTGAACTTTCGAGGCTTTCATTCATCAAGATCACCTTGTCACGCTCAACCGCGAAGCCGTGAAAGCCAAGAAGGGCTCCATATTCTAGTTGACGCCCAATCGCATCGGCAGCCGCACCGATGAAAAATCCTCCTAGGTAGGCGAGTGCGCAGGCAGAAGCGCACGTCTGTGCGCGCGCAACCGTCGTCGAGAGTCCCGCTTCGCGGATTACCCTTCCAAGATTCATCCCCTCGAACAGATTTCCCCCAGGCGAGGACAGGACGATTTCGAAACTGTTGTCCACATCAGACTTTATGCCTCCGGATTTTAGAAATGCCTTGAGCGCGCGGGCGTCGCCAGACACAATCTCACCGCCCGCTATGACCGTGTGCTTGTTCAGTGAGAAGGTCATCGCCAGCGCGGGGTTCGTCGGCGCACCAAGCGCTATTGATAGGGCGAAATATGCGAGTATTTGAGGAATGAGTTTCAAATCGTTCCCCTCTTACGATTCTACAACGGCGCACGCATGCAACGTTCGCAACACACGCGCGCCGCCGCTCATTGCTTGCTTCCCTTCTTCCTCAACCTTACCCCTGGCCCGCCGCCGTTCTCGGCGATGAATTCGACACCGGCCTTTTCAAGCGCAGCGCGCAACCTTTCGCGTGCATCAACCGAGACTTTCACTGTCTCAAGCTCCGTTCTCTTTATCGTCGGTAGCGACAGACCGGCCGCTTCTGCGAGTTGAGATTGCGACCAGCCTAGCAGGCCCCGCGCGCCGCGCAATTGAGCAACAGATAGCGACCCTGATTGCATCTCTGAAACTTTTTGGCTCATTCTTCTTGACACCTTTTGTATCACAATGTATGATCCATATAGTATCACGGATGGAGAGCCGCCGTCATGTCCGCAAACTTCGACCGCTCCGCCATCATGAAGGCCGCGCACTTCATGGCGCGCTGGCGCGTTCAATCGGTCGGTGGCTCCTATCGGGAATGGTTCGCCAAGGCGCTGTCGGCGGAATGGAAGAAGGCCAAGGCGGCGCGCGTGCGCGATGAGAGCAACGTCGGTTTTCCGGTTGGTTCCTGCATCGCCGACCGCCCCGCGCCTCGCATGCCCCTATGCCGTCTCTACACCACGCATTCCGGCCGACTCGCCGGATCATTCGCGGCCTGATCGACAAGGCCCGCCTGAGAAGCGGCCGGGCGAGGCGCGCCTTCATCGCCAAGCCCGGCCTAACCACAACGCGAAGTATAGAGGGTCCACATCATGGCTAAACAGTCTCATACACCATCGCGGCGGGACATGCTCGCCGGCCTTGCCGCTGCGCCCGTCGCCGGACTTCCCGCCATTGCTGGCGTCGTCGCGGAAGCCGACCCGATCTTCGCGGCTATTGAGAAACACCAATGCGCCTATGCCGCCTTCAATCAATCGGAGGAAGGGCCTGACCAGGACGCCGCCTGTAGCGTCTACTTCGATGCGGATATCGACTTGTACTCAACTAAGCCGACAACGCCCGCAGGCGCGGCCAAATTCCTTCGGTTCATCGCCGACTTTCTGGACGAAGACGACATCGTCAATGACAATTGGGTCGGTGACATGGTCGGCGACGCCATCCGCAATGCAATCGCGGTGCTGGACCAGGAGGCGCGGTCATGAGCAACATAATCAAGTTTTCGGACGCGCGCGATCGTCGGCGCGGCAAGGTCCCCCACCATGCTGACGTGCTGTCCTTTATGAAGCGGCGGAAACCAAGGGGAACAGGCATAAACTATTGGGCCGTGAAGCCCTCGGGGAGCTACTCTCGAGACTGCGAAACCGGCCGCGCGCTCGCGGGCGAGTATCTATCCTTCGTCGGACGATATCCCACGATCGGCAACGCCACTCTCCTAAGTTGCATCGTGCGCGACATGGCGGGGCGAGGCCAAATTGGCGGGCTGGAAATTGGCTTCCTCAGGTGCGTTAACGAGCATGCGATGGTCGCGGCGACGACGCTGGCCTGTCTGGATGCGCGTCGATGACTGACCTCAGCAACGTCAAGGCGCGGCTTCACCGTCTGCCGCTTCGCACCATCATTGCGATAACGTGGCGGATCAAGCTCGCCCGGCTCTTCCTTTGGCTCGCTCGCGTGACGGACACTTACGACGGCGTGGCGATGAGCATATCGCATCGCATCGTCGAGAGCGCCGAGCGCTGCGCGCTGAAGTCGGACGGTTTGCGGAGAAGGCTGAGGCCGTGACTTACGATCGCGCCGCGATCATGCGGGACGCCCACAAACGGTTCCGAGACGGCAAGCGCCTCGGGCTCGGCTGGACTTTCCGGCAATGCCTGGCCACGGCGTGGGCGGCGGCGAAGGATCGGCGCAAGGCTCATGCCCGAGGATTTGCGGCATAGGCTGTGAGCGATTAGGCTTTCCGCAACTCGCCGGCTTTGGTCTCCTCTTTGCCGGAGCCAGGAACGCCCCGACCGTGGCTGTAACAACGGGGCTTTTTTTACGATCAGCCCAGCTTTGATGCCAGCACGTCAACTTTCTCGATTTTCGGCGGTAGCGAGAAAAGCTCCGGCGCCTTTGCCATGAGCGCCTTCGCGACCTCCCCGGCAAGGTGAGCGTCTCTGCCGGCTTCGTCATGGAAGACGTCAAAGATGCCAAAAGTGGTTGTCGACACTCGGGTCGCAAACCACGACACCGTGCCCGGCTCCGCTTCCACGAGCGGCAGCGCCGATTTCAAGAACGCCGCAACCTCGTGCTCCTTGCCGATCTTCGCTTCCAGCGTCGCCAAGATGCCAAACTTTACCATTGCGACCTCCTTGGGAACTATGGCCTCCGGGCCGTCAGTTTGCACCTTTCGAGGCATTTTGCACGACGGTTGATTCTTTGGTCGCGCAACCATCAGGGAACCAATAGTCTGTCGGTGCTCGACAAGCCTAAACAGGCGACGGCTGGAGGCGTCAATGAATGCGCCCGATTTAAACCAAGCGACGGGCGAACCCGTCCGCGGAAGCGAGGGCGCGGCTCATCAGCCTGCCCGTGAGAGCTACGATGTCACGGCCGCGCTAAATCTTGTGTCGGAAACGGCGGCGGCGATCAAAGCATTCGATGAGCAGGCAGCTCAAGCGCTAATGCGCGCTCATGAAGTCGCCGATGCGGTGAAGGAAGAGCTGGGCCGCGCAGAGCTGCGCGCCGAACGCGCCGAGACGATGCTGCGCTTGGCCGAGGCACAAATCGAGCAAATGTTGGCCGCCGCCGAACAGGCGGACAAGGAGCTTGAGATTCTGCGGTCGCAGCTTGCCGCTAAGACGGCAGAGTTTGCCGCGTCGGAGCGGCGCGGAGACGACGCGGAGGCCGCGATTGAGCGGATCGTGGATGTGATCCGGGCGCAGCTTCCCGCCAAATTGAACGTTCCGTCAGAATAGGTCGCCGACGCTCTCATGTAGGCGTAGCGCCGCCGTTAACGCTCTCGCGATCGTCTGAGCGACGGCCTTGGCCTCGCGGCCAGGGAGCCGATTGACGAGCCCGCGCCGGCTCGGATCGTCCTCGAAATAGACATAGGCGAGCGCAACGCCGCCGGCATCTTCCACAACGAAGGCCTCGGCGGCCTTGCGGATCCGAAGCGGCAGGGCGAACGGCGGGGGCGTCATCTCTTTCGCGGCTCCAGGAGCTGGTCTAATAATCGCTCATGGGCTGGCGCGGACAAGACAATCGGGATCGTGACGCCGAGCGCGAGTGGCGCAAACTGCCGTTCTGGGAGCGCTATGACTGGCCGAGCCTGGCGCTGTTCGTGATCTTCCTGGTCGCATTCGCCTATGCGCTTCGGAGTGGCGGATAGATGCGCGTGGCGCCTTTCATCGCTTCCGTTCTCTTATCCTTCGTTGGCGCCATCCCGCAGACGGAGGCCTGCAGCGGCTGCGGGTGCCGCGGAGGACCGGGTTACCGCGCGCCGGACGGCCACTGCGTCGGCTGGGCTGATATCGGGCGCAAGTGCGGAAGTCCGCCAACAACACGATGCACAGCCGAGGGACCAAATGCAGGCGCCGCAGAGGCGGCCAAGTTCGGAGTGAAGGCGATCGAATCGAAGCAGCCAAAGGAGTTCGCGCCGAAGTGATTGCCCCGATAAAGCGGATCATCATCACTATCTTAGCGGCGACCCTTTCAAGCGCCGCGCTCGCCGAAATCATTGGCAGAGCCTCGGTCATCGACGCCGATACGATCGAAATCCATGGACAGCGTATTAGGCTTCACGGCATCGACGCACCCGAGAAAGGACAGCCCTGCTTTGACGCCTCTGGCACGTCCTATCGCTGCGGCCAGATTGCCGCGATGGCTCTCGATGGATTCATCGGCGCGTCGCCTGTCACCTGCCGCGAGCGAGACACAGATCGCTACGGCCGCACTGTCGCCACGTGCGCCGTGCGCGGCGTCGATATAGAGGCTTGGCTTGTGCGAAACGGGCATGCGTTCGCGTATCGTCGCTATTCGAGCGACCACATCGGCGCCGAACAGGAAGCGAAGAACGCAAAAAGAGGGCTATGGGCCGGCTCGGCTCAACCGCCTTGGGAATGGCGAAAAGATCGTCGGGGAGGCTTGTAGCTCCCATCGCAGCCCGGCCGGCGACGATCAGGATTTTTCGTTATCTCCGCCCCCGATAGGGCGGCCAGTCCGGCATCAGATGAACGTCCTGAGAGCAGCACGCCGAACAGACGAAGCGGCGCGGCCGCGCGAGAGTGATGAACGGTATCTGCGGCGCCATCGGCATTGCGTCGAAGGTGCGACCTCGCTGTGACGGGCAAGAACTGAGCCGCCGATGCGAGGTTGCCCATCCAAAGGCTGGTCCAGATCCGGGTCTTCGGAGTTCGCATTAATCTCGATAGGTCCACGGTGTCACCCGTCAACGTCTTTGAAAATGCCTTCAACCCCACCATTCATCGGATTACGATTGCGGATCTGATCCTGTGCCCAATCAAACCATTCGGCAATTGACCGCCCACACACTGTTTGGGTCAGATGGGGCTCGTGCGCCTTCAACTCTTCAAGGAAACGCTGAGCTGTCATTGCCTCTTCCCATCTGTGAGCGAGGTCGATAAAGCGGCGCCACTGATTGTGTTCCCTTTGGCGACGCTCACGCTCGATTTGCCGGCGATGCTCCGACTCAAGCCGCCTTCGTTCGGCCTCCTCGCGTTCATTGCGCAATTTTGCGAGCGCTGACGCAGCGAGGATGACCGAACAGACGATTTCCTGGAGCTGTTTCTCAAGCGGCGCGTCGGGTGCTTCTATCCATTCATTTCGAATTGCGCTGTCGCCCAAATAGCTATCGATCTTGAAAACAAGGACTCCGGTGGGTTCGAGCACCTGCGTCCAATTGCGATCGCCTGGCAGCGACCATCGCATCTCGCCTTCTGTTTTTGGTCTGCGAACCTGTTTCTGTTTCTCGCGAAGCTTGAATTCGATTTTATCCCTTCCCGAGGTGAAATACGTTTTTCCGCGCTCGCCCGTCTCGGCTCTTAGACCCTGTCTCGCCGCCGCCTTGAAGAGGGCATCGAGAATGCGATGACGACGATGATCGGTGTCGGTCCACTCAGTGAAGATGGGGCCGAAGATATCGCGTTCGCGTTTGGCATCACGTCGCTGTCGGTCGTGTTCTGCAATCCAACCAGCAATGACAGGGTGCGGCCGTGCTAAGCGTTCCGGGACAGAAATAGGACCATCCCGCACGGCTTTATCTACTAATGCCGTCTGCTCCGCCGAAAGGACAAGCGGGGGTTTTGGCATGGTCGGTTTGATCGTTGCCGAGGATGGATTTCCTGGCTTTGGAGGTGGCAGCGAAGGCCGCGAAACCTGCTTGCCTGCGGCTTTTTTGGCCCAGTGACCGCGTGAAGGATAGGGTATGGCCAGCCGGTCGCAAATTTTGGCGAGACCGCTACCGGTGATGCCGTAAGTCTCGCCAAGCTGGATTAATGGCGTCTCCCAGACCTGACGAAAAAGCTCTTCCCTATTAACCGTTATGGGACGCGCCGCGTTCTCGCCCATACAGCTTTCCTTTTTCCAATTGAGAGCGAAGATAGGCTTTCTTCGGACGGGGCAGGATTAACGTAGGGATAGCTGGTGGAAGTAGGACGAGTATATCGGCCGCCCCCCGACGGGCACGCAATCATCCGATTGGCCCTCGTCGGCTACGCCAAATCGGCAATTCTGCTTACCGGCCGCTTACCAAATGGCGCCATAGCCAGGGATGGCGCGGCCGAATCTGAGCTAAGTATTTGATATTATTGGCGGTCCCGAAGGGATTCGAACCCCTGACCTTCGGTTTAGGAAACCGCTGCTCTATCCTGCTGAGCTACGGGACCGTGCGAGCTTCTTTAGCACGGCGCGCGTTTTAAAAAAATTCCGTGCGCGCGCCGGCCGGCATTGCTGCTCAGGAAATATTCCGCGCCACGTCCTCGAGCTGCGTAATGCATGCGCCCCAGCCATCGTAGAATCCCAATTCTTCGTGGCGTCGGCGTTCGGCGTCGTCCTTGTGCATGACGCGCGCGACGTAACGCGTGCCGGAGCCCTCGTCGGCCATGCTCACGATCGCGGTGAACGCGAGCCAGGGCGAGGCCGGACGCCAGCCGCCGACCAGCATCGAGGTGAAGACGATGCGCTCCTGTGGCGTAATGTCGAGAAAGCAGCCGGGATTGTCGCTTTCTCCGCCATCCGGGCCGCTCATGAACGTGTGGAAGCCGCCGCCGGGACGGAAGTCGAAGGCGCGAACCTCGGTCGTCCAGGGCCGCGGGCACCACCACTGCTTAAGGATCTCAGGGTCGGTCCAAGCCTTCCAGACGCGCGCGCGGGGGGCGGCCACGAATCGGGAAATTTCAAGATCCAGTTTTTGATCGCCCATCCTTAATCCTCGCTTTTCTCCAGGAACGCGTCCAAACGATCGAAGCGCGCCTCCCAATGCGCGCGTTGCCGCGCGAGCCACGCCTGCGCGGCGTCGAATCTTTTTGGCTGGATGCGGCAGGTGCGCACGCGTCCTGTCTTTCGGCTCGTCACAAGCCCGCTCCGCTCCAGAGTCTGCAGATGCTGCATGACCGCTGGCAACGACATGTTGAGCGGCCCGGCCAATTCGCTGACATTCGCCGGCCCGCGCGCAAGGCGCTCGACCATGGCGCGTCGCGTCGGATCGGCGAGCGCCGAGAACATGCGATCGAGATTCTCAGAACGCTTAGGCATTTGCTTAAGTATCATTGCGCGCCGTCAGCGGCGACAGAAACTTCACAAACCGCTTAAGTGTTGGACGGACGCATTCCTGCGCTGTATCAGCCGCCGCGCGCCATGAGGCGCTTCTCCCACTCCAGAGCCTGACGAACGATCTCGTCGAGATTGTCGTACTGCGGCGTCCAGCCGAGAGCCCGGCGGATTCTTTCGTTCGCTGCGACGATCGCGGCGGGGTCGCCGGGCCGGCGCGGCGCAAATTCGACGGCGAAATCGACGCCCGAAACCCGCTTCACTGATTCGATCACCTCGAGCACGGAAAAGCCGCGCTCATAGCCGCAATTGGCCGTCAGGTTCGCGCCCCCGTCGCGCAGATAGCGCAAGGCGTCGAGATGGGCGCGCGAGAGATCGGTGACCTGGATATAATCGCGCACGCATGTGCCGTCCGGCGTCGGATAATCGTCGCCGAAGACCTGCAGTTTTGGGCGCAGGCCGAGCGCCGCCTGCACGGCGACCTTGATGAGATGGGTAGCGTTCGGCGTCGATTGCCCCGAACGACCCTTCGGATCCGCGCCGGCGACGTTGAAATAGCGCAAGGCGACATAGGCAAGGCCGTGCGCGCGCGCCGTATCCTCCAGCATCCACTCGACCATGAGCTTCGATCGCCCATAGGGCGAAACCGGCTTTAGCGGCTCGTCCTCGCTGACCGGATTTTGCAGCGGGTCGCCGTAGACGGCGGCGGTCGAAGAAAAGATGAAGCGTTTGACGCGACGCGCCACGGCCGTCGCGAGCAGGGTGCGCGCTTTCGCCGTATTGTTGAAATAATAACCGAGAGGATCGGCGACGGAATCGGGAACGACGATCTTTGCGGCGAAATGGATGATCTCATCAATGGCATAGCGCTCGATCAAATCCGCGACGAGATCCGCGTCGCCAAAATCGCCGACCACGAGCGGCGTCCCCTCGGGAACCGACCAGCGGAATCCGGTCGAGAGATCGTCGAGCACGACGGGCGGAGGTTCGCCGGCGTCCAGCAGTTCGAGAACCGTATGACTGCCGATATAGCCGGCGCCGCCCGTAACCAGAACCGTCATGCCACAACCTTCCTCTCGTATCATCGGCTGATGTTAACGCCGCAGGGCCTGAACGCCTCATGTCTTTTGCGCCATTCGCGTCGCGAACTCTGCGATCCAGCCAAATCGTGCTAAACGGCCCGTTTTTCAAGACTTCTTCCATCGATCCCGCGGCGAGTGGCTTCCGGAGCGATTCGCCGCTATCACCCTTCGCCGTCTCACTTCTCAATGGGCCTCTCCATGAGCAAACGCATTCGCAAGGCTGTTTTCCCCGTCGCCGGGCTCGGCACGCGCTTTCTGCCGGCCACCAAGGCTGTGCCGAAGGAGATGCTGACGGTCGTCGACCGCCCGGTCGTGCAGCATGTCGTGGACGAGGCGCGAGAAGCCGGAATCGAGCATTTCATTTTCGTCACCGGGCGCGGCAAAGGGGCCATCGAAGATCACTTCGACATGGCCTATGAGCTAGAAGACACACTGCGCCGCCGCAACAAGACCAAGGAATATGAAGCGCTGATGTCGGACCTGCCAGCCGCCGGCGCGACAAGCTTCACCCGCCAGCAGGCGCCGCTTGGACTCGGACACGCGGTTTGGTGCGCGCGCGACATTATCGGCGACGAGCCCTTCGCGGTGCTGCTGCCCGACATGATCACGCTTCCCGCGCGAGGCAAAAGCGCGCGCTGTCTCGCCGAGGCGGTCGCGGCTTACGAAACACACGGCGGCAATATCATCGCGGTCGAGGAAGTGAAGCCGGAAGAGACGCATCAATACGGCATCGTCGCGCGCGGCAAGGACTACGGGGCGACGTTCGAAATCACAGGGATGGTCGAGAAGCCGCCGCAGGGGACGGCGCCCAGCAATTTCATCATTTCCGGTCGCTATATTCTGGAGCCGGAAATTTTCGCGCTGCTCGAAAAGCATGAAAAAGGCGCTGGCGGCGAAATTCAGCTCACCGACGCCATGATCCATCTTGCGAAGACGCGGCCCTTTCACGCCGTACGCTTCGACGGGCGGACCTATGACACGGGCTCGAAGCTAGGCTTCCTTGTCGCCAATGTCGCCTTCGGCCTGGCGCGGCCGGACGTCGCGGAGGGCCTGCGCGCCGAGCTGAAGAAGATGCTCGACTAGGTGTATATCCAAAAAAGACAGTGGCTTATGCGCGTCTTTGGCGAACTGTGGCTCTTGTCTGCGGCGCGGTCCCGCGTTTGACGCCGGCGCGCGACTCATTAAACCTTCAAACGATTCTTAAGATCGGCGCGTCGTCGCGCGTGGTTGAAAATCAAGCAAAGGATTGAACACTGATGCCGCAACAAGGCGCCGCGCGCAGAATCGTCATTACCGGAATGGGCGCGGTGTCGGCCGCCGGCGTTGGCGCGACGCCGCTGTGGCGCGCGGCGCGTGACGGCATGTCTTGCGTGCGCCCGCTGAGATCGGAGCGCCCCTATGTTGGGCGGATCAAGATCGCCGCGCAGGTGCCGGATTTCAATCCGGCGACGCATATCGAAGCCGAACTGCTCCCCTATTGCGATCCTTTTACCCAATTTTCCATCGTCGCCGCCGATGAAGCGCTTGCGCAAGCCGGGTTTGAGCGCAAGGCAGTCGGCGGGCCGCGCACCGCGGTCATCATCGGCACCGGCATCGGCGGCGCCACGACCATCGATAACAACGCCTATCTCGAATATAAGCTCGACGGCCGCCCCGACACATTGACCGTGCCGCGCCTGATACCGAGCGCCGCGCCGACGACTCTCGGCATGCGCTACGGCGCCAAGGGACCGACCTTCGCGCTCGCCTCCGCCTGTTCCTCGGCGGCGCAGGCCATCGGCGAAGCCTTCGAAATGCTGCGCGCCGGCCGCGCCGACCGGGCGATCGCCGGCGGCGCCGAAGCCTGCGTGATCAATGGTTCGATTCGCTCCTGGGAGGCGTTGCGCGTTCTCACCCCGGATCTCTGCCGCCCGTTCTCGCAAAAGCGCAACGGCATGACGCTTGGCGAAGGCGCCGCTGTCTTCATCCTGGAGACGCTGGAAGGCGCGCTGGCGCGCGGCGCGACGCCGCTCTGCGAACTCGCCGGCTATGGCACGACGAGCGACGCTTTCGATCCGCTGCGCGCCGATGTCGAAGGCCCGTCGCGCTGCATGCGGCTTGCGCTCGAAAGCGCCGGACTGGAGCCCGGCGACGTCGACTATCTCAACGCCCATGGCACCGCGACCTACGCCAATGACATCACCGAGTCGCAGGCGATGCGCGCCGTCTTCGGCGACGCGCCGCCGCCGGTTTCGTCAACGAAACCCGTGCATGGCCATGCGCTCGGCGCAAGCGGCGGGCTGGAGCTCGTCGTGACGGTTTCCGCGCTGCGCGATCAGATCGCGCCGCCGACGATCAATTTTCTTGAGCCGGACCCCAAATGCGCGGTCGACGCCATCCCCAATGTCGCGCGGCAAATGCCGATTCGCGTCGCGCTCTCAAATTCTTTCGCCTTTGGCGGCATCAACGCGACGCTCGCCGTGCGGGCGATGACTTGATCGGCTAGGGCCCTAGAATCGCAGTAGTTTTGCAACTGGGGCGGTCGATCGCGATGGCTGAGAACGACGAGGAGGGCAGGAGGGGCGCCCCAAAAGGGGCGGATTTTAGCCCGAAGTCTAACAGCGAGTCGAAGAAGAAGGCGGCGCTTGCCGCCGCCTTGCGCGCCAATCTTGCCCGTCGCAAGGCGCGCGAGCGCGCGCTGCGGGACCAGGCGCCAGCGAAACACGGCGGGGACTCGAAAACCGACAGCGAGGGGTGATGGATAAGATCAAGATCGTCGGCGGGACCAGGCTGAATGGCGTGATCCCGATTTCCGGCGCGAAGAACGCCGCCTTGCCGCTGATGATCGCATCGCTCCTGACGCGCGAAACCGTGACGCTCGCCAACATGCCGCTCCTCGCGGACGTGATGCTGCTCGAGCGCATCCTCGGCAATCATGGCGTGGATTACGCCATCGCCGGCAAGCGTACCGGCGAGTCCGTCGACGCCGGCCGCACCGTTCATCTCACCGCGCGCGAAATCGTCGACACCACCGCGCCCTATGATCTCGTCTCGCGCATGCGCGCCAGCTTCTGGGTGCTCGCGCCGCTCGTCGCGCGTTGCGGCGAAGCGCGCGTATCGCTGCCGGGCGGCTGCGCTATCGGCACGCGCCCCGTCGATCTTCTGCTTATGGCGCTGGAAAAGCTCGGCGCCAAACTCGACATCGAAAATGGTTACGTCGTCGCCTCGGCGAAGAACGGTCTGGTCGGCGCCGAGATCGACTTTCCCAAAGTCACCGTCGGCGGCACGCATACGGCGCTGATGGCGGCGTCGCTCGCGCGCGGGACCACCGTGCTGCGCAACGCCGCGCGCGAACCCGAAGTCGTCGATCTTGCCGATTGCCTCATAAAAATGGGGGCGCGCATCAAGGGCGCCGGCCATTCGACGATCGAAATCGAGGGCGTCGGTTCGCTCTATGGGGCAAGACACGCCGTGATGCCCGATCGCATCGAAGCCGGCACCTACGCCATGGCGGTGGCGATGACGGGGGGCGACGTTCTGCTCGCCGGCGCGCGCGCCGATCTTCTGCAGGCGGGGCTCGACGCCCTTGTGCAGGCAGGCGCCAGCATCACCGAGACGAATGAAGGACTGCGGGTGACGCGTAACGGCGCCGGCATTTCGCCGGTCGACGTCACGACGGCGCCGTTCCCGGCCTTCCCGACCGATCTGCAGGCGCAGTTCATGGCGCTGATGACGCGCGCCAAGGGCGTTTCGCGCATTACCGAAACCATTTTCGAGAACCGCTTCATGCATGTGCAGGAGCTCGCGCGGCTTGGCGCCCGCATCAAGCTCGAAGGCGACACGGCGATCGTGACGGGCGCCGATCACCTCGATGGCGCGCCGGTGATGGCGACAGATCTGCGCGCCTCTGTCTCGCTCGTTATTGCGGCGCTCGCCGCGCGCGGCGAGACGACGATCAACCGAGTCTATCATCTCGATCGCGGTTTCGAGCGCCTGGAGAAAAAGCTGAGCGGCTGCGGCGCGGAAATCGAGCGCATCACCGCGGCGGGGTGAGCGAGGCGTAGCGTTTCGTTCGGCGCCTTCGGACTCTCTCGATTCTCTTTGAATCGAGGTTGCTCAGTCCACGGGCGACCGTGTTCGCGATGTTCCAGAGAACATCGTGGCGATCCACTGAGTTGACGGAAATTGCGCGCAGAGCGTGAGAAAAGCGATCGCCAGCGGGACGCCGATGAAGGCTCCCGGCAGGCCCCACAGAAAAGTCCACAGAACGACGGCGAATGTCACGACGGATGGCGAAATCGCCAGCGCCGAACCCGAAATCAGCGGCTCGAGATAGCTGCCGATGACAAATTGAATCACGGCGAGAACCACGAACACGAACATCGCGCTTTGCCAGGAATCGAATTGAACAAGAGCAAAGAACGCCGGAAGAACAGTAACGATCAACGCGCCGATATAGGGCAGATAGTTCAGCGCGAAGGCCAGGATTCCCCAGGCGACGGCAAGCTCGAGACCCATCAGCAGCGCAAAACCGGCGACCGCGACGCCCGTCGCGATGCTCGCAATCGTGCGCACAATCATATATTTGCGGAATTTCCGGCCAATCGACTGGCTCGCCGTCAACAGACGACGACTTGTCTCCTGGTCTTGCAGCTTCGCGATATGATTTTGAAAATCTTCCGTCTCGACAAGGCCCATGATCAAGAAGATGAAGACCAGAAGCGAGAAGCCAACAAGAACGTTGATCCTCGACGCGACCGCTCTGAGAAAGCCAACCAACCACGCGGCGTCGAAATTTTCGGTCACATGCGACATCACGAATATGTCGTGATCCTCCAGCCACTTCGTCGAGTTGCGGAACGTCGTTGCAATCTTCACGAGATTTTGACGAATCCAGTCGGCGATTTCGCCGGCGCCCCATACAACCATCGACGTCAGCGCAACGACGACGGCAAGAGTGATGGCAATGGTGATCAGGAGCGCCAAGGCTTTTGGCGTTCTGGACGCGAGCGCTTTCTGTAGCGGCCATATCAGCGCGATGATGAATATCGCGAAGATCACCGGCTCGAACACAACCTGGGCCAGTGAAGACGCTGCAAGCACAACGAACGCGATGATGAGCCCGGCCATAATGCTCACGACTTTGTTATCCATGGCGCACCGGTCAATGTTCAATCGCTAAGCCGTGAGTTTAGCGCCGTAATTGAGAACCATCTACTTCGATTCACGAATTTGGCGATTTTGCGCCTACACGGTTTGAAACGACGGTTTCCTGATATGTCCCTTCACTCGATCACAACCTTCACCGTGCGCGACGCGACCGGGGCGAGCGCCAGCCGCGCCTGAATGCGATGTCTGCCGGGCGTCATCGGCCAGAACACGGTCTCGTTCGCCTGCGCCGTGGCGAAAGGTTCGCCGTCGACCGTCCAGACGATCTGCGCATCTGCGCCTGTTGGCGCGAGCTTCAACGCGAGTCGGTTGAAGCGCTCGGGCTGCTCCGGGTTTCGCCAGATATGCGTGTTGTGCTCCGGCGTCGCGATGACGAGCGGCGCGGCTCCTGTCGCCAGAGAGTCCGGCGCGGAAGCCATGCTCCGGCCCTGTGCAGGACTCCCATCGTAGGTCGCAGCCTCTCGCGTTTCCGCCGGCTTCACCCATTCACGCAGCGTCTGCGCGCAGTCGGCGCCGCCGTCGGCGCGACAGAGATCGATGGCGATGCGTCCCGGCGGCGGCGCAAAAGTTTCCGGCGCGATGTCTCCGGGCTTGGAATCATGCAGCTTCGCGAGCACGGCGTGGGCGAGCCGCGCCGCCGATGAAACGCCCGTCATCGAACGCATTGGGCCGGCGTCGCCGCGCCCGAGCCACACGCCAACGATGAATTTATGCGAAAAGGCGATCGTCCAGGCGTCCCGATAGGCTTGCGACGTGCCGGTCTTCACGGCGACGGCGAACGGATATTCGAGCGGCCCGTAGCGCGGAAAAGAGGGAAGCCGCGCCTGCGGATCGGCGAGCATCGAGGCGATCAGCCGCGCGCTGTCGACCGACAAAACGCGCCGCGCCGGACGTCGCGCGTCGTCGCGCGTGAACGCAAGTTCGCGCATGATCCCGTCGTCCGCGAGCGCGGCATAGGCGCGCATCACATCCTCGAGCCGCGTCGGCAGCGCGCCGATCGCCATGGAAATCCCGAAACTCTCCGCCGGCGTTTCGAGATCGTGCAGGCCGAGGTCGCGAAGGAAATTGAAATTCGTCTCAAGCCCGACGCGCCGCAGCAGATTTGTCGCCGGCACGTTGCGGGAATTGGCGAGCGCCTGACGCGGCGTCAGCGGTCCAAGATAGAGCCCGTCGGCGTTCGATACGCCCGACGCGCCTTCGGAAATATCGTTCAAGAGATCCGTCGTCTTGAGCACGCCGCGCTCGAACGCCAGCGCATAGATGAAAGGCTTCAATGTCGAGCCGGGAGAACGCCGCACGCGGGTGAAATCGAATGCCCCGGCCTGCGGGTCGTTATAGTCAGAAGAACCGACGTCGGCGATGACGGCGTTCGTTCCTCGCTCGACGACCATCACCGCGACCTGCCGTGCGCCGCGGCGGCGGAAATTCGAAAGATAGCGGCGGGCGAGATGCAGCACGTCTCGTTCGACCGCCAGATCGATCGTCGCATTGATGCGTCGGTCATTGTCCGCGACGGTGCGCGCCAGGCCCTCGCGCGCGAGCGCTTCGTAGCGCAGCGCCAGATGCAGCGTTTCGGGACGACGCTTGGCGTCGAGCGGCCGCATATGATCGATCTCGGCGCGCGCCAGCGCCGCCTGCGCGGCGTCGAGCGCGCCTTCTTCTTCGAGCCGCGCGACAGCGTGACGCGCGCGCGCCGTCGCTAGGACGAGGCCGCTCTCGCGGGAGATGTTCATCCGTCCTGGCGACTGTGGGATGGCGGCCAGCAGCGTCGCCTGCGCCCAGGAAAGATCCTCGACCGGCTTGTCGAAATAAAAGCGCGCGGCATGGGCGACGCCATGGCCGTTCAATCCGTAAGGCGCGAGGCGCAGATAATGCGCCAGCGTCGCCTCATGTCCATTGCGCGCGACGATGGCGAGCGCCGTCGCCGCCTGCATCAGCTTTTCGGCGAATGAGCGCGGCCTCTCGCCTTGCATGCGCGCGACTTGCATGGCGATGGTCGAGGCGCCTTCGCGTCTGCCGCGCGTCGTCAGATTGCGCCATGCGGCGCGCAGCAGCGCGCGCAGGTCAACGCCGGGATGATCGTAAAAGCGGCGGTCTTCGAGAGCGAGCGTCGCGCGCGCCATGCGCTGCGGAATTGAGGCGAGCGGCCAATAGCCGTAATCGACGCGCGGGGTTTTGGCCGCAGGATCGCGAGTCTTGTCGCCGATTTGCGTGAGAAAGGCGCCGTTGCGGTCGTAAACGATGGCGCTGGCGCGCGGAGAGATGAGTTCGGCGCGCGACAGCGCCTCATGCGAGAGCCAGGCGGCGGTTGCAATGATGGCCACAGTAAGCGCAAGCGCGACGCCGCGCGCCCACCCTCTCCCTTTGGGAGAGGGTGGCTGCGGAGCAGCCGGGTGAGGGGTTACGATATTTGTCGGCATGCGGTTGCGTCGAACCTGCGAAGATTGTTTCCCCTCACCCGACCCCGCTTCGCGGGGCCACCCTCTCCCCTGGGGAGAGGGTTACACGCGCGCTTCTCAAACAGGAGACGGTTGCGTGACCAACTCCCACAATCAAAGAGCGTTACGCGCGCCTATTTCCCGATCTCCACCCTCGCTCCGGCGCTCGTCGCGCGAAGGCCCTTCTTGTACATCGCTGCGACATGCGCCGGCGGCTGCGTATAGGCGCCGGCCGTTTGCGCGCGGAGGCGAAAGGCGAAGCGGTAGGTTCCCTTCGGCAGCGAATCATAGGCGTAGAACACCCGGTCGTCGCCAAAGGCGACCCATGTCGGTTGCAGCGTCGGCGCAATTGAGGGCTGCGCCTCAGCGGGCGCCGTGGCGAGATTGGGATTGAGCGGCTCGAAGCCCGCGGCGAGCGGAATCGAGATCGCGATATGGGTGCGATCTTCGGGATTGACCACTTCCGCCGTCTCCTCGATGAGGTCGCCCTGCTTCACCTGCAGAACGCCGTCGCGGATTTCGATCTTTTCCGGCGCCTTGCCGCTTTCGATGCGCCAGCCCTGGCGCGTGATCGTAAAGCCGTCGCTCGTCGCTTGAGCCTTGGCGCCCGGCTCCGCCGGCATGTAGCGTGTCTCGATCATCGCGACGAGCGGCGCGTTGGAGCCGTTGGCGATCTTCAGCGGCGCGTCGCTGCTGGAGACATGGCGCACGACCGGCGTGTTGGCGTCGAGCGTCAGCGCGCGATCCTGTCCGCCATCATTGAAGGTCACGCCGATTGGCGCGGTCGGCCGCCGCCACCCCTCGGCCAGCGCTTCGATGGCGGCGGCGTCAGCGTTCGTCGTTCCCCAGCCGTCGCCTTCGCCAAGCCGCAGCAGCGCATCGCGCAGCGCATTGGCGCGCGGGTCCCCGGAGGCGGTGAGCGCCGCGGCGCGCACCATCTCGGCGAGGCTGCGGGTCTCGGAAGGCAGAATGATCGGCGAAGCGCTCTCCGCCGCCTGTCGCGCATAGACCTGCACGCCGTTGCGGCTGGCGAATTTCACGCGGCTCCACATCGTATCGATCAGTCCGGCGAGCGCGCGCTGATCGACATTGGGCAGAAGCGCGGCGGCGGAGGCCATCTGCGCGACGCTGATATTGGGCAAAAAGTCGGCGCGGCGCGTAAATTCCGCGACATAGGAGTCGTCGAGCTTGCCGCCTTCCGCGAGCGCCGCGAGCGCTTCAACGCGCTCGCGCAATTCATCGCCCGACAGCAGTCGAGGATAATCGGAGCGTAGCGACAATTTCAGGATATTGGCGAGACGATCCAGTAGCGTCTTGTCGATCGGCTCGCCGGCGCGCTCCGCCCGCGCGAGGAAATCATAAGACCATGCGGTCAGCGAGACGTTGCCGCGCGCGCGCGGCCAGAAGGCGACGAGCCCATCCGCGTCGATCGACTGGTCGATGATCTGCGCCGTCGATTTCACATTGGCCGAGACCCGATCCTCGAGCCCCGCGGCCGCAAGAATTGGTCCGAAGCTTTTCAGCGCCAGTCCGCCGCGCGCGAGGGACAGGCGCTGTTCGGTGCAGCCATAGGGATATTCGACCAGCGCATTCAATCCGGCGACGAGCCTCACGAGCGAGGGGTCAGCGGCGACGATCGCTTCGCGCGAGAAACTGCCCGGCCGCGCCTGCTCGCCAGTGGGAGCAAGCGTCTTGGTTTCGCCGGGCGCGATCTCGACCAATTCGAAGCGGCGCGTCGCATCGCGATCCTCTTTCACCGGCAGAGCGATTTCGACGGCGTCTTTCGCATGGTCGGCGTCGCGCTCGATGCGGAATCCGAGCGTCGCGTCGCCGGCGAGTTGGGCTGGAGCCGCAGCGCGCAGATCGATGCGCACCGGCTTGTTCTGCGTCCATTCGATTTTGCGGCTCGTCTCGCCCGAGAGCGTTAGCGCCGGCGCTGCGATCGACGCCTTGCCGGCGCCGCCGGGTCCTTCGACGATCCGCGCGACAAGGCCGATATCGAAGGAATCGCCCGGCCGAATGAAGCGCGGCAGCGCCGGCTGCGCGACGAGCGCCTGCCGGATCAGAATTTCGCCGCCCGCGGCGCCGAAACGATCCGGCCCGCTGACCGCCTTGGCGCGCAGCTTGAACACGGTCAGCGTATCGGGAAGCTGCACTTTGATTTTGGCGACGCCGTCGGGGCCGATCTTCACGCTCGGCAGATAGATCGGCACGGGGGTGAAATTCTTGCGCACGGAAATATTGTTCTCGGCGCCCCATTCCTGCAGCTCGTCGCCGTCGCCGCCGGCGATCTCTTCGAGCGGAATGACGCCAAACGCCATGTTGCGCGTGTCGCGCGCCGCCATTTTCGTTTCGCGCTCGACGATGAAGTCGGGCAGCGGATCGAGCGGTCGTTCCTTGGCGAGCGACAGCACTGCCTGATCGACCATCCAGAAGGTCGCTTCGCCTGCGAGCGGCTTGCCGGCGTCGTCGGAAAGCCGTAGCGCGACTTCGATCGTGTCGCCGGGGCGCGCCTTGGCCGGATGTTCGATCTTCACATTGACGATATTCTTGACCGGCGTCACCTCGACCCATTTCGTCGCCGCGATGGTGACGGGCTTGCCCTGATCGAAACTCGCCGTCGGCTGCGGCGGCGCATCCTTCAGCCGTCCGCGCATGATCAGAAAATGCACGGCGAGCTTTGGCGTCTGCTCCTTTTTCACCGGCAGCGTATAGCGCCCAAAACCGTTGCTGATGTCGACGAAACTATAGTCATAGACGCCGCCCGGCTGTTCGACGATGGCGAGCGCGCGCGCATTCTGGAACGGCGACTGGATGATGAGCGTCGCGGACTCGCCCGGCGCATATTTGTCCTTGTCGGTCGTGATCGTCGCGGATTCGGCGGGCGGCCGCGCGAAAGTGACAGGCGTATCGCCGCCGACAAAAAAGTCGACGCTCACCTGCTGACGGCGCTTCAGCCTGTCATAGGCCTCGAGCTGCACGACATAGACGCCGGCGTCGCGCGTCGCCAATTCGATCTTCTGCGCCTCCTTGGCGCTCGTCACCTTGCGTTCGATCAGAACGTCGTCCTGCGTCTGCGTGACATATTTCGCCGCGCCCTGGGCGAAGTCGGAGGCCTGCAGCGTCGAAATCCAGTTGCGCTTGATGAGCCGCAGCGTCATCTCGAGGCCGACGACCGGCTCGCCCTTGCCGTCAATGGCGAGGAGCTCCGGCGTCACCGCGCCGGGACGCTCGACATAGCGCGGCGTCTTCACGCCGAGCACGAAAGGCGGCAGCGCAATGACGTTCTGCACATTGCGCACTTCTATGCCGTCGTCGCCCGTCACCGTCGCTTCGATGGAGTAGCGGCGCGGCTGCGCCGTCGGTTCGATCGCGGTGTCGAAGGTCATGCGGGCGGCGCCGCCGGCGTCGGTGCGCTGATCGCGCTCGAGCACCGCGGTCGACTTGAACTTGCCGTCGCCGGAGAAGCGCGCGTCGGTCGAAAAGAGAAAGCCTTCGCGCCCCGGCGGCGTGAAGACATGCGGAAATTGCGCGGCCCGCCATTTGACGGGGCGCTCAGCCGCAAGTCCGCCAGCGAAATAGCGGGCAAGGAGGTCGACTTCGAAGGTCCCGTCGAGCGCAACAGTCTGCGGCGCATTAAGCACGACTTCAAAAGTTGGCAAACGATAGGCTTCTTTCTTAAAGGTGAACTGGCCGCAGGAGATGTCTTGAGCGGGCTCCGCCGCCTCGCTCTCTGCCTCGGCGGCTTCGTCCGTATCGCTCTTCTGCGCCTCGGTTTTCTTCGTCCTTTTCGGCGCATCCGGTTCGAACCGCGCCGAATAGTCGCCGGTGGCCTGAGTTTGCGCGTCGAACTTGTGATAGAAGCTCCCGCTTGCGTCGAGCTTCACTGGAATGCGCCATTCCTGATTGCCGGGGCCGGTGACGACGAGCGTTCCGCCGGTCTTCGTCAGACTCAGCGCGCCGCCGCGGTAGCTGCGCACGAAGCCCTTGATGTGCGCAAATTCTTCCGGCCGATAAATGGGCCGCTCGGAGAAGAGATGGCAAAGCGTGCGCGGCTTTTCGGCGCGCGGCTGGTCCGCCTCGCTCGTCCAGGCGAGCCATTCCGACTCCGGCTTCGACCAGATTTCCCGCGAATATTCCGAAGGCGCGCTGTTGGGGTCGATGACGAGCGTGTCGAGCCCCTTGTTCGCCACGATGCGGCGCGCTTCGCCGCCGCCGCGCTTGTCGGGCGTCCAGGAAAAGAAGCCCGAAGCGTCGGTGATTCCGCTCGCGAGCGTGACGAATTTATCGTCCTTGATCCCTTCGACGCGGATCTGTGCGCCGCTCACGGGCTGCGTCGTCGACAGCGAGGTGACGGCGAAACGCACTCGCGTCGGCTCTTCGATGGCGGACAGCGAGAGATCGGTGATCTGCACGCGCAGCCAACGGCGCTTGTCGTCATCGACGGCGCGCAGGCCGACGAGATAGGTCCCTGGTTGGTCGCGGCCGCTGACTTTGGCGAAATCCTCCTTGAGGTCGACGCCGAATTTCGCGTCGGGGCCATTGCGGCGGATCGGCAGATCGACCAGCCGCGACACCTCGGGAGATCCAAGCGATTTGACGCGCTGCTTGATCGCCTCGGCCTCGATGTTTGCGGTCTCGCTCCAGGATTTCGGCTCGTTGCCGGGCAAGGGCGGCGCGTCGGAATCGCTCGTCTCGACGCCATGCGCCGGGAAGGGGAAGAAGTCGCGCGACAGCGGATCGATGGCGTGGATGCGGATGTCGGCGCGGTCATAGCCGCGCCCGCGCAGCGGCAGAAGTTGCGGGCCGAAGCGCTCGGCGACGCCATAGCCCGCGTCCCATTGCAGCGCCGGCGCGTCGCGGGTGAAGGCGAAGCGCTGCGAGAAGGCGCTCGCCAGCGCGCGTCCTTGCGCGTCCTTCAGCGCGCCTTCGGCGATGGAGACTTCGTAAATCTGGTCCGACAGGAATTTCGCGACCATGCGCAGTCGCCTGCCGTCGGTTTCGACGGCAAGATCGTCGACCGGCGGCGTGATGCGCAGCGCCTCGCGCGCGCGCAGAATGTCGATCGTCTCGGGCGTCGCATTAAAGGAGACCGTGAGCTGCCGCTTGCTCGCCGGCGCATAGGGGATGGCGGCGTCGCTTTCTTCTTCGCCGCTCTCGGGCGACGTAAGATAGGATGTGCATCGCAACACGCTTTCGGCGCGGTCGTCGCTCCAGCCGCGGCCGCAGCTTGCCTCCGTCGCCGCGAAAGGCGGCGCAGTGCGCAGCCGCAATTCATAGGTCTGGTCGTCGAGTCCGGCTTCGTCGGAAAGCCGCAGCCGCAGGATGGCGACGCGGCCGTCGGCGATCCTTTCGCGGAAGCGGAAGACGTAGGTCTGCTCCTCGGCGCGCTCGCCCCGCTCCAGGGCGCGGATTTCATAGGCGGAAGCGCTGAGCATTTGTCCGCCTTGCGGCGAGACGCCGGGCGAAGGACGAATTTCGATCGTGAGCAGCCGCGTCAGCGCGGCGACATCGACCGGCTCGGCGAAGGTGAAGGCGATCTGCGTCAGTTCCAGCTGCGGATCGGCGCCCTCGGCGGGATTCGTCGAACGCGGCGTCGGCAGCAGCGCGACGAGTTTGATCTCCGTCGCGCCGAGCTTCACGTCGACGCGCGACAGCGGCTTCCAGGCGTCGGCGGGTCGAAATTGCAGCGCGCGCGGACCGAGCCAGCGCCATTCGCCGGCAGGCTGCGGGGTCATCTTCACATATTTTTGCGGCGTGTCTTCCGCTCCGCCGGCCTTCGGCCCCGTGTCGCTAGAGAAGAAGACCGTCACCGGATCATAGGCGCGCAAAAACCTATCCGGCGCGACGCGCGCGCCATCGGCGCGTTGCGCGCGGTCGAACACGCGCGGGGCCTCGGCGCGCAGCGGCGCCGCGGCGCCAAGAAACGCGCCAAGAAATGCGCAAAGAGAGAGAAGCAGAAGTTTTTTCATCGCCGCGCCTTTCGCAATCATTGCGCCTTGCTTTTCTTCATGCCAGCCTTGTCGAGCAGCTCCGCGACGATCTCCGCAGGCGGCGCGTTCACGGGCGGGGACAGCCCGACGATCGCGACGCGGATCGTCGTCGCCGGCGCGTCGGCGGGCGTGCGCGCCTCGATAAAATAGCGGCCGGGCGAAAGCGTCATCGTTTGCGCGACGCCTTCGCCGAGCGTCTTGCCCTGCGCATCCATCAGGCGCGCGCTGACTCGGTCGGGTTCCGCGCGCACGCCAAGGCCAATGTTGCGCGCTTCCTTCACCTCGAAGCTGAAGAGCGCGCTTGCGCCGGGCGAAACCGCCACCGCGTCGTTGACGCCTTCATGCGCCTCGATGACGGGCTGCGCTGAAATATCGAGCGCGCCGGACAGCACGCCTTCATAGGGCGCGTAAACATCGAGCGTCGCGTCTCCCGGCGTCATGTAGCGATGAAGATCGACGCCATTGGCGAAAGCGAGCGTCTCCCGCCTGCCATTCTGCGTGAAACCGACGATCGCCGGCGCGCCGCCTGTCGCTCTCAACAGCGCGGGCCTATCGCTCCTGATCGAAAAGCGCATCGCGGCGCCCTGCAGCGCCACGCGCTGCGGCGGATTGAGCGCGCGCGCCGAGGCCGCGGGCCACGGCGATGCGCCGGCGCGCTCGATCCAGAAAGCGACGAGGCCGGGGCCGTGCTCGATGATCGCTTCGCCGGCGCCGTCGAGCGCAATGTTCTCGCCGCGCGCGATCCGGCCGCTGTTCGATATGACCGTCGCCTGCGCGCCGCTGACGATCAGCCTGTCGTCCTTCTGCGCGTCGAGCGGCAGCGAAATCTGTCCGGCCGCCGGGAAGAAGCGCGTGAATGCGCGCGTTGCGTCGAGTCGTCTCGTTTCGCCAGCCTCGCGTGCGATCCGCGCTGGCAGCGGCGCTTGCGTCAGATTGACGAGAAGCACGCGCGATTTGACGCCGTGCAGAAGGCGCGACGTGGCGGCGCCGTCGCTAAAGACGACGCGCGGCTGCGCAAAGGCGGCGAGCCCCCCGGCGAGGTCGAGCGCGAGCGGCCCGGCGGCGTCATCCATGTCGACAGGCTGCGCGCTCATCGGCGCGATGATCCCCGAAAATTGCGCGCCGCCCTTCATCGCCGGCCGCGTCTCGACATCGATCGCGCTCAGCGCGACGCGCATCGGCGCGCTTCCTTCAGCGTTCCAAAGTTCGAGCGGAGCGTCGCCAGCGAGCGTCAACGCCGCGCCCTTCGCCACGCCGACGCCGCGTCCGCCATCGAGCGCCGGCTGAGCGAAGGCGGACCGCGCGAGCCACAGCCGCAACTTGCCGGCGGCTGGCGCGAGCGGAACGAGATGCGCGCGCTCGCCTTCGCCGATGTCGAGCGAAATCTCGGTGCCCGTCCAGTCGAAAGCGGCGACGCCGATCCGCGAGGCGCAGTCGCCGCGCCCCATCAGCCACAGGTCTTGCGCTTGCGGCGCGAGCGGTCCGGAGCGCGCCGCGCGCAATAATGTCCCCGCCATCGAGCCGGCGGCGATATTCTCTTGCGTCGCCAGCGTCACGAGGGCCGCGTCGGGCGTTGCAACCTTGGCGACGCAGACTCCGGCGACGCCGTCGACCGGATCAAGCGCGATTTCGCCCAGTCGGCGCGGACGGCTTTCGACAGCGCGCGCGGCGAGCGAAATCGGCGCGTTTTCGCCGCCGATCGTCCAGACGACCGCGCGCATTTCGCCTTCGCCGGCCGCAGGCCATGCCGCGACGGGCGCGCGCCCGCGCTCGACGCCGATGGCGCGCCATTGGCCGCCAGCGTCGCGCCGTTCGATTGAGATGGCGACGTCGCCTTCCGACCGCGCCGCGATCAGCGCGAGACTCCCGGCGGGCGCCGGCGCGAGGGAAAGAATATGCGCGCCCTCTCCGCTCAGCGTCCTCTCGCTCGAGAACGCCAGGGCGCCGTCATTCTTCTCGGCAGGCAGCGCCAGTCGAAGCTCGACGCCGCTAAGAGGAGCATTGCTTTCCGCGGCTTCTTCTTCGTTGGAGATTTCTTCAGTCTCGCCGGTCGCCTCTTCGGCCTCCGCAGGCGCACTCGGTTCCGCGCCGAGTTTTTCAAGCTCTAGGCGGTAATTTCCGGCGGGTAGCCGCCGCGACAGAGCGACATTCCAGTCGTCGGCGCGCGGCTGCAGGCGCTCGATCACATCGCCTTTGTCGTCCTTCAATACGCCGATGGTCTCTATCTCGCCGAAGCTGGAAAGGTCGACGACGCTGTCCTTCGCCAGCGCGAAATCAACATGCGTCGGTGGCTGAACCGTGCGCCGCGCATCTGGCTGCAATTCCTTCGAATCGAGTGAAATCTCGTAGTCGAGACGATCGTCATGGGCGAGGCTTCGCGACTCGACCCGATAGTCGCCTGCCGACAGCTTCGACTTGAATGGCCTCCCGGCGACAACTTTGCCGATGCTTTCCTTCTCGCCCCTAAAAATTTCGCCGATCATGCCGTCGCCGATCGAAAGATCGATCTTTGCGTCGCCATAGAGCGCGAAGCGCCACACGTCGGGCGCACGCGGCGCGTCGCGCGCCTGCGGTTCGCGCCATTGCAGTTTCTGCGCTTTGCCGAAGGGCAGGGGATGCGGACCATGGCCCTCCAGCGCTTTTGCGGCGACGATTGGCGTCAGTCGCGCCGCCATGCGCGCTTCGACGTCTCTCGGCAGGACGACCAGCCGATAGACGCCTTTCTCGAACCGCCGCGTGACTCGCCGCATTTCGCCCGGCGCCGCGAGCGGCCAGCCGTCGGCGTCCTCCAATCTCGCGCGCCATTTCTGCTTCAGGCCGAGAAGCTCGATGCGATATTCGCCCTCGCGCGTGATCTCGATCGGCACGATGGCGCCCTTGCCGGAATCGAGCGTCGCGCGGGCGATTCCCGCATCGACAAGTTTCGTCGTCGGCGCAAGAGTCGCAGGAGATACGGCAAGGCCGAGATGGCCGGAAGACTCCTTCGCCGTTACTGCCGCGCGATAACCGCCGGCGCGCAGAAAGGCCGTCACCAGCGCATTGTCGCCGGGTCCATTCGCATCGCCTTCGCCAAGTCGCGGCGAAACATTCGCGCCGACGCGCAGCGCGGTCTTCATGCGCCCCAGCGTTTCGACCCGGTAAAGGCCGCCTTGCGCGACGTCGAAGCGCAGACGCCTCGTTTCGTCGCGGGCAAGATCGAAGAAGGCCGGGCGCGCGACGGCGGCGGAAAGCGCGGTTGGCGCGGGCTTGCCGGGCTCCTCGGACTTGGCCGGCGTCGGATCGGGAACGAAGATGAGGCCGAGCGCGCGCGGTTTTTCCGCGGCCGCGATCTTTAATGTCGCCAAACGCTGCGCGTTCTCTTCCTTTTGATCGCCGAAGGTCAGCGCGACATCGGCGCCATGCCAATCGCGCGCAATCGCCTTGCCGGTCTTGGGAAGCCGCACCGGCAATGCGACGTCCTTGCCCGCGTCCTGCCAGAGCGCTAATGGCGCCTTGTCGAGTTCAACGGGAAGCGCGACGACGCGCGGCCCGGTTAAGAGTTGCGGCGCGACATTCGTCAGGATGAGATAGGAGCCGTCCCTTTCGAGAGTCTGCGTCCCGAAGGAAATTGTGGAGCGGGAAGGCGCCGCCGCAGCCGCTGATACAGAGAGCCCGGGCGGGCCGAGCGTCACGTCGATAACGCCGGCTGAGTCGCCCTTCGGCTCGAGCTTGAGAAAATAATAGCCTGCCTGGAGATCGTAGCGCGCCGGGTTTTTTCCGTCGGCGCGGGGCGCCAGCGCGCCAAGCGCCGGTTCAATCGAAGCGTCGATCTTGACGCCTTTCACATCGATCGCGACGAGTCCGTCGCGCGTCGCCTCGAAGAGAATCGACGTTGGCCCGAACAGGTTGAATTTTCCGCGCCACGCTTTTCCGGCGCCGATGCGCGGCGCGTCCGAGGCGATCACCCGCGTCTTGCCGTCTTTCTCTATGCGCGCGAGAAGCGCCGTGGCAGGGGCTTCGTCGCCGCCGTCGCCAGCAAGATCGACGCCGACAAGATGCGGTCCAGAGGCTTCGAATGTTTCGCGATCCGATTGGCGTAGCCCACGCAGCGTGAACGCCTGACCCTCGTAGCCGGAGACTTCAAGACGCGCGCTTGTCTTGCCGTCGGACGCGAGCCTTACGTTTGCCGATGGCGTACGACTGTTCTTCGAGATCGTCGCAATCTCTTTCGATTCATTGCGCCGCGCTTCAAGCCGCGCCGGCGTCGTTTGCGCGAGGTCGAGACGGAAAGCGTCATAGCTTGCCGGCGCGTCGAAACGCTCGGCGCCGAAGGGGCCGATCACGCCTGCGGCGACGCCTGCCGCGAGCAGCGCCGGCGCGTCGAGCCGCAGCAGGAAGGGCTGCGCCGCATCGCCTTGCGCCCAGACCAGCTTCTCGCCGCCATAGGCGGTGACGACATAGCGGCCCGGCTCCAGCGCGCCCTCAACACGCAGCCGATTCATCGCGCGGCCCGGCTTTGTTTCGACCGTCTCCTGCTCGAAGGCGAGATCGACGAGTTCGCCGTCGCTACGCCAGACGCGCAGGTCGCTGAGCGCCCGGCCGATCGCTTCAAGGCGCACGCGACCCTCGGCGCCGACGTCGAAGGAATAGGAGCGTTGCTGCAGGTCGCCGAGTTCACCGCTTTGGATGCGCCCTGGCGCGAGCGTCGGCTTCGACGGGCTGGCTTCGACGAACGCCTGCGCGGAGAGCGCGGCCTTGCCGCTCGCGCCTTTCACGCCGAAAACCCGTAGCTTGTAGACGCCCTTGTCGAGCAACGCGTCGATGCGTCCGTCGCGCAGGCCGGGCGCGCCGCTTGAGTCGAGCGGGCCGGCGATCATGTCGATGAGTTCGATGCGCGCGCCGGAGGGACTTTTTGCACGAATCGAATAGCGGCCTGGCGCCGGCGCGGCGATCAGGCTCGCGCCATCGCGATCCGCCGCCAACTCGCTTGGCGTAATGCTGATCGAGCTTGGTTTGGCTCTTGTCTCGGCGATTGCGTTCTGCGTGGCGCGCCACAACGGCTGCGCAAAATACGCCGCAGAGGCGGCGACAAGAGAAAACGCGATCCGCCGCATGAGCGCACCGTAAGCCAGCGGCGGACTTGCCGGAAAGGCCGCGCCGCCGCCGGAGTCAAGCATAGGCCGCGCGCCGCGCCTGAGTCGAGAGCCACGCGCCTCTCGTTGCGCCGACGATTCGTCCATGCCGCTGTCCCACGCTCTTGTTTGGTCGACGCCATTTGGAGCCGGCGCGAATATCTTTTAGGCTAGGTTCTGCGTCTGGGGATTGCGCGAGCGCACATCAAAACCAGGGAAGTCGGCATGCGTCGGTCGCTATTTGCCTTTGTTCTTTTCGGCGCGCTCTCCTGCGCTCAGCAGGCGGCGGCGATAAAGCTGACGCTCGCCTACCCGGCGGTGCTGCGCGCCGGTCCAGAGGAGAATTATGCGGCGATCACGACCGCGCCGGCGGGGACGGAGGTCAAAATCTTGCGCGACGATCCAAGCTGGACGCGCATCGCCATCGACAAGAGGCGTTTTTTCGTCGCGACCCTAGAGCTTGTGTTCATGTCGTCTAGGGTCACCCAGACGTCCGGCTGCGATTTCGGCTATCCCTATTCGGGCAGCAGCCAATATTTCGCCTCGCCGTTAGCGGAGTTGCGCCACAGCTGGCCGCTTGGCGACCTGCTCGGCTATCATAACCGCTTTCCTTGCTAGATTACAGGCTGTCGCCGGCGCGGGCCAGTTCGACTTGTGGCGACCGCGTTCCTGTATCCTCGAACTTCGCCCGATAGACGACGAAATTCTCCATCACCCGCTGCACGTAATTGCGCGTTTCGGTGATCGGAATCAGCTCGACCCAGTCGATCGGATCGACATTGGGCTTGCGTGGATCGCCATAGGCGTCGATCCATTGCTTCACCCGACCGCCGCCAGCGTTGTAGGCGGCGAAGGTGAGGAGATAGGCCCCCCGATATTCGCCCAGCAGAATGCCGAGGTGCGCCGCGCCGAGCTGGGCGTTGAAGGGCGGGTCGCTCAGCATCCGCGACATGTCGAAGCTGACGCCGCGCATATAGGCGGTGCGCCGCGCCGTCGAGGCGATCATCTGCATCAGGCCCATGGCGCCGGCGGAGGAGACAGCCTTGGGATCGAAGGCGCTTTCCTGGCGTGCGACGGCGAAGACCATCGAACGGGACGCGGAGCCTGGGAGCGCGTTGAACTCCGGAACGCCATAGGCGGGGAAGGCGACATCGTCGAGCGCTATTCCCCTATAGGAGGCGGCCTTGCCATAAATGAGCGAGAGTTTTGCGTCGCCCTGGCGCGCGACCACCTCGCCGAGCGCTGCGACCTGCGCCTCGTCCTGCAAGTATTTTGCGCTGTCGAGCGCAAGCGGCGCCGCGACCTGCTTCTCGCCCACGGCGAACAGCAGCTCCGCGACGCGAACCGCTTCGGCTCGGCTGTCGTCGGAGGCGGCTGCCGGTGGCCGGCGAAGCGGGCGCTCGTCGGCGCCGAGGCGGGAATTGGCGAGCTGCCCGTAGAACGTCGTCGAATGCGTGGCCGCCTGGAGATAGAAATTGCGCGCTTTGGAGTCATCCTCGGCGTGCGCGGTTTCCGCCGCGCGTCCCAGCCAATAATACGCGCGAGACTTTTGCAGCGGAGTCTCGGCGACCTGTGCGAGCCGCGTGAAATGGCGCTCGGCCTTGATCGGGTCGTTCAAGAACCGCAGAGCAATCCAGCCGGCGTTGAATTCGGCGTCGACCTTGTTGCTGGTCTTGGCGGCGGCATGATCCGCGCAAAGCTTGTATGCGGTCTGCGAATCTCCCTGGTCGAGAAGCTTGCGGGCGACGATGCGCCGCTCCTCCCACCAGGCGTCGCCGTCGACGACCTGCTCGATGTCGCGCGGCGCATTGCGCAGCAGCGCGCTCGCTTCAACGAATTTCTTGTCCTTGCGCAGTTTGTGCACGCGTCCGTAAAGCAATCCGGGATCGTTCTGCACAGACGCCGGCAAAGCGGCCGCCAGCTTATCGGCGCCGGAAATGCGCGCGCGAGCGAGCAGCGTGACGTCCTTGCCCGCGAACTCGGCGCTGCGCAAAGCGAGCGTATTCTTTCCGGCATAGAGCAGACGATCGGCGCGGAACTTGTGATCGGCCGGCGTCAGAAACTCGCCGAGCTCCTTATTGAAGATCGTATCGAACCCCTGTCCGATATCTTCATTGCGCCAAGCGTCGCGCGCCAGCGCCGCCGCCGATTCGAAATCGCCTTCGCGTGCGATCGCCCGCGCCAGGGCATATTTGCCAAAGCCGGTGAACGGCTTGTTGTCCGCGAACCAGGCCAGCACGGTCTTGTCGGCGTGGCGCTCGGCGACGAGCGCCTGCTCGGCGCGACGGCGCAACCAGTCGCCGGCGGGCCAGTCCGGGTGAGCCGCAAGGAATTCGGCGATCCGCCTGAACCCGGCTTCGCGGGGATGCAGCCGAAGGCCAGTCCATCGCGCAGCGTCGGCAAGCGGCGTACGGAGCCGCGACGCGGCGTCGTCGCCTTGAGCGAAATCTCCGGACCTGTATGCAGCAATCGCCTGAGTGAAAACTTCCGCGTCGTCTCCTAGCAGGGCGGCGGCGGGATCAGCGGTCACCTCGCCGTTGAGCCAGTCCTGCGCAGGGGCATAGGCGACGATCGGCGAGAGCGCGCCCTCATCGGCGGCAAAGAGCGAATTTTCGAGAGGATGCGCCGCCTCGTCGTCAGCGTGTTTGCGGTCGACGAACTCGTGCACAGCCTCCTGCAACGTGCCGACCCGCGAGCGCCAAGCGCCGAGACTGAAAGGAATCGATGGAGTCCAGCGCCAGGCGGACTTGCGCTTCGCCTCTCCGTCGCCAAGACGGTCAAGGCCGGTGAAAGCTGGCGCGGCGATCACGAGGGCGGCGATGCCGACCGTCAGTTTGAACCGCGTCGCGACACGTCGAGGCAACATCATTACCGCGTTTCCCTACTGGTGTAAGAAAGCTGCGCTCATTTGGTTTACGAAGGGTCAACTTCGCGCGCCGGCTGTCTTCGAGCTCTGGCGTCTCCCATTATAGCGTGGGGCTTTATAGCACAGCGTGGGGCTTTCCTCGACGCAGCCCAACGGCTATGAAGGGCGTTCAATCTTAGCGACGCGATTACGGCGGCTCTGAGGCGTAGGGAAAGCTTTGATTCTATGAGCGTAAAGCCGATTTTTCATGGGTCGATGACGGCCCTGGTCACGCCGTTTTCCCATGGAGAGGTCGATTATGACGCACTGCGCGCGCTGATCGATTGGCAGATTGAAAGTGGAACGCATGGCCTCGTGCCCGTCGGCACGACGGGCGAGAGTCCGACGCTGAGCCATGAGGAGCATGGGCGGGTCATCACCGAGACGATCCGCGCCGCGCGGGGGCGGGCGCCTGTCGTCGCCGGCGCGGGCTCGAACAATACCCGCGAGGCGATCGCCATCGCTGGCCATGCGGAACGCGCCGGCGCCGACGGGCTCCTCATCGTCACGCCCTACTATAATAAGCCTAACCAGGAAGGGCTTTATCTGCACTTCAAGGCGATCAACGACGCCGTCTCTATTCCCATCATCATCTACAATATCCCGCCGCGCTCGGTCATCGACATGAGCGTCGAGACCATGAAGCGCTGCGCCGAGTTGAGGAATGTCGTCGGCGTGAAAGACGCGACCGGCAACATCGGCCGCATTTCGCTCCAGCGTGAGGCGATGGGGCCGGAGTTCATCCAGCTTTCCGGCGACGATCTCACGGCGCTCGCCTGTATGGCGGCGGGCGCGCATGGCTGCATCTCGGTCGTCGCCAACATCGCGCCGCGGCTTTGCGCCGATTTGCAGAACGCCTGTCTCGCCGGCGACTACGCCAAAGCGTTGGAGATCCAGGACAGGCTGACGCCGCTGCATGTCGCGACTTTTCTTGAGGCCGGCGTCACGGGCGCGAAATACGGATTGTCGCTTCTCGGCAAGGCTGAAGAAGAGGTGCGTCTTCCTCTGGTGCCGTGCGCCCAACCGACTAAGGATCGCATACGCGCGGCGATGATCCACGCCGGCGTGCTCCCAGCCTAAGGCGCCAGATACGCGTCTCTCCTTTGTCGAGACGCTTTGAGGAAAATCAGTGGCCGCAAAGCCGGATCCGAATTTCAAGGTCGTCGCCGATAATCGCAAGGCGCGCTACAATTACGAAATCGGCGAAATTTTCGAAGCGGGGCTGGCGCTGACCGGCACCGAGGTGAAGTCGCTGCGCACGGGCAAGGCGACGATCGCCGAAAGCTACGCCCATGTCGATCGGCAAGGCGAGGCATGGCTCGTCAACGCCAACATTCCCGAATATCTCGCCGGCAACCGCTTCAACCATCCGCCGAAGCGGCCGCGCAAACTGCTGCTCAAGTCGCGGGAGCTCGCCAAGCTGTCGCAGGCTATTGAGCGCGAGGGCATGACGATCGTGCCACTGAAGCTCTATTTCAACGCCAAGGGCAGGGCCAAGCTGCAAATCGCCCTAGGAAAGGGCAAGAAGCTGCACGACAAACGTGAAGTCGAAAAGAAACGCGACTGGAGCCGCGAAAAAGGCCGGCTGTTGCGCGCGCGCGGCTGACCCGGACCTCCTATGGCTCGGCGCCCTGAAGCCGAGACGCCGACCATCTGGTTTTCCGTCAGGACCGCGCCGTCACTCGCCGTCTTCTTCTTCGGCGTGAGCCGCTTGCGGCGTGGGACGAGGACGCTCCTGATACCGCTGCATGCGCTCGGCGCGTTCGCCCGGATCGCGGCCGATCTTACCCACAAGATGAATAAGGTCGATGAATTCGTCGGCCTGGCGACGCAATTCGTCAGCGATCATCGGCGGCTGGGTGGTGATTGTCGAAATGACCGAAACCCGAACGCCGCGCCGCTGCACGGACTCGACCAGCGACCGGAAGTCGCCGTCGCCCGAGAACAGGACCATGTGGTCGATATGCCCGGCCATTTCCATGGCGTCGACCGCCAGCTCGATGTCCATATTGCCTTTAACTTTGCGACGGCCGAGCGAATCGACGAACTCCTTCGTCGGCTTGGTCACGACCGCATAGCCGTTGTAGTCCAGCCAATCGATCAGAGGACGGATTGACGAATATTCTTGATCCTCGATCAACGCAGTGTAGTAGAACGCGCGGATCAGACGGCCCTTGCCCTGAAATTCGCGGAGCAAGCGCTTATAATCAATATCGAATCCAAGTGATTTCGCGGTCGCGTACAAGTTCGCGCCGTCAATAAACAACGCAGTTCGTTCGATATCTGCCATCTTCGTCTCGCGGTCGGGTTAAGGTGTTAAACGCGGGCGTCGCCGGCTAACGCCGTCAACCCGCAGTTCGGCGTTTCGCTCAATCGTCTAATGTCCGGCGCCCCAATTAACAAAAGCGATTGCGCCGTTCTCGCTGCATTCGCCGGCTATTCACGCCATCTCTGAAAAGCGCCGCACACATCTCAAGCAAATACATCGCCTCTCCATGTCACAGCGTCAAGAGGAACTGCGTTTTTTTACGGGGCGATGATTGGGCATTTTCTAGAAAAAATCCCCAAGAAAGCGTCAAAAAAAATCGCCCGCGCGTCTAGAGCCAAGAGATTATTGCCTAATTTTTCTAATTGGCGTATCAGCGCTACTCCCGAACCGAATGGAGCTTGACAGCAGATGGCGCGCGTTACTGTCGAAGATTGCGTCGACAAGATCGAAAATCGCTTCGACCTCGTCCTTCTCGCGGCGCATCGGGCGCGGAACATCTCGTCGGGTCAGCCGATCCTTGTGGATCGCGACCGCGACAAAAATCCTGTCGTCGCCCTGCGCGAGATCGCTGAATCGGCGCTCGCCCCGGAAGACCTTTCCGAGGATTTCATCCACTCGCTGCAGCATCACGTCGAGGTCGACGAGCCGGAGGCCGAAGCGGCGCCGGCCTTGACCCCTGCGGTCGCCGGCGAACTCGAAGTCGAGGGCCAGTTCGACCGGATGACGGAAGAAGACCTGCTGCGCGGTCTCGAAGGGCTGGTTCCGCCCGCCGAGGTCGAGGACGAAGCGGAGTAGGTTCGGCCCGATCCCCGCGCTGGCGGGGCGTTCGCGATAGGTCTCCGCCGCGACGCCTCCGCCAGAGCCTCGCCTTCGCATCGCCGCCGTTGGTCATCGCCGCCGTTGGTCATGGCGGCCGGCCTGCGCTATTCTTGCTCGACACACTCGCCGCTCCGGCGCCGCTCGCTTGCCTGTTGCGTGGAACTTGCGCATGGGCGGCGTCCGAGGTCGGCGCATAACCGGTCTTTGGCGCCACGCGCATGATGCGTCAGTACGAGCTTGTCGAACGCGTGCGGAAATATAACCCGCGCGTCGACGAGGATTTGCTAAATCGGGCCTATGTCTACGCGATGAAGGCGCATGGGGCGCAAACCCGCGCCTCCGGCGACCCTTATTTTTCCCACCCGCTCGAAGTCGCGGCGATCCTCACCGATCTGAAGCTCGACGACGCGACCATCGTCGCGGCCGTTCTGCACGATACGCTCGAAGACACCGACGCCACGCGAGAAGAGATCGATCGGCTGTTTGGCGAACAGATCGGCAAACTCGTCGAGGGCCTGACCAAGATCGAGAAGCTCGATCTGGTCACCAAGCAGGCGCGGCAGGGCGAGAATTTCCGCAAATTGCTGCTCGCCGTCGCCGAAGACGTGCGGGTGCTGCTCGTCAAGCTCGCCGACCGCCTGCACAATATGCGCACGCTGCATTTCGTCCCACAGGAAAAGCGCGCGCGCATCGCACAGGAGACGCTCGACATCTATGCGCCGCTCGCCGGCCGCATGGGCATGCAGCGTCTGCGCGAGGAGCTCGAGGGCCTCGCCTTTCGGCATTTGATGCCCGAAGCGCATCAAACCATCGAGCAGCGACTGCACGATCTGCGTGCGAAGAACGGGCGCATCATCAAGCGCATCGAGGACGAACTCACCAAGGAGTTCGAGGCGCGCGGCATCACCGCGGCAGTCACCGGACGCCAGAAGACGACCTTTTCGGTGTGGCGCAAGATGGAGCGCAAATCGATCTCCTTCGAGCAGTTGTCCGACATCTTCGGCTTTCGGATCATCGTCGGCGCGGTGGAGGATTGCTATCGCGCGCTCGGCGTCGTGCATACCAAGTGGCCCAACGTCCCCGGCCGCTTCAAGGATTACATCTCGACGCCGAAACAGAATGACTATCGCTCGATCCATACGACCGTGATCGGTCCTGGCCACCAGCGCGTCGAACTTCAGATTCGCACCGCCGAAATGCATGAGATCGCGCGCTTCGGCATCGCCGCGCACGCGCTCTACAAGGATGCCGTCGGCGCGCATGGCCGCGAGCAACTCGCCAAGGAAAGCCGCGCCTTCCGCTGGCTGCAGGAAACGCTCGATCTCCTCGCGCATGGCGACAATCCCGAGGAGTTTCTCGAGCATACGCGCCTCGAACTGTTTCAAGATCAGGTGTTCTGCTTCACGCCGAAGGGCGGATTGATCGCGCTGCCGCGCGGCGCGACGCCGATCGATTTCGCCTACGCCGTGCATACCAAGCTCGGCGATTCAGCCGTTGGCGCGAAGATCAACGGGCGCGTCGGCCCGGTGTTGTCGCAGTTGAAAAACGGCGACGAGGTCGAGATCATCCGCGCCGAAGGACATGTGCCCCCGGCCGCCTGGGAGGGCGCGGTGGCGACCGGCAAGGCGCGCGCCGCGATCCGACGCGCGACGCGCGACGCGGTGCGCCAGCAATATGCCGGGCTCGGCCGCCAGATCGTCGAACGCGCCTTCGAGCGGGCCGGCCGCGTTTGGAGCGAAGAGAAACTGAAGGCGGCGCTGACCAGGCTCGCGCGGCCGTCGGTCGAGGACGCGCTCGCCGCCGTGGGCCGCGGCGAAATCTATTCGGGCGACGTCGTCAAAGCGGTCTATCCGGATTTCAGCGAAGAGCGCAAAGCCGCGCCCACCGCCATCGGTCCTGGTGAGCCGGGCTGGTTCGGCGTTAAGGCGAACGCCAATGTGGTCTTCAAAGCGCCCGGCGCGAAAGAGGGCAGCGGCGCGATTCCGATTCGCGGGTTGCGCGGCGACGCGCCGGTGCGTTTCGCGCCGGACGGCGGCGCCGTGCCGGGCGACCGCATCGTCGGCATTTTCACGCCGGGCGAAGGCATCACCATCTATCCGATCCAGTCGCCGTCGCTCACCGCCTTCGACGACCAGCCCGAACGCTGGCTCGACGTGCGCTGGGATATCGAAGCCGGCTCTTCGGCGCTGTTTCCCGTTCGCATCGTCGTGACGGCGATCAACGAGCCGGGCACGCTCGGCGCGCTGGCGACGCTCGTCGGTGAGACCGGCGCCAATATCGACAACATCAGCTTCAAGGCGCATTCGCCGGATTTCCGCGAGATGACCTTCGATCTCGAAGTCGCCGATCTGAAACATCTGAACGGCATCGTCACGCGGCTGCGCGCGAGCGCCTTGGTGAGCAAGGTCGAGCGGATGATCGGGTGAGGAGCCAGCGAACGCGCATGGAAGCAAGTTCTGGCCTCTAGCGCACGGTTGACGGCATTTGCTCCCGAGCTTTTTGGAGCATGTCTCGGCCGAAGTCGCACACCTTTTCGCGGGACGCGCCGATGAGGGGCAGTTTGCTCGCGATCTGCAGCTTTTCTTCAAAGCCCGGCGTGCCTTCCCACCAGTGAATATGCCACGATTGCACGATGCCATAGAAGACTGTCATTTCGGCCGAGAGATCGCCAAACAGCAGCCGGTAGCTGTGAACCGCAGTGTAGATCGTCATCACGATGTATTCGACACAGAACTCGTTCTCGACGCTGTAATTCGACGAGCCGTGCTTCAAAAAATTGTAGGGGTGCAGTAAACTTTGGAAGACTTCGTCCGACAAGTCGGAGGGGATAGCCGCCTTTTTCATTGGGGCGCGCATATCATTCAGCCCGACGCCAGACTTCCCATCGGACAGCGCAACCATGACATCGGTGGCCGCGCTAGCGAGCAGGTGGGCCGATAAAGGGTCTTCGTCGATAAGGAACAGCCGAACCGCCGCGTTGATTTTGGTCCGGCAGATTTCCGACGACTTAGCCGCAAATATTCGAGGTCCGGGTTGTCATCTGCGACAGGCAGCGCCGCTCGCTGATCCAGCGATAATCCACCTCTCCTCCGTGGCGCTTATCCCCTCCGTTAGACGCTCACCCTTGCCGTAGTGCAATTATTGCCGCCTTCCCGCTTCGAATACGACCATCAACGGTATCAGGCGTCGCGGACCGCACGTCCGCTTTCCACCAAAAGCCGCCATGTACAGAAATCAAACAGACCGTGTGGAAACTCGTGCAAATCCCGGCCGCTGGATTCCGTTTTCGCCTGCGGCGCTGTAGAATCCGGCATGACTCACATTTCCGGATTCGAGCGCTCGCAGCTCCTGCTTTTGCCGGAGGCGATTGACGATTACGTCGGCCTCGACAATCCCGTTCGCTTCATCGACGCCTTCGTTGACGGCCTCGATCTCGGGAAGGCCGGTTTCGCGCGGGTGGAGCCGAAGGCCACGGGGCGGCCGGGCTACGCGCCGGGCGATCTGCTGAAGCTCTACATCTACGGATATCTGAACCGCGTGCGTTCGAGCCGCCGGCTGGAGGCCGAGTGTTACCGCAACATCGAGTTGATCTGGCTGCTGCGGACGCTGAAGCCGGACTTCAAAACCATCGCCGATTTCCGCGCCGACAATCGCGCCGCGTTCAAGGCGGTGTTTCGCGCATTCACGCTGTTGTGCAAGCGGCTCGATCTGTTTGGCCGCGAGTTGCTCGCCGTGGACGGCACGCGGATCAAGGCGGTCAACAACAAGGACCGCAACTTCACCCGCAATTCGCTGGACAAGTTCATCAAGGCGGCCGACGAGCGGCTGGCGGATTATCTCGAGCGGCTCGACCAAGGCGACGCGGCGGAAAAGACGCCAGGCGGCGCGCGCGTGAAAAATCTCGCGGAAAAAATCGAGGCGCTTCGCGACAAGCGCGGTCGCTACGACGCCATGCTGAAGGACCTCGAACGCACGGGTGAAGACCAAATATCGTTGACCGATCCCGACAGCCGCGCCATGGCGGCGCACACTCGGGTCGCTGTTGGCTACAACATCCAGATCGCGGTTGACGCGAAGAGCAAGTTGATCGTCGATCAGCAGGTGACGAACCAGGTCGTCGACATGGGCCTGTTGCAGGAAACCGCCGAACCGGCGCGCGAAATCCTCGATGTCGAAAAGATCGATGTCGTCGCCGACAAGGGCTACTTCAGGACGGAAGACATCGCGGCCTGCGAGAAGGCGGGGCTGACGCCGCATGTACCGAAGCCGCAACGCGGCTCGTCGGTCAGCAACGGCTTCTTTCGCAAGGACGAATTTCGTTACGATCCGGAGCGAGACGCATACACTTGTCCGGCGGGGCATGAACTGAAGCCGATCCGCCATGGCAAGCTGCGCGAAATGACGAAGATCGACTACGCCAACGCCGAGGCGTGTCGCGCCTGCCCGCTGCGTTCGCGCTGTACTGACGCCAGTTACCGGGCCGTTTCCCGTCTGGAGCACGAGGACGCGCTCGACCGCATGGCGGCTCGCCTGAAGGCGAGGCCGGAAATTCTCGACCGCCGTCGCGAGATCGTCGAACACCCGTTCGGCACGATCAAGCAATGGATGAATCAGGGCGCGTTTCTCACGCGCGGGCTCGAAAAGGTCCGCGCCGAGTTCAGCCTGACGGCGCTCGTCTACAATTTGCGGCGGGCTCTCAACATTCTCGGCATGGACAAGATGATGGAGGCCGTGCGGGCGTGAAGGGAGCCAAATCGCCTTGTTTCGCCGCCAAAGCCGGTCAGTGGGGCGCTCCACGGCGCCCGGGAGCCGTCACGGGCCAAATTTTCTGGATGGAACACGAAAAACCCTGCCAGAGCGGCGGCCAGCCGCCATTCCCACGACGGCCTCCCGTTTTCACACGGTCTGCAAGACTTTTGAACAAAACGCTTGATCGGGATTTTAACGGTTTTTCTTATGCAGAAGATACGTGCGAAAAGTGGTCGCCCTCCGCTCCCTGCCCCAATGACAAACGTCTCATCCCCGCGTTAATAGGTTCCAATGACCACGAATCCCCTCCGCCTCGGCGTCAATGTCGATCATGTCGCCACCGTCCGCAACGCGCGCGGCGGGCCGCGGCCCGACCCCGTTCGCGCCGCGCTGCTCGCCATCGACGCCGGCGCCGACGGCGTCACCGCGCATCTGCGCGAAGACCGCCGTCACATCAACGACGCGGATATGGCGCGGCTGAAGGCGGCGATTTCGAAGCCGCTCAATTTCGAAATGGCGGCGACCGAGCAGATGCTCGACATCGCCGTCGCGACCGCGCCGCACGCCGTCTGTCTCGTGCCGGAAAAGCGCACCGAGCGCACGACGGAAGGCGGTCTCGACGTCGTCGGCCAGCACGACTACCTCCTGCCTTACGTCGACCAGCTGACTCGAGAGGGCGTGCGCGTGTCGCTGTTCATCGAGCCGTCGGCAGAGGCGATTGACGCGGCCGTCTCCATCAAGGCCCCCGTCGTCGAGCTCCATACGGGCGCCTGGTGCCACGCCGTTGAGGTCGGCGATATCGGCCGGGCCGAGGCGGAATTCGCGCGGGTCGCCGAAGCCGCCGCCTATGGCGCCGGGCGAGGGCTCGAAATTCACGCCGGGCACGGCCTCGATTATGCGACGGCGCGCCGCGTGAGCGCCTTGCCGCAGATCGTCGAACTCAACATCGGCCATTTTCTCATCGGCGAGGCGATTTTCGTCGGGCTCGCGGAGGCGATCCGGCGGATGCGGGAGGCGATGGAGCAGGGCCGGTCGCTAGCCTTCTAGGGCCAGGGCGCGGCGCGGCGGATCGCAAGCGCGGGCGTGGCGTTAGCGTTAATCCCGATCGGGCGGAGACGCGCCGGCTGAGCGCGCTAAGGTGGCGGGCGGTCATCCATTTGACGCCGGCCCGGGGCTATTCTTTGGCTCGGGCGAAGGTTCTCATGGAAGCTTTAGCGTGTTAAGCCGGGCGGCCGGGCGGGCCGACGCCGCCCAAATGCATGAGGAGTGAGTCGGCTTGAGCAGGAACGTTCCGGTGGCTGAAAAACGCGAAGAGGGCGGGTTTCTCGAAACTATCAAGGTCATCCTTCAGGCGCTGGCGATCGCGCTTGTCATTCGCACGCTGCTCTTTCAGCCGTTCAATATTCCTTCGGGCTCGATGATCCCGACGCTGCTGATCGGCGATTATGTTTTCGTGTCGAAATACGCCTACGGCTATTCGAATTACTCGATGCCGTTCGGCCCCGACATCTTCTCCGGCCGCATTCTGGCTTCGCCCCCCAACCGCGGCGACGTCATCGTCTTCAAGCTGCCGCGGGACAATGAGACCGACTATATCAAGCGCGTCATTGGCCTTCCCGGCGACCGCATCCAGGTCATCGACGGCCGGCTCTATATCAACGGCGTCATCGTGCCCCGCACCCCGCTCGAAAAGGAAGTGACGGAGAATCGCGAAGGCCGCGAGGTCCCCGTGACGACCTATGAGGAAACGCTCCCCGGCAACGGCGATCATCCCGCGGTCGAACATACGATCATCGAAATCGAGGGCGATCACGGCATCAACGACAACACCGAGCTGTTCGTGGTGCCGCCCGACCACTATTTCATGATGGGTGATAATCGCGACAACTCCACCGATTCGCGCATTGCGCCGGAGATCGGCGGCGTCGGCTTTGTGCCCTTCGTCAATCTCGTGGGCCGCGCCGAGATCATCTTCTTCTCGGTCCGGAAGGACGAATCGGCGCTCGCTTTCTGGCGCTGGCCATGGTCCGTGCGTTGGGACCGGCTGTTCCGGCCCGTTCATTGATCGGACGCACAGGCGTGACATGACGCGCAGCCGCGAGAAGGGGCTCGCTGACCTCGAGGCGCGTATCGGACATGACTTCGCCGATCCGGCGCTGCTCGGCCGAGCGCTGACGCATGTCAGCGCCTCGCCAGCTCGGCGCGATTCATACGAGCGGCTGGAGTTTTTGGGCGACCGCGTGCTGGGCCTCGCCGTGGCGCACATGCTCTATGACGCCTTTCCGAACGAGAGCGAAGGCGAGCTGTCGCGCCGCCTCGCGGCGCTGGTGCGCAAGGAGACCTGCGCCGAGGTAGCCGAAGTCTGGGGCGTTGGCGCAGCGATGCGGCTCGGCGAGGGCGAGGCCCAGACCGGCGGACGCGGCAAACGCGCCTTGCTCGGCGACATTTGCGAAGCGATCATCGGCGCAGCCTTTCTCGACGGGGGCGCCGCTGCGGCCGAACATATCGTTCGCAAGGCCTTCAGCGACCGAATGGCGGCGAGCGGCCAGGATTTGCGCGACGCGAAGACCGCCTTGCAGGAATGGGCTCAGGCGCGCGGCCTCGCCACGCCGCGCTATCGGCTCGTCGCCCGCAGCGGACCGGACCATGCGCCCTTCTTCGAGGTCGTCGTGGAGGTGCAGGGATTTGCGGCGGCGCCCGGATCGGGCGCCTCGAAACGGGTCGCAGAACAGGCCGCTGCGGCGGCGTTTCTAGCTCTCGAGGACGCGGCCACAGGAAAGGGAGATACATGAGCGGCGACGACGAATTGGCGCGGGAAGACACGCGCTGCGGCTTCGCGGCGCTGGTCGGCGCGCCCAACGCCGGCAAGTCGACGCTGCTTAATCAACTCGTCGGCGCCAAGGTCTCGATCGTGTCCCGTAAGGCGCAGACGACGCGGGCGCTGGTTCGCGGCATCGCCATCGAGGGCGCGGCGCAGATCATCCTTGTCGACACGCCGGGCATCTTCAAGCCCAAGCGGCGGCTCGATCGCGCCATGGTCGCGAGCGCGCTCTCGGGCGCCGCCGACGCCGACGTGATCGCGCTGCTCATCGACTCCCGCAAGGGGATCGACGAAGAAGTGGACGCGATACTGACGCAGCTTCAGCACGCCAAGGCGCCCAAGCTCCTTGTCCTGAACAAGATCGATCTCATTCCCCGCGAAAGGCTGCTGGCGCTGGCGCAAACGCTGAACGAACGACAGAAATTCGACGAAACCTTCATGATCTCGGCGCTAAAAGGCGACGGGGTCGGCGATTTGCGCCAGGCGCTGGCGCAGCGCATGGGGCCCTCGCCCTGGCTTTATCCCGAGGATCAGCTTTCGGACGCGCCGCTGCGGCTGCTTGCCGCGGAAATCACCCGCGAGCAGATCTACGAGCGGCTGCACGACGAATTGCCCTATCAGTCGACGGTCGAGACGGACTCCTGGACCAATCAGAAGGACGGCTCGGCGCGCATCGAGCAGACGATCTTTGTCGCGCGCGACAGCCAGAAGAAGATCGTCATCGGCGAAGGCGGCCGCACCATCAAGGCCATCGGTCAGGCGGCGCGCCGCGAGATCGCCGAGGCTGCCGAACAGCCGGTGCATCTCTTCCTGTTCGTGAAGGTCCGCGAAAATTGGGCCGACGACCCAGAGCGCTATCGCGAGATGCGCCTGGATTTCCCCAAAGGCAATTAATATCGGCCAAGGTCAGGTGATTCGCGCGGGCGCGGGAGAATCGAATGTCTGACGAACGCAAGGCGATGACCGCCTATCGTTTTCTCACCGGGCCGGATGACGCCGCCTTTTGCCATCGCGTCACGGAAGCGTTGAGCCTCGGCTGGCGACTCCACGGATCGCCCTCGCTCACCTTCGATCCGACGCAAAACCGGGTGATTTGCGGCCAGGCTTTGATCAAGGATGTCGAAGGCTTAGATTACAGGCCGGATATGAAGCTTTCCGAAGTGTGAGCCTGATATGGAATGGCGCGACGACGCTCTCATTCTCGGCGCGCGTCGGCATGGCGAAACTTCCGTCATCCTCGAGGTGATGACGCGCGGACACGGCCGCCATCTTGGTCTCGTGCGCGGCGGTCGCTCGCGCCGGCTCCGTCCGATTCTGCAGCCCGGCAATCTCGTCGCGGCGCAGTGGCGGGCGCGTCTTGAGGACCATCTCGGCGCCTTGACGGTCGAGCCGCTCGTCGCCCGCGCCGCCTATTTCCTCGACCGCGCCGCGGCGCTCCATGGCGTCGTCTCGCTCTGCGCGTTGCTGCGCCTGCTGCCGGAGCGCGATCCCCATGAGGAATTGTTTGAAATGGCCGACGCCATTGCGGCGCTCTTCGGCGACATTCGCGCCGCCGAAGGCGCCGCGACGATGTTGGCGCGATTCGAGTTGGCGCTGCTCGGCGCGCTCGGCTTCGGGCTCGATCTCAACGCCTGCGCGCTGACCGGCGCGAGGGACGATCTCGCCTATGTGTCGCCGAAATCGGGCCGCGCGGTGAGCCGCGCCGCCGGCGCGCCGTGGCGCGACAAACTCCTACCCTATCCGGACTTTCTTCAGCATGAGAGCATTGTCGCGGAACAGGCCGATCTCATCGCCGCGTTCCGCTTGACCGGATATTTCCTGACGCGCGACGTGCTCAAGCCGCGCGGCGTGGCGCTGCCGGCGGCGCGCGAATTTTACGTCAGCGCTCTTTTGCGCGTGGCGTGAGGAAAAAACAGGGGACGCGTCGGCGAATCGCTTAGAGCGCTTCCCGATCGCATGGAATCATGTGATCGATAAGGAATCACTCAAAATCAAAATGTTGGAGCAGGTTCTCATCGAAAAAGTCCGTCAACTTTTTCGGAACCCGGTCTAGCGGCGCTTGTCGCCGCAAATATAACGCGATTCATGGCTGCTGACGCCGTAGCCCTGATCGATGTCGACGAGCACTTCGCGGCAGATCGCCTGCATGTCTTCGTCAGCGTCGCGCGCCTGAGGCGCGCGCTCCCGCGCGGCGACCGTCGAGCCGGCGACCGTCATTTGCGATCTATCCAAGGCGAACGAGGCGGATGTCACGAGCAGCGCGGCGATGAGCGACGAAAGCAGTTTCTTCATGGACGCCATGTTTTGAAAGCCGCGGAAAACCGGCGAAAATTCGACCGCGCCGATCTGCGCCATCGCTTCGCAAGCCTTCTAAAGGACGAAACGCGGCGTCTGCAATACCTTATTTGCGACGACGCCGCACAAAACGCAGTCGATGCATCGACGACGCACTTTCAGAGTTAAAGAGCCGCCTCGAAATCCTTCGCTTGCGCCGACGCCCCTGCGGCCATAGTACCGATCACAAAGGCAGAATCGGGTTTTTGAAATGGCGCAAAAAGGCGGCGGGGGAAGCGGAAAAGGCAAGGGCGCAAGCGACGTTAGCGTGATTGCGCCCGTCGATCTGCGCGAGGCGCTCGAGGAGCGCTATCTGCGTTACGCGCTTTCGACCATCACCGGCCGCGCGCTGCCCGACGCCCGCGACGGGCTTAAACCCGTGCATCGACGCATTCTTTACGGCATGCATATTCTTCGCCTCGACCCCGGCGCGCCGTTCAAGAAATGCGCAAAGATCGTCGGCGACGTGATGGGCTCGTTCCACCCGCATGGCGATCAGGCGATCTATGACGCGCTGGTGCGCCTCGCCCAGGATTTCTCCTCGCGCTATCCGCTCGTCGACGGCCAGGGCAATTTCGGCAATGTGGACGGCGATTCGGCCGCAGCCTATCGCTACACCGAGGCGCGCATGACGGCGGTCGCGCGCTCTCTTCTGGAAGGCATCGACGAAGACGCGATCGACTTCATCCCCAATTATTCCGGCGAGGAGAAGGAGCCGGTGGTGCTGCCGTCGGCGCTGCCCAATCTGCTCGCCAATGGCGCGCAGGGGATCGCCGTCGGCATGGCGACGTCGATCCCGCCGCATAATCTCGCCGAGCTGTGCGACGCGGCGCTCTACCTCATCTCCCACCGCAAGGCGACCGCCGAACAGCTGCTGACCTTCGTGCAGGGGCCGGATTTTCCAACCGGCGGCATCGTCGTCGACAAGCGCGACGAGATCATCGAGACCTATCGCACCGGGCGCGGCTCCTTTCGTGTGCGCGCGCGCTGGATCAAAGAGGAGCTGCCGCGCGGCGGATGGGTCGCCGTCGTCACGGAAATTCCCTATGGCGTACAGAAGTCGCGCCTCATCGAACGGCTCGCCGAACTTATCTCTGAGCGCAAACTGCCGCTCGTCGCCGATGTGCGCGATGAATCGGCGGAAGACGTGCGCATCGTTTTCGAGCCGCGCACGCGCACGGTCGATCCGGCGCTGATGATGGAGACTTTGTTCAAGCTCTCCGAGCTCGAAACGCGGTTTCCGATGAACATGAATGTGCTCGTCGACGGCGTGACGCCGCGCGTCGTTTCGCTCGACGAGGCCTTAAGGCAATGGCTCGACCATCGCCGGACCGTGCTGCAGCGCCGCTCGCGCCATCGCCTCGCCGCGATCGTACGGCGCATCGAGCAATTGGAAGGCATGGTCATCGTCTTCCTCAATCTCGATGAGGTGATCCGCATCATCCGCGAAGAGGACGACGCCAAGGGGGAATTGAAAAAGGCGTTCAAGCTGACCGACCTGCAGGTCGAATACATTCTCGACACGCGACTGCGCGCTCTGCGCCGGCTCGAAGAGATGGAGCTGAAGAAGGAGCTGGGCGAGCTTTCGGCCGAGCGCAAGGAGATCGAGTCGCTGCTCGCCGATGACGACAAGCAGTGGAAGACCATCGCCTGGCAGGTGCGCGAACTCAAAAAAACCTATGGTCCGCAGACCCCGAAGGGCAAGCGGCGCACGAGTTTCGAAGACGCGCCCGAGGCGATCGATCTCGACCTCGCCGAGGCGATGATCGAGCGCGAACCGGTGACCATCGTCGTCTCGAAGAAGGGCTGGATTCGCGCGCTCAAGGGCCATGTGCAGGATCTCTCGAGCCTGCAGTTCAAGGGCGACGACGAACTCGGCGCGTCCTTCTTCGCGCAGACGACGTCGAAAATCCTGGCGCTCGCGTCGAACGGCAAGGCCTATACGCTCGACGCGTCAAAGCTTCCGGGCGGGCGCGGACATGGCGAGCCGATCCGGCTCTTCGCCGAGATCGAGGAAGGCGCCGATGTCGTCGCCGTTCTGCCGCATGTCGCGGGCGAAGCGCTGCTGCTGGTGACGAATGACGGGCGCGGCTTCGTCGTGAGCGAAGACGATCTCTTATCGTCGACGCGCAAGGGACGCGCGGCGCTCAACGTCGAGCCGCCCTCTATATTGAAGATCGTGACGCAGGCGCAGGGCGATCATATCGCGATCATCGGCGAGAACCGGAAGCTCTTGGTGTTTCCCTTGAGCGAAGCGCCGCGCATGGCGCGCGGCAAGGGCGTGCGCATGCAGCGCTACAAGGACGGCGGCGTCGCGGACGCGAAGGTTTTTGCGCTCAAAGACGGACTGACATGGACCGATGCGTCAAGCCGCGTGTTCACGATCGAGAAGGCGGAACTCAAGGACTGGATCGGCCATCGCGCCGAAGCGGGAAGATTGCCGCCGAGAGGATTTCCGAGGAATAATAGGTTTGGGTAAGGGCAATTGTGTTGGCCCACTCCGCTGATGATGATGTGAGCGGATAATCGACTGCCCAGTCAGCGCCTCATTTCGTGGCGGCCGCCAGTCCGGCTGTGGCTATGTCACGCGAGATTGCAGAGACGTCCATCTGGTAAGCGCCGGAGCGCAGCAGCCCGATCAATTCGATCGTCGATTCTCGCCATGTAAGAGTCGCAACGCGAGGCGGCCGTTTCTCGTCTGAGAGCGCTTGCATGAGGGCGTCTGCGAGGCTCGCCGAATCGAGGAGATCGAAATAGCGCACATCTGAGCCGCCAAGCTCACGAAACTGGGGGATGTCGCTGGCGATGATGGGGGCGCCGCATTGTGCGGCCTCCACCAAGGGCAAACCAAAGCCTTCGGCGAAGGTCGTGAACACGGCCGCGCACGTCTCGCGGTAAAGGTAGCGCAAATCCGCATCACTCGCGTCGTCTAGCCAAAACAGGCGCCGTCCCTTTTCCTCATGCTGCCGCAAGCGCTGTTCAAACGCCCGGGCGTTCCACCCGGGTCTGCCAACGATGACAAGGTTGACGTCTATGTTGTCGGCCCAAAGACGTTCGAAAGCCTCGATCGCGACCGGATAGCCTTTGCGCGTCTCGACTGTGCCGACGCAGAGAAAAAATGGGCCTTGCGTCGCGATTTCGATTGCGGCCGTGGCTGGTTCTCTGGAGGGTTCAGCCGATAGATTGGCGCCCAGCCGCCACCAGCCGATTTTTTGGCTCCTGCACCATTTGTATCGCATCATCGCATACTCGGCATAGCACGTCGCGGAACACCGAGAAATTGCAACGACCGCATCACTCCGGGAGACGACTTCGCTGAGCCAGGTCTCAAAGGCGATTACGAGTTCGGGTCCGTATAACGTCGGATAGAGGACTGGAAAAAGATCATAAACGCCAGCTACGACAGCGCCGCCTTTTTCTTTGAAGGAGCTGATGGCGTGCGCATAATTGTCCACATTGTTCCAGCCAGCGTCTAGCAACAGGAGCATATCGCCAGGACGCGCTTCGATCCTGCCCATCACTCCGTCTATTTCGGCTAGTATAAGTCCCCCGCGAATCTGGACCGGTTGGCCGTTTCCCAGTTCCGTGACGTAATGAGCGGTCTCGCTGACAACGCGTTGAATGCCCGTCACTTTGTCAAAAAATTTGGTGTCTGTGACATCAACGTATATGCATGGCTGGTCCCCGGGCGCGATCGTAATGAGCGGGAACTGTTGCTGGGGGGCCGGCCGTGGGGCTTCCTCTATACATTGGGCCGCGGGCGACGTGCGTTGCGGAGCAAGCACTCGCGACAATGTCCAGTACAGCTCCAGCATCCTACGATAGGCGCCGCGCGTAAACGGATCGACGTCATACGTCGTGTCTGCTTTTTGAGCCTCGAACTCATAGCGCCTTTCCGCTTCAAACTGACGGCGCAAATAGCCAATAACTTTGCGGTGATCACGTTGCGCAATTGTCACGCTGGCCTCAAACATCCGGGTTAAACCTGAAAAAGCGAACGAGAAATTGTTGACCGTTTCCGCGTTCACCTGACTTCTGAAGCGACAGTCTTGATGCCAACTTAAGCGACGTCTAATCGTTCCGGAGTGGAGACCGGAATGATTTGGCCAGCGCCGAGTAGGTGTATAACGTAGTGACTATAGTTGTCCTTTAGGGTCAACTCCTGTGGACAATGCCGCTCTCTATCGATCCGCTATCGGCAAATCAATCCATGACCGGCGAAATGATGATTCTTGGCGCGGTTGGCCCCGACGCGAACATTTTTTGCGCGAGGTGATCGGTTTTGGCCGCCGAGCGGCTGACGGAGCCGGAGACCGCGCCGGACGGCCGAAAGCTGACTGCCGTCAATGACGAAGCCTGTATCCAAGGCGCCTCAATGCGCGCGGCGGATGATCTGGCCAAGCCCATGGGCGTGAGTGAGTCAGATGAGCCGTCCGTGCGCGGAGATCGACGAGCGGGTGAAAGCCGTCGCGGCTGACGTCGAAAATTCAAGAATCTTCATGACGCGCGCAATCTGCTCCCTCTCCCGCGCGAAGCGCGGGGGAGGGTTGGGGAGGGGGCTTTTCCTGCAAGTGTTCCGGCGAAAAGCTCAATCCGTCTTCGAAAAATCCGGAATTTTAAATCCGAGCTTGCCCTGGCGCCAGAGCGTGAAGGCGACGCCGCCGGCCACGACGACGAAAACGCCGAAGGCGATGTAGAGATAAATTTCCTCGTCGGTGACGAGGCCGACCGAGAACGGGTGCCGGCCTTCAAAGCTTTTAACGCCGTCGTCGCTCGTCAGCCGCGCGTAAAGCACGTAGGCGCCGGGCTCCTTAAAATTCTGGTCGAAATTCACCATGCCGTTGCGAAATTTCTGCACCGGCAGGCGGCCGACGACATCGGCTTCGGGGTCGGCGTCGCCATTCGGCCCCTTGCCGCGCAGGATACGGATGTCCCAGTTCATGTCGCGCAATTCAGCGTCGGCGGCGTCGAGCACGATGACGCTCGGGCCGACGTCGGGCAGCGCGATGCATTCCCGGTCGACGTTCTTCTTGGGCTGCATGGCGACGAATTTCATCGACTTGGCGCCAAGATCATTGGCGCCAAGATCATTGCCGCCAAGATCGATCGGACATTCCGGATCGTAATAATGCCAACCGGCGGCTGTCGCGGCGCGTGGAGACAGCAACGACGCCGCGACAAAAACGAGCGCAAAGCCCAGTAGAATTCTGCTCAAGGTCAACCCCGCCCCTCACATGCCGGCGTCGAGATAGGCCAGCATCTGATCCATGGCAAGGGCCGGCTCGGCGCAGCGCGCGTCGCCGACGATTCTGGCCGGCACCCCGGCGACGGTCTTGTTGGCGGGCACCGGGTCGAGCACGACCGATCCCGCGGCGATCATGGCGCAGCGGCCGATTTCGATATTGCCGAGGATTTTCGCGCCGGCGCCGATCAGCACGCCGCGCCGCACCTTCGGGTGCCGGTCGCCGCGCGCCTTGCCGGTGCCCCCTAGCGTCACGCCATGCAGCATCGAGACTTCGTCTTCGACCACGCTGGTCGCGCCGATGACGACGCCGGTGGCGTGATCGATGAAAACGCTCTTGCCGATGACGGCGGCGGGGTGGATGTCGACCTGGAAGGTTTGCGACGAGAGGCTCTGCAGGATCAGGGCGAAGTCGCTGCGGCCGTTCTTCCACAGCCAATGCGCCAGCCGGTAGGTCTGCAGCGCATGGAAGCCTTTGAAATATAGCGCCGGCTCGATCAGCCTCGTGCAGGCGGGATCGCGCTCGAGCACGGCGAGCAGGTCGGCGCGGAACGCCTCGACCAGTCCAGGTTCGCGGGCGGCGCATTCTTCGAACGCCTGGCGGATCGCGATATAGGGGGCCTCCGGCCGGTCGAGGCGCTGCGCCACGCGATGCGCGACGACGCCCAGGACGCCGTTCTGCGACAGGATCGCTGGATGCAGGAAGCCGCCGAGCTCCGGCTCGCGGCGCAGCACGTCCTCCGCCTCTGCGCGCAGACGCGCGAACAACGGATCATTCTGGGCGAAGTCGATGATTTTCGCGCCAGATTCGCGCGTTTCGGCGCCCATCCGCCCCTCCTTGGTCAGGCAATAATATAGCGGAGCGCTTGGACAATAGCACGGGCGCCCCCGCGACCGCTAAGGCCGCGTATCCAGGAACTCCAGCACCGCCTGCTTATAGATCCTGTCGCCGACGGCCCGGTTGTGGTCGCGGCCGGGAATATCGACCACGCGGGCGTTAGGGAAGAACTCGGCCAGCGGGAGCGGGTCGCCGGCGACGTCATCGCGCGTGCCGACGCAGATCAGCACCGGCGCGGTAATCCGCGCGAGCGACTCGGGCTCGACGGACTTGCGGGCGCCGCGGACGCAGGCGGCGAGGGCGGCGAGGTCGCTGCGGGTGGCTTCGGCGAAGCCGCGGAAGATTTTGAGCGTCGAATCGTCAATGTCCTCGATGCGCTCAATCTCCATGGCTTCGGCGAGGCCGCGCGGCAGGCCGGAGTTCTCGATGAGATTTTCGCCGATGCCGCCGAGGATCAAGGAGCGCACGCGCTCGGGCGCGGTCAGCGCCAGCACCGTGCCGATGCGTCCGCCGAGCGAATAGCCCATGACGTCGGCGCGCGGGATCGACAGATGGTCGAGCAGATGCACGATGTCGGCGGCCATCAGGTCGAGACCATATTGCGCCGGATCGTACAGCTTGGCGGAGCGACCATGGCCGCGGTTGTCGAAGACAATGACGCGGCGCCCGTCCTCAGTCAGCGTCTTGACCCACTGCGTGAACAGCCAGTTCACGGCATGGGTCGAGGCGAAGCCATGCACGAGGACGATCGGTTCGCCGCGATCTTCCGTTAAAGGCTCGAAATCCACATAGGCTATCTCGACGCCGTCCGACAGGAACGTTTCCATTAGAAATCCCACTTAGAGCCTTTTATCTAAATGCTCACGCCGTCGACGCAAGGCTACGCGCGGCGAAAGTAAATGCGCTATTGCCATTCGCGTCGCTTGCCGGTAAACGAGCCGACACGTCGCCATAGCCCGTTTAACGCAGGGGGACTATGGCGAAGCAGGCGCCCGTAGCTCAGCTGGATAGAGCACCAGACTACGAATCTGGGGGTCAGAGGTTCGAATCCTTTCGGGCGCGCCATCTCGCATTTTTGAGTTTGTATTCCCGTTAAGGCCTTGAAGGGAAAGGCCAGATTCGGGGTTCGAAGTCCTTGTTTTCGGCAGTATGAGATTGGCTCGCAAAATGCCAGTCTCAGAACGGTTTTTTTCCAGATCAGATCGCCATTTTCCCAGATACTCCAAGGCTTTGATAGGAACTGCATCGCGAGTTCGAACGATTCCTCCAACGTATGTTTCGGCTTGGCGTTTTTTTGCAGCCGTTCCTGGTTCACAATCCTATTGCGTTCGAGTTTGGCGATCTTGGTTTCATAGGCTCGGACGACGGCTGTGTTCTGCGTTTCGACGATGCGTTCAAGCAAAGTCTCGATCTGCTTTTCGATTTCGGCCTTGTCTTTTTCCAGCGCTTTGCCATCGATGGCCACTTGCGCAAGCTTCATGCTCCAGGCGTCCTGGAACATGGCTTTGACCAAATTGAACAGGCCCTTGCTCGGTTGGAGCCGCTGCAACGCTCCGGCGAACGCGTCTTCCAGTTCTTCACGGCGGATGGATTTGCGATAACTCGCACATCCGCGCGTAGGGCAGAGATAATAAGGGTGCTTCTTGCCTGTCTTGCTTGTCGACCAGCAGGCCGTCAACGGCTTGCCGCAATCGTTGCACAGCACGAAGCCGCGCAACGGAAAGTCTGCGTTAATATCCTTGCGCGCGGGGGCCTTGGCCTTACCCTTGAGCCGTGCCTGAATCTTTTCGAAGGTCTCGAAGCTGATAAGACCTTCATGCTGGCCCTTGCGAAGCTGAACATTCCAGTTCGGCGCTTCAGCGTATCCGGCGTAAACGACGCGGGTCAGAATATCGGTGATGCGCTGACTGCGAATCTCGCCGTTCGGCAAATCCTTCGGAAAGGAGGGTTGCCGCTCAAGAAAGCGCTTCACCTCTACCTGGGTCTGAAAACGCCCTGAAGCGTAACCTTCGAGCGCTTCCTGCAAGATGGATGCGTTGGGCTCATCACGCACCAGCATTTTGCCGTGCCCGGCTACGCGCTCATAGCGGTAGCCCACCGGTGCCTGAAAAACCCAATATCCGTTCTGTAAGCGTGCCCGCATGCGATTTACGGTCTGCTCGCCGTTCTTCTGGCGCTGGTGCTGCGATACGGATGCAAGCAAGTTTTCTACAAGCTGCGCATCGGAGTCCTCGCCGAACTCTATCGACGGGCTGACCAATACGCCGCCCGCGTCTGCAATCTGCATACGCAGTTCGAAATGCGCCATCAGTCCGCGCGCCAGGCGGCTGATGTCGTCGATGATGACGGCATGCGGCTCCTTGCACCGATGGGCCTTCAGGAAGGCGAGCATCGCCGTCATACCGGGACGGGCGGTCAGGCTTCCCGACGCGTCGTCGCAGAACACCTCGACAACCTTATAACCCTTGTATTTCGCGTATTCGCGGCAGCGTGTTTCCTGCGATGCCAGACCATCGCCGCGCACCGTCTGCTTGGCGCTCGACACGCGGCAATAGATCACCGCCGTTGTAAGACCGCTATTTCTGTCTTCAGAATGATTCATTCCAACTCAAACTCGCCGATAGGGGAGTCCTCCAAATTTTCTCCGTTACGCGCTGAATTCTCACAATTTACTCTATCGAACGCTTTTTTTGCCAGCGGAAAGCATTCAGCGGACTCTTGTGCACAGACTTCCTGTAACGGATGCACATCGAAACCAAGCTCGACGAACGTCACGACGATTGACCATAATGAACGCAAGAATTCTTCTTTCTGACTCGAAGTCAGAGTGCTGTCATCGAGCCAGGACTGATACTTTGCCACATCGACGGTAAGAACGGGCCGCGCAGACGCGTCGAAATTTTCGACGATACTCCCCCCGTCAAACAACGCATCAGCGCTGTTCTCCCTTTCACCAGACATCTCGTCCTCCTCTTTAAATTGTACCATTTTTCTCAGCCTTATTTCAAATTGTATTGCCCTGTAGCCCGCAGAAAATATGGGGTTTTAGCGATTTCAGTTCGTCCGTTTGTTGAGTTGGCGAACGAGCTTTGTCCAATCGACGGGAACAAAGCCGACGAGCTGGCAGCTCTGACCGTTTTCCGGAATAACGATCCGGCGGCCCTGGAAGCCGTAATACGCGCACCAGGCGACCGAACGGCACGAACCAAGGCCACGCATGGGATGCTTGCATTCATAGTCCCAGCCGACATGCGGCGTGCCGACAAAGACGACGAATGCCGCGAGTCCGGCAAGCGCCATGAGGCGGGGCCGCAGGAAGATGCCCCGCGCAATCGCACTTATTCCCACGCGCAGTCGCGTGAATCCGCTAACCGACCGCTTCGGCGGCCTTGCTCCAATGACCCTGACCTCAATATCGCTCACGACATTTCTCCTTTATCTCGTAGCCGAGCTGTACCAGCGGCTTCACTTTTGGGTACATTCCTTCGACCGGGTTTGGCGCAGCCCACTCACCCCACGGCGCGATGAACCAAAAGGGCACCCGAACGCCGAGGATCGGCTTTAGGCCCTTGACCAGCAGCAATTGCTCGTCGTTGCTCATCAGCGTGATTTCATCAGGCGACATCAGCGGCCTGCCTGTCTCTGACAGGCTTTCGCTCACTTCATCATCGTCCGTGCGCCCGAGATTGTAGTTGCAGGTCTTCACCGTCCTTTGCCCGAAGGCCTTCGAGAGTGTCTGCGCCAGCTCGTTGCTGTTCACAGCGAAGAACTGCTTCACTTCCGCCTGCGAGAGAATCGTCTGGGCCGTGTAGGGGCCATAGAGACGGGTAAGCTCCGCGAGTTCCTGCACGAACATCCAGACGCGCACACCGAGGCCGGGAAGCGCGGTCAGGCTTTCGGGGAGCCCGCTGAGTTTGCCGAGATTGGCGAACTCATCGAGCAGGAATAAAACGCCGTGCTTCTTGTCTGCGCGGGCGACCATCGTGATCGCCTGATTGACAATCAGTCCGAGCGCCGCGCCATGCGTCGCGATCCTGTCCTGCGGGAAAGCGAGATAGATGCTGACCGCGCCCGTCGTTAGTTCACGCAGCGAAACATCGGAGCCGCCGAGCGCATCGGCGAGATAGCCGCCGGGCTCGTAGATATCGAGCGCCTGAACCGCGCCCGCTCTGAAGTCGGCGAATTGTTCCGGGTTATCCTCCATCTGATGAGCGAGATCGTCGCCGAGATCGGCGAGCAGCCCGCCCAATGCATCGCTCTCGCGCATTTCCTGAACGGTACGTTCAAGGCGGCGCGGATTGGCGACGATCCGCCACAGCTCAGGCAGCGTGCATCGCGCCGGAGCGCACAGCGCCAGATAAAGGAGCGCGCCGCGCATGATGGCGCGAGCGCCTTCGCGCCAATAGCGGTTGCGCGCGTCTTCCGGCTCCGGATAGAGCTGCAAGGCAATAGCCTTCACCTCATCTGTCAGGCCACGCTGCAAACGCAGGTCGCTCGCCAGCGCGATCAAGCCTTCGAGCGGATTGATCCGGTGCTGCGGCAGGCCGTGCAGTCCCCAGGGATTAAAGACCACGACCTTTTGTCCAAACCTGTCACGGCGATGTACCGCCGTGACAGCGGCAAGCTCGCCCTTCGGATCGGTAACGACGACCGAGCCGGCGTAGTGCAGCAGGTTCGGGATCACGACATTGATGCCCTTGCCCTGACGGGCCGGCGCGCACGTCAGAAGGTGAGCCTTGCCGCTGTAAAAGAGCGGCTGGTTTTCAAGCAATCCGACAAAGAGCCCTTTCGGATTGACCAGCCCCGACAGTGCGCATTCTTCCATCGTCGCGAAGGCGGCGTTGCCAAACGTGCCGGATGTCTGCTCTGAAGCGCGGCGCTTCTCGGCAATGCGCCAGTTTCTGAAATAGCCGCCGACGCCGCTAAGCACGGCACTCGCGCCCATGAGTTCAAACAGCCCTGAATAGAATTGTTGAGCAGGATTCGGCACGCTGCCCGTCAGCTCCGGCCAATGGGCGGCAACGGCATAAACCGAGACGCCGAACAGCAGGCTGCCGGTCGCCGAGGCTTTCGATTTTGGTGCCTCTCTCATTGAACTTGCCTCGGATTCCTCTGAACGCCCCGCGCAAGGCAAGCCTTTCCCGTTCGCCTGGATCGGTGATCTCCGGCGTGAGCGTGTCGTCTTGCTATGCAGGTGTTTGCCGTTGGTGCGGCGGGTTTATTTTCAGCGCAAAAAGCGTTGCGCTTCGCACGCTCAACATGGCTCCGGTCTAATTATCTGACAAATGTCCGTCGGCGGAATTCACAAGACAAACGGTCATCAAATGCGCTTAATCGTAAGCATCCGGCGTGGGCCGCAGGGGATGATCTCGCGCTGCGTCAGACGCCGGGGCGGGACTTCAAGTCTTTGTGGATTTCGATGAGCTCGACGAGAGTTTCGATGCCGAAGTCGGTGAATGCGAGAACGCCGTCGTCC
>NZ_JBPFEA010000037.1:0-28153 GCF_051061285.1 Methylocystis sp.
CGGCCGCCAGCCCCGGCGGTTCTGTTCCCCGAGCGCCCAGCTGCGCAACCCCAGCCAGCTGCGCCGGGCGCGTTGCCGCTGGTCCAAATGCCACTCTTAAACTAACATTCGAACCGGATCACCCCATGGGGGCCGACCACCACGCTCGCTGACATCGCGCCCGAGGCGGCCGCTTGTCAGCGACCGCGCTGGCGCTCTGTCGCGTGACGGCGTGCGACATTCACGGAGACTGTTTGGCGCGAGGCGATTAAAGCCGAGGACCCGCGCCACCGCGCGGATCCTGGGAACTCCGGCCGAACCGGTTCTTTGCGCAGCGAGGCTATCGTTCTGCGTGCGTGCCTTGCGCGCCGCGCGGAAGCGCCTTGGCGTCGCGCAGATGGTTCTCCAGCGTCGGAACGGCGCTCTGCGCCCACCTCTTTAGCTCGGGGTTCTGGCCGTTCTTGGCGTAGCTCTCGAAAAGCTTCACCGCCTTCTCGTGTCCGTCGATTTGCTGTGTCCGGAAGCGCTCTTCAAAGCGCGCGCCAGTCATCGAGGACAATTGCTGCAGAAGATTCTGGTGTTCCTTATCGAGCGCGTTCGGAGCGTTAAGCCGGTCTTGCTGCACGATCGGCTTCAGCTCGTTGTCCATGTTCGTATGATCTCTCACGATCCTACGGGCATAGTCGAGAAACTCCTGAGTGTTTGCCTTGTTCTGAGCTTCGCGTCCGGCCTGGATTTCAAAATTGTTGATGTTCCAGGCCTTGTCCACGAAGTTCTGGGTTGTGGCGTCGACTCTGTTTGGCCGCGTCATCGTGCCGGTTGAACCGGATGTGGCGGATGACCCGGATTTCGTCCAAGACGCGGCAAGCGCGTAACTGGGCGCCAGAAGCGCAAGCGCCATGGCGCCGGCCAGCAGGGGTTTCCTCATCTTCGTCTCCTCGACGTTCGCCCCCGCACTGTAAACCGATCGCGCACACGGCTGTTCCGCGAGAGGCTTCAGTCAGCAAAAAGAAAACGCCGCATCCTCGGACGCGGCGTTTTGCATTGCGCTCGTGATCGCGCTTTTGCTTCAATGTTGCGATCGCGCCTCTATCAGGCCGTGATGCGTTCTTCCGCTTCGCTTGGCTCTCGCAGCACATAGCCGCGGCCCCAGACGGTTTCGATGTAGTTGCGGCCTTCGCTGGCGTTGGCGAGCTTCTTGCGCAATTTGCAAATGAACACGTCGATGATCTTCAATTCGGGCTCGTCCATCCCGCCATAAAGATGATTGAGGAACATTTCCTTCGTCAGCGTCGTGCCCTTGCGCAGCGAGAGCAACTCCAGCATCTGATATTCCTTGCCGGTCAGATGCACGCGGGCGCCGCTGACTTCCACCGTCTTCTGGTCGAGGTTGACGATGAGGTCGCCGGTGATGATGATCGATTGAGCGTGGCCCTTCGAGCGGCGGACGATGGCGTGAATGCGCGCGACGAGTTCGTCCTTATGAAAGGGCTTGGTCAGATAATCGTCGGCGCCGAAGCCTAGGCCCTTCACCTTGTCTTCGATGCCGGCGAGTCCGGACAGGATGAGGATCGGGGTCTTCACCTTGGCGACGCGCAACGTGCGCAGCACCTCATAGCCGGACATGTCGGGCAGGTTGAGGTCGAGAAGTATAATGTCGTAATCATAGAGCTTGCCGAGGTCGATGCCCTCTTCGCCGAGATCGGTCGTATAGACGTTGAAGTTCTCGGATTTGAGCATGAGCTCAATACTTTGAGCCGTCGCGCTGTCGTCTTCGATCAATAAAACGCGCATGTTGGTTCCCCACCGAGCTCCATCGTCCGCGACCGACCGCGCCAAGGACGCGCGCCGGCGGCCGGCGAGTGTCCTCGCCCCAGCGACCTGACCGACCTTCCAGCGAAGGTAAGCGGAATTGGTTAATAAACCTTCACTTACGCCTCAAACGCGGCCCTAAATCTTAATCTTGGGCGGTAAGCAAGGCGGACGCGTCACGCTACGTCTGGAAGGACACGGACAGTGACGCGAATCACGCGTCATTTCCAATCTATACGCCGCGGCGAGTCCGGGGGGCAAAGACAAAATACGCGGCGCGTAACGAAATGCGCGGACGCCCCCGCGAAGCTTCGCGCGCGCGATCCTCGCCGCATCTGCGACATGATTCGGTCCCATGCGCGGCGCTAATGAGGCGGGGGGCGACGATAGGCGCGCGATGAGCGCCGCTTGCCAAACTGAGACGACTGGTCGTATTATGTCGTCATGAGCCGACGCGACGTCAAAGAGCTGAGAGAGAAGCTTCTGGACCGGGGAGTCGCGCTGCTGATGGAGCAGGGCTATCACGGCACCGGGCTGCAGGAGCTGGTCAAGAGCGTCGGCGTGCCGAAAGGCTCCTTCTATAATTATTTCGAAAGCAAGGAAGCCTTCAGCGCCGAGGTCGTCAAACATTACATCGATCCGTTCATCAAACGGCTCGACGCACAGCTTCAGCGCAAGGATCTTGGCGCCGCGGCGGCGCTGCGGGCCTATTTCGATGAGCTGATCGAAGAGACGGAGCGCCTGGATTTCCGGGGCGGATGCCTGCTCGGCAATCTCATCGGGGAGATTGGCGACACGAGCGATCTCTGCCAGACGTCGCTGCGCGAGGCCGTGCACCGCTATCGCGACAAGCTGCGCGAGGGAATCGCCCGCGCCCAGCGGGAAGGCGGTTTCCGCACGGACATGGACGCAAAGGAAATGGCCGATCTTCTCGTCAATTTCTGGCAGGGGGCGCTGCTGCGCATGAAGATCGAGCGCTCGGTGCGTCCGCTGACGCAGTTCTGCGACATGCTGCTCAACGGCTACTTGAAGGCATGATCGATTTGCGCCCGAGTGAGACGACCGGTCATATCAGTTTGGGCTCTAAGTAGGGGAAAGACGATGCCGAAATTCATCATCGAACGGGACATCCCCGGCGCCGGGAACATGACGCAGGCCGAACTCCAGGCGATCTCGCAGCGCTCCTGCGCCGTCCTGCGCGCGCTCGGCCCGCAGACGCAATGGGTCGAAAGCTATGTCACCGACGACAAGGTCTACTGCGTCTACATCGCCGAGAACGCGGCGGCGATCAAAGAACATGCGGAGCAAGGAGGCTTTCCGGCCAACCGGATCAGTGAAATCAGGGCGATCATAGACCCTGCGACGGCCTGACCAATAAGGGAGAGTGGTTGAATGAAGAGCTTGCCGTTGCGCGCAGCAGTGTGTGCGCTTGTATCCGCCTGGGCGCTTGCGCCGGCTGTCGCGGATGAGACCTGCAACTCGCCTTTCATGAGCGGGCTGATCAAGGGACAGGAACAGTATCTCCACGTCTGGACGCTCGGCGAGAAGGGCGTCGGGGATGGATCCGACAAGCTCGTGACGATCGACGTCATTCCCGGCTCCGCGACCTACGGCAAGGTGATTCACACGATTGCCGTCGGCGGACGCGGCGAAGCGCATCACATGGGATTCACCGACGATCGCAAATATCTCTGGGCCGGCCGTCTCGACGACAGCAAGATTTTCATCTTCGACGTCGGCTCCGATCCGTCGACGCCGAAGCTCGTCAAAACCATCGACAATCTGGCCGAGAGCACGGGCTATGTCGGGCCGCATACATTCTACGCGCTGCCCGGCCGCATGCTCGTGCAGGCGCTTTCGAACAAGAAGGATCACGGCGGCGTCACCGGGCTGATCACCTACAACAACGCCGGCGAACTCGTCACGACGACGCCGATGCCGCTCAATGACGGCGGCGACGGCTATGGCTACGACATCGCCATCGATCCGGCCCAGAACCGCATGCTGACGTCGAGCTTCACCGGCTGGACCAATTACATGATGGATCTTTCCCAGCTCATCCAAGACGATTCCGCGATGAAGAACTTCGGGAACACGATGGTGATGTGGGACTTAAAGGCGATGAAGCCTCTAAGGGTGTTTTCGGTTCCCGGCGCGCCGCTCGAAATTCGCTGGGCGCTCAAGCCCGGCGCCAATTGGGCGATCACCGCCGGCGCGCTCACCTCGAAACTTTACCTGATCAAGCAGGACGACAAGAACGAGTGGCAGGCGAAAGCCGTCGCCGACGTCGGCGATCCAGCCAAAATTCCCTTGCCCGTCGACATCTCGATTTCGTCCGACGCATCGTCGCTCTGGGTCAATACATTCATGGACGGAACGGCGCGGCTCTTCGATCTCGCCAATCCCGAAGCGCCCAAACAGGTCTATGCGAAAAAGATCGGCGCGCAGGTGAACATGGTCTCGCAAAGCTGGGACGGGAAGCGCGTCTATTTCACGACCTCGCTGCTCGCCAATTGGGACAAGAAGGGCGCCGAAAACGAGCAGTTCCTCAAGGGCTACTCATGGGACGGGAAGGAGCTTAGGGAAGATTTCGTCGTCGACTTCCATAAGGAAGGCCTCGGCCGCGCGCATCATATGAAATTCACCGCGCGCGCCCAGAAGGCCGAACTGCCGTGAGCGCAAGCCGCAACATCGCGAGGGCGGCGATCGCTGTTGCCCTCGCGCTCGCAGCGCCATCGGCTTTCGCAGTGGACCCGGCGGTCGCAAGACTGCCGGCGCCCGGAAGCTACGCGCTGCATCCGATCCAGCGCGCGCCGGAGGCCCCGCTCCTCGATGCGCAAGGCAAGCGGACGCCGCTTTCCGCTTACACGCGGGGCGCAGTGACGGCGCTCGGCTTCTTCTATTCACGCTGCGCCGATCCACTCGGCTGCCCTCTCGCCTGGTCGACTTTCCACGAGGCGCGAAAAGAGGCCGAAACCGATCCGTTGCTGAAGGGGAGGCTGCGTCTCGTCTTCGTCAGCCTCGATCCGACGCGCGACACGCCTTCTGTCATGCGCATGCTGGAGACGGAAGAGAAAGGCGGCGACGTCCCCTGGGTCTTTCTGACCGGCGCGAGCGAAGGCGAGATGACGCCGCTCTTCGCCGCCATGGGACAGGACATCGCCCATGGGAGGGATCGCGCCGGCAGGCGCACGGGCGCAATCAATCATATGCTGAAAGTGTTCTTGATCGATCCCGAAGGCTGGGTCCGCGAGATTTACAGCACAGCGTTTCTGACGCCGGATGGCCTGCTCAATGACGCGCGGACGCTCGCAATGGAATTTCCCGACGCGAGCAACGCGGTCGACGCAAGGTGAGCGTCGCGCCCTTCGCCATTCGCAGGAGCGCGGCGACCAAACCATCTCGGAGTCCCCCACCCGCGACACTACGTGTCGCGACTTCCCCGCAAGGGGGAGGTATTGCACGGGTTCTGCAAGCGCTCTCGCTACTGCTTTACGTCGGCAGCGCTGCAGCGGAGGACATCAGATCGCCGCTGGGGCTTCCGCCCGTCCCCGCCGCGGTCGCGGGCGCGCCGGCCATGCGCAGGCTCGGCGAAAAGCTGTTCTTCGACCGCGGCCTTTCCGCGAATGGCACGTTGTCCTGCGCCATGTGCCATATTCCGGCGCAGGGCTTCGCCTCCAATCAGAGCGCGCTCTCGATCGGCATGGAGGGACGGTCGCTGCGGCGCAACGCGCCCTCGCTGTATAATGTCGCCTTCAAGAAGTTCCTGTTTCACGACGGCCGCGAGACCGATCTTGCCGCTCAGGTCTGGGGGCCGCTGCTCGCGGCCGACGAAATGGGCAATGCCGGGATCGGTCCGCTCGTCGCCCGGCTTCGCGCCGACGCCGAATATCGGCCGTTGTTCGAGGCGGCCTTTCCGGGCGAGGGCGCGACGATGATGACGCTCGGGCGCGCCATCGCCGCCTATGAAGCTTCGCTGCTGCGCGGCGGCGGGCGTTTCGATCGCGCGGTCTATGGCGGCGAACGCGCGGCGCTGACGCCTCAGGAGTGGAAGGGCTATGAGCTTTTCATCGGCAAGGGGGGCTGCGCCGCCTGCCATCTGATCGGAGCTGAGACGGCGCTCTTTACCGATCAGTCCTGGCACAATACCGGGGTCGGATTCCGATCCGAGGCGACGGGCGGCAAAAGGCTGGTGCAGCTCGCGCCCGGGGTCCTTCAAAATGTCGACCTCGCGGCGGTCGGTCTCGCTCAGACCGGCGCGCCGAATGACGTCGGCCGTTTCGAGATCACCAATGCGCCCGCCGACCGTTGGGCCTATACGACGCCGATGCTGCGCGGCGTCAGCGAGAGTTCGCCCTATATGCACGACGGAAGCTTGAGGACGCTCGCCGAAGTCATCGAGTTTTACGATCGCGGCGGGGGAGCCAATCCATCGCTCGACCCGAAAATCCGCGCTCTGGGTCTGACCGCGCAAGAAAAAGCGGCGCTCGTCGCCTTTCTCGAGGCGCTCTGAGCTCCGACTCCGTGGTCGTTGGACCCGCCGGATTTGGCCGATTTTGGACGGGCGCAGGCGCAAAACGCCCGCGACAAACATTGACTTGAACGCGCGCTTTCTCCTATATGCCTGCGATCGGCGCCGCTCCAAAAGGGGCGGCGAATGTTTTGTGACGGCTGTGCGTCGTCGCGGACGCCGAAGCGTTTTTAAGCCGTCTGCGGCCAGGCCGTCGACGACGACAGCAAGACAAGCGCGAGAGCGGGCGTAAGTCCCTTTCGCCAGCGGAGAAGAACGGTGAAAAGGACATTTCAGCCCAGCAAGATCGTGCGCAAGCGCCGTCACGGCTTTCGCGCCCGCATGGCCACGGTCGGCGGCCGCAACGTTATCGCCGCGCGGCGCGCCCGCGGACGCAAGCGTCTCTCGGCCTGATACGGCTCTGAACGGACGAGGCGGATGACTGCATGAAGGCGCAAGTCCCCGCCGAAGATGAGAAGTCCCCACGCCCGGAGACTCTGCGCCGGCGCGGGGATTTCGTGCGCGTGTCGCGCGGCGCGCGCGTCGCCATGCCCGCCTTTACGGTGCAGATGGCGCCCCGGGAGTACACGGACTCGCATGCGCCCGCCCGTTTCGGCCTGACCGTCACGCGGAAGGTCGCCGGCGCGGTTGGGCGCAACCGAATTCGCCGCAGGCTCCGCGAAGCCATGCGGCTCGGCGGCGCCCTTGGCGCGAAGCCCGGTCGCGATTACGTCTTCGTCGCGCGGCGCGTGGCCCTCGCGGCGCCGTTCGCCGAACTGCTCGCGCAAATGACAGAAGGACTCGCCAGATTGAATGATCGCGGCGGGGCGGCTTCGAGACGCAAACAGGAAGACAGGCTTACGCGGCCATGAATGAAAACATCAAGAATATGATCCTCGCCGCGGCGTTGTCGCTGGTCTTCATCGGCCTGTGGGACTATTTTTACGCCTTCCCAGAGATAGACAAGCAGCGCCGGGCGCAGACGCAGCAGGAGCAGCTTGCCAAGGTTCCTCAGCTCGGCGCGCCCGAGCGGGTCACAGCCGGCCAGCCGCCTGTTAAGGCCGCGCCCAAGAGCCTCGCCGAAGCGCTGGCGCTGAGCCCTCGAATCGCCATCGACACCAGATCGATCTCCGGCTCGATCGCGCTGAAGGGCGGTCGCATCGACGACGTCTCGTTGAAGAATTATCGCGAGACCGTCGACCCCTCGAGCCCGATCATCACGCTGCTCTCGCCCGAGGACGGGCCCAACCCCTATTACGCGGAACTCGGCTATCTGACCGCGGAAACGGAGAACGCGCCGGTTCTGCCGACCACCGAGACGCTATGGACCACGAATTCCGATAGGCTGACCGCGACGACGCCGGTGACGCTCACCTGGGACAATGGCCGGGGCCTCGTTTTCAAACGCGTCATTTCCCTGGATGACGAATATCTCTTCACCGTCAAGGACAGCGTCGAAAACAAGGCGGCCAACCCCGTCACGCTTTTTAACTACGCGCGCGTGAGCCGCGTCGGCCGCCCGCCATCCGCGGGCTATGCCGCGCTGCATGAAGGCTTCGTCGGCGTCGTCGGCGACGCGGGACAGGAAGTCACCTACGACAAGATCGAGAAAGAGGACAATGCGGTCAAGACCTTCAAGGGGGTCGGCGGCTGGGTTGGACTGACGGACAAATATTGGGCGGCCGTGGTCGCTCCCGACCAGAATTTACCCATGGAGGCGCGCTACGCCTCGATGGGCGGCGCGGTGAAAACCTATCAGGCCGATACGGTCAGCGACCAGAAGACGATCGAGCCCGGGAAATCAGCGGAAGCGACGACCTATGTCTTCGCCGGCGCCAAGGTCGTCGACGTGCTCGACGCCTATAAGGCCAATCCTGGCCTGAAACGCTTCGATCTTCTCATCGACTGGGGATGGTTCTACTTCATCACCCGGCCGATGTTCCGGGTGATCGACTTCCTTTACAAGCTCTTGGGGAATTTCGGCCTCGCCATTCTGGCGGTGACCGTCATCGTCAAGCTCGCCTTCCTGCCGCTCGCCAACAAAAGCTATCAGTCGATCGCCAAAATGAAGGCGATTCAGCCAAGAATCAAAGAGCTGAAGGAAAAATACGGTGACGACAAGCACAAGTTCAACATGGAGCAAATGGAGCTCTTCAAGCGGGAGAAGGTGAACCCCGCGAGCGGCTGTCTGCCGGTGATCGTGCAGATCCCGGTGTTCTTCTCGCTTTATAAGGTGCTGGTCGTGACGATCGAGATGCGTCACGCGCCGTTCTTCGGCTGGATCCATGACCTCTCGGCGCCGGACCCGACCAATGTTTTCAACCTGTTCGGGGTGCTGCCTTTCGACCCAACGCATGTCGCGATCTTTGGCCCCTATCTCGCGCTCGGCGTCTGGCCGTTGCTGATGGGTGGCTCGATGTGGCTGCAGATGAAGATGAATCCGGAGCCTGCCGACGAGATTCAGAAGACGATGTTCGCCTGGATGCCGGTGATCTTCACATTCACCATGGGCGGCTTCGCCTCCGGCCTGCTGATCTACTGGACGTGGAACAATCTCCTGTCCATCGTGCAGCAGGGCGTCATCATGAAGCGCGCCGGCGTGAAGTTCGAGTTCTGGGACAATCTGCGCAAGACGTTCCAGAGAGCGTGACCGAATCCGACTTCACCGAAGCGGGCCGGCTGCTCTTTGCCGGCCCCTGCGACTTCATTTTCGCGAGCGCCAAGGCGAGCGATCTGCCGGTCATCGGCCCGCCGGAGATCGCCTTCGCAGGGCGCTCCAACGTCGGCAAATCCTCGCTGCTCAACGCCTTGACGAACCGCAAGACGCTTGCCCGCGTCTCCAACACGCCGGGACGCACGCAGCAGCTCAACTTCTTCGCGCTGGGCGGCGCGCCAGGCGCGGAGCGGCTGCGCCTCGTCGACATGCCGGGCTATGGCTACGCCGCCGTCGGCAAGGAGAAGGTGGCGAGCTGGTCGCAGCTGATGCGCGACTATCTGAAGGGGAGGGCCAGCCTCGCCCGGGTCTTTGTGCTCGTCGACGGGCGACGCGGCGTGAAGCCTCTCGACGAAGAGATGTTCGATCTCCTCGATCAGTCGGCCGTCTCCTATCAGGTCATCCTGACCAAGCATGACGAATTGAAGATGGCCGAGCGCGATGAGGTCCTCGCCGCGACGACGAAGGCGCTGGAGAAGCGCCCCGCGGCCTTTCCGCAGATCATTTTCACCTCGGCGCAACGCGGCGAGGGAATCGCCGAACTTCGCGCCGCCATCGCAAAGCTCCTGGCCGAACGAAACGCTTGAAAGCGACGGCTGCGGCGGGCTAGTTGGGCGCGGAGCTCTGAAGCTAGCGATAAGTGGAACCCGGTTTTTCGCCTACACCGCGTTCAGAGCTTTCGAGATTGATCACGCTATCTGCATTTGGACATTTTGCCCAAATGCAGCGCGATCTAAGCTTTCCTCATCCTGAGGAGCTCGCGTCTCGAAGGACGAGGAAAGCCGCGAGGCGCCTGCAAGGAACTGTCATGACCGACGCCGTCGACAATGCGCTCCAGCAAGCCCGCATTCTCATGCAGGCGCTGCCGCATATGCTGCGCTACGACGACGCCATCGTCGTGGTGAAATACGGCGGCCACGCCATGGGCGACGATCAGGTGGCGCGCGATTTTTCGCGCGACATGGTGCTGCTCGAACAGTCCGGCGTTAATCCTGTCGTCGTGCACGGCGGCGGGCCGCAGATCGGCGCGATGCTGAAGCGGCTCGGCGTCGAATCGCGCTTCGCCGATGGCTTGCGCATCACCGACGAAGAGACGATGGACGTTGTCGAAATGGTGCTCGCCGGCTCCATCAACAAGCAGATCGTCGGCTACATCAATTCGGAAGGCGGACGCGCCATCGGGCTGACCGGCAAGGACGGGCGCATGGTCACCGCCAAAAAGATCGAACGCCCCGACGGCGTCGACCTCGGCTTTGTGGGCGAACCCGACAAGGTCGACACGACCGTGCTCGATCAGGTGCTGGGCCGCGAACTCATTCCGGTGCTGGCGCCCGTCGCCGAAGGTCCGCGCGGCGAAAGCTATAACGTCAACGCCGACACTTTCGCCGGCGCGATCGCCGGCGCGCTTCACGCCAAGCGCCTTATCTTCCTTACCGACGTGCCGGGCGTGCTCGACAAGGACAAGCAGATCATCCAGGAGCTGAAGGTCGGCGATATTCCCGGCCTGATCGCCGAGGGCGTGATCACCGGCGGCATGATTCCAAAGGTCGAGACCTGCATGTACGCGATCGAACGCGGCGTCGAGGGCGTCGTCATTCTCGACGGGAAACTACCGCACGCCGTGCTGATCGAATTGCTCACCGATCACGGCGCCGGCACGCTGATCACGCGGTGATGGGCGTTGGTTTCCGCGTCATGGCCGGCCTTGTGCCGGCCATCCACGCCGAAGAGCCGCGTAATCGCTATCGCCATGCTGCATGATCCAGCGTGATGCGCCGGCCGGCTCGCAATATCCCGGCGTGGGCGCCCGCGACAAGCGCGGGCATGACGGCGTGAGACAGCCGGCGCGCATATGAACATCTTCATCCTCACCGGCGCGGGCGTTTCCGCCGAAAGCGGCCTTGGCGTCTTTCGTGGGCCGGGCGCGGCGCTGTGGAAGCGCTATGATCCGATGCAGCTCGCAACGCCCGAGGCCTTCATGCGCGATCCGGCGCTGGTGCATGCGTTCTATAATGGGCGGCGGCGCAATCTGCTCGCCGCTTCGCCTAACGCCGCCCATGCCGCGCTGGCGCGGCTCGAAGCCGGACTCGCGCAGCGCGGCGGCGCATTGACTCTCGTGACGCAGAACATCGACGATCTGCATGAGCGCGCCGGCTCGAGGCGCGTCATTCACATGCACGGCGAATTGCTCAAAGCGCGGTGCGCTTCATGCGGCGCGGTGAGCGGTTGCCGCGAAGACCTTTCGACCGATTCGCGTTGCGGCTGCGGCGGCGCGCTGCGGCCGCATGTCGTCTGGTTCGGCGAAACGCCGCTCTATATGGACGAGATCTACGCGGCGCTGGGAGCGGCGGATCTCTTCGTCGCCATCGGCACGTCGGGCGCGGTCTATCCGGCGGCGGGCTTCGTGCGCGAGGCGCGCGCCCGTGGTCTGCGCTGCTGCGAGATCAACCTTGAGCCTTCGGAAAACGCCGCGGAATTCGACGACAGGCGCTATGGCCGCGCGAGCGAGATCACGCCGTCATGGGTGCAGGAGATATTGGAACCGTGAATCCGCCCCGGTGTCATCCCCGACGCGCGCAGCGCAAGCGGGAATCCAGAGAGCAGCCGCAACGATTGCTGGCGTGGTTCGGGATTCCCGCTTTCGCGGGAATGACATGAAACTGGCCGCACAATGACCAAACCCGACAGATCGCGCTTTGCCGAGATCGACACCTGGGTGTTTGATCTCGACAATACGCTCTATCCGCAGACCGCCGATCTCTGGCCCAAGATCGACGCGCGCATCACGCTGTTCATGATGCGGCTGTTTGGCCTCGACGCCATTTCGCTGCGCGCGTTGCAGAAACATTATTATCGTCAATACGGCACGACGCTGCGCGGGCTGATGACCGAACATGGGATCGACCCCGAAGCCTATCTTGCCTTTGTGCACGACATCGACCGCTCGTCGCTTGCGCATAATCATTCGCTCGCCGAGGCGATCGCTGCGCTGCCCGGACGCAAGCTCATCCTCACCAACGCCTCGCGTCATCACGCGATCGAAACCGCGAAGCAGCTCGGCATCGACCATTGTTTCGAGGACATCTTCGACATCATCGCCGCGGACTTTATCAATAAGCCCGAGGAAGGCGCCTATATGCGCTTTTTCGAGAAGTTGAAGATCGAGCCCAAGCGCGCCGCGATTTTCGAAGACATCGACCGCAATCTTGTCGTGCCGCATGCGCGCGGCATGAAGACGGTGCTGGTGCTGCCGGCCCATGACGAAGGCCCGGAGCGCGAAGCCTGGGAAATCGCCACCGGCGACGAGCCGCATGTGGATTTCGTGACCGATGATTTGGTGGCGTTTTTGGAGGGATTGATCGGGGATTAGGTCGCGAGCTTTTCCATCAAGATCAGATCTGTGTCTTGCGGCTTGGCGCCGGCGGCCGTCAGCATCGCATGAATCTGGCCCCGATGATGGGTCTGGTGATTGAAGATGTGGCTGACGACGAGCCATTTCGGCCTGACGACATCCGTTTGCATCAGGCTCGAACGCCAGATGAGCTCGCCGGCGAGCCAGTCGTCGGTGACGGCGTCCGCCCAGGCGATCAGCCTGTCGTCGCAGGCGCGCCGGTCCTGTTTCAAGCCGTCCCAATCGTCGCGATAGGACCCCGATTCGCTCAGCGGCGTGGAAGGTCTGGGCGCGTCGGAAACGCGGCTCAGCCACATATGATCCGCCCAAAGAAGATGGCTGAAGGTCGCATGAATCGATTTGAAGAAAGCGCCGCGGTCCTTGCGGCGCGCTTCGTCCGACAGGCTGTCGGCGGCGGCGTAAAGGCTGGCGTTTTGCCAGCGATTGTAACGCGCCATGGTTTTTACAAATGTCGAACGGGTCATGTGATTTTCTAGCCTCCTGGAAGCCTATCGCAGCAACGTGGTCGCCTTCGCCAAAGCCTGCGCCACTTCCGCCTTGGTCGCCGCGCCTTTCTTCTTCGCCTTGCGCGCGCGCCAGTCGAGGCTCTTCACCTGATCGGCGAGCGCGGCCGACGGCTTCGCGTCTGCAAGCGCGACTTCAAACGGATAGCCCTTGATCTTCGTCGTCATCGGGCAGGCGAGCATCAGCCCCGTCTTGCCGTTATAGGCTTTTGGACTGAGCACCAGCGCCGGACGATGGCCCTTTTGTTCATGGCCCGCCTGCGGATCGAAACTGAGCCAGACGATATCGCCGCGCTCGGGGACGTAAGCCATCAAAGCGCCTCGCGGCCGACAGGCGCGCCGAAGTCTTCCTCGTCATGCAGATTGTCGCGCGTGACGCCTGCGAGCAGTGCGTCGAGCGTGAATTCTGGCGCTGCAAGCGGCTCGATCACCACGCGCCCCGCTTCGACGCGAATGTCGACGGCCTGGTCGATTTCCAGCCGGGCTTCCTCCATCACCGCCGCCGACATGCGTATGGCGGCGGAATTTCCCCATTTTCTTATGGTCGCGCGCATGGCCTTTTTCCTGATTCCGCACTCGCTGCGAGCGCAGCGAAGCGATCCATCATGACGCAGCGCTCTCGAGATTGCTGCGTCGCTTGCGCGCCTCGCAATGAACGCGGTGTATCTACAGAGTAGAAACATAGGGGGCGGCGGTCGGCGCGTCAACATGTACGCCGCGGCGCTCGCCGAGGGTTTCCGCGTCAAGGCCGGGCATGACGCGGAGAGGGCGCGCCATGTTTCACTTCGTTGCGCCTGACCATCATCATGGTCGGCGGCCCGGTCATCGTTGAATCTTCGTGCTTCGAGACGCCGCGACAGTAAATTCGCACGTCGCGCAACCCAACTTGCGGCGGCGCCCAGCATGGGGGCAGAGAACTGGGCCATCTCTCCCGCTCCCGCCGCCGTGTTGAACTCCCCTCGCCATAGCCTTACAACCGCGCCAGCCTTCACCGCATCATTTTCGGGATATTCATGCCGCACACGGGACTTGAGACGCTCATCACCGCCGCTTTCGAGGATCGCGCCAATATTACCGCCGAGACGCAGGGCGACATCCGCCGCGCCGTCGATGGCGCGCTGCGTCTGCTCGACGCCGGCAAGCTGCGCGTCGCCGAGAAGATTGAAGGCCAGGAAGGCCCGGAAAGCTGGCAGGTCAATCAGTGGCTGAAGAAGGCCGTGCTGCTGTCGTTCCGCTTGAATGACATGGCGGTGATCGCGGGCGGACCCGGCGGCGCGACCTGGTGGGACAAGGTCCCCTCGAAATTCGTCGGCTGGGGGGCCGGCGAGCACACGGCGGCGGGCTTTCGCTCGGTGCCGGGCGCGATCGTGCGCCACTCGGCCTATGTCGCGCCCGGCGCGATTCTGATGCCCTCCTTCGTCAATCTCGGCGCCTATGTCGACAGCGGCACGATGGTCGACACCTGGGTCACGGTCGGCTCGTGTGCGCAGATCGGCAAGAATGTGCATCTCTCCGGGGGCGTCGGCATCGGCGGCGTGCTGGAGCCATTGCAGGCCAATCCCACCATCATCGAGGATGATTGTTTCATCGGCGCGCGCTCCGAGGTCGTCGAAGGCGTCGTCGTCGGCAAGGGCTCGGTGCTGTCGATGGGCGTCTTCATCGGCGCCTCGACGAAAATCATCGACCGCGCGACAGGCAAGGTCCATGTCGGCTATGTGCCGCCCTATTCGGTCGTGGTTTCCGGCAGCCTGCCCGGCAAGGCATTGCCGGATGGCGCGCCCGGCCCATCGCTCTATTGCGCGGTGATCGTCAAGACGGTCGACGCGCAGACGCGCAGCAAGACGGGCATCAACGAACTGCTGAGGGATTGATGGACGCCGAGCGCCTGCGTTTTCTCTACCAGACCGAACAGGGCCGCATCGATCGCGCGACCTGGCGGCGCGGCGCGGGCGCGCTCGTCGCGGCCCTCGCGCCGCTGACGCTGATCTGGTTCGCGCTTGCGCCCTATTCGGTCCACGATCTGGCGACGACGCCGTTCTTCGCGCCGATGACGATTCTCGCTTACGCCTATGTCATCTTTTACGCCTTCGCTGTGATGCTGATCGTCGTGAGCTTCATCAATCTTTCGGCCAAGCGCTGTCGCGACCGCGGCCTCAACCCGCCGCTCGGCCTCGCGAGCCTCGCGCCGCTTCTGGCGCTGCTTGCCGGCGCCGCGCATTTTCTGCAGCCGCGCGTTGCCGAAGTCATGTCGCGCTGGTATGTCTGGGGCGTCGACGCGCTCTTTGTCGCCGCCGCTCTGTGGACCATCTATGAATTGGGTTGGCGGGAGGACGGTGCCGCTGCGTAAGGAGGAAGCGCTCGTTGCGCTTGAGCGCTGCCGCCTTTGCTTGACAAGGCGCCGGCGCGGACCGATTTTTCTCGCATGACCGAACCCATCCAAATTGACGCGCGTTGGGACGATGAAGCCCATGTCTGGATCGCGACGAGCGACGACGCGCCGGGACTGGTTGTCGAGGCGGCGTCCTGGCAGTCGATGATCGACGAAGTTCGCGCTATCTTGCCTGACCTGCTCGAACTCGATGCCAATTTCGTCTAATGAGCGGATTGGCGTATCCCTCTCCCGCTTGCGGGAGAGGGTGGCCCCGCGAAGCGGGGTCGGGTGAGGGCGCCACTGCTGACTGCGCGATCACCCTCATCCGTCGCGCGTTCCGCGCGACACCTTCTCCCGCAAGCGGGAGAAGGAAGCGCGTTCTGATAGTATCCGGCAATGACCCAGTCCCGCGCCGTCGCGCTTACCCGCGAACTCATTCGCTGTCCGTCCGTGACGCCGGCCGACGCCGGCGCGCTCGACGTCGTCGAGACGGCGCTAAAGGCGGCGGGCTTCGAGACGCATCGAATCGTCTTCTCCGCGCCGGGCACGCCCGACATCGATAATCTCTTCGCCAAGATCGGTTCGGGCGCGCCGCATCTCGCCTTCGCTGGGCACACCGACGTCGTGCCGCCGGGCGATCCCGCGCGCTGGCGCTTCGATCCCTTCGCCGCGGAAATTTCAGACGGCCGCGTCTACGGCCGCGGCGCTTCGGACATGAAGGGCGCCATCGCGTCGTTCGTCGCCGCCGCGATCGCCTACGTCGAGCGGCATGGCGCGCAGAATGACAAATCCTGGGGAACGCTTTCGCTGCTCATCACCGGCGATGAGGAAGGCGTGTCGATCAATGGCACCGTGAAGCTCATCGAATGGGCGCGCGCGCGCGGCGAGCGCTTCGATCACTGCATCGTCGGCGAGCCGAGCAATGCGTCGACGCTCGGCGACATGATCAAGATCGGCCGTCGCGGTTCGCTCAGCGGACGCATTCGCGTCATCGGCAAGCAGGGCCATGTCGCCTATCCGCAGCGCGCGGAAAATCCGGCGCCGATCATCGCGCGCATCGTCTCTGCGCTCTCGGGTCACGAACTCGACAAAGGCACGACGCATTTCGAGCGCTCCAATCTCGAATTTTCCACGATCGACATCGGCAATCCGGCGGTCAATGTCATCCCCGGCGAGGCGCGCGCGCAGTTCAATGTCCGCTTCAACGACGTCTGGACGCATGATTCGCTGAAAGAGCGCATTCTGCAGGTGATCAAGGAAGCAGCGCCGAACGCGAATGTCGAAGTCGAATTCCCGCCCTCGAACGCCGTCTCCTTCATCACCAAGCCTGGGCCTTTCACAGAACTCGTGGTTGACGCCGTGCGGCAGGTGACGGGCCTGACGCCGGAACTCTCGACGACCGGCGGCACCTCCGACGCGCGCTTCATCACCCATTATTGTCCGGTGCTGGAGTTCGGCCTGACCAATGAGACGATTCACGCGGTCGACGAGAACGCCCGCGTCGCCGACATCGACGGACTTTGCGCCGTTTACGCGCGCATCATCGAGCGCTATTTCGAGCCCGCACCCGCTCGATGAAACCGGACCAAACCGGGTTGGGCGTCCAAATCTTCTCGAGGTCGGCGCGGGCGCGCGTCTCTTCCATGCCTGCGCTGATCCGATAGAGATAGACGAAGGCGGAGACCCGGTAGTTCGCGATGCAGTGGACATGCGTCGCAGCTTCGCTGGCCCCTTTAAAAGCCTCGCAGAAGCGATCAAAGTCCGCTTGCGTGGGATTTTGAAAGTCGACCGGAATATGCGTGTAGCGCATGCCCAGCGTCGCCAGAATCTCCGCTTCGTTCTTTAGCGCCTTCTCACTGGTCGCGGGCGCGAGATTGATGACCTCGCGCACGCCAAGCGCGGCGATCTCATCGAACTGCGCTTGCGTCGGCTGGCCGGACGTCGTGGTCCGCTCATCGAGACGCAGCCAATTGTAGATGTCGACGGGATCGGCCACTGGCGCTCTCACGCGTTGCGATTCATGCGAAGCAGAAGCCTGCGCGTCACCCCCGCGCGGCGAGCGGCACGACATTGTGCAGCTGCGAATCCGCCGTCTCGAAGAAGCGGCGCAGATTCCGCGCCGCCTGACGAATCCGCTGCTCGTTCTCGACAAGCGCGAGGCGCACGAACCCCTCGCCATGTTCGCCGAAGCCCTCGCCCGGCGCGACGGCGACGTCCGCCTTCTCGATCAAGAGCTTCGAAAATTCGAGCGTCGAGATATTGCGGAAGCGCTCGGGCGCCGGCGCCCAGGCGAACATCGAGGCGCGCGGCGCCGGGATCGGCCAGCCCGCTTGCGCGAAGCTTTCGACCATCACGTCGCGGCGCCGCTTGTAGATCGCGCGCATCTCCTTGATGCAGTCGTCGGACCCGTTGAGCGCCGCGACCGCCGCGACCTGCACCGGCGTGAAGGCGCCGTAATCAAGATAGCTCTTCACCCGCGCCAGCGCCGAGAGCAGCCGCTCATTGCCGACCGCGAAGCCGATGCGCCAGCCGGCCATCGAGAAGGTCTTCGACATCGAGGTGAATTCGACCGTCACATCCATCGCGCCCGGCACCTGCAGCATCGAGGGCGGCGGATTGTCGTCGAAATAGACTTCGGCGTAGGCGAGGTCGGAGAGCACGAAGATCTCGTGCTTCTTCGCGAAGGCGACGAGATCCTTGTAAAAATCGAGCGAGGCCACTTCCGCCGTCGGATTGGACGGATAGCAGACGACGACCGCGATCGGCTTGGGGATCGAGTGGATGATCGCGCGCTCCAGCGTCACGAAATAGTCGGGCGTCGGCGCCGAAGGCACGGAGCGGATGACGCCGCCGGCCATCAGAAAGCCGAAGGCGTGGATCGGGTAGGAGGGGTTTGGCACCAGCACCACGTCGCCGGGCGCGGTGATCGCCTGCGCCATATTGGCGAAGCCTTCCTTGGAGCCGAGCGTCGCGACGACCTGCGATTCGGGGTCGAGCGTCACGCCGAAGCGGCGCGCGTAATAGCCGGCCTGGGCGCGGCGCAGCCCGGCGATGCCCTTGCTGGCCGAATAGCGGTCGGTGCGCGGCTTGCCGGCGGTCTCGACGAGCTTCTCGATGACGTGCTTGGGGGCGGGCAGGTCGGGATTGCCCATGCCGAGGTCGATGATGTCGGCGCCGCCGGCGCGGGCGCGCGCCTTGAGGCGGTTCACCTGCTCGAAGACATAAGGCGGCAGGCGCTTGATGCGATAGAAATCCGACATTCTGTATTTGTTCCCGAAGGCGCGAAGCGGCAAGTCTAGCGCATTTTGGCGCGGGCGTCAGGGGCGAGGCGCCGTGGCTCCAGGGCGATCGGGTGAGGGCTTCCTCATCCTGAGGAGCGTGCGCAGCACGCGTCTCGAAGGGCGAGGAAGCCCGTTCTCGCGTATTTTTCCTCACCCTCGTGCTTCGCGGGCGTCCGGCGACCGCATCATTCCGTGGTGACGATGACGAAATCCTTGCCGGAGCGGCTGTCGGGCGACAGCGGCGCGTCGGTCAGCACCATGGTCATGCCGGGATGCATGCGCGCCTGCATCGCCGCGTTGAAAGACGGGTCGGCGCGAAGCCGCTGGATCACATCCTGGTCCGGCGCGAGCGTCGCATCCTCGTGATGATGCGTGATCGCGCTCCAATGCATGCCGCGCGACGTCTGGTCGGCGCCGTTCAGCACGAACACATGCGAGCCGAGCTTGTCGGCGCCCTCCAAGCCAAGGACGGATTTCGCCACCACATGGTCGTTCTCGATCAGCTCGATCATATGGTCGGCGGAGGAGGCGACGACGCTGGTGACGGGGAAATTCTCGGCTTCCGTCCAGTCGGCGGGATGCTTCTTGCCCTCAAGCCCGGAGAGCACCTGCTCGAACTCCTGTTCGGCATAGCCGCTCAGCACCATGCCCGGATGGGTCAGCTCCCAGGGGTCGGTATGGGCGCCGGCGATGATGACCGGCGTGCCGATATGGGTGACGCCGAACAGCAATTCGGAGAATTTCGCCGGCAGCCGCACGCAGCCATGCGACGCCGGATAGCCGGGGAGATTGCCGGCGTGCAGCGCGACGCCCGACCAGGTGAGGCGGTTCATGTTCGGCATCGGCGCGTCGTCGTACAGCGACGAGTGATGATTCCGGTCTTTCTCCAGCACGACGAAGACGCCGGTCGGCGTCGTATGTCCGGGCTTGCCGGTCGAACAGGTGGAGGCGGCGATGCGGACGCCGTTGCGATAGACATGCACGCGCTGCTGGGGAAGCGACACGACGACGGAGACGGGTCCCTTCGCGGCGAGTTCGGGACGCCAGGTGAACTCGCCCGGCTTGAGCCGGCCGATCTCCTCCATCGCCGCGTCGCCATAGGCGCGGCGCCCGGTGATGACGGCGCTCGCCAGAAGCATCGCGCCCAAAAATCTACGGCGGTTCATTGCAATGATGGTCATGACATGCCCCCCAAAACATGGCCCCCCAAGGTCCATGCGTAATGCATGATGGGTAGCACGGACGGCAGGCCGGCAAAGTGCGGCGCGTCACATCCGACGCGCGGCCCAAGCGATTCGAAAGGACGCGCCTGCAGCGGGGAAGCGGGGCGCGTTGCAAACCTCTCCGCGCACGCGGGGAGAGGTCGAGCGAAGCGAGGGAGAGGGGCATGTGGCGCAATGTGACGCAATGTGACGAAGGCGCAGAATCCGCTGTGAGATTTTGATGATTGACGGGTAAGGGAAGGGCCCTTGTCCCCCGCACAGCAGGCTCTAACTCCATGTTAGGCCCCTGTTTAGCAGGGGGCGCATGTCATGGAGGGAACGATGATCTCTGCCAAGGAACACATGACAATGGCGACTCTCGGCGCGATCGTCGGCGCGGCGATCGGCGCTGGACTAGGCGGCGCGCTGTTCGGGCTGCCGGGGGTCCTCGCCACGGCGGTGCTCGCAGGAATCGGCGGCGCGTTCATCGGATCGTTTCTGTAATCAAGAGGCGACGCCGTCGCGCTCATGAGACGAGCAGCGCCGCGCCGTTTTGGGCGCGGCGCTGGGGCGAGGATCGCAAGCGCCGTCGCTGTATTCTTTTAGCTACCGAGAGACCAATATTGATCAGAACCGTTACTTGCCATCTGCTGATTTAACAGAGGCTCGAGCATAATGCGTATTATCGATAGAGCCGCCTCAATTGTGCTGATCGCGGCGATTGCGAACACTCCAGCCTTGGCGCAAAATGGCCGTGGGAACCTTAGCTTTCTGTCTCCTTTTTCTGTAGGAGAGATTGCCATTGGCGCGCCTTTTTTTCCGGAACAACGGGCCAATAAGGGTTTCGAGTGCAAGAAAAGCGAAGTTTATGCCGGGTTCACTTGGTGTGAAAGAACCCGCTTGGAAGATCGGGAAGGGAATACGGTTCAAGTCCACACCTCGATCATCCATGGTCCCGATGGAACCGTTGCTTACGTCAATAAGTCGCTCAAGCCGGCATTCTTCGATAACGAGCAAGCTATCGACGACGAGATAATACGCTTAACGGATAAGTTTAACAGGAATTCACCTAAAAAATTCAACCCGAATGTTCAGAAACGTACCGATCAAATCGCCGGCATTAACGCAGTCATGGCGACATGGGGTGGAATTAAGTTAACTCCTCTACTTAAGGGGGACCTTCAAGTTCTCGCGAGAGACAAGTCCCCTCGCAAGGGCGTTCTGGTCGACTACATCGGAAATCTTCACGAGTCCGCGCGCTCCAACTACCCGGTTTACTTGGTTTCAGGCGGAGAAGGATTTGTATATGTGGCGAACTATGATCGAGAAGGGACGGGAGGGTTACGGTTTTTCGCGATGGACCCATCATTGTTGGACTCAGGAGTGAAGCGTTCGATCCAGTCCGGCTCTATAGAGCTTGAACCCGTTCGTATGAAACAGGAGGGCGGCGTTTATGTCGTCCCTATACAATTCAATGACGCTTTCACATTGAATGCGATCGTCGACAGCGGAGCGAGCGAAGTCTCTGTTCCCTTCGATGTCGTTTCTACCTTGATCCGCACAGGAACGATCTCCCAAGAGGATTTCTTGGGAGAACAGATCTACATTCTCGCGGACGGATCAAAGGTCCCTTCGAAGAGATTTGTCATTCACTCCCTCAAGGTTGGCGATAAAACGGTCGAGAACGTTCCCGCGTCTATATCTTCCGCGCTGGGACCTATCCTATTGGGGCAAAGTTTTTTGAAACGATTTAGGAGATGGTCAGTCGACAATGACCAGCACATTTTGAGCCTTGAATGAATGAATTTTGACGGATTTTAATAGCGGAGCGGCTGACGATGATAAGTCGCTCTCCGGCAACTAAATGCCATGTTGGTAGGCTATTCGCACCATAAATCAGTTTAACATCCAACACGAAAGTTTGCTTCTGTCACAACGTCAACCAAAGTAGCCGCTCTACCCCACCTCGTTCGCCCATCGCTCCGAGCGAAACGCCCGCGCGATCGCCTCGGCGCGGGCGCTTTGGCGCGCCTCCGGGGAGTCGCTTCGCAATTTCGGCGCAGGCCTTGAAGGCGATCCCCAGCAGCGCCGCCTTGGGGTAAGGCTGGCCCTCGCGGCCGGCATGAGCGCAAAAATCGGGCGCAAAAATCGCTGGCGCAGACGATCCTCAGCTCGCCAAACGGCTGCGCCGCGCCTCATATTGTCATAAAACACTGCGGCCGATGGCTTATCTCGGCCGCAGCTTCTTTGCTACGCTCTATTCAACGATCCCTCGTGCACGGCCGCACGACACTGCGCAGGAACAACCTGTTCCGAGCCATCCGGGCTCGCGGAGCAAGCAGGTCTTCACGCCGGTCGCACAATAATATCCTTCGCTCGCGACGACAGGCGCGGCAGCGGCTGCGCCGTAATAGCCGTAGCCCGCTGGATAGGCGGAGCCGTAATAGCCGTAGTTATAGGGGCTTGTTACCGCCGCGCCGAGAGCCATGCCGTAGTAGCCGGGGCCCAAACCCCTACCACAGCGGCCCCATGCGGAAGCTGGGCTCGAAATTGACAGCATAGTGAGTGAGATCGCGGCGGCGAGCGCCGCAGTCATGATCTTGCGTGAGGTCGTCATCGGCGGAACTCCTGGGCCGGGCTCAGCCAGGCCCGTGTTGGACACAATCCCAACGCCCACTTCTATAACGCCAGCCCCGCTTTGCTTGTTCCCGCCGATGAGGGCGCGGAACGCAACGGCGGGAGGCGAGTTGGATGACAACGCTTGCGCCAACCTCATTCAAAAATTGGCGTGAAGCCCAGTCCGCAAGCGAAGCCCAGTCCGCAAACAATGTCCGGTCTTGGCGCTGCTGAGAAACTACCCCACCTCGCTCGCCCAGCGCTCCGAGCGAAACGCCCTTGCGATCGCCTCGGCGCGGGCGCTCTGGCGCGCCTCCGGGGAGTCGTTCTCCGCAATGTCGGCGCAGGCCTTGAGCGCGATCTCCAGCAACGCCGCCTTGGGGTAAGGCTTTCCCTCGCGGCCGGCATGGGCGCAAAAATCGCTGGCGCAGACGATCATCAGCTCCTGAAATCGCTCCGGCGCGTCGAAAGCCCCGAGCCGTTCGAGCATCAGAGCGACGGGGCCGGCGCGCATTTTCGAAACGCGATGCACGCGTTCGCACTCAGTAAGCGCCAGCAGCGCGAGCGTCCTGCATTCCGCCGGCGGGCGAAAGCGCGCGCAGATCTCCTCAATCCGCGGGCGCCCGCGCTCGACATGTCGGTAATGCACGGGAAGATGTTCGCGCGGCGAATCCGACTTGCCGACATTCATCACGAGCAGCGCGAAACGCACCGCGAGCGGCGCGCCGCGTTTGCCCGCCGTATCGAGCGATCGCATCAGATGTTCGCCGAGATCGACCTCATCCTCGCCATCGGAAATCTGCGGCACGCCAAACAGCGCCGCGACTTCGGGGAGGATTTCGACGAGCGCGCCGCAGCCGCGCAGGGTCTTGATCAGTCTCGACGGCGCCGGACTCATCAGCCCGCGAACCAGCTCCGGCCATATCCGCGCCGGGTCGGCGTCGACGAGATGGCCGGCCTCGACCTGTTCAAACAACAGATCGAGCGTTTCCTCGTCCGGGTCGTCCTCGGCTTCGGCGAGCAGCGCCGCCATGCGCAGCACGGAAAGGCCGGGGTCGGTTTGTCCGTAGTCGAACAGGGAGTCGGGTCCAAAGGCCATGGCGAAGCCTCGTCGAAGGGTCTTGCCCGACATGCAAAGCTCTTGCCGCCGCGGGACTCCCACGCCTGCGCCGCCGTCCATCAAAATTTGTGCGGATGCGAAAGCAGCGGTGGCGCCCAGCCGCGCCGTGTTGCAAACTGCCAGGGTTAAATTTTCACGAATGGAGTTATGCAGATGCTTCTCGAAAAATCGGTCGTGCGTGCGGCAGAGGGCACGGGAGCGCCGGTGGATTTCTCCGGCGACTGGAAAAATGAGCTCGGCTCCGTCGCCACTTTCGTTCAGAAGGGCGACACTCTGTCAGGCAAATATGTGAGCGCGGTGAGCGAGGGCGGAACCTCGGCGACCGGCGTTCTCAGCGGATTTGTCGATGGCGATCTGATTTCCTTCGTCGTGCACTGGGATGATTTCCAGGCGATTACGGCCTGGGTCGGCCAGCTCGCCCCCAAGGCGCCGACGCAAACGATCAATACGCTTTGGCAAATGACGACGCAGGTTTCGCCAGGCGAAGAGTGGGCGTCGATCAACGCCGGGGCGGATTTTTTCGTGCGCATCGCGCAGTGACACGCATCCCGTCTCGCCGCGGGCTTGCCGCGGAGAGGTCGGACGTCAAACGCCCAACGCCGGCCCGCCGCCTGCGCGGGACCGCTCATCTTGTGCGAAAACGCCGGCTCGTCTCAGCCGGCGTTTGTCGTCAATAGCCAGGGGCGCGGTCGGGGTCGTAGCCCCCGTAGCCGTAGTAGCCCAATGCGCGTGGCGGCGTAACCGGCACGCAAAGGCGGAACGGCCGCGAGGCGCCTTCTTGCCACCAACAGCGCTCGTAGGGCGCGCCGGTGCTTTCCCAGGACGCGAACGGATAATAGGGGTTTGCGTGGGCGGCGCCTATGAAGGAGGCGACGAGGACGGCGGCCGGCAGCAGCAGTTTCAATTTAGACATACAGACATCTCCCCAACGCATGAGGCTAGCATCAAAGAGATGTGTCGTCGTCGAAGACTATCAAGAGTCCATGACGCTAACATGACAGTTGCGACATGGATGAGAAACGCGGAAACAGAGTCGAAATCATTCGGCCGGGACCGAGAGGGCGAGCCACGGCGGAGGAGACCCGCTCCTCACGAGCCAATGTGGATTGACGCGAGACTTACCGGACGGGCTTCGCCGGCGCGTCGGGCGCGGCGACGCGGCCCGCCCGGCGCCGATTCTCGGCCGCCGCCGCTTCGAGCTCGGCGCTCATGGCGCGCAGATCGGCCGCCGACTTGCGCTTTGGGTCTTTGGCCCGCGTCGGGTCGAAGGCGCGATAGTGCAACTGCTCGGACCGCGAGTCGCGCACGAAATCCTGCGCCGGCGGCGGCGGGGTGCGCAAACCGGTCGCGTCGAAGAGCCGCCCGATGAATGCGCCGCCGCTCGACGGCGCCTCCTGCGCCAGCGCGGCGCCGGCGGCGAGGGCGAATATCGGAGCGATGGCGAGGCGCGCGAACAGCATGTCGCCAGCAGGCCATAAAAATGCGGCGCGAGTAGGTCTGGGCCCCTCGAAAACAGCGCGGTCTAGGCGATCTGCGCGTAGACCGCGTCGATTTTCGCGCCGCGGTTGAGGCCCCGGCGGATCGAAATGTCGAGCCCTTCTTGCCGCGCCTGCGCGCCGTGGCGCCCAAGCAGGCGGCGCGCCGCCGCGTCGCTCTCGACGAAGGCGAAGCCGGTCGGACCCCATGAGGTCTGGCCGCCGCCGGTCGCGCCGTCGGCGAGCAGCCGCGCGACGATCGTCTCGACCTTGCCGCTGGTGAACCGGCGCCCGCCCTGCGCCGGCGCGAAATGATCGCCGACGATCTCCTGAATGCGGGTCACCGCCGCGCCGAAGGGCGCAAGCTCGCGTTCGGCGAGCGCTGGCAGGATCTGCATCAGCACCAGCCGGCAGACTTCGCCGCTGGTTTCGGCGCCGAAAGGCGGCAGTTCGGCGAAGGCGTCGCGCTCGTTCTCGCCATGCAGGCCGACATCGCCCGGATCACAGACCAGCAGCGCGCGCCACGCGTCGGGAAATTCGGCGCGCGCGACGACCGGCGGCGTCACGGTGTGAGGCCCGCGTCCGCCGTCGACGACGACGCCGCCCAGCTGAAACAGGCCGGCGCCGAGCCCGGAGCGCGCGCCGCGCGCCATCAGCGCCGCGTCGGCGGCCGGGTCGTTCGGCAGCTCCTCGAGACGGCGCAGCGCCGCGCTGACCGCGAGCGCCAGCTGGGTGCCGGAGCCAAAGCCCGCATGGGCGGGAATCGCTTCCTCCAGCGCCAGCCGGTGGCGCTGCGTCAGGCCAAGCGCCTCCTGCGCGCGCTCCAGAAGCGCGGCGGCGCGCGCGGCTTCGGGGCCGTCGACGGAATTCTTGTCGGCGCGGGTCAGGGTCAGCCGGGTCGCCGGCGCGTCGAGCGCGAGGCCGACGCCGCCGAACTTGCGCCCAAGGCCGCCGTTCATGTCGAGAAAACCCAGATGCAGCCGGGCGCTCGCCGCGACGCTTACCTTTGCCGGCATGCCGCCTCTTTTGGTCCAACTGAAGACTTCGGGTCGGTTTAGGCTATAACGCGTCTCAACGAAAGAATGTTGCGGCGCATGGCGGCGTTGGCGCGCCGCGCAAGAGGGGAGCCTCAGATGGCCAAGGAAGAGCGCGCGTATTCCGAAGACGAGATCGCGGCGCGGCTGAAGCGCGAACTGCCGCATTGGCGCTACGAGAACGGCTGGATCAGGCGCAAGTTCAAGACGCACAGCTGGAAGGGCACGCTGATGGTGGTCAATACGGTCGGCCATCTCGCCGAAGCCGCCTGGCACCACCCCGACATCGCCGCCTCCTATGCATGGGTCGAGGTGAAGCTCATGACCCATACGGCGAAGGGAATCACCGATAAGGATTTCGAACTCGCCAAGAAGATCGAGGAGGTCGTCTCCTGGCGCCCGAGCAAGGCCGGCGGCGCGCTCGAAGGCACGCCCGAGACCGATCAGCGCTTCGCCTATGTGAAATACGACGACTGACGGGACACGCGCTTGGCTTTCGACGTCCAGGCGATCGCGACGGCGCGCGATCGCTTTCTTTCGCTGATCGGAACGCGTCCCGTGATCATGGGGATCGTCAACGTCACGCCCGATTCCTTCTCGGACGGCGGGCGGTACGCGACGCGTGACGCCGCGCTGGCGCTGGCGCGCACGCTCGTCAGCGAGGGCGCCGACATCGTCGACGTCGGCGGCGAGTCGACGCGTCCCGGCCACACGCCGCTCACCGCGGAGGAGGAGTGGGCGCGGCTTGCGCCGTTGCTCGCCGCGCTGGTGGCGCAGGCGGGCGCGCCGGTGTCGATCGACACCTACAAAGCCGAGACGGCGCGGCGCGCGCTTGGCGAAGGCGTCTGTCTCGTCAATGACGTGTGGGGCCTGCAGCGCGATCCTTTGATGGCGCCAACGATTGCCGAAGCCGGCGCCGCGGTGGTGATCATGCATAATCGCGAGACGACGGCGCCGGAGATTGACATCGTCGCCGACATGAAGCGGTTCTTCGCCCGCTCGCTCGAGACCGCCCGGCGCGCCGGCGTGCCGGAGCGGCATATTCTGCTCGATCCTGGGATCGGCTTCGGCAAGAGCCGCGAGCAGAACTATGAGGCGCTGCGCGCCATCCCGGAACTGCTGGCGCTGGGATTCCCGCTGCTCATCGGCGTCTCGCGCAAATCGATCTTTAAGGGCTTGGACGACGGCGTTCTCGAGGGACGGCTGGTCGGCACGCTGGCGGCCAATCTTCTCGCCGCGCGCGACGGCGCGCAGGTCTTTCGCGTGCATGACGCCGCGGAGCATCGCGCGGCTTTCGACGTGATGCGCATTCTCGCCGCGCGCCCGGGAGGTTGAGACGATGCGGGTCGGATTTGGGCTTGGCAGCAATCTTGGCGACAAGCCGGCCAATATTCGCGAGGCGCTGCGGCTGATCGAGGCGAACGGGCTGGCGCGGCTCGATCGGGTCTCCCGGATCTATCGCACGCCGCCCTGGGGCGATCTCGACCAGGGGGATTTCGCCAACGCCTGCGCCATCGGCGACACCGCGCTCGCGCCTTATGAACTGCTCGCGGCGGTCAAGAAGATCGAGGCCGACATGGGCCGCGCGCCGACGCGGCGCTGGGGGCCGCGGCTGATCGACGTCGATATTCTTTTCCTCGGCGACCACGCGATCGACGATCCGGAGCTGACATTGCCGCACAAGGAGCTTTTCCGCCGCGGTTTCGTTCTCGCGCCGCTCGCCGAAATCGCCCCCGAACTTGAACTGGACGGCGTCACCATGCGCGCGGCGCTGGCCGGCGCTGACGCGAGCGGCGTGCGTCCGTGGTCGGACGAATAGCCGCCCACCCCGGATGGTTGCCTATCTTCGCGGCGCAGCATTCGTTGCCGCCCTGGACTTGCGGGCAGATTTCGTAATCTAAAAATGTATATTATAACAACGATCTATCTAGAATTGTGCGCCGCGCCATGCTCCCGCCATAAGCCCTGCTAGGGTGTGAAATTTACCATCCACTAGGGTTGCATTAGCTATTCGATAGATTGTTTTCCTCTATACTAACGGGTATTGTGAATATTGGGGGTTATTGGAATGTTGCGGCACGCTGAGCTGGGTCTGCGGTCTGCCCTTTCAAGGGGGCGGATTTGG
>NZ_JBPFEA010000038.1:0-18468 GCF_051061285.1 Methylocystis sp.
AGGCGCGAATTTCTCAGTTCACGGACCGTCGCGAAGCGGCGCCCAGCTCTTCTTCGCCTTCTACTTCTTCAGCACGGCGCTTCACGGCCTTCATCTTCTCGTCGGACTTGCGCTTCTCGCCTGGATTATCTCGAAGGCGCCACAGTTCACCGCGGAGCGCCATAATTCCGTTCGCGTCGTCGGACTCTATTGGACCTTTATCGACATCATCTGGCTTATTCTGTTTCCGCTCATCTATCTCATAGGACGGGCCTCATGACAGCGGTCGTCCTTCGTCTCATCTCGGTCGCGTCGCTGATGTTTGCGCTTCTCGCCGCAGAGCTTGCAGCGACCTTTGCCTTCCCGGATTGGGGACGCGGCGGCGTCGCGGTCATCGCGGCGACGATGGTAGGCGTGGCGGCGTTCGGATTCATGGACCTGCGTCAAGAAGGCGTTGTCGTCTGGCTGTTCGCCGCCGCGGCGCTTCTGTGGCTCATCATTCTTCTAGGCCTCGGCGCCCTCGATCCGATGACGCGCACGCTCTATCCGACAGTCATCGCCGTCCCATAGGGTCTTCTTACTCGCCCGCGCGTTTCATCTCCGGATAGGCGCAGTGCGCGTCGGGCGCGGCTCGCCGCGCGCGCCGGTATGAACTTCCGCCTCCACGAAAGGCAGGCGCGGCGCTGCGCCGCGACGTTTTTGAAGACGCGGAACTTGCGCGCTATCTCTCCGCGCCGCCGATGCATATGATCCCCCAGATGAAGTCGCGCGGCTGCATCGGGCGGCCATCAACCAACTCGGCGAAGCGAAAGCCGCCGAGATTTCGCGCAAGACGGGACGGGGCACGAGCCGCTCTGCCCTGGATTGCTTCGTCGCTTGCGCTTCTCGCAATGACGACGCGCGCCTAGCTTCCGGCTGGAACGAGCCAATCCTCGGCTGGCGCATAGCCTTCGCCGACCGCCTTGCGATAATGCATCGTGAAGCCGCTGATCGCCTTCCGCAGTGCGTCGCCTGGCGTATCCGCCTCCGACGCGCAGCTCCAAAAGGGGCTCGGCTGGCGCGGCGTCTTGATCGCGTGGCTCAGGCGATAGGCCGTGCGCGAACCCCAGGTCCGGCGTAATCGAATGGTGACGACGGTCTCGAGCGTCCCAATCCGGATCATATAGGCGCCTTCGTCGTCTTGCCTTTCAACGACGCTGACGCAATCATCTTGCAGCGCGCTTTCCACTGTGCACACGGCGTCATCCTCCCTGCTTTGCGCCCAGCGAAACGAAAGCAAAGCTCCAAACTGCCGGTATTGAGACGTGCGCGACCATCCTTGTCAAAAATGGCTAAAAAGCGCCCGGCCGACATGGCCGTCGGCCGGGCGAAAGCCGACGGTCAGCGCGCGGCCTTGCCGCCGAGTTCGGGGAAGTCCTTCTACTTACTCTGACCGTAAAGCGGTTTGCTCACGCCCTGATGACAGGTCCCGCAATTCGCCTTCGGGCGGTCGCTGAGCGGCCCTAAACGATTGGCGGGATTGAGCGATTTCAGCGTTTCGAGATAGACGGCGCTCACCTCGCGCCGGCAAGATCAACGAAGCCGCAAAGCAAGAACGCGAGCCCTGTCTGAAGGCCTCCCGGCAGGCGGCATGATCGTCTCGAGCGGCGAATGCGGCGTCTGCGTCCGCGTCACGACGACGGCCGCGCGCAGCGTTTAAAGATTCAGCACCAGCAGGTCGCTCTTGGCGCGCGAGACACAGGCCAGGAAAAAGCCGTCGGCCTTTTCCTGATCGGAGAGACGCTTGTCGCGATGGTCCGCCTCGCCTTCGATGACCTGGATCTTGCACGTGCCGCACATGCCCTGTTCGCAGGACGTGGGAATCTTCACGCCCTGCTCCTCGAGGAAAGCCGTGACGGTCTTGTCGCCGGGGACTTTATAGACGGCTCCCGTACTGGCGATCTTGACTTCGAAGACCTTGTCGAGCACGGCCGGAGGAACTTTCGCGGTGAATCTTTCGACGTGGATTCGCTCCTTGGCCCAGCCTTTCTGCTCGGCAAGGTGGATGATCGGATCCTGCCACCAATCCACGCCGCAGATGAAGAGCTGCGTCTCTTCCGGCTGGTCCTGCAGAAGGGTCACCGGATTGAGCAGCTGATTGAGTTCGCTCGCCTCATAATAATATTTCGTATTCTCCGCGAAATTCGATGTCGCGATCATCTCGCCGAAGGAGCCCGGCGACATCATGGCATAGACGTAGTGCAAGTCGAAGGGAATGTCTTGGCGCTTGAGGTGGTCCGCGATGCTCAGGATCGGCGTCACGCCGATGCCTCGCGCCATTAAGATCGCGCGTTTGGTTTGCCGCGGCACGCGAAACCGATTTCTTGGCAAGCCCACCTGCAATTTGTCGCCGACATTCACTTGCGTATGCAGCGCCTTGGAGCCGCCGCGGCTGTTGGCGTCGTTCCACACGCCAATGACGTAGCGATGGCGTTCCGTGGCGCTGTTGCACAAGGAATATTGCCGCACCAAACCGCCGGGAAGCGTGACATCGACATGCGCGCCAGGCGAGAAGGTCGGCAGTTCAGCGCCGGTGGGATCGACCAGTTCGAACGAGGCCATATTGTGGGCCTCGTCCGTCTTCTTGGCCACAGTGACTTCACGCAGAGTATCGTCCATCGCGTCGTCCGATCAAGATGCGGAACAGAGCTCGGAAAGTAGCAAGAAGCATACCCTTGGGGGTCGCCGCAGACCCGAGCCGCAGTGAACCGACAATGTCACCTATCGGCCAAAAGCCCAGGGTTGCGTCTCCGCTGTGGCGGTCTTGTGCGACACTTCTTGGTCGCTATCCGGGCGTGCTCCTCCGCAGGCGGGCAAAAGCCATTGATATTTCTGGCCCTTCTCAACCCTCCAAACTGGGCGCCCTTCTTGAATTAAGAGGCCGACGAGGAGGCCGCATGGCTGAAGCCGAGATCGAACTCCAGACTTTGAACGACCGAATGCGAGACGCCGACGCGCTGCCGAGCGATATCCGCGGCTATCACAGGCGCACGAAACATGCCCCGACGCGCTATGCGCTTGGGCCGGCCTTTCTTGATTGGACCTCGCAGCCTTCGCCTTTCCGGCGCTTCGCCGGCGCGCCGCGGATCGAACTGCCGCTACGCGATCGCGAAGAGACCGCGCCTTTCCCCGGCCCTGCGCTGCGCGCCGCGCCGCTCGACCGCATGGCGCTCGGCCTGTTCCTGGAGCTCGGCTTCGGGATCAGCGCCTGGAAAAGTTACGAAGGCTCGACGTGGGCGCTGCGCAACAATCCCTCTTCCGGCAATCTGCATCCCACCGAAACCTATCTCCTCGCCAACGCCGCCGAGGGGCTCGGCGAGACCGCCGCCCTTTATCACTATGCGCAGGAAGATCATGCGCTGGAGCGGCGCGCTAATTTTGAAACGCCGGGCGTTCTGCCTGAGGGCGGATTTCTGCTCGGACTGAGTTCCGTCCCGTGGCGAGAGAGCTGGAAATATGGCGAACGGGCGTTTCGCTATTGCCAACTCGACGTCGGCCATGCGATCGGCGCCGCCGCGCAGGCCGCCGCCGCGCTGGGCTGGCGCGCGCATCTTTTGTGCGAACCGGGCGACGCCGACATCGCGGCGCTGCTCGGACTCGATCGGCCGGACGCCGCGCATCGGCGCGAGGAAGAACATCCCGATGCGCTCTTGTGGATCGCCGTGGATGGGAGCGCGTCCCCCACCATTGACGTCTCCAGCCTTGCGCGCGCGTCGCGGACGTGGACGGGCGCGGCAAATCGCCTGAGCGACGACCACGACGGCTGGCCGCTCGTCGACCGCGCGACGCGGTTCTGCGTCAAGCCCCGCACGCCGACATTGGAGCCATTGTCGCGCATTGCGCCCAAGCCCGCCTTCCCCTTCCCGCTGCCCGACATCGGGCGCGGGGTTCGGCGTCGGCGCAGCGCGCAGCGCATGGACGGAATCGCCCGCCTCTCGCAGGAGGCGTTTTGCGCCATGCTGACGTCGACGCTTCCCGGCGCCGAGCCATGCCTGGTGCCCTTCCCCTGGCCGCCACGGCTAAATCTGCTGCTCTTCGTGCATCGCGTCGAGGGCGTGGAGCCGGGTCTCTATCTGCTGCAGCGCGACGCCGAAACCACGGCGCGGCTGCGCGAGATGTCGGCGCTGGCGTTGCTTTGGACGCCGATCGAGATCGGGCCGCTCAAACTCTTTCGTCTGCGGCAAGGCGCCGTCGAACGCGAGGCGAGCATGAACGCCTGCCGCCAAGCGATCGCCGGCAAGGGCTGTTTCGCCGTCGCGATGATCGCCGATTTCGACCGCACGCTTCAAGAGGACGGCGGCTTCGGCTATCGCCGGCTGCACTGGGAGGCCGGCGCGATCGGCCACGCGCTCTATCTCTGGGCCAGCGCCATTGGCCTCTCCGGCACGGGGATCGGTTGCTTCTTCGACGACGAGATCCACGCGATGCTCGGCCTGTCGCCAGAACAATACGCCTTTCAGGATGTCTACCACTTCACCGTCGGCGCCGCGCTGGAAGACCCGCGCATGCTGACGCTCCCCGCCTACCCTGAAGAGATGCGCGAGCGAACATGAACATCCAAATCGAAAGGCCGCATGTCGAAGCGCTGATTGCGCGCTTTCCCGCCCATTCGGGGCTCTCGTCGCAACTGCGCTTCGGCGACAGAGTCGAACTCGATCTCGCGCATCTCTCCGGCGCCGAATTCGATTTCCTCGAGGAGCTCTATCAGCAGTCGGGTCCCGAATTGCGCGCCAGAGCCGCGCAGCTTGCGACGCTGCGCTCGGCGCTGGAGTCGCAGGGCAAGCGTTTTGAGGCAGGCGATCTTGAGGACGTATTGCCGGCGCTGGTCAAATATATGACGACCGACGCGCTGCGCGGCTGGCTGTTCACGGCGAGCGTCGCCGCCAAGGCGCTGCCCTATGTCGTGACGCGTTTCGACTACGTGCCGACGTCCAACGACGAGGCCGGCAAAATCCTGGTGGAACTGAAGGCCAACGCCAAGGGCACGCTGCAAACCAATCTCATGCGCATCATGGCGCCCGACATTGTCGGCCGAACAATCAGCGAAATCCTCGCCGCCAAAGGTTTTCTGCGCGAGACGCCGGCTTTGATCGAGGCCTTCGACGCGGCGAGCGAGACGTATTTCGATTGGCGCGGCCGCTATGGCGCGCAATTTTCCGGCAAGGGCTCCGGCTTTCACGCCGAAGATCCCAACGCCACGCATCGCGACACGGATTGGACGCGCAAGGACGTCATCGTGCTCTCGACGAGCGGCGGCGAGGCGCGCCTCGTCAACGACGAGGCGGTGCTCTCGGCGCGCAACCTGACGCTGGAGGCGCCGGGCGACGTGCTCGGGCATTTTCTGCGCAAGGCGGGCAAGAGCAACAATTTCTCGGGCGAGGACGAGATCGCCGAGCTGCGTGAACAGATTCCGCCGGGACTCTTCACGCAAGTTCCCGTGCATCCCTACATTTTGATGTTCCATCTCGATCTGCATCATCACGTCTGGGTGCATGTCGATGAGATGCGGCTTTATCGCTATCAGCCCGAGTTGAAGAACAAGTTAGTGCTGCCGGAGGAGCAGACGGATCTCATCGACATTCTCACCGCCGAAATGGACGTGCTGATGGATGACATCGTCCAAGGCAAATCCGGCGGCACCACGGTGCTTTGCGCCGGCCCGCCCGGCGTTGGCAAAACGCTGACCGCGGAAGTCTATTCGGAAATCATCCAGCGTCCCTTGTACCGCGTGCATTCCGGGCAATTGGGCCTCAATGTCGGCACAATGGAGACGGCGCTGAAGGAAATTTTAACCCGGGCCCAGCGCTGGGGAGCGGTGATGCTGATCGACGAGGCCGACGTCTACATCAAGCGCCGCGACGACAACATCGCCATGAACGCCGTCGTCGGCGTTTTCCTGCGCGTGCTCGAATATTTCAATGGTCTGCTCTTCCTGACGACGAACCGCGTCGACGACATCGACGAGGCGATCGTCTCGCGCTGCATCGCGCTGATCAAATATAACCCGCCAGACGCTGACGCGAAGCGCCGTATCTGGCGCGTGATGACCGAGCAATTCGCGCTCAAAGTCGATGACGCGCTCATCGACGACCTCGTCGAGATTTTCCCCGCCGCCACGGGCCGCGATATAAAGGGGTTGGCGAAGCTCACGGCGAAATTCTGCCACCAGAAAAATGTGCCGCCGAGCCTCGCCGTCTTTCGCCGCTGCGCTATCTTCCGCGGCCTCGACACGGCGCATGCGGCATAGCGGTTAGGACGTGAGCATGGAAGAGGCGCGGCTGCAGTCGCCCTCGGTCGCGCGCAATCGCGAAGCGATCCTTGACGTGTTGCGTCCGCTTCTGCCGCAGCAAGGCGCCGTGCTCGAAATCGCCAGCGGCTCGGGCGAACACGCGGCTTGCTTGGCGGAAAATTTGCCGCATCTCATCTTTTGGCCTTCCGATCCCAACGCCGCGGCGCGTCGCAGCATCGCGGCCTGGCGCCTATCGCTCGGTCTCGCCAATCTTCGCGCGCCATTGGCGCTCGATGCGCGCGACGACGATTGGACCCTCCACGCAGCCGACGCGATCCTCTGCATCAACATGATCCACATCTCGCCCTGGTCGGCGACGGAAGGCTTGTTCAAAGGCGCGGCGAGAATCCTCCCGAGCAATGCGCCGCTCTATCTTTATGGCCCCTATCGGCGCCAAGGCGTCGAGACGGCGCCGAGCAATATTGAATTCGAGGCTTGGCTGAAGACGAAAGATCCGGCCTTCGGACTGCGCGACTTGGAGGCCGTCGCCGACTGCGCCTCGCGCAACGGATTCTTGGACCCTGCCGTCATTGAAATGCCGGCCAACAATCTCAGCATGATCTTCCGCCGCGCATAGATCACGCTGCATTTGAGCGGAATCGCCCAAATGCAGATCACGTGGATCGATATCCAAAGTTTGAGCGCGCTCTATGCGAAAAACCGGTTCCCACTTTTTCGCAGCGCGCTCCAAGCCCGTTTCAGCCATCGAATCCGCCGGACAGTCGCTCGCGCCAGCGTTCGCGAAAGGCGTTCGCCACATCCTCACTCGCGAAGGCGACCTCGATCGACCATTCCGTGGTGCGCGCATCGTCGGGCCACGCCCGTTCCGCGCTACGCCAGAAGATGTTTGGCCAGTCGGGATTGCGCTGCGGCTTGCCGCTCTCGCGCGACGATGGCCGGCCGACGCGCGCAATCAGCCAGTCCATGATTTCCGGCCGAAAGGCCGCGCCAAAAAACAGCCCGTGCCGACCCATGCGGTCGGGAGTGCGAAAGATACGCTGATTGAGCCAGGCGAAGGCGGGCGGATCAGGATCATTGTGAAAGCAACGCAGCGCCAACAGCCGGAATCCCATGGGGATGGAGAGCGCCGGCACGGCGTTGACGCAGCCCGCGGACTCCTGCAACGCCGCCGTGGCGGAGCCATGATTTTCCATCCTCACGCGCTCTCTCCCCGCGCCTCGGGCGGCGGCCGGTCGACGGCCTTTAGCGCGTCGAGCACGGCGATCAGCGCGCGGCGCCCATCCTCCACCGCCTCCGCCTCGGTGCCGCCGACCCCGACGCAGCCGGGAATCTGAGGGTAAGACACGACGTAATAGCCGCCCTCCTCTGGCGGTCCGCGGCCCAGCTCGGTTCGATAGACGGGCGCCTCGCTCATTTGTCCAACTCATCCATGAGGTCGACCATCGCGACGAAGGCCTTCACGTGAACGCTTCTCACCTTCGCCTTCATGGGGATGGCGACGCAATTCGGCACCGAGGGATGCGTGAACACGACATGCGTTCCCGTCACCTTGCGGAACTTGATCGCATATTGCGAGGCGGTGATTTCAAAATCGGCGGGCGTCCAGGCGCCGCCGGGATCATTGCGAAACGCCTCCAAGCGCTTGTTATGCATGGCGACGTCTCCTTCACGCACGGCTCGAATCTTGCTCGCCGTCGATGCAAATTCGCAGCCAGCCTTACGGAGCGCCCTCATGTTTGTTCGCGTCTGCAAGGAAGACACGCTCATGGAGGGCGGAATGCGCGTTGTCATCGCCGACGCGCAACTCATCGTTCTCGCCTGGCCGGAAGACGGCGTCTTAAAAGCGTTTCAGGGAGTCTGTCCGCACACCAACGTTCCCTTGGCCGACGCCGATTTCGACGGGACGACGCTGACCTGTCCGCTGCATTTCTGGTCGTGGGACATGAACAGCGGCCAGCCGACCCATGAGCATGCGACGCCGCTCGCCGAATATCCGGTGCGGATCGAAGACGGCGTCGTCTATATCGACGCCGAAGGCGTCGCGCCGATCTTCGCGGAACCCTGAGCAACGCTGGTCCGTATATTGCGAGACAGCGATCGCGCAAGGGAAGGTTGGCGAGCATGGCGGTGGATCTGAAGACCGATTGGACGAATGACGATCTCGCCAGGCTGATGGCGTCCGTCGAAGACGACCGCGACTGGCGTCTCGAGGTCAGCGCCGCGGGAGTCGCCGATCTTAGCGACAAGACCGCCAACCCCACCGGGTCCGACTACGACGAGACGCTGCACTGCTTCTTCGAAACCTGGATGCAGGGAACTGATTTCGTCGGCGTCTCGGCCGCCGCCGACAAAACGCTCGTCGCAAAAATCGCAAACGCCTTGCGTGAAAATTATCCAGAACTTAAGGCGGGGAAATTCGTTTACGTGGCTTTGTAGCGCCTTCGGCGACGCGGCGAAGACGCGCGCCGCTTCAGTCGCTGGCGTGCGTCTTGCTTTCGCCGAGTCGCGGGGGGACGATGACACAGGTGCGATTCTGCGAATTTCTGTCCAATCGAAGCGCGCCCTTCGTGATCGTTTTGGGCGCGAATGAGATTGCTTCCGCCGTAGCTGCGCGTCTGACGCGGGAGGGCTACCACGTCGTGCTCAGTCACGACCCTTACCCGCCCGTCATTCGGCGTGGCATGTCGTTCCACGACGCTCTTTTCCAAGATCGCGCCGAGGTCGACGGCATTCAGGGCTACCGCGGCGAGACTGCGCTGGAAATCATACGGGTTTTGTCCGTAACGGGCGTCGTCGCGGTGACCTCGCTGCAATTGACCGATCTCCTCGCGCTCCGCACGCCCGACGTGTTGATCGACGCGCGAATGCAAAAGAACCGCATGACGACCAATCTGCGCAAGATCGCCAATCTCGCCATCGGCCTCGGCCCGCATTTCACCGCCGGCTTGAACTGCGACGTCGCCATCGAGACGCATCCCGACCACGCCGGCGAGCTCGTCGAAACCGGCGAAACTCGGCCCAACGACCATGTTCCACGCTACCTTGGCGGCGTCGGCCGCGGCCGCTTCGTTTATTCCGCCCGATACGGCGTTTGGCGCACGCCTCTCGACGTTGGCGCGCGAATCTTCAAGGATTACCTCCTCGGACTCCTCGACGGTCACCGCGTCCTTTCGCCGATGGACGGCTTCCTGCGCGGCATCGCGCGCGACGGGGTTGTCGTGCCGCAAAATGTGAAACTCGTTGAGGTCGATCCGCGCGGGCGCGCCTCGACTTGGACGGGCACCGACGAACATGGGCGCGCCATAGCGGACGCCGCCTATCGCGTGATCGCCAGGGCGGCCCACGCACGCCATTGGGCGCGACCCGTTACCGTAAGTTATCACTGAGGCTTGAGGCCGTGACGACGACCACCATCGACAATACCGTATCCATATTCGATCGCATCGGCGGCTTCGACACGGTCGACCGGCTTGTCGAAACCTTCTACCGCAACATGGACGAATTACCCGAAGCGCGCGGCATACGCGCCGTTCACGCCGACGACCTTGGACCGACGCGCGCCATTTTGAAGGTCTATCTGGCCGAATGGCTCGGCGGCCCCAAGGACTATTCCGCCAAGAAGGGACATCCGCGCCTGCGCATGCGGCATAGCCATTTGCGCATCGGTCCGGCCGAGCGCGACGCCTGGATGCTGTGCATGAACGGCGCGCTGGATGCAACGATCGAAGACGTCGGCATACGCGAAGGCCTGCGCGAAAATTTTGCAAAGCTGGCTGATTGGATGCGCAATGATCCGGATAATGCGCATGATAAGCGCCATTGAGCGCGGAGCGGCGCATCCATCAACGTTGAGGCGCGCTCTCTGTCGGCGGCGCGGGCCGTGCTGTCGCATGGCGTGCAAAACTGTGCGCCTCTCGCACGGCCTATCGGCGGCTGAAGCGCGCGCGTTGGATCAGCTGCGATAGCCCTCTTCAGCGAGCACCTGCCGGACGGCCGGGCGCGATTTCATAAGCGCGTAATGCGCCTGGCAATTGCGCGGCAGCGTCATGCCCGTCTTGTCGGCCCAAAACTCCACATAGAACAGCGCCGCGTCGGCGACCGAAAAGCCGCCAGCGACATAGTCCTTGCCGGCAAGTTCCGTATCGATCGCGATCAGCGCCGAGACGACGATTTCGCGTCCTTCGGCTTTGATCGCCTCGACGTCGGCCTCCCGCCCGGCGTAGCGCTCCGGCGTGAACACGCGTCGAAAGCCTTCTCCGTGGATATGCTGAACGCAAAAATGCATGGCGGCCAACGCCGCCTCGCGCGCATCCACGCTCTCGGGCAGAAGCTTGCGGCGCGGATAGGTCTCCGCAAGCCATAGGGCGATCGAGTGAAAATCCGTCAGCGCGACGCCGTCGTCGCGCAGCAGAGTCGGAATCGTCCCATTCGGGTTGATCGCCAAATAATCCGGCTTGAGGTGATCGCCCTTAACGAGATTGACGATATAGGCCTCGAAGACCAGCCCGATCTCTTCCAGCAGGATGTGTATGCCCGTGGAGCAGGATCCGGGCGTCATGTAGAATTTCATTCCCGGCTCGCCTTGCGCCTCTGATCGGCGTCGATCAATCTTAGCCGAATTTGAACAGCACGCCGTAGCCGCCGCGCGGATAGTTCCATTCGATGTCGCCGCTCGGCTCGGCGATGATCCGGCACGTGCCGCATTCGACGCAACCGTCCGTCGTGATCTCGACTTGACCGGCCGAGTTCATTTCATAGCAGTGCGCCGGACAGACGTTCAGCAGGCTGAGCAGTTGCGGCGAGGGCGTGGTGTGCGGACGCACCTTGATGTGGGCGCGGCCGGCGTCGACGAGATAGCGATTGAGGTAAAGCTTGTCCTCTACCCGGACTGCTGCTTCTGCGCTCATTGTCCTTCTCCGTTGCTCGAGCGATCGCCCGACTACCTCCACGCGCGCGCCAGCCGAAACGCGTCGCCGACCAGTCCGGTCAGCGAACGCGCTGCGAGGAAGGAGCGGAACGTGGTCTTCTCTTTTTCCCGCTTCGTCGTGCCGTCGACGCGCAGGAAATTCGTCATCGCCTTGGAGACGAGTTGCGGATACGTCAGGAAGAAGTTCTGCGCCTGAATGTGAAGCAGATCCGGCATGTCGCGATATTTTTTCAAATCCTTCATGACGAAGGATTCGTCGAGCATCTTCTTGTAGAGCGCCAAATTCTCCTTCGTCATCGGATCGCGGCGCGATTTGATCTGGAAGATCGCTTCCGCGGCGATCCGTCCGGAGGTCATCGCCAGATTTGAGCCTTCGCGATGTATGGCGTTGTTCAACTGCGCAGCGTCGCCAACCACGACCCAGCCATCGCCATAGAGCTGCGGGATCGCCTTGAAGCCGCCTTCAGGGATCAGATGCGCGGCGTATTCCTTGACTTCCGAGCCTGCGATGAGCGCCGCCACCGATGGATGCTGCTTGAACTTTTCCAGCAGTCCGTACGGCGTCTGTCCTGTCTTCTCGAAGTCCGCGACGAGACAGCCGATGCCAAGCGAGATGGATTCCTTATTTGTGTATATGAAACCCATCCCAGTCATGCCTTGCGAGATGGTGCCGACCGCCTCGATGACGGCGCCTTCGTCGCCGCGCAGATTGAAGCGCGCTTCGAGAGTTTCCTGCGGCAGGAAGTGCATTTCCTTCACCGCGAGAGCGACATTGCTCTTGTCAGGCGTCTTGCGCAGACCGGCTCTTGTGCCGAGCAGCCCGCTCACGCCTTCCGCCAGCACGACGACGTCGGCGCCGACCTGTCCGTTCTTGCGGTCCGTGCGCACGCCGATGACTTTTCCATAGGCGTCCTGCAACAGCTCCAAGACGGTGGTTTCGCACAGCACGACCGCGCCGGCCTCCTGAACCTTCTTGGAGAACCATTTGTCGAATTGCGCGCGGATGATGGTGTAGCGGTTGGGACGCTCCTCGTTGAATTCGTCGGAGCGGTAATGGAGTCCCGTATGGGAGTTGTCGTCCATCATCCAAAAGCGCTGCTCGACGAGATGGCGCTCCAGCGGCGCGTCCTCGCGGAAATCCGGGACAAGCTTCTCGAGCATGTCGGAATAGAGGATCGCGCCCTGCACATTCTTGGAGCCGGAATATTCGCCGCGCTCCAACTGCAGAACTTTGAGGCCCTTGCGCGCCAGCGTCAGGGCGGCGGCGTTGCCGGCCATGCCGGCGCCAACTACGATCGCGTCGAATCTTTCTTCGATCATGCCTATCTCCCCTAGCTCGCTAGACGGTCGCGCTGATGCGGAGACAATCGTTTCGAGAACGCTTCCGTGAGGGCAGGCAAAAGCCGTACCGCGTCGGTGACGATTCCAACATGGGCGAAATCGAAGATTGGCGCATTCTTGTCGGTGTTGATCGCGACAATGTAATCCGCGCCCTCGACGCCGACGCGATGCTGGATCGCGCCGGAAATGCCCGCGGCGATATAAAGCTTGGGCCGGATCGTCTTACCGGTCTGGCCGATCTGCCGGTCAGAGCTGACCCATCCCTTTTGCACCAGCGGGCGCGAACAGCCGAATTCCGCGCCGATCGCGCTCGCCAGCTGACGGATCAGTTGGAAATTTTCCGGAGAGCCGAGGCCGAGGCCGCCCGCCACGACCACGTCGGCGAACGCCAAATTGGATTTTGTCGAATCGCGGTCCGGCAGAAAGGACAACACTTTGGTGACAATGTCATCTTCCACCAGACCGAGTGGATGTTCGATCACGCGGCCGATCGGCTTTTCGACGCGCTCCGGCATCGGCATCACGCGCGGGCGCACGGTCGCCATCTGCGGGCGATAGTTGAGCGTGAAGATCGTGCAGAGCAGCGAGCCGCCGAACGTCGGACGCGTCGCGGCGAGCGAACCTTCCGCATCGACGTCGAGTTCCGTACAATCGGCGGTGAGACCGGTCAGCAGCGTCGTCGCCACCGAGCCGGCAAGATCGCGCCCCAAGATCGTCGCGCCCAGCAGCAGGATTTCCGGCTGATAGGCGTTGACGAGATCAGTCATCGCCTTGGTGTAGCTCTCGTTGCGGTAATCCGTGAGGATGTCGTCCGCGACAAGATAGGCAAGGTCTGCGCCGTAGTTGAAGCTTTCCCGCACGACCGCCTGCGTCGCCTCGTTGCGCGCGCCGACGACGACCGCGGCGAGATTGACGCCGAGCTTATCGGCGAGAATCCGTCCCGCGCCCATCAACTCCCAGGACACGGGATGCGCTTGTCCACGCTCTTGCTCGATAAAGACCCAGACGTGTTTGTAGGCTTTGAGATGTTCGGGCAGCTCTTTTTTCGCCGCCGCGCGCCCCGCCGGAGCAGGAGCCTTTGCCTTATCGTTCATGTGTCGCGCTCCTGTTTCAAGATCAATAGCCGCGCGTCAATTGCCCGAGCTCGGCTTCGAGTTTCGGCCGGCGCTTGAACAATTCATCGACGAAGGCGTCCCCCGGCTTGTCGCCGAGTTCGATGAATTCGGCTTTTTCCGCACGCGGCTTCGGCGCAAAGACGCGCTTGACGATCGTCGGCGAGCCACGCAGTCCGCATTTGGTGATGTCCTCCACGCCGGCGTCCTGCGCGCTCCATTTGATGATCGTCGCGCGCGCCGCCGTCAACGCGTCGCTCAGCGAACCAATGCGCATCTCATTGACGCCTTCGAGGACAGAGATCAGGCAAGGCATTTTACTGCGCAGTTTCTGAACGCCGCCTTCGCTGCGCCGCTCGACGTCGATCGTTCCTGCCTCAAGGTCGACGTCGTCGATATGCGAGACATAAGTGAGTTGCATCAGGCCCAGTCGCTTGGCGACGCCCGGTCCCACCTGCGCCGTGTCGCCGTCGATCGTCTGCTTGCCGGTGAAGACGATGTTCGGCGGGCCAAACTCCACGCCGATCTTGCGAATCGCCGTCGCCAGCGCATATGTGGTCGCCAGCGTGTCGGCGCCCGCGAAAAAGCGGTCGGTCAAGAGCACAGCGCGATCGGCGCCAAAGGTCAGCGCCTTGCGCAGACTATCCTCGGCCGAAGGCGGGCCCATGGTGAGAATGGTGACCGCGCCACCGAATTTTTGGCGCAGCCGCAACGCTTCTTCGATGGCGAAGAGATCATATGGGTTGATGATCGTCGGAACGCCCTGGCGCATGATCGTGTTGGTCACCGGGTGAACGCGGATCTGCGCCGAGTCGGGCACTTGCTTCATGCAGACGACGATATGCATTCGAGTTGTCCCCGTGTATTTGCTAAGCGTTCACTTCAGAATGTTGAGCTGCACCAATGACGGCGGCGCCGCCGGCTTGACGGCGTCCTTATGGACTTTGAACAGGCGCTCGTCGATCGGCGTCGAGGTCAGGAAGTCCTGGTAGGCGCGCTCCAAAAAGTCCTTGCAGCGCTGGGTCACCGTCGCGTCGTCCAGCTCGCATAGATCCTCGCTGAAAAGATATTGCCCCATGCGCCGCAGAATATGGAGGCGCGCGACATTGACCACTTTCGGATCGTAGTCGACGCCGAGCAGCGCAAAGAACTCTTCGGCGCAGGACGCCTTTTTCAGTTGCTCCAGAATGGAGGGCTCCGACATTTTGGTCTCCTTCATATGACTTCCGCCGGCTCCGCCTTTGGCGCGGCGCCATCGGGCGCCCTGACCGTCCGTTCGCGCTCCCGCAGACGCCTCTGCAGATGCGACACCCGCGTCTCCAAAAACTCGACGCGATCGAGCAGGACCGAGAATGCCTCGCCGACCGGGTCCGGCATCAGATGGTGATTGAGGTTGATGCGGCCATCGAACGTGCAGCGGCCGATGTCGCGATGCACGATTTTCGCCGGAATTCCGACCACCGTCGCGTCGCGCATCACACTTTCGATCACGACGGAATTGGCGCCGACGCGCGCATTGCGGCCGATCGTGATGGGACCGAGAATCTTTGCGCCGGCGCCGACGATCACTTCGTCTTCCAGCGTCGGATGGCGCTTGCCCGGCGACCAGGAGACGCCGCCGAGCGTCACGCCGTGATAGAGCGTCACGTCGTCGCCGACGACCGCCGTCTCGCCGATGACGACGCCCGCGCCATGATCGATGAAAAAGCGTCGGCCAATCGTTGCACCGGGATGGATGTCGACATTGGTCAGAAAGCGCGCGAACCAGGAGAGGAGACGCGCCCAGAAGCGATGATCGTTGGTCCACAGCCAATTGGCGAGGCGATGCCAGATGACGGCGTGCAGTCCGGGATAGGTGAGCAGCGTCTCGAAGCGTCCGCGGGCGGCGGGATCGCGCGTCGCCACGCACGCCAGGTCCTCGCGGATCAGTTGCAAGCGCGTCGGCTCGGGCGCCGAGGTCGCCGCCTTGGTCTGCGCTGCCTGGTTCGTCATCGTTGCGGCTCGTTCGAGCATGACGCTCACATGCCTCTCGCGTGAGTGCTCGCGCAGACGCTGCGCCAGATCGAGGTCAAGGCCTCGCCGCTGACCGGCCCCTTGTGATCAAGCGCATGGGCGCGCACGCAGGAGACGATCTCGCCGAGTTCCTCAACGCTGACCGCTAAATCCAATTGCCGCAGTATCGCGGTGACGGCCGCCGAGCCGGAGTGCTTGCCGATCACAATCTCATGCGCGCGGCCGAGCATGCTCGGATCGAAGGCTTCATAGGTGCGCGGGTCCTTGAGCAGCCCATCGACGTGAATGCCGGATTCATGTGTGAAGACATGCTCGCCGACGATGGACTTGTTCAGCGGGATCGGCCGTCGCGCCGCGGCGGAGACGAGCGCCGCGACATTGCGCAATTCGGTGAGCACAATGCCGGTTTCATATTTGTGCAACTGACGCGCCGCTACGGCGACTTCCTCGAGCGGCGCATTGCCGGCGCGCTCGCCGAGCCCGATCACGGTGACCGACGCATGCGTCGCGCCTGCCTTGATGCCCGCCAGGGTATTGGCGGTGGCGAGGCCGAGATCGTCATGACAGTGGATTTCGATCTCGAGGTCGCTCTGCGCGCGCAGTTTAGCGATCAGATCAAAAGCGGCGAAAGGATCGAGCACGCTCAACGTGTCGGCGACCCGGAACCGACGGGCGCCGGCGGCTTGCGCGACGGCCATCGTCTCCATCAGGAATTCAGGTTCGGCGCGCGACGAATCTTCGCCGCCGACCGCGACGTCGAGGCCCTTGTCCCGCGCGTAAGCGACGACGCGCCGCGTCATCTCCAGCGCCTGGGCGCGCCCGCCGCGTAATTTCGCACGTATCTGCGTCTCGGAGACGGGCACGGAGAGATTGACCATGGAGACGCCCGACGCCAGCGCCGCGTCGACGTCCTCGACGCGCATCCGGCACCAGGCGATCGCGCGCAACGGCAATTGGGCGTCGACGATCGCTCGGATCATCGCGATCTCCACGCCGCCCATCGCCGGCGTTCCGGCTTCGAGTTCGGTAACGCCGGCGCGCGCCAGGGCGCGTGCGATTTCGAGCTTTTCTTCGCAGGTGAAAGCGACGCCCGGGGCCTGTTCGCCGTCCCGAAGCGTGGTGTCGTTCAACACCACATCCAGCGCTCTCCGCGTCGGCGAAGCGACGGGAGGGAGCCAACTCTTTCGGGGCACATATGTCGTCATCGACTCATACGAACGCTCGAGGCGCCCGCTTCTATGCAACCGAGGAACAACCGCAAAAACGCTTCGCGCATCCGGGCGCTCCTTCAGTTGAAGGATTTTTGACAGCCGCAGGTCGAGCTTGCGTTGGGATTCTCGAAGGTGAATCCGGAGCCGGCGAGATCCTGGCGAAAGCCGAGCGTCATGCCTTCAAGGCGCGGACGCGAGGCCGGATCGATCAGCACGCGTATGCCGTCCGCCTCCACGACGATGTCGTCGTTTTTCTGCTGCGGATCAAGATCGACGACATACTCGTAGCCGGCGCAGCCGCCTTCCTTGACCAGAATGCGCAGACCACCCTCTCGTTGAGAGGCCCGCGCCATCGCATCCTTTACCGCGGCGACGGCTGCCTGCGAGACCGTGATCATACTGGAGCCTCCGAGATGAACTTGCCTGTGCCTGTATCAAGCAATCGACATGCCATCGCCAACGCGGGCAAAAACCGCCAGTCCGACCAGCAAATTATGAGATTGTCGAAAACTCGACAAAAGTTGTTCGAATGAACTTACACTGTCTGTCCGGCAGGCGTCGCGGGCGATTGCGCCGCCGACGCGACGCGGCTCGTCCCGGTTTCCGCGCCATAGCAGAGCGCGTAATCCGCGCAGTTCGAGCACACGGGCGTGCTGCACATGACGAAACCGTCGTTCTCGCACATCATGCGGTAGATGAACCGCTTCCAGCGCATGTTCTTGTCGTTGCGTCGGGCGAGCGGCGCGAAATGGCGCGCGATCAGCCGCGTCAATTCGGATCTGTCACGAAGCCCGAGGTCCTCCCACAGATGATTGGGCTCCATGGCGCGGCGCGCGATCATGGCGGCGAGCCAGCGGCCGAATTCGCTTTCGCTGGAACGATTCTCAAGAAGAATCTCCCGCACCATTTTGATTTCGTCGGCGTCCACGACACTCGCCTGGTGGTCGCCGCAGGATTCGATGCCTCGCGCGGAAAAGCAGTGAGAAAAAAGATCGCCGAGTTCAGTGTCCGTCAGACCGGCTTGCGCCGCGAGACTTCCGCCCTCGCTCGACGCCAAGGCGAGGATCGACGCCAGAACGTGGCGGTCGAAATTCGCATCGTCATCGATGTTCGCCGCTTCGGGCAAAACTCCGGTCAGGTCGCGATACACGCGCGCAGCATCAGTAACGCTTCGCCCGCTCTCCGTCGCCGCGGATGCGAAGCCGCTGCTGTCGATATTCGGGAATGCGTGCACCATCACGTCACGCTCCGCTGACAACATAACGTCGACCTCCCGCATTGCGGGAGGCCGACGCTCATGCGTTGACGGGTTAGGCGATCGCCTGGAGTTCGGCCGCGGTCTTGCCGATCTGGCTCTCATCGACCGCCTTCATGATGCCGTGCTCCATCAGCATGTCTTCGAGCTCGTCCATCGTGATTGGCGTCGGGATGATGCCCTTGCCCTGGTTGGCGTTAATCTTCACCGCCAGATTGCGGTAATGATTCGCCTGCTGCGACTCCGGCGCTTATTCCAGCACCGTCATCCGGCGCAGCTCCGCGTGCTGCACGATATTGTCGCGCGGCACGAAGTAGATCAGCGTCGTGCCGAGCTTCTTC
>NZ_JBPFEA010000039.1:0-36396 GCF_051061285.1 Methylocystis sp.
TATCTCGCCGAGTTCGAATATCGATTCAACCGTCGATACGACCTCAGCGAAATGATCCCGCGTCTCGGCTTCGTCGCGATCAGAACTTTGCCCATGCCTTATCGACTGCTCAAACTGGCTGACTTTCAGGCGTAATCAGGAGGCATTTTGATGAGTTCGTCGAGCTGTTGTGCAGTTATTTTCACGGACGAGGCGGGAACACGCCCACCAAGGGAGACATGAATGAGGCAACGCGCTTCCGTTCAGCCTTGCTGAAATGGAAGGGGTGTGAGGCATCTGGAAGACCAGTTCCGGGCAACAGCGTGTTGAATGCTTCCCGTGAGGTATATAGCCGGGCCATAGCTGTCGGCTTGACTGGCGATCCCGACAAGGATTGGCGCGCAGTGCGATCCATCCTACAGGACGGGGGCTGCTCGCGGCTCCAAGATGTCGCTAAGGAGGTTCGCAACGTCCGACTTTTGGAGCGGGGCACACAGCTACGGCAGGGCCTAGCCCAGAATTGGCGCGATTTCGGAGGCTATCGGAACGCCTTATCCATCACCCGCCAGTCGTTCGTGCAAGAGCATTTTTCGACAGCGCTCAAGCCAGAATCCGGCGTCGTCGTGATGAACATGCATAAGGCTAAGGGGAAGCAGTTCGATGAGGTCATCATCTTCGAAGGTTGGCCGAAGCGTGTAAGACGTGAGATCGTCGCTAATCCCGACCGCATTGTCACATCGAACCAACGCACGGGTTTGATGTCGCAGGCCCGCCAAAATTTCCGGGTCAGCGTTACCCGCGCCAAGATGCGCACCACCATCTTAACGCCAAGGGACGATATCTGCGTGCTGCTCGCAGCTACGGAGCAATGATTGGACTCGGGTCGAGCGCATTTGGGTTGAATGTCAACTCCTGGCGCATATTCGACTATGGTTCGGTTATATTGGAGATGGCAGCGTCGGACTGGAGCAACTCCTCCGACACCTCCCGCGATAGCCGCTGCCCTTTAGACAGCCTCCGTCCTAGCGCCTCGATGAAGCTTTCGTAGCGTTCGCGTCCTTTCGCCTGGGCGGCCGCCTGCGCATCGTCCGGCAGCGGCGGCGTCGCAGTAAGCCAGGCGCGAATATAGAGCGCCAAGGCCTCGACCGAAAATTCAAGGTCGCGTTCCATGCGATCGACAGAGCGTGTGAGTCGATCCATTCGGCGCGTTACTGCTGCTTCCCACCGATCCGAGTCGTCGGCAGTCAGAAACGACATGATCGCCGCTTCCGCGATTGCCGATTTGGCGGCGCGTTCCTTATCAGCAAGTTTTTCGAGCCGCGCCATCATATCGGCGTTGAGATAGACGGAAAGGCGCTGTTTTACCGGCATTGGCGACTCACAGGGCTATTCCATCGTCGGGATCCATTGCGGCCTGGCGGGTGACCGACCGGGTGCGGCTCCGAAGTGCGCGGGCGCGGATCGCCTCCTCGTCGTCGGGTTCCTCGGGGAGCGTATCGTCCGGTGAGAGCGTCGACGGCGTGATCTCCGGCGCTATGGCTTCATGTTCTGGAATCTCGGGCTCCCGGCGAATTCCGCCATTGGCGGGATCCTCGTCATTCGATTCTTTCGAGCTGGCAGGTTGCGCATGAGCCCGGATTTTGGCTGGCGTCGCCAGACCGCTCCAGCCGTCCTTGCCGTCCCGCGCCGCCCCGGCACCCGTCAGGGCAACCCGTTCGGCTTGGTCGAGATCTGGCGGCGGAAGGATTCGTTTCGTCAGTCGCCGATCCTCGAAATAGCGCGCTTTCTTCCCGCGGATTGGCGCGAGTCCAGAAACGAGCACCAATTCATCCGAGGGCGGAAGTTGCATGACTTCGCCCGGCGTGAGCAGCGGTCGCGCCGTCTCTTGGCGCGAGACCATGAGATGTCCAAGCCATGGCGACAGCCGATGGCCGGCATAGTTGCGAGCATCACGTATCTCTGTCGCGGTGCCGAGCGCGTCCGACACGCGCTTAGCTGTGCGTTCGTCATTGGTGGCGAAGGAAACCCGCACATGGCAATTGTCGAGGATGGCGTTGTTTGGCCCATAGGCTTTCTCAATTTGATTGAGCGACTGGGCGATGAGAAAACTTTTCAGCCCATAGCCGGCCATGAAGGCGAGGGCCGACTCGAAAAAGTCCAGTCGCCCGAGCGCTGGGAATTCGTCGAGCATCAAGAGCAGGCGATGGCGCCGCGACTTTGCATCCAACTCCTCTGTCAGGCGGCGACCGATCTGGTTGAGCACCAAACGCACCAGCGGCTTGGTGCGAGAAATGTCCGAGGGCGGCACGACGAGATAGAGCGTCGCCGGCTTCTTCGCCGACACCAGATCGTCGATCCGCCAATCGCAACGGCGCGTCACCTGCGCCACGACTGGATCGCGGTAAAGGCCTAGGAATGACATGGCGGTGGAGAGCACGCCGGAGCGCTCGTTTTCGGATTTGTTCAAGAGCTCCCGAGCAGTGGAGGCCACGACGGGATGCGGGCCGGCGTCGCCAAGATGCGCGGTCGTCATCATGGCGCGCAGCGTTGTTTCGATCGGCCGCTTAGGGTCGGACAAAAAGTTGGCGACGCCCGCAAGCGTCTTGTCGGCCTCCGCATAGAGAACATGCAGGATCGTGCCGACAAGAAGAGAATGGCTGGTCTTCTCCCAGTGATTGCGTCGTTCCAGCGCTCCTTCGGGGTCGACGAGAATATCGGCGACGTTTTGAACATCTCGCACCTCGGCCGCTCCACGCCGAACTTCCAGCAACGGATTGTAGGGGCATGAATTCTCGTTGGTCGGATCGAACAGCAGCACGCGCCCGAAACGCGCTCGCCAGCCGGCCGTCAGGCTCCAGTTCTCGCCCTTGATGTCGTGAACGATGGCCGATCCCGGCCAGGTGAGCAGCGTCGGCACGACAAGGCCGACGCCCTTGCCGGACCGAGTCGGCGCGAAACATAGGACATGCTCCGGGCCATCATGGCGGAGATAGTCATCTTGGAATCGCCCAAGCACGACCCCGTCGGGACCGAGCAGATTCGCGGCGAGCACCTCGTCTGGGGTCGCCCAGCGCGCCGAGCCATAGGTGACGACATTCTTGGCTTCACGCGCGCGATGCACCGACATCGCGATGGCGACGGCGATCGAGGCGAACCCACCCGAAGCGGCGATGACGGCGCCTTCGACGAAGATGCCCGGCGCATAGGCGTCGAAATGATACCACCACCAGAAGAATGCAGGCGGGGGATAGATCGGCCAGGAGCCGAGAAGGAACCATGTCGGACCCAACTCCGGCTGGAACGCCAACCGCCACGCGGTCCACTGTGTCGCGCCCCATGTGGTCGCGAGCACGATCGTGAAGACGACGAGGATCTGACCCCACAGGATGCGGCTGGCGGACATGGGCGCCAGCTTTTGAGGCTTGCGGCAAAGCCCGCAAGGGGGGTACGCCACCCGTCGAAATATATCGTGCCGTGGCGTAGAAAAACCAGACATGACCGTGTTGTGGGTTTCGGAGCGCTGCGTTCCTGGTCGGTGTCAAATTGCGCGCGACCCTCCCGTAACACTCGATTATCTTCGTTTTGGTAGATATTATGCGAATTGCTCGCAGATCGTGGGCAGAATCGAGTTCGCTGCGCCAATAGGCCATATTGATGCCCATTCCGACATTCACGATCGACGGCGTTCTGCCGCCCTATGTCGGACCAGATGGTCCTGGCGGCGCGGCCGAAGACATGTCGCCCTACACTGTCTCTGCGCTTGAGGTTGTGGCTTCTTTCGGATTAACAGACCAGCGAAGGGCGATCCTTCGCGGATGGCTCAGTCATCGCGCCGCCTTGCGCAGCATTGGTTTCGATCGAGGATTTCAATGGCTCGACGGGAGTTTTGTCGAGAACAAAGATCCGCAAGATCTCGATGTCGTGACATTCCTTTACAGGCCAGCGGGTATAAATGACCGGAACGAGTTGGCGGGGCTGATGCGAGCCAACCTGAACCTTTTTGCTCGGCATCACGTCAGAGCGACATTTCATCTCGACTTTTTCGCTGCCGATCTAGATGGGACAAGTGAGACCCTTGTGAATGTAACGCGTTACTGGCTCGGACTGTTCTCGCATCGGCGCGGCGACGATCTCTGGAAGGGAATGCTCCAGGTCAGACTTGAGGACACCTCAGATGATATGGCCGCGCTTGCTGCGCTGGGTCCTAACCCGATCCTGACAAGCGCCGCTGGAGGAGCCAACCCATGAGCACCCTGCGTAAGCTCGAGCGCGACTTCGTCCACGCGGATATAGCCGCCGTATCGGGTCTGTTAGAGCAACTGGGCGATGAGGATGTGATGGCGCGCCTAGGGCTCGAAGCGCGCCTTGAGGAACTTCAGCAGACGATTGCCCAACTGGACCCAGCCAAAGATGAGCCGACTGCCTCGGCCGCCCTATTCTTTGGTGGTCGCCCCGTCATCGGCGCGCGTGGAATAGAAAGCGAATTCGCGGGCGCAGCTGTCACCAAGTTTCAAGACATTGTCGCAAAGGTTCTAGCGCACGAGGCCGGCGGCCTTGGTCAACGCGGGATCGTTCCCAACAAGGGCGCATCGACGCTGCACATCACGAACATCGTGCGCGGCTCGTTCGGCTTCCTGATGGAGGAGGTTCGACCGCAGCAGCAATTGATGGAAACCCCTCTCAAGGTTGCCGTCGACGAAGCGACCAAACTTCTTGACGCGTTTGGAGAGCCCGACGAAGAGCAGTTCCGCTCGGCCGTCGAGACCATCGATCAAAGAGTGCTGGGGACAGCGCGCGAGTTCTTTGACCTCATGCGCCAGAGCGGCGCGACGCTTCGCCTCGTCGCGGGCGAAACTGATCGAAGCTTCGGAGCCGAAGCGGTCGCACGCGCCGCCGAACGCGCCACGTCGACGACGGTCGAGGATACGGATGAGACCTTACAAGGTCAGCTCGCAGGCGTGCTCCCCGACGCGCATCAGTTCGAATTCCGAGCCGGCCCTGATCGCGGAACGATACGCGGCAAAGTTGATCGGGCTCTAACAACTGATCAACTCACGCAATTCAATCGGGACTGGGTAAATGTGGATGCGGACGCGCGGGTGCATGTAAAACGGATTTTTCGTAGCGGCGCCGTCGTCCGAGAGAACTATACGCTACTGATGTTGGCGAGACGTGGTGACTGAGACGGCTCGCTAGCAGCATTCAGTCGCACCATTCGACACGTCCATTCTTCAACCAAAAATGAGAGTGGCAGCCTTTTTGAAGCCACACCGACGGTGAGAGGCTCGGCCGGCCCTTGTGGTCAACGCTGAAATCCCAGCGCGGGGCCGCTTCAGGGATTACTAGAAGCTCAATGGTTCGACCACATCCGCAGGGACAACGCATCCCGATGCACCAATCTTCGTCGCCGTCGCGTGCGAGCACCAGATCGCGTCGTGGCAACTTTTTGGGCAAGCTGTCGCCCTCCACGACTCGCAGATGTCGAGGCGGCGCAATACGCGCCCAAATATTTCGCCACCAAATTGCAATGCTCATCGTGAAGCTCCAACTCGTGCCGGCCTGAGAACAGGTAGTCCAAGGAGTGGTTCAAGCGCGCCGCGTCCCAGAATCGGATTCGCCGACGGAACGAAGGCCTCCTCCGCTACGTACTCCTCCTCGCACGCCGCGAGGCTGAATTCGGTGCGGGCGTAAAGATGATTCGGCTCAAGCCGAAATGGGTAGGCGCGAGCGATGAACTCATTCACACACGCTGCGGCCGCACGCATGTTCAAGGTGATGACCGCCGGCGCTTCTTCGATCAGCCCTTTAATATACCCCGCTTCGCGCTCCTGCCGATGCGCTTCCGGCGCCGCCCGCTGGAGATACTCAGCTCGCAGGCTTTCTGGCGTATAAACCCCTCGATCTTGAAGCGAGGATCGCCCCGGCTGCACATAGTCGATACGGCCGCACACGTCGGCGATGGCGGCGCCCTCGTCTCCTTTACGGGTGGGAATTACGACGCCGACATCGAGAAGTGGAATGAGGAACGCCGCGGCAAGAAGGTCCGCAATCTGTCGAGCTTCGAGGGTGTCGACGCAGCAGAAAAGCACGTCGCTTTGGCTCGCCGCGAGCACCGCCTCGCGCGTCAGCACCGAGGCCGGCACAGCCTCGGCGACTCCATCACCCCTATAGCCGGCTACCGCGTCCGTAAACATCTCCACCTTGAGCCGGCGGACGTCGACATCGCTGAGTTTGGAATTCAAGATGCGATTGAGATTGCGATGTTCGATGCGATCGAAGTCGATCAGCTTGATGTGCCCGAAACCGAGACGACAGAGTTGCTCGGCAACAACCGAGCCCGTGCCCGATACACCGACTACCGCTGCGGACAAGCGACCGAGTTCGTCAACCATGCCGCTGGTGAATGCGACCGGCCGGCGTGATGAGCCGGTCAATCTGGCGTCGACCTCCCACCAGTAGCTCAAATCATGACTGGCGACCGTCACGAGATCCACTGGTTTCGCAATGAGATCCGCCTCGTAAATGCGGGCCATGATTGCCCCGCTCGGAATCATGATCGCCGAGCCGTGCAGATCGCCAAATGCGTTGAACACGCCGGGCAACACGTTCTGATCGCTTTCGTCATCCAATTCCGAGAAGGCGAATAGCCCACCCGGGTGTGAATGGATCAGAACCAATGCGAGGCGCTCTGAATCGCCATGATCTATCGCTTCTTCGATATACGCGCCCGGCCAATTGATCCCGTCTCGTTCCCTACGCTGGCAGGCTTCATGCGGAATGAGAACGACATCTCGCACGAGCAAGCGCAGCCTCGGTCCCGGCGTTCTTGCGCACAGCAAGATCGCAGCTGCTTCGAGCCCATCTCCGGGGAAGAGATGGGACTGGATGCGTTCGTGCAGGACGCAGCTGAGGGCTAGCGTCGTCTCCGGGATCACTCGCCAACCTCTTTTGCCAGGGCTGATTCGACGAGCGCGAGATGCGTCACGACATTGTCAGTTGTGGGGTTCCACGGCGACTCCGGGCCGCGATGACGCGACCAGCCATTGAACGGCACGCTGAAAATTGTCGCAGGGATATGGGTGCAGTCGATGACACGACCCGACGCGAGCCTCAGCGGCGGATTGGTATAGAACATATCGATCTGCGCCCCGGGATAAGTAGGCGGGATCTCTAGCGCAAGCTGCGTCCACGTCGTCGTGAAGCCGACAGGAACAGGGAATCGGTGAATGAGGAGCCATCGGCGGCCCGCATCCATCACTGTCTCCCAGCGAAAGCCGAGAACGTCGAGATGTGTTTCGTCAATCTCGAGGAGCGCAAAGTCACGGCGTGGAGCCGAAGGCGCTTCGCCATTGTTGACTTCCTTGGGCGTCAGCCGGAGCTTCTCGATGCCCCGGGTGCGCAAGTCGATTGTATCCGTCAGACCAACCGCGCGCTTAGGTTCGCCCTCGATCTTCAGAAATATGTGCCAGCCCTGATCGGGGTCAAAGCCGGCCCGCGTGAGTGCGTCCCCGACCACAATCGTTGGTGTTGCCACGTCGAGGATCACGCCCTGGACATTCAGCTTCCAAACGAGCTTGCGGCTGACGAAGGATTCAACTCCCGGCGCGTCGAGGTTCACCAGATCGTGATTGCCGATCAAGCGGTCCGGTTCGTCGGAGCGTTCGAGATAAATCGCTTTCTCGTCGGGCGTCACCCGTCCAAGCTTCCGAAGCAGTCCGCCCGATACGATTCGACATGGCCAGTCGAAGCGCTCGCCGTCGATCGTCAGACGATAGCTGCGATCGCTCTCGACGATCACGAAGCGCCCCTCGCTATTGCGTAGATCTACCGTTTCGCTGGGTCGGACGTCCTCCAGCTCACCGTCGTGAAGGATGTGAAGAACTGTCGCCTGCTGCGCGGGCTTAAATCCCGCAGCTGCGGAGAGCTGAAAGCCGGTGGGCGTAAGGTCTTCGATCCATACTGTGCGGAACGCCAGCGTTTCATCCGCCACTTCGATCTTGTGACGGGCCGCGCCGCGATCCAGCGCAGCCTCCGGGACATTTTCCATGGTCATCTCCTGCGTTGCCGGCACAGCGCCAGCGTTCGCTAATCTGACCGCGCACGCTAAGTTCGTCAAGCACTAATTTAGCGCGCTTGACATACTTAGCGATGTTGCATTACGCTCTTTGCTGCCGGACTCCATGTCTGGAAACCACAAAAAGGGAGCATCGATGCCAGATGACAAAGCAATGGAAACACCACAGGCAATTAACCTTGGCCAATATATAAGAAAGTCCCGGCAAGATGCTCAAATGTCGCTTCGTGATGTCGAAGATGCGACAGGAAAGGAAGTGTCCAATGCGTATCTCAGTCAACTTGAAACTGGAAAGATCACAAAGCCATCGCCGCACATTCTCTATGCGCTATCGACAGCTCTCGGTGTTGCTTATGAATCGCTGATGGAGCGAGCGGGGTACATCGTGCCCACCCCCAATCGTGCAGAAGGAATAAAACACGGCCGAGCCGCGACCTTCTCTATCGATAACCTCACTGCCGGCGAAGAAAATGAGCTGCTCGAGTACCTCAACTACATTCGCTCCAAACGCAGGTGATCGATGCGACGGCCAGACGATTCGAGTTTAACGCCTGGCCAGTTGGCCCGGGTCCGCAAAGAGGCCGAGCGTGCGCTGCGCGAAGCGGGCGCGCTCGGCGTCTTCCCAACACCGATCGACCAAATCATGGCGGTCGCCCGTGTCGAGGAAGTCAAAGAAGACGTTCTCAATCCAGGTTTTATTGCGAAGCTTCGCGCAAAGGCAGGTGAGGCTGGCCAAGCCGTCAAACAAGCTCTCAGCAAGGTCTTGGGGCTCTTCCACGCGTCCGAGGGTTTGGTCTTTTTGAGTCAATCTTTAATGGCTGTAAAAAAGCGGTTTGTGGGCTTGCATGAAGCCGGTCACGGGTTCTTGCCTTGGCAAAGGCCTATGTATGCTGTTGTCGAGGATTGCGAAAAAGCGCTTGACGCCGCGACTGCAGAACTCTTCGATCGCGAGGCCAACGTTTTTGCCTCGGAAGTGCTGTTCCAACTCGATACCTTCCACGACCTAGCCGAGGGTGAGGCCTTTGAGATTTGGACGCCCATCAATTTGGCCAAGCGCTTTCATGCGTCAAACTATGCTGCGATCCGCCAATACGTCTCGAAAAGCCATCGCGCGTGCGCCGTAGTGGTTCTGAATATGCCTGAGTTCATCGAGGGTGACGGATTTCGCGCCACGCTCCGACGCCCAATCCAGTCAAAAAAATTCACAGAGTTATTTGACCAGTATCGGTGGAAAGATGTCTACACGCCCGACGACGATCTAGGCGCATTCATCCCGCTCGGACGCCGAAGGTCATCCGGCAAACGCTCCATCGCGCTCACTGATCGCAATGGTGATCGACATGAATGTGTCGCCGAATCTTTCTCGACCGGACATCAGGTTTTCATCCTTATCCATGCGGTGAAAACATTGACCGCCACCCGAATCATTTTGCCCGCCGCAGAGTGAGCGCAAAAGCCGTCGGAAGCTGACGTTACATTGCGATCCCTCGCCTCCGTCCGAAGCTCCAATCCACTCCGCCGCCCGGCGACATGACGCCCGAAACCAGCTTGCCGATTTCTTTTTCCAGCGACGGCGACCAGGGCACGAGCTGGAAACCGAGCCCGTCGTCGATCATCGCGAAGCGGCCGGATGCGAGCGTCAGGCGATTGCGGTAGACGCCGGCGACGGTTTCTCCTTCAGCGACGGCGTGGCGCGGGAGGCCGGTTTCGGCGGCGATGCGCACGCCGACTGCATCGAGCTCCCGGTTCCGCAACGTATCGAGCAAGTCGCGGGCGAAGACGACGCGCTGGCCTTGTCGGCGCGCGAGTCCTTCCGAGACGAGATGCTCTGTGCGAGCCTCCAGCGCATCACGCACGTCGCGACCAAAGCCGTTCTCGGACAACGGCATCGTTTCCTTGGCGACTAGGCGCCGATCGAGCCATGTCGCGCCGGGCGCGTGAACTTGCTCGGCGAGCGCGAGGTCGGAGCGCACGGCGAGGACGAGGCGCGACGATCCGCCGTCGCGCGATGGGAGACGCCTCGCCTCGACGATGGCGCCTGGAGCGGCGTCGCTGGTCGCATCCACATCAGCAAACCGCGCATGATGGGCGCGGCCGTCCACGCCGTCGATGATCGCGAAAGCCGAACCCTTCAGTTCATCGTCGAGGCCGCGAGCGAGAAGCCGGCCGATGATCGGATCGCCGCGCGTCTCTGCGTCGAGCACGAATTCAGCCGTGGCGCGATCAAGACCGCGCTCACTCAAGCCGCGATGGATGCGCTTGATAATGTCGCCGCGTTCGCCGAGCGCGCGAAGGACGCTCTCGGAATTCTCAGCCATCACCCATTGTCCGGGGCCAGCCGGCGCCGCGAGGCCGAGCTTCTCCAACTTACGTGCGCGGGCGACGAGCATGGTTCGCTCGGCATCCAGAACCCGGTCGCCGACCGGTCTCAGGTCGACACCCCCATCATTGCGGGCGGCCTCGCGCGCGAGAGCTTGATCGAGCGGCGTCCAGCGATCAGCGTCGACCTGCCTCGCCAAAGTGCGGTGAATCTCCAGCTCGTTGCGGGGACCAAGCTCCAGGGTGACGAGCTGCTCGGCGCGGGCGCGAAGGCCGCGGCTGATATAGTCGGGGCTGACGACGAGGTCGCCGCCGTCCTCTGCCCGCCCGCGCGCCAGGACGTGGATATGGGGATGCTCGGTGTTCCAATGGTCGACCGCGACCCAATCGATCGACGTGGCGAGATCGCGTGACATGTCTTTCATTAGATCGCGCGTGAAGGCGCGAAGGTCCGAAAGTTCGGCGGCGTCGTCCGGCGAGACGATAAAGCGGAAGTGATGGCGGTCGCCCTGGCAGCGTTCAGCGAAGGAGCGCGCGTCCACCTCGTCGCCGGCCGCGTCGAACATCTTTCCCGACGCGCCGTCGCGGGTGACGCCGTCGCGGCGAAGATAGGAGAGGTGAGCCACGAGCGGCGCCGATTTCTGGCTGTGTCGAACAACACGCGCCTTGACCACGACGACGCGTGACGCCGAATTCAATCCCCGTAAAGCACCGAGGCTCGCGGCGCGTCCGCGCCCGAAGGCGGCGCGACTGCCGCCACGCGCGCCCAAGCGATGCAAGCCGCCGACCTTTTGTGTCGCCGCGAGAACGCGCGCAACGAAACTTTTTCCTCTTCCCGGCCTCGTCGATCGAATGCGACCAGGACGGACGTTGATGTCGTCGTCACGAGACATAGCAAGATTCCCGCGAGGTGAAAAAGGGTGATTCTGTGCAACGACTTATCGAAACGGACAGGCTGTGGTTCGAATACGCAGCCTGTGCGAACACGTTGACGAGCAACACCAAAACGACCGCCCGAGAAAGCCGCAGGCTGTCTCTTTTATCTTGCAATAGCTCGCTCGCTGTCGCTCCCTCGGCGGACCCCTCGCGCAAAGGCGCGAAGTGGCGTCCTGCCATGCGATAGAATACGAAATGGTTCATGGGGTCGATTCCAATGCGGCGCGCGCAACGAATAGGCCGCTGGTTTGCACAGGAACGGCGCCAGACGAAGGCTTTGAGCCGCCATTAAGATGCGTTTCCGACGCGAAAATTTTGTCGTGTGACCACGCCGGAAAGAGAGGATGCGCAGCGCCGCGCTCGGGCGGTTCCGATGCTTTCGTGGCGCCGTCGATCCTTGCTCCGGACGCTATTTTCAGCGCCGACGCCGTGAAGAAAATCGGCGCGCCGGGCGAGTCGGATCGGTCATGAATCTGCGGCGGCGGGGCTCTCGTCATGCCGAGTTCGGGAGTGAGCCGCGCGACATAATCCGTCGTCTCGGCCGGTAAGGGATGGCCGTGGAAGAGAAGCTTGTCATAGCGGCCGGGGCCGGCGTTGTAGGCGGCGAGAAAACCCGGCGCGCCGTAGCGGTCGAACATCTCGGCGAGGTAGGCCGCGCCCGCTAGAATATTGTCGCGCGGGTCGAATGGATCTGGGCCGAAGCCGTGTTTGGCGCGCAGCTCGGCGTAGGTTTGCGGCATCACCTGCATGAGCCCAATGGCGCCTTTTTCGGAGACGGAATTTGCGTCGCCGTGGCTTTCCGCCTGCATGACGGCGTGCAGCCATGAAGCCGGGATTTTGAAGCGCCGGGACGCTTCCTGAACGGCGTTTGCGACGACGCTTTTTGGCGTTCGAGCGACAGCCGCCGCACGAACGCCAAGCATTTGGGATTGAGCCGGCGACGCAAAGAAGGCGCACAGAATGGCGCCGAGGGCGAACCGTTGGGCCGCCGATATACGATGCGCGATATTGGGGTCGCGCCGAGAAAAAACGCGTCGGCAAGCAGCCATCAATCGTCCTCCCTCGTCCAGAGGGGCGCGGCGCGTCCAACGACGCCTTCGATCGGGAACGCGCCAAAATAGCGCCCGTCGAGGGACGTCGGTTCATCCCAGTTGAGGAGAAAAACCTCGCCGCGAAGGAGAGTGAAGCAGCCTTTCCACACGGGTAGACGCTGGCCGGCGTGATCGCGTTCGCGCGCCTGCGCCATGACAATCCCGTCCACGCTGACGGCCAGTCCGTTGCGGCAAATTTCTTGGCCCGGAAGGCCGGCCACGCGTTTGATGAGCGGCGCGCCTTTGGAGAGATAGCGGCGCTCATCGAGCCATCTCGCGAGCGGTCCAGGCGGGCGGGCGACGACGAGATCGGTGACAGAGAGCGGGCCGATCGGACGCACGGCGTAAAGACCGATCGGCACGCTGGCCGAAGCGTTCCAGACGAGCAGCGGGTCGTGGTGGGACAGCAGGGTCGAGACGAGTGCGCCGCAAGAGACGAGCGTGAGGGCGAGGGTTTTCATCATTGGGTTGCGAGCTTCGAGCGCAGGATCCATGCGCGATGGCGTTCGCGCGTATAGGGGCGCGGCGGGAGGCCAGCGGCGAGGCGGTTGTGGACGTGGCGCCAGTGATCGGGGCAGATTTCTTGCGGCGCGAGGCCGAGCGCTTCCACGGCGTCGATCGCCCTCAGCACCCGTTGAACCTTCTCCCAGCCGATCGAGCGCAACAGAATTTCCGCGCCCGGTCTGACGCCGGGAACGGTCGAACAAGCTTCTCCGGCGCGACACGCGCGCAAAATGTCTATGCGCGAAACGAGCGTGCCATGGCCGTTCGACGCCCAGCGCATGAAGGCGAATACCGCGTCTGGCGCGAATGTCGCGATGCGCCGCCGTCGATCGAGCGTGCGCTCGCTGAGCGGGCTTCCGAAACGAATCCAGCGCTCGATCTTGCCCTTCATGAAGAAGAGTTCGACCTCCGTCGGCGCGGTCATGGCGCGCCTCCGTTGGCGTCCTTTTCGGTTTCGCGGAATTCCCGTTCGAGCAGCGCGCGCAGCATGTCGGCGACGGTCAGGCCGCGCTCGAAGGCGATGATTTTGATCCGGCCACGCAGTTTCGGCGTCACGTCTATGGTGAGCCGGGCGGTGTATTCCTCGCCTTTGGCTGCGAGCTTCCCATTGCGCTTTTCGGCCGTCCGAACCCAGGTGTCTGGATCGCTCGGACGTGCGGCGAACCCGTGTTGAGGTTTGCCCGCCGTCATCACGCGAGCCTTTCGATTTCTGCGGCGAGCGCTACGATCTCGCGCGCAGCGGCGGCTCCTTGCGGCGTCTCGTCAACGAGGCGCTCGCCCCGCGCGGCGTCGGCGAAGACGACGCGTTGGCCCACGCGCGATGACAGGACCGGCGGTTCATGCGCGGAGAGCGCCTGCGCTGTTTCGCGGGCGATAATCGTGCGCGCCGGACAGCGATTGAGGACGAAACGGGCGACAAGGTCGGGGCGAAAGATGCGGGCTTCGTCGATGAGCTTCAGCATCTCGCCCGATGCCCAGCCGTCGAAGGGCGAGGGCTGGGCCGGAACGAGGGCGAGGTCGGCGGCCAGCAGCGCGGAACGCAGCAGCGCCGCGACTCTCGGCGGTCCGTCGATCACGACATGATCGACGTCTTTGGCGATCTCGGGAGCCTCGCGATGCAACGTGTCGCGCGAGAGGCCGATCACGCCGAAGAGCCTTGGAAGCCCTTCCCTGGCGCGCTGCTGTGACCAGTCGAGCGCCGACCCTTGAGGGTCCGCATCGATGAGAATAATTCGCTTGCCGCGCTGAGCCCAGGCGCCGGCGAGATGCAGAGCGAGCGTGGTCTTGCCGACGCCGCCCTTCTGGTTGAGGAGAGCGACGATCATGACGCGCTCGGAGAGCGAAATTGCCGGTTATCCACAAAGTGGATTTCGGCGCGGACCGTTAGAAAGAATCCGAAGGATTCTATGTTAGTACAGTTAGGAGCGCCGTGAATTGTTGAGTGACAATTAGTTAGCGACCGTTTCGGTCCCCGATAGCACGAGGCTTCGGTCCCTGATGGCACGATAGCAGCGGTCCCCGATAGCACGAGATGATTCACAGCTTATCCACAAGCGGGGGAGAAAGATCGAAGCGGCGCGTGGCGCGCTCCAGCGGGTCGAGCGGAATGGGTGCGAAGACGAGGCGCTCGGCGCCGAGCGGGCCGCGTCGGATGGAGAGACGATAATTCGGGAGGGGCTGGCGACGGACGATGTCGCGCAAGTCGAACGCGAAATGTTTGAGCGGCGACAGCGCCCCGGACTTTGCGTGGAGATGCTTGAAATCGAAGCTCCAGCCGCCGTCCTGACGGCCGCCGTGCTTGCGCACCAAGCGATAGAGCCAACGCTCCAACCCGCCCGTCAGCGCGAAATAAGCCCGGTCGATGGTGAGGACCAGGGCTTCGTCGAGAACGCCGGCGTAGAACCAATCCGGCAAGATCAATTCGACGCCGAGCAGCCTGCCATTGGCGTCGGCGGTCTCCTTCCACTCGTTGATCCAGGAGAAGCGATGGCGTCGACGCTCATTCGGCTGACGAATGGACGTCATGACGCTTGTCGATTGCAGCCGGTCGAGCGCGGCTTTCAGCCGGTGATAGTCGCGGGCGCCGGTCGCGCGGCCCGTGAAGGTGAGAATTTCGTATGGCGTCGTCGCCATGAGACGCGAGGTGCGCAGTCCCGTGTCGCGCGCCTGGACGATTTGCGACGCCGCCCAGATCAGCACGTCGGCGTCCCATATGGTCGCCATGCCATGATCCGGCGTCGCCTCGACCTTGATGGCAATCTCGCCCATCTTGAAATCAATCGGCGTCGTCCTCCTCGACTTCGCGAGGCTGAAGAACGGATAGGCCATGAGGTCTTGCGCATCGCGCGGCACAAGGTCGCCGGGCAGCGCTCGAAAAAGTTCGAGTTGCTCCCATTCGTCGCTCCATGAGCGAGTATGGCGATGCGTCGCTGTCATGGCCGCGCCCCCCGAGCAATCAGCGGCGTGATTGATTGGCGAGGGTCAGCGCGGCGGGCGCCTGGCGCCTTGCCGGCAGCACGGTTCCGACGCCCGGATCGGATGTCGAGGCCTTGGCGCCGCGTTCGGCCCAGGCCTGCAAATCATCCAGCCGATAGACGACGCGGCCGCCGAGTTTTGAATAGCGGGGCCCTGTTCCGTAGGTGCGGTGCTTTTCCAGCGTTCGGCCCGAGAGGCCCAAGAAGCGAGCGGCCTCGGGCGTGCGCAGATAGCGCGGCGGAAGTTGGGTCGTCGCGGCGGACATGAGCGAGCCTTGGAAAATCGAGGAGGGCCGCCGAATATCGGCGGCTGTGTTCGATCACCTTGGCGGAGAAAATCCGGCGGGAGGGATGGTGAAGATTGGGGGCGTGAAATTCGCCACCCTCTTGGACCGCAATATCGAGGCGAGTGATCCCGCAAGCTATTTGCGTAGGAATTTGCGATAGCCGCCGCGCATCAGCGCGACGCCGCCGCGCACGAGACGAATCGTAGCGTCACGGACAGATGACGACTTCCACGGCTCGGCGTCGATCCGTGCCGGACCAAACAGACATTCCCCAATGTCGCGATAGGACGCGCCGCTCAAATGTCCGTCGAGTGCACGGAGCATATCGACAACGCGGCGATTCACCAGGGGCGCCCTGAGAGGTGGGCGACCTCTCAGGTGACGCAGGAATCGGATCGTCGCCGCGGCCCGGTAGGGCGTTGCTTTATCGAACGGGATGATGGCCGCGAGCGGACGCCCCTTGATCGGAGGATCGGGCAGCCAGAGTTGATGCTCTTCGTGTCCGACGCCAAGGATGAGATGCTCACCATCCGGCGCAATGCGCCGGATACGAACGCCGGGCCAATCCGACGGTGCGAAGATCAGCGTTGATGTCTCTGTCGGACTGGCGGAGAGAATAACGGCGCTTGCGCGCCAATCCGGGAGCCAGAAAAGTTCGGCCTCATTCGCGCGCAGCGTTGGATCGACCGCGAAATCGCAACCCCCAGCGCCGCTCGGGACCGGCAAAGGCGGTTTCCAGAGCAGCTTGAAATCGAGGGGTGGCGTGATCGGCGCGATATTGCTGATTGCGCCGCAGATACTCCCAAGCAAAGCCAGGCCAATTCGAATTGGATAAATAATCATACGCGCTCGGCGAGCGCCAATCAGCGACTGACATGGAAATTCTCACGATGGAGTGGCCTTATGTCAGGCTCGCGAAAAATCTTGTCGATAACTCGCGGTTGCGAACGCACGAGTCGGCATGGAGTTATGTCCCGCGAATAGCGGTCAGTTTCATATATTCGCCGTAAAGACGGGTTCGTGGATTTGCGGAAGTGCGACCTTGGCGCCACAAACGAGGACGAAGTCGGACGATGCCTCAGCCTCTCATTTGAAAGACATATGCTTCAACTGAATATCCGTCACGGATGACCGGCCAACAAGTCCCTGTAGCCGTGCTTGGTCATCCATTGCGCACGGGCGAGGTGGGTATCGTAAGCGCGTTTGGCGCGGGCGTGCTCGTGACGAGGGTCAATTCCGAGCACGATTCTGGAAACCTCCTCCCACGCTGCGCCTTCCTCGGCTGCGTCGAGCAGTCGCAAATAAAGAATCGCATGGGCGCGATCATAGTCGGTGACTTGCGCTTCGGTTGGAGCGGCGGTTGCGACTGGCGTTGAGTTGGGAGGGCTCACGGACGGTGTGTTCCTCGATTGGCCGGCGGCTCTGTTTTATATTTACCCGAAATTCTTGCGGGATGTTTACATATGCGGCCCATTTGCGTCGACACCGATCACGAAATTTGGCGCCGCAACAGTCCAACCGCTCAATGATCGAAGACTTTGCCTCGATCACGCAGAAGAGCGCCAAACAGCGAAGCCTCGCCCGGGGTCGCCATGAGAATCAACGAACAAGCTCCAGCCGATGACAGTTTGTAGAGAATACTCCGTGGTTAAATACTCTACAAGCCGATCCTCTCGCGGCCATGGACATCCGAGAGGTTCTGGCGATCAATCTGAGGAAATCTCGGCAGGCGCAACACCTGTCACAGGAGGAGCTTGCGCATCAGGCTGAGATCGATCGCACATATATCAGCTCGATTGAGCGGCGCGTCTATGCCGCCAGCATCGATGTCGTCGATCGGCTCGCGCGCGTTCTCGGCATTGAAGCGGCCGATTTGCTCCGAAAGCCGACGCGAGGACGCAAGGACGCTGAGTCTGCCATTCCGACGACGCTCGAACATGTCGCGCTGGCCGCGGCCGACAAAGAGGCGCTGACCGAACCGGCGACGCGAGGGAAGCGTGAGATGAAACCTTCCTCGGTAAAAGCAGATAATCGGAAAGGCGCAAAGTCGACGATACGCAAAACCGCAAAGACGGTTCGACATAAAGTTTGAAAACCGGAATGCCGATTTCGGCGAGCATTTTGTACTCTTGCGAACGAACTGAGGATATCGCCATGCAATCTGGCCGAAGCTTTGGGCGCTTGAAGCGACGGCCCCGCCCGACGTTTCGGGCGAGGCGTTGGCGGGCTTCGCTCAGTCGCCGTTGGCCTTGCGGCTGCGGGACCAGATGAGGGTGTGGCCTTCGCCCTCTTCATCGTCGAAGAGGTTGGCGTAGATCGGAGCGGTGAAGCTCGGATCGTCCAGCTTGACCGAGAGGTAATCGCGGCCTTCGTTCGAGCGTTTCGACCAGGCGGCGCCGATCTCCGCGCGGCCGACATAGACGCGGTGGCTCGGCGCGTTGTCGTTGGTCCGGTTGGCTTCGGGAACGATGCGGACGCCCCTGGCCTGGACGCTGAGCGTCACGATCTCGCCCTGGAACTCGTTGCCGGACTTCTTGAAGGAGCCGATGTTCGCCATGATAGTTCTCCTGTGATCTGCTGTCTTCGAGCCCGCGCCCATCGCGGCCTCGATGGCGATCGCAAGGCCGAAGGCGATCGGCGACGCACCCGCTCGCGGGCCGAAGCAAAGCGGAGGACGGCGGAACAGCGAGTTTCTTGCCTCGCGAGGAATGACGCCGCGGGCGTCAGGGGAAGAAAGTCGATTGGCCGCCGTTGCGTCTCAGACGATCGAGGCGCAGCCGTCCTTCGGCCAGATCAAGCCATAAGAGAGGCCTCGGTGGTCGCGCTTGGCCGGACAGCGTTCCCGAACAGGAGACTTGGCGGAACTCTGTCGGCCCGCGCAAGACGCCCGGCTTTCCAGGCGAAGGAAAAGAAACGCTGGCGTGCAGAAAGGCGGACGCCACATCGCCGAAGCAGCCGACGACAATGCTCGTGTCGAGGATCATGGGGTCTTCCGATCAATGCGAGGTCGCCGCTCTTCGGTCGAAATGTTTTGAAGGATCGCACCTTCGTGGTCATACTCGGCGACCAGATACGCGCTCGATATGCGCTTCGAGAGATGACGAGGCGAGTGTTCACCCGTCTCTGGACGCCGACGCAAAGGGCTGTGGAGTCGAACTAGCCATGGCACGCCGCCCAACATTCGGCGGGGCCAAGAGCGTCATGCGCGCCCAAGCCGTCGCTCCCACCACGATGGCGCCGATCACAGCAAGAATTTCACAGCAGTCCGGAGATGGCGCGCCGATTTTGACGAGGCCGAGAGTCGCATGATAGCCGGCGACGGTGGCCGGCGCGGCGAAGAGGAGAGCGATTGTTGCGCGCATTACCAGCGATCGGACAGCCGCGAAGGCGATTTGCCCGACGACGAGCGTAACGACCCCTGCGATGAAGCCGACGACGATCGCGCCGGCTGGACCCGAGCCGCTGTGGAAGGCGGCGAGTCCCGCAGTGACGCCGGCGAAGAACGGCAACGCATTGACCGCGAGCGCGAACAACAGCCAGCAGAAATATCCGAGGGCGACGAAGCCGAGAACGATGCCGATGATGAGCATGGTGGTCTCCGTAACGTAGTCGAACGGCCGCACCTCCCACCTCCGCCTCGGCGCATCACGGAGTATAGCCAGATGGTGGTCAATGGCGGGAGCGAAAATCCGGTGAGGATTTTCGCTCCGATGGGCGTGTTCGAAGCCCGTTCAACAGTGTGGATCGAATTCGTGAATCACGATCTCGGGATCGCCGTCATATTCGGCGGTCGTCATGACGCCGAAATCGTCGTCGCCGGCGCGGAAGACGATGACGCAGGTCATGAGCGAGGTGGCGAGGCTCCAGCCGCAGGCGTAAGCGGTTGTGAGGGCTTGAGACATTTTTTAGCTCCCGTCTTTGAGGCGGGGACCATCCCCGCGCGCGACAGGCGCCCGATGTGTCCGGCCCATGGCCGCAATCACCTCGCAGGCGAAGCCGCAGAGGCCGCACGCTCGCGCAGCGGACCCTTCACGGGTTGATGGCGTCAGGCCATGGGCCGGACCAAGGATTGCGCCAATGAGAGCGGGGTGGTGAACGCCGGTTGGGAGACGAATGCCAAAAAGTCCTCTGCTCGCGGTCGCGGCTGACCTGCCGCCTGTCCTGGACTACGCCCTCGCCGTCCCGCGGGAACAAAAACGTTGGCGTGCAGAAAGGCGGTCCCCGCGTTGTCCGAACTCATAGCGGACAATGCTCGCGTCGCGGATCATGGCGTTTCCGACAGCAAGAGAGGTCGCTGCGGCCAAAATCTCCCGCATTAGACAGATACTGTTGGTGCGTCGAAAAGAGCATCGACAATCGGACATTCGGGCGCGCTTTCTCCTGTGCATTGCGCAGCCATCTCCGCCATCACCCGTTCGAGTCGTTTCAAGTCCCTAATCTTGCGGCGAATCTCCGCGAGGTGATTCAGCGTCAGCGCATGAACTTGCGCGCACGTATGGGTGTGCCCGTCGACAAGGCGGAGTAGGCCACGGATTTCATCGAGACTGAAGCCGAGGCGCCGGCTGCGCCGCACGAAGCTCAGCCGCTTGAGGCAGTCCGCCCCATAGATGCGATAACCGCCTGCGCTACGGCCAGGCGCCGGCATGACGCCGATTTTCTCGTAATAGCGGATCGTTTCGATGTTGACGCCGCTCTGCTTCGATAGCTTCCCGATCGAGAGCGCATCCATCGCCTTCATATCCGGCCTCCTGTGAACTGGTGAACTGGGCAAAAAAACCTCTTGACCCTGTAGCGACTACAGGCCCTAGGGTGGAAATAGTCAACTGAAAAGCACGAACAACGACACGCTGGATCGGCTTTCCGATGATGGAGGACGGAGCAATGTGTGATGGCGAAGGTCTTGGTCTCATCCAGATGGCGATGACGCCGATTGGGCTTGCGGTGACCGCAGGAATTGCCGCTGCGCTTTTCTTTTTCGTGCGCTGGGTTATCGCCGACTGAACGCAGCCGGCGCCGACGGAGCCAGCCCGAGGAGCCGGGCAATCGCCAAAACCAAGGGGAAGTCCCGTGTCCGAACAATTACACCCCATGTCTGAACATCCACTCGGTCGCAAGGCGCTGGTCGCCGGCGGCCTCGCGGCGATCCTCGCGTCGGCCTGTTGCCTTGGCCCGCTCGTGCTGGTCACCCTTGGATTCAGCGGCGCCTGGCTCGGCAATTTTAAAGTGTTCGAACCGTTCCGTCCGGTGTTCCTCAGCGCCGCAGCCATTGCGCTGTTCGTCGCCTACCGTCGAATCTATCGCCCGGCTACGGCGTGCAAACCGGGCGAGGCCTGCGCCGCGCCGCAAGTGAGGTCGGTCTACAAGGTGATCTTCTGGGGCGTCGCGGCGCTGATCGGAGCGTCGACCGTTTTCCCCTACGTGCTTCCGCTATTCTACTGAAAGAGGGCCCCAATCATGAAAAAACTCGCCGCGATGATCGCTTTGTCCGCCGTTTTCAGCGCGCCGGCCTGGGCAGCCAGCCAAACGATCACCCTGTCGGTCTCCGGCATGACCTGCGCCGCCTGCCCAATCACCGTCAAGAAGGCGTTGAGCAAGGTTGAGGGCGTGCAAGCAACCGAGGTGAGCTACGAGAAGAAGGAAGCCATCGTGACCTACGACGACGCGAAAACAAACGTCGAAGCGCTCGCCAAGGCGACCGAAGGGGCCGGTTATCCTTCCGAACTGAAGAAATGAGCCATGGACGAAACACCTTCGATCAAGACAGCGCTCGCACATTCGTTTGGCACCGCGATGGGCCACGCCATGCCGCTTCTCGCGCGCCTGCGCCATGTCCTCGGGCAACGAATCGGTTCTGAGGAATCCCCCGCCTCATCCGATCGAAGGCGCGAAGGGAATAGTGTGGTCTTGCAGATCACCGGCATGACCTGCGGCAGCTGCGCGAGTCATATCGAAAAGGTCTTGCTCAAAGCCCCCGGCGTGCATGAGGCGAATGTGTCCTACGCCGAAGGGACGGCGCGAGTCAGCGGCGACGGGGCGCTCGACCCCGCGGCGCTTTCCGCCGCTGTGCAGGCCGCAGGCTATCAAGCAGTTGTCGCAAAACGCGCCCGCGGCGTCAGCGTTTCAGAGAGACGGTCTGGCAAAATACTCGATCGAAACGCCAAGCAAGAGCGCTGGGGCGCGCCATTGCAAGTGGCGATCATCGGCAGCGGCGGAGCAGCCATGGCGGCCGCGTTGCGCGCTGCCGAAGACGGCGCGCGGGTCACGCTCATTGAGCGTGGGATGATCGGGGGGACATGCGTCAATGTCGGCTGCGTGCCCTCCAAAATCATGATCCGCGCCGCTCATATCGCGCATCTACGCCGGGAGAGCCCGTTCGACGAGGGCATTGCCGCGACAAATCCTACAATCAAGCGGGAAAAACTGCTCGCCCAACAACAGGCGCGCGTCGATGAGTTGAGGCACGCCAAATACGAGGGCATTCTTGAAGGCAACACCGCCATCGCCGTGCTGCGTGGCGAAGCCAAGTTCCAAGACCGTCGCAGCCTGATCGTCCGGCTGAACGAAGGCGGCGAAAGCGAAATCAATTTCGACCGCTGCCTCATCGCCACGGGCGCGAGCCCGGCCGTCCCGCCCATTCCCGGACTGAAAGAGACGCCCTACTGGACCTCGACCGAGGCGCTGGCGAGCGACACAATCCCTGCGCGCCTAGCGGTGATCGGCTCGTCGGTGGTGGCCGTCGAACTGGCGCAAGCCTTTGCGAGGCTGGGCAGCAAGGTGACGATCCTCGCGCGCAGCACGCTGTTCTTCCGCGAAGACCCAGCGATCGGCGAGGCGGTCACGGCCGCTTTCCGGGCGGAGGGCGTCGAAGTGCTGGAGCACACGCAAGCGAGCAACGTGGCGTTCGCGGACGGTGAATTCGTGCTCACGACCGGTGACGGCGAATTGCGCGCCGACAAGCTGCTGATCGCCACAGGCCGCGCGCCGAACACGTGCGGCCTGGCGCTGGAAGCCGCCGGCGTCGCCGTCAACCCACAGGGCGCAATCATCGTCGACACGCGCATGCGCACCAGCGCGCCCCATATTTACGCCGCCGGCGACTGCACCAACCAGCCACAATTCGTCTATGTGGCGGCGGCGGCCGGCACCCGCGCGGCGATTAATATGAGCGGCGGCGACGCCGCCCTCGATCTGGCCGCCATGCCGGCGGTGGTGTTTACGGATCCACAAGTCGCCACCGTAGGCTACAGCGAGGCGGAAGCGCACTATGAGGGCATCGAGACCGACAGCCGCACACTGACCCTCGACAATGTGCCGCGCGCCTTAGCGAATTTCGACACGCGAGGCTTCATCAAGCTTGTCGCCGAGGCAGGCTCGGGCCGGCTCATTGGCGTGCAAGCCGTGGCGCCGGACGCGGGCGAACTCATCCAGGCGGCGGTGATCGCCATTCATGCACGGATGAGTGTACACGACCTCGCCAATCAGCTCTTCCCTTACCTGACAATGGTCGAGGGCCTGAAGCTCGCGGCGCAGACCTTTAGCAAGGACGTGACGCAACTATCCTGTTGCGCGGGGTAAGCGATGAAAGAGCGCTTGACGCCCTGTTGCAATGGCGATCCTGCCGACTGGCGTCCGCTGAACGCGAGGCAGCGCCGAACCAGGCTGATCGTCGGTGTCGCTCTGCTGTCGCTGGCTCTGGCTCTCCCCTGGTCAGCCGTCAGCTGGATCGCGCTGGCCGTCATCGCAGGCTGGCTTGGCGCGACCCATGTCCTCGCGGCGGCGATGGCCTATCCGGGGTGCCCAGAGCTTGGGGTGGCGCCCAGTCTTCTGCTCGGCCGCTGGGTGAGGATCGGCTGCACCCCATGGCGATGGTTGGATGCGAAGTTGCGTCTGACGGCGGAGTGAGCACACGGCAGGGGTGTATTCGACGCATATTGCATACGACTATGTGTTGCGCAAACTCTTGCGGGCGGTGGCGCTCACGCGCCGCCCTCGTCGAACTTCCACACCGGGATGCCGAGTTTGCGCGCCTTGTCCGCGAGGTTCGCTGAAATCCCCGAGCCGGGGAAGACGATGACCCCGATCGGCAGCACGTCGAGCATCTGGTCGTTGCGCTTGAACGGCGCCGCCTTGGCATGTTTGGTCCAGTCGGGCTTGAAGGCAATCTGCGGAACTTTTCTGTGATCCGCCCAACGGGCGGCGATGCGCTCGGCGCCCTTCGGCGAACCTCCGTGCAGCAGCACCATGTCGGGGTGCTTGGCGTGAACCTTGTCGAGCCGGTCCCAGATGGCGCGATGATCGTTGAAGTCGAGCCCGCCGGTGAAGGCGATTTTCGGTCCGGCTGGGAGCAGCACTTGCGTCTCGGCGCGGCGCTTGGCGGCAAGGAAATCGCGGCTGTCGATCATGGCCGAGGTCAGCGCGCGATGATTCACCATCGATCCGCTGCGCGGCCGCCAGGATGATCCGGTTTGACGCTCGAACTGTTCGGCGGCGCAATCGCGGAAGAATTCAAAACTGTTCCTGCGCTCGATCAGCGTCATCCCCTCGGCGGTGAGGCGCTCCAATTCGACCGAGCGGATTTCCGAGCCGTCCTGTTCTTTCTGGCCGCGCCGCTGCGCCTGCTCGTTGTCGTCCAATTCGCGCTCGATACGCGCGACGGCGCGGTGGAAGAGATTGACGCTCGACCACAGCAGGTCCTCGAGGTCGGGTTCGAGGCGGGTGTCGCCCAAGGTGACGACGAGAGCGTCGAAGATGTCGGCGACGGCGCCAGCGACGATTTCAGCATCGGGCAGCGGTCTCGGGTCGGGTTCGTCCTGGAAGGGGCGATAGCCATGGAGCTGGAGTTCGGCGAGAACATGCTCGGTCGGAGATGAGTTATGCGGCGGTTCAAAGCCGGGCTCAATGTGTTCGGTCGTCATGATGTGCTTCCCTTGGTCGGATCGACCGCGTCCATCGCGGCCTTCATGGCGACGAAAGGCGGCGGGCGGTCCGGGCCTGCACCGCAGGGAGCGAAGCGGAAGCGGCCGGAACGAAGTGGAGGATGGCGGAGGGCCGGCTATTTTGCCTCGCGATGTAAAGGCGGCTTGCCGCCGACGGAAAATAGTCGGCCTGAAGCCATTGCCGGGCCGGGCCGTTTGCCGCCCCGATCGCCCTCTCAAGAAGGCCGTGGACGCGGTCCTCTCCGACAACGCAGGGAAGCGCCACGATCCGATGCGGCATGTGCGCGCGCTGCCGCCGCAGGCTACCTTTCCCCGTTCCGGCTCACGCCGGCAATTCTAGAAAGCGCGCCACATCTTCCGGCGCGAGTTGCGCCTTGATCGCCGCCCGCAACTCATCGGCGCCGAGCCAGCGGAGATCTTCGTTGAAATCCTCCAGCGTTGGCGACAGGACGATCGCCTCGATCCCGACCGCATTCGCGCGGTCGATCAGACTCGCCGCCGCGCCGTCGCCGGCGGCATCGTTGTCGCGGACGATGTAGAGGCGCCGCAGCGGCGCCGGGAACAGGATGGCGGCCAGATGCGCGGCGGAAAGTGCGGCGGCCATCGGCATTATGGGCATGACGCTGCGCAGCGACAGCACGGTTTCGATTCCCTCGCCGGCCGCCATGACATCTTGCGCCAAACCGAAGCGGACGGCATTGCCAAGGAGATGGCCCATCGCCCGCCTCGGCGTGTCGATCGGCGCCTTGTCTTGTCCCGACGGGTCGAGCCAGGTGCGATGCGCTCCGGTGATCGTGCCGCCAAAATCGGTGACGGCGGCGATCATCGCCGGCCAGGTCTGGGTCGGCGAGTGTGCGTCCACGCGATAATAGCAGCGCGGGTGGAAGCGCAGGTTCGCGGTTCCGTGCAAAGCCGCAATGCCGCGATTGCGCAGATAAGTCTCCACGACAGTGCCCGCGATCGACCGCGACATGGCGAACAGACGCCGCGCCGATTCCGACGATCCAGTCGGCGTCGATGACTGCTGACGGCGCCATTCCGGTTCTGGTTTCGGTCGTGGCAGGCTGAGAAAGCGCCGCGCCTCGTCCATGACGTCGTGGAAGTCGACAAGGCCGCAGCTCCCGCGAATGACGTCGAGAAGATCGCCGTGTTCTGCCGTCGCCGCGTCTCGCCATTTTCCGCGCGCGTCCTTGCCGGATTCGCCGCCCTTCAGCCGCACGAACAGGGAGCGGCCCGGCGTGTTGTTCACGTCGCCGACCAGCCAATAATTGCCCTGGCGGCGACCGTTGGAGAGATAATGACGGCACACCGCCTCGGCGTCACGCGCGAGACAATGCGCCAGTTCGGCAATATTGCGCGCCATCTCACGCCGCTTCCCGCACGCGGATGCGCGACAGCGGATAGCGCTCCATGACCTTGGCGAGAATCGCCGGGCCCGCAGCGTCGGTGGGCACGAACATCCGCAGCTTCCATGAGATGATTTCGTGAGACAGGCCGTAGGCGCGCAGGCGTTCCCGCATCGCGTCGGTAAAGCCGGTCAGTTCGATGCGGCCCACGCCCATGACGCGAACCCGCCGAAGCTGGAGCCCTTCGGCAAGATCGAGGATGGTCCTTCCCGCCATCAGCGCGGCGAAGGCGTCGGCGGCGGAGAGTTTTGCCGCGTCCCCTTCCAGCGCCCCCGCCGCCCATGCGGCCGAAACCATGCGGCCGACGATGCGCTCCCCGGCATCGGTCTGGAGCCGATAGACCCGCGTCGACTCATTGGGCAGGCGTTTCCAGATCGGCAGCAACAGACCCGCGACGATGTGGATCGTGCTGTCGATGAATTCCGGCACGGCGGCGACCTCCGCCTCCCAGGCGCGGGCGAAGGTTTCGCGGTCGGCTTCCCGCCAATGGGTCTGCGGCATCATCGCCAATGGAATAGAGGGACGTTCCATCGGCCGGATCAGCCTGACGCGGCGCTCCACCTCGCCGTCGTCGAGCATCACGCTTGGCGCGGGAATTTGCACGGCGGTGCGGCCCGACTGGCTGTTGACCAGAAGGCGCGCGCGCGGATCGGAGAGTCGATCCAGCGCCTCGTCCAGCGTGACGGGCTGGTTCCTCTCGCGCTGCGTGATCGTCAGCAGGCGCGTTTCCGCCGATGTGCCGGGATGGGTATAGATCGTCTGGCGGTTCGTAACGATAAAACTCTCCGCCGTCAGCGTCTCCAGACCGAGGTCATATGTTCCCGATGCGATGGCGCCCTCGATGCGGGCGTTCAAAAGCTGCTCGAAGGCCATGAACAGGATGTTCTGAAGGTCGATGGTCAGCGCCAACAGCCGATTGAGAAAAGTGGCAGTCGGCGGCAGTTCGTCCTTGATCCCGTTGCTGTCGGTGAGTTTCAGCCCGGTCGCGTCCTCGAACGCGCCCAGCGAACAACCCTCGACCTTGCCTGCGACCAGCAGGACATAGAGCTGACGCAGCGCGTCGCGCGCGTAAGGGCTTTCCAGATTGTCCTGCGGCCGGAACAGGCCCTGTCCGCCGGTCTGGCGCTGGCCCTTGGTGATGGCGCCGAGCGTGTCGAGGCGGCGGGCGATCGTCGAGAGGAACCGCTTCTCGGCCTTCACATTGGTGGCGATCGGCCGGAACAGCGGCGGTTGCGCCTGATTTGTGCGGTTCGTGCGCCCGAGTCCTTGTATGGCGGCGTCGGCCTTCCAGCCGGCCTCCAGCAGATAGTGGACCCGCAGGCGGCGGTTCCTCGCCGACAGCTCGGCGTGATAGGAGCGTCCGGTGCCGCCGGCGTCGGAGAAGACGAGGATGCGCTTGGCATCGTCCATGAACGCCTGCGCCTCGGCGAGATTGGCGCTACTTGCGCGATACTCGACGCAAAGCCGATCGTAACCGTCGCCATTGGTCTTTCGGACGATCCGCCGCGAGCGGCCCGTCACCTCGGCCACCATGTCCGCTCCAAAGCGCTGGACGATCTGGTCGAGCGCGCCATGCACGGGCGGCAATGACGCCAGCCTCTCGATCAGCCAGTCCCGACGGGCGACCGCCTCCCGGCACTGCACGGGCTGGCCGTCGCGATAGACGGGACGCGAGGAGAGATTGCCCTCGCTGTCGGTGAAGGGCTCGTAAAGTTGCGTCGGGAAGCTATGGGCGAGGTAGTCTAAAACATACTCGCGAGGAGTAATGTCAACCTGTACGTCGCCCCATTCGTCGGTGGGAATCTCCGCGAGCCGGCGTTCTGTCAGCGCTTCGCCCGTCGAGACGATCTGGATCACGGCGGCATGGCCGGCGATCAGATCGCGATCGATGGCGGCGATCAGCGAGGGCGTCTTCATCGCCGTGATGAGGTGATTGAAGAAGCGCTGCTTGGCGCTCTCGAAGGCCGAGCGGGCGGCGGCTTTGGCCTGCGCGTTCAGCGTCCCCGATTCGCCGGTGATATTGGCGGCCTCGAGCGCGGCGTCGAGATTGTTATGGATGACGCCGAAAGCGCCGGCATAAGAATCGTAGATTGCGATCTGCTCGTCGCTCAGACGATGTTCGAGCAGATCATATTCGACGCCCTCATAGGAGAGCGAACGGGCGGCGTAGAGGCCGAGCGCCTTGAGGTCGCGCGCCAGCACTTCCATCGCCGCGACGCCGCCGGCTTCGATCGCCTCCACGAATTCGGCGCGGGTGGCGAAGGGAAAATCCTCGCCGCCCCAGAGACCGAGGCGCTGGGCGTAGGCGAGATTGTGAACCGTGGTGGCGCCGGTCGCCGAAACATAGACGACGCGTGCGTCGGGCAACGCGTGCTGGAGGCGCAGGCCGGCGCGGCCCTGCTGCGAGGCGGCTTGATCGCCGCGCTCCCCCTTGCCGCCGGCGGCGTTCTGCATCGCGTGGCTCTCGTCGAACACGATCACTCCGTCGAAATCGGAACCAAGCCATTCGACGATCTGTCGGACTCGCGAAACCTTTTCGTCGCGGGCGTCGGAGCGCAGCGTGGCGTAGGTCGTAAAAAGGATGCCCTCTGAGAGGCGGATCGGCGTTCCCTGCCGGAATCGCGAGAGCGGCGTGACCAACAGGCGTTCCTGTCCGAGCGCCGACCAGTCGCGCTGGGCGTCTTCGATCAGCTTGTCGGATTTCGACACCCAGACCGCGCGGCGGCGGCCCTTCAGCCAATTGTCGAGCAGGATGCCGGTGACCTGTCGGCCCTTGCCGGCGCCAGTGCCGTCGCCGAGGAACCAGCCGCGCCGGAACCGCATGGCGTTTTCGGCGTCATCGGACGCGGCGGAAACCACGTCGAAGGTCTCGTCGACGGACCATGATCCGGCGAGATGGCCGGCATGGGCTTCGCCAGCATGGATCACGCTTTCGAGCTGCGCGTCCGACAGCAGGCCATCCGAGATGACCTTGGCGGGGAGTTGCGGTCGATAGCTCGGCTTGGGCGGCGCGACCGACGCCATCGCCGCCGATTGCACCAGTTTTGTCGGATGAGTTTTTGCGCCGGGAATGCGGATCGACTGAATTACGTATTCTTCATAAAGCGCATCGGTGATGCGGCGCCCGTCGACCGGCTTCCAGTCAATGGTCTCGTAGGCGAGTTCGATAGCTTCAAGTTCGATGGAGACGGTGGGAGCCGAGGCACGTCGCGCCGCGACCGGGCGCGACACACGCGCGACAATCGGTCGGACGACAGGCGGCGTGGCGACGCGAGCGACCAACGGCAGTCTCGGCGGCAGGGATTGCGTGATCCAGCCGAGCAATGTCGCCACATCGGTCGCGACGCCGGGCGACGCCGGGTAAGCTGTCGGATCGTCGGCGGGAATCTTGTCGATCACCGTCAGCCGCGTGTCGATGGTCGTGCCGTGCTTCGCATAGATCGCACCGTCGATCGCTGCCGAGAACAGGACGCGCCCGCGTTCCTGCAATCGGACGAAGGCGTCGGCCCAAGCGGGATTGTCGGGCGCGCAGCTTGCCCCGGTGATCGCGACCAGACGCCCACCCTCGGCAAGGCGCGACAGCGCCGAGGAGATATGGCGAAGCGCCGCGTCGGCCATGCGGCGATCGACGTTGGCGATCGCGGAGAACGGCGGGTTCATAATCACGACGCTCGGCGTGACGCCGGCGTCGAGATGATCGTCGATCTGCGCGGCGTCGAAACGTGTGACGACGATGCCGGGGAAAAGATGATCCAGCAGTCCGGCGCGGGTTTCGGCCAGCTCGTTGAGCGCGAGCGACGCGCCTGCAAGCTCGGCAAAAATGGCGAACAACCCGGTTCCAGCTGACGGCTCCAAGACGAAATCCGCCGGCGCAATCGCGGCGGCGACGCTCGCCGCGAGTCCGAGCGCGATCGGCGTCGAGAATTGCTGAAGAGCGTCGCTTTCCAAATTGCGGCGCGTATGCGTGGGGAGAAGGCCCGCGATCTTTTCCAGCATCGCCAGCATGGCGGCGTTCGAGCCGACGCGCGTGCGCATGGCCGGGCCGAATTTGCGCAGAAACAGGACCGTCGCCGCCTCGCAGGCGTCGTAGGCGGTCTTCCAGTCCCAGGCGCCGTCAGCATCGGAGCCGCCAAAGGCGGATTCCATCGCGGCGCGCAACGCGGCGGCGTCGATGCGCTGGCCGCGTTCGAGACGGGGAAGGAGCTGTTGCGCGGTATCGGCAATGCAAACGGTCGGGTTGGCGGCGGGCGCGCCGGACAACGGCGCAGCCGCGAGGCCGGACGCGGAAGCAAAAGCATTGGTCATGGAGGGAACCTTTGGAGAGCGGGAACGGGCCGAGCCGCCAGGGCGCTCTCTCTCGACCCCGCCGGCTCAAACCCTTTCCGGCCGTCCTCTCCCTCTCGGCGCCTCCACGAAAAAAAAGGGTCCGGCGACGCGCGCCGAACCCTTCGATGTCTCCGCCTTAGAAAACGCACGCTCATGTCGGCGGCGGTTCGACAAGCCGGTAGCTCCGGCTCTTGATGTTGGCAATGCGATAGAGCCCGCCGGAGCCGGGCGCGCGAAACAGCACGGCGCCATGACTGCGCGGGTTGGCGACGACCTCGAGCCGGTCAAAACTTCGGCCATCGGAAAAGGCGAGCGGTTCGTCGAAGACGATCACCTGCCCCGCGCGCGGCTTCGGTTTGGCGGCCCTGGCGCGGCGGGCGGCGGCGGCGGCGCGGCAGCGAGCACGCCATTGCTGTGCGTAAGGACGATCCGTCGGCGTTAGCAGATCGAGGATCGATTTGGGACATTCGCACTCATAAGGCCCCATCGATTCTTCCGCATTCTTGTAACCGAAGATGTAGCCTTCCCGGTCGCGCGGATTGTATCGAACGAGGCAGATGGCGGCCCAGACTTCGCGCTCGCCGGAGGCGACGCGTAGCTGTTCCACGGCGGCGTAGTAGACGTTGCTGCCGACAAGCGCCGAGCGCAGCACTTTCGATGTTGCGTCGGGACGCTCGAAGGTGAACTGAGCGTCGAGATATTGGCGCGGGCCGGCGTGGCCCTTGAGGGACTGCATGTACAGCCAGCCCATCGGCGTGTCCTTTCATTGGAGGGATGAAAACGGCGCGCGTTGGCGAAGCGCGCGCCGTTCGTGATGGAGAGATAAGTTTCGGCGATCAGCGGGCCGGAGCGAGCCGCTGCTCGGCTTCGCGGATGGCGGCCAAAGCTGCTTTGAACACCGCCGAATCCTGTTGCTCGGTCAGGTCCGTTCGCTCGACGACGCTGATGCAGCCGGCGCGGATGTCGGCGTCCGTGACGGCGCCGGCGGCGATCGGCGTCAGCGTTTCGTCAGCCTCGATGATTTGGGCGATCTGCGCGCGAACCTTCGCTTCGTGAAGGCGCAGCAGGACATGAACGCCAAAGCCCGGCGCGGCCATGAGCGGACCATGCTCGGCCTCGTCCAAAAAATCGCCGAGAATGTCCTCGGTGCTCTTGCCCTTGATCGCATCGGCGGTGACGAGCACGGCCATGCCGCCGAATCCATCCGGCCGCATTTTCGTGCAAGTGAAAGACGTGACAATGCTGACGTGATCGAGCGTCGCCGAGCGTTTGACGATGTCCTGAAACAGGATTTCAAATGAAGTCTGACTGAGATCAAGGCAGACGTATTCATCGTCGTCGCCCACGTCTTTTAACTGGCCGCGCACGAAGGCGGCGGCTTCGCTGGCGACGCCCTCCTCAGCGGCAAGCGCGGCGCGGACCACTTTGATGGGCAGCTCGATTTGAGTGTTCGGCGACGTCTCCGCGAAGAAATACAGCCCGTCGCCATCCGGCTCGCTCTCGAAGATATGCGTCAACAGCAGGCGTTCGAGCGCCGTCATGTCGGCGCTCAAAATGGCCGGCTGAACGACCGTTGGTGAAAAATAGTCGGCCATGTTTTGTCCTCCAGTAATGCGAAAAGCCCAGCGCGATGGCCGGGCTTTTGGGTGGGTCGACGTTGGGAAGAGTTCGAGTCGAAGCGAACTGGATGGCGCGGCTTCGTCGGCGCGGCCGCTCCCGATTGCGCGCGCGATCAGCCTGCCGCTCGCCACCACGCGATAAGTTCGGCGCGCGAGCCATTAGCGAGGCGCAGCAACAGATCGCCGTGGCAGGCCGCCGGCGCGCAATAACAAACCAAATCCTTGCCGCGCAGTTCCTCGAGCGCGCGGAGCAAGTCGTGCCGATCGCGCAGCGAGCGCTCGAATTTCGCGATGACGGTCGCCCGATCACCGTCGACGCCGATCCGAAACGGATTGCCCCATTTGCTGCCTCTCCCGATATAGACGGCGCCGCTGCACGATCCCGCCGTGTGTCTGTTCAAAACCTTGCACATCGGGTTCCCTCCTCAACTCGAGGCCGCGCCTCGTTGCGATGGCTTTCCATAATGGCCGCGGAAGGGACGCCCGAACCGAGGCGCCGGAACGGCGCGAGGCTGTAGCAAAGCGAAAGACCCGAGAGTGGCGAGAATTTTGGCTTGCGCGAGGAATTGCCGCTTGTGGCAAGGCAAGGGGACAATTGTCGCCGCGACGGGTTTTGGGCGAGGCTCAAAGCCATAGGAACGAGCCGATGCGACGAGGCGCGGCGTTCAACGGTTGAGAAAACGAGAACCGCACCGGCAAGGTTTGAATACGGCGGATGCGCGCCGCGTCGATGTCGATGAGCTGCATTGGTGGGCTGACGTTAGGAAGATCGATCAGCTGGCGGCGGCGAACGGATCGACGATGCGATGGATCGGCTGGGCTCGCCCCATCCATGGCTCGGGCCGGATGCAGCGGACCCAATCGGCGAAACTCGGGATGAAGCCGAGATCCTCGATCACATGCTGTTCGCCGATCAGCCGCACCGGCACAACGCGGCCCGTGGAGATGGCAATTGTTTGACCAAAAAATCTCTCCAGCATAAAAATGCCCTCGGCGTGATGGCGCAGGGCGCGATGACGAAAGTCGGCTGTGATTGCCTTCGACTCGTCGAACCACTGATGCAAGGCCAGATAGTCGTCCGCTGTCCCGCCCCATTTCTTCGCCGAAGAGAGCGCGTGATGATAGCAATGTCCCATTGTCGCCTCCTCAAAATACGTGCTGGGAATAGTCGGACTCCATATGCCGCTCGTTGTAGTCGAGCGTGATCGTCCGCGCGGCGACATCGAAGGTGAAGTCGCCATAGGCACCCTCGTCGTTCCCCCAGCCGCTCTGGGTTTCGCCGAGGAAATCATAGGCCAGAGTTTCGATGGCTTCGCGAACCGGTTGGGTCTGGCGTTCGATCTCGGAACTGCCGCAGACCGGGCGAGCCATCTCGATCTCACAGGTCGGCAAGGCGATGATCTCATCGCCGGCCTTGGCTTCGATGTTCTCGATCTGCCCGCTGTCGCCATAGCCGTCGAAGACGACGGTGACGATGTCGATCGCCGCCGCCGCGAGCGCGTCGAACAGTGCGGTCTTGTTCGCCAGGAGCAATTCATCCGCTATGCGGGCGTGCTCGCGGTTTTTCTGGTCCAGGGCGGTGAAGTCGAGGGAAGGGACAGGCGTCGATTGTGTGTCGCTCATGACGTGGCTCCGGAAATGGGAAAACCCGGCGCCCCTTCGACAAGCTCAGGAGGCCGGGCTTTCGGATGGAATTGGATGGGAAAACCGGCGCCGGACGGTTTCCGTCGCCCGGCGGTCGGAGGGTTACTCGGCCGCAGCGGCGACGTGCGGCCGTTCTTCCTCGGCCTCGAGCTGCGTGTCGTCTTCGTCTTCCGCCAGGAAATCCGGCAGAGCCTCGGCCTCGCCCGCCTCGCCGATCGGCGCGTCCACCTCCATCTCGTTTTGCGCGAGACGCAGCGGCTCGGGCAGCCAGCCCGCCCCAATGAGCAACCGCTCGGCCTCTCGCGCCATGTCAGCCTTCTTGAGATGCTCGATGAGCCGCGCCGAATGTTCGCCCTTCGTCTCCCGCACGGCCTCGATTATGCGGCCCTTCGGAACCCGGCCGAGATAGTTCTCCACGGTAGGTCGCCAGCCGGCGGCGGTCATGTCGAGATCGACGGCCCGGGCGAGCTGGTCGCCATGCGCGAACGCATCGGGGCGCCGGTTCCACGGCTCCTTGACCACGTTCACGGTGAGCGCGGCGCAATGAGCGAACAGCGCCGTTTGATTGCCGCCATCGAACGCCGTCAGCGCGTCCCAGAGGTCGCCGGAGTTTTCGGGCAATAGCTTGGCCCAGCGCGCTTGGCGCGCCTCGATCGCCAGCGCGGAAGCCGTTTCCGCCAAACCCGGGGCCTGCGCGCTGAAGCCGGAGTTCTTCGCCGCAATCTCCAGGCAGGTGTCGGAAGCGTGCCGATAGAACGCGGAGAGGCACAGCGCGTGCAGCACCGCCTGGAAGGCGACGTTCGGTTCATTGGCCAGCGCATCTCGCAGCGCCAGTGTGCGATGTGCGGTCAGTTCGGTCACGAGCCGATCCGACAACGGACGGATGGCGTCGTCCTCCTCCGGCGTGTCGGTCTCGGAAGCCGTCGGCGCGCCGCCGACGGTGATGACCGCCCCGTGAACCACGCTGTCGGAGCCGGCGGTCCGCGGCGCATCGCCATCGCCGCTTGTGACGGGCTCGACCGGTGCTTCGTCCTCGGGGCGGATGAAGCCGCGTTCGATGCGTAGCGCGCCTTCGCCGTCGATGCTGATAAAGGCGCCCGCAACGGCGATTTCGGCCGGGTGGTAGTGGACGGGCCGGTTGTCGAAAGCCGCGAGCGCGGCCTCGATCTCGCCGAACCGCTGGTCGATTTCATCTGGCAACTCGTCGGCTTCGGCATATTGCTCTTCGAGCGCCTCGTTCTCGGCCGTAAGGGCGTCAAAGCTCGCCCGCTCGTCCTCGGTGAGGTCGATCGTCTCGCCGACAAGGCGGCGCAGACCGGCGGTGTGGCCATAGGGGAAGTCGGGCGCGGCCGCGATCCATTTCCATCCTTCTCCGCGCAGCGTTTCGGCCTCGGTCTGGAGCTTTTCGTTCACCAGTCGATCGAGCAATGCCGGATCCTGCACCCAGCCGCCGTCGTCATGCTGAAACAGATCGCGCATGACAATGCCGCCGGCGGCCTCATAGGCTTCGACGCCGACGAAGCGCGCGCGCCGATCCGAGGCCCGGATCGCGCCGTCGGTGAGCTGACGGCGGATATAGTACGGCTCCTGATTGTGCGAGCGGGACAATCCCTCCCAGACCTGTTCCTGGCGCGCGTGGTCGCCGTTGACCGTGAACGCCATCAGCTGCTCCAGCGTCATGCCGTCTTCGGCGTAAACTTCGAGCAGTTTTTCGGAAACGGCGGCGAGGCGCAGGCGCTGCTTCACCACGGTCGGCGCGACGAAGAAGCGCGCGGCGATTTCCTCTTCGCCGAGGCCTTTGTCGCGCAAGGTTTGAAAGGCGCGAAACTGGTCAAGCGGGTGCAGCGCCACGCGCTGGACGTTCTCGGCCAGCGAATCCTCCTCCGCGATGCCGCCTTCGCGCACCACGCAAGGAACGGGCGTGGTCTTGGCGAGGCGTTTCTGCTTGACCAGCAGCTCGAGCGCCTGATAGCGGCGCCCGCCCGCCGGAATCTCGAACATGCCGGTTTCCTGGCCCTCGGCGTCGAGGATTGCCCGGACGTTGAGGCTCTGCAGGAGCGTGCGGCGGGCGATGTCCTCCGCCAGCTCCTCGATCGAGACGCCGGCCTTTACGCGCCGGACGTTCGACTGGGACAGAACGAGTTTGTTGAACGGAATATCGCGCGAGGCGCTGAGCGTGATCTTCTGAACGGCTGTAGCCATCTCGGTAGTCTCCGTGACGGGCGCCGAGAGCCTCTCTCTCTGCCCAACCCGTCACAAAAAACCCCGCCCTCCTCTCCCTCTCTTCGAGATCGTGAACCTGGAGGACCGCAGAAGCGGAAAAGACCTTTCCGAAAACACGGGCGCAATCATCACACCGCCTCGACCTCGCTGGTCCTCCCATTGGCGTCGGCGGGTTCGACGTGATCGGGCTGGAACGCCAGCAGATAGTCGGCCCCCTTCGATGCCGCGCTGGCGGCGCGGACGATGGCGCGGTCGTCCTCGCGCAGCACCTCCAGCCAGGAGCCGATATAGTCGGCGTGGCGCACGGTCGGCGCGATGCCGAGCGAAGCGCAAACGAAGGCGCCCGCCATTTCGGCGATCAACTCCTCGCGCGCATAGGCTTTCGAGCCGTGGGAACCGGACAGGTCACGGGCGAGGCGAGACGAGTGTCCAACCCAATGCGTCTTATGCCGATATCGGCATAAGACGCATAATGCCGCGATCCGGATTATGCCGCATGGCCTCCGCTGGAGGCCGGATAGCCCGGCATTGGCCATGCGGCTGTTCGGCATAATCAGAGCCCTTCCAGGAACGCGAGG
>NZ_JBPFEA010000040.1:0-196711 GCF_051061285.1 Methylocystis sp.
GCTCTCAAGCGCGTGCGCGGGCTCGGTTCTACCCGCAGCGGCACCGAGACCTTCTGGCGGCAGAGGGTCACGGCCATCGCCAATATCCCGCTGGTGATTTTCCTCATCCTCGCCCTCGTCACCCATATCGGCGCCGATTACGGGACGATGCGCGTGTTCATCGCTCGTCCGCTGGTTGCGCTTGCATTTCTCGCCCTCATCATTTCAGCCGCGATCCATATGCGCATTGGGTTGAAAGAGATCATCGAGGATTACGTGCACGGCGGCGCCAAAATGATCGCCATATTGCTCGCGACCTTCTTCGCCGCAGGCGTTGGCCTCGCCTCCATCGTCGCCATCTTGAAGATCAGTTTCGGAAGCTGAGAGTTCATGCCGCAAGACGCCACCCCCCAAGACGCAACGCCGCACAACGTGCCGAAGATCAATGGCCGCGCCTATCCCATCACCGACCACGCCTATGACGTGGTGGTAGTCGGCGCAGGCGGCTCGGGCTTGCGCGCCGTGGTCGGCTGCAGCGAGGTCGGCCTGAGGACAGCCTGCATTACCAAGGTCTTTCCCACCCGCTCGCATACCGTGTCGGCGCAAGGCGGCATCGCAGCCGCGCTCGGCAATATGGGCCCCGACGACTGGCGTTGGCACATGTATGACACGGTTAAGGGTTCCGACTGGCTCGGCGACCAGGACGCCATCGAATATATGTGCCGCAACGCCCCGCCCGCCGTTTATGAGCTGGAGCATTGGGGGGTTCCCTTCTCGCGCACGAGCGAAGGCACGATCTATCAGCGTCCGTTCGGCGGGATGACGACGGACTTCGGCAAGGGCCCGCCGGCGCAGCGCACCTGCGCGGCGGCCGATCGCACCGGCCACGCGATGCTCCATACGATGTACGGACAGGCGCTGAAGCTCGACACGAAATTCTTCGTCGAATTTTTCGCGCTCGATCTCATCATGGATCAGGACGGCGCCTGCCGGGGCGTCGTGTGCCTGAAGATCGATGACGGGACAATTCACCGTTTTCGCGCCGCGCTCACCGTGCTCGCGACCGGCGGCTATGGCCGCATCTATCTCTCGGCCACTTCCGCTCACACCTGCACGGGCGACGGCAACGCCATGGTGCTGCGCGCCGGGCTGCCGCTGCAGGACATGGAGTTCGTGCAGTTTCATCCGACGGGGATCTATGGCGCGGGCTGCCTGATCACCGAAGGCGCGCGCGGCGAGGGCGGCTATCTGACGAACAGCGAAGGCGAGCGCTTCATGGAGCGCTACGCGCCCTCAGTGAAGGATCTCGCGCCGCGCGACATGGTCTCGCGCGCGATCACGATGGAGGTGCGCGAGGGCAGGGGCGTCGGCAAGGAGAGGGATCACGCCTATCTGCATCTCGAGCATCTTGATCCGGCGATCCTGCATGAGCGCCTGCCGGGCATTTCCGAAAGCTCGATGGTTTTCGCCGGCGTCGACGTCACGCGCCAGCCGATTCCGATCATACCGACCGCGCATTACAACATGGGCGGCATACCGACGAATTTTCACGGCGAGGCGCTGCGCAAGCGTAACGGCAATCCCGACGAGGTGGTTCCGGGCCTGATGGCGCTCGGCGAAGGGGCCTGCGTCTCGGTGCATGGCGCCAATCGACTGGGCTCCAACTCGCTTATTGATCTCGTCGTCTTTGGACGCGCCGCGGCGCTGCGCGCCGCCGAACTCATCAAGCCGAACGATGCGCAGCCGGAACTCCCTGCGGGTTCGGCCGATCTCGCGCTGTCGCGGCTCGATTTTTTCCGCAACGCCAATGGCTCCGCGCCCACCGCGGCCTTGCGCGACAGGATGCAGCGCACGATGCAGTCGCACTGCGCCGTCTATCGCACCGGCGAGGTCCTCGCCGAAGGCGTCGAACAGATCAACGCCGTCTGGCGCGACGGCGCCGACGTCAAGGTCGCCGATCGCTCGCTGACCTGGAACTCCGATCTGATCGAGACGCTGGAATTCGACAACCTGATCGTTCAGGCGGTCACGACGATGGAGAGCGCCGCCAATCGCACCGAGTCGCGCGGCGCGCATGCGCGCGAGGATTTCCCGAACCGCGACGACAAGAACTGGATGAAACATACGCTGGCGACGATCGACCGCGAGAGGAAAACCACCTCAATCGATTATCGCCCGGTGCACAGCTACACGATGACCAATGAGGTCGCTTACGTCGAGCCGAAGGCGCGGGTGTATTAAGATGGTCGAATTCGCCCTCCCCAAGAACTCTGTCGTCGACGAAGGCAAGACGTGGCCCAGGCCCGAAGGGGCCGAGCGCCTGCGCGAATTGCGCATCTATCGATGGGACCCTGACGACGGCGCCAATCCGCGCCTCGACACCTATTTCATCGACGTTGACGACTGCGGACCGATGGTTCTCGACGCGCTGATCTGGATCAAGAACAAGATCGATCCGACTTTGACTTTTCGTCGCTCCTGCCGCGAGGGCATTTGCGGCTCGTGTTCGATGAATATCGGCGGTCTGAACACGCTCGCCTGCACCAAGGGCATGGATGAGATCGACGGCGTGATCAAAATCTATCCGCTGCCGCATATGGCGGTGGTCAAGGATCTCGTGCCCGATCTGACGATCTTCTATGAGCAATACGCCGCGATCCAGCCCTGGCTGCAGGCCGGACCCGCCCCAGAGACGGAGCGGCTGCAGTCGCCGGAACAGCGCGCCAAGCTCGACGGGCTCTACGAATGCATCCTGTGCGCCTGCTGCTCGACCGCCTGTCCAAGCTATTGGTGGAACGCCGATCGTTTCCTGGGCCCCGCGGCGCTGCTGCAGGCGTTCCGTTGGGTGCAGGACTCGCGCGATGAAGCGACGACGGATCGCGTCTCCTATGTGGACGATGTTTTCCGCCTCTACCGCTGCCACACGATCATGAATTGCACCCAGGTCTGCCCGAAGTCCCTGTCGCCGGCGAAGGCGATCGCGGAACTCAAAAACATGGCCATCGCCCAGGACGAAGCGTAAGCGGCGGTCACATGTGCGAGATCGCCGCGCCGTGAGGCTTATCGGCGGTCGCGGCGCGCCGGCGCAATTTCGTCAGCGACGCGATATGCAACAATATCCACAACGGAACAAGGAAAGCGGGAACGAGCACGAGGGGGAATATGGTGATCAGCACGTTCGGCTGGTCGAACGCCGTGACCTGAATCCTTGATGGCGAACTGGCTATGCCGGTTGCGACGGCGATGATGAGGTCTGTGAGGCCGAGGATGTTCCACCACATGACCAGATCTGGATACACGCGCGGCGCGCGCGCATAGGCGGCCGCAATGACCCCAGCAAGAACGCCGACGAGCAGGTCGCCGACTCCTGCGGGCCAGGCGAATACGCCGGGCATCTTGCCCATTGCATAGAGGACCAAGAAAATTCCGCCGAGCACACGAAAGACTTGAACGCCCACGAGCCATTGCTGAGGTATCGCGTCGATGATCAGGCTGACTGTCGGCGATCGCCAGATCAGCCACGCGCCGATGATAATCGGCGTAAAAAGCGCGTATTGGATCGTAGGCATTGTGCCTGGGGCTGCGTGATAAGCGCCGAGCCACGCTGAGACGGTCGCCGCCAGGAACCAGCCGATGAGCGCGATCGCGAAGGCGATCAGCACCTTGTCACGGTCGCGCGCCGTCCATGGGGGCGTTTGAAGCGCCATGCGCAACCCGAGAAGGATCAGCACGATGATCGAGACGGCGCTGGCAAGCGTTAGGACGGTGAGAAGGACTGAGACGTTCATCGCGTGCCTCAAGCTGCCTGATTCCCGCGGAAGTTAATTAGGGCGACCAGGACCAGGACAAACTGCCGGGCTGGCCCGCCTTGATCCCGCCGCGCCGCCGGTTTAGGAGGGGGTCAAATGTTCACGGAGATTTGCGCCATGTCGACCTGCGCTCGTCTTTCTTTCGGCCCGCTCCTTTGCGCCGCTTTCCTGATCGCGGCCGGGCCCCAGGTCGCCTCGGCGCAGCAGCTTCAGGTCGATCCCGGAGCGCTGGACGCCTCGGGGTCCGTAACGGCGCAGCCGAAAGCCAAGAGAGCGAAGGCGCAGCAGTCCCCGCGCGCCGGCGCCGGCCAGCAGCAGCAGGGAGGCGCCGGCGACCGCCAGTTCGGCGAGCTTGAAGGCTGGTCGCCCGGCAAGGCGCCGCCCGGTGGAAAGCAGAAGGAGAAGGAAGGCGAGGCGGCGAGCCTGCCGAAGGGCGGATTGCCCATTGGCGTGTCGCCCTCGGGCAATATGTCCGTCGGCCTCCCATTCTAAAAATCTCAGGCGCCGGCGTTCGTCGGTTGGAGTTTGAACATGGCGTATAAGGTCGCGGTCGTCGGCGCTACGGGCAACGTAGGCCGCGAGATGCTCGATATTCTCGCCGAGCGCCGCTTCCCGGTTTCGGAAGTCGTTGCGCTGGCGTCATCGCGTTCGATCGGCACGGAAGTCTCCTTCGGCGACAGGACGCTGAAGTGCAAGGCGCTCGACTCCTATGATTTCTCCGACGTCGACATCTGTCTCATGTCGGCGGGCGGCTCGGTCGCGAAGGAATGGGCGCCCAGGATCGGCGCGCAGGGCTGCGTCGTCATCGACAATTCTTCGGCCTGGCGCATGGACCCTGACGTGCCGTTGGTTGTGCCGGAGGTGAACGCCGGCGCGGCGGCGGGATTTTCCAAAAAGAACATCATCGCCAATCCGAACTGCTCGACGGCGCAGCTCGTCGTCGCGCTGAAGCCTTTGCACGACGCCGCGACGATCAAGCGCGTCGTCGTCTCGACCTATCAGTCGGTCTCCGGCGCGGGCAAGGAGGGCATGGACGAACTCTTCGCGCAGACCCGTTCGGTGTTCGTCGCCAACCCCGTCGAAGCGAAGAAATTTCCCAAGCGCATCGCCTTCAATTTGATTCCGCAGATCGACGTCTTCATGGAGGACGGCTTCACCAAGGAAGAGTGGAAGATGGTCGCGGAGACAAAGAAGATTCTCGACCCCAAGATCAAGCTTGTCGCCACCTGCGTGCGCGTGCCGGTCTTCATCGGCCATTCGGAAGCGGTGAACATCGAATTCGAAAAGCCGATCTCGGCGGACGAGGCGCGTAACATTTTGCGCGCGGCGCCGGGCGTGCTGGTGATCGATAAGCCCGAAGCCGGCGGCTACATCACGCCGCATGAAGCGGCCGGCGAAGACGCCACCTATGTCTCGCGCATTCGTACCGACCCGACCGTCGATAACGGGCTGGTTCTGTGGTGCGTTTCCGACAATCTGCGCAAGGGCGCGGCGCTCAACGCCATTCAGATCGCCGAAACGCTGTTGAACCGCAAACTGCTGGCGCCAAAGAAGAAGGCGGCTTAACGCCCAAAGCCGATCACCGCCGCGAGATAGGCCGCGTAGACGGCGAGCAGCGCCACGCCGCGCCACGGACGGTAGACGCCGCTGCGCGGCGGATAAACCAGCGCGAGCGCGATCAAGCCGGCGATGAGAGCCGGCGCCGCCTCCAATTCGGATGTTTGGATCGGCGTAATGGCGCCGGCCACCCCGATGATGAACAGCCCGTTGAAGATATTGCTTCCGAGTAGGGCGCCAAAGCCGACGTCGTCTTGTCGGCGAATGCGCGCCATCAGCGCAGTGGCGAGCTCGGGCGTCGAGGTGCCCACCGCGACCAGAGTCGCGCCGACGATGAAATCGCTCAAGCCAAATCGCTGAGCGATCTTGCTCGCCCCAAAGACAATGAGACTTCCGGCGGCGATCAGCAGCGCGAGCCCGATTGAGGTTTCGAACAGAGCGCGCAAGAAGCCGGAAGACGTCTCCAGCGGGGCTGGCGCCGCGCGCCGCTGCTCGCGCGCCTCCAGCATGACACTCGCGAACCATAGCGCGAAGCCGCCCATGAGGATCGCGGCCTCCAGACGAGACAGTGATCCATCGATCAGCATGATGCTGAGCGCCACAGGCGCCGCAACGGCGACGGCAAAATTCCGCGTCACCTGGGCGCGGATAATGGCGAGCGGCCCGAACAGCAACGCGACGCCGAAGATCAGCGCCAAATTGGCGACATTGCTGCCGAGCGCGTCGCCCAAGGAGATTTCCGGCTCTCCCGCCAGCGCCGACTGGATGGCGACGGTCAATTCCGGGCTTGATGTGGCGAAAGCGGCGACGGTCGCGGCGATGATGCTTGGCGCGATGCGGGCGACGCGGGCGATCCCGACTGTGCCGCGCACGAACAGCTCGCCGCCGCCCGTGGCGCAGAGCAAACCCAGCGCCAGCGCCAGATAGGGGATCGCGGTCGAAATCGAATTCGCCGACGGCAACGGCTTATTTGTTGATCTTGAACAGCGTCGGATCCGGCACTTTCGCCTGGTCGATATTGAAGACCGAGATCAAAGTCTCATAGCCTTGTGGGTCCTTCACCTGCCACTGCTTCAATTTGAAGGTCTTGGGGTCGAAGATCAGACGCACGTGGGACGTGCCGCCGAAGGTCGCCTTGTCCTCGATAGCGATGGTGACGCCGGAATCATCGATCTTCACATCCTCGAGGGTGACGTCCTTTTCGAGGTCGATCTTATCCTTCATCAGGAATTTGAGCGGCGTCTGGGTGATGAAGTAGAGATCCTGCGTGTTGAGCTTGCGGTCGCGCACCGCGACCTGCGCGCCATCGGCGACGACCTCCATCGTCGCCGGCTGGGCGTATTCGAAGCGAACGCGGCCGGCGCGCTGCACGTGAAGCTTGCCTTCCGAACGTTTGCCGTCGCCGCCGATCTGCACGAAATCGGCGGTCATCACCGGCGAGGCGTTGAAAAAGGCGTTGGCGCGCTTAACCGCCTCAGCGCGGGTGAGCGGCTTCTCCGGCTCCGGCGCGGGCGCAGGCGCGATCGTGACGGCGGCAGAGGCGGGTCCCTGCGCTGATGGCTTGGCGCCCTTCTTCCCGGCTGATGGGGAATCTGCAGGCTTCGCCTCGCCGGGCTTGGCCGTCACGGGCTTAGCGTCGGCGCCCTTCTCTTCAGCAGGCTTGACCTCAGCCGATTTGGACGTTGCCTGCGCGGGATTGACTTCGGCTGGCTTCGCCTCCGCTGCTTTACTCTCCATCGCCGCCGGAGCACTCCCCTGCGACGGCCGCGGGGTGCGCGCGATATTCGCAGCGGCGGCCGGGACGGCGAATGAAAGCGCGGCGAGCAGGGCGGCAAAATGAACGTATTTCACGGCGGGTTCCGATTCTGGAAAGCTGTCGCCGTCTTCCTAGCATAAGTTGGCGGAAATGGGGGCGAAGCCTTACTCCGCCGCCTCGATGTCGAAGGCGCCGCGATCGACGCCGCCGCCGACGAGAATTTCGCGCTTTCCGGCGTGGTTAGGCGCTGAGACGACGCCTTCCTGCTCCATGCGTTCGACGAGCGAAGCGGCCTTGTTGTAGCCGACCGAGAGCCGGCGCTGGATGTAGCTCGTCGAGCACTTCTTGTCGCGCAGCACGATATTGACGGCGCGGTCGTAAAGGTCGCCGCCTTCCTCGGCGTCCATCGAGCCGGGCAGGGGCGCTTCGCCGTCTTCGCCAGCATCATCCTCGACGGTGATGGCGTCGAGATATTGCGGCGCGCCTTGCGTCTTCACATGGGCGACGATGTCCTCGACTTCGTGGTCGGACACGAAAGGCCCATGCACGCGCGAGATGCGGCCGCCGCCCGCCATGTAGAGCATGTCGCCCTGGCCGAGCAGCTGCTCGGCGCCCTGTTCGCCCAGAATCGTGCGGCTGTCGATCTTGGAGGTCACCTGGAAGGAGATGCGCGTCGGGAAATTCGCCTTGATCGTGCCGGTGATGACGTCGACGGAGGGACGCTGCGTCGCCATGATCAGATGAATGCCGGCGGCGCGCGCCATCTGCGCCAATCTCTGAATCGCGCCCTCGATGTCCTTGCCCGCGACGAGCATGAGATCCGCCATCTCGTCGACGATCACGACGATATAAGGGAGCGCGGAGAGCGTCATCTCCTCATGCTCGAAGATCGCCTCGCCGGTCTCGCGGTCGAAACCGGTCTGCACCGTGCGGGTGATCGTCTCGCCTTTGGCCTGCGCGTCGGCGACGCGGGCGTTGTAGCCGTCGATGTTGCGTACGCCGAGCTTCGACATTTTCTTGTAGCGATCCTCCATCTCGCGCACCGCCCATTTGAGCGCCACGACCGCCTTTTTCGGGTCGGTGACGACGGGCGTCAGCAGATGCGGAATGTTGTCGTAGACGGAGAGCTCCAGCATCTTCGGATCGACCATGATGAGCCGGCACTCTTCGGGCTTCAGCCGATAGAGCAGCGACAGGATCATCGTGTTGATCGCGACCGACTTGCCGGAGCCGGTGGTGCCGGCGACCAAAAGATGCGGCATCCGGGCGAGATCGACGATCACCGGCTCGCCGCCGATCGTCTTGCCCAGCGCGATGGCGAGCTTGTGGTTGGAGCGGGTAAAATCCTCGCAGGCGATGAGTTCGCGCAGATAGACCATCTCCCGACGCTGGTTCGGCAGTTCGATGCCGATGGCGTTGCGCCCTGACACGACGGCGACGCGGGCGGAGATGGCGGACATCGAGCGGGCGATGTCGTCGGCGAGGCCGATGACCCGCGAACTCTTGATGCCGGGCGCCGGCTCCAGCTCATAGAGCGTGACCACGGGCCCGGGGCGGACGTTGATGATGTCGCCCTTGACGGAAAAATCCTCGAGCACGCCCTCAAGCAGCCGCGCGTTGTGTTCGAGCGCCTCTTGCGGGAGCTTGACGCCGCTCGGTTGTTTCTTCGGCTCGGCGAGAAGGGCCAGGGGCGGCGTCTCATAGCGCGTATTGAAGCGGGGCTGCGCGGCGCGGGCGGGCGCGCGCGTCCTGCGGGGCGCGGGCGGAGCGGCCGCGGGCGCATAGGGCTCCTCGTCGAGATCGCGGGGCTGCGTTGGCGGAAAGGCAGGGTAAAGGTCCAGGTCCTCGAAGGTCGGCTCGACGCGCGGATAGCGCGGCGGCGGCGGCCGGTCCGTCGTCGTGGCGCGACGTCTGAACTTTGCGGCGGCGCGCAGCATCCAGGCTTTCGACGCCAGTCCAAGATGAATGAGCGCGCCGAGCGAGATCAACGCGACGCCAGGCTCGCCGCCGGCGTCGTCGTCATCGTCGGCGCCCGGTCGAATCTTCGCGTCATCTTCAGAGGACCGGCTGCGCATATCCGCTTCGGATTCGAAGCCCAGCCCGGCTGCGCCGGTCACGGCGAGGATCGCGACGAGAGCGGCGCCGACGCCGAAGAGCGCGGTCAGGACGCCCGAGCCGGCGAAGATCAACCGCGGAACAGTAAGGATGGCGTCGCCGGCGACGCCGCCGAGGCCGGTGGGCAGCGGCCAGCGCTCGGTCGCGGGCAGAAGCGACGCGGTCGCGGCGGTTGCGAAAACGCCGAGGACACAGAGTCCGACGCGCAGCATCACGCGGCCGATCCGGCGACGTCTCATGAGACGCAATCCCTGGGTCGCGATCGGCACGATGGCGGCGATCGCCCCGAAGCCGACGAGTTGCATCAACAGATCGGAGACGATCGCGCCCGGTCCGCCGAGCAGGTTGCGGACGTGGCCCGAGGTCGCGTGGTTGAGCGAAGGATCGCGGGCGGACCAGCTGACGAGCGCCAGTGTCAGCGCGCCGGCGCTTACGAGCAAGGCGGCGCCCAGGATTTCCGCCAGCCTGCGCGCCGCAAACTCGCGAAGCTGCTCGGTAAAATGGCCCCTTGCATGGCTGCGCATATGAAGAGAAGCCTCGCTTGATCGCAGCGCCGCCAACGGCGCGCGGATGCGGGCAGCGTAAAAAATCTCGGTTAAGGTGCGCTTAAGCCCGGTTCTTCGGGTTCTTGCCGCCCGCCACGACTGTCTGATTGAGCTCGGCGCCATAAATGAAGATCGCCGCCAGCATTTGCAGAAAAACGATGGCGATGACGATGGAGGCGAGGCCGGCGTACATCGAAATATAGCTGCTGGCGTATCGCGCAAGATAGGCGCCGAAGCCGACGCCGAGCGCGAGCGATGCGATGAGCGTCAGCGCGATGCCGGGCGCGATGACCTTGAAGCTGCGCCGTTCCGCAGGCAAGAACTTGTGAGCCGCGAAAAGCGCAATCGCCAATAGGCCGGTGGTGACGCCATAGCGCACAGGTTGGAAGAGCGGCTCGAGATCTTGGGCGATGAGCGGCGCATATCGTTCCGCAATCGTCCATGCGAGCGGCCCCAGCACCAGCAGAATGGCGACGGCGAGAAGCGCCGCCGCGCCGAGGAAGACGTAAAGAATTGATTCCAGACGTGAGAGCCACCAGGAGCGCGTTTCCTTGACGTCATAGGCGCGGTTCAGGGCGACGCGAAGCGCCTCGACTCCGCTCGAGGCGAAATAGATGGCGAAGACCGCGCCCAGGGTCAGCAGTCCGCCGCGCGGCTGCGTCAGCACATTGCGGATTTGGTCCGAAATCGGCCCGGCCACGCTCGCCGGCCATGTTTCGAAGAGGAGTTTTCTCGCGGCTTCCGCTTCGCCCCGCAGGCCGAAAAAGCCCGCAAGCGCCGTCAGAAAGATGAGGAACGGAAAGAGCGAGGTCAGGATGGATAGCGCAATATAGCTCGCGATCGCCCAACCATCGTCGCGGTTAAACTTGAGATAGGCGTCATAAAGGTGCCGAAAAAATTTTCGCATGCCAAGCCATGATAGCGTGCCGACCGGGAATGGCGATGGCGCAAGGGAGTGAATCCGTCGATGAGAAGCTTTCCTTTACGGCGCGCCGCCGCCATCTGCGCGGCTTTTGTCGTTCTGGCGCATTCGACGAGCTGGGCGAAGGACTGCGACGGTCGCGGCTCTCAGACTGACCTCAATCTGTGCGCGGGAGAGAATTTCAAACAGGCCGACGCGAAACTCAACGCCGTCTACGCCAAATTGCTGAAAAAGATCAGCGCGGCGGGGCAGTCAAAATTACGGGAGGCGCAAAAATCCTGGATCGCCTACCGGGATGCGCAATGCGCCTTCGAGACTCTGGGGACGATCGACGGCAGCATTCACAGCATGGTCGTGGCGCAATGTCTCGCGGATGTGACCGAGCAGCAGACGAAACGGTTGCAGCATCAGCTCACCTGCGAAGAAGGCGACGTCTCCTGCGGCGGTCAGTAGCGCGCTGTTCACTGGCTTCGACCGGCGCTACTCGCGCTGAAAATGCTCATAGACGAGCCGCGCCGTCGTCTTGTTGACGCCGGGGACCTTCTCCAGATCCGAAAGCGCGGCTTTCGAGACAGCCTTCGCCGACCCAAACGCCAGGAGCAGCGCGCGTTTGCGCGACGGTCCGACGCCGGCGATCTCGTCGAGTGGATTCTTGATGAATTCCTTCTTGCGCCGTGCGCGATGCGTGCCGATCGCGAAGCGATGCGCTTCGTCGCGCAGGCGCTGCACAAAGTAGAGCGCCGGATCGTGCGGCGGCAGGCGAAACGGCTCGCGACCTTCGACGAAGAATGTTTCGCGCCCGGCGTTGCGGTCGGCGCCCTTGGCGATCGACGCGATCGCCACGTCTTCGACTCCTAGCTCGCGTAACACGTCCCGCGCGACGTCGAATTGGCCGCGTCCGCCGTCGATCAGGATGAGATCCGGCTTTGCTGGAAAGGCATCGCACTCCTGGTCCTTTTCGCCTTCCTTTGCGAGCCGCGCGAACCGTCGCGTCAGCACCTCGCGCATCATGCCGAAGTCGTCCCCCGGCGTGATCCCCGCGCTTCTGATGTTGAACGTGCGGTAGTGGGCTTTCATGAATCCGGCGGGGCCCGCGACGATCATCGCGCCGATCGCCTGCGCGCCGCCGATGTGGGAATTGTCGTAGACTTCGATACGGCGCGGCGTGGCGGCCAGACCAAAAGCCTGGCCAAGCGCCGCGAGCAGGCGCTGCTGGCTTGCGTCCTCGGCGAGCTTGCGCCCGAGCGCCTGCCGCGCATTCTGAAGCGCGTGGTCCACGAGTTCGCGCTTCTCGCCGCGCTGCGGCGCGAGCACTTCGACGCGGCGGCCAAGCCGCGCGGTCAACACTTCTTCAAGCAGCGCGCTGTCCTCGATCGGATGGGAGAGAAAGACGCAGCGCGCCGAAGGGTGCTCCTGATAGAACTGCGCGAGAAAGGCGTCGAGGACTTCCGCCTCGGACAGCGTCGCGTCGGCGCGGGGGAAGTAGGAGCGATTGCCCCAGTTCTGATAGGCGCGAAAGAAGAACGCTTCGACACAGAAGCGTCCGGCGTCCTTGGCGATGGCGAAGACGTCGGCTTCCTCGACGCTGCGCGGATTGATCCCCTGCGCGCCTTGAACGGCTGAGAGGGCCGAAATTCGGTCGCGCAGCCGCGCCGCGCGCTCGAATTCCAGCCGCTCGGAAGCTTCGGTCATTTCGCGCGCCAGCTGTTCGCGGACGTTGCGACTTTTGCCAGAGAGGAAATCCCGCGCCTCTCGCACGAGCTCGGCGTAGTCTTCCGTGGAGATTTCGCCGGTGCATGGGCCCGAACAGCGTTTGATCTGATAGAGCAGGCATGGACGCGTGCGATTGTCATAGAAGCTCTGCGTGCAGGACCGCAGAAGAAAGGCGCGCTCCAGCGCATTCAGCGCCCGATTGACCGCCCAGACGCTGGCGAAGGGACCAAAATAGTCTCCTTTTCGCGCGCGGGCGCCCCGGTGCTTCAGGATCTGCGGCGCAGTGTGATCCATGGCGATCAGAATATAAGGGAAGGACTTGTCGTCGCGCATCAGCACGTTGAAGCGCGGCTTCATCTGCTTGATGAGATTGGCTTCCAAGAGCAGCGCGTCGGTTTCGGTCTCGACCGAGATGAACACCATCGTCGTCGTCGCCGAGATCATCCGCGCAATGCGGTTCACATGACCTGCGAGGCGCGTATAGCTCGCGACGCGCTTGCGCACGTTTTTTGCCTTGCCGACGTAGAGCACCTCGCCACTTTCGGCGATCATGCGATAGACGCCGGGTCCGTTCGGCGCGTGCCGCCAATGCTTCTTGATGACGTCGACGCCGCGCTTGACGCTTTCGGGCGTCTCGGGCGTCTCGGCTCCCGTATCGCACGGCTCCGCCTCTGCCTCGGCCGTGGCGTCGGGCGCGTCAAAGACGTCGTCTTCCTCGGGGGGAAGATCGCGCGGATTTGCGTGAGCAGTCATTCACCTAGATCTATTCGCCGCCGGCCGCGATGGAAAGAGTCGCGAGAGGCGACCGGCCGGACCAAAGAGCTGTGTAGAACCTCGAGCCCGCGCGCATTTCCCTGGAGCGCCGCCTTGCGCCCGCCTGTCCGTCTGGCCACAGTCCTGCAAAGCTTGGGCTGCGACGATCAGGGGACGGCATGCAGGCGGCAAGGATCACCGTTGGCGCGGTCCTGTTTCCGGCGCTGGCGCTGGGGCTGGCCGGCGTTTTTCTGTTCGGCGAGCGCTGGATCTTGCAAATTCCGGCGTCCATCGATTTCGTTCCGCCGACCCTTGCGGCGGTCTCGTTGATCGGGGCCGTCTTCGCCGCCTTGCAGCACGCCGAAATTCTCGGGGCCAAGACGGGCGAACCCTATGGGACGCTTGTGCTCACGATCGCCGTGACAATTATCGAGGTCGCGATCATGGCCTCGATGGTCGAATATGGCGAAGAGGACCCGACAGAAGCGCGCGAGGCGGTTTTCTCCGCGATCATCATCGTTTGCAACGGCCTTGTCGGCCTCTGCCTTCTGCTCGGCGGCTTCCGTCACCACGAGCAGGAACTCCAGCCGATGGCGACGAGCGCCTATCTGGCCATCCTGATCGCTCTTTCCGTTCTTACGCTCATTCTGCCCGATTATACGACGTCGAGCTACGGACCTACTCTGTCTACAATTCAGCTCATTTTCGTCAGCGTTCTGTCGGTGCTGCTCTATGGCGCGTTTCTCTTCATTCAGACGGTGCGGCATCGGTCCTACTTTATTGACGTGCATGTCGCCGCCGTGGGCCACGGCGAGGCGAAGCCTTCGCGCGCGGTGACGATATTCGCGGTTGTGGGACTGGGCGCCAGCCTGCTTGGCGTCTCGCTTCTCGCGGAGCGCGTCATTCCCGGTCTTGAAGAGGCGCTTCGCTGGGGAGGCGTCGACGACGTGAACCGGGTGACTGGCGCGGCCGTGGCGATGTTGGTCCTGCTCCCCGAATCGCTGAACTCGATCCGCGCGGCGACGCGCAACGCGCTTCAGACAAGTCTCAATGGCGCGCTCGGCTCTGTCGTCGCGACGATCGGGCTTACCGTTCCCGCCGTGGCGCTGCTGAGCGTCGCGACGAACCGGGAGATCGTCTTCGGTCTCGAAAAACGCGACACCGTCTTGCTACTGCTGACATTGCTGCTCAGCGTTGTAAGCTTCGGCGCCGGCCGCACGAATCTCATGACCGGGCTGGTGCATCTCGTCGTTTTCGCGACATATATTTTTCTGTTGTTTGTGCCCTAATCTTCACGCAAAGAGCGCCAATGAACGATGATAATCTGATCTTGTATTACGCGCCGCGCACGCGCGCCTCGGGCGTGTTGACCCTGCTTGAGGAACTCGATGTTCCTTACGATCTGCGCGTGTTGAATTTCCAGCTCGGCGAACAACGCAAGCCGGAATATTTCGCCGTCAATCCGCTCGGAAAAGTGCCGGCCATCGTTCACAATGGCGCGCTCGTGACCGAGCTCGGCGCGATTTTCATCTATCTTGCCGACGCTTTTCCACAGAAAGATCTCGCGCCGGCTATTGGCGACGCCTTGCGCGGGCCTTATCTGCGCTGGCTCGTGTTCTACGGTTCGGCGTTCGAGCCTGCGATCGTTGATCGTTCGATGAAGCGCGAGCCGGCGCCTGCGAGCAGAAGTCCCTACGGCGATTTCGATGGCGTCATGGCGCTGATCAACGCGCAATTGGCGGCTGGCCCCTATCTCTTCGGCGAGCGCTTCACCGCCGCCGACATTCTTTGGGGCGCTGCCTTGCGGTGGACGGTCGGCTTCGGCCTTGTTCCCGAAACCGAGCAAATCTCCGCCTATGTCGAGCGCGTGACGTCGCGTCCATGCTTTGCGCGCGTCGCGCAGACCGACGAAGAGCTGCTCAAGATTCATGAAGCGGCGGCGAGACGATGAGGTGTCCGCCGAAGGCGAAGGACTCGCGCACGACGTATAAGTCTCACCAATCGATCGGCGTTTCACCGTGTGCGATCAGGTAATCGTTCGCCTTCGAGAAATGCTTGCAGCCGAAGAAGCCATTGTTGGCCGAAAGCGGCGACGGATGCGCGCATTCGAGCACGAGATGTTTGCGCCGATCGATCCCGGCGCCCTTGCGCCGGGCATAGGCGCCCCACAGCATGAAGACGACGGCTTCGCGTTCGCGCGATAGCGCGTGAATGGCGGCGTCGGTGAATTGCTCCCAGCCCTTGTTCTGGTGCGAGCCGGCGGCGTTCTCGCGCACGGTGAGCGTGGCGTTGAGGAGCAGCACGCCCTGGCGCGCCCAGCGTGAAAGATCGGGATCGCGCGAAACCGGACGGCCGAGATCGGCTTCGATTTCCTTGAAGATGTTCTGGAGCGAGGGCGGCGGCGGCGTCGTCGCGCCGACGGCGAAGCAAAGGCCGCAGGCCTGGCCGGCGCCGTGATAGGGGTCTTGCCCCAGAATGACGGCTTTCACCGTGTCGAATGGACACTCGTCGAAGGCGCGAAAAATCTGCGACGCCGGCGGATAGATCCGGCCCGCGACATATTCGCCGCGAACAAATTCCCGCAGCTCGCGGAAATAGGGCTGGTCGAATTCCGCAGCGAGATGTTTGCGCCAGCTTTCTTCCAGACGGACGGGTTTGGTCATTTGAAGCAAGATCGCGGTTGTCGACAGGAGGCGTTCGCTTGGGAGATAAAGCCAACATGCGATATAATGCCAGCATGGGGTTGTGAATAACATTTGGTGTTGTTGCTGCCTGGAGGCGGCCCATGGCGAAAGAAGTTTCCCGAAGCGAATCGCTGATTGCGGGCGCAGGCTGGCTGGCGTTGATTATTGGCGGGCTCATCGCCGCGCCGTATGTCGTCGGCTACGGAATCGCGTTCGGAGGATATGTTCCCTATGGAGTCGTCTGCAATACAAAAGACGATCTGTTTTCTGGACGGATTGATCCGCGCGATTACGCAACTTTCCTCATGAATCGCGGATGCGACTACAACGCGGAGATAACGCGCATCCTCGTCGATCCAACCTTCGAAGACGTCGATGCGCATAGGGTCATAGGCATCATAAAAGGCGGCGCCACACCCGACAACTCCGCTCACGAAATTTTGGTGGCGGATGTCGTAAAAGGCGTCAGCAGGACCTTCAAGGCTCCCGAAACTGAAGATTCATGTGGGAGAGGTGAAGCGTCTGCTTATTGTGCTTCGAACCGCTTCTGGGGCGACGACATCATCTCGAGTTTTTTCGCGAAGGTTTCCGCCGCTTACCTCACGTACTTTTTGCCGAGAATGTCCGACGCTATTTTCGATGGCGCGAACTTGCTTATCAATTTCAGTCGTTTGGGGACGGTTTTCGGCGCCGGATTGTTTGTTGGATATGCGCTTGTTATCGGGATCGTCAGCGGATTTGCGATCCGGATGGTAGGCTCGATCATGAAAGGCTAGTTTTTGCAGCCGCAAGCGCTGGCGGAGCATTTGCGTTTACCGCTCATCCTCCGCAGGTTCTCGTGGCCTGCCGCCTCAATCCTGCAGCGGTCCCCAGGCGGGATCGCTCGCATAGCCTGGCGTCGGCACCTGAGTCTCCGAACGGCCGAAAACGTCGACCATATAGATTTTTGGTCCGCCGCCGCCGGAGGAGTCGCGAAAGAACATCAGGAAGAGACCGTTGGGCGCCCAGGTCGGCCCTTCATTGTGAAAGCCCTCGGTAAGAATGCGCTCGCCGGAGCCGTCGATCTTCATGACGCCGATCGCGAAATTGCCGCCGCTCTGCTTGGTGAAGGCGATGTAGTCGCCCTTCGGCGACCAGACGGGAGTCGAATAGCGGCCGCCGCCGAATGAAATGCGCTTCGCCTCGCCGCCATGCGCGCCCATGACATATATCTGCTGCGACCCGCCGCGGTCGCTCTCGAAGACGATGTGCGCGCCATCGGGCGAATAGGAGGGCGCGGTGTCGATGGCGGAGGTGTCGGTCAGACGCGTCGTCGTGCGCGAGCGCAGATCCATCGCATAAAGATTGGTCGTCGAGCCCTGCGCCAGCGACATGATGATCTTCTGTCCGTCGGGCGAGAACCGCGGCGAGAAGGTCATGCCCGGAAAATTGCCGACCACTTCGCGCTGGCTGTTCTCGATATTCATCAACAGGACTTTCGGGTCGCTGTCGGCGCCAAACGACATGTAGGTGACGTCGAGCGAGTTGGGCGAAAATCGCGGCGTGACGACGAGTTCATCGCCGCGCGTCAAAAAGCGCACATTCGCGCCGTCCTGATCCATCATGGCGAGGCGCTTGCGGCGCCTGTCCTTTGAGCCGGTTTCGTCGACGAAGACGACGCGTGTGTCGAAGAAGCCTTTTTCGCCAGTGATGCGGGAAAAAACCGCGTCGGAGAGGAGGTGCGCGACGCGCCGCATATTGGCGGCCTCGGTGACATATTGCTGGCCCGCGACTTGTTCACCCGTCGTCACGTCGAAGAGTCGGAACTCCGTTTTCAGCCTGCCGTCGCCGGCGCGTTGGGAACGACCCGTGAGGACAAATTGCGCGTTCACCGCCTTGAAGGCGGCGAGATAGGGCGCGGCGTCCGGCGGCGCGGCGTTTGCTGGCAATGCGCCCGGGTCGATCGGATTCAAGAACACCGAGCGCTTGAAGTTATTGAGCGTCACCGAGGTCACGGTGCGCGCGGCGTCGTCGCCGACGAAAGGCGGGACGGCGATATTGACCGGCTGAAAGCCGCCGCCCTTGAGATCGATGATGCGTCCGGCGCGCGCCAGAGAAGCGGGAAGGAAAGGGGCGAGCGCGGCGCCGGCGAGGAGGCCGGCGGCGGCGCGGCGGGTGATGCAGCGTGTCATGGGCGATATCTTTCAAGCATCGGCGTGAAGAAAGCGTAGCGCTTTGCCGCGATGGACGAGGTTGTTGGATGCGGCCTTTCAGTCCCCTCCCTGTCCCTCCCCCGCTTCGCTTCGCTCGCAGGAGAGGGGACGCTCACGATCAGCGTTTGCACGAGGCCGATGAAGCGCAGAGTTTGCTCCCTCTCCCGCGAGAGCGGGGGAGGGTTGGGGAGGGGGTGAAGCCTTTCGCCACGAACGAACCAGTTCACTAATTCGCGTCCTGGAAGCGGATGGTGACTTCGTGCAGCGCCTCTTCGTAATAGGGCATGAACTCGGGCGGTATCCGCATCGGGCTGCAACGGCGCACCGCCTGCATCGCCTGCTCGCCGCGGGCGTGTTCGGTCGGGCTCGCCGAGGCGTTGAGCAGTTTCGGACGCCCTTCGAGTTCGCCTTCCGGCGAAAGATGGAACTCGACGATCGGCGTGTAGGTCTGCCCGCCGAGCGACAGACCGGACGCCCAGCAAGGATAATAGTGATCGTGGATGTAGGCGGCGATGCGCGCCTCCATCGAAGCCGACATCCTTGCGGCTGCTCCCGTTGGCGCGCCGAGCGCCGCCGCCTGCGTCGCTCGCCCGGTCGCGGCCTTGCGTTGCGGCGCTTCGCGGCTCAGCAATTTCGAGATGCTGGCGGCGTCGAATTTCGACTTCGGCGCATTCTCTTCGCCCGACTTCGGCTTCGACTCCTTGACAGCCTTTTCGGCGAGTTCGCCGATCGATGTCTCGGGCTCAGGCTTGTCTTGCTGCTTCTTGCGATCGAGGAGCTTCGCCACCTCGTCGATCTTGAGCCGCTCTTTCGGTTTCTCCGTGGCAGCCGCGTCCTTTGCCGTGTTGTCCGGCTTCGTGCGGGCGGGCGGCTTTGGCTTCACGACTTCCGCCTCGTCCGGCTCCTTTTTCTCCGGCTCTTTCTTCTCCGGTTCCGGGGCGGCGGCTTTAGGCTTTGCCGCCGGTTTCGGCTCGGGCTGTTTTTCGACAGGCTTTGGCGGCGGCTCCGGCTTGGGCGGCAGCGCGGCGACTCGCTTGGGCGGCGTCGGCGGCGCATCGTCGGCGGTTGGCTGCGGCAGCGGACGCGCTAAGGGGGGCGGCGTCGCAATGTCCTTCTTCGCCTGCGCGAGCGGCGGCTCGGGCTTCGTCTCCGCTTCCGGCGCGACCTTGTCGACGCGCGGCGTGGGCTTGATCTCGCGCGCGGTTTTCTCGCCCTTCATGATCTGCGTGAGTTCGCTGTCGGTGACGAGGTCGACCGGAACCATCTCCACCGCATCATCGAATTTCCGGGCGTCGGAAAACAGGACGAACGCCGCCAGAAGCAATCCCGCGTGGATCGCCGAGGAGAGAGGAAAACCAGGTTCGGAGCGCGAAATTTTCACTTCCGCTCAGCTCACTTCTTCTCCTGCTCCGTCACCAGCGCGACCTTTTTGTAGCCGGCGCTTATGACAAGCGACATCACTTCGGCGACGCGGCCATAGTTCACCGCCTTGGAGCCGCGCACATAAATGCGTTCGTCGAACCCCTGCTTGGCCGCTTCCTTCAGCCTGTCGAGCAGCTGCGTCGTCTCGACCGGCTGATCCATCAGGAACACCTGTCCCTTCTCGTCGATGGCGATCGAGACCGGCTTCTGATCGATGTTGAGCGCGCCGGCCTTGGTCTGCGGAAGATCGACGGCGACGCCGGTGGCGAGCAGCGGCGCCGCCACCATGAAGATGATGAGCAGCACCAGCATGACGTCGATGAACGGCGTCATGTTGATTTCGGCCATGGCGCCGTAGCGCGGCACGCCGCGCCGCCGCCTGCCGCCCTTGCGTCCCGGGGTCGAGAGGGAAGCGCCCATGCTCAGCGCTCCTTTTGTGGTGTGGCGTACACCCTCTCCCAGGGGGAGAGGGTCGGTCCGCAGGACCGGGGTGAGGGGAAACGCGCTTGCCGGAGAGGCTCGAAACCCCTCACCCGGCCGCTCCGCGGCCACCCTCTCCCAACGGGAGAGGGTTTCGCGCCGCAGCTTTGCGCATGAAATCTCATCGTCATCTTACGCCGCGCGATCGCGGTTCGACGAGGCCGTGTGCTGGTCGATCTGCCGCGACAGGATCGCGGAGAACTCGTCGGCGAAGCTTTCCATCCGCGCCTGCGCCTTGGCGACGTCGCCCTGCATCTTGTTGTAGGCGATCAGCGCGGGAATGGCGGCGAAAAGACCGATCGCGGTGGCGAGCAGCGCCTCGGCGATGCCGGGCGCGACGACGGCGAGCGAGGTGTTTTTCGAGGCCGCGATCGAGCGGAACGACGTCATGATGCCCCACACGGTGCCGAAGAGGCCGACGAAGGGGCCGGCGGACGCCACGGTGGCGAGCACGAGCAGATTGGATTCAAGCTTCTCCACCTCGCGGGCGATAGAGACGTCGAGCACCTTCTCGATACGCGCCTGCAGTCCCATGAAGGAGGCGCTGGCGCCCGCCTGGAAGGAGCGCTTCCATTCCCGCATGGCGGCGACGAAAAGCGTCGCCACGCCGGTCTGCGGCCGCTCGGAGAGCTTGCCGTACAGCTCCTCGAGCGAATTGCCCGACCAGAAGTTTTCCTCGAAGCGGTCCATCGAGCGGCGCATGCGCGCGAAGAGCAGCGTCTTGTCGATGATGATCGCCCAGCACCACACCGAGGCGGCGAGTAGTCCGATCATGACGATCTTGACGACGATATGCGCGCCCCAGAACATGCTCCAAATCGTGATGTCGGCGGCGGGAGCGGCGAGAGGGCTCGCGGCGATCTCGGCTGGATTCATGATTTGTCCTTGAGTCGGCAGGCGTTCTGCGGCGGCTTTGGCTGCGACGCCCGGTCTATCGCCTGCAATTTCGCCATTTGTGGGGCTGCGGTGCGGCGCACAACAAATCATAGGGCTGGGGCATTAACAAGCCGTAAGGCTTAAGCGACGTTTGGAGGGGGGCGGCGCTGTCATACGGGCCCGCCTCGCGCTTGCGATGGGCTTGCCGAGTGAACTCCAAGCGCGGTCTATGAGATTTCGCCGGCCGACGATCAACTCTTGGGCGGAAAATCCCGCACTGTTTAAAGTGTTATTCGCCAGAGAGCCCGACGCCTCCACCTTCGAGCGAAGGCGCCAGGCGTGGTCGTTAGGGGCAGGTTCCCCAAATAACGCCCGACCAGATGGGGTTGGATTACTGTCGATATACACTGAAACCTTCACGCCATGCGGGATAAAGCTTCCGCATGTCTCGCCGCAGACCTTTATGCTGGCGCTGATCGGAATGCTCAGCGGGATCGTGATGCACTTGGTTCCAATCACGGGAATATCGACGCAAAGCTGATGCGTCTGCTGATTGTAGCTTCCTTTCACGCAGAACTTTATGCCCAGCGCCAGAACATTGGGCAGGAGCGCCTGAAACTCCGAAGCGCCGCCCGGCGCGGCGAAGCCTGTGACCGTAAAATCAGGAACTTGATTGGATGATGGATCATTCGCCATAGTAGAAGCCTCCTTGCAATTACAGTTTGACATCAGTGTTACTCCAACGAGAACACAGTCGAGGCTAACTCATTCTAAAATGAAAGAGAATGTAAACATTTTTACAGTAAAATGAAATTTATAGTTGTATATGTAAACATTAATGATTTTATCTACTGTAAACAATATTGGTAAAAGCCATTTTAAACCGGTTATGGCTCACTAATCGGGCGTCGCATGCGCATTCGGACGATCTGTTTGGAGAAGCGCGCAATGGGATTGCGCGCGGCGAAGAGAAGCTGTCGGATTGGCCCCAACGCGTGCTCAGCAGAAAGACGGAAATTGCCCTTGGAGCGTTGAAGGCATGGCGATTACACGAGTCGCGAACGCCGCGCGGATGAATTCGTGTGATGGGGGCGAGTGTTCATCGGCCATCTTGGCGACCTTAGGCCAAGACGGACGGACATCGCGCTGCAATTGCTGACCGACTAATCGTTGAGCCGGTAGATCCACCACCCCTTGTGTTGATAGACGAGGGAAAGTCGCGTGAGGGGGGAGGGCAGGGAGGTGGAGAACGGCAATAGCCGCGCAATCAGCCTGTCGCCGTCGCGCTTGCGCTGGAAATAATGCAGCCGCGTGGCGCCGCCCATCGGTTCGACGGCGAAGCCGCCTTCGATCTTTTGATCGCGCATCCATTGTTGCGCGGATTTGATGAGACCGTGCGAAACGCCGGTCGCGGCGAAATCCTTAAAGGCGATGGAGAGCTGTTGCGGCCGTGCGGCGGCGAGCATCCACGCGTCCGAAATGCGCACGGCGACATAGGCGGGCTTGCCGTCGGCCAGCTTTTTCAAGGCCTCGCTCGCGCGCGCCTCATCGGAGTCGAGCAGCGCGTCCATGAAACGCGTGAAGCTGTTCGCTGACGAGGTCGGGACTCCTGCCCCCCATCGCGCGCGCTCTGCCGCTCCCGCAGCCGACCAGGCGGCGGGCAACAGAAGTCCGCGCGCTTCGGCGTCGTCGAGCGGCGCTTCGCGTCCTGCGACAAGCCGGATCGCGCGCGAGAAGTCCCACCACGCCAGCACGACGGCGTCCTGTGGCGTATGCTCGCGGATTGCGGCAAGAACCTTCGCCGCATCGGCTGCGGAAACATCCGCGAAGAAGATCGGCTCCGTCACCTGAGTGCGCCACACAAGCGGCGTCAGCCGGCCCGCATCGTCGCGCGCGACGACGCCGGTGGCGATAGGGCGGCGCTCGTCCTTCGCCGAGACCTCGATCTGCTGGAGGCGCTCGGGCGTTAGTCCGAAGCCTTCGACATCCTTCGCCGCTTCCGCCGAGATCGGCGTGAGCCGCGTTTCAAACGGCGCGGTTGGATTGAGCCCGGCGTAAATCGCCCAGCCGAGCAGGGCGAAGCCGAAGACGATGAGGGCGACGCCGGCGATGAGCCGAATGCGGGGAGTCATGCGCGTCCACTGTCAGAGGTCATTGCCGCACCCGAATGTCATTCCCGCGAAAGCGGGAATCCAGAGCAACAGCCAAATGCTTCGGAGAAGGCCCCCTGGATTCCCGGTCGCGCATTCGCGCGCCGGGAATGATGGGCGAACCGTTTACCCGCCTTTGCGTTTGCGCATGAGCAGACCGGCGCCGGCAAGCACGGCCAGCAGTCCGAGGCCGCCCGCGAAGGCGCGGCGAGCCGGCGAGTCGAGATCGAGTTCGCCGCGCTTCTGGCCGGCGATGCGCTTCAGCTCGGCGCGGATTTCGGCGGCTTCGCGCAGCTTCGTATCCTCGTCGTTGATCTTCGCCGCCGCGCCGATGAGCTGCGACCAGCCTTCGGTATAGGTGTAGCCGCCGGGGTTCATATGCGCGAGCCCCTTGTAGTGCTTGATCTGATGATGCTCCCACATGTCGGCGAACACATATTCGATGGCGCTCGGATTATTGCCCTTCTGCCAGAACAGCTGGAAGAAGCCCCCCGCGTCGTCCTTCTCGGGCGCCGGCGGCGCCGGACGGTTCGTCGTCTGACCCGGCAGCAGCTTGTCGTTGTAGAGCTTCACCAAGACGCTGCGCGCCTTCTCGGTGATGTCGAGGCCGGAGACGATGCCCTTGTCCATGCCGTCGAGATAGGCGCGGGCGAAGCTGTCGGAATGGCAGTTGGAGCAGGTCGAAACCCACGACTCCTTGCGCTGCGTGAACCAGGGATGGTTCAAGTTTTCCGCGATCTTCGGCATCGGCACGAAGGCCCAGCGCGACTTGCGCACCATGTTGTGCGTGAATTTGCCTTCATACTCCATGTGGCAGAAGGCGCAGGTCGGGGCGTTCATATTGCCCTTTTCCATCGCGTCGGCGAGGCGGACGTTCCAGTCCCATGTGTCGCCGCGCGTCTGATAGATCGTGCCGTGCTTCGAGAGCATGTAGCCTTCGAATTCATTGTGATCGACGCCATTGTGGCAAATGGCGCAGGCCTGCGGCTTACGCGCCTGCACGGCCGAGAATTCGTGGCGCGTGTGGCAGGAGTTACACGTCGTTTGCGGCGTGTGGCAGAAGGTGCAGCCCTCCGCGACTTCGCGCTGCTCCATCGCCGCCCACACCGCGTTCTCGACATTGGCTTTCATCGAGAGAGCGTGTGAGGGATGACCGGGCTTCCACTGATCCTGCGGCCAGGTGAAGGTGTCGCGCTCGGACTCGCGTTCGGCGAACTGCTGCACATGGCACTGGCCGCAGGCGGCGGCGTCGGGCATGCGCAATTCGGTTTTATGCTGGCCATGATCCTTGCCGACTCCCATATGGCAGTCGATGCAGCCGACCTCCTTCAGCGGTTCGCCGTTCTTGAGCGTTCCCATCGAGCGGAGGTTGTTCTCGACCTCCGTGATCATCGCCTTCTTATAGGCGCGCGCATCCGAGTCCGGCAGATTGCGGATCGCGTCGAGATTGCCATGCACGCTGCCCTTCCAGCTATGCGTCCAGCCGGGCGTCACCTGGCTGTGGCATTCGACGCATTGCGCCCGCTGCGCGTCGACGTCGATCGTCTGCGGCGGCTTATAGAAATCATGCGGGTTGAGATATTTCGAGATCGGGATCGGCTCCCAATATTTCGAGAACGAGCCTTTGCCGGCGCCTTGTGATTCGTCGTAGTAGCGCTTGGTCAGCGCGTCATAGAGTTCCTTGGGCGAGGCGGTCTTCGCAAGACCCAGCGCCTTGAAGGTTTCATCCGGCGTATCCGCAAGGGCCGGCGCGCAGAGGACAAAGGTCACGGCGAACGCGAGGATCAGCGCGAGGCGAGCCGCGTAGTTAGAAACCCTTTGCGAATTCAGCATGCTCTCCCTCGCCCCTTCTGCGTCTGGCTGCATTGTCGGGGCCGAGGCGGCCAGAGGAAAGGACCACAGGCTTCCCCGCCGATGAGGCCACCCCCTCAGGCGCCCTATGGCTCGTCAAAACGCTTCCTGACGATAAATGATGACTTCGGGAGAAGCCATGACGACGCGTTGGTTCCCCTCCGCTTTGAAGACCGCCGAGGCGCCGCCCGGCATGCGCGTCTATGCGATCGGCGACATTCATGGCCGGGCCGATCTTCTGCACGTTCTCGCCGAAGCGATCGTCGAAGATCTTGCGGCGCGCCCCTGCCAACAGGCGGTCACCGTCTTCGTCGGGGACTATATTGACCGCGGACTTGGCTCCAACGGTGTTTTAAAGCGCTTGTCCACCGGGGATTTCCCAACGCCCATCGTGACCCTGCGCGGCAACCATGAAGAAGCGCTGCTGCGCTTCCTCAACGACGCCGCAGCGCTCGACGACTGGGTCGAAAACGGCGCGCTGACGACGCTGCATTCCTATGGCGTGGACGCCGGCGAGGAAGTCGCGCACGGCGGAGCGTCGCAGGTGCGCGTCAAATTTCTCGCGCATTTCCCGCAGGAACATCGCCGCTTTATCGAAGAAACGAGGCTATGGGCGGAATATGGCGGCTATTTCTTTTGCCACGCGGGCGTGCGGCGCAGCGCGCCGCTGCATTTGCAGGCTCCCCACGATCTGATGAACATCCGCGAGGGGTTTCTCGACTGCGGCGAGCCCTTCGGGAAGGTGATCGTGCATGGGCATACGCCGCATAACAACGTCGAGGATTTGCCCAACCGGATCAATCTCGACACCCATGCGGTGAGCAGCGGCGTGCTCACGGCGGTGGCGCTAGAGGGCTTTGAGCGGCGGTTTATCCAGACTGCATGAATGGTCAGCCGACGCGAAGCTCGAAGGCGTTTTCGAGATGGCGCGGCAGCCTGCCGGGCGCCAGAAAAATCGCGTCGGCGCGCAGCGTATAATTCATCGCCCAAGGGTTCGCGGCGAGCCAGCGACCTGCAGCCTGCGAGAAGCGGCGCTGCTTTTGCGACGTGATGGCGATGACGGCGTCATCGATAAGGCCGCGCGCTTTCACTTCGACGAAAACGATGGTGCGGCCGCGCCGCGCGACGATGTCGATTTCGCCGCCATGCGCGCGGAAATTGCGCGCCAGGATGTTATAGAGCCGCGCCCGCAGCCACAGCGTCGCCGCCGTCTCGGCGCGAAGGCCGTAGACATAAGCGGCGCGGCGGGCGCGGTCCTTCAACATTCTCTCCAATCGGGCGCGTAACCCTCTCCCAGGGGGAGAGGGTCGGTCCGAAGGACCGGGGTGAGGGGATAGAATCTCGCGGCGTCGCCGAATGCGCAAGAACCAGAGGGATGACCCCTCTCCCGGCCGCTTTGCGGCCACCCTCTCCTTTGGGAGAGGGTTAAGCGCGCCTCACTTCCCACGCCCGGCCGCCAGCTCCAGCGCCCGCGCGTAAACCTGCCGGCGCGGCTGGCCGGTCGCCGCTGAAACCACGCTCGCCGCGTCCTTCACCGAATGCGCCGTCAGCGCCGCTTCGATTTTGGCGTCGAGATCGGCGGCCGCGGTCTGCGCCGCGTCGGCGCCGGGCGGGGCGACGAGCAGCACGATCTCGCCCCGTGGCGGCTCCTCTTCGGCGAGCGTCGCCGCGAGTTCGTCGAGCGCGCCGCGCCGCACCGATTCGAACATTTTTGTCAGTTCGCGGGCGATCGCGGCATTGCGCTTGCCGAGAATCGCGGCGCAATCGGCGAGCGTCTCGACCAGTCGACGCGGGCTTTCGAAAAACACCAGCGTTCCGGGAATCTGGGCGAGTTCGGCGAGCCTTGCGCGCCGCGGCCCGCTTTTGTGGGGCAGAAACCCTTCGAAGAAGAAGCGGTCGGTCGGCAGTCCGGCGACAACCAGAGCGGCGAGCACGGCGGATGGGCCGGGCACCGACGTCACATGCACGCCTTTTTCGAGCGCCTCCTGGACGAGCCTGAAGCCAGGGTCGGAGACGAGCGGCGTGCCGGCGTCGGAGACGAGCGCGAGCTTCGCCCCCGCCTCGAGGCGCGCCAGAAGGTGAGGGCGGATCACTCTGGCGTTGTGCTCGTGATAGGCGACGAGCGGCGTCGAAATCCCGTAATGGGCGAGCAGCGTCTTGGTGACCCTTGTGTCCTCGGCGACCACCGCATCCGCCGCGGCGAGGGTGGAGAGCGCGCGAAACGAAACGTCCTTCAGATTGCCGATCGGAGTCGCGACAAGGTGCAGTCCCGGCTCGATTCTCTCGGCTTCGGCGCGCAGGCCGAAGGCGGTGTAGCTGGCAGCAGGCAGAGAAAGGGCCTCGATGGTCATGCGCGTCGCCGATCTTCGTTCGTTTAAAGATACTAGATGTTCGTTTAAAAGGACAAGCGCCAACTGCGCGCCAGCCGCAATTCCTCCAAATGGACCGTCTATTGACTTTCGGCTAGGGACTCGGACCCTTAGCGCACAATAGCCGCGCCATGGCGGGAGCCCCGGGCGCCGCAGGGGGTTTTCATGTCGACATCGTCTTCTCGCGCGCGCGCCGGCGCGTTCACGCGCGGCGCGGCCGTGACGAAGCGCGCCGCGCTCGTCGGCCTTGCGGCCACGCTCGCCGCCTGCAGTCCCACGAGCGGGCCGTGGGCGCCTGGCGCGCGCGATCTAAAGCTCAGCGGCGCGACCCAGACCGCCCCCGCGGAAAGCGAGACGATCGGAACAGGCGCGGTGAAAATCGCGCTGATCGTGCCGCTGACAGGCCCTTCAGGTCCGTCCTCCGTCGGCGCGTCGCTGCTCAACGCCGCAAAGCTCGCCTATGCCGACAGCGGCGCCAATGACGTGACGATCCTCGTCAAGGACGACCGCTCGACGCCGTCCGGCGCCGCCGCCGCCACTCAATCCGCGATCAACGAGGGCGCCGAGGTCATTCTGGGACCGGTGTTTGGCGCCGGCGTCAAGGAGGCGAGCCGCGTCGCGCGCTCCGCCAACAAGCCGATGATCGCCTTCTCCACCGACTCATCGGCCGCGGGCCGCGGCAGCTATCTGCTGTCCTTCCCGGTCGAGGGCTATGTCGACCGGGGCGTCAGCTTCGCGTCGCAGCACGGCAAGAAATCGATTGCGGCGCTGGTGCCCGAAAACGACTACGGCACCCTGGCCATGGCGCAGTTTCAGCAGAGCGCCGCGACGTACGGCATCCGCGTGCCGGTCATCGAGCGCTACAAGCCCGGCGCGTCCGGCGACTCTGTGAAGCGTCTCGCCGCCGCGCGCGACCAGTTCGACGCGCTGTTCATTCCCGAGCAGGCGGAGGCGATGCAGGCGGTGTCGAAGGAGCTCGTGGCGAATGGCATCGATTCCAAGAAGGTGCAGATTTTCGGCACGGGCCTGTGGAACGACGCGCGCACGCTGAGCCTGCCGGCGCTGCAGGGCGCCTGGTTCACGGCGCCGGAGAACGCCGGCTTCAACGCTTTCGCGCAGCGCTACAAGGCCAAATACGGGTCCGACCCGGCGCGCGTCGCGACGCTCGCCTATGACGCGGTGTCGCTCGCCATCGCGCTGTCGCGCTCGCAAGGATCGCAACGCTATTCGGAAAGCGTGCTGACCAATCCTTCCGGCTTCAACGGCGCCGACGGAGTCTTCCGCTTCAGGCCGGACGGCGGCAATGAACGCGGATTGTCGGTGCTCGAGATCGGCGGCGGTTCGGCGAAGATCATCTCGCCCGCGCCGCGTAATTTCACCGGGAATGGCGCGTAGCGGTTCGTTTCGCTCACCCTCGAGACGCGCCATTGTGGCGCTCTAAGTAGAGTGGGCTCAGTCAGCATTCATTGAATTCTATTGGAGGATATCATGGCGACCAACCGCACGAACGTCTATTCGCCCTCCGAGTTCCTGGAACGCCAGAGCGGCGACGCCTGTATGCTGCCGCTGACCGTCGTCGGCGTCTCAAAGCCGGGCGCGGACAAGAATTACATTTTGTTCGCTCTGGATGTCGCGCGGGACGTCTGGATTAACGTGCCCATCGCGCTTGTCGAAAACGTCGAGGTTTTGGGAGACGCGAAGTGCGGCGCGGACAGCTATCCGCATGTCCGCCTGCGCATGAAGGAGCCGAGTTCGCCCGAAGGTCAGGCCTTCGTCGCCTTCTTCAAGGGGATGGAGACCGCGCTTTTCGCGGTGATGCGCAAGGTGACGCCCATCTTGCAAGCGGCGGGAGAGGCAGGCCTGCGCGACGCGTGCCACGATTGCATTCATGCGTGCACGCTGATCGTTCTTCCGCCGGATGATCCGTTCGCGCAGATCACCTGCATGCTGAATTGCAGCGCTTGCCCCTGACAAACGCTTAAGCGGTCGCGCTTTCGCCTGCGATCTTGCCGAAATCGGCGACGCCCATCATCACGCGGCGCAGTTCGGCAAGAAGACGCAACCGGTTCAAGCGCAGATCGGCGTTCTCGGCGTTGACCGTCACATCGTCGAAGAAGACGTCGACCGGCTCGCGAAGTTTTGATAGCGCGCGCATGGCGCCGGCGAAATCTTCCTTCGAAAGATGTTCGGCGGTCTCTTCGCGGGCGCGGGCGATGGCGGCGGCAAGCTTATGCTCCTGCGGCTCGATGCGCAGGTTCGGCGCATGGCGATGCGCATAGGCGTCCGCGCCGTCCTTCTTCTCTTCGGCTTTCAGGATGTTGCTGGCGCGCTTATAGCCGGCGAGCAGATTCCTGCCGTCGTCGGTTGAGAGGAATGTGTCGAGCGCCTCGACCTTGCGCGTGATCATGAGCAGATCGTCCTGTAGCGGCGGGCCCCCTTCTCCCGCCTGCGGGAGAAGGTGGTCCGGCGAAGCCGGATCGGATGAGGGCAGAGCCCCCAGCGCCGCATCTATCAGATCGTATCGCGCCCCCTTGTCGCGCAAGTAGACCTTCAGGCGATCGATGAAAAATTCGAGCAGGTCTGTAGCATGGGCGAGAAGGATGCCTGGGGCTTCCACTCTAAAATATTGCTGGATGGGGGCGAGAGGCAGGTCACTATCTGCATTAGTTCGCTGCGTCATTTCAGCGAGAATGCCTTCCCGCAAAGCGTCCTTCTGTTCGACGCTAGGCGCGTCCTTAACGTGAGGTGCTGTAGCTGGCATCAGCAGATGACCTTCTAGCCACTTCCGGAACGGCGTCTCCGCATCAAACCAAACCATGCGCTGTGCGGCTGCGAAGACCACGAGCAGGCGAATCCTCAATCCATTCTCCAGCACGATCCGGATCACGCCCAGCGCCGCTCTTCGCAGCGCATAAGGGTCCTTGCTGCCCGTCGGTTTTTCATCGATCGCCCAGAAGCCGACGAGCGTGTCGAGCTTGTCGGCGAGCGCCACCGCAATCGACGCGGGATCGGTCGGGATGCGGTCGTTCGGCCCTTGCGGCTTGTAATGGTCCTCGATCGCCGCCGCGACGCTTGGGTCTTCGCCTTGCGCGCTTGCGTAATAGCGGCCCATAAGCCCCTGCAGTTCGGGGAATTCGCCGACCATTTCGGAGACGAGATCGGCCTTGCAGAGCGTCGCCGCGCGTTCGGCGAGAAAGGCGTCGGCGCCGACGTTTCGAGCGAGTTCTTTCGCCAGCGCCGCGATGCGCCTGACGCGCTCGCCCTGCGTGCCGAGCTTTTCGTGAAAGACGATGGCGTCGAGCTTCGGCAGACGGTCTTCGAGCCTTATCTTGAGATCGGTCTCATAGAAGAATTTCGCGTCCGACAGCCGCGCGGCGATGACGCGCTCATTGCCGGCGACGACCGTCGCGCCGCCGTCGGTGGCTTCGATGTTCGATACTAGAATGAAGCGGTTGGTGAGCGCGTCATCTTTGCGCAGCACGAAACATTTCTGATTCACGCGGATCGTCGCGCGGATGACTTCCGGCGGAATCAACAGAAAACTTTCGTCAAACGCGCCCATGAGCGTCACTGGCCATTCGACGAGGCCGGCGACTTCATCGAGCAAGGCAGCGTCCTCGACAAGCTCCAGCCCTTGCGCGAAGGCGAGATCCTTCGCGTCATGCAGGATGATGTCGCGCCGGCGCGCCGGATCGATGACGACTTTGGCGCGCTCCAGCGAGAGCGCATAATCCTCGAAGCGCTTCACGCGAATGGGCTGCGGCGCCAGGAAGCGATGGCCGTGGGTCACATTGCCAGACGCGATTCCGTCGACCTCGAAACGGACGATTTCGGGAGATTCCGTCTCGGGTCCGAAGGTCGCGACAATGGAATGGAGCGGTCGCACCCAGCGCAGCGAATCCCCGCGCTCGGACGCCGCGCCCCAGCGCATCGATTTCGGCCAGGGAAAGCTCTTGATGATCGCCGGCAGAATGTCAGCCAGAACGTCGATCGTCTGCGCGCCGGCGCGCTCGATGACCGCGACATAGAACTCGCCCTTTTTCGGATCCTTCGCGATTTTCGCCTGATCGAGCGAGGCGAGGCCGGCGCTTTTCAGAAACCCGGCGATCGCCGCCTCCGGCGCGCCGACGCGCGGACCTTTGCGCTCTTCGCGCAGATCCGGCTGGCGCGACGGCAAGCCCACCACTTGCAGCGCGAGACGGCGCGGCGTCGCATAAGCGGCGGCGCCCTCGTACGTCAGGCCGCGATCGACGAGCGCATTGGTGACGAGCCGCTTCAGATCGTCAGCCGCCTGCCGCTGCATGCGCGCCGGAATTTCTTCGGAGAAGAGTTCGAGAAGGAGATCGGACATTGGCGGAGACTATTCCCCCAGGGGAATCGGGTGAAGGATTGTTTTCCTCACCCTCATCCTGAGGAGCCGCCGCAGGCGGCGTCTCGAAGGGCGAGGGTGAGGACAAAACACGCGAAAACGGGCTTCCTCGTCCTTCGAGACGCGTGCTGCGCACGCTCCTCAGGATGAGGAAGCCCTTACCCGATTCCCCTGTCTATTCCCCTCCCCCCGCTAGCGGTGGGGAGGGGTTAGGGGTGGGGGGCTCTGGCGTTTGGTAGAGCGCGGCGCAGATCGTGTCCACAACGCTTTCGAGATTGCGCAAAACCTCGTGATTCCAAAACCGCAACATGCGGTAGCCGCTTATCTCAAGAAATCGCGTGCGCTTTTCATCGCGCAGCGCTTCAGCGTCGAAGCCATGCTGCTCGCCGTCTAGCTCGACGACGATGCGCGTGTGATGACATGCGAAATCCGCGAAATAGGGGCCGATCGGCGCCTGTCGGCGGAAATGAACATTTTTGATTTCAAGTTGTCGGAGCTGTGTCCAAAGCCGACGTTCGGCCGGCGTCGCTTCGCGGCGCAATTTTCGGGCGCGGGGCGTTCGAGGGTCTGAACGATCTGTTTTGTCGTTCATTGCGCGACCCCCACCCCTAGCCCCTCCCCGCCGCAAGCGGGGGGAGGGGAATGCAAACGCCCAGTGCGACAATATCTCAGGCGATTTCCTTGACCGCCGGCTTCGGCGCGTCGAGCAGAAACTTCTCGACTTCGAGCGCCGCCATGCAGCCGAGGCCCGCCGCGGTGACCGCCTGACGATAGACGTCGTCGGCGACGTCGCCGGCGGCGTAGACGCCCGGCATGCTGGTGCGCGTCGATCCGGGCTCGACGGCGATGTAGCCGGACGGTTTGATCGTCAACTGGCCGCGGAACAGTTCGGATGCGGGCGAATGGCCGATGGCGACGAAGACGCCGTCCGCGGCAAGCGTGTGGATCGCGCCGGTCGCGACATTCTTGACGCGCGCGCCGGTGACGCTCAGCGGGTTCTCGTCGCCGACGATCTCGTCGATGACGTGATTGAAGAGTATCGAAACGTTTTCCTGCGCCAGCAGACGCTTCACCAATACGCGCTCGCTGCGGAATTCGTCGCGGCGGTGGATGATCGTCACATGCGACGCGAGATTGGAAAGATACAGCGCTTCCTCAACCGCGCTGTTGCCGCCGCCGACGACAAGCACTCTCTTGCCACGGAAGAAAAACCCATCGCAGGTTGCGCAGGCGGAGACGCCGAAGCCCTTGAACTTTTCCTCGCTCGGCAGACCCAGCCATTTCGCCTTGGCGCCGGTGGCGATAATGAGCGAGTCGCAAGTGTATGACTTGCCCGAATCTCCGGTGAGCCTGAACGGCCGCTCGTCGAGATGCGCCTCTACGATATGATCGGAGACGAGCTTCGTCCCGACATGTTCGGCCTGCAGGCGCATCTGCTCCATGAGCCAGGGCCCCTGGATCGGCTCGGCGAAACCGGGATAGTTCTCGACATCGGTGGTGATCATGAGCTGGCCGCCCTGATCGAAGCCGGCGATGAGCATCGGCTCGAGCAGCGCACGGGCGGCGTAGATCGCCGCCGTATAGCCGGCTGGGCCGGAGCCGATGATGATGACGCGCGCATGCTGCGGCATGAGGTGGCCTCGCGAGTGACGACGCCCGCAATCTAGTCATTATCAGCGTCGCCGCAACCGCTCGGGCGCCGGCGAGGCGGCCAATACAAAACGCCCTCCCGGAAAATCGGAAGGGCGCTTAAGCAGGCCGCCGCGTGGAAGTCCGGCTTACCAGCCCCAACCGCCGTCGCCGCCCCAGCCCGGGCAGACATTCATCCATTGGCGTCGCCAGCCCCAATGGGTCCACACCCTGCGGAGCTGATAGCAGTCGCCATAGCCGGCGTTGGCGTAGCTGGGCCAGCCCCCGCCCCAACCAACGCCCGCGCCGTATCCAGGCGAATAGGCGGGCAGGTCGGTGCGGTAATAGCTCCAGCCCCAAGGCTGGCCCCAGCCCACGGGCCTGCCCCAGCCGCCCCGACCGCCCCAGCGGCCGGCCCAGTGGACGCCGGGCAGTATGGCGCTCTGGAAGCCGCCGCCGCCCCAGCCGAAGCCATGCCATCCGTCCCATCGCTGCGCCTGCGCGACGCCGGAATGGGCCATCAACCCGATGAGCAGAGCGCTTGTCGCTGCCGCCGCTTTAATTGATTTCGACATGTCCAGCTCCTCCCCAATGCAAAAGCGCCCTCCCGAAATCGGAAGGGCGCGTCAAAAGTTGAGGGTGGAAGCCGGCCTACCAGCCCCAACCGGTGTTCCAGCCTCCCCAGCCGCCGCCCCAGCCGGAGCAGACGTTGACCCACTGGGGCCGCCAACCCCAATTGGTCCACACGTTGCGCAGCTGATAGCAGCCGCCGTAGCCGATGTTGGAATAATAGGGCGAACCCCAACCCAAGCCGTATCCGGCGCCGATCAGGCCCGCGCCATACCCTGGCCAATAGGAGCGCGCCCACGGGCGTCGCCAGCCCCATCCGCCGCCACGCCATCCGCCGCCCCATCCGGCGCCGCGCCAGCCGCCGCCCCAGCCCCCGCCGCGCCAGCCGCCGCCGCCCCAGCCGCCTCTAAAGCCGCCGCCGGGCAGAACCGCGCCACGGAAACCGCCGCCCCTGAAGCCGCCAAATCCGCCGCCGAAGCCGCCGCCGCCTCTGAACCCACCGAAACCGCCGCCGCCTCGGAAGCCGCCAAAACCGCCCCTTTGCGCCTCAGCGATGCCTGTATGGGCCAGCAACCCGATAACCAGTGCGGCCGTCGCGACCGCCGTTTTGACCGATTGAGACATGTCCAGCTCCTGATCGTTGTCTCAACGCAATTGCGCTGGCGGGCGAAAATCCACGCGCGGTCCTGGCGCGCTGAATATTCGCCGCCAACCCCGCCAACGTCACTAAATCGCGCGCGGCGCGCGCACTTCAAGAAGCGCTGCATTCGACGCTTGAGCAGGGGAAGGAGTCTCCTGCTGAAAATACTTCTGGTGTGTTGCGCATATGTCGCAGACCTAAAAGAGGCGTTTACGCAAAGCGGTCATGTCGATCAAAGACAAGAATAAGCAGTAATGGAACAATATTGGTTTAAACGCGGTTGCATAATTCTTTGAAGTATTCAGCGGATGGCGGCGTGACGCTTCTGATCTCGCCATTGTTTGGTCACGAGCGATTTCTATTGGCGACAGGTCCGCCCTGCGGCCCTTGGCAAGGAGAATGTTGTGAAAAAGCGTATGTCGGGAGTTTTGGCCCTCGGGTTCGCGAGCCTATTCGCATCGGCCGTGGCGCAAGCGGGCGATTGGGTCGGCCAAGCGTCCTATTACGCGCACAGGGGGCGCACGGCGAGCGGCGCGCATGTCGGCGCCCTTACGGCCGCGCATCGGACATTGCCCTTTGGCTCGAAGGTGCGGGTGACCAATCTGCGCAACAATCGTTCGATCGTCGTCACGGTGAACGATCGCGGGCCGTTTACGCGCGGCCGGGTTATTGATGTCTCAGTCGCGGCGGCTGACAGCCTCGGATTCAGATCGGCTGGCGTCGCCCAGGTCAAAATCGAGCCGATCGCCGACTAATATCGCCACCATAATGCGCTGATCAGGCCGCGCTCGGCGGGTGAGTTGACGCCGCCGATCGCGGCGATCGCGCCGATCTGCAACGAAAGCGACGCGGTCACGTCGTAGACCGCGCTCAGCTGAAATTTCTGCGCGGCGACGACGCCCGCCGGGCCGCCTCTCGGCGCAAAGCCGGAGAAGCTTTGGGCGAGAAGCAGGATCGCGGGCAGGGGGCGTAGGCCGGCGGTGAGATCGGCGCGGATCTCGTCGCCATTCTGTCCGCGCGACCGATAACCCAGCTGCGCGTCGACAAAGCCGGGAAAGCCGAAAAGCTCGAAGGGCCGGCCGACGAGCAGCCGCAGGTCGGCCTGCACGGGATCGCGCATATCGAGGAATCGCCGCGCGGCCGGCGAGGCCGCACGCAGGCCCGCCTGCAGCGAGACAATATAACCGCCCCAGGTGAAGAGCAGCGTCCGGGCGCCAAACGCGCCTAGCCCCAGGCCTTCATAGCGTGCGCCCGACGGCCCGCGCAGCGACAGCGGCAGGCCAGCCTTGGCTTCCTCGATGAGCAGGTTGAGGTGGTCGTAGGGCGCCGCGGCGCCCCGGAAATTCATGTAGCCGCCTTCGGCGACGATCGTCAGCCAATCGAAGAGGCCGTGCTCGACGTATACCTGCGTCTCGAACTTGCGATAGGAGGGCGTCTGGATCAGGCGGCCGCTGGCGTCATAGGCTTTGCGCGCGTCGGCGAAGGTCGTGGTGACGATCGCCTGTCCTGCGCCGGGCGGCATGAGCCAAGCGCCAGCGAAGGCCGACCGCGCCGCAACGGCCCAAAAGCAAAAAACAATGAAAATCGCCAAGACACGCATGGAGACACGCATGGCGCCACGCAAAGCAAAAACCCGCCCGCCGCCGAACGGCCGCGGGCCTTGCTATGCTAAAAGCGATGCGCGCTGTTGACAATCGACGGCTGCGCTTATGCCCCCACATGCGCATGCACGTCGCGTCCGCCGTGACGCCGCATGATCTCCATCGCCGCGCGTTCGCGCTCATCGTTCCAGACGCGGGCCCAAAGCAGCAGTCCGCCATGCTTCAACTGCGACTGCGCCCATTTGGTCTGGCGGTCGCCGACGAGCTTCGACGCCAGCAGGCCCAAAACCCCGGCGCCGCCGCCGGTCAGCAGTCCGACCGCGATGGCGCTGGTCAGCGACAGGCCCCAGGCAAGGGAGACTCCGGCGCCGATGAGGACGCCGACGTAGAACAGCACGCCGACGATCGAGGCCTTGCCGATATTGAGCGACTCGCTGTCGATGTAAGGCGTGCGCGGCGCTCTGGGGCTGTCTTCAAGCGAGTCGGCGCTCACGTCCTTGTCGCCGAGCTTTTCGCGCACTTTGTCCTCTTCGGCGAGAAGGCTGATCTCCGAGCGGTCGAAACCGCCGGTGAGCAGATCGTCGATCGCCGACTGCAGCGTGTCGACGGTGTCGAACAGGCCGACGACCTCGCGCAGCTCATGGCGTTCTTCAGGGGTGGTGGCTCTCTTCGCGTCCATGTTTCTTGCTCCTGCGCGGCGATTTGGCGCGCGGCCGCGCTCTTGATTAAACAGAGCGGCGCGCCCGGTCTTCAAGAGGCGTCGGGCAGGGAAAATTGTGGGGAGGGGGAAAAGCTGGCGGCCTATGCGCCGACGGTCGCCCCTCGCACTTCGAGACGCGAGCGTCGCGCGCGTAATCACGTCTTCCGATCCCAACTGGACATGCCAAAATGCAGTCCTCATCCTGAGGAGCCGCCGAAGGCGGCGTCTCGAAGGACGAGGACTGCGATGCAGATCGAGGGCGCGAGCGTTTATGTCCTGCTCTGCGCGGACGGCAGCTATTACGCCGGGCTGACGCGCAAAGAGGTCGAAACCCGCGTCAGCGAGCACAATCTCGGGATCAACGCCGATTACACGGCGCGGCGGCGACCGGTGAAGCTGGTCTGGTCCGAACATTTTGAACTGTTGACAGAGGCCATCGCCACGGAACGGCGCATCAAGGGCTGGAGCCGCGCGAAGAAAGAGGCGCTGATCCGCGGCGACTACGATGCGCTGCCGGAGCTGTCGGCGAGACGGAACAAGAAGGGCGACCACGGGCGGTCCTCATCTTGAGAAGCGCCAAAAAGCAGTCCTCATCCTAAACAAGCAGTCCTCATCCTGAGGAGCGCCCGCAGGGCGCGTCTCGAAGGACGAGGACTCCGCCGTTCAGAATTTGCGCTTCGCGCGACCGACGCTGCTGTCGAATTTTTTTGCAGACTGGAGTCGGCCCCTCGTCCTTCGAGACGCCTGCTGCGCAGGCTCCTCAGGATGAGGCGCCTTATGTTGCGCGGCGTGCAAAGTGTTATCGACGCTTTCCGCTCGCGGCCAAAGAGCGCCAATAAGCAGTCCTCATCCTGAGGAGCGCCCGTAGGGCGCGTCTCGAAGGACGAGGACTGCGCGACTCAGAATTTGCGCTTCGCAGAAAGCATGCGGTTGCTGATTGTCCGCTATTGGAGGCGGCCCCTCGTCCTTCGAGACGCGAGCTTCGCTCGCTCCTCAGGATGAGGGGCCTTGGGTTGCGCTGCGTCCAGCGTGAACATTCCGAATATGCCACTGCGTTCCGATTTCAACCTTGAAGCGCCACAAGCAGTCCTCATCCTGAGGAGCGCCCGAGGGCGCGGCTCGAAGGACAATGACTGCGACATGACTCCGACATCTAAGCCGCCGCTCTCGGTTGAGTCGACGGTGGAGCTTTTGGAGGTTCTTTCTTTTTTTTAAGGTTCACCTCATAGGGCTCGTTGGCAAGAACCTTTTTAAAGAGCGCGAACGCTTCCTCGGAGTACTTGTGGAAAGGACCACTTTCGCCAAGCTTGATACCGCAGTGATATTGATTGTCCGATTCCTTAATATTTACGCCGGAGGCGTTCTCTATTATGTCGATCGCTTTGTGAGCTTTATGCCAAGATGCATAACCGAGCTTCTTACCAAGTTGAGTCAGAGAATAAGGATAATTCGCGGCAACCTGAGAGGGCTCCGAGATGGTTGTGAGCCCGAAGAGTTTCGCGAAGCCCTCGTTGTTTTCTACCGCGTGTTCCAACATCGAAAAATCGGCTTCGATGACTCTCCTTGGGATGTCGTGACGAACGAGATCGTAGGAGCGGCTTAAAAGCGCGCGGAGAATCCGTGGGCTAACTGCGTTCAAAGACTGGTGTGCACCGAATGCTTCAAAGACCCAGACAAATTCGTCGGTCTCGATGGCTTTGATGCGAACACTCTTACCACCTTCAATTTCGATCAGTTTCTCGCGCGCTGGGTTTGTCGGGGGGCTCTTTCGCCATTCCAAGATGTAGACGTTCGGAATGATACCGCCCGTAACGGGTAACGCTTCGTCGATATCAGACAGAATAGCCCGGATATTAGGGTCGTTCGCGCTATAACCGAGAAACAGTAGAGGGTGTTCACAAAAGAATGTCAGCAATTTTCCGCTAAGATACTTTTTCCGCTTTGTAAACGATGCGTAATCATCTTCGGTGAAGATCAAGCTCTGGAAGTCAGATACGCATCCATGAATTTTGAATATCTCACCTACAGAGAGATTGGCACCTTGGATAATCTGTTGCCCAATAATTGGAGTGAATTCAGGAAAAATTTCCTCGATGAATTGGTCGTAGTTGGTCGTAATGATCGCGTGTGGGCGGATGCTTTTGATCGCGGCAATTTCTTTCGCCAGTTCAGGGTTGTCGCTTTCTGCTGTCTTAGGAGTCAGGCTCTTAAGATGTTCCGCGATAGCGAATTTGATATATGCGTCCGCCGGGATCTCTTCCTTAAACAACTCCTTTGGAAACTTGTTGTGCCCTGCACTCCATGCCCACTCCCTATACAGTTTTGCGAACTCGGAACCGATCTTCAAGGGATTGCCGTGGAGCTGCTTATAATAAGCGTATTCTTTCTCGATTAGCGGACAGTTCGCAGCGAGGTGAGACAAAAGTTCATCCCAACTCGGACCTGAGAAATGCCGCCGCGACAGTCCCGACCCGATAAAAAGAATTGGCTGGCAGCACTTTTCCTGGAGGCACGTCGCAATGTCCTCGGCGACCTCTACTCGGTAATGGTCGAGCTTCATTTTGTCTGCTGACATATCTGCGATCCGCGAATCGTTTCAGTGATATCGTTTCGTAATTACGAACACCCCGTGGTCGCGCCGCAGGTCTCGCACTTGAGGCAAGTGCCGTTGCGCACCAGCGTGAAATTCGCGCATTCGGGACAGGCTTCGCCGACATAGCCTTTCATGCGCGCTTCAGCGCGCTTCTCGGCGACGCCGGTGACGGTTTTCGTCGGTTCGGTCCAGCCGAGCGTCGAGGTCGGATCGTCCGCGTCCGGCGCCGCGTCCGGCGTCTCGCGCAAAGCGACCGCTCCGCCTTGCACCACCATCAGCCGGTCGGTCTTGGAGCGCAGCAGACCGCGTGAGACGACGGAATTCGTCTCGGGCGCCTTGCCCTCATGCTGGCCCTTGCCGAGCACGTCATGGCCGACGTCTTCGGGCGAGACATGCGCGAGATCGTTGCGGCCGAGATAGGAGACGGCGAGTTCGCGGAACACATAGTCGAGGATCGACGTGGCGTATTTGATCGCGTCATTGCCCTGCACCGGACCCGCGGGCTCGAAGCGGGTGAAGGTGAAGGCGTCGACATATTCCTCGAGCGGCACGCCATATTGCAGGCCGAGCGAAATCGCGATGGCGAAATTATTCATCAGGCTTCGGAAGGCCGCGCCCTCCTTGTGCATGTCGATGAAGATTTCGCCGAGCCGCCCGTCTTCATATTCGCCCGTGTGCAGATAGACCTTGTGGCCGCCGACCGTCGCCTTCTGAATGTAACTCTTGCGCCGGTTCGGCAGCTTCTCGCGCTCGCGGATCACCTGATGCACGACGCGCTCGACGATGCGTTCGGCGATGGCCGCCGCGCGCGCCGGCATATTGGCGGTCACGAGTTCCTCGACGACGTCCATCGCGTCGATGTCGTCGTCGCCGGCGATGAGCTGCGCCGAGAGCGGCTGCGAGAGCTTGGAGCCGTCGCGATAGAGCGCGTTGGCCTTGAGCCCGAGGCGCCACGACAGCAGATAGGCCTGTTCGCAATCCTCGATCGAGGCGTCATTGGGCATATTGATGGTCTTGCTGATCGCGCCCGAGATGAAGGGCTGCGCCGCCGCCATCATGCGGATATGCGAGTCGACCAGAAGATAGCGCTTGCCGGTGCGCCCGCAGGGATTGGCGCAATCGAACACCGGATAATGCTCGCGCTTCAAATGCGGCGCGCCTTCCAGAGTCATCGCGCCGCAGATATGGACATTCGCGGCGTCGATGTCGGCGCGCGAGAACCCCAGATGCGTCAGCAGATCGAAGTTCTTGTCGTCGAGCGCGGCCGCTGGAACTTTCAACACGCCGGTGAGAAAGTCCTGCCCGAGCGTCCATTTGTTGAAGACGAATTTGATGTCGAAGGCGCTGCGCAGCGCTCCTTCCACCGCCGCGATCTTCTCGTCCGTGAAACCCTTCGCCCGCAGGCTCGTGGTGTTGATCGCCGGCGCGTTGGAGAGCGAGGCGTGGCCGACGGCATAGGCCTCGATCTCGGCGATCTCGCTCTCGCGATAGCCGAGCGAGCGCAGCCCTTCCGGCACGGCGCGGTTGACGATCTTGAGATAGCCGCCGCCGGCGAGCTTCTTGAATTTGACGAGCGCGAAATCGGGCTCGATGCCGGTGGTGTCGCAATCCATCACCAGGCCGATGGTGCCGGTCGGCGCGACGACAGTGACCTGCGCATTGCGATAGCCGTAGAGTTCGCCTTGCGCGAGCGCCTTGTCCCAGGCGGCGCCGGCGCGCTCGACCAAGAGCGGATCGGGGCAGGAGGCGACGTCGAGCGGCACGGGCGTGATCGCGAGCTGCTCATAGCCGACGCGTTCGCCATGCGCGGCGCGGCGATGATTGCGGATGACCCGCAGCATCGCTTCGCGATTTTCCATGAAGCGCGCGAAGGGGCCGCGCTCCTTGGCCATTTCGGCGGAGGTTGCGTAGCACACGCCCGTCATGATCGCCGACAGCGCGCCGGCGATGGCGCGGCCGGCGTCACTGTCATAGGCGACGCCAGACGACATCAAGAGGCCGCCGACATTGGCGAAGCCGAGGCCCAGCGTGCGGTAGTCGTAGGAGAGCTGCGCGATTTCCTTTGAGGGAAACTGCGCCATCAGCACCGAGATTTCGAGCACGACTGTCCAGAGCCGCACGGCGTGCTCATAGGACTCGACGTCGATGCGCTTCGTCTCGAGATCGCGGAACTGCAGCAGATTGAGCGAGGCGAGGTTACAGGCCGTGTCGTCGAGGAACATATATTCCGAACACGGATTGGACGCGCGAATGGGGCCGCCCGCCGGGCAGGTGTGCCAGTCGTTGATCGTCGTATGGAACTGGATTCCCGGATCGGCGGACGCCCAGGCGGCGTAGCCGATCTTCTCCCACAGATCGCGGGCTTTCAGCGTCTTCGCCGTCTTGCCGTCGAGGCGCTTGATAAGGCTCCAGTCGTCGTCCTTCTCGACCGCCTGCAGGAACGCGTCCGTGACGCGCACGGAGTTGTTGGAGTTCTGACCCGAGACGGTGAGATAGGCTTCGCTGTCCCAGTCCGTGTCATAGGTGTCGAAGTGAATGTCCTTGTAGCCCTGCTTGGCGAATTGAATGACGCGCTTGATGTAATTGTCCGGCACGTCGTTTTTGCGCGCGAGCTTGATCTCGCGTTTCAGCGCCGGATTGATCTCGGGGTTGAAGCAGTCGTCGCCGGGGCCTTCGCAGTTCATGCAGGCGCGCATGATCGCCTTCAAATGCTTCTTGACGATCTTGGAGCCGGTGACCAGCGAGGCGACCTTCTCTTCCTCCTTCACCTTCCAATCGATGAAGGCTTCGACGTCGGGATGGTCGATGTCGACGACGACCATTTTCGCCGCGCGCCGCGTCGTGCCGCCGGATTTGATCGCGCCCGCCGCGCGGTCGCCGATCTTGAGGAAGGACATCAGGCCGGAGGACGAGCCGCCGCCCGAAAGCTTCTCCTTCTCGCCGCGCAGCTTGGAGAAATTGGTGCCGGTGCCGGAGCCATATTTGAACAGCCGCGCCTCGCGCACCCAGAGATCCATGATGCCGCCGTCATTGACGAGATCGTCGGCGATCGACTGGATGAAGCAGGCGTGCGGCTGCGGATGCTCATAGGCCGACTTCGACTTCACCATCTTGCCATTGGCGTAGTCGACGTAGAAATGCCCCTGGCTCGGCCCGTCGACGCCGTAAGCCCAGTGCAGGCCGGTGTTGAACCATTGCGGCGAATTGGGCGCCGCCATCTGCATGGCGAGCATGTAGCGAAGCTCGTCGCTGAACGCCTGGGCGTCTTCCTCGGCGTCGAAATAGCCGCCCTTCCAGCCCCAATAGGTCCAGGCGCCGGCGAGACGGTCGAAGACCTGCTTGGCCGAGATTTCGGAGCCGTTGCGCTGGTCCTTGGGGAGTTCGCTGAGCGCTTCCGTATCGGCGACGGAGCGCCACAGGAAGGACGGAACGGCGTTTTCCTCGACGCGCTTCAAGCGCGCCGGCACGCCGGCCTTGCGGAAATATTTCTGCGCCAGAACGTCGGCGGCGACCTGGCTCCACTGGTTCGGGACGTCGATATTGTCGAGAGAAAAGACAATCGAGCCGTCGGGGTTGCGGATCTCGCTCTTCGTCGTGCGGAACGGGATGTTCGCATAAGGAGATTCGCCCGCCTTGGTGTAGCGCCGCTCAATTTTCATCGCCCCATCCCTTTTTTAGCGCAGACGTCCGCCCGCGCGCGACCGTTCGCCGGCCCGCGACGCAAATCTCACTTGTTGCGTTTCAACTGTTACAAATGACGGCTGTCGGGGCTCTTCTATTGAAGGTGACAGCGCCCGTCGGCTTGACGCGACCACAACACCGCACCTCTTGCGCAACACTGCGCAACGTTGGGCGGTTTCATTCGGCCACCGACATGCCATTTGATGACTCTCACTCGCTGTGGAGTCAATAACGCTACCGCAACAGCGCACGATATGTTGTGATTTGTAGCGCGTATGTCACAACATATCGTTAATGTAGGGGGTACAAGGGCGGAATCCACCGCGACTCTCGATATCCAAGCTTCACGAGCTTGGCTCGAGATCGCCATCTGCGACCGAGCGACGCCCTGTCATTCCCTTGGGTCGCCGTCCTGAAAGCAATAAGACACTGTGCCGCAAGCTTGGCACTTATAGATCGGACCGAGTGGAGTAAGCGCAGGTTCACCGCAAGTTGAACAAGGAGGGCTGATAAACCGCCGGCGAATGCCCGCTTCTGCGCTTTGGACGCTGGCGATGAGAGCTTCCGTCAGCAGGCGACTTTTCGTGACGGCGCTGAAGCGCGCGTCAAGATCCACTAATTCTTTCCGATAGCCGTTCGACATAGGTCGCTTCCTTTGGCGTGAAACATGCGTTTGTTTGGCCCGCAGCCGCTAGCCGGCCCGAGACTCAATCGATGCCCAATCCCGGAACTCGAACGACGCGCGATCTACGCGCGCCGCTGGATGCGCCGCGATTGAAAGTTTTCTCGAAAACGAGGATCACGCCCACGCAAAGCAACGCTCTCGTCCGGCTGTCGCCGAGAGCCGCCGAACGTCGTTGAGACCGTTCGCCGCGTCGCCATTGCGTGTTGCCTCCAGACTGCGTGAGTCTTGCGTCGACGTCAAGATATAGGGGCTAAAATTAATAGAGCGACAATATGTGGATAAGTTAGCGGATAAGGGGAAAATTCCAGCCGGGCAGGATTGAGGTCCGGCATCTGCGCAGATTCGGCAAGGGGGACTTTAATGGGCGCTGGAACCTTAGCCCTCATGCTGAGGAGCGTCCGCAGGACGCGTCTCGAAGCACGAGGGCTAGGGTTTTCGCACTCCTGCAGCATCCTTCGAGACGCCGCTTCGCGGCTCCTCAGGATGAGGATGCGCACTACGCTCGCCGCCGCTATTCGCAGGCTTTCGCGGCCGCCGGCGGAAGCAGAAAGGCGTGGTTCTCCGCATTGTCCGGGCTGAGATAGAGATAGCTGGCGCGCCCGCCCACATCGGGCCCTGGCATTTCCAGCCGCTCGACGACGGTCACGAGCACGCCCTCGGGCTGCGCGGCGATCCGGAACGCGCCGGACTCACTGTAGCCGATCCGGCAATGATGCACGCCGTCGTTCTTGGCCTTGCAGAGGTCGGTTTCCTCTGCGGAGACCGAAGCGTTGCATAAGAGGGCGCCGCGGTCCTCCTTGCAGGCGCCGAAGGTGGAGAAGGTCGCCTTGCCACGCCCCTTCGTCGAAAATTGCAGCGTCGCCAAAAACGGATAGGGCGGCGTGTCCTTTCGCGCCTCGATCGACAGCCACGCCTTGTCGACGATCTGGCTTTTATGGGCGGAAAGATGCGCCTTGTCATAGGCGCGCGCGTAACATCCGAGCGAGGGGAGCGGTTCCGCTTGCGCCGCGACGGTCGCGAGAACAAAAGCGCAGTTCGCAGCGCCGACGATCAGATGAGATTTGAACATTCGGTCCCCTAAAGGCGGTTCGATCCGCCGCCTTGTAGAAGTTCGCGAGTTCGCGCGCGAATCGCAACTTAAGCGGCGCATGAGCAATTCCCGCGTCACAAAAGTTTCGCCTCCCCGTGATCTTCAAGCGGGGAGATCGCAGCGGAGCGAGTCGCACATGTGGACGGTTAACGCGGATTTCGGTCAGACGATCTTCGCCCTCGTCAATTTTCCGCAAGCGGATTCAAAAACGCCGAAAGCGGCCAGGAAAACGCTCAGTGAAACGCTTGGCCGTCTCGGCTCGCTGGAAGTGCGGCTCGCGCGCGGCAAGAGGGAAGTGCGCAAGGCGCAGCGCCTGCGCTACGACGTCTTCTATCAGGAAGGCGGCGCCATTCCCGACGCGCGCACGGCCTTCACCCGCCGCGACGCCGACCGTTTCGACAAATATTGCGATCATCTCATCGTCATCGATCACGCGGCGCAGACCAAGCGCGGCAAGATCAGGCCGAAGATCGTCGGCGCCTATCGGCTGATGCGCGACGACATGGCGAAGAAGGCCGGCGGCTTTTATTCCGAAGGCGAATATGACGTCGGGCCGCTTCTCGCCCGTCACGCCGGCAAGCGCGCGCTGGAATTAGGGCGCTCCTGCGTGCTCGCGCCCTATCGCGGCAAGCGGACGATTGAACTGCTATGGCGCGGGCTTCTCGCCTATGTGCGGGCGCATGACATCGACGTGATGTTCGGCTGCGCAAGCCTGCACGGCGCCAATCCGCTCGCCCATGCGCAGGCGTTGAGCTATCTCGCGCATTACGCGCCGGTGGAAGAGGCGTGGCGCGTCAGCGCGCGAGACGGGCTGCACACGCCGATGCGGATGCTGGCGCGCGACGCCTTCGATGCGCGCAAGGCGCGCGATGCGCTCTCGCCGCTGATCAAAGGCTATCTGCGCTTGGGCGCGCGTTTTGGCGACGGCGCCGTCGTCGACCGCAAATTTAACACGACGGATGTCTTCGTCGTCATGCCCGTCGCTGAAATCGACGCGCGCTATCTGGAGTTTTTCGGCGCCGCGCCGAACCGCCGCGCCGCTTAGCGCTTCCGTCATTCCTGACGCGCGAAGGGCCTGCTTGGGACTGACAGCGCGCCAATGAAAGCGGCTCCTCGTCCTTCGAGACGCGCGCTGCGCGCGCTCCTCAGGATGAGGCGCCTTGGTTCGCGCACTGGAATTCGCTGATACCGCTACAAGCAGTCCTCATGCTGAGGAGGTTGCGCAGCAACCGTCTCGAAGCACGAGGACTGTGGCGATTCCTGGTTGCGGCCATGCGACGCCAGCAGTTTCTGCACACACGCGCGCGTCTCGGCGGCGAGAGTCTTGCGGTCTTTGCCGGCCGTCGCGACTTCCTCGCCGAAAGCAATGTGGCAATGCGTGCGGCCGCGCTTCATCAGGCTCCACAGATGCGGCAGGAAGCTCATGTCGCCATACCAGCCCACATCAATCCTATGCGCGCCGTCGGAATAGGCGATCGCGACCGGCGCGAGCGTCGGCGCTTCGCCGCGCGCCGACATCGCCTCCAGCGGCGCGAAATGCGCCGAACGAAAAGGCAAAACCGCAGCGCCGTCGCTCGACGTGCCTTCGGGAAAGACGACGAGATCGCCGCCCGCGCGCAACACATCGGCGAGCGCGCCATTGACGCGCGCAATATTTTGCTTCGCGCCACGCTCGACGAAGACCGTGCCTTGCAGCCGCGCCAGCAGTCCAAGCACGGGCCAGCTTGCGACTTCGCTCTTCGCCAGGAAGACCAACGGATAGAGGCTCGCGAGCGCGACGATGTCGGTCCACGACACATGGTTGGCGACGATGAAGCGTGGCGCCTTCGAGGGCAGGGCGCCGCGCGCATCCACCTTTATGCCAATGATGGCGCAAACCACGTGGCAGAAGCGCGTCTGGATCGCATGCTGAATCGGCCAGCCGCGCCGGCGCGCCAGCGCCTGTAGCGGGACAAGGAAGAGAAGGGCGCCTGTCAGCGTGAGGGCAAAGGCAAGCGCGCGCAGATAGGCCATGGCGCGCAGATGCGGCGCCTCCAAGACGGGCGTGTGACGGCGCCGCTCGGTTCGCATTGGCGTCTGCTATCGGGAAGGGCGTGACATTGGCAGCTTGATGGTCTGGCCGACGCGCAGGCGGCGAGGGTCGAGGTTAGGGTTGGCCTCGAAGATGTCTCGCCAGCGCCGGGGATCCCCGTAAAGGCGACGGGCCACGCCCGATAGGGTGTCGCCGGCGACGATCATATAGGTTTTGGCGACCTCGCTCGCGGACGTCGGCGGCTGCGGTTCGCCTTTAGCGCTTTCCTCGGGTTGCTCGCCGACCCGCGCCTCAGTCGCGGAGGGCGCGGATTTGCTCGATGTCTGCTGCGGCGGAACCGGTCGCGCCAGATGCGCGGCGTGGTGCGGGGCCGACATCATTAGCTGCATGGCGACGAACATATATGCCATGGAGGCAGCCATCACGCTCAAGCAGAAGTCGCCAACGGTCGACTTACTCTCAAGAGGATTCGTGGCCGAACCGGACCATCCGGAGAAGACCGTTGCAGCGGCCGGACGCGTCGCGTTGACAAGCCAGCCGAGCGCCTCAATACCAAAATAGAGCGCCAAGCCATAGGAGAGCAGCGGAATCCACTGCTTCATCGGCTCCCACATATAGATCATCGCGCCTTGTTGGACGAGCGCCAGCGCCCAGAGCCCGTTGAACGCGCCTCGCGCAACAAATTGCTGCGTCACCCAGAAGGCGATAGCTACGGCTATCACGGCGTATATGATGATCCACGCGCGTGCTGGAAACCATTCGAGGCCGAAGGCGGCCGATCCAAACATGTAAATCATGCCGATGAGCATGACCATGTGGCTGAAATGATAGCAGCGGCGCTCCCCGCGCATACAGATGACATGGCTGCAATGGAAGGCGAGCACGGCGCAAAGCGCGACGATCCAAATCGCCGCCGCCGTTTGCGAGAGCATCTCTTGTCCCAAGAACATCATCCACCATCATCTGGCCGCTGAGATGATGAAGTCGCGCGTGCTCTTTTTTATTATGTTTTTCGAGCGATCGGCGCCTTATCGTTTCATGTGCACTTAGAGTCGCAAGCACCGTTCTCAAGAATGGCGTTGGCGTCTTTCCGTCTCAACGTAAGAAAAATTCTCCGCTTACGGGGAGGGATCGTCCGCTGAGCGATAATTCCTTTGCCGACCGCGAAGGCGAGCGCGCGCAGACGCGGCGCGCTACGCCTTCCCCGCCTCCGCTAGGAAAAACCGCACCATCTCGCGCGAGGCCTCGGGACCATGGCGATCGGCGAAGGAGCCGTCGGGATTGCCGCCCGACCAGGCGTGGCCGAGCCCCTCGACAGCCCAATGTTCCAGCTGCGGCACGCCGCGCGCGTCCGCGATGACGGTGCGGCTGTAAGTGCGGCCGCCCGCCGATCCGGTCTCGCGCGTTTCGCTCGCCAGCGCATCGGCAAGATCGAGCCGAGCCCCGGCAATGATCGTGTCCCCGTTGGTCGGATGCACCTTCTGGTCGGCTTCGCCGTGGAAAACGATCGTCCGCACGCCGTCAGACAGCGACCTGCGCGCCGCGCCGAGCTCAAATTTACCGCCCATCGCCGCGAAGGCGGAGGCGACGTCGCTCGCCGAGCCATGCGCGAGGCCGGAATGTATGCCCACTGCGGCGTAGAGTTCCGGATAGGTCGCACCCATTGTCGCGGCCATGGCGCCGCCGGCCGACAGACCCGCCACATAGACGCGCGACTCATCGACGCGCCACTCCGCCATAACGGCGCGCGTCATGCCGGCGATGAGGCTGGGTTCGCCCTTCTCGCGTGTCTGATCCGCCGGGTTGAACCAGTTCCAGCAGCCCATCTGATTGGCCGTGGTCGACTGCGCCGGATAGGCGACGATGAAACCGTGCTCATCAGCCAGCTCATTCATTCGCGAGCCGACGGCGAAGTCGTCGGGGTTCTGCGCGCAGCCGTGAAGCATCACAATTAACGGCCGTTTGCCGTCTCCAACGCCATTGGGCGCATAGACCTTATAATCGCGGGCGCCGGCCGGGCCGACATAGCTGCGCGAGAGATAGGCGGCGCCCGGCGGAACGTCGATTCTGGGGGCTTTTCGCAGGCCGACGAGCGGCGCGCCGCTTTGATCAAGGCCTGGAAGACCGGCGTGACGCAGCAACTCCACCGTTTCGCCGAGCGGCCGGCGCAGACGAAAAGTCGGGGGATGCGGCTCGGCATGCGCGGCCGGCTGCGGCGCTGGCGCCGCGGCGCCGCTCGTCAGCGCGCGCATCAGCACGCGCGTCGCTTCGTTGAGATTTTGCTCGCGCGTCAGTTGCGTCGCCCTGTTGAAGGCGCTCGTCAGGAAGTTTTTCATTTTGTCTACGCCTCGCAGAAGGGAGGAAAGGTCAACTGATGCGGTCCTGGAGCGCCGCCTTGACGGACTTGCTCGCTTGCAGCGCGCCGAGCACGGTGATGGATTCGACGGTCTCGCGCGCGAGTTCGGGCGTCACGTCTTCGGCGATGGACGCCAGTCCCAGGACATGGATGCGCAATCTGCGGCCGGCCGCCTTCACGGCCTCGAGGTCTTCGCGGCTGTAGTGGCGCAAGCCAAGTTCCAGCGTATTCCGCACGATGGACTGTTTGACCGCATCCGCATGCGCGCCGAGCTGGTTGCGGATCGCGGTGCGGATGAAGTCGGTGCGGTTGGAGTAGAAGCCCTCGCGCACCAGGAGATCGATATGGCCGAGATCGACGTAGCCGACATTGATCGTGATTTTCTCAGCCTCCGGCGGCCTTTCTCGTAATTTGTGTAGGTCCGCCATGGCCATCCTCTCACCATCTGTTTGGATGGTATATGGATGGTCACAGGTTTGGGCGCAAGTGGCGCGCACGACCTTTGTGGCCATAGTCGATCTGACGACTTCCTCCGCGGTCGAGTTCTTCGCTCCTCTTGACGCCGCCGCTTTAGGCGCCGTTATGTGCGCCTGCCCGCCCAACTTGGCGGCCAGTTCAGGCTTTCTGGGAGATCCTAAATGACGATTGTGCTTGCGCGCCGCGCATGTGTCGTTGCGGCCCTGTCGCTTCTTTCCGCCGGGCTGCTCGCTGGGCCGGCCTTCGCGCATGGCCCGTCGCGCCAGAAAGTCGTCGAAAAGATCGAAATCGACGCCCCGGCCGCGAAAGTCTGGGAGATCGTCGGCAATTTCCAGGATTGGAACTGGCATCCCGCTATTGCGAAGACCGAAGGGACGGGCGGCAACGCCGTCGACGCCAAGCGCAAGCTGACCCTCAAGAACGGCGGCGTGATCGAGGAGTCGCTGACCAAATATGACGCCGACGGCAAGTCGCTGAGCTACAAGATCGACGCCGTCGACGTGAAGGTCCTGCCGGTCAATAACTACGCTTCGACGATCAGCGTGAAGGAAGACGGCGGCAAGAGCGTCGTCGAGTGGAAGGGCGCGTTTTATCGCGGCTTCATGAACAATGATCCGCCGCCGGAACTTTCCGACGAGGCGGGCGTGAAAGCGGTGAGCGATATTTACAAATCCGGTCTCGCCGCATTGAAGGCCAAGGCGGAGAGCAAGTAAGCGCGCCATGCGCCAAGCGTCGGTCAATTGCGCCGGTCGATATCCAGGGGAATCGGGTGAGGAAAACACACGCGAAAGCGGGCTTCCTCGTCCTTCGAGACGCGTGCTGCGCACGCTCCTCAGGATGAGGAAGCCCTTCACCCGATCGCGCTGGGTCGATATCGCCGCAACGCGCCGGCTCATCTTTGGCGCCGTCGTGGCGCTCGCCGCTTTCTGCCCGATCATCGCAGTCGCGGCGCATGGCGCGTCGCCGCTGAAAGTCGTCGAGACGACGATCGTCGATGCGCCGCCGGGCAAAGTCTGGGCGGTCGTCTCTGACTTCGCTCACGCCGATTGGCTGCCGGGCGTCGCCCGCGTCGAAGCGTCGGGCGACGACGTTCCCGATCAGGCGCGGCGCAGGCTGATCATGGCTGACGGCGGCGTCATCGATGAACTGCTGACGAAGCGCGACGCCGATCGGATGATGCTTGGCGTGCATCGCGAAGGCGATGATGTGAAGCGGCTGCCGGCGACGAATTACACCGCGCTGATTACGTTGCGGCCCGCAGAAGACGGCAAGACGCAGGTCGAATGGAAGGCGCGCTTCTACCGCGGCTATCCCAACAACGACCCGCCGCCGGAATTGAACGACGACGTCGCCATCGCCGCGGTCACGGCGCTGCAGCGCGCTTTTCTTGCGGCGTTGAAGGCGAAGGTGGAGGGGCGATGAAGCTGTGGCCGCGAATTCCCTCTCCCGCTGCAAACCGGGTGTTCCCGGTTTGCGCATCGGATGCCGAAGTCGGCAGCAGCCGACTTCGGTTCGGGAGAGGGTGTCACGCGGAACGCGTGACGGGTGAGGGCCCTCATCCGACCCCGCTTCGCGGGGCCACCTTCTCCCGCAAGCGGGAGAAGGGACCGCGCGCCTTATTCGCCGCTCTCCTTCTCCTCGCCGCGCCCGCCCTCGCCGACGAGGCCTTCGTCACCGCGCAAGGCGCCGACGCCCTCTCGATCGTCGATCTTTCCAAAATGCAGACCGTCGCGACTCTGCCCATCGGCGGCAAGCCGGCGGGAGTCGCGGTGTCGCGCGACGGCGCGCGCGCCTTTATCACCAGCCCCGAGGGCAAGTTTCTTACCGTCATCGATGCGGCGACGCGCACCATCGAAAAGCGCATTCCGGTCGAAGGCGGGCCGCTCGGCGTCGCCGCAAGCCCGGACGGCAAGCGCGTCTATGTCGCCGATCTCTATGGCCGGCGCCTCGTCGAGATTGTTCTCGCAGGCGGCGCGCAGCGCAGCGTCGGCGTCGGCGCAATGGCGTCGGGCGTCGCGGTTGCGCCAGACGGCAAGACGATCGTCGTCGCCGACCGCGACGACAATGCGCTGTCCCTCATCGACGCGGCGACGTTTTCGCGCGCCGCGACCATACCGGTCGGCAAGCATCCTTTCGGCGTGACGATCGACGCTTCCAGCGCGCGCGCCTATTCGGCCAATGTGGAATCCGACGATGTCAGCGTCATTGACCTCGCTTCCCGCAAAGTCGTCGCGACGCTCAAATGCGGCAGCCGGCCTTACACGGTGGCGCTCGCCAAGGGCCGCGTCTTCGTCGCCAATCAGCATGGCGATAGCGTCAGCGTTTTCGACGCTGAAAGCTTGGCGCCGCTCGAAACGATAAAGGTCGGCGAATATCCGGAAGGCCTCTCGGTTAGCGGCGACGGCGCGCGCGTCTATGTCGCCAATTGGTTCTCGAACGAACTCTGGGCGGTCGACGCGCAGACGCTGAAAGTTCTGGGAAAAGCGGAGACCGGCGACGGCCCGCGCGCTTTCGGCGCCTTTATTCGCGAAGCCGACTGACCGGCTTACGTTTGGATGTGCTCGGGCCGCACGCCGAGCCCGATGAGCCGCGCCGGCAGTCGGCGCAGCAACGGAATGGCGTTAAGGAGTCGCAGCGCCAGCGGCGCCTCAAACGGCTTCTCTGCCGAGAGGACGCTGCGCACCACGCGATTTTGGATCGCGAGCTGAAGGGCCTGCGTCACGCGGGTCGGAAACTCCCGCCGGCGCTGGACGGCGGCTAGATCGTCGTCGCTCAGAGCATTGTCGCGCAGCTTCGCGGCAAGGAGATTGGCGGCGGCGACGGCGTCCTGGATCGCCAGGTTCACCCCGACGCCGCCGACGGGCGACATGGCGTGGGCGGCGTCGCCGACGCACAGCAAGCCGGGCCGGCTCCAAATCTTGAGGCGGTTGACCTGAACGGTCAGCAGGCTCACGTCGCTCCAATCCTTGAGCGTGTCGACGCGATCGGCAAGGAAGGGCGTTAAGCCGGCGATCGAATCGCGAAACGTCTCGATGCCTTTCTCGCGTAATTTTTCGGCGTCGCCCTTGGGGATAACGCAGCCGCACTGCCAGTAGGAGCCGCGATCGATCATCGCCAGCATGCGCCCCGGTGCGACGCGGCCGAAGCTTTCGTCGGGATCGCTCTCCTTGCGCGGCAGCTTGAACCACAGCACGTCCATCGGCGCGCCGAAATCCTCAACGGGGAGCTCCGCGTCCTCGCGTATCCGTGAACTCCGCCCGTCGGCGGCGATGACGAGCTTGGCCTCGATCTTCAGCTCTCCTTCCGGCCCTTTCGCCGAAACGCCGCAGACGCGGTCGCCGTCTAACAAGAGGCGCTCGCCGGCAGTCTGCATCAGAAGGCGGAAATTCGGCAGCGCGCGCGCATGTTCGGCGATAAAGTCGAGAAAATCCCATTGCGGCATGAAGGCGATGAAATTGCATTTGCCTGGCAGGCTGGAGAAATCGGCGACCTTGTATTGACGCTCGCCGATCCAAGCCGAAAGCTCATAGGTCTTGTGGTGCGGAAGCCGCAGGAATTCATCGAGCAGGCCGAGCTCGTCCATGATGCGCAGCGTCGACGGGTGAATCGTGTCGCCGCGAAAATCACGCAGAAAATCGGCGTGTTTTTCGAGGACGATCACATCGACGCCGGCGCGCGCCAGCAGAAATCCGGCCATGAGCCCGGCAGGGCCGCCGCCGACGACGCAGCATTGGGTCGAAAGGGTTGCGGACATACAGTCCTCCATTTCTGGGCGTCGCAAGCGGAAGCGCGAGCAGCTTCGAATCCGAATCGTCGCGGGGCTGCGGCAAGGCTGGACATTGGCGCCATCAGACGCAATAAGGGGCCACAAAATCGAGGACGCCAAATACATGTCCTATATCGTTCGCTTCTTCACCTGGTGGAACCGCGCCACGCTCAGCACCGGCCTGTGGACGCTGCTGTACGGCGAGCGCGTCGGCGAAGACGAATTCGGCAACGTCTATTACCGTCGGCGCGGCGGCAAGATCGATGCGGCGCTCGGGTTTGAACGGCGCTGGGTGATCTACAACGGCTATTGCGAGGGTTCGGCGACGCCGCCCGGATGGTACGGCTGGCTGCACCACACGGTGGATACGCCGCCGACCGACGAGACCTATCGGCCGCGCTCCTGGGAGCTTCCGCATCAGGCCAATTTGACCGGAACGCCGCAGGCCTATCGGCCGCCGGGCTCTCAGCTCGCGCTGGGCGAGCGGCCGCCCGCCGGCGGCGACTACGCCCCCTGGCGGCCTGAAGGCTGAGCGGCGCTCTCCTTGGAAAGGCCTTTCTTGCCTGCTTTCGTCCCCGGCTTGTTTTTGAGGCTGGCGGAGAATCATGCGGTGATCGGATGAAGTTGCCCTTATCCCTGGCGCCAGCGGCAGTCGGCGCGTGGGCTTTTTTTGCGGTCGCCGCGTCAGCCGAGCCGATCCGGCATCCAACCGCGATCTTCGCCGGCCTCGATAAGACCACTGGCCGCATCATCAATTTCGACGTCGCGATCGACGAAACCGTTCAGTTCGGCGCCCTTCAGGTGACGCCGCGCGTGTGCAATACGCGACCGCAGACCGAAACGCCGCAGACGACAAGCTTCGTCGAGGTGGACGAGCTCATCCTCAAGCCGGAACGCCGAGGCGACGCCAAGCCCGAAACGGTCAAGACCGACGCCAAACAAGAGGCGAAGCGCATCTTCTCGGGCTGGATGTTCGCTGCAAGTCCCGGTCTCCACGGGGTCGAGCATCCCGTCTATGACGTCTGGCTGGTCGACTGCAAAGGCGGCAAGGAAACTGTTGCGCCGCCCGCCGAAGCGGCCGCGCCGGCGGCTCCGCCTGCCGAGGCCGAGGCGACGGTCCCGTCAGAAGGGACCAGCGGCAAGAAGCGCCGCTCGCGCAGAGTCGAGCCCACGGCGCCGCCGCCGATGGAAAATCAGCCGATCGGGCCCGCCGATCAGGCGGCCCCGGCGCCCGTCGAGCCTGAGGCGGCTCCTGCGCCAGCGGAAGATCCTGCCGCCTCGCCGACGGGCGGGCGCAAGAAGAAGCGGCGGCGCGCCGAACAGGCAAACCCCGCTGCGGCGCCTCCGGCCAGCAACCCGCTTTTCCCCTTCTAATCGGCAAGCGCGGCCAGCGCCTGAACGCCGCTCACGGGCGCGTTTTTGGGCCAGACGCTGAAGTTGGCTTTCTCCGGGAGCGCCTGTTCGAGCGCGCGATGATATTCCTCGCGCGAAACCTCGATCGCGCCGAGCGAGGCGAGATGCGGCGTAATGAATTGCGTGTCGAGCAGCTGGAAGCCGCCCGCCCGTAACCGCCCGATCAGGTGGACAAGCGCGACCTTTGAGGCGTCGCGCGCCAGATGGAACATGCTCTCGCCGAAAAAGGCGCTCCCGAGAGCGACGCCGTAGAGCCCGCCGACGAGACGCCCGTCGAGGCGGCATTCGACCGTATGTGCGAAGCCAATATCGAACAACTCACGATAAAGCCGATGGATTTCGGCGTTGATCCAGGTCCGCTCGCGTCGAAACGCGGGAGCGGCGCAGGCGTCGATCACCGCGTCAAAATCGCGATCGACGACGACCTCGAAGCGATCGGACCTCACCGTCTTGGCCAGGGAGCGCGACACGACGAAGTCGTCGAGGGGAAAGATCGCGCGCCGCTCCGGATCGACCCAATAAAGCTGATCGTCGTCGGCGCTCTCGGCCATCGGGAAAAGTCCGATGGAATAGGCGCGGAGCAGAAGATGCGGGGTGATCGCATAGGGGGCGTTGAGGCGGGACATATATTCAAGGATAGCGGCGCGAGAACGCCGCGCCACCCTCAGGCGGCGAGTTTCTTTAAAGAAAGTCGAATTAATTGCGCGTCGTGCAGTTGAGCGTCTTGCCGCGCCACTCGACCATGGCGTCGTCGCCCTTGTTCCAGAACTCGATATTCTTGGCGACGTAGCGCGCGCCGCTCGCGGCCAGCGCCTGTTTGGCCATCACGGTCTCGCCCTTAAAGACGAGTTTCGCGCGATTGGCGTTCGCGCCAAGGAAAGTGACCGTCAGAGCGGCGTTGGGATCGCCCGAACATGTGAAGACGAAGGGACCGCGCACAGGGGTTTTTGCGTGGGCGGATGCGAGCGGCGCAGCTGCCGCCAGAACCACCGCGACGATGACCGACGATCGATTCATCTTCTTTCCACCCTTCGCTTTAAAAATCGGGTTCGATGCCGCCCGTCGCCAAAAAATGCTCCAGCCAATGAATGTCGTAAATACCGTTTTGAACGTCGGCGTTGCGCACGAGCGTGCGAAACAGCGGAAGCGTCGTATCGATGCCGTCGACGATAAATTCGTCGAGTGCACGGCGCAGTCTCATCAGCGCTTCCGTTCGGTTGCGCCCGTGAACGATCAGCTTTCCGATGAGCGAGTCGTAGTTGGAGGGGATCGTATAGCCCTGGTAGACCGCTGAATCGACGCGAACCCCGACGCCGCCGGGCGGGTGGTAATAAGCGATGCGCCCGGGCGAGGGCCTGAAGCTCGTGGGGTGCTCGGCGTTTACGCGGCATTCGATGGCGTGGCCATAGAACCACATGTCTTCCTGTCGCAGGGAGAGCGGCGAGCCCGCCGCGACCCGGATCTGTTCGCAGACGAGATCGACGCCGGTGATCGCCTCCGTCACCGGATGCTCGACCTGAATGCGCGTATTCATCTCGATGAAATAGAATTCGCCGTTCTCATAGAGAAACTCGATCGTGCCGGCGCCGGCGTATTGCATGTCCCGCATCGCGCGCGAGCAGATCTCGCCGATCTCCATACGCTGCGCGTCGTTGAGCGCGGGCGAGGGGCTTTCCTCCCAGATCTTCTGGTGTCGGCGCTGGAGCGAACAGTCGCGCTCGCCGAGGTGAACCGCCTGGCCCTTGCCGTCGCCGAAAATCTGAAACTCGATATGGCGCGGCTTTTCGAGAAATTTCTCGATGTAGACCGTATCGTCGCCGAACGCGGCCTTTGCCTCGGTGCGCGCGGTGGCGATCGCGACGGGAAGGTCATGCGCGTCGCGCGCGACCTTCATGCCGCGGCCGCCGCCCCCGGACGCCGCCTTCACCAGAACGGGAAAGCCGATCCTTTCGGCGATCTTCAGCCCTTCTTTTTCGCTCAGGATCGGCCCGTCGGACCCGGGCACGCAAGGAATGCCAAGCTTCCTTGCGGTCGCCTTGGCTTCGATCTTGTCGCCCATCAGGCGGATGTGCTCGGATTTCGGGCCGATGAAGGTGATGTTGTGCTCTTCGAGAATCTCGGCGAAGCGCGCGTTCTCAGAAAGGAAACCGTAGCCCGGATGCACGGCGTCCGCGCCGGTGATCTCGCACGCGGAGAGCAGGGCGGGAATGTTGAGATAGGAATCGCGGGCGGCCGCCGGCCCGATGCAGACGGACTCGTCGGCGAGCTTGACATGCATGGCGTCGGCGTCGGCGGTCGAATGCACGGCGACTGTCGCGACGCCTAATTCCTTGGCTGCGCGCAGGATGCGCAGCGCGATTTCGCCGCGGTTGGCGATAAGGATCTTGTCGAACATCGCTTACCGCCGCCTACTCGATCACGAGGAGAGGTTCGCCGTATTCCACAGGCTGGCCGTCCTCGACCAGTATGGCCGTCACAACGCCGGATTTGGTGGCGACGATGTCATTGAAGGTCTTCATCGCTTCGATCAGCAAGAGCTTGTCGCCGAGCGAAACGCGCGCGCCGATCTCGACGAAGGGTTTTGCGTCGGGGTTCGGCCGAAGATAAGCGGTGCCGACCATGGGCGATTTCACCGCGTCCAGGTATTCGGCGGGCTCCGTGACGGGAGTGGGGGGCGTGGCCGGCTTGGCCATCGGCGGCGGCGGCAGGGGCTGGACCGGCGGCGCCGCGCCGACGCTCGCGATCGCTGCGGCAGGCGCACGCGCCGCGCGGATACGCAAATCGCCCTTCTCCACCTCAAATTCGGTCAAATTGCTGTTTGCGACGAGCTCCGCAATCGTGCGCAGCAGATCCGCGTCGATGGCGGGCGCGGGCGCGGTGACCGACGCCGGCTTGCGGGAGGAAGCGGTGCGAGGCGGTTGAGCTTTGCGCGCCATAAGTGTTTCAGCTCTTTCTCAGTTCGTTTTCAAAGACAGCGTCAAGGGCAAGAACGTATGAGAGCGGGCCGAATCCCGCGATCACGCCGCGCGCCGCGGGCGAGATGAAGGAACGGCTCCGAAAGCTCTCGCGTGCGTGCACATTGGACAGATGCACTTCGATGACGACAGCTTCCGCGCCCTTGATCGCGTCATAGAGCGCGATGGATGTGTGCGTCAGCGCGCCAGCGTTCAAAATGACCGGCGCGCCCGCGCCGCCGGCTTCCTGGATCCAGTCGACGAGATCGCCCTCGTGGTTGGACTGCCGGAAAACCAGCGATACGCCGCGTTCGGCGCAACGCTTCTCCAGCGTCGCGCGGATATCGTCGAGCGACGCCGTTCCGTATATCGCGGGCTCCCGCTTGCCGAGAAGATTGAGATTGGGACCGTTAAGCACATGGACGGCTGACATAGCGCTTCCGAAAACGTTCCCCGAAAAATCTCAAAGGCGGCAGGCTGTCTCTCTTAGCCTTGTTGTCGCCGCAAAGAAAGCCCGTCGCCGCGCTAGCAGGCGGTCTTGCCGCATTTGCGCATGTTTTCGATCTTGGCTTTCAGTTGCGCGTAGGGCACGCCGCCGATGATCGCCTCTTTGCCGATGACCCAGGCGGGCGTTCCATCGAACCGCAGCTCATCGGCCAGCTTAGCGACTTCCTTCAGCGCGGCCTTTGTCTCCGCGCTCGACATGTCCTTCTCGAGACGGGGCATATCGGCGCCCACCTCCTTCGCCGCCGCCAGCGCCTGCTGCTTGCCGATGTGGCCGCGAGTCGAGAGCAGCTTGCGATGGAAATCCCAGAACTTCTGGCTGTCGAGCTGCATGCGCGCAGCGGTCGCGACCTGCGCCGCCTCGACGGAGTCGGGCCCCAGAATCGGGAAGTCCTTGAGCACCACCCGCAGCTTGGGATCCGCCTCGATCAACTTGGCGACCGAAGCCATCGACTGCTTGCAGTAGCCGCAGTTATAGTCGAAGAATTCGACGAGCGTGACGTCGCCGCCAGGATTGCCCACGACGGCCTGGTTGGGCGAGTTCACGATTTTGTCCCCGTGCTGGCCGACGGCCTTTTCCCGTGTGGCGGCCTCGGCGACCTTTTCGCGCTTTCCAAGTTCGTCAATCGCTTGCCGGACCACTTCCGGGTTGGAAAGGAGATAGTCGTGCACGACCTTCTCGATCTCGACCTTCTGCTTGCCTGAAAGGTCCTCGGCGAAGAGCGGCGTCGCCGCGCCTAGAGCGAGACATGCGCCGGCGGCGAGCGAGATAAAAAAGCTCATTGCATTCTCCTTTGCGCGACAGCGCATTCGTGTCGGGGTCTGTTCGTCGCGGCGCTTTTTAGCATGGAGGACGGCTGGCGTCCTCCTGACGTAAGTTGGTGCATATCACGAGGTTGGCACATTTCACGCGAATGGCTTAGCGCGACTGATTGGCCCGAACGCCGTCGTTCACCAGCACCGAACCGACGCCGTAGTTGAACTTCGCTTCGCCCAGGGTGCGCAGCTGGAGCGTGACCATTACCGTTTGGTTGCGCGCCGGCAGGCCCGTGTATGACTGCGGTTGATAGATCTGTGAATAATTGATCGACAGCGTCGTGCATTCGTCCTGATAGCCGATGCCGCCGCCGAGCGTTGCGACTGAGAACAGGGGCGCCGAGCCGATGAGATTTGAGCCTGTAAGCGTCGTCGCATAATAGACGGACGTCGGATTGGTGAGGGAGTTATAGAGATAGCGGCTCATATCGAAGGTGACGGTGCCCGTCAGGAAATAGTTTTTGGTGATGTCGTATTTTCCGGACGCGGAGAGTCCCTGGCGACGCACGTCAAAGCCGATCGCCGGCTGTGAGGCGTAATTCGCGTATTGGAGCTGGAGCGAGATCGGATCCAGATTCATTGTCGCGAACACGTCGACTCGCCGCGCGCGCAAGCTCCCCTTGTCGAAGCGGCCCTTGGCGGTGAGGCTGAGAACGGACGAAGGCGCAAACGCGAAGCGTCCGACGATGTCCGATGCGCGCGAGTTGAGGCCCGAATCGAGGCCGACATTCGCCGCGTCAGCCTGTGCATAGGAGTTGGCGCCGGCGATCTGGCGCGACTGGCCGATCATCGCGTTAATGAAGCCGCCATTGGACAGCGACAGGGTGGCCTGGCCGCCATAGTTGAGGCGCGTGCCCGTCTCGAACCGGTCATAGCCGGAGAATTTGCTCCATTCGAACAGCGTCGAATCGTCGAAGACGAGGCTTTGCGCGTCGATGTTCACCAGCGACGGAATCGAAGTCTGATTGGGGCGCGCGACGACCTGCGCGATCGGTTCGAAGACGATGTCGCCGATAAAGCTTCTGGCAAGGATCGGGTAGCGCCATTCGGCGCCGAAGCCCGGGAGCGCCTGGCCGCGGAAGCGGTTGTCGGCGCCGTTGAAGAACTGGCCCTGCGCGGCATTGGGGATCGCCGACAGACTTTGGTTATAGATCGGGAACAAGCCTTGCCGGTCGTAATCGAGATAGCTTCCGACGAAACGCGCGAACGCGAACGGGGTCCACACGCCGCCGACCGGATCGATGATTTTACGTTTCCAGGCGCCGCTGATCGTCGCGTGCTGATAATCGCCGCCGACGCCGCGCAACAGACAGCCGCTCTGCGCCGGGTCGGTCGCCCGCCCGTAAATCTGGCAAACATTGTACAGGCTATAGATGCGGTCGAGCGTTCGCGGCTGTATGGACTCGAAGTTCGCGACGTTGGCGGAAGTGCTCGTCACATTGGCGTCGAGTTCAACCTGTCCGCCAACGCCAGCCGTCGCCGCAGGATCAATGTCGAAGACGCGGTTATAGTCGATCACCGGATGGACGACGGGCTGCTGCGCCTGCACGTCGTTGGGCGACAGCAGCTGGAAATAGTATCCGCGCATGTCGAAATAGCTGCGCGGTCCTTGGCCGGTCAGATAGATCGTCGACGACGCTTCGCGGAAGAAATAGTTCTGCAGGAGATAATTGTATTGCTGGTAGTCCTGCAGGAAGTAGCGATCGGACAGCGCCGTGATGTCCCAGCCAGCGCGCCAACGGTCGTTGAGCCAGAATTCGCCCATAGACTGGATGGCGCCGCGCCACTGCTTGCCGCCGGCGCCGTACGGGGCTTGCGCGAAGGCGCTCGTGTCTCCCACATGCGTGCCCTGACCGCGGATCGTATAGCCGCCATTGTCGAAGCGCTGACGGAATTCGGCGGTGACGAACGGGCCCTGCCGGGAAAAATAAACCGGCGTTACGGTCAGGTCGTAATCCGGCGCGATCGCCCAGAAGTAAGGCACGCCCACGCCGGCGCCGAGCTGCTGGCGATAGATGAAAACCGGCGATAGAAAACCGGACTTGCGCTTCACCGATGGGTCGGCCGACGACCAGAACGGCACATAGGCGACCGGCACGCCAAGAAGTTCGAAGGACGCATCCTCGTAATAGATCATCTTCTCGACGTTGTCGTGAATGATCCGTTTGGCGCGAACCGACCACGTGCGCGGCTTTGCGGGATCGTCTCGACAGGCCTCGCAGGCGGTGTAGGTGCCCATGTCGAAGGTCGTCGTCTCGCCGGCCCGCTCGGCGCGCGGCGAGGTGAAATGCGTGTTGTTGACGGTGTCGACCTGCAGGCTGTCGATGAACCCGTTCTTGAAATCATCCGTGAAGTCGAAACGCTCGGCCCTGGCGATTGAGCCGTCGGTTTCGGTCAGCGTGGCGTGGCCCTCGGCGAAGACGCGCGACGTGTTGCGGTCATAGGTGACGCGGTCGGCTTCCAGCAGCCGGCCCTTGTAATAGATCTGGACGGCCCCGCGCGCCGTGACGGTGTTGCTTTTCTCGTCGTAGACGAGCTCCTTGGCCTCGACGACCATGCGCGCATCGGCCCCCGCGGCCGGCGGCGCCGCAGCGGCCGAGTGCGTGGCGAAAGCCGCTTCGGCGAGCGCGAGCGCGGCCGCAAGAATGGATAGGCGCCGGGAGGAGCTGGTGAGCGCCATCAGCCGTCCTCCGAATAGAGCAAAATGACCGTGCCCAACATGCTCCCGACAAGCGCAGGCGACCATGCGGCCACCACAGGGCTGATCATGCCTGCGCCGCCGAGATCCGAGAGGACTTTAGTAACGATGTAAAGCACGAAGCCTGCGGCCACGCCACCCGAAAGGGTTTTTGCGACCCCGCCAAATCGAAAGAATCTTAATGAAAAGGAAGCGGCGACGAGAACCATCGCGACGAGCAGCAGCGGTCGCGCAAGAAGCGTCTGAAACTGCAGCCGATAGCCGGTCGCGTCGAGACCCGCTTCGGCGGTGCGCGCCGTCATTTCCGGCAGCGACCAGAACGGCGTGCCTTGTGGCGGCGTCGTCGCCGCCGCCACCTGCTCGGGCGTCAGGTCGGTGGCGAGCATGTAAGAACCGACGCTGCGCGCCGGCTCTCCGGGCAGGCTGACCTGCGCGTTTTCGAGCACCCAGACTCCGGGCTCGAGGCGCGCGTGATGCGCTTCGACCCGCTCCAGGAAACCGCCGCGCGCCGCGTAAATGTTGACGCTGACCCCCGCGAGCTCCGAGCCGCCATTCGAGGAGTTCATGGCGTGCATGATGGCGAGGCCGTCGACGCCGTGCTGGCGCAGCCAAACGCCGTGGTCGATGCGCAAACTGCCGGGCACGCCGAAAAGATCCCACTCCATTTGTTCGGAGCGCTGTTTCATTGAAGCCGAGAGCGGGTTGTAAATCGCCACGGACACAACCCCGATGAGCAGGGCGGTGAGCGCCGGCGGCGCAATGAACTGCCAAACCGACATGCCGGCGGCGCGGGCGACGATCAATTCAAGCTTCCTGGTGAGGTCGACGAAGGTCGCCATCGATCCGAAGAGAACGGCGAAGGGCAGGATCATCTCGGCGGCCGCCGGCACCCGCATCGCCGTCATCAGCGCGACGGTCGCCGCGCCGGCCTGCGGATTGTCGCTGGCGCGCCGCAGCATCTCGACGAAAACCACGACGAACATCAGGCAGAAAATCGTAAAAAAGATCGCCAGAATCGTGCGCATAAACCGCAGTGCAAAATAGCGCGTGATCGTCGCCCCGATCATGGCTGCGGCCGTCCTCCTTTGTGTCTTGGCGCGCCGCCCCAGGGGGAGCAGTTAAGGCCCTGTTAACGATCGCTAGACGCTCGCATCTTTGCGCGCAAGCGTTGCGCGGCTCCTTTGAGCCGCCCCGACATATTCAATTCGCGAGCGTTGCTTTTGCGCCACGTCGGATTTCTGCGTAAAGATCGCGGCGATTCCGCGGCGGGACAATTTCTGGAAGAGCTCAAAATATGACCGGAGCCGCGATTGACCGCCGCCGCCCGCCGGAAGATAGTACGCGCCGCTCCCGTCAAATCGCGCGCCTGGCGCGTCGCCGGCGCTAACTTTCTCAAAAACCGACGCATTCGCGCCGGAACGGCTTCCGCTTCGGCGGAGGAGGCAAGAGGCCCTGATGCTCGTCAACGCCAAATATGAACTCCAGCCATTCGACGCCGCCGAAGCGCTGCTGCGCCAGCCCGAGGACGCCGGGCATCCGCGAACGCTCGTCGTTTTCGTGGGCCGCGACCTCGCCATGGGCGAGCGCGCCGCCAGCGTGCTCAAGGATGCGGCCGCGCATCTTTCGCGCGCCGCCGCGGCGGCGAAATTCAAGGGCAAGTCGGGAACGTCGCTCGAAATTCTTGCGGCGCCCGGCGCGCCCGCCAGCAGAGTGATACTGATGGGCGTCGGCGCCGGGGACGAGACCGGGGGAGAGGGCGGCGAAGCCGCCAAGCCCTTCGAGGACTTCTTGGCGCTTGGCGGACAAACCGCGGCGAAACTCGGTGCGGGGGCGCGGGCGGTCGTGCTGTTCGACCTGCCGGAAGGGATTTCCGCCGCTCACGACTCGGTCGGCCAATTCGCGCTCGGCGGCTGGCTGCGCGCTTACAAATTCGACCATTACAAGACAAAGAAGAAGGACGAGGCCGAGCGCGACGGGCCGATGGAGGTCGTCGTCGCCCTGGCCGATCCGGACAGCCATAGCGCCGCGATGTCGGATGGCGGTCATTTGGCGGACGCCGTCATGCTCGCAAGAACTCTCGTCAATGAGCCGGCGAACGTCCTGACTCCGCCGGAATTCGCCCGCCGTGCGTCGGAGCTGATGAAGCTGGGCGTCGAGGTCGAGGTCCTCGACGAGAAGGCGATGTCCGAACTCGGGATGCGGGCGCTGCTCGGCGTCGGGCAGGGGTCCGAGGCGGGGATCCGGCTCGTCGTGCTGCGCTGGAGCGGCGGCGCCCAGGGCGCGGCGCCGATCGCCTTCGTCGGCAAGGGCGTCGTTTTCGACTCCGGCGGCATTTCGATCAAGCCCGCCGCCTCGATGGAGGACATGAAGGGCGACATGGCCGGCGCCGCCGCCGTGACCGGCGCCATGTACGCGATCGCCGCGCGCAAGGCGAAGGCCAATGTCGTCGGCGTGCTCGGCCTCGTCGAGAACATGCCGGACGGCAAGGCGCAGCGGCCGGGCGACATCGTCAAATCCATGTCGGGCCAGACGATCGAGATCGTGAACACCGACGCCGAAGGTCGGCTCGTCCTCGCCGATGCGCTAACATACGTTATAGAGCACCATAAGCCCGCCGCCGTCATTGATCTGGCGACGCTCACCGGCGCCATTCTCGTCGCCCTGGGCCAGGAATATGGCGGGTTGTTCTCGAACAATGACGAGCTTGCCGATCACCTGACTAAAGCCGGGAACCACATCGGCGAGAAGCTCTGGCGCATGCCGATGGGTCCCGCCTATGACAAGCTGATCGACTCGAAATTCGCCGATATGAAGAATACCGGCGGCCGCCATGCCGGCTCGATCACCGCGGCGCATTTCCTGCAGCGTTTCGTCGGCAAGACGCCCTGGGCGCATCTCGACATCGCCGGCACCGGCATGGGCTCGCCGATGAGCGACACCAACCAGAGCTGGGGCGCCGGCTGGGGCGTCCGGCTCTTGGACCGGCTGGTGCGCGACTATTACGAGGGGTAGCGGCTCGGGGCCTGCGAACGCGTCTAGAGACGGCGATTGTCGCCGCCTCAGGTGCCCCGCTCCAAATTATTACTATAGCGCTGTTCCGGCCTTTTGCAGTTCAACGAATCGGTCGGAACTCAAAATTCTTCCAACGATCATCTCCGCATGTTCTTTGTCACAAAAGATCGTGTCGAGCATAAATAGTATAGGCACGCGTGCGCTCTTCACTCTCATCGAAATAAAACTGCTAACAATGTTCTTGTCAATGCTTATGTCTTGGATCGCCGAACGGGCCTTATTCATCCATACACCCGTTTTATCGAGCTCAAAGACAAAACTGTAATATGGATTCTTGTCGATTGCGAGAGGGCCGGCCGGAACAGGCTTAAAAAAGCTCGCCCCACCTCCTGAAGATGATGCAGCGAAAGACCGCCCAAGCGATATAGCGAAACCACTATTGAACTCAAATATTTTAACAGACGTAGCAATGTCATAGTCATAGCTCTCCAAAGAATATTTAACAAAAAAAACATTAGCACTTTCCTGAACGCAATAACACGATGATATGCCACGACGACTTCCAACGTAGATGAGGCGTTTGCCCACCCTATAGTAGTGTAGCAGCAACAAGATAGGGTACGACATGGCTATAATCGCTGCTGTAACTGCTAGGTCTGTCACGGCTCCCCCAGAAGCCGCCAGAAATAACCACGGTACAATCATTGTGAGCAGCATGATATTAGGCCATCGAAAGGCACAGAGCCTGGAGTTCGCGCGAACCGCCCAGAGCGGCTCGATGTCGGCGATGTCGTCGTCCCGCTCGCTCGGTCGCATCTGGTCCGCCAACATGACGTCCGGTCTCTCCGCATCCCACAATAGCAATCAAACTCGATGCTTAACCGCTTCGCTTGCGTCGTCAAGCCGAAGTGCGAAGAAACTAACGGGATTATATCCAGATCGCTATAGCTTTGCGCTCTCACTATAGCTTTGCAGCTTAGTATATTGCGCATTTTTAATATGGAAACGATGCTGCGCCGCCCAATCTGATGCTCAGTTCAGTTGGTCCTGGACTGAAAGGAACGCATCATGATCGAATCTCGATGGAACGCCGATTTCATCGCGAGCATACTCGGCGTCGTGTTCGTGGCGGTCGGCCTGCTGGGGTTCGTCCCCAATCCGATCGTCTATGACGGCGGCTACTTCCACGTGAATGCAGCCCACAACTTCGTGCATCTCATCAGCGGAGCGCTTTTGCTGCTCAGCCCCTATTTCGGCGTCCCGGTCCTCATGATTCGCGCGCTGGCCATCGTCTATACGGCGGTCGCCATCCTGGGCTTCATTGCGCCGAACGTCGCTGAACTCGGCGGACTGATTGCGATGAACCGCGCCGACAACTGGCTACACGCATTCATCGCTGTCGTCCTGCTCGCGATCGGCTTTACGAAGCCCATGGAACGATCGGTCACCACGGCCCATATGTAAGGTGCAAAGCGCGCGCCTCAGCCTTCGGGCTGGGGCGCTTTGGGCCGAGGCTGCAATGACCGATATGGACACATTAGGGCTTCGCGACGCCGTCCGCGAGGCCCTCGACAAAAGTCCTCTGGCGGACGCCAAGTCGATCTCGGTCGAGATCGTGGAGGGAGAAGTCGTGCTGAAGGGCTCCGTCGCCTCGGCGGCTGAATGGATGGAGGCGGAATACGCCGCTTCAACGGCCTCTTCGCCCCTCAAAGTCAAAAACGCCCTGACCATCAGCGGGGTTTGGGAGGCGCCGAAAGACGACGTCTACCAGGCCGGCCTTGAATCTTTTCCGGCAAGCGATCCGCCCTCCTGGACGCCTGGTGAGACTTAAGTCGCGCTCAGGCCTCGCCAGATAGGGTAATCGCGATCTCGGAACTCTTTCGCGGCCGTAGCACGCGATCGAGATAGCGGTTCAGCGCGCTCAGGTCGGCTCCATCGCCTCGCGCGGCGACCACCTGATCTGGACGGATCAAAACCCAGCCAGCGCCCCCCTGACGATATCGCGCATGCACCTGCTGCTTGGGGTCGTTCTCTGGCGTGAGTCGGAGAATGCTTAAGAGCTTGCCGGCCACGTCGGTCACTTCCGCCGCATGAATCGGCGATGCGGCGTCCTCGAAAAGGAGCAGCGTATGGCGCGATTCGCTGAGGAGCGGCCAGAGAGGCTGATCCTTTCCCCCGACGGTCAGGATTGCGTCGCGGGCTCGAGCGCCGACGTCAGTGCGACCCGGACGGCGCGGCGGCGCGCCGAGCGCGACGAGCGGGCCGTTTCGGTAGACGATCTCGGTCTCCGAGAGCTCAATCTGGAGCCGTTTCTGAACAATCGACAGATTGCCGAGAAGCGAGACCGCGATGTCTTTGACAATCCGCATCGCGGCGCCCGAGCTGAAAGCAAGATGCAGCTTCTGTTCGGCGGCCTTGACCACGTTCTGCGCGATCGCCCGCCGCTCCGGTTCATAGCTGTCGAGCAGGAGGTTTGGATCGCCGATCCCGGCAAGCGCATAGGCGAGCTTCCAGCCGAGATTCACGGCATCCTGGATTCCGGTGTTCATGCCCTGTCCGCCAGCGGGGCTGTGGACATGCGCCGCGTCGCCCGCGAGGAAGCAGCGCCCAACGCGGTAGCGCGCGGCGACACGCTCATTGATCTTGAATACTGACAGCCAGCTCGGGTCCCTCAACCGCATGCCCGGCGGCCCATAGCGATCGGCATGGCTTTGCAGTTCATCGAGCGTCGGCAGGATATCGGCTGCCGAGTCATTCTCACGCACGGCGAAGATCCGCCACGTATCCTCCTCGAAAGGAAACAAGGCGACGGTTCCGCCCCGGCGCCACCAGAGATAGATATTTTTGTGGTCCAACCCGCCGCCGTCTATGCGCACGTCGCCAAGCAGGAAGGTCTGGGGCTCGGTGGAGCCCTCGAAAGGAATGTCGAGGGCTCTGCGGACTTCGCTGCGCGCGCCATCGCAACCGACGAGATAGCGGGCGCGCGCCATTTCGGTCCGCCCGTCGGCGTGGTTGAGGGTCGCCATAACGCCGTCGTCGTCCTGAGCGAGCCCCGCGAGTTCGACGCCGCGCTCGACCGTGACGCCTAAAGCCGACAGCCGCATGGTTAGCAAGCGCTCGGTTTCCGACTGAGGGAGGAGCAGCGGAAACGGAAACGGACTGTCGATACCCTCGCCAACTTCCATGCGGGCCAGTTGTCTGCCGCCATCGCCAATGCAAAGCGCGTTGAGCCGCGCGCCGTCGCGCAGAAAATCATCGACGACGTTCATGCTCTGCATCGCCTCGAGGCTCGCGCTCCACAGAGCCAACGCCTTGGAGACGGAACTCGGCTGAGTCGCACGGTCGATGATGCGCACCCGTACGCCGTATTGGCGTAGCGTGATTGCAAGCGAAAGACCCGTTGGTCCGGCGCCGACGATCAGAACATCCTCGATTTTCTCTGCGGTCATGATCTCTCTCCCGTCGCGAATAAGGAGTGGACGGTTTACTTCGCCGCCGCGTCCGCCCGTTCCCGCATGAGGGCCTCTATCCGGCTGATCTGCATGTAGGAGGCGTATTCGTGGACCATGTCGCTGGGGGTGAGTTCGAGCATGACGCGGTTCTCGACCCAGAATTCGAGAAGATGAAAGACCGGCGGCTTTCCAGGCGCGCCGCGGCCGAAGAACTTGGTCCGCCAGCCCTCGCGTGCGCCGATGCGCTCGATCGCGGCGCGGTCGAGCGGCACGGAGATAAGCGCGTGGAAGGGGAAATACCCCGTCGCCGGCGTGCCCGGAGTGAATGCGACCTGAGCTTCGTTCTCGCCAGGCGCGAGGGTGATCGTGTCCGGATACACCTCGATCATCGTGCCTTGCGGGTCGCCGCTCATCGCCATGTAGGCCCCTGGCAATGGGCCGCTGAACGGAAAGTCGCGGCCCTTCATGAGTTCCGCGAGCACCGCGGCGACGCGGCCGGGATCGCGGGCGGGAATGGAGATGTGGTGAATCATGGCTTCCCCCGATTTGTTTCGGACGCATCATTGGCGACTGGCGGGACCGACAGCCGGTCGAGACCCGAGGGATCGGCTTTCAGTGCGCCAATCAGCGCGCCGATGCCCCAGGATGCGACCGCTTGCGCCTCTGCCGGGGTGAAGCGGCACGTATCCATCAGCCAGCGCCAATAGGTCGGGCTCCAGTACGAGGCGATCGCCAATGCGCCGCGGCGCAATTGTGTCGGCGTGAGATCGGGAAAGTTGCCGCCGATCCCGGCGATCCAGCCGCCCAGGCGATTGTCCCGATCGGCGTAACGCTGACGATCCCAGGACGGCTGATTCATCAGATTCCTGAGCAGCGCCCCGTATTGATCATACAGGGGAAACAGTCGCTCCGGCATTGACGGGAGTTCGGCGAGCGGCGGCAGCGGCTTGTCGAGGCTCAGTCGGGGCTTCAACCAAAGGAAGAAAGCGGCGACCAGCTCATCCATGGTCGCGAAATGCGCATAGACGGTGGGCGGCGAAACAGCAGAGAGCGACGCGATCTTGCGCAAGGTCAGGCTCTCGATGGGGTTCTGCTCGAGATAGTCTTTGGCCGCCATGAGAATACGCTCACGGGTCATGGCCGCCTGCGCCTCGCGCAAGGGGCTTTGGTAGGGGCGGTCAGCCGCCATGACCACAAGGTCGCTTTTCGATCAGCATTTCAAATTACAAGTGTCATGCGAAATTGCGCGTGTCAAGGCGAGGCGCGACAGCCGATCGCGATTGACCCTCGACTTGCGCGCGGTCGAGAGTTCCGACATAGCGCCGGGAGCGAAAGGCGCCCGCCATGCCCGAGATCGCCTTCTATCACCTCACCCGAGCCACAGTGGAGCAGACGCTGCCGACGCTGCTGGAGCGTTCCCGTGCGCGCGGCTGGCGCGCCATCGTGCAGGCGACGAGCGAAACGCGCCTTGCGAAACTCGACGCCGATCTCTGGTCGTATCGTCCGGAAAGCTTTCTCCCGCACGGAACGAAGGCGGACGGCGCGCCGGAGGCGCAGCCGATCTATCTCACCTGCGCGAACGACAATCCCAATGACGCCGATGTGCGATTCTTCGTGGAAGGCGCGCGCATCGCCCCGGCGCTCGCCGGCGCTGGCGCGCCGCGCGAACGCGCCGCGCTGCTTTTCGACGGGCGCGATGACGCCGAACTTGCCGACGCGCGCGCGCAATGGAAAGAACTGCGCGATCTGGGCTATAGCCTCGTCTATCACCAGCAGAGCGAGAGCGGCGGATGGGAAGAGAAGGCGCGCGAACCGAAGGCATAGATCACGCCGCATCTGGGCGAAATCGCCCAGATGCGGATGACGTGATCGATTCCAAAGGATTAGAGCGCGCTCCAGGCGAAAAGCCGGATTCCACTTTTTCGCAGCGCGCTCTAGGCGAAGATTTCGCCGAACGCCGCGCCCGGGCGCGCGAAAGGCTCGACGCCGTTGATCCGCATAAGCGTCCCGGCGGGATCGAGGCCGATCCCAAGCGCCGGGAATGGTTCGAGGCGGTCTATGCTCTCGCCGAGGACGATCCGGCGGCCGTGCCCTGGGCGCATCTTGAGCCGCGCCCGCTGCTTGAAGATTGGCTGGCCGCGCGCTCGCTCGTCGGCCTTCGCGCGCTCGACGTCGGTTGCGGCTTGGGCGACAACGCCGAAGCGCTGGCGCGCGCCGGCGCGCATGTCGTCGCCTTCGATCTCGTCGAGCGGGCCGTGCAATGGGCGCGCGAGCGTTTTCCGCAGAGCGCGGTCGACTATCGCGTCGCCGATCTCTTCGATGCGCCATCCGAATGGCGCGGCGCCTTCGATCTCGTGCACGAGCTTTATACGCTGCAGGCGCTTCCCGAGACGCTTCTGCCCGACGCCGCGCGGGCGCTTGCCGCCTTTGTCGCGCCGGGCGGAACGCTGCTCGTCATTTCGCGGGCGCGCGACAATGGCGAAGATCTTGGCGGCCCGCCATGGCCGCTCGCGCGGAGGGACATCGAGGCGCTCGCCGTCGACGGTCTTCGGCTGGTTGCGCTGGAGGATATTCCGGCAAACGGCGGCCTCGCGCGCCACTGGCGCGCCGAGTTTCGTCGCGGCGAGGCTGGCGGGTGAGCGCGCCGCTGCTGTCGATTAAAAGCGTCAGCAAAAAATTCGGCGCCGTCGTTGCGCTCGAGGAGGTGTCGCTCGACGTGGGAGCCGGCGAATTCTTCGCGCTGCTCGGCCCGTCGGGCTGCGGCAAAACCACGCTGATGCGCTGCATCGCGGGTTTCGAATCGCCGGACGCCGGAACGATCGCATTGAATGGCGATGATCTTTCCGGCGTGCCGCCCTATCGGCGACCGGTGAACATGATGTTCCAGTCCTATGCGCTGTTTCCGCATCTCAATGTCTTTGAGAACATCGCCTTCGGTCTGCGACGGCAAGGGGGGACGAGAGACGCCATCGACGCGCGCGTCAACGAATTGCTTGCGATGACGCAGCTTTCGGCTTTTGGCCATCGGAGAATCGACGAGCTGTCCGGCGGACAGAAGCAGCGCGTCGCGCTGGCGCGGGCGCTCGCGCCGCGTCCGAAAATGCTGTTGCTCGACGAGCCGCTCGGCGCGCTCGATCGCAAGCTGCGCGAAGAGACGCAGTTTCAGCTCAAGGAAATCCAGCGGCTGACGCAGACGAGCTTCGTCATCGTCACGCATGATCAGGACGAGGCGCTGGCGCTCGCCGACCGCATCGCGGTGATGCGGGCGGGCAGGGTGGAGCAGGTCGCCGGGCCGATGGAGATTTACGACCGGCCCGCGACGCGTTTCGTCGCCGGCTTCGTCGGCGAAACCAATTTCATCGAGGGACGCCTCGACTGCAAAGGCGCCGCGGCGCTGGTCACCGATTTTGGACGAATCCCCTGCGAGCCTGGACATTTTCCCGACGGCGCGCAGGCGACGCTCAGCGTGCGCCCCGAACGGATCGGCGTTGCGCGTGAGGGCGAGGGAATCGCGGGCTTCGTCGAGAACTTCGTGTTTCGCGGCGAAACGACGCTGCTGCGGGTGCGCGTCGCCAGCAACATCGTATTGCGGGCGGCGGCGGGCCATGGCGAGCGCCACGCGATCGGCGACTCAGTGAGGCTCAGCTTCCCGCCTGGCGCCGGCGCGCTTCTCGCGGAACCAGGGGGGGACGGTAGAAATGAGCGCGAGGCGCAATGAGGATTTCCTCACCCTGAGGAGGCCGCGAAGCGGCCGTCTCGACGGGCGAGGACAGCCGCGACGCGACGCGACGCCCTCGTCCTTCGAGACGCGCCTTTCAGGCGCTCCTCGGGATGAGGGCGCTTTCACCGAGCCTGTAGGATGAGCGCACGCCGCAGACTCTCGCTGGGCGAGCGCCTCGTCATCGCGGCGCCTTATCTGTGGATCGGCGCCTTTTTCCTTGCGCCGATGTTGCTCATCGCCAAGATTTCCGTTTCGCAGTCGGTGCTGGCGCGCCCGCCCTATCGGCCGATTTTCGAGCCTTCCGACGGTTTGGCCGCCATCTGGGCCAAGGCGCAGACCTTTTCATTCGACGCCTATCGCGCGCTGATGAGCGATACGCTTTATCTCGAATCCTATCTGTCCTCGCTCACCATCGCCGCGGTCTCGACGCTGATCACGCTGATCATCGCCTATCCTTTCGCGCTCGCCATGGCGCGCGCGCCCGAGCGCCTGCGTCCCACGCTCATCGGCCTTGCCGCTGCCCCGTTCTGGACGAGCTTTCTCATCCGCGTCTACGCCTGGATCGCGCTTTTGAAGGATGAGGGATTGATCAATAACGCGCTGATGGCGCTTGGCCTCATTTCGGCGCCGCTGCAAATGTTCGCGACAACGGGCGCCGTCGTCGTCGGCATCGTCTACTCCTATCTGCCCTTCATGCTGCTGCCGCTCTACGCGGCGCTGGAGCGTCAGGACCCCAGGCTTCGCGAAGCGGCGGCGGATCTCGGGGCGTCGCCGGCGCAAGTTTTCTTGCGCGTGACGCTGCCGCTTTCGCGTGAGGGCGTCGTTGCGGGCGCGCTCCTCGTCTTCATTCCCGCGGTCGGCGAATTCGTCATTCCCGATCTCCTCGGCGGCTCCGAGACGCTGATGATCGGGCGAACCTTGTGGAACGACTTTTTCTCCAATCACGACTGGCCGGCGGCCTCGGCCGCGGCGATCGCACTCGTCGCTGTGTTGATGATTCCGCTGCTGCTGTGGGAACGGGCGCGGCTTGCCGATGAGGACGACGCCCGATGAGCGCCGCCGTCTCCTGGGCGCGTCGCGCGACTCTCCTTATAGGCTTTGTCTTCCTTTACGCTCCGATTGTCATTCTCGCGGTCATGAGCTTCAACGCGTCGCGTCTGGTTTCCGTGTGGGGCGGGTTTTCGACGAAATGGTATGTGGCGCTCCTGGAGAATGAGCAGCTTCTACATTCGGCGAAGATCAGCCTCGCCGCCGCGCTGACCTCGGCCACCATCGCGACTCTGCTGGGCCTTCTGGCCGCCATATCGCTCGCGCGTTTTGGACGATTTCGCACGCGCATGCTGTTTTTCGGCGCCGTTCATGCCCCGCTGGTTCTGCCGGAGGTCGTGCTCGGCCTCGCGCTGCTGACCTGTTTCGTCGCGTTCGGGGTCGGACGAGGCTTCATCACGCTGGTCATCGGTCATGTCACATTGACAATGTGTTTCACGACGGTCGCGATTCTCGCGGCGCTGCGCGACAGCGATCCGGCGCTCGAAGAAGCGGCGATGGATCTGGGGGCGACGCCTTTCGGGGCCTTTGTCCGGGTCGCATTGCCGCAGATCGCGCCGGCGATCGTCACCGCTTATCTCCTGGCGTTCACTCTATCTCTCGACGACCTCGTCATCGCCAGTTTTGCGACAGGACCCGGCGCGACGACGCTGCCGATGCGCATCTACTCACAAGTGCGTTTGGGCGTTTCGCCGCAGATCAACGCCATTTCGACGCTGCTTCTGGCGCTCGTCGCCGTCGCGCTCGGACTCGCGGCGCTTGTTTCTTCCAGGCGCGCGCGGCGCGATGGCCAAGTGATGACAAGCTTGGCGCGCGCGCCAGATAACGCATCATGACTCAAAATTGGTTCGCGTCGCTTCCGAATTTCATCACCATTGGTCGTCTCGTGCTGACGCCGGCGGCGATCATCTTGATCGTCGAGCGGCAATGGATCGCCGCCTTCCTGCTGTTCGCCGTCGCCGGCCTGTCCGACGCCCTCGACGGTTGGCTGGCCCGGACCTACCACCTCCAATCGGAACTCGGCGCGATTCTCGATCCCATCGCCGACAAGGCGCTGATCGTTTCGATGTACGTGACGCTCGCGATCGTTGACGCGCTGCCGGCCTGGCTCGCCATCATGGTGGTGTTTCGCGATGTCATGATCACTGGGGCGGTGTCGCTGTCGTGGCTCATGGGCCGGCCGATGAAGGTGCATCCACACTTTTCTTCCAAGGCGACCACCGCCGCGCAACTGGTGTTCGCCGGCGTCATCCTGGCGGCTCAGGCCTACGGCGTTCATTTTCCGCTGCTAAATGTGACGCTCATTGTCGCCGTCGCCGCATTGACCGTCGCTTCCGCCTGCGTCTATCTGTGGCTTTGGGTCCAGCATATGAGGCTGTGACATGTCACAGAGAACACCGACGCTCGGCTTCGATACTGCGCAGCCGGCGGTCATTGATACTGCGCAGCCGCCGCCGCCTCTCGACGCTGGCGACGACGCCGAGATGCAGCAGCTGCAATGGGCGGGGCTGAGCCTCGAACGGCAGCTCGCGCTCTGGGGCTTGACGCTTCTGGCGCTAGGCCTAGCGCTGTATTTCCTGAGCCCGGTGCTTGCGCCCTTTGTCGCCGGAACCGCGCTCGGCTATCTGCTCGACCCCGTGGCTGACCGGCTGCAGCGGCTGGGCCTGTCGAGATTGGGCGCCGCGGGTCTTCTGCTCGTCGTCTTTCTTCTGGTCGTCGGGACCGCGGCCGTTGTTCTGGTTCCGATTCTTTCGCATCAGCTTGCGGGCTTCATCACCTCGCTGCCGGGCTATTTGCAGACGCTGCATGGCCTCCTGACGCAATGGAGCGAGCGCGTCACCAGCGATTCCATCAATGGCTGGTTGCAGGAATTCGGGCTCGGCGGCGCTGCGGCGTCTTTCGATGCGCAAAAATATATAAACGACCTCACGAGCCAGGGCGCGACGCTGCTCGGCGATTTCGTGAAATCGCTGTTGTGGCGGGGCTATGCGCTGATCAACGTGATCTCGCTCATCGTGATCACGCCGGTCGTCGCCTTCTATATGCTGGTTGATTGGGATCACATGGTCGCCATCATCGACGATCTGATTCCGCCGCGCCATCGCGATGACGTGCGCTCGCTCGCCCGCGACATCGATCGCGCGCTTGCCGGCTTCGTGCGCGGACAGTCGCTTGTCTGCCTGTTCCTTGGCGTCTGGTATGCGGGCGGGCTATCGGCGATCGGGCTGAATTTCGGGTTCCTCATCGGCGTCATCGCGGGCTTTCTGAGCTTCATCCCCTACGTCGGCTCCGTCACCGCCTTCGTTCTATCGATCATCGTCGCGATCGTTCAGGGCTGGCCGCACGTCAATCTGCCGATCGAGGCGGTGGCGATCGTGACGACCGGACTGATCATGGACGGCTATGTGCTGTCGCCGCGGCTCGTCGGCGCCTCCGTCGGACTGCATCCGGTCTGGATCATGTTCGCCTTGCTGGCCTTCGGCGCGCTTTTCGGATTTACGGGCCTTATCGTCGCCGTGCCTGTCGCGGCGGCGCTCGGCGCCTTCATGCGCTTTCTTGCAAAACGCTACCGCGGGAGCGCGCTCTATCAGCACCCGATCCCCGACCGCGCATGACAAAGGCCGGCGCGCCGGAGACATGCGAGCCGGGACGTCAGTTGCCGCTCGACCTGCCGACGACGCCGCGCTTCGGACGCGAAGAGTTTCTGCCCGCCGCATCGAACCGGGCGGCGCTCGATATGATCGAACGCTGGCCGGATTGGCCGGATCGGGTTCTCGCGCTGATCGGGCCCGTTGGCGCGGGCAAATCCCACCTCTGCGCCATTTGGGCGGCGCGCGCGGGCGCGCTTGTCGTTGCGCCCGGCGCGCTGCCGACGCTGGAGGGGCTGGTCGCCCAGGCGCCGCGAGCCATCGTCATCGACGACGTCGACCGCGTCGCTGACGAAACCACGCTGTTCCATCTCCTGAATTTCGTGAACGAAAACGGCGCCTTCCTGCTGATGAGCGCGGCCCGCCCGCCGCGGGCGGAAGACACGCGGCTTCCCGACCTGTTGTCGCGTTTGCGCCGCGCCCCGATCGTCGAAATCGGCGCGCCGGACGAGACGTTGATGCGCGCAGTTCTGGTGAAGCTCTTCGCAGATCGACAGCTCCTCGTCGAACCGCCGGCGCTGGCCTTCGCCGCGCTGAGGCTGGAGCGCTCGCTCGCCGCCGCACGCGCCTTTGTCGCCGCTCTCGACCGCGAGGCTTTGGCGCAGGGGCGGCCTGTCACACGGGCGCTCGCGGCCAAGGTTATTGAGAAGTTTACCTGATCGAATGATTTCGTCGCCGCACAGGCCTGTGGCATGATGGCTGGGACCCGGAAGTGGAAATGAAGCCGCATATTCAGGATAAACTCGCCGCCCAGCGCACGGGCGCCGATATCGCCGTGATGGATTGCGCCGACGGGATTCTCGTGGAGGATCCCGCCAAGCTTGCGGCCTCTCCGCAGCGCTTCATCAATCGGGAGCTGTCCTGGCTGGAATTCAATCGCCGGGTTCTGGAGGAGGCCTCCAACCGCAATCACCCGTTGCTTGAGCAACTGCGTTTCCTGTCGATCTCGGCCAATAATCTCGACGAATTCTTCATGGTGCGCGTCGCCGGCCTTCGCGGGCAGGTGCGCTCCGGCGTGACGGCGCGCTCCGAGGACGGCCTGACGCCCGCCGAGCAGCTGACGAAGATCACCGAGCGCGTCACGCTCCTGACGAGCGAGCAATTGCGGCGCTGGCGCGAGCTGCGCGCCGAGATCGAAGACGTCGGCATTGTTATCGTCGAGCCCGCGGACGTCTCCAAGGCCGACCGCGAGTGGCTTGAGGAATATTTCCTCAGCCGCGTGTTTCCGGTGCTGACGCCGCTCGCGGTCGATCCGGCGCATCCCTTTCCTTTCATCCCCAATCTCGGCTTCACATTGGCGCTCGAACTGGTGCGCCCCGGCGATCGCAAGACGCTGAAGGCGCTGATCCGCCTGCCGCCGAAAATCGAGCGCTTCGTGCGCTTGCCGGCGACGACGGGCGTCGCCGGCCGTGAGCGCTTCATGCTGCTCGAAACGCTGATCGCGATGAACGCGCAGCGGCTGTTTCCTGGCTATTTGCTGCGGGCGCAGGGGTTGTTCCGGGTCATCCGCGACAGCGATCTCGAAGTCGAGGAAGAAGCCGAAGATCTCGTGCTGCTTTTTGAGACCGCGTTGAAGCGGCGCCGGCGCGGTTCGGTGATCCGGCTCGAAGTGGCGGCGGATATGCCGGCGACCTTGCGCGCGCTCGTCGCCGAGGAGCTCGACGTCAACGAGCCGGAAACTTTCGAGATCGACGGCATGTTGGCCCTCAACGATCTTTCCGAACTCGTCGCGCTCGACCGGCCGGAGCTGAAATTCAAGCCCTACAATCCGCGCTTTCCGGAACGGGTGCGCGACAATGGCGGCGACTGTTTCCTCGCGATCAAACAAAAGGATCTCGCGGTTCATCACCCTTACGAATCTTTTGACGTCGTGGTGCAGTTTTTGCAGCAGGCGGCGCGCGATCCCAATGTCATCGCCATCAAGCAGACGCTCTATCGCACGTCGAACAACAGCCCGATCGTGCGCGCGCTCGTCGAAGCCGCCGAGGCGGGCAAATCCGTCACCGCGCTGGTCGAATTAAAAGCGCGCTTCGACGAGGAAGCGAATATCCGCTGGGCGCGCGATCTCGAACGCGCCGGCGCGCAAGTGGTCTTCGGCTTCATCGAGCTCAAGACGCACGCGAAATTGTCGCTCGTCGTGCGCCGGGAAGGCGGCGGCCTCGTCACCTACTGCCATGTCGGCACCGGTAATTATCACCCCGTGACGGCGCGCATCTATACGGACATTTCGGTGTTCACCGCCGACCCTGTGATCGGACGGGACATCTCGCGCATCTTCAATTACATCACCGGCTATGCCGAGCCGGCCGGGCTTGAGCGCATGTCGGTGTCGCCGATTTCGCTCAAAAAGAAGCTTCTCGAGCATATCGACCAGGAAATCGCCTTCGTGAAGGCCGGCAAGCCTGGCGCTATCTGGGGCAAATGCAACGCGCTTGTTGATCCCGAAATCATCGACGCGCTTTATGCGGCGTCGCAAGCGGGCGTCTCGATCGAACTCATCGTGCGCGGCATCTGCTGCCTGCGGCCCGGCGTTCCCGGACTGTCCGATAATATTCGCGTGAAGTCGATCGTCGGCCGCTTTCTCGAACACGCGCGTGTTTACGCCTTCGGCGGCGGCTATGTGCTGCCGCATCCGCGCGCGCACGTCTACATTTCTTCCGCCGACCTGATGCCGCGCAATCTCGATCGAAGGGTCGAGGTGATGATGCCGATCGTCAATCCGACGGTGCATCAGCAGGTGCTCGATCAGATCATGCTCGCCAATCTCATTGACAATGAGCAGAGCTATCGAGTCTTGCCGGACGGCTCGTCGCTGCGCATTGTTCCGCCCGAAGGCGAGGAGCGTTTCAATGCGCACAAATATTTCATGACCAATCCCTCGCTTTCGGGGCGTGGCAAGTCGCTCAAGGATTGGCGGCCGCGCTCGCTCTTAAAGCGCGGCCAAAATGCTTGAGGCGGCGGCGCGTGGCGCGACGCAGCGCGCCGACTCCACGCCGAAACCCGTCGCGATCGTCGACATCGGCTCGAATTCGGTGCGGCTCGTCGCCTATCAGGCGCTCGCGCGCGCGCTGACCCCGATCTTCAACGAAAAGGCGATGTGCGGTCTCGGCAAAGGCGTCGTCACGACAGGCCGACTGCCCGATGAGGGCGTCGACAAGGCGATGAAGGCGCTGCGCCGCTATCGGGCGCTTTGCGAGACGATGGGGGTCGATGACATCGAGGTGATCGCCACCGCGGCGGTGCGCGGCGCCAAGAATGGCGACGTTTTTCTGGACGCGGCGCGCGACGCCATTCAACGCGACATTTCGCTGCTTTCGGGCCGTCGCGAAGCGGAGCTTTCCGCGCTTGGCGTCATTTCGGCGATTCATGAGCCGGACGGCGTCGTGGGCGATCTCGGCGGCGGCTCGCTCGAACTGATCGACGTCCACAAGGAAGCGCTCGGCAAGGGGATCACCCTGCCGCTCGGCGGACTCGCCCTGATGGACGCGTCGCGGCGCTCCATGCGCGAGGCGACGCGCATCGCCCGCAAGGCGATCGCCGACGCGAAGCCGCTCGATCATCTCAAGGGCCGAACCTTTTACGCGGTCGGCGGCACCTGGCGATCGCTCGCCAAACTCCACATGCGTCAGCGCAACTATGCGCTCGGCGTCATGCATCATTACCGCATCCAGACGAGCGAAGCCGCCGATTTCGCTGAACTTGTCGAACATATCGACAGCGAGGCGCTCGAGGACATCGACTTCGTTTCGGCGGCGCGCCGGCCTCTGCTCGCCTATGGCGCGATCGTGCTTGACGAGATCATCCGACGCGCCAAGCCTCGCGAGATCGTCATATCAGCCGCGGGCGTGCGCGAAGGCATGTTGTATGAGCGCCTGTCGTCGGCCGAGCGTCGCGTCGATCCCTTGCTCGCGGCGACGCGCGAATTGGAAGTGACTTTCGCGCGCGCGCCGGGGTATGGCGACGATCTCATCGATTGGACGGACGCCTATATGGAAAAGAGCGGCATAGACGAAACCGACGAGGAGCGCCGGCTGCGCCACGCCGCCTGTCTGCTCTCCGACATCGCTTGGCGCGCTCATCCGGAATATCGTGCGCAGCGCGCCATGAACATCGTCACGCAGGGGCCGTTCGTCGCCATTGATCATCCGGGCCGCGCCTTCCTGTCGCTTGCAATCGTCTTCCGTCACGAAGGGCTCGACGGGGCGGAAGGCCTTGCGGATCTGCGCACCCTATTGACGACGCGTCTTTTCGCGCGTGCGCGCATTCTCGGGGCGCTCATGCGGGTCGCCTATTTGTTGTCAGCGTCGATGCCCGGCGTGCTGCCGCGCACGCGCTTGCGGGTCTGCGATCGCGCGGCGACGCTCACTTTGCCCGCCGCTTACGCCGATCTTGCGAGCGAGCGCGTGCTCAATCGTCTGAAGGCGCTCGGCAAGCTCATGGGCGCCGACGCGCAGATCGAGGTGGCGCCCTGAACACAAAAGCGGTTCACTCTCCAAACGGACTTATTTGAAAGGAATTCGATATGGACAGGCAATTCGCAAAAGGTCTTCTGGCGGCCGCCGTTGCGGTCGCATCGATGTGCGGGAGCGCCGAGGCCTGCACGCGCGTGCTCTATGGGACCAGCGACAAGGACTATCTTGTGGGCCGGACGATGGACTGGGACGTCGATCCGCGAACAAACTTGTGGTCCTTCCCGCGCGGCATGGCGCGCGACGGCGGGGTCGGTCCGGGGTCGATCAAATGGACCTCGAAACATGGTTCGCTCATCGCCGACTTTTACAACGCGGCCACGGCTGAAGGCATGAACGACGCTGGGCTCGCGGTTAATCTTCTCTATCTCGCCGAGGCGGATTACGGAGACGCGAAAGCCTCCAAGAAGCCGCTGCTGTCCGTCGGCGGCTGGGCGCAATATGTTCTCGACAACTACGCGAACGTCGCTGATGCGGTGAAGGCGCTGCAAAAGGAGCCCTTCGCGATCGTCGCGCCCGATCTTCCCGGCGGCGTCAAAGCGGCGAGCCATATGGCGCTGGCCGATCAGTCTGGCGACAGCGCGATACTCGAATATCTCGGCGGCAAGCTCGTCATTCATCACAACCCTAAATACACGGTGATGACCAATTCCCCGCCTTTCGATCAGCAGCTCGCCCTTAACACCTATTGGGTCGAGATCGGCGGGTCGAATTTCCTTCCTGGCACGCATCGCGCGTCCGATCGCTTCGCCCGCGCCAGCTGGAACTTGAACGCGACGCCGAAAGTCGACGACAAGCGCGTGGCGATCGCCAGCGTCTTTTCGATCATTCGAAACGTCTCGGTGCCGCTTGGGATATCCACGCCGCAGGAGCCGAACATCGCCTCGACGCGATGGCGTTCGGTCACCGACATCAAGGATCGGCTCTATTATTTCGAGCCGACGCTGAACCCTTCGATTTTCTGGGTCGAGCTGACGAAATTGAAGCTCGAACCGGGCGCCAAGCCCGCGAAGCTCGACCTTGCGGGCAGCCCGATTCTGGCGGGCGAAGTTTCGGACAAATTCGTTCCCGCCGAGCCGTTCAAATTCCTGTCGCACTGACGCGCGGGCGTTCCGCTCCTTTCGAGCAATGCGGCGCGTCACAGGACGCGCCGCTTTCTGATGCTACTCCGCTGGAGCGCGCGCGACTCGATTGATCTTGTCCACGCGCATGGTCTGTGCGCCGGCGGCGCAATTGAAGCGCAGGGACGTGCCGACGGCCGAGTCGAAAAACGCCGCCTTTCCGTCCGTGACGGTGACGACGAGGCGCGTCGCCTGGGTCGCCGGCGTCGGATCCTCCTCCAGCGCGGAATCGACGACCATCATGGTGAGACGGCAGCCGCTCTCGCCGCCGACGAAATAGCTCACGACATGTTTTGAGCCAGCGTCAAAGCTCGCCGCCATAAGCGGCTTCATCGTCAGGGAAGCATCAGCTGCGGACAGGCCCGAGCTTGCTGCAAGACACAGCGCTCCGCCGAACGCCGCCGCGACAATTCGATTTCCTGTAGTCATATCTTATCCTTCCGTTTCGGAGCAGGGCCGGCGTACGCACAACCGTCGCAGCGAACTGCGCGCCCCACTCGGGATGGAAGGTAGCTACTGCATTGCAGCACGACAATATCGCAGCGCAATAAATTATCGTAATATCGCATTATCTATAAGATATTAAACGGTATTTTATGGCGCACAAATATTCGTCAGCCGCTTGCTTGCGCGCAAAAATGGCGCAGCAGCATTGCTGCGCTGCAGCGCAAGCGTGAGGCTCATTCAGCGTTCGCGGGTTCGTCCGCGGCCTGCCAGTCGAAGGTGACGACCCGGCCATTTTCCACCGAGAGCGCCAAGCGGCCCCGCTTCAATTCCAGAGCCTTCTCGCCGAAGATCGCGCGGCGCCATCCCTTCAGCGCCTGAACGTCGGCATGATCGTCATGCGCGACGGATTCGAGATCTTCGACCGTCGCGATCATCTTGGCGGCTACGCCCGTCTCCTCCGACACCTGACGCAGCAATACCTTGAGCAACTCGACCGTCGCGCCGTTTGAGTTGCGTCGGTCGCGTTCGATGCGCGGCACTGTGGCGGGATCGCGCGCGAGGCCGCGCTCCACAGCGGCGATGATGTCGGTTCCCGCGCGGGAGCGCTCCATACCCTTTGGAAAGGACCGCAAATTGCCGAGCGCTTCGACCGAGCGCGGCGCGGCTTGAGCAATCTCGATGAGCAAGTCGTCCTTCAGGACGCGCGAACGCGGCACGTCGCGCGCTTGCGCTTCGAACTCGCGCCAGGCGGCCAGTTCCATCAGAACGGCGAGATCGCGCGGCTTGCGCGCGCGATGGCGCAGCCGTTCCCAAGCGTTTTCGGGATGCTGCTCATAGGTCGCGGGCGAGGTGAGCGTCTGCATCTCGTCCACGAGCCATTCAAGGCGATTGGAACGTTCGAGCCGCGCCCGCAGCGCGGTGTAAATGTCGCGAAGATGCGTGACGTCGGCGATGGCGTATTCGATTTGGGCGTTTGACAGCGGTCGGCGCGACCAGTCGGTGAATCGCGACGATTTGTCGAGACTGGCGCGCGTGATCGCCTTCACCAGCTCGAGATAGGACGCTTGTTCGCCGAATCCGCAGACCATGGCCGCGACCTGCGTATCAAAGATCGGCGCGGGTATGAGACGGGCGAGGCGCCAGATGATCTCGAGATCCTGGCGCGCGGCGTGGAACACCTTGACGACGTCGGGATTGGCCATGAGGCCAAAAAACGGCGAAAGATCAAGATCATCGGCAAGGGCGTCAATCGCCACAGCCTCTTCCGGCGACGCCAGCTGGATCACGCAGACCTGCGGCCAGAACGTGGTTTCGCGCAAAAATTCGGTGTCGACCGTGACGAAGGGATGCCGAGCGAAACGGTCGCAGACCGCGGTCAGTTCGGGATTGGTGGTAAGAAGACTCATTGAACTGGTTCTAAACGTTTTTGGTCTCGGTCTGAAGTCCTAAGGAGCGACTTAGGACGTCTCAGCGGCTCTCGGCCCGCTCCGAGGCTGGCCGCAGCCAAAAAAATACACGATTTTGCCGAGAATTCGCCGACGATCGCGCGCCACGTCCGCGCTGGACTGAACGAAAAGCTGCAACATGGCGGCGATGCAGTTCAGCAGGGTATGCGCGTGGACCGCTCAAGTCGTTGTAGAAAGACAGCTGCGGCCTCGAAATTCCATCATTTCCAAGTTGCGGGCGAAGCCCGATGGGGTAGCATGCCGCCGCCACTCTATTCGGGGAGCCACCCAATTCATGTATGAGCGTCTCACTCTCGCAGCGCGCGCGGCCGCGCGGGCGCGGTGTCCGGCGGCTGTCATCGCCGCTTCACTTCTCGTCGTCAGCGCGCCCGCCATCGCCGCGCACAAGGGCGGCGTCAGCCCCGCCTGGAGTCAGTGCCGCGCGCCTGACCCCGACGCGCGCATCGCAGGCTGCACGCAAGTCATTCAGGAGATCGACAAGGAGACCCCGCACAACAAGGTGGCGGCCTATGTCAATCGCGCCGGCGCCTATCAGGTGAAGGGCGACTATGCGCACGCGCTCGAGGACTTCGGCAAGGCGCTGGAGTTTGAACCCAAATCATCGGTGATTCTGGCCGCGCGCGGCGCCGCGCATCATGCCAAGGGCGATCTCGACGCCGCGCTCGCCGACTATAATCAGGCGATCGCCGCCGACAAAAAGAACGCCGCCGCTCTTCTGGCGCGCGCGTATATTTGGCGCGCCAAAGGCGATGTCGAGAAGGCGCTCGCCGATCTCGAGGATGCGGCGAAAGCCGATCCAAAAGCGACGGCGCCGGACGTCGCGGCGGGCGCTCTCTATCACGGGAAAGGCGATCATGACCGCGCCATCGCGGCATTTTCCGAGGCCGCAAAGCGCGATCCCAAACTGGCCGCGGCGCGCAATGGGCGCGGCGCCTGCCATTACGCCAAGGGCGAATTCGATAAGGCGATCGCCGACTTCGACGCGGCGCTGAAAATCGACGCCGGCTACGTTGGCGCGCTCGTCAACCGCGCCAACGCCTGGCGGGCCAAGAAGGACTTCGCCCGCGCCAAGGCCGATTATGACGCGGCGCTGGCCGCCAAGCCTGATCTCGCCGCGGCGAAGAAGGGATCGGAAGACATGGCCAGGCTCATCGCCAAGATGGGCTCAGGCGCGGCGACGCCGGCCGATTCCGCTCCGCCCGAAGCCGAACACGACCACAATTGAAGCCCCGAAGGCGCGTTAAAGCGCCTTCGCCGCCGTCAGAACCTCCTCGGCGTGGCCCGGAACCTTCACCTTCCGCCAAATCTTGGCGATGCGGCCGTCGGGACCGATGAGCACCGTCGTGCGCTCGACGCCCATATATTTGCGGCCATACATGCTTTTCTCGACCCAGACGCCATAGGCGCCGAGCGTGTCCTTTCCCTCATCTGACGCGAGGGGCAGCGACAATTCATATTTGGCGCGAAATTTGTCGTGGTTCTTGATCGGGTCCGGCGACATGCCGACGACCACGGCCTTGGCCTTCGCAAAACTCTCGCGTAAGGCGTTGAATTCGATTGCTTCCTTCGTGCAGCCCGACGTGTCGTCCTTTGGGTAGAAGTAGAGCACGACTTTTTTGCCCTTCAGCGCGGCGAGCGAGATCTTTTCGCCGCCGGCCCCTGGGAGATCGAAGGCCGGCGCCAAGCTTCCTTCCTTTAAGCCTCCCTCCTTCTTCTCCTCCTTGCGTGTAGCTTCTGCCTTGCCGGCGGTCGTGCTCATGGCGCCTTCCTTTCGTCGCATCTGCAGCTAAAATCAGTTCGTAGAATGCAGACTGCGGGCCAGCCGGCAAGACCGGTGTAATCGCCCGCGTCCGCGCGGCGATCGAGCCGAGAGCGAGGCCAATTGACCGACAGGACGGGGCGCAAGCCTAGCGGCGCCGGAGTCGTCGTCGATAGGGGGCGGCGCGCGATGCAGCGGGCCTGTCGCGCAGCGTTGCGGCTGCCGTTTTTTTGGGCGCCGCGCCGCGGACTTCCCCGCCTGCTCATGCTCAGCGGACTTGCCGCAACGCTGCTGTGCGCGCTGACGTTCGGCGGCTTCTTCCTGCTGCTTTCGCAGGGCTCCATCACCTTTGCTTGGCTCGCGCCGCGCATCGTCGAATCGCTCGACGAACTCGCGGGCGGTCGGTACGAATTTTCGCTGGGCGCCGCTGCGATCGGCAATGGCGATCACGGCCCGACGCTGTCCGTCGATAATTTCATTGTCAAGAAAGACGGTCGTCCCATCGTCGCGGCGCCGCGCGCGGAGCTGTCGCTCGACCTTCGCTCCTTGTTGATCGGCCGCATAAAGCTGCGCCGGCTCGAGGTTCTCGATCTGGACTTGCGACTTTCCGTCGATCCGGATGGATCCGTGGCCATTTCCGCGGGCGCGCATCCGGTTCCGGCCAAGGCGCCAGCGATTGCGCCCGGCGCGCCGGCGAACGGCGCCGGGTCGGAGCGCGTGACTCTGCTGCGCGACGCGGCGGGGGCCCTGCGCGGGCTCATGGACTTCGCCACGAGCCCGAACAGTCCAATCGCCGCGCTCGATCGTCTCGGCGTGGCGCACGGCCGGCTCACCATCGACGACCGCACGATCGATCGCGCCATCCGCTATGAAGACGTGACGCTCAGCCTCGACAAGGGCGGCGCCGGCATGCGCTTCTCCGCGGCGGCCAATGGCCCCTCGGGGCGTTGGACGGCCGTCGCCGTTGCAAAGGGCGCGCCGGGAGGACGGCGCGATTTCCACGCGCAGTTTCGCAATTTTTCGATCGACGAGATTTCGCTTGCCGGCGGCTTCCGCACCACCCGCTTCGACACCGACGCGCCGCTCTCCTTCGACCTGAGGTTCGCGCTCGGTCGGGGCGACGAGGTTCTCGAAGCGTCGGGTCAAATGGAGATCGGCCGGGGCTATTTCCGCTTCGACGAGCCGGATCACGAGCCGGTGATGATCGAAAAGATCGCCGGCGTCGCGGTTTGGGACAGGGCCGCGCGCAAGGTCGCAATCGCGCCGCTTGTGTTCAAGGCCGGCGGTTTCGACATGACCGTCATCGGCGACGCCCGCCCGCCTGAGGGGGCCAGAACCATCGCCGATGCGGCGAGGCTGGATGGGCCATGGACGATCGCGTTGCGCCTGAAAGCGCCAACCATGGTCGCGCCTGAGCGCGCGGGAGAGAAAAATGTCCGCATTGACCACGGACTGCTCAATGCGCGCCTGTTTCGCGACGAACGCCAGATCGTCTTCGACAAATTCGCCTTCGACGGTCCCGACACGCACATCGACCTCAACGGCGCAGTGAGTGGGCGCGACGACATCCGCGTCATACTCAAGATGGGCATCGAGGACACGCAGATACGCGCGCTCGCGCGCCTGTGGCCCACCCATGTCGCGCCGTCCGTGCGGACTTGGTTCGTCGATCATGTGCCGGTCGGCGTCTTGAAGCGCGCCCAATATGCCGCCGACTTCGACGGCGCCGCGCTGAACGCGATGCGCTACGAGCAGGCGCCGCCGGATCGCTCGCTGTTCGCCGAGGGCGACATCGTCGACGCGACAGTCTCCGACATCCTGCCGGGCATGGCGCCGCTTGCCGGCATCAACGGGCGACTGCGGATCACCGGACAGACGGCGTCTTTCGACGCGACCTCAGGCGCCATGGAGACCGGGCCGGGTCGACGCCTCGCACTGTCGTCCGGCCGCTTCCTGGTCGCCGACAGCGCGCTGCGCCCGACGCCCGCGATGGTCGAGGTCACTGTTGGCGGCGACGTCGAAGCCGTCTCGGACCTGCTTGCATTGCCGGCGATCGCCGACTACGCGTCTGTCCCCGTGGAGGCGGGCGCGCTGAAAGGAACCATCGAAGGTCGGCTGCGCGTCGATTTCGAGACAGGGGCGACGGCGCGCGACGCGGCCACGACTTTCGCCATCGACGCGACGACGTCGAACCTTGTGATCGATAAGCTGATCGGCCGGGAGAAGCTCGAGAGCGGCGCGCTGCATATCATCGCTGACCGGGCCGGACTGCGCGTGAGCGGAACCGGCCGACTCTTTGGCGCGCCGGCGACCCTCGACGTGCGCCGCGGCTTTGGCGACAGGGGGCCCGCACAGGCGCAGGTCGCATTCACTTTTGACGATGCGGCGCGCCAGCGCGCCGGCTACGCCATCGCCGGCGTCAGCGGCCCGATTCTGGCGACAATACGCACGCCGATCCCGGTTGAGAACGTCGATACGCAGATCGAACTCGATCTCACCCGGACGAATTTCGACAATCCGCTCCCGGGCCTGGTGAAGCCGTCGGGAAAGCCGGCAAAGTCTTCGTTCACGCTGACGCGCCACGGCGAGGCGATGTCGCTCGAACAATTCGTGTTCGACGCGGGACCGACGCAAGCGCAGGGCGTCATCGAATTCGGCAGAGATGGCGCATTCCGCGCGGCCCGTCTCTCGCAGGCGCGGCTCTCGCCCGGAGACGACATGCGCGCCGACGTGCAGCGTAGCGGCGAACTGGTGAAGATCGTCGCGCGCGGCGCGAATTTCGACGCCCGTCCAATCATGCAGGGATTGATGCGCGCCGACCGCGGCAAGGGCAGCGTCGACGACCTCGATCTCGACTTCAAGTCGCCGATCGTCACCGGTTACGGCAAGCAAATTCTCACAAACGTCGAACTGAAATTGGAGCGTCGCGGCGGCAAGCCCCGCGGGGTGGCGCTTAAAGGCTTTTTTGGCCGCGAGCAGCTCACAGTCGGCATGGGGCGCGGTCAGGATAACCAGTCGCAACTCGAAATTGCGACAAACGACGGCGGCTCGCTGCTCTCCTTCTTTGACATCTATCGGAAGATGGACAGCGGCGCCCTGACCGCGACCGTACAGCTTAGTCAAAACCGCGCCGATGGGGCTTTGCGCATTCGCGACTTCTTCGTGCGCGGCGAACCGACCGTGCGCCAGTTGATGGCGCAAAGCGGAACGGCGCGCGCGGATGATCGCGGCAATTTCCGCTTCGACCCCGACCTCGTTCGCGTCGGCAGATTGGAAAGCGACTTTAGCTGGTCGGGCGGACAGCTTACCGTGCGCGACGGCGTGCTGTCGGGTCCCGAGATCGGCCTCACCTTCGACGGCTACATCGACTTCCCGCGCGAGCGGCTGGACCTCGTGGGCTCATATGTGCCCGCCTATGCGTTGAACAATCTGTTGTCGAATATTCCGGTGGTCGGCGTCGTGCTCGCCGGCGGACAGCATGAGGGCGTCTTTGCGCTGAGCTATCGCCTCTATGGCGCGCTCCCATCGCCTTCGATCAGCGTCAATCCGCTCTCGGCGATCGCTCCCGGCTTGATGCGCAAGATCATGGGCGTCATCGACGGCACCGCGCGCATGCCGCAGGAGCGGTAGGAGTCGCGTGCGACGTTAAGCGCGCTCGAGCAGCACGTGCTTCTTCTTGCCGAGCGACAATTTAACGACGCCATCGCTCGCAAACGCCGCTTCGCCGATGGTTCCGCGCTCGTCCGTCACCGGCGTATCGTTGACGCGCAGCCCGCCGCCCTTGATCTGGCGTCGCGCTTCGCCGGTCGACGCGACGAGACCGGCTTTGACGAAGGCCGTCAGCACGCCAAGGCCGGCGGCGACTTCCTCAGCCGAAACGGCGACCTTGGGGAGCGACAGCGCGAGCGCGCCTTCTTCGAATGTCGCGCGCGCGGTCGCCGCGGCCGCATCCGCCGCCGCGCGGCCGTGAATGAGCGCCGTCGCCTCCGTCGCGAGAGTCTTCTTGGCTTCGTTGATGTCGGCGCCTTGCAGCGCGGCGAGGCGCGCGATCTCTGCCATCGGCAGGAAGGTGAAGAGCTTCAGGAAGCGGGCGACGTCGGCGTCTTCCGTATTGCGCCAATACTGCCAGTAGTCATAGGGCGACAGCATGTCGGCGTTGAGCCAGATGGCGCCGGCGGCGGTCTTGCCCATCTTGGCGCCCGACGCCGTGGTCAGCAGCGGCGAGGTGAGCGCATAGAGTTGCGGGCAACCCATGCGGCGGCCGAGATCGAGGCCCGTGACGATATTGCCCCATTGGTCCGAGCCGCCCATCTGCAGCAGCGCGCCGTAGCGCCTGTTAATCTCGACGAAGTCGTACGCCTGCAGGCACATGTAGTTGAACTCGATGAAGGAGAGTTCATGCTCGCGTTCGAGACGCAGCTTCACAGAATCCATCGTCAGCATGCGGTTGACGGAGAAGTGGCGGCCGACGTCGCGCAGGAAGTCGATGTAGTTTAAACCCGCTAGCCAATCGGCGTTGTCGAGCATCAGCGCGTCTGTGGCGCCGTCGCCAAAGGTGAGAAAGCGTTCGAAGACGGTCCGGATCGACGCCTTGTTCGCGTCGATCTGTTCGACGGTCAAAAGCTTGCGGCTCTCGTCCTTGCCGGAAGGATCGCCGACCCGCGTCGTGCCGCCGCCCATCAGCGGCAACGGCTTGCCGCCGGCGCGCTGCAGCCAGGCGAGCATCATAATCGGCAGCAATGAACCGACATGCAGCGAGGGCGCCGTGCAATCGAAGCCGATATAGGCGGCCAGCGCCCCCGACCGCGCCTTCTCGTCGAGCCCCTCGAAATCGGAGCATTGATGAACGAAGCCGCGCTCAATAAGAGCGCGCAGGAAATCCGACGTGGGAGAAAAATCAGTGGCCATGGCGGGGTGATAGGCGCAACGCGGCGCCCGCGCAAGCGAGCCCGGCTCGAGAGTTCTGGTTGAAATTAATGGCTCCTTACGATATGTAAGGAGTTCTAACGAGAAGGAGCTTGGCCCTCAATGCCGAAGGCGACCCTAACCAGTAAGGGTCAAATCACGCTGCCCGCCGAAGTACGCCGAGCCTTGCGGGTGGATACTGGCGACAGTCTGGTTTTCGAACAGACAAGCGGCGACGCGTTTCTCGTTCGCGCCGCCTCCGGAGACATACGACGCCTTAAAGGCGTTGTTCCGGCGCCCGCGACGCCAGTCACGCTTGAGGCAATGGAAGCGGCGATCCGAACCCGCGCCAGCGAAAAGTGATCGCGCTCGATACAAATGTGCTCGTGCGCTACCTCGCCCAGGACGATCGCGAGCAAGCCAAAGCCGCGACGCGATTTATCGAAGAGGCGCTGACGGCCGGCGATCCAGGTTTCATTTCGGCGATCGTTCTTTGCGAGATCATTTGGGTGCTCGAAAGCTGCTATGATCTGAAAAGGTCGGACGTTGTTTCGATCATCAAAGCGCTGCTCGATACGCGGCAGATTGTCATCGGCGAGGCAAACGCCGTGCGTGCGGCGCTGAATCATTCCGGCGTCGATCTTGTCGACGCAATTATTCACGAGGTGGGCAGGTCGCGACAATGTCAGAGGACGGTGACGTTCGATCGCAAGTTCGCCCGACTCGCCGGCGTCGAACTGCTCGGCAGGTGAGCGGTCCGCAGCTCCGATGACGGGCGCAACCTGCCCCCTCTCCCGCGAAGCGGGGGAGGGTTGGGGAGGGGGCCGACGTTTCATCTCACGTCGGAGCGCTCCTTGCCCCCTTCCGGCGCTTCGCGGCGCCTTCCCCCGCTAAAGCGGGAGAAGGGAGAGCGGCGCCGCCGCGTCTACCGACAGGAATTCAAGAATTCATAGAGACCGTCCCCATGGCGGGCCGCTTTCTTGCCCGACTGCTGGGCTTTTGGTAGAAGCCGCAGGCTTTCGCGCTCGCCCCATGCGCCGACGAACGCAGGACCATCATGCTTTTTTACGAGCCGCTGTTCCTGTTTCTGTTCGGCCCGGCGGTTTACCTCATCTATCTGTTTTTCGGGGAAGTCCGCCTGCGGCGGGCGATCATCCTGTTTGCGGCCAGCGTGATCTTCTACGCCTGGAGCGAACCCGTCTTCATCTTCCTCGTCTTCGCCTCGGTCGGGCTCGACCTTTACGTGGCGCGGAAGATCGCCGACGCGCCAGATCTCCTCATCCTGAGGAGCGAGCACAGCTCGCGTCTCGAAGGAGGAGGAGGAGGATCTTCGTCGCCCTCGCGCTTCGAGACGCGTCCTTCGGACGCTCCTCAGCATGAGGGCGACAAGGAGCGCAAGCTCTGGCTGGCGCTCGGCGTCGTCGCCAATCTCGCGATCCTCGTCTATTACAAATATACCGGCTTTCTCGCGCTCAATCTCGACGCGCTGCTCAAGGCGTTGACGCTGCCGGGGATCAACATCCCGCAGATCGCATTGCCGATCGGCGTCAGCTTCATCGTCTTCGAAAAAATCACCTATCTCGTCGATGTCTATCGCGGAATCACCGCGCCGGCGCGCCGACCCTTGCTTTACGGGCTTTACGTCTTCTTCTTCCCCAAGCTCCTCGCCGGACCGATCATCAAATATCACGACATCGCGCGCCAGTTCGACGCGATGCCGCATGCCGACATCGATGACTTCGTCATCGGCTTTTCGCGCTTCATGCTCGGCGTCGTGAAGAAGCTGCTCTTCGCCGATACGCTGGCGAGCGGCGCCGACCTGATCTTTTCGCGCGACGTCGGTTCTCTCGGCTTTGCGCAAGCCTGGGCGGGCGTGCTGTTCTTCACCTTTCAGATCTATTTCGATTTTTCCGGCTATTCCGACATGGCGATTGGGCTGGCGCGCATGTTCGGCTTCCGGCTTTTGGAAAATTTCAACATGCCCTATGTGGCGACGAGCATCACCGATTTCTGGCGGCGCTGGCATATTTCTCTCACCAGCTGGATTCGCGAATATCTGTATTTTCCGCTCGGCGGCAATCGGCGCGGCGAAGCGCGCACCTACCTCAATCTGTGGATCTGCTTCTTCGCTTCGGGCATTTGGCACGGCGCGGCTTGGACCTATATCGCCTGGGGCGCCTATAATGGCGTGTTCCTCGTGCTCGACCGGCTCTTTCTGGTCAATCGCCTGCAGCGGTTGCCGGACTGGCTCGCCAATATCATCGCGATGATCATTGTCATCGTCGGCTGGACATTCTTTCGCGCAACCTCTCTGTCGCAGGCCGGCGCGCTGCTGGCGTTGATGGCGACTCCATGGGCGCAGTCCAGCGCGCCTGTCGCCATTCCTCCCGAATATGTGGTCGTGGCGCTGATCGCCGCGGCGATCTGCGTCGCACAGCGGCTGTCGCTTTATGTCAAGGACTTCAATTGGGGAAGCGCGGCGCAGCGCTTCGCATTGGCGTCGAACAGCGCGCTGTCCATGCTCTTTCTTGCGGCTTTGGCGAAGGGACTTGCCGATCCCTTCAAGCCGTTCATCTACTTCCGGTTTTAAATCGGATGAGCGATTCTAGCCGAAATGGATAAGCGCATCGAGAAACATGAGGCGGAATTTGGAGCGGCGTCGCAGTCGCCCGTTCGGGCCGAGGGCGTCATCGCCTTTTTGAAGTCGCTGACGCTCGCGCGCCTGCCGATTTTCGGTTGCGCGGGCTTCATCGCGTTTTTGTTCCTCGCCAATTTGTGGAATTTCGCCGTCGAGCGCGATTGGCCGAAGCTGCGCATCCGCAGCGCCTCGCCGCTCGCCGGCGTCGCCAAGCCAAAGCCTGCGCCCTGGACGTTCGACGCCTTTCTTTCCGGAGAAACGCAAAAGGCGGTGTCGACAAATCTTGGCCGAATGTCGCCGGTTTTTCCGATCTCCGTGCGCGCGAAAAATCAGCTCGTCTTTTCGCTGTTCGGCGGCTCGGCGGCGCCCGGCGTCATGATAGGCCGCAATGGCCAGCTCTATGAAGATATTTACATCGACGAATTTTGCGCGCGTGACGGCGGCTTCGATCCGTCTCGCCTGAGCGCCTGGTCCTCGACCTTGCGCGACATTCAGGAGATGGCGCAGGCGCATGGGAAGAGTTTCGTCTATCTGATTTCGCCGTCCAAGGCGGCGCGCTACCCGGAAGATTTGCCGACGTCCGCGCCATGCGCGGCGCGCGCGACATCGATGCCGGACAAGCTCGCGCCCTATCGCGCGGCGCTCGACGAATCGCAGGTGCGCTATGTGGACGGCGCGGCGCTCATTGCGACGGAAAAATCCAAACAGCCGATCGCGCTGTTTCCGCGCGGCGGCTCGCATTGGAACAGCGTCGGGGGCGCGCTCGCCATGCGCGACGTAACGCGCGCGCCGCCGGCGACGCCGATTGGCGTTCTCGACTTTACCTCGGCGCCGGCGCCAGAAGCCGTCGGCACCGACCGCGATCTGCTGGATCTCTTGAATCTCCTGTGGCCCGACGCGTCTTATCCGACGGCGGCGATCGGCAGGGCAGGGGAGAAGGGCGATTGCGCGCGGGCCCCGCGGCTGCTTGCGCTTGGCGGCAGCTTTCTGCATCAGGTTCTGGCGGCGGCGACGCTCGCGCCCTGTCCGCCGCAAATCGACTATTGGTTCTATATGCGCACCGAGAACAACACGATCGAACTCGGTCATTACCGGCGCGCGCCCGGCGACGCCTCGAACGGCGAGCGGCTGACGGCGACATCGGAAGAACTCGATGAAAACCTCGCCGGCGCCGATTTTATCCTGCTCGAAGAAAACGAAGCGGGCGTCGCCACGACGCAGCAGATCGGCCATCTCGCCGAGGCGCTGCGCCGCCTGCCGTAGAGCGCGCGTCGCCGATTACGCCGCCTGCGGCGGATCCTTCCAATATCCCTCGGAACGGGCGATCCTGGCGTATTCGGCATGCACCACGGCCGGGCTGTAAAGCCGCTCCAGTCGGCGCACGACGAAATGGCCGCGCGCGAGGCTCTGGAAGTGCTCGGTGAAAGCGACGTTGATCGCCGCGCCGCTGATCGCGCCAATGATCGGCACAGCCTGCGCCGCGGTCTTTTGCGAAACGACCATGCCGAAACGCGCCCCGATCGCGCCGATCAGACGCGCCAGGGCAGGCGCCGCCTCATTGGAGACCTGCCGGACGGTCAGAAAGCGCGCCGCGTCCGACACGGATTTCGCGAGCACGGCGCGCAGCGCAAGATAGCCGCCCTCCAGCACATTGCCCTCGGCGGAATGGCCGCCCAGGGCGAAAACCTCGAGGCAGGCGAGGGCGGCGCCCGGGTGGCGCAGGTCCTCTCCCTCGGCCTGCGCAATTTCCGCGATCGAGCGCAGCATGATCGTCGTCGACACCGGCAGTTCCAGCGGCAGGCTCGCGAGCCCGACGGCGCCGCCGACGCCTCCGGTGAGCGCCGCGAGGCGACGGTGAATCCGCACCGTGTCCTTCGCCGGCTGGGCGTCGAGGCTCGCCAAGGCCATCTTCATCGCCGCGGCGAGCGCCTTTTGGGTCGCGGCGGCGACCGCCGCCTGCAGTCGCGGCGGCAGGGTCAGCGAGCCAAAACTGAGCTGTCGGCTCGCCAAACCCGCCAGCCGCGTCGCAAAGCTATGTCTTTCCAACGCCGCGACGGCGGAGCGCAGCGCTTCGACATCGGACTGAGACAAGCCCTGGTCCACGAGAACGGGCAGCGGATAGGAATGCGACACGGATGCCTCGGATTTTTGATTGCCCTTTAAAAGTCGGACTCTTCCAAGGTCTTTGCAAGCGCGGCAAAGGTGTGGCGAGACGCAAATGCGCGACGCTGGCTCGTGCGCTGGCGCACATGACGCGCCCGTCGAGGCGCGATATCTTCGGTTGCGGCTGAAGCGGCGCTATTGCATTTCGGGGCTCGTCCTGTACTGCAGTGCGGGCGTTGCCGGCTTCGTTCTGGGTCGGTGGCCCTAGACTAGGAAGAGGAGCACTGAATGCTGAAGTTTTTTTGGGGTCGCGCGCTGAGCGGCGCTTGCGCTCTGGCCCTGCTGGCGCCGGCGAGCGCCTTCGCGGGCGACCGCATCGGCTCCTTGCAGTGCCGGCTGCTTGGCAACGGCATCAGCGTTTTGATCGAAAATCAGCAGATGGACTGCATTTATCTCGATGACGCGGAAGGCGCTGTTCCTGCTCATTACGTCGGCGCGCTCACCAAGGTGGGCGCCAATGTGACGATCAACGGTCCTGGCGAGCTTGCCTGGGGCGTCGTCTCCGCCACGAGCCATATCGGACCGGGCGCCCTGGCGGGCTCTTATTATGGCCCAGGCGTGTCGGCCAAGGTCGTGGTCGGCGGCGGCGGCGCAATATTGGTCGGCGGCTCCAACGACACCTTCTCGCTGCAGCCTTTCAGCATCGAAGCAGGCTCCGGCGTGGGATGGACTGCGGGCGTCGAGCGCTTGACCCTCGCCTATGTCCCGCCGCCCCCGCCGCCCGTTTTGCGCCACGGCTACATCCATCATCATTACCGCTGGCACAAGCTCCACACGAGCCACCATCACACGAGCCACCATCACAGCTAAGGGTCGGCTCTAAAGTCGCATCAGACCGGCGCGGAAAAACTCAGCAGCCGGTCGGTGGGGAAATCATAAAGCCTCGCGCTCTCGCGCCATTCCGGCGCCAGCGGCGCGAGGCATTTTTTTGCGAATTCTTCAGGCGTTTTAAGCGTCATCGGATCTTCGCCCGGCATCGCCTGAGCGCGCATGCGCGTGCGCAGCGGACCCGGATTGGCGAGCATGACGGTCACGCCATCGCCGGCGGCCTCAGACGCATAGGTGCGGGCCATCGCTTCGAGGGCCGCCTTCGAGACCGCATAAGCGCCCCAGAACGGCTTCATTGTCTCGCGATGCGCCGCCCCTGAGGTGATGAAGAGGACGCGTCCGGCGCCTGACGCGCGCAAGAGCGGATCAAGGGAACGGATCAGCCGCCAGTTTGCGGTGACGTTGATCGCGATGACGCGATTCCAGTCCTTCGGGTCGACGTGGGCGAGCGGCGACAGAGGGCCGAGAACGCCTGCGTTGCCAACGAAGGCGTCGAGCTTGCCCCAGCGTTCGAACAGTGCGGCGCCGAGACGGTCAAGCGCGTCGAAGTCGGCCAGATCGCAGGGAACGAGCGTCGCCTGTCCGCCCTGCGCGCGGATTTCATCGTCGAGTTCTTCGAGCGCGCCCTGCGTGCGCGCCAGAGCCACGACATGCGCGCCGTCGCGGGCGAGTTCCAGGGCGAGCGCGCGCCCGATGCCGCGCGAGGCGCCGGTGACGAGAGCGATGCGGGGAGGCTTCACGCAGGGATCTCGGGAATCATTTCGTCAACAGCGACATCCAGGCCTGGAGGATCGAGCGTCATGCGGCCTTCCTTGACGATTCCGACGACGATCTGATCGGCTTGCCGGCGGTAGTGCAAGATCAGCCGTCGGCTAAGGTCCACGACGAGATAATGCTTGACGCTCGCGAGCCGAAAATAATCGCTGAGCTTTGAATTTTTGTCGAAGCTCCGAGAAGAGGGCGAGATGACTTCGACGATGACGATGGGCATAGGCGCCAGGAGCGAATCCGCCTGCACAGGATCGCCGCAATTGACCAATGCGTCGGGTTCGTAAACGGTGTGATCGTCTATTTTTACGCCGAGCCCGTCGACAAATGCTTCGCACGGCGCTCCGACGCGCGCGATTGCATCGGCAAGCGCGCGCCAAATGCGGGCCTTAGCGGCGACATGCTCCGCGCGTTCCGGCGCCATCGCGAAGGTTTCGCCGCGAAACAGCTCATAGCGGCCCTTCTCCTGAGATTGCGCCCAGGCGAGAAACTCCGCCGCGTTGATGCGTCTCTGGGCCGTTGCGCTCATGGCCTCTCATAGCACGCGGATCTCGCGTCGGCCGCCTCTCAGCTCGCCTCCGCCAACAGCGACAGTTGCGCGCGGTTTTCGCCGACAAGGTCGGTCAGCGACGTGGGATACTCCCCGGTGAAGCAGTGGTCGGTGAACTGCGGCCGGATGGGATCGCGGCGCTCGTAGCCCATGGCGCGATAGATGCCGTCGACCGACAGGAAGCCCAGCGAGTCGCAGCCGATATATTCGCGCATTTCATCGAGCGTATGCGTCGCGGCGAGCAGATTCTCCTTCTGCGGCGTATCGATGCCGTAGTAGTCCGGATTGGTGATCGGCGGCGACGAAATCAGGAAATGCACTTCCGTCGCGCCGGCGTCGCGCATCATCTGCACGATTTTCACTGACGTCGTGCCGCGCACGACGGAATCGTCGATGAGGATCACGCGTTTCCCGGCGACGACGCAGCGGTTGGCGCTGTGTTTCATGCGTACGCCGAAATCGCGGGCGATTTGCGTCGGCTCGATGAAGGTGCGCCCGACATAGTGATTGCGGATAATGCCGAGTTCGAACGGCACGCCGGATTGCTGCGAATAGCCGAGCGCCGCCGGCACGCCGGAGTCCGGCACGGGCACCACGACGTCCGCCTCGATCAGGCGCTCGCGCGCGAGCTCGGCGCCCATCGCCTTGCGCACCTCATAGACCGGACGGCCATGGACGATGGAATCGGGACGGGCGAAATAGATATATTCGAAGATGCAGGGGCGCATCGGCTGCGGCGGAAACGGCCGCAAGCTTTGAATTCCGTCCTCGGAGATAATGACGATCTCGCCGTTCATCACGTCGCGCACGAAGCGCGCGCCGATGATGTCGAGCGCGCAAGTTTCCGACGCGAGAATATATTTTCCGTTGAATTCGCCGATGACGAGCGGCCGGATGCCGAGCGGATCGCGCGCGCCGATCAGCTTCTTGTTGGTGAGCGCGACGAGCGAATAGGCGCCTTCGATCGAGCGAAGCGCTTCGATGAAACGGTCGATGAGCAGCGGCCTGCGGCTGCGCGCCACGAGATGAAGGATGACCTCGGTGTCCGAAGTCGACTGGAAGATCGCGCCTTCGCGGATCAGTTCGCGGCGCAGCGTCTGGGCGTTGGTGAGGTTGCCATTGTGGGCGACCGCGAAGCCGCCCGTGTTCAGTTCCGCGAACAGCGGCTGCACGTTGCGCAGCATGGTTTCGCCGGTGGTGGCGTAGCGCACATGTCCGATCGCCGTGGCGCCGGGCAGGCGCTTGATCGTGTTTTCCTGAGAAAAGTGATCGCCGACCAAGCCCAGTCGACGCTCGCCATGGAAGCGGCCGCCGTCGAAGCTGACGATGCCGGCCGCCTCTTGGCCGCGATGCTGCAGGGCGTGCAAGCCCAAGGCGGCGATCGCTGCGGCGTCCGGCAGATCGAAGACGCCGAACACGCCGCAATATTCGCGAAGCCTGTCGCCGTCGAGATCGTCTGTCGCGTCAATCTCGCGGGATGAGGATCGTTGAAGATCCTCGGCGGCCTCCGTCATGCTTCGTCCCCCGTGACGCGCCGCCGCTCAGCACTCCCAAGCGCCCGGCCGTCGCATTCCCGTCATATGTGCCAGCGGCGGGGCCCAACCGCAAGACCATCATTCAGGCTTGTCGTCCGATTGAGGCGCCGCCTCGGCCGGCGCCTCAGTCGGAGCCTCCGAGCTTGCGTCGGTCGGCGCAGGCTGAATCTTGTCCGGCTCGACGTCGGCCGGCGGCTCCTCATTCGTCGGAGCGCCCTTCTTCGCCTTGATCTTGGCGACGAGGCTGTCGATGTCGTCGGGCAGCATTTCCCGCAGCTTCTCGCCGCCAGCCGTCAGGAACGGTTTAGCGCGCGCGTCCTTGATCCATTCCGGCTGATTCGTTTCGGGCACGAGCCAGCTGTAAAAGACGAAGGCGACGACGGCGAGCAGCGCGCCGCGAACGGCGCCGAACAGGAAACCGAGCGTGCGATCGAGGGCGCCGACCTTCGAATCGAGGATGACGTCCGAGAGCTTCACCGTGATGAGAGAAACAGCGATCAAAGCGACGAAAAACACGGAGGCCACGGAAGCCGCGAGAGCGATCTCGTCCTTGCTGACGTAGGGTTTGATGTAGGGCAGGGCGAGCGGATAAAAGAAATACGCCGCCGCCGCCGCCGCAACCCAGGACAGGATTGCAAGGACTTCGCGGGTGAAGCCGCGCAAAAGAGCGAGCATCCCCGAAACCAGAACGACGGTAATCACAGCCAAATCAAGATATGACGGCATCGCTAGCCCCTTGCTTGTTCGCCCCGAGCTCTGAACGCTTCTGAACGGGCTGTTGGCCGCCTTCCGGGCGACATCCGTTCGACCCTCTCCAGAACCTGTGTCAACTTTGCGCCGCCGCAGGCAGGCAAGCGTCGTTCCGGCAGGCGTCTCGCTTTCGCACTGGCAGCCTTCTAACGCATCTTGGGGCCAGCCGGAAACACTAATGCGCGAGCTCATTAGCCGCGCGCGATGGTTCTTTCGCGCGTCGAAATGCGGGCGATGGCGGCGACGAGGCCGCCGACGTCTGCGCAGGGACGGATCGTCACGCCGGCGCCGCGCCCATCATCGGAAATTTGTTGGGATTGCGGGACGACGGCGAGATGGAACCCGAGTTTCCCTGACTCGCGCAGTCGCATGCCGGCGTGAATGACGGGCCGCACGGCGCCGGAGAGCCCGATCTCGCCGAAAAAGCACATGTCGGGCGGCAGGACGGCGCCGGTGAGCGACGAGACGAGGGCGGCGGCCGCGGCGAGATCGGCGGCCGGTTCGTGGGCCCGAAATCCGCCTGCGACGTTGAGATAGACGTCGTGCATGCCAAGCTTCAGCCCGCCATGCGCTTCGAGCACGGCCAGGATCATTGAGAGCCGATTCTGGTCGAAACCGACGACGGCGCGTCGCGGCGTGCCGAGGGAGCTCGGCGCGACGAGCGCTTGGATTTCGATCAGCAGCGGACGCTGCCCCTCCATGCCGGCGACGACCGCGGCGCCCGGCGCGCCAGAGTCTCGGCCGGCAAGAAAAAGCGCCGATGGATTGGCGACTTCGGCGAGGCCGAGACTGGTCATCTCGAAGACGCCGATTTCGCCTGTCGCGCCAAATCGGTTCTTGGAGGCGCGCAGCATGCGGAAATGATGCGCGCCGTCGCCCTCGAAGGACAGGACGGCGTCGACCATATGTTCGACCACGCGCGGACCGGCAACCTGCCCATCCTTCGTGACATGGCCGACGAGAACGATCGTCGAACCCGTCGTCTTGGCGTGGCGCAGGAGCGCCTGGGCGCTTGCGCGCACCTGCGTCACCGTTCCAGGCGCCGACTCCGCCATGTTGGTGTGCATCGTCTGTATCGAATCGATCACGATCAACGCCGGGCGGGCGCCTGTCGCGCAGGTGGCGAGAATGTCCTCGACCTGGGTTGCGGCGGCGAGCTCCACCGGCGCATCGGCGAGATTGAGCCTGGTCGCGCGCAGGCGCACCTGGGCGACGGCCTCTTCGCCCGAAATATAGACGACGCGCGCGCCGCGGCGCGCCAGAGTCGCGCAGGCCTGGATGAGCAGAGTGGATTTGCCGATGCCGGGCTCGCCGCCGAGCAGCAGCACCGAGCCCGGCACGAAGCCGCCGCCGGTGACGCGGTCGAATTCGTCGATTCCTGTCGCAATTCTGGGCGCGGGCCGGCCTTCGCCAGCGAGCCCCTCGAGTTCGAAGACGCGGCCGCGCGCGGCGCGGCGGGAAACGGCGGGCGCGCCGGCGTCCGACTCTTCAACGAGGCTGTTCCACTCGCCGCAGGAGTCGCAGCGACCTTGCCACCGCGACGCGACGGCGCCGCAGTTCTGACAGACGTAGACCGCGCGGCTTTTAGCCATGCATGCTTGGCGCATGGCGCGCCGACGCTTGTCAAGCGGGTCAGCGCGCTCGAAGCCGCAAGCGTCACTCGTCGCCGTTGATTCTCGCACGCATGATGTTGGACGGCTTGAAGGAGACGACCAGCCGCGCCGAAATCTTGGCGCCTGCGCCAGTCTTCGGATTGCGTCCCAGCCGCTCCTTCTTTGAGCGGACAACAAAGGCGCCAAAGGAAGAGAGCTTGACGTCTTCGCGCGCGATGATGCGCTCGAAGATCTCTTCCAGCACCATTTCGACGTATTTCGCGGACTCCGCCCGCGGCACTCCGACTTTCCGATGGATTGCGTCTGCAAGGGCCGAACGGGTCACGGTGCCCCCGCTCGCCATGCGCTCTTCTGTCGCTTCGCCGTTTGGCTTAGCGGTTGCGTCCCCCTTGGCCATCTTCTGCCTTACAATTCATCAAAAACGACGGTCGTGGGCTGTTCGGAGCGCGCCGGAGGGACGACGGGGCGCTATCAGGGGCGGCGCGTTATCGCTCCGAAACCCACCCACAGCGGGTATTCGCCACCGGCTATTGTCAGAATTTTTCAGAATTGAATGCGGAAATCAAGCGCAGGTTGTAACCGCGCGTGTAATATTTCCTGCCAATATTTGCTTACATTGAAATAGTTGTTGTATTACGCCAGCTTACCAGCGTATCAGCGCAGATCCCCAGGTAAAGCCGCCTCCGACAGCTTCAAGCATGACGAGATCGCCCTGTTTGATTCGTCCGTCCGCCGCGGCGACGGCCAAGGCCAGGGGCACCGACGCGGCGGAGGTGTTGCCGTGCAAATGCACGGTGGCGATGATCTTTTCCGGCGCAATCCCAAGCTTTTGCGCCGACATATCGATGATTCGGCGATTGGCCTGATGCGGCACGAACCAGTCGAGATCCTCGGGGGTCAGTCCCGTCGCGGCGAAAGCGTCCTTGACGACGTCGGTGACTTGGCCGACCGCGAAGCGGAACACTTCTTTCCCCTCCATGCGCAGATGACCGACGGTTTGAGTCGCGGAAGGCCCGCCGTCGACATGGAGTTTCGCGCGATGGCGTCCGTCAGAGCGCAGATGAGTCGTCAGCACGCCGCGCTCGTCGGCCCCTCCCTGCGACGGTTGCGCCTCGAGCACCATCGCGCCGGCGCCGTCGCCAAACAGCACGCAGGTGGTGCGGTCGGTCCAATCGATGATCCGGGAGAATGTCTCGGTGCCGATCACAAGCGCGCGCTTGTGCGAGCCCGAGCGTAGAAATTTTTCCGCCGTGGCGACGGCGAAAACGAATCCCGAACAGACGGCCTGCAGATCAAACGCCACGCCATGCGTAATGCCGAGGGCCGCTTGAATCTGCGTCGCGGTTGACGGGAAGGTCCAGTCTGGGGTCGATGTCGCCACGACGATCAGGTCGATGTCGTCGGCGGTAATTCCCGCATTGGCGAGCGCATCGCGCGCGGCCATCTCCCCGAGCATCGACGTTGTCTCGCCTTCCGCGGCGATATGGCGCTCCTTGATTCCCGTTCGCTGCACAATCCACGCGTCGCTCGTGTCGACGAGCTTGGCGAGCTCGTCATTGGTGAGGGTTTTTTGCGGGAGATAGGCGCCGACGCCGAGAACGACGGAACGCAGTTGAGGCATGCTTGTGGTCACTGAGCGGCTTCCCGGGGAGAACTGGTCGAAACGGCGCCGTCCTGGCCCTCGAGGCTGTGCGCCAGCGCGACAGTGTCGCGAATGCGATTGAGCAGGTCGCTGCCGGCCACCTCATGGCCGATCTCGACGGCCCGCGCGAAGCCGACCGAATCGGCGCCGCCGTGGCTTTTGATGACGATTCCCTGGAGCCCAAGAAACACGCCGCCATTCGTCGCCCGTGTGTCCATTTTGGCGCGAAGTTGGCGGAAGGCCCCGAGCGCGAGAAGATAGCCGAGCTTGGCGAGCAACGTGCCGCCCATCGCCTCTTTGACATAGGCGGTAATCTGCGCGGCGGTTCCTTCAGCGGTCTTGAGCGCGATATTGCCGGTAAAGCCCTCGGTGACGACAACGTCGACGGCGCCCTGTCCGATCCCGTCGCCCTCCACGAAGCCGCGGTAATCGAAACCGGGCAGGGCGAGATCGCGCAGCAGGGTCGATGCGGCCTTCACCTCCTCAATGCCCTTGATCTCTTCGGCGCCGACATTGAGCAGGCCGACGGTCGGGCGCTCAACTCCCAGCATGACCCGCGCCATCGCCGCGCCCATGATCGCAAGATCCACGAGGTGGCTGGCGTTGGCGCCCATGGACGCGCCGACGTCGAGCACGACGGACTGCCCCCTTAGCGTCGGCCAAAGGCAGGCGAGCGCGGGACGATCGACGCGCGCCATCGTGTGCAGACAGATTTTCGCCATGGCCATGAGCGCGCCGGTGTTGCCGGCCGAAACCGCGACGTCGGCGTCGCCTTTCTTGACCGCATCGATCGCGAGCCACATCGACGAGACGCGCCTTCCGGAGCGCAGCGCCTGGCTCGGCTTGTCGTCCATCCGGATCGACACTGAAGAGTGGCGCACGTCGGCGCATTCGGCGAGGCGCGGATGACGCTCAAGCTCGGCGCGGATCGCCGGCTCGTCGCCGATCAGCAGGAAGCGGCTGTTGGGACGCCGTTCGAGCGCGCTGGCCGCGCCCGCGATGGTCACCTTCGGGCCAAAATCGCCGCCCATCGCGTCGAGCGCGATCCGAACAGTTTGCGGCATTTAATTCGTTTCTCCCGACTGCGCGCCTGGATTCGCCGTCTTAACTCTTGGCCGGCCTTTGTGACGCGTCCGAGAAGCGCGTTCGCGCTCCCGCCCTTGCGGGCGACTTGCCATTTGCTGGCCATAGGCGCAAGTGCCTATTCTGTCTCGCCTCAAGCCTCGCGGCGCGGCTTGAGCCGTCCCAGGGCGGCGAAAGGCGAGACGGCCTGAGCTCCGTCGCCAGGCTGCGGTTCGACGAAATTTGCACCTGGCTTGCGAGGATAGGGGTCAAGCGCCAGCGTGAAGAACTCGGAAACCGCCGCGCCGAGATCGACGACGCCGCCAATCAACGGATCAGGCGGATCCTCATCGAGCGAAATTTCAGTCAACTCTTCGTGTCGCCCTCGGCTGCGCGGCGCCTCGTCCGGCGGCGGCGCAAAGCGCATCTGGATGGGTTCGATGAGCTCCGAGTCGAACTCCTCGAGCGTCGTGACGCAGGTTTGCCGAAGCCTGGCGCGCAGCTCGCCTTCGATCTCCAATCCGTCGCCGCGCCGCCGCCGCGCGCGCAGCTTTGCATGGAGCGAATGGACGGCGGGCAGCGCATTGTGCTGCGCCAGTGCGGCGCATTCGAGCGGCGTCGCCCGGATGTCGACGTCGAGACCTTCGGGGGGCACTTCAGAGAGGGCGAGACGGCGCGAAAGCGGCGGATGCGAGTCGAAAGTGTTGTTCATGGCGCTGTCTCCATGTCGCGCTGTCTCCATGTCGCGGGCGTTCCATAGAACCAGATATGTGCGTCGGCGCACGGACGCCAGCGCTGCGCAGCGCGAGAACAGCCGTCTTGCTTTCGCTGCGTTCCAAGATTACGGATTTGGCGAGGGACTATCGACCGGGCGCAGGCGCGCCGCGGCGGATGATTTCGGAGACATTCATGGCGCAGGCTTTGCGCGTCGTTTCTCGTTTAGCGGCCGTGGCCGGCCTCGCTGCTTCGCTTTCCGCTTGTCTCGGGTATGAGGGCGTCGTCAACCGCGGGGCCGTGCTCGATTCGCGCAGCACCGGGCAGATCAAGCCTGGCATGCCGGCGCAGCAGGTGATGGCGACCCTTGGCACCCCCTCCACAACGTCGACGGTCGGCGGCGACGCCTGGTATTACGTCAGCCAGCGTATCGAGCGCAAATTCGCCTTCATGCCACAGAATATTGCCGATCAGCGCGTCTATGCGGTTTACTTCGACAAGTCGAAGAAGGTTCAGCGCGTGGCCGATTACGGCATGGAGGACGGCAAGCCGATCGACTTCATCACCCGCACGACGCCGACCGCCGGCCCCGAATATCATCTGCTCCAAGGCATGCTCTCCAAGGTGTCGAATCTCTTTTAGAGACGCCCGCTCTCGTTTTGAGACGCCGGCCGCAGCAAGTTCGCGTCTCGACTAGTGGCGTCATTGTGGCGACGGCGACGCGCCTGTCTGCGTAATCTATTGTAACACATAAGTTTACGGCCGCCGCGCGTCTGTGGTGCGGCCGTAATTGTGGCGCGAGCAAGGCTCCGGCCGCCGATCTTTCGCCCCGCCTCGCAGGTAACCTTCTGTTTACGCAAACTTTGCGTAATTGTGGAGAAACCGCGAAGCATGACCGTCACGCTGACGAACGCCCCGCCGCCTTCAAAAGACGAGAAGGTCGCGTCGCCTCGCTCAGGCCGGCAATCCAAGGCGTCGCCCAGCGCGACCCTGCCGGGCTTACTGCTTGATCAATCCTGTTCGCCTTTGTTGCGCGCGCTTTGCGTCGCGACCCTGCTTTCGGTGCTGGCTGTCCTGGCGATGACCGCTGAGCGCGACGAGACTTCTCGTCCGGAGCGGACCGCGCGCGCTGCACGCGTCCGCGTCGCCGCCTCTCCGCTGACGACGCTGACGCAATCCGCCGATGACGATACGGCGCTCGATTCGGATTTCTCTTTGGACCAGGCGGCGCTCACCTGGTCGCATCGGCTGGGGAGTGACGACGCCTTTGATACGCCGGGGGTGATGAGGTTCGGGTCCATCAAGGTGCAGCAGTCGATCGTCGAGCGCGTCGTTAAGGCGGCGCAGACGACTGAAATGGATCCGGCGCTGCTCATGGCCATCGCCGACAAGGAGTCGAATTTCTCCTCCACCGCGAAGGCGCGGACGTCTTCCGCCAGCGGGCTCTTCCAATTCGTCGAGAAGACCTGGCTTAAGGCGATGAAAACCTTCGGTTGGCGCCATGGGCACGGCGAGACGGCGGCGGCGATCGCGAGCGACGATTCGGCGCGCGTCAGCGGACAGAAGCGGGCGCAAATCTTGGGCCTGCGCAATGATCCCTATCTTTCCGCGGTTCTCGCGGCCGAAATGCTTAAGAAGGACAGCGCGCGGATCGCCGAGAAGATCGGCCGTCCTCTGACCCGCGGCGAAACCTACCTCATCCACTTCCTGGGTCCGGACGACGCCGAGCGCTTCATGAGGACCATGGACGAGGCGCCGCACACGTCGGCGGCGTCGCTACTGCCGAGACCGGCGCGCGCCAATAAGCCGATCTTCTATGAGCAGCAGGGCCGCCGGCTCAAGGTGCGCTCGGTCCAGGAGGTGCATGAAGCCTTCGAGACGATGATGGACAAGCGCACCAGCCGCTATGAGGACGTCGCGGCGAAACTGCCGGGAGGCGCCACCGCCTATGCCGAATAGGCGCCCCGAAGCTTCGCTGTTGGCGCTCGAGCAGGTCCGGAAAAAGTTGACAGACTTTTTCGATGAGAACCTGCTCGAGCATTTTGATTTTGAGCGATTTCTTATCGATCACATGATTCGATGTGATCGGGAAGCGCTCTAAGCTGAGACGGCGGTCTTCCCCATCATCAGGTCGAGATTTTGCACCGCCGCGCCGGCCGCGCCCTTGCCGAGGTTATCAAGCCGCGCGACGAGCAGGGCGTGGCGGCGCGCTTCGTTTGCAATGACGAAGACCTCCATGTCATCGGTTCCGTTCAGCGCCAGCGGATCAAGCTTGCCGCTTGTCGGCGCGGCCGCGAGCCGGACATGTTTCGCCTCGGCGTAGTGACCGGCATAGGCGCCTTCGAAATCCTCGGCTTTGGGCTTGCCGGGCAGCGCGTCGAGCGCGAGCGGCATCGAGACCAGCATGCCCTGCCTGAAATTGCCGACGGACGGCACAAAAAGCGGCCGCTCGGAAAGCTTCGAATAGGCCATGATCTCGGGCACATGTTTGTGCTCGAGGCTGAGCGCATAGAGCTCGAACGCCGGCGCTTCGCCGCGCTCATAGGCTTCGATCATCTGCCGTCCGCCCCCCGAATAGCCAGAGATGGCGTTGATCGTCAGCGGCTGGTCCGGCCGGATAAGCCCGGCGTCGACGAGCGGACGGATGAGCGCGATCGCGCCCGTGGCGTAGCAGCCGACGTTCGCGATCCGGCGCCCGCGGGCGATCGCCGCCGCCTGTCCCTTGCAAAGCTCCGCGAAGCCATAGACCCAGCCATCCGCCACGCGATGCGCCGTGGAGGCGTCGAGCAACCGCGGGCCGCCCGCGCCGAGGGCGTCGCAGAGCGCGACGGTTTCTCTGGCCGCGTCGTCCGGCAGACACAAAATCGCGATGTCGACGGAAGCGAGAATGTCGCGTTTGGCGCCGACGTCCTTGCGCGTCTCCTGTGGGAGCGCGTGGAGCGAGATGTCCGCACGCCCGGAGAGCCGCTCGCGGATTTCGAGCCCGGTGGTGCCGGCGTCGCCGTCGATGAAGATCTTGGTTTTTGTCGTCATGGCCCGCATCTAGTCGATTTGGCGAAGGAGAAAAAGGATTGTCGCGAAGAACCGTCCGACGTTTTTGACGCGCGCGGCGCGCCATCCTATAGCGCGGCGGGACGCATTCGCCGCAATCCCGGAGCGGCGCAGTCAAAAGTTGAGCCGATGGTCGACAGTCCGTGCATAAAGATCTGCGAACTCGATCAGGACGGCGTGTGCGTCGGCTGCGGCCGCACGCGCGTCGAGATCGCCGGCTGGATGTCGATGTCGGAGGCGCAAAAGGCCCAGGTCGTCGAGCTGGCGGACAAGCGCAAGCGCGCGATGAGCGCCCGCGACAAAAGCAAATCCCAACCTCTGATAGCATCGAGCGAATAGTGGTGACGGCGACATTTCGCGCGCTATATCGGTTTACAGGAAATGGGTTTTGACCGCCTCCTTAAGGAGGAGAGCTTATGGCGAAGCAGGTAACGGAAACAGACGGCGCGCTGAGAGCATACGCGCTGCGACTGTTGGACACGGTCTACAACGGCTCGGTCTATGCGGTGATCGCTTACAGTGGGCTGCTGGTCCTGCTCGCGATCGTCGGCCTGGCGATCTTCATGAAAATTATTTACGTGCCAGAATTTCATCCCTGGTAGCCGCGCTCATTTTGCCAAAGCGCCTGCTCATCGTCGCGCACACGCCTTCGCGTAACACCGAGCGATTGCGGGACGCGGTCGCCGCCGGCGCGCGCGCGCCCGAGATCGAGGGCGTTGACGTGGAGACGCTCAGCCCTTTCGCGGCGACGCCCGAGCATGTTCTCGCCGCGCAGGCGGTCATTCTCGGAACCACCGAAAATCTCGGCTACATGAGCGGGGCGCTCAAGGACTTCTTCGATCGTTGCTACTATCCCTTGTTGGAGCGCACGCAGGGCCTGCCATACGCGCTTTACATTCGCGCCGGCCATGACGGCACTGGAACGCGGCGCGGCGTCGAAACGATCGTGACGGGACTGCGCTGGCGGGCGGTACAGGAGCCGCTCATCTGCCGCGGCGAATGGCGGGAAGACTTCGTCGACGAATGCCGCGAATTGGGGATGCTGGTGGCGGCGGGCCTCGACGTGGGGGCGATTTGAGCCGATCAAGCCTTCGTCTATAGAGGCTGCACGGGCCACAGCGGCGCGCGGAACGAAAGCTCGGTCCGGCAGGACGAATGCAGCGAAGCGACGATTTTCTTGGCCATCCGCGCGGGCTCGGTTTTCTCTTCGCTTCCGAAATGTGGGAGCGCTTTTCCTATTACGGCATGCGGGCGCTGCTCGTCCTCTACATGGTCGAATATCTGTTGACGCCGGGGCGCATGGACACGGCGCTCGGCCTTGACGCCTTGAAGCGCGGGCTTGAGACGCTTTCCGGTCCGCTCGGTCCGCAACCTTTCGCCTCGCAAATCTACGGGCTCTACACCGGCCTCGTTTATCTCGCGCCGATCCTCGGCGGGGCGATCGCCGACCGTTGGTTAGGGCGCGCGCGCACGATCGTCATCGGCGCGGCGTTGATGGCCGTCGGCCATTTCATGATGGCGTACGATCGCCTCTTTCTGATCGCGCTGCTTTGCATCGCGTTGGGCTGCGGCGGCTTCAAGCCGAACATCTCCGTCCAGGTCGGGGAGCTTTACGCGCCGGCGGACGCCCGTCGCGACCGCGCTTATTCGATCTTCTACGTCGGCATCAATATCGGCGCGTTCTTCGCGCCGCTGGTTTGCGGAACAGTCGGGGAGACGATCGGCTGGCATTACGGCTTCGCCTGCGCGGGCGTCGGCATGGCGATCGGCCTCGCGACATATGTGATGGGTCTTCCGAGCCTGCCGCTCGAGCCGATGCACGGCGTAAGACGCGCGCCGACGGCGCAAATGCACGCGCAGTTTCGCCGGTCGCTCACCATCCTTATGCTGCTCTTTGCGCCTTCCGCGCTGTTCTGGGCGGCCTTCGAACAGCAGGGCAACACCATCGCGCTCTGGGCGGCGCAATCCACCGACCGCGGCGTCGATGTTTTCGGATGGCGCGCCGAAATTCCGGTGACGTGGTTTCAGGCCTTCAATCCGCTGATGATCTTTCTCTTCACGCCGCCGCTCGTTTCCTTTTGGAGCCGGCTCTCTCGGGCCGGGCGCGAGCCCTCGACGATCGGTAAAATGTCGCTTGGCTGTCTCGGCCTCGCCGTGAGCTACGGCGTCATGGCGCTCGCCGCCTGGACGAGCGACGGCGGCAAGGCGAGCTGGCTTTGGCTCCTCGCCTTTTTCTGCGTCATCACCGTCTCGGAGCTGCACTTTTCGCCGATCGCCCTGTCGCTCGTGTCGCATGTCGCGCCGGAAGGATCGCGCTCGGCGCTGATGGGCGTGTGGTTCACATCGATGTTTCTCGGCAATCTCCTGGCGGGATGGCTCGGCAGTTTGTGGTCGAGCGTGCCCAGCGTGTATTTCTTCCTGCTCATGGGCGCGCTCGGGGTCGTCGGCGCGCTGATCGTTGAGGCTGCGCGGCGACCGCTTGGCGGCCTCCTGTCTTCCCGCGTTCGGCGCAGAGGCGACTGAGGAGCGGCTCGCGCTCTGTCGTCGGCTCGTCGCCGCCGCAGCGGCAATGTTAGCCGATCCGGCACGGTTTAAGTTACAAGGATGGGGAAGCCCTTCACCCGATCGCGGTCCCCGCGCCATTGCCGTTTCCCCCCGAAACTGTCATATCGCGCATGACGAAGCGCGCGACGGCGCCGCCTGCCGCAGCCTTCGCCGCAACCTCGGGCCGTCGCCTGTTTCGTTGAAACGAAAGGCCGCTCCAGGTTATTGTTTTAAACGCGTCTCCCGCATCGGCGCCGCCGCTTGGCGACAGAGACGCATTCGCGAGCCGTGACCGCATGAGTGGCGTCAACCAGATCCGAACCGCCTTCCTCGACTATTTCGCGCATAATGGGCACGAGAAAGTCGCCTCCTCGTCGCTCGTGCCGCACAATGATCCGACGTTGATGTTCACCAACGCCGGCATGGTGCCATTCAAGAACGTCTTCACCGGCGTCGAAAAGCGCGCCTATGCGCGCGCCGCCTCGGCGCAAAAATGCGTGCGCGCCGGCGGCAAGCATAACGACCTCGACAATGTCGGCTACACCGCGCGCCATCACACCTTCTTCGAAATGCTGGGCAATTTCTCCTTCGGAGACTATTTCAAGGAAGGCGCGATCGAGCTCGCCTGGAACCTCATCACGCGCGAATTCGGGCTCAACGTCGATCGGCTGCTCGTCACGGTCTATCACGACGACGACGAAGCCTATGATCTGTGGAAAAAGATCGCCGGCTTCGATGACAGCCGCATCATCCGCATCGCCAGCGCCGACAATTTCTGGAGCATGGGCGACACCGGCCCCTGCGGCCCTTGTTCGGAGATCTTCTACGATCAGGGCGAGACGCTCAAAGGCGGTCCGCCCGGCAGCCCTGACGAGGACGGCGACAGGTTCCTGGAGTTCTGGAACCTCGTCTTCATGCAATATGAGCAGGTGGCGCCGGGGCAACGCGCGCCGCTGCCGCGCCCCTCGATCGACACCGGCATGGGGTTGGAGCGCATCGCCGCGCTGATGCAGGGCGTGACCTCCAATTACGACATTGATCTCTTCCGTGCGCTGACCGGGGCGGTCGCCGATTTCACCGGCGCGCCCGTTGACGGCCCGCAGGGCGCGAGCCATCGCGTCATCGCCGACCATCTGCGCGCCGCCTCCTTCCTCGTCGCCGACGGCGTCACGCCCTCGAACGAAGGCCGCGGCTATGTGCTGCGCCGAATCATGCGCCGCGCCATGCGTCACGCGCAGCTTCTCGGCGCGAAGGAGCCGCTGATGTGGAGGCTGGCGCCGACGCTCGTCGCCGAGATGGGGCAGGCCTATCCGGAGCTCGTGCGCGCCCAGTCGCTCATCGCCGATACGCTGCTTTCCGAAGAGACGCGGTTTCGCGCCACGCTCGCGCGCGGCCTCGCGATCCTTGACGAGGAGACGGCGGCGCTCGGCCAGGGCGACAAGCTTTCCGGCGAAACGGCGTTCAAGCTCTACGACACCTACGGCTTTCCGCTCGATCTCACCGAGGACGCCTTGCGTCCGCGCGGCATCGGCGTCGACAAGGAAATCTTCAACGCCGCGATGGAGCGCCAGCGGGCGGACGCGCGCAAGGCCTGGGCCGGCTCCGGCGAAACCGCGACCGAAGCGCTCTGGTTCGCGCTGAAGGAACGTCTCGGCGCGACCGAATTCCTCGGCTACGAAACTGAAAGAAGCGAGGGCGTCGTCACCGCGATCATTCATGACGGCGGCGAGGCCTTTTCGCTGAAGGAAGGCGCGCGCGGGGCGCTGATCCTCAATCAGACCCCCTTCTACGGCGAGTCGGGCGGACAGGTCGGCGACGTCGGCGTGATGCGCGCCCGCGGCGTGCGCTTTCGCGTCGAAAACACCGTCAAGAAGCTCGGCGACCTCATCGTTCACGAGGGCGTCGTCGAAGAGGGCGAGATCACCCCCGGCCTCGCGCTCGAGCTCGATGTCGACCACGAGCGGCGCACGCAGTCGCGCGCCAACCATTCGGCCACGCATATTCTGCATGAGGCGCTGCGGCAGGTGCTCGGCGAGCATGTGGCGCAAAGGGGGTCGCTCGTTGCGCCGGACCGGCTGCGCTTCGACTTCACCCATCCCAAGCCGCTCACCGACGAGGAGCTGGCGCGCGTCGAGACGCTCGCCAATGAAATCATTCAGGACAATGCGCCGGTCGAGACGCGGGTAATGGCTCAGGACGACGCCATCCGCTCCGGCGCGCGCGCGCTCTTTGGCGAGAAATACGGCGACGAAGTGCGCGTCGTCTCGATGGGGCCGTTAAAGCCCGGTGCCGCGCATCCCTTCTCCGTCGAGTTATGCGGCGGCACGCATGTCGCCCGCACCGGCGACATCGGCCTCGTCGCCATTGTCGGGGAAGGCGCGGTCGCCTCCGGCGTGCGCCGCATCGAGGCGCGCACCGCTGAGGGCGCGCGCAGCCAGCTTGTCTCGCAATCGCGCGCGCTGCGCGACATGGCGGCGCTGATGCGCGCGCCTGTCGAAGACGCGCCAGCCCGGCTTGCGGCTCTTCTCGACGAGCGCAAGCGGCTTGAACGCGAACTCGCGGACGCCAAGCGCAAGCTGGCGATGGGCGGCGGCGCTGGCGACGGCGCCGACGAGAGGCCGCGGGACGTCGGCGGCGTCAAGCTCCTGGCGCGCGCGGTCGAAGGCATCGAGGCCAAGGATTTGAAGTCGATGGTCGACGACGCCAAGAAGGCGATCGGCTCGGGTGTCGTCGCGATCGCCAGCGCCTCGCCCGACGGCAAGGCCGGCATCGTCGTCGGCGTCACCGACGATCTCACCGAGAAATACAGCGCCGTGGATTTCGTGCGCGTCGCGAGCGTCAAGCTCGGCGGCAAGGGCGGCGGCGGCCGGCCGGATCTTGCGCAGGCGGGCGGCCCCAACGCCGCCGCCATTGATCAGGCGCTCGCCTCCGTGGAGGACGCGTTGCGCGGAAAAGCGGGCGCGCCATGAACGAGCCGGACCGGCGGCGCGGTCTGGCTTTGTTGCGGCGGCGCGTCCACGTCGTCCTGGACGGCGGCAGCCACGACCGGATCGCGCGCGTCGTCCATCGCGGGCTGATTGGGCTCGTTCTGCTGTCGGTGGTTTCGGTGATTTTCGAATCGGTGCCGGAATATAGCGACCGCTATGAGGACATCTTCAACGTCATTGAATATGTCGCCGTCGCCGCCTTCACGCTCGAATATGTCTTGCGCGTCTGGTGCGCGCCCGAACATGCGCTCTATGCGCGCCGCTCGGCGACGGCGGCGCGGCTCGCCTTCATCGCATCAGGCTGGGCGCTGATCGACCTCGCCGCCTTTCTGCCCTTCTATCTTTCGTTCTACTTCTCGGCGGATCTGCGCGTCTTTTTGATGCTGCGCCTACTGCGATTCTTCAAATTCGCGCGCTATTCTCCCGGCATCCGCACCTTGCTCGCGGTGATCGAAGCCGAGCGCAAGGCGCTGCTCGCCTGGCTGATCATTCTTTTTGGCGCGGTGCTGTTCTTTTCGACCGCGATGCATATCGCCGAACATGAGGCGCAGCCCGAAAAATTCGGCACGATTCCCGACGCCATGTGGTGGGCGATCGAAACGGTGACGACCGTCGGCTATGGCGAAGTCATTCCGCTCACGCTGGCGGGCAAGCTCATCGCCTCCTTCGCCATGGTGACGGGCTTTCTGCTGCTGGGCCTGCCGGTCGGCATTCTCGCCACCGCCTTCGCCGAAGAGATCCACCGCCGCGAATTCGTCGTCACCTGGACGATGGTCGCCAGCGTGCCGCTGTTTCGCGGCCTCGACGCGGCCGGAATCGCCGAAATCATGCGCTATCTTCGGGCGCAGTCCCTTCCTCGTGGCGCATTGATCGTGCGCAAGGGCGATCCCGCCCATTCGATGTATTTCATCGCCGAGGGCGAGGTTGAAGTCGAGCTGGCGCATGCAAACGTCGCGCTCGGCGAAGGGCAGTTCTTCGGCGAGATCGCCGTGCTGCGCAAAACGTTACGCACCGCCGACGTGCGGGCGACCGCGCCGACGAAACTCCTCATTCTCGACGCCTATGATCTGCAGACGCTGACCAAGCGCAATCCCGAAATCGGAGACGCGATACGCGAGGTCGCCCAGTCGCGATCGGGATTGGCGCCCGTCGAGCGGCACGGCGACATCATCGAAGCCGAGCTCGAAGAACCGGCGGAGTCGGAAGATGCGGACGAGGCATAGATCACGCTGCGTTTGAGCGGTTCCGCGTGAGAGCGCCGCGTGGATGCCCGCGACGAGCGCGGGCATGACGTGGAAAGGCTCGGCAAATGCTGCAGCGAGGATGTGTGGCTTTCCCTGCGCGGTCTGATCAGCCGCCGATCGCCGCGCGCAGCTCCTGCAATTGCGCGAGCTTGTCGGACGCGGCGAGACGCGCTTCGTCAGACTTGGCGTCGGAGATGTCTTCACGCGCGTTCCGGATGTCGGCGTCGACCTTGGCGGCGTCGATTTCGGAAAGAGGAATCGCCTGTTCGGCGAGAATGGTGAAGCCGGACGCGTTGACGTCGGCGAATCCCCCACGCACGAAAAGCTTCTCAACCTTGCCTTCGCCGCCGGAAACGGTCACCACGCCGGCCTTCAGCGTGGTCATGACCGGCGCATGGTCCTTGAGCACGGTGAACTGGCCGTCGGCGCCAGGGGCGACGACCGACTCGACTTCGCCGGAGAAGAGATGCTTCTCGGGAGAGACGAGTTCGAAGTGGAATGCAGCCATGATGTTCTCCGACGGCGCTTTGCGTCCAGCCCGTCATGGCCAGGGTGACCCCGGCCATCCACGAAAACTGATCAGCGTCATGGCCGGAGCACGTCCGGCCATGACGCTTTGTAAAAGTTACGCCGCTTCCTTGGCGAGCTTCGCGGCCTTTTCGACCGCTTCTTCGATCGAGCCAACCATATAGAAAGCCGCCTCCGGCAGATGGTCGTATTCGCCTTCGACGAGTCCCTTGAAGCCTTTGATCGTGTCGGCGAGCGACACGAGCTTGCCGGGCGAACCGGTAAACACTTCCGCGACATGGAAGGGCTGCGACAGGAAGCGCTCGATCTTACGGGCGCGGGCGACGACGAGCTTGTCCTCCTCGGAAAGTTCGTCCATGCCGAGAATGGCGATGATGTCCTGCAGCGACTTATAGCGCTGCAGCGTCGACTGCACCTTGCGCGCGACATCGTAATGCTCCTCGCCGACGATCGCCGGCGACAGCATGCGCGAGGTCGAGTCGAGCGGATCGACCGCCGGATAAATGCCCTTCTCGGCGATCGAGCGCGACAGCACGGTCGTTGCGTCCAAATGGGCGAAGGAGGTGGCGGGCGCCGGATCGGTCAGATCGTCGGCCGGCACGTAAATCGCCTGCACCGAGGTGATCGAGCCCTTGGTCGTCGTGGTGATGCGCTCCTGCAGCGCGCCCATGTCGGTCGCGAGCGTCGGCTGATAGCCCACCGCGGAGGGGATGCGGCCCAGGAGCGCCGAGACTTCCGAACCCGCCTGGGTGAAGCGGAAGATGTTGTCGACGAAGAACAGCACGTCCATGCCGCGGTCGCGGAAATCTTCGGCGACGGTGAGGCCCGACAGCGCCACGCGCATGCGCGCGCCCGGCGGCTCGTTCATCTGACCGTAGACCAGCGCGCATTTCGAGCCTTCGCCGCCGCCCTTCTTGTTGACGCCGCCCTCGATCATCTCGTGATAGAGGTCGTTGCCTTCGCGGGTGCGCTCGCCGACGCCGGCGAAGACGGAATAGCCGCCATGCGCCTTGGCGATGTTGTTGATGAGCTCCATGATCAGCACGGTCTTGCCGACGCCCGCGCCGCCGAACAGGCCGATCTTGCCGCCCTTGGCGTAAGGCGCGAGCAGATCGACGACCTTAATGCCGGTCTCGAGAATCTGCGCTTCCGTCGCCTGCTCGGCGTAGGAAGGCGCCGGCTGGTGAATGGCGCGGCGCGATTTCGTGAGCATCGGGCCCGCCTCATCGACCGGCTCGCCGATGACGTTGATGATGCGGCCAAGCGTCTCGTCGCCGACCGGAACCGAAATCGGCGCGCCGGTGTCGGTGACTTCCTGACCGCGCACCAGGCCTTCGGACGAATCCATGGCGATGGTGCGAACGGAGTTTTCGCCCAAATGCTGCGCGACTTCGAGAACGAGGCGATTGCCTTGGTTCGTCGTCTCGAGGGCGTTCAGAATCTCAGGCAATTGCCCGTCGAACTGCACGTCGACGACGGCGCCGATGACTTGGGTGATGCGCCCGCTGGGCTTATTGGCGGCCATGTTTCGTCCTCGTCCTAAAATGCCTCAGAGCGCCTCGGCGCCCGAGATGATTTCGATGAGCTCCTTGGTGATCATCGCCTGACGCGACCTGTTGTAGATCGTCGTCTGCTTCTTGATCATGTCGCCGGCGTTACGCGTCGCATTGTCCATCGCGCTCATGCGGGCGCCTTGTTCGGAGGCGGCGTTCTCGAGCAGCGCGCGAAACACCTGCACGGAGATGTTGCGCGGCAGCAGCGTCGAGAGAATTTCGTCCTGTCCCGGCTCATATTCGTAAGACGCCTGCGGACCTTCGACGGGCGGCGCGTTTTCGTTCGAGGGAATTTGCGCCGGGATGAGCTGCTGCGCGGTCGGAATTTGAGCGATCACCGATTTGAAGCGCGAGAAGAACAGCGTCGCGACATCGAAGTCCCCCTCTTCGAACATGCGGATGATCTTCTTGCCGATCTCGTCGGCGTTGTCGAAGCCGATCTGCTTGACGCCGCGCAGCTCGATGACCTCGATGATGTTGCGCTCATACTGGCGGCGAAGCTGCTCGAAACCCTTCTTGCCGACGCAGAGGATCTTGACGGTCTTGCCCTGATCCTGAAGCCGCGCGATGTGCTCCCGGGCGAGACGCACGATGGAGGAATTGAAGGCGCCGCAAAGGCCGCGCTCGGCGGTGGCGACGACGAGGAGATGCGTCTCGTCCTTGCCATTGCCGGCCAAGAGCGGAGGTCCGCCTGCCGTCACGCTGGAAGCGAGGTTGGCCAGCACCGACTCCATGCGCTCGGCATAGGGACGCGCCGCCTCCGCCGCCGACTGGGCGCGGCGCAATTTCGCGGCGGCGACCATCTGCATGGCTTTGGTGATCTTCTGCGTCGCCTTGACGGAGGAGATGCGGTTTCGAAGATCCTTTAGCGAGGGCATATCGTTTTGCCTGTCTCGTTTTTCCAACGCCCGTTATGGCCGGGACAAGCCCGGCCATGGCGATACGCTCGTTACGCGAAGCTCTTCGCGAAGCTCTCGACGACGCTCTTGAGTTTCGCCGCGGTCTCGTCGGTGAGATCCTTCGTCGTGCGGATGCTCTCGAGAATGTCGCTGTGCTGCGAGCGCAGCAGAGCGAGCAAGCCGTCTTCGAACGCGCGCACGCGATTGACCGGCAGCGGATCGAGATAGCCGTTGACGCCGGCGTAGATCACGCAGGTCTGCTCTTCCATCTTCAAGGGCGAGAACTGCGGCTGCTTCAAGAGTTCGGTGAGGCGGGCGCCGCGATTCAAGAGGCGCTGCGTCACCGCGTCGAGGTCCGAGCCGAACTGGGCGAAGGCGGCCATTTCGCGATACTGCGCGAGTTCGCCCTTGATCTTGCCGGCGACCTTCTTGGTCGCCTTGGTCTGCGCCGACGAGCCGACGCGCGACACCGAAAGGCCGACGTTCACCGCGGGACGAATGCCCTGGTAGAAGAGATCGGTCTCCAGGAAGATCTGGCCGTCGGTGATCGAGATGACGTTCGTCGGAATATAGGCCGACACGTCGTTCGCCTGCGTCTCGATGACCGGCAGCGCGGTGAGCGACCCGGCGCCGCGATCGTCGGAAAGCTTGGCGGCGCGCTCGAGCAGGCGCGAATGCAGATAGAAGACGTCGCCCGGATAGGCTTCGCGTCCCGGCGGGCGGCGCAGCAGCAGCGACATCTGGCGGTAGGCGACGGCCTGCTTGGACAGATCGTCATAGATGATGACGGCGTGCATCCCGTTGTCGCGGAAATATTCGCCCATCGCGCAGCCGGAGAAGGGCGCGAGGAACTGCATCGGCGCCGGATCGGAGGCCGTCGCGGCGACGATGATCGAATAGTCGAGCGCGCCGCGCTCTTCGAGCACCTTGACGAATTGCGCCACGGTGGAGCGCTTCTGGCCGATGGCGACATAGACGCAGTAGAGCTTCGCCTTCTCGTCGTCGCCGTCGTTCAGCGATTTCTGATTGAGGATCGTGTCGAGCGCGATGGCGGTCTTGCCGGTCTGGCGGTCGCCGATGATCAGTTCGCGCTGGCCGCGGCCGATCGGGATCAGCGCGTCGACGGCCTTCAGGCCCGTCGCCATCGGCTCATGCACGGATTTGCGCGGAATGATGCCCGGCGCCTTGACGTCGACGCGCGAGCGCTGCGTCGCCTTGATCGGGCCCTTGCCGTCGATCGGATTGCCGAGCGCGTCGACGACGCGGCCCAGGAGCTCCTTGCCGACCGGAACCTCGACGATGGCGCCGGTGCGCTTGACCGTCTGGCCTTCCTTGATGTGGCGGTCGTCGCCGAAAATCACGATGCCGACATTGTCGGTTTCGAGATTGAGCGCCATGCCCTTGGTGCCGTCCTGGAATTCGACGGTCTCGCCGGCCTGCACATTGTCGAGTCCGTAGACGCGCGCGATGCCGTCGCCGACGGACAGAACCTGGCCGACCTCGGTGACCTCGGCCTCGGCGCCAAAGTTGGCGATTTCCTTCTTGAGGATCGCGGAAATTTCTGCGGCGCGGATATCCATCAGCCGACCTCTTTCATGCGTGTGCGGATTGAGTTGAGCTTGGTGCGCACGGAGGCGTCGACCATGCGTGAACCGATTTTGACGATCAGACCGCCGATGATCGACGGATCCGTCGTCACCTTGAGATCGATGATCTTGCCGCCGGTGACGCCGGCGAGCGTCTGGCGCAGCGCGGCTTCATGATCCGGCTTCAGCGGCGCCGCGATCGTCACGTCGGCGCGCACCAGGCCCTTCGCCTTGTCGTGCAGGCGGCGATAGGCGGCGATCATGTCGGAGATGACGAAGAGACGTCGCTTGGCGGCGACGAGACGGATGAAATTGGCGGCGATGCCGGAGATCTGGCCCTTGTTGAGAACGGGCTCGAGGGCGTCGAGCTGCTCCTTGGCGGAGAACACCGGGCTTTTGACCATGCGCTTGAGATCGGCGCTGCCATCCAGCAGAGTCTTGAATCGATCGAGCGCCGCGGCGACGTCATTGGCGGCGTGGTTTTCCGTCGCCAAATCATAGAGTGCGGAGGCGTAGCGACCCGCAACGCCTGATAAGGAATCCCCGTCTTGAGCCACTTGGTTCGCTCGTCAATCTACGCCGTTTGGAGACGCCGCTCGCAGTGCAAGTTGCACGGTCGCGACGATTAAGCGGTTAGCCTCAAACGACGGATGCTGTAGGAAAAGGAACGAGGGCCGCTGCGCCCCAGCTCCAAGGCGAGCGTCCCCTAACACAGGCATTTTGGGGGCGCAACCCTGTCACATTGCCGCGATTTTTGGCGCCGGCCCAAAACCCGGCCAAGCAACAGCTACGAGGGAGACATAATTCATGACCAGAGCGGTCGTCGGAATAATCGGCGGGTCAGGCGTTTATGATCTACCGGGGCTCGCCAACCTCCGCCGCGAGCGGGTCACGACGCCCTGGGGCGAGCCTTCCGACGAACTCTGCTTCGGCGAGCTGGGCGCGACCCAGGCGGTCTTTTTGCCGCGGCACGGGCGCGGCCATCGGCTCTCGCCCTCGACGATCAACTACCGCGCCAATATCGACGCGATGAAGCGCGCCGGCGTCACCGATCTGATTTCGGTCTCCGCCTGTGGCTCATTCAAATCCGAGCTTTTTCCGGGTCTCTTCGTGCTGATCGATCAATTCGTCGATCGCACCTTCACGCGGCAATCCTCTTTTTTTGGCGACGGCTGCGTCGCGCATGTGTCGATGGCGCATCCGATCGCGCCGCTGCTGTCGGCGCGCATCGGCGCGGCGGCGAAGGCCGAGGGCGTCGATCATGTCGCCGGCGGAACTTACGTCTGCATGGAAGGCCCGCAGTTTTCGTCCTACGCCGAATCGCTCACCTACAAAGCCGCCGGCTATGACGTGATCGGCATGACGGCGATGCCCGAAGCCAAGCTCGCGCGCGAAGCCGAAATCTCCTACGCCACCGTCGCCATGGTGACCGATTTCGATTGCTGGCACCCCGAGCACGACAATGTCGACATCGCTTCGGTGATCGCGGTCGTTCAGAAGAATTCGGCGACGGTCGCGCGATTACTGGCGCGCGTTTTGACCGAATTCCCGAGCGAACACGAGACCTGCCCGATCGGCTCCGACCGCGCGCTCGACAGCGCCATTGTCACCGCCCCCGACGCACGCGATCCGGAACTGTTGAAGAAGCTCGATGCGGTGATGGGAAGGGTGAATGGGGGCTGAGGGACGACGCACGGTCGGCCACGAGGCTCGCCCACGAACGGGGCGAGAGGCTGCGCAGCGCTGGCCAAAGCCAACGCGGCAAGCTGATCTTGCGACCAGCTTTCGCCAGCCTGCCCAGTCAGTTGTAGGTTAGGAGCGATGCCCTGTGCACCCACCTCCTCAAACCCCTCGCTCCCTCCCTTCCGTGAGCGGGCGCCTTGGCTCGGCGGCGATCTGCAGACGTTGCGCAACATTATCGTCGGCGGACCGCCAGAGCTTCCCGGCGGCGAGCGGCTGCTGCTCGCCATGCCGGACGGCGACCGTCTTGCGGCGCGGCTCGATCGACCGGCGATGGATAGCGGCGCGCCGCTCATCGTTCTGACGCATGGGCTCGCCGGCTCCGAATCCAGCCGGCATGGAATCGCCACGGCGCGCTATCTCGTGAGCCAAGGCTGGCCGGTGCTGCGCCTCAATCTGCGCGGCGCCGCGCCGTCGCGCGCCACTTCCGGCGGACGCTACCACGCCGGCAAGACCGAGGATTTGGTCGCGGCGCTGCGTGGCCTTCCGGCGGAACTCGTGAGTCGCGGCATTGTGCTCATCGGCAATTCGCTCGGCGGCAATCTCGTGCTGAAATTCATGGGCGAGGGCGGCCATGGGCTGCCGGTTCTCGCCGCCGTCGCCGTGTCGACGCCGATCGACCTCGCAGCGTCCTGCGCCCTGCTGATGGCGCCGCGCAATTTCGTCTATCATCGCTACATGCTCAATGAGATGAAACGCGAGGCGCTGGCGCCGAGCGCCGCGCTCACCGCCGCGGAGCGCGCCGCGATCGCCGGCGCCCGCAATCTTTACGAATTCGATGATCGCTTCGTCGCGCCGCATTTCGGCTATCGGGGGGCGCAGGACTATTACGAATCCAACGCCGCGAAGAATTTCCTCGTCGGCGCGAGGCTGCCGACGCTGATCCTGCACGCGCTCGACGACCCCTGGGTTCCGGCGGAGAGTTATGCGGCGATCGACTGGTCGAAACTGCCGATGATCGAGACGGCGCTGACGCAGGGCGGGGGACACATGGGTTTCCATGGCGTCGGCAGCCTGACGCCCTGGCATGATCGCGCCACGGCGCAGTGGCTGACGCAAAAGGGTCTGGGCCCGCAACGCATGTTCGGGACGAAGTGAGGCCGCAGTGATGAATGCACGCCAGACGATGGTGTTCGGCGACAATGCCGACGACTATCGCGCCTTCCGCCCGCATTATCCCGACGCGCTATTCGCGTGGCTCGCGAGCGTTGCGACGCAGGATCGGCTCGCCTGGGATTGCGGCGCGGGGAGCGGGCAGGCGGCGCTCGGACTTTCGCGCCATTTCACACGCGTGCTCGCGACCGATCCGGATCCCCGGCAGCTGGCGCTCGCGCCAAAAGAGGCCAATATCGACTATCGTCTGGCGCGCGCGGAAGACGATCTCGGCCTGCGCGCGGAGGTCGATCTCATCGCCTGCGCCTGTTCGATCCACTGGTTCGACCTGCCGAATTTTTACGCAAACGCGCGGCGCGCCTTGCGCCCCGAGGGGATCATCGCGGCATGGACCTATGACTGGCCGCGAACGCATGTCGAGCCGCTCGACGCGATCCTGCGCAGGCTCAAAGACGATATTCTCGGCCCCTTCTGGGCGGAGAACTCGGCGCTCTATTTCGAGCGCTACAAGACCTTGCCGTTTCCGTTCAAGGAGATCGACTGCCCGCCGTTTCAGACGCCGGTTGCGCGATCGAAAAGCGATCTCGTGAGCTTTCTCAAGACCTGGTCCGCGGTCGAGAAATACAGACTGCGTTATGGCAGCGATCCGCTGGCGCTCGTCGATCGGGAGTTGGAGGAGGCCTGGAGCGCGCATCCGCCGGATCTGCCGCTGTGCGTCCCGCTCTACATGCGCTGCGGCGTCAACACGGCGTGAACTTAAGAATTGGCGGGGAACGACGCGCGCCTATTCTATGTGTCGCCGGCGGCGTTCCCTAATTTTGCCTGCTTTATGGTGACGATAACGAAGAGTCGTCGCGTTGAGCCCATGCCGTATTTTCCCAAGGGAATCGTTCAGCACAGGACAGCAACATGCTTGAGGCTGGCAAAATCTATAAAGTCACGACGCTTGTGAATTGCGAAGGCGCCTGGGACGAAGAGATCGATCTGTGGACCGTCACAGCGGTCGACGGCACCTGCGCCAAGCTCAGCAATGAGAGTCGCGAAAGCCGGATCGTCGACACGGCGTCCTGGAATTTCGTCAAAGCCGAAGCGGTCGAATAGGTTTCTGAGCGGCTGTCGGGGGACGGTGTCGTCCCCGCGACGAGGCATCGCGCGCTGCGCGAGCGCCGGAGCGCCGCTATTTGCACTTCATCAGCCGGACGTCCTTCGTTAAGCCGGAATCGCTGCACAAGCCGAAATGCCTGTCGGCGTCGTCGTTGTTCGGACAGCCGCCGCCGGATTGTTTGTCGTAAGCGGCGAAATAATAACTGTCGAAGTTCTGCTGGCGCGTTTTCCACGTGCTGAAATAATCAATTTCCGACTCGATGTTCATGTCCTTCATGCCGGCGTTGTTTCCGCAGCTCGGCCAGCCTTCCTCGGTGACGATGATCGGCTTCGCGGTTTTGCTCGCCAAGTTGGTGACGGTGGCCTGAATGTCGTTTGCGACGCTCCTGCCGTTGACCTTCTCGGGCGAGCCGCCCCAGAACGGATAGATATTCGCGCCGATGACGGGAACGTTCTGCAACACTTTTTGAGGATCGCTGGCGACGAGGCGAATCCAATCCGGCGCGCGTTGCGCCGTCGTCACCACCACCTTGTTGTTGGTCCGATTCCTGAGCGTGGTCATGTCGGTCACGATTCGCTGCTGCATCGCCGGTTGCGGATTGCCTTGCCAATCGAACATGTCTTCATTGCCGACGACGAAAGCGACGATCGTGCCGGGAAAACGGAAATTAGCGTCGACGGCGGCGCTAATCTGCGCCTGCGTCCAGTCCGGGTGATCGGGAAATTCGAAAACACCGAGCATCAGGCGCATGTTTCTCGCCGTCGCCAGCTCAGCGATGCTCACGCAGTTTTGCCCGTTGATCGTGCAATAGGTCGAGTAGAATGTCTTGACGCGCGAAAAGCCCAGCGTCCTGATCTGGGTGAGATCATCGCCGACGACCCTCTTCATCGTCGCGACGTCATTTGCCTTCTGCGCCGCCACGTAAGCGCCGCTGTGCGCAGGATCGTAATTGACGCCGTTCTCGGCGGCGTAGGCGTTGGACGACGCGAAGATAGACGCCACGAGGGCGCCGTGAATCCAAGACTTCATAAATTCCCTCCCAAGATCACTTTGAAAAGAAGAGCGAACTTAACTTCATTCGAGGTTTTTGAAACGTAAGAGTCGTGACAATCCAACTTTTCAACTAGAATTTTGTAGCGCTTCTGCGGATTGAACTCGCCCGATGCGGGTCAGTGGCTCGGCGGCGTCAGCCGCGCTATGAAGGAGCGAGTCGGCGTCGACGCCGCGCGCATCGGGAGGCGGGGATGTATAAGAAAATTCTGGTGGCGGTGGAGATCGGCGAGGACGAGGTCACGCAGCTCGCGCTCGACGCGGCGGTGGCGCTCGCAAAAGTGGAGCATGAGGCTGAGCTTCGGCTCGTCAATGTTCAGCCGCTCGTTCCGGTGGCCTTCATCGACTACATTCCGCCCAATTTCGACGAGGAGATGCGCGAGGCGACCGAAAAGGACCTCGCAGTGTTGCGTGGCAAGGTCGCCTATCCGGCGGAGCGCGTGTCTTCGATCGTGCGCTTCGGCGCCGTCTACCCGGAAGTGCTCGCCGAGGCCGAGGAATGGGGCGCCGACCTTGTCGTGGTCGGTTCGCATCGCCCGACGATGGCGACCTATCTGCTCGGCTCCAACGCCAAGACCATCGTGCGCCACGCCAAATGTTCGGTGCTTGTCGTGCGCAAATAGGCCACGGTGACAGGCGCCGGGCGCGCGGCTAGACTTCGATGATGCTCCGATTCGCGGCTGTAGCGATTACGATTTGCCTCTTGCTCGCCGCCGGCGCCGCCGCCGCGAAAGCGCCTGTCGACGCCCAACTGCTGAAGCGCGGGCGGGCGATCGCGCAAGCAAATTGCGGCCGCTGCCATGCGGTCGGCCCGCGCGGCCAGAGCGCCAATCCCAAGTCGCCGCCGTTTCGCGATCTCGCGCGAAAATATCCGCTGCACAATCTCGAAGAGGCGCTCGCCGAGGGCATCGTCGTCGGCCATGAGGGCGTCGAGATGCCGCAGTTTCGGCTCAGCGCCATGCAAATCGAAGCGCTGCTCGCCTATCTCGAATCCATCCAGAGATAGCGCCTGCGCGACCGCTGGCGCGGAACGAATCACGATGGTTGATCTCCCGATCGACAGGCTCTACGCGGGGCGCCCGCGCGAGATCGCCCCAGGCCGCAAAAGCGCGATCCGCAAGGCGCCGCTGGCGCCGCCCTGGCGCATCGAGGCGGAAGGGCTTGTTGGCGATCGTCAGGCGGATCGGCGCCATCACGGCGGCGCCGAGAAAGCGCTGCACCACTATCCGCGCGAGCATTACGACGCTTGGCGCGCGGATTTGCCGGAACTTGCGAGCGAATTCGTTGCGCCCGCCTTTGGCGAGAACATTTCGACGAGCGGGCTCACCGAAGTTGAGGTCTGCGTCGGCGACGTCTTCGCGCTTGGCGGCGCGCGCCTGCAGGTGAGCCAGGGACGACAGCCCTGCCTGACCCTCAATTTTCGCTTCGGCCGGCGCGACATGGCGCGGCGCACGCAGGAGACGATGCGCTGCGGCTGGTACTACCGCGTTCTCGAAACGGGCGCGGCGCAGCCCGGTGACGATCTGCGGCTTATCGAGCGGCCGCGCACCGATTGGCCGCTCGCCCGGCTTTTCGCCTTGCTCTACGTGCGGCCGCGCGCTTTCGATGAACTCACTGAGATGGCTGCGCTGCCGGAGCTGGCGGAAAGCTGGCGGGCGCTCGCGCGCAGGCGACTCGAAAGCCGCAAGGTGGAAGACTGGGGCCGGCGGCTAGGAGAATAAGCGCGCAGGAGCTTTGGTGACAAAGTCATTTGCGCCCGGCGGCGCCATACGCGACGTTGACGCTGCGGCCTACGACCATGCTGGGCGCTGCACAACCTTGTAGGCAAGCGATGAAAGACTTGGACAGGAAGCAACACCCCGCGGTGCGTCGAATACTGGATCGGATGGATCCGATCGGCTACCTGCTCACCGAACTCTTCCACCTTCTGGGACTGTTCGCGATTGGCGGCGCAACGGTCTGGGCGGCGGCGAAAGCATTTCTCGAAATGGCGACGAAGGGCCACGCTTCGATCGAAGATTTGTTGCTGCTCTTTATCTATCTCGAAATCGGCTCGATGGTCGGCATCTATTTCCGCACCAACCACATGCCGGTGCGCTTCCTCCTCTATGTCGGCATCACGGCGCTCACCCGCCACATGATCGGCTATGTGCAGACGGAATCGCTCCCGGACATCGGCATACTGATCCTCGCGGGCGCGACGCTCATTCTCTCGCTCGCCGTCCTAACGATTCGCTACGCCTCGGCGCGATTTTCCTCCAAAACGTCGGACGGCGTGGACGGCTGAACGCGCCGGCGGGCGCGCTCCCGCCGTAGCGGCGGAAGCGCGGGAGACGGCGCGTCAGTTCTTCATCTTGGAGAGCGCATCGGCGCAATCCGGCGAGACTTCCGCCTTATGCGCCTGAAAACAGGCGAGGACCCGCCCGCCGCCGGGCATGACGCCGCTGCACAACCTCGAATAATCGGCCTTGCATCTTACCTTCACGTCGTCGGGAATATCGTTTCCCGCCATGGCCTGCACGGGCGCCACGCTGGCGAAGAGGGCGATCAGCAACAGGCTTAGGGAATGGCGCATATTGATTTCCTGGGTTGGGGTTTTTGGGCGAAGGCGAACGGCCGGGAGTGGGATTGTGACCCGCCTGCCGCGATCAGGGCAAGAGGGCGGCGAGGAGGGAGGGCGGTGCGCCGAGCGGGGGCTGATCCGCAGCGCTTCAAATCGCCGCGCTCTGCCCTTTGCTGCCACGGCTTTGCGAGACAGGCCGCTCTGGTCTAAGAGAAAATGGCAAAATAGCCGAGGAAAGAATGTCCGCGATACCGAACTTTGCATCGATCCCCTTTGCGCCGGTCGCGCCTAAGCAGGAGGCGAAGCCCCGCCGCTGGCTGACGCCGGAAGGAATCGAGGTGAAGAACGCCTATGGCCCGCAGGATATCGAGGGCCTCGCCTTCGTCGACGGCTATCCGGGCGTCGCGCCTTACGTGCGTGGACCCTATCCGACGATGTATGTCGCCCAGCCCTGGACGATCCGCCAATATGCGGGTTTCTCCACCGCCGAGGACTCGAACGCCTTCTACCGGCGCAACCTCGCCGCCGGACAGAAGGGCCTCTCCGTCGCCTTCGATCTCGCCACCCATCGCGGCTATGATTCCGACCATCCGCGCGTGATGGGCGACGTCGGCATGGCGGGCGTCGCGATCGACTCGATCTATGACATGCGCACGCTGTTCGACGGCATTCCGCTCGATCAGATGTCGGTGTCGATGACCATGAACGGCGCGGTGCTGCCCATTCTCGCGCTCTTCATCGTCGCGGCGGAAGAGCAGGGCGTGCCCGCCGAAAAGCTGACCGGCACGATCCAGAACGACATTCTCAAAGAATTCATGGTGCGCAACACCTACATCTACCCGCCCGACCCTTCGATGCGCATCGTGTCGGATATTTTCGCTTATACCTCCAAGCATATGCCGAAGTTCAACTCGATCTCGATCTCCGGCTATCACATGCAGGAGGCCGGCGCCTCGGCCGATCTCGAATTGGGCTACACGCTCGCCGACGGCGTCGAATATGTGCGCGCCGGCGTCGCGGCGGGACTCGACATCGACGCCTTCGCGCCGCGTCTTTCCTTCTTCTTCGCCATCGGCATGAATTTCTTCATGGAGGTCGCGAAGCTGCGCGCCGCGCGCCTGCTCTGGGCGCGGCTGATGAAGGATCTGGGCGCCAAGTCCGAGAAGAGCATGACCCTGCGCACGCACTGCCAGACCTCCGGCTGGTCGCTGACGGCGCAGGACGTCTACGTCAACGCCATCCGCACCTGCGTCGAGGCGATGGCGGCGACTCAAGGCCATACGCAGTCGCTGCACACCAATGCGCTCGATGAGGCGCTCGCGCTGCCGACCGATTTCTCCGCCCGCATCGCCCGCAACACGCAGATCGTGCTGCAGGAGGAGAGCGGCACGACGCGGATCATCGATCCGTGGGGCGGCTCTTATTATGTCGAGCGCCTGACCGCGGAGCTCGCAAAAGGGGCCTGGAAGCATATCGAGGAGATCGAGACGCTGGGCGGCATGGCCAAGGCGATCGCCGCGGGCGTGCCCAAGCAACGCATCGAGGAGGCGGCGGCGAAGACGCAGGCGCGCATCGACAGCGGAACGCAGGTCGTCGTCGGCGTGAACAAATATCAGCCGGTGAACGACGCCAAGCCCAATGTGCTCAAGGTCGACAACGCCGCGGTGCGCGCCGCGCAGCTCGACAAGCTCAAGCGGCTGCGTGAAGAGCGCGACGAAGCGAAGACGCAAGCAGCGCTCGCCGCGCTGACCGACGGCGCCACATCAGGCGCCAATCTTCTCGATCTCGCGGTCAAGGCGGCGCGGGCGAAGGCCAGCGTCGGCGAAATCTCCTTTGCGCTCGAAAAAGTGTTCTCCCGCCATCAGCCGAAGGCCAATGTGATTTCGGGAGTCTATGCGAAGGAAGCCGGCAAGGAGAGCGTTCATCTTGGCCGCGTGATCGGGATGACGCGCGACTTTGAAGAGAACGTCGGGCGCAAACCGCGCATTCTCGTCGCCAAGATGGGTCAGGACGGCCATGATCGCGGCCAGAAGGTCATCGCCTCGGCCTTCGCCGACATGGGCTTCGACGTCGTCATCGGCGATCTCTTCGCGACGCCCGACGAAGTCGCCAGGAAAGCGGCGGAAGCCGACGTGCATATCGTCGGCGTCTCGACGATGACCGCCGGCCATCTGACTCTGACGCCGGAACTGCGCGACGCGCTCAGACGCGCCGGGCGCGGCGACATCATGATGGTCGTCGGCGGCGTCATCCCGCCGGACGATTTCCAGGCCTTGTATGATTCTGGCGCGGCGGCGATCTTCCCGCCCGGCACCAATATTCCGCAGGCGGCGGAGAAGTTGCTGTACGAGCTGAATATCCGTCTGGGCTTTGCGCAGCGCGAAGTGGCGAAGGCGGGGTGACTTTTTGCTCTCTCGCGCGTCTTGGCCGGGCTTGTCCCGGCCATCCACGAAAGCCGCCGCACGCTCCTGGCGTGGATGCCCGCGACAAGCGCGGGCATGACGCCTTCGGGAATCGCACTATGTATATTGTGTCGGCAAAGGGAGCCGGGCGATGGACGAAGACGCTTTCAACATGGCCGTTCGGAAGTTTCTCAAGGAGGTGGGCGTCACCTCGCAGCGCGAGATCGAGCGCATCGTGCGCGAGCACAAGGTCGATAGCGGCCGCTTGAAGCTGCGCATGGCGTTGACGGCGGAAGGCACGCCGCTCAATCATATCGTCGAAACCGAGATCGACATTCGCTGACGCGGTCAGATCGTCGGCGGCTCGACGAAGCGGGCGGCCTCGTCGATCTGTGCAGCGAGCGCGCGAATCTGCTGCTTTTCCGACTCGAGGGTTAGTTTTGCTTCCGCGCGCGCCAGGGCGTCGGCGGACTGACGCAGGGCGGCCTTGCCGAAGGTCGTCTCATCATCGCGCGCCAGACCGAGCAGTATTTTCTGCAGCCAGATCTGCACTTCGACCAAGGCGGCGCCGTCGCGCGCGATGGGACGAAAGAAATCCTCGAACATGTCGCCGACGTCGAGCGGCGGCAGATAGATATTGGGAAAGTTCACTTCCGCTTCGCTGCGGGTCTCCCACAGCGCGAGCAGGCGCGCGCCGCGCGTGAGCACGTCGATCGCCGTGCCGGGATCATTGATCGCCGGCGAGAGCGCGCGCGAAGCGATTTCGCTAAGGACGATCAGGCCAAACCGGGGATCCTGCTCGAAGGTTCGATTGTCGCCGACGGAAAAAACGCCTCGCAGAGTCTCCGTCAGCTCCTTGAGCCGCTCTTGCTCGATGTTCGGACATGCGACGTAACACAGGGGCTTGGTGCGATGCGCGAAGGAGCCGGGGTTGACCTCTATCCACACAATCGCGCCCGTCTCTTCCGCCGCTTCCTGCGCCGCCGTGAGATCCATGTGCAGGACATAGCCCGGCCGCTCTGCATGGATTGGCGTCGCGTTCTCGGGCGGAGGCTCGATTGAGGGGTAACATCCGAGGTATGGCGATTCGAGCCGCTCTTCGAGCGCTTCGGCGGTCGCCTTCTCCACCCGCGGCAGAAGGTCCGAAAAGCGGCCGAATACGCGCAGCAGATCAATCCAGCGAATGAAATTCCAGAACATCAGCGCGATGACCACAAGCGTGACGAAGAACAGCAGAAGCCGTCCGGCGCCGCCGTACATCCCCATTTTGAGCGTGACGATTCCGACGAGGCTGAAGACGAATGCGCCGAGAAACGTCGCGATGACCTTTTGAGAGGTCTTATCTTCGAGCAGAAGCTGTGTTGCGCGCGGCGTCGCGCTCGATGCGGCGCTCGCAATCGCGGCCGCCATGATGCCCAGTGAGAAGGTCGATACCGCCAGCATCGAGGAGGCCAGTATCGTCAGCACGCTTTCGACGGCGTCGGCGCCGAGGTCCTGGTCGATCCACTCCGGCACATAGGTGCGCAACAGGAAGGCGGCGAAGGCCGTGACGCAGGCGACGATCGCATAAAGCGTGACCCGCACCCATAACTGCTGGAAGAAATGGGACAGCCGCCAGGCCCACTTGCTTTGCATGTCCCATTCCCTCTGAAGCGCCGCGTCGAAGCCCAAGAGGGGCAAATAGCGCGCGCCGGGAGCCAAGCCACAGCGGTTTAATTCGGGCGAAGGCGGGGCGGTTAGGGAGCGTAGCGCCTGGCCGGCGAAGATAAGCCGGGGTCCCTATATGTTGAGAATGCTTTCTCTGGAAGCCGAATTGGAAGGGGGCTGGGACCGAATGGGTGCGGCTGGCGCCTCGCAGTCGCGTCGTCGGGCGGAAGAATTCGCCAGCCCCGGTGGCGCTGGAATGCAACCGCGCATTGCGCGGCTGCACTGTCTTACTATGCTGGAATGCAACCGCGCATTGCGCGGCTGCACTGTCTTACTATTAAGACATCATCTTAACCGGGTCTGGAGTAGAAGCCGCTTACCAGCATGTGCAGCGGCCGTAGCCGTAGGCGGGGACAGCGGCGCCGTAGTAGCCCGGGGTGGCCGCGCCGTAGTAGCCAGGGTAGCCATAGCCGTACGGGGCGCTGGCCGCCGCTCCGAGCGCGAGGCCGGTGGCGAGGCCTGCGACGCCCAACCCCAGTCCGGCGCCAGAGCCCCAGTAGCCTGGGCGCGCCCAACCACCACCGTAACCCCAATGACGGCCCCATCCGCCGCCACCCCAACGGCTCCACGCCGAGGCCGGGGTGGCGGCCGACACCGCGCCGACGAGCATGGTTGCGGCGAGCGCTGTCGTGAGCAGCTTGCGTGAGTTTTTCATTCCAAATCTCCAGGTCCTCAGGTGAGGAGCCCCCCGAGCACGCCTAACGCGACACCAGTACTCTTGTTCCGGGCGCGAGGGTGGGCCGGAAGGCCTTTATCCTGCGGAGGCCGAGGCTTTCGGCTTTCTCGTTCAGCGATCGAGCAAGGAAGAAGCACGTGAATTCCGTCGCACTAAGTCAGAAGCTTCCTGATTGCGCGTAAAGCTCGGCGCCCGGCACAAGTGAATATAGAATCGCGCGGACTCGATCGGCCCGTGAGGCGTCCGATTGCGTGAGCGATCAGTCAGAACAAAGCGCGCTGATTTGAAACGATCGCAAAAAGCGCCGCGCCGGCGATATGCGAGATTTCTCTATGCTATGGAAGTTTTGGCGAGAGAGACGGGACTTGAACCCGCGACCTCCGGCGTGACAGGCCGGCGCTCTAACCAACTGAGCTACTCCCCCGCGAGCGCGCGCACGCGAGAGGCGCCAGATAGCGCAGCCGCATCTTGAGGTCAAGGAACTTCGCCAACGCGGAGTCTCAGACGAAGCGCCGCAGGGCCGGGCAAGCCGTGCGCGCGCCCCGCTGCTCGGCGTCTTTCCCTGACCTTCCTTTGCCTTTCCTTTGCGCCTGCATTAAGCCTCGCGCCATATAAGGAGACGGACGTTGGACGACGACATGCGCAGGCGGCGCATCCGGGTGCGCGCCTGGCGGCGAGGCATGCGCGAGATGGACATCCTGTTGGGAGGCTTCGTCGACGCGCGCGTCGAGACGCTTCCCGCGCAGGCGCTGGACGAACTCGAAGCTCTGCTCGACCTGCCCGACGCCGCGGTGTTCCGATGGCTGTCGGGGGCTGAACAGCCGCCGGCCGAGCATGACACGCCGGTTCTGCGGCAGATCATCGCCTTTCACCAACACGACGGGCCGATCCATTGAGCGCGGCTGCGACAAAGCTCAAGAAAGCGGCGGCGGGACTTCAAGCGGCGCGGAGCAGTCTCGTCAAAGGCGAAAGGCTGATTTTCGCCCATGCGCCCGACGGCTTCGACGCTTTCGTCAGCGCCGATCTTGCGCGCGCGCTCGCGCGGGAGGCGGAAGGACACGCGGCGGTCTTCGTGCATGTCGCGCGCGACGGCGCGCGGTCGGCGGCCTTTCGCAACGCCCTGCGTTTCGCCAATCCCGACGTCGAAATCCTCGACATTCCAGGATGGGACTGCCAGCCCTACGATCGCGTGTCGCCGCACGCCGGCGTGGTGGCGCGGCGCATGACGGCGCTTTCGCGTCTCACGCGCGCAAAATCCTCATTCGAACGTCCGCGCGTCGTCACGACGACCGTCGACTGCCTGTTGCAGCGCGTTCCGCCACAAAAGATGGTCGCCGCCGAAAGCTTCGCCGCCGCGCCCGGCAATGTCGTGAAGCTCGACGAATTGGCGCTTTGGCTCGAGTCGAATGGCTATCTGCGCGCCAGCACCGTGCGCGAGACCGGCGAATATGCGCAACGCGGCGGCATTGTCGATCTTTATCCGCCGGGGCTGCCGGCTCCGATCCGTCTCGACTTCTTTGGCGAAACGCTCGAATCCATCCGCTCGTTCGATCCAGATACGCAACGCGCCACCGGGCAGCTCCGTTCGCTCGACCTCACGCCCATGAGCGAATTGCGGCTGACGAGCGAGACGATGCGCCGCTTCCGGCAGTCCTACGCCGCGCGCTTCGGCGGGCAGACGCGCGGCGACGCGCTTTATGAGGCTGTCAGCGAAGGCCGGCGCTTCCACGGCATGGAGCATTGGCTGCCGCTCTTCTACGAGCGGATGGATACGCTCTTCGATTATTTGGGCGAGGCGCCGGTCGTACTCGATCCGCTTGTCGAGGATGCGGCGGCGGAGCGCGTCAAGCAGATCGAGGATTATTACGACGCGCGCAAATATGCGCATGATCTCGATCCTGCCGCCTCAAACTATAAGCCGCTCGAACCGCGCGCGCTCTATCTGTCGCTTGACGAATGGCGCGCCGCCATCGAGGGGCGCGCGGCGGCGCAATTCACGCCTTTCGCCGCGCATGAAGGCCAGAAAGCCATCGACTGCGGCGCGCGGCCCGGCCGCGACTTTGCGCCCGAGCGCAACACGCCCGACGTCAATGTCTTCCAGGCGGCCGCGGATCATGTCGAGGCGCTGCGCGACACAGGCAGAACCGTCATCGTCACCGGCTGGTCCGAGGGCTCCTGCGAGCGGCTGGGCCATGTGCTCGCGGAACACGGCGTGCCCGACTTGCCGCGCGTCGCGTCGCTTCCGCAGGCGTTGTCGAAGGCCGTCTCCGTAGGTGTTCTCGGGATCGAACACGGCTTCGAGACGGATGCCTACGCGGTTCTGGGCGAGCAGGACATTCTTGGCGATCGCTTCGTTCGTCGCCGCCGCAAACGCAAGCCCAACGAAAATCTCCTCGGCGAAGTCGCCGCGCTCGCCGCCGGCGATCTTGTCGTGCATGTCGATCACGGCATCGGCCGTTTTATCGGTCTCGAAACGATCTCCGCCGCCGGCGCGCCGCATGATTGCCTCGAACTCCACTACGCTGGCGGCGACAAGCTCTATCTGCCGGTCGAAAACATCGAACTCTTGACGCGCTATGGCGGCGAGGACGCCGAAGCGCAGCTCGATCGCCTTGGCGGCGCCGGCTGGCAGTCGCGCAAGTCGCGGATGAAGAATCGCATCCGCGAAATGGCGAAAGGGCTCATCGAAATTGCGGCGCAGCGGCAATTGCGCGAGGCGCCGAAGCTCGCCCCGCCGGAAGGACTCTACGACGAATTCTGCGCGCGCTTTCCTTATGATGAAACCGAGGATCAGCTCGCCGCCATCGATGCGACGCTCGATGATCTCGCCGCCGGCCGGCCGATGGATCGACTCGTTTGCGGGGACGTTGGCTTTGGCAAAACCGAGGTCGCGCTGCGCGCCGCCTTCTGCGCCGCCATCAACGGCAAGCAGGTGGCCGTCGTTGCGCCCACCACCTTGCTTGCGCGTCAGCACTACAAGACTTTCAGCGAGCGCTTTGCGGGCCTGCCGGTGCGCATCGGACGATTGTCGCGGATGGTCGGCGCCGCGGAAACGCGCGAGACGAAGAAGGACCTCGCCGACGGCCACATCGAGATTTTAATCGGCACGCATGCCGTGCTCGGCAAGACCGTAAGCTTCAAGGATCTTGGACTCGTCATCATCGACGAGGAGCAGCATTTCGGCGTCGGCCATAAGGAGCGGCTGAAAGAGTTGCGCGCCGAGGTGCATGTTCTGACGCTCTCGGCGACGCCCATACCGCGCACGCTGCAGCTCGCGATGACGGGCGTGCGCGAGCTTTCGATCATCGCCACGCCGCCGATCGACCGGCTGGCCGTGCGCAGCTTCGTCTCGCCCTTCGATTCGCTCATCGTGCGTGAAGCGCTGCTGCGCGAACGCTATCGCGGCGGCCAGGCCTTCTTCGTCTGTCCGCGCATCGAGGACCTCGAGGAGGCCGCGGCGTTTCTGCGCGAAAACGCGCCTGAGTCGAAATTCGTCACGGCGCATGGGCAGATGAGCGCGAGCGAACTCGAGGACAAGATGTCGGCCTTCTGCGACGGCAAATTCGACATTCTGCTGTCGACGACGATCGTCGAGTCGGGCTTGGACATCCCACGCGCCAATACGCTGATCGTCTGGCGCGCCGATATGTTCGGCCTCGCGCAGCTCTATCAGCTGCGTGGCCGCGTCGGGCGCGCCAAATTGCGCGCTTATGCGCTGTTCACGACGCCCGCCAACCGGACGATCACGCCTCAGGCGCAAAAGCGGCTGGACGTGCTGCAGTCGCTGGATACGCTTGGCGCGGGCTTCCAACTCGCCAGTCACGATCTCGACATTCGCGGCGCCGGCAATCTGCTTGGCGAGGAGCAGTCGGGACATATCAGGGAGGTGGGCTACGAGCTGTATCAGCAGATGCTCGCCGACGCGATCACGCTGCTGAAGGCTGGAGTCGAGGAGCCGCAGGAGGAAGTCTGGTCGCCGACGATCGCCATCGGCGCGCCGGTGACGATACCGGAAGACTATGTCGCCGACCTCACCCTGCGCCTGCAGCTCTATCGCCGTCTGTCGACGCTCGAAACGGATCAGGACATCGAAGCTTTCGCCGCCGAGATGATCGACCGTTTCGGCCCGATCCCGGCGGAAGTGGAACAGTTGCTCGAGATCGTCGCGATCAAGGCGCTCTGCCGGCGGGCGCATGTCGAGAAGATTGACGCCGGCCCGAAGGGCGTCATCGTCGCGTTCCGCGAAGACAAATTCGCCAATCCCGCCGGACTCGTGCGTTATGTCGCGGAGCAGCGGACAAGCGCCAAGGTGCGTCCCGACATGCGCGTGGTGTTTATCCGCGAATTCGAGAACACGAAACAGCGCCTCGCCGGCACGCGGCGCATTCTGCGCGCGCTCGTCGAGATCGCGGAGAAGAAGGCGGCATAAGCTTTTGCGCCACATCCCAGCGGCGGTTTTCGCTTGTGCGAAGAAAAGCAAGTTGGCGCGACGAATTTGCGACATCGAACCTCGCGCGCGCTGCACAATCGACGTGGCCGAGTGAAAGACGGGCGTTGGGCTTGCGCCTATCGGTTTTTGCGTCGCGGGATCTGTTCAAAAAAAGGCAAAGATCGCTTTCAAAATTCATGCGTCTGCGTGACGATTCGCCCATCGCCTCACGGCTTGATCTGTGACAAAGTTGCAGACGTTCAACGGCGCCTGATGCTCGGTTAGGCGCTCATGCGCGAAACTCCACCAATGATTCGTCGCGCCAGCGACGACAGGAGCGATCGCGACAAACATCGCAAGGGAGGGCGCCATGACGACGCGAAAACTAACATCGCGCGGAAAATTGCTTGCGGCGAGCGCCGCCGCTTTGCTCCTCGCAGCTGGACTCTCGGCGGCGCAGGCGCAGCAGGGCGGCGCAGGACAGGGCGGCATGGACCATGGCAAGATGGACCATAACAAGATGGACCATGGCGCCATGGAGCACGGCGGCGCCAACGCCCCGGCGCAATGGGCGGACCCTGGCCAGGCGCAATCAGGCGGCGCTGAATCCGGCAAGGCCGATGAGCAGAAGAGCGAAGCGGGCAAGGCCGACGAAGGTCATGCAGGCCATCACGGCGGCATGTCGGGCATGGGCCAAGGCGGCGGCAAGGACGGCGGAATGGGCGGCGGCATGGGCGGGATGATGGGCGGGATGATGGGCGGCATGTCGGGCATGAGCCACGGCGGCGGGAAGGACGGCGGCAAGGGCGGCGACGGCATGAGCGGCATGTCGCATTCCGGCGGCGGGATGATGAACAAAATGGTCTGCGGCTTCGCCGATCATCTCGAGGGACGCCTCGCCTATCTGAAGGCCGAGTTGAAACTGACCGACGGGCAAACCGGCGCCTGGAACGCCTTCGCAGAGGCGTGGCGCGCCGCGGCGCAAAAGGCGAAGCAAAAATGCGACGCCGCCGATATGCGCGCGGACCATTCCAAGCCGGAAGTGTTGAATAAGCTCACGATGATGGAGAACCATATGGTCGACCATCTCGAGGTGGTGCGCGCACAGAAGGCGGCGATCGAGTCGCTTTTCACCAGTTTGAGCGATGAGCAGAAGAAGATCGCAAATGAGACGCTGAGCGGCATCATGAAGGTCGGCATGTCCATGGGCGACATGATGGGCGGCATGATGGGCGGCATGGGCGGCGGCATGGGCGGCATGTCGCATTCAGGCGGCGGCATGGGCGGAATGGGCGGCATGCAGCATTAGTCCGCGCAATATCGCTCCCGGCGGGCCGCAGGCCCGACCGGGAGTGCGCTTGAATAGACAGCTTTTAAGATTGAGTTAGATAACGACGTTTGAGAAGAGAATGCGCTTCACGGACGCCGCGCGTCTTGAGCCGCTCTACTCCACCGAGAACTCGCGCATCATGCCTGCGTCCTCATGTTCGAGGTTATGGCAGTGATACATGAATCGCCCCTTGAAATCGCCGAACGGCTTGATGATTCGCAGGCGCTCGCCCGGCGTGACGAGCACGGTGTCTTTTAGGCCGCTGTCGATGAGACCGTCGCGGATCGAGGCGTAGGCGTCCTCGTCGCCCTCGAAGCTGCGCTCGATAATCTCGAAGGGCTGGCCGTGCAGATGGATGGGATGCGCCATCGACATCATTCCCATCATGCCCATGCCGCCCATCATGCCCATGCCCATGCCGCCCATTCGGCCGCGCATCATGCCGCCACCCATCATGCCGCCTCGACCCATGCCGCCCATTCCGCCCATTCCGCCACGCTCATGGAAAATTTCAATAAGCTGCGTCGTGTCGACGGGAATGCGTTCGCGCGGCTGGATGTCGTCATGGCCATAGGGCCGACCGTTGAGGGACATCGCCATGCGCGCCATGGTGATGGCGATCGGAATGGGATCGCCCAGATTGGCGATCTCGTCCTTGCGGAAGCGTCTGATGGTCGAAAGCTTCTCCGGAAGCTTCCATGACTCGGTTGAAGCTTTCGTCACCCTGGCCGCAAACAAAGGGAATTCCTCGCCCATCGCGAGATCGCTTCCCATCATGCGCTGCGCCATCGGCGGAATCAGACCGTAGAATTCTCCGCTCAGCATCGTCAGCTTCGCGCCTTGCGGGCGGCCGCTGAAATCGACGATGAGATCGACGCGCTCGGCGGGCGCCAGCATCACATAGGGCCGCGTCTCCGCCTTCTCCAATAGACCGCCGTCGACGCCGATCACGGTCAGCGGAGTCCGGTCGTCCCAGCACAATTTGTAGATGCGCGCATTCGAGCCGTTGAGGATCCGCAGACGGTAGGCGCGGCTCGCGACGTCGAGCGTAAAATTGCATCGTCCATTGACGAGCACGCGGTCGCCATAAAAACCGAACATGCTCGTATGCATGTCGCCGCCATAGGCGAGCTGATTGTCGCCGTCGAACGCGCGATCCTGGATGACGAGCGGAATTTCGAATTCGCCGGACGGCAGTCCGAGCGCGCGCTCTTCCTCGTCCTCAACGATGATGGGGCCCGCCAGGCCGCGATAGACCTGCGTCGCTGTCTTCTCGTGCGTATGCGGATGATAGAAATACATCCCGGCGCGATTGTGGATCTCGAATTCGTAGACGTAAGTTTCGCCCGGATCGATCGCCGCCGTCGGATGGCCGTCCATCAGCATCGGCACATGCAGGCCATGCCAATGCGTGATGGTTTCCTCCGGCAATTCGTTGCGAAGCCAAATGCGAACCTTTTGTCCCTTGGTGAAACGCAGCAGGGGGCCGAGGTAAGCGTCGGGCAGCGCCGTCAGCGCGTTGGGCGGACCTTTGATCAGATTGCCGACGTAGCGCCACACCCGCGTGGCCTTGCCCGTCAGGATGGACGTTTGGTCGCGCTTGCAGATTAATTCGAGTTCGACGTCCGGCGTGAAGGCGTCGGACGCCCGGTTCGGCGCGATCCGGCGCATCGCATGGCCCTGGCCCAAGGCCGGGGCGCCGATCGTCGCCGCTGCGCCCGCGCCGATGAGAAATCCTCGGCGCGACAAAGGCCTAAAGCGTTTCATGCATCCCCCCGAGCGGCGTTCGAGCGCCACTTAAATTAGATAGTTCTTATGTATGCGGTCTCAGGGCGTTGATAACTGCGGCAAAAGGCGTCATGTTTTTCCGGGGGCGCGTTTTTGCCCAAAGGCGGCTATAATTGGAGAGTGGCGCCCCCCGGTCACCGACCCAGATCGATAATGCAAGCAGCGGCGGCGCTGGAGCGCGGCTTTCCATCGCAATGAACGACAGCAGCGGACAACGCGCCTTTAGCGCGACCTTGGGCGTGGACGCCCTTCGGCGGCGGCGCGCGCTCGTCGTGCGCCCGCGCTTCCTGATGTTTCTCCTGCTGTGCCTGCTGGCGCATCTGTGCGTCCTCGCGTTCCTGCTCTTGGAGGATTGGCGCTCCGCCCGCGAAGCGCCGCGCATCGTCGAGGAAACGCCCGTCGAGGTGATCACCGAACCGCCCGCACCGAAGCAGGAAGAGCCTCCGCCGCCCGAGCCAGAGAAGCCGCCGGAGCAGCAAAAACAGCAGCAGAAGCCGCCGCCTCCGCCGCCGCTGGAAGACGAAAAGCCTGCTTTCGACGCCCCCGAGGCCGAGAGCAAGACCAAGTCCGACGTCGATGCGCCGGAGCAGAAGGAGCTCAAGACCCCGAAGAACGCGCCTGAAAAGGAAAATGTCACGCCCAAGGACGAGAAGCCTCAGGGCATGAAGGACGCTGAAGACGAAGCCGGAAAGGCGAAGGCGCCGGAAGAGACCAAAGATACGCCGATCGAGGACAAGAGCGACGCCGAGATCATCGAGCAGGCCGCGCCCGAAAAGAAGCCGCAGGAAAAGCCCGACCCGAACGAAAAGGGGCCCGTCAAGAAGGGCGAGGCCAACTCGATCGCCGATCAGCTCGCGGCGCTCGCGCCGATACCCGACTATAAGCTTGCTGCGCCGCGCAAGTTCTCGCCGGTTGGCGGCGGCCACGCGAAGACGACCTATCTGACGATCCTCTACGGCCTGATCATGCCGCACATGCGTATTCCGCCACGCGTGCGCGGGAGCGGCGCGATAGGCAGGGGCGCGGTTGTCTTCTACATCGATGAGTTGGGCAATCTCACCCATCAGGCGGTCCACCAGCCGAGTGGCGCGCCCGATCTCGACGCCGCCGCTCTTGCGGCCGTGCGCCGCGCTGCGCCGTTCCCGGCGCCGCCGCGCGGCCTGCCGCACTCGATGATCTTCAGCTACGCGACCAAATAGTCCTGTCGTCAGGGCGAATTTTGGATGTCATCCCGACGCGCGCTTTATGCGCGATCGGGAAACCAGAACAAATCCGGGATATGCGTGCCGTAATTCTGGATTCCCGGTCAGGCCTTCGCCTGTTCACGCGAACCGCTCAATTCAATCATGCATCAGATCAGCGCGATCGCCGAGACGAGCCGCCCATAGTCCGGCTCGCGGCGATGGACGCTGCGGCGGTAGCTGAAACAGCGCGCTTCGTCGGCATAAGTGTCCACGCCGAGGTCTTCGAAGGAGGCCACCTCCAGCGCCTCGACGCGTGAGGCGATGAAGCCCGGCAGATCGAAGGTGGCATGGCCTTCGCGCGCCGGCGGCGTAAAGAAGCGCGAAAAGGAAGCGTCGGCTTCGCGAAACTGATCGATGAATTCCGGCCCGACTTCATAGCTCGTCGCGCCGATCGCCGGGCCGAGCGCGACGTGGATGTCGGCGCGGCGCGCGCCATGCGCCTCCATCTCTCGGACGGTCGCTTCGATGACGCCGCCGAGCGCGCCCTTCCAGCCGGCGTGACAGGCGCCGATGACGGCCGCCGTCGCGTCGGCGAAAAGCAACATGCCGCAGTCGGCGCCGGTGACGCCGAGCGCGAGCGAGACTTCCGCCGTGACGACGCCATCGCATCGCGGCCGCGCGTCAGCGCTCCACGGTTCGCGCACGGCGCGCGCCTCCGCGGAATGGATCTGGAACGGCACCAGCAGGCGCTCGGCCGCCACTCCGAGACGCGCCGCCATGCGGGCGCGATTCTCCTCGACATGCGGCGGCGCGTCGCGCGAGCCGACGCCGCCATTGAGTGACGCGTAGACGCCTTCGGACACGCCGCCGTCGCGGGTGAAAAAGGCGTGGCGCAGTCCGGGCAGGCTGAGATTTCGCGCGGTCAGCGCAGGCGTTTCGAACGTCATCGCGCCGATGTTACACGAAAAATCCCGGCAGGTCGGGCATGTCGGGATGGGTCACCGCCATCACTTTGAACAGTTGGCCCATCTGACGGCGCGCGTCGTCGACGCCGGTGAGACGTTCGAAGGCGTCGATGATCGACTGCGCCTGCTCGGGCGTCGCCTTTTTCGACAAGGTCTCGGCGCGGCGTTCGATGCCAAGCTGCAGCAGAAATTGCGCTTGCGTCACCGGGCCCATCACCTTGGCGCCGCGCGCGCGTGCGGCGCGCGCCAGAGCCGCGAAATCGACGTGAGCGGTCAGGTCCGCTTCGCCGGGGGTAGCGAGCGGATCGACATAGGCGTGGCGCGACACCGCCTGCAGACTTTCGCCAAGCGACGTCTGTTCATAGCCATAGTCAATGAGCAGCAGCGCGCCGCCTTGGGCGACGAGCCGCGCGGCGATGTCGCCGATAAGCTTCTGGCTTACGGCGCTGACTTCTATGATCGATCCTTCGCGCGCCGGGACGTTGAGCGTCGGCTCGATCTGATCGGACAGTCCGAAGGCGAGTTCGCCTTGCGCGTCGAGCCCGACAAGTTGTTCGCGCCAGCCGCTGGCGGTCTTGACGAAGTGCCTGACGGGCAGGGCGTCGAAAAACTCATTGGCGAGGATGAAGGCGGGGCCGGGGGGCGTTTCGGAAAAATCCAGATGCCATTGCGCCGGCTTTGCGGCCCTGGCCAGCGTCTGGCGTTGCGCTTCGCGCAGAACCGGACTGGTTTCGACGAGATGCACGCTGACGGCGGAAAAGAAGTTGGGCGCGATCGGCGTCACACGCAGCACGTCCGACATCAGCGTGCCGCGCCCGGGTCCGAGCTCGACGAGCCTAGCCTCATTCGGCGCTCCCGCGGCGCGCCAGGCTTCGGTGACCCAAACGCCGAGCAATTCGCCAAACATCTGGCTGATCTCCGGCGCGGTGACGAAATCGCCGCCCGCGCCGAACGGGTCGCGCGTCATGTAATAGCCGTAGCGCGGATGCGTCAGGCAGAGCGACATGAATCGCTCGAGCGTCATCGGACCGTCATGAGCGATCGTCTCGACGATCTCTCTTTTCAAGGCGCTCATGCCGTCGCGCTCCTCGGGCGCAGCGCGAACATGATCGCCGCCGCGCCAATTAAAACAAGCGGCGCAGAAAGGACCATGCCCATGGTCAATCCATTGGGCAGCGCTTCCTGCACCGGATCGGGTTCGCGAAAAAACTCGCAGAAAATGCGCGCCAGCCCGTAGCCGACGCCAAAAAGGCCGGTGGCGAGACCCGGGTGTTTGAGCGCGCCGTGACGCGCGGCGAGCCACAACAGCAGGCCCAGCGCCACGCCTTCAAGCCCCGCCTCATAAAGCTGGCTGGGATGGCGCGAGACGTCGCCGGCGCCGGGAAAGACCATCGCCCAGGGAACGTCGGTTTCGCGACCCCACATCTCCGGCTTGATGAAATTGGCGAGGCGGCCGAAGAAAATGCCGATCGGCGCCACGGTGGCGCAAATGTCGCTCACCGTGAGCAGCGGCACGCCGCTGCGACGCGCGTAGAGTCCCATGCCGATGATCGCCCCGATGAGGCCGCCGTGGAAGGCCATGCCGCCCTTCCAGGTCTGGAAAATTTCCAGCGGATGCGCGAAATAGAACGCCGGATCATAGATCAGCACATGCCCCAGTCGTCCGCCGATGACGACGCCGAAGGCGACGAAGACGAGAAGATCATCGAGAGACTCTCGGCTTGGCCGCGGTTGGCAGCGCCTCCAGAGCGCGTCGTTTGCGGCGAGCGCGCGCAAGCCGAGCCAGCCGAAGATGAAGCCGCCGATATAAGCGAGCGCATACCACCGCAGCGGCACGGGCCCGATGTTGACGGCGACAGGATCGATCACTGGAAAGGGAAGCACAAAAATCGCCATTAACCAGGTCCGGGCGCGGGCGCGCGTTTCAAACCCACACGCCCAGCCTGTCTTTTACCCGCCGGCATGACGGATGTCATGTCTGGTCTGAAGCGCTTCAAAACGCGCGCGAGACGCAGATCACGCCGCCATTTTCTGCGGCATGAACCGCCCGTAAAAAGTTTCGCCTTTCGCCGCCATGTCACGCAGCAGTTGCGGCGGCTCGAAACGCGGACCGAATTTTGCGGCGAGCGTGTCGCATAGGGCGACGAAGGCCTTTGCGCCCATGCCGTCGATGTAGGAGATGACGCCGCCGGTGAAGGGCGCGAAGCCGAAGCCGAGAATGGAGCCGACGTCCGCCTCGCGCGGATCGGTGACGACGCCCTCCGCCATGGCGCGCGCCGCCTCGACCGCCTGCGTCACGAGAAAGCGCAGCTTCATTTCCGCGACGTCGAGCGTATCGGGATCGAGTTCAGTCTGCGCCAGGGCCGAGAGACCGGGCCAGAGGCTTTTCGTTCCATTGGCGTGATAGTCGTAAAAGCCCTTGCCGTTCTTGCGGCCGAAGCGACCGTTTTCCTCGACCATGAAGCGCAGCACGCGTTCTTGCGCCGGATCGACGGAGCCTTCGCCGAGGTCCTTCTTCGTCGCCTGCAGGATTTTCCATCCGAGATCGAGCGCGACTTCGTCATTGAGCGACAACGGCCCGACCGGCATGCCGGCCATGCGGGCGACATTCTCGATCATCGCCGGCGGCACGCCGTCAACGAGCATGATCTGCCCTTCACGAACATAATTGAGCACGCAGCGATTGGCGAAGAAACCGCGCGAGTCGTTGACGACGATCGGCGTCTTCTTGATGATGCGGACGAAGTCGAGCGCCGTCGCCAGCGCGCGGTCGCCGGTTTTTTTGCTCAGGATCACTTCGACGAGCAGCATCTTCTCGACGGGTGAGAAGAAATGGATGCCGATGAAGTTCTCGGGCTTCTGTGTGGTGTCCGCGAGCGATGTGATCGGCAGCGTCGACGTGTTCGAGGCGAAGATCACGTCGGCGCCCGCAACCTCCTGCGCGCGCTTGGTGACGTCCGCCTTGACCGCGCGGTCCTCGAATACGGCTTCGAGCACAAGATCGCACCCCTTGAGCGCGGCGTAATCAGCGGTCGCGACGACGCGCGCCATCAGCGCGTCCTTGTCGGCGGCGGTGGCGCGGCCCTTGCTGACGGAACTCGACATGAGCTTGTCGATCGTCGCGACGCCCTTGTCGGCGCTTTCCTGATCGCGATCGATGAGAACGACGTCGAGGCCGTTCAGCGCGCTGATATAGCCGACGCCGGCGCCCATGAAGCCCGCGCCGATAATGCCGATCTTCTTGAGATGGGTGGGGCCGACGTCCTTTGGCCGATGCGCGCCCTTGTCCAATTCATTCTTCGAGAGAAACAGCGAGCGGATCATCGCCGCCGCCTCCTTCGAGCGCAGAATATGCGCAAACCAGCGCGACTCGACAGTCAGCGCCTGGTCCATCGGCAATTGCAGCCCTTCATAGACGGCGTGCAGAATGGCCTTGGCGGCGGGATAATTGTCGTAGGTCTCGCGGCGATAGATGGCGTTGGCGGCGGGCCAGATCATCATGCCCGTTGGCGAGAACACCCTGCCGGACGGAGTCTTGAACTCCTTTATGTCCCACGGCGCCTGCGCCTTGCCGCCGTTGACGATAAAGGCGCGGGCGCGATCGACGATCTCTGCTCTCGGCGCGATCTCGTGCACGAGCTTGGCGCCGAGCGCGGCTCTGGGCTTGATCTGATCGCCCCTGAACAGGAATTGCAGCGCGTCGCCGGTCTGCATGATGCGCGAGACGCGCTGCGTGCCGCCGGCGCCCGGAAAGAGCCCGACCTTGATTTCCGGCAGGCCGACTTTGGTTTTCTCGTCATCGGCCATCACGCGATAATGGCAGGCGAGCGCAAGTTCGAAGGCGCCGCCAAGGCAGACGCCGTGAATGGCGACGGCGAAAGGCTTGCCGCAGGTCTCCAGCTTGCGGTAGAGCAGCGACAATCGGCGCGAGAAGTCGAAGAACTGCTTGTTCGCCGCGTCTTCGCCTTGCTCCTTGAGCGCCTTGGCGTATTGCGCGGCGCCATGCTGCAGCATGGAAAGATCGGCGCCGCCGGAAAAGGCGCTCTTGCCCGAGGCGATCACGCAGCCCTTGACGTCGGGGTCGGCGACGACCGTGTCGATGATCGCCTCCAGCTCGTCCATCACGTCGGGCGTGATGACGTTCATCGAGCGCTCGGGCATGTCCCAGGTCGCAAGCGCGACGCCGTCGGCGCCGGTCTCGAAGCGGAAATTGACGAGATTCATCGGACGACTCCCTTAGGCGCCTCGCGGCGCGGCGTTCTTGCTATTGCGCGCCGCCTTGCGGCAGCCATGGATTGAGGAGATCGATGTCGAAATTTCGAAAGTCCTTCATATTGCGAGTCACGAGCGCCAGATCGTGGCTCCGCGCCGTGGCGGCGATAAAGGCGTCGATCGGGTGGAGTGCGAAGCCGCGCATCTTTGCTTCCGCCATCAACTCTCCCCATGTCTCCGCGATCGCCGGCGTCACATCGAGGATATGGCGGTCGAATCGGCTCCGCAGATCATGCCGTATCCATATGTCGAGCTCCGTTTTTCGTCGTCCTTGCGACAGGAGGGCGGCGCCGCGTCTCAACTCCCCGAACGTGACGGCGGAAACGAAAGTTCTGTCTTCGTCCACATTGCGCGCCCATTCGATCACATTCTCATCTGGTTGCGGCCGTTTGAATTCCGACAGAACGTTCGTATCCAGAAGATAGTTCACAGTTCGATATCGCGCGGTTCACACGGAACCCGCTCCAGATCGATTTCGGACCCGCGCAGCGGCGAATTGAGCAGGAAATCGGCGAGCGTGCCCTTCCGCTTGGTCTTTCGCTCCCACTCTTCGATCCCCACGACAACAGCGGTTTCTTTTCCGTTGCGGGTGATGGTTTGCGGGCCTTCCGTGCGCGCCTTTTCCAGCACGGTCGAAAGATGCGCCTTGGCGTCGGCGACGGTCCAGGGTGTCGCCGCCTTCGCCTTGCGGATAGGCGACTTCCGTTTGCCGGCGGCGCCTTTCGTTGTCATGATCTTTGGCATACCCGCTGCCCTCAGATGACTATAATAGTCATAATAGTCATTTCAATTCTCGCATGCAATCACACCCGCTCCACGATCGTCGCCGTGCCCATGCCGGCGCCGATGCAGAGCGTCACGAGCGCGGTGGATTTTCCCGTGCGCTCCAATTCGTCGATCGCGATGCCCATCAGCATGGCGCCCGTCGCGCCGAGCGGATGGCCCATGGCGATGGCGCCTCCATTGACGTTGACCTTCGCCGGGTCGAGGTCGAAGGCTTCGAGGTAGCGCAGCACCACGGCCGCGAAGGCTTCGTTCACTTCGAACAGATCGATGTCGCCGACGGTCATGCCGGCGCGATGCAGCACTTTTTTCGTCACGTCGACAGGGCCGGTCAGCATGAGCGCCGGGTCTGAACCGATATTGGCGTAGGCGCGAATCTTCACGCGAGGTTTCATGCCATGCTTCTCGCCCGCCTCTTTCGAGCCGACGAGCACCGCCGCGGCGCCGTCGACGATGCCCGACGAATTGCCGGCATGGTGCACGTAATTCAATTTCTCGACTTCGGGATGCGCCTGAATCGCCACGGCGTCGAAGCCGCCCTGTTCCGCATAAAAGGCGAATGAGGGCTTCAACGCGGCGAGCGACTGCATGTCGGTTCCCGGCCGCATATGTTCGTCGCGGTCGAGCAGGGTGATGCCGTTGACGTCCTTCACCGGCACGATCGAATGTTTGAAACGACCTTCTTCCCAGGCCTTCGCCGCGCGCTTTTGCGATTCGACGGCATAGGCGTCGACGTCGTCGCGCGAGAAGCCGTATTTGGTGGCGATGAGATCCGCCGACACGCCCTGCGGCATGAAATAGGAGGGAATGGCGATCGTCGGATCGACAGGCCAGGCGCCGCCCGACGCGCCGATGCCGACCCGGCTCATGCTCTCGACGCCGCCGCCGATCGCAAGATCATGCTGGCCTGACATGATTTCGCCGGCGGCGAAATTCACCGAGTCCAATCCGGAGGCGCAGAAGCGGTTGATCTGCACGCCGGGTACTTTGTAGGAGTAGCCCGATGAAATCGCCGCGGCGCGGGCGATGTCGCCGCCGGCCTCGCCCACAGGATCGACGCAGCCGAGGATGACGTCGTCGATCTCGGGCCCTTCGAGCTTGCAGCGTTTCCTGACCGCCTGCAGCGCCGTGACGGCGAGGCCGAGCGAAGAGACCTCATGCAGCGAACCATCCGGCTTGCCGCGGCCGCGCGGCGTGCGAACGGCGTCATAGATAAAAGCGTCGGCCATGAAGAGTTCCTCTTCTCGAATCTTTCCAGCGCGTCCCTCTCCCGCGAGCGGGAGAAGGAGGGCGCCTTAAAACATCTCCTCGGGGAGCGACATCATCGTGTCGGCGCCGGTTGAAATGCGCGTCAGGCGCAGGCGCGTTTCCGGCAGCATGCGCTCCATGTAGAAGCGCGCGGTCAACAGCTTCGCATCCATCAGCTCGGCCCGCTCAGGCTCTTGCGCCTTTATCGCCATCGCCGCCTGCGCGATCTTCACCCACATCACGCCGAGCGCGACGCGGCCGAAGAGATGCATATAGTCGTAAGAAGCCGCGCCGGCGTTGTCGGGCTTCGCCATGGCGTTCTGCATCAGCCACATCGTCGCCTTTTGCAGATCGTCGAGCGCCGCCTTCACCGGCGTCGCGAAAGGCTTGATCGCGTCGTCGGCGGCGAGCGGGTTCAAGAACTCCGCCGTGTCCTTGAAATAGGCCATGATCGCCCGGCCGCCGTCGCGCGGCAGCTTGCGGCCGACGAGGTCGAGCGCCTGGATGCCATTGGCGCCCTCGTAGATCATGCTGATGCGCGCATCGCGAACAAACTGCTCCATGCCCCATTCGCGAATATAGCCGTGTCCGCCGAGCACCTGCTGGGCCTTGACGGTGTTTTCGAACCCTAGGTCGGTGAGCACGCCCTTGAGCACGGGCGTGAGCAGGCCGAGCCGGTCTTCCGCCGCCTGGCGCGAGGCGGCGTCGTCGGAACGATGCGCGATATCGCTGTCGAGCGCCGCCGACAGCGCAAAGCCGCGCGCCGCTTCGTTGAAGGCCTTCATCTCGAGCAGCATCCGCCGCACGTCCGGATGCACAATGATCGGGTCGGCCGGCTTTCCGGGGTCTTTCGGACCGGAGAGCGCGCGGCCTTGCAGACGCTCCTTGGCGTATTGCGCGGCGTTCTGGTAGGCGACCTCGGACTGGGCGAGGCCTTGCATGGCCACGCCGAGCCGCGCCTCGTTCATCATCACGAACATGGCGTTCAGTCCGCGATTGGCTTCGCCGATGAGAAAGCCTTGCGCGCCGTCGTAATTCATCACGCAAGTGGAGTTGCCATGGATGCCCATCTTTTCTTCGATGGAGCCGCAGCTGACGCCGTTGCGCGGTCCAAGCGCGCCGTCGCCGTCAACCAGGAACTTCGGTACGACGAAGAGCGAGATTCCTTTCACGCCAGCGGGCGCGCCCTCGATGCGCGCGAGCACGAGATGCACGATGTTTTCGGTCAGATCGTGCTCGCCGGCGGAGATGAAGATCTTTTGCCCGGTGATCGAATAGGAGCCGTCGCCGCGCGGCGTCGCCTTGGTCGTCAGCAATCCGAGATCGGTGCCGCATTGCGGCTCGGTCAGATTCATCGTGCCCGACCAGCGGCCTTCCGCCATCTTCGGCACATAAAGCTTCTTCTGCGCGTCGTCGCCATGGCGCAGCAGAGCGGCGAGCGCGCCTTGCGTCAGACCTGGATACATGGCGAAGGACATATTCGCCGAGGAGGCGAACTCGTTCATCGCCATCGACAGCGTATAGGGCAGGCCCTGTCCGCCATATTCCTCGGGCACCGCGAGGCTGATCCAGCCGCCTTGAGCGAAAGCGTCATGCGCCTCCTTGAAGCCGGGCGGGGTGGAGACGGAGGCGTCGTCGTGACGCTTGCAGCCCTTTTCGTCGCCAATCTGGTTGAGCGGCGCGAGCGCCTCCTCGCAGATCTTTCCCGCCTCCAGGAGGATTTGCGACATGACGTCCGGCGTGACGTCCGCGAAGCCTGGCAAATTGCCGAAACGCTGAAAATTCAACACTTCATTTAGCAGGAAGAGGGTGTCGTCTACAGGCGCCTTGTAGCTCGGCATCAACGCCTCCTTGCAAGCCGGCGCTTGGCGCCGAGCCGTCGCGCCGCGATTCTCTCGGGCTACGTCATAGGTAGAGAGGCGCCGGCGCGCGCGCAAGCGAGCCGCGGTGCGACAATCGTGAGCGCGACGGCTCTTTGGAGCCGTTTCTTAACGGCTTCTTTACTTCGATCGACGGAAAGTCACGGCGGTCGGCGGCCCGCGCCGACAGTAGCGCGCGATTCGGGCGTTCGCGTCGGTTCCACCGCGTTTTTGTCCCAATTTCCACGGGTCGATCCCGCCGGACAGCCACATGACCAAGGCGCAATTTCCTGATCAGGGTCGTCCGAATTCCGAGTCGCCCGAAGATAAGCGCGAGGCTGGACATCGGGAGGAAAATCTTCCCAACGCGGAAGCGCCGCGCGACGAGAATCATGGCGTCGACCAAGACTCCATCTGGCGGTCGATCGCCGCACTCTCCAAAAGCCGTTTCGAGGGCCAGCTCGGCGAGCAGCCGTCCGCGAATGCGCGGCCGATTCGCAACGCGCTGGTGGAGCTCGAATCGCGGCTCGCGCGGCTGTCGGGCGAACATCGCGGCGCCGACGTCGAGAAGACGCTGCGCGGCCTTGATCAGCATCTCGCCGAAATTGCAGGGCGCCTGGACGAAAATGCGGCGCGCGGGGGCGTAGCGAAGCCGGCCTTGACGTCGGGCGCATCCGGCGGATCGCGCTTTGAGGCGCTGCAGCGCTCGATCGATTCCGTCACGCAGGGTTTAGACAGCTTTCGCGAGGACGCCGCCGAGCGCGGCGACCAGCAGCTCGTGATGATGCGACAAATCGAAAATGTCCGTCGCGAACTCCAGGATGTGGCGCAAGCGATCGGCGAACTCGCGCCGCGCGCATCGGTCGCCGCCATCGAAACGGCGATGGGCGATCTGCGCCAGGGCATCGAGTCGCAACGCGGCCGCGGGGTTCCAGACGAAACGCTCGCGCCTGCCGAGAGAATTATCGGCGAATTGCGCGCCGTGATCGAAGATCTCGATCCAACTCCCATCGTGCGCAACCTGCGCGCCGACGTCGAAACGATCGGCTTCAGGCTGGAGAAGCTGCAGAACGGAGACGTTGCGAACGCTTCGGCTGTCCGCGACCTCGCGCGTGAAACTCATGAGATCAAGGAACAGCTGACGGCGCTCATGGCGCGGCCACTGCCGCTTGAGAGGATCGAAACGCGCATCATCGACGTTACGCAGCGAGTCGACGCGCTGGCGCTTTCACGTGGCGCGTCCGGCGCGGATCTCGGCGAAGTGGTCAAGGCGATCCGCTCCATCGTCGCTGCGGAAACAGGAAAGGGACTGGAGACCTTCAACAAGCGGCTCGAACGGCTTGCGCGCAAGCTTGACGTCGTCGTCGAACAAACGTCGGCGGCGCGGTTCGACGAGATCGGCGAGCGCATCGACGAACTCGGCAAGACGCTGACGCAGCGCATCGATCGCGGCGCCGCCGCCAATATGGCCCCCCTCGAAGCGCTCATCACAACGCTGGCCAAAAAAATTGATACGGCGCTGGACGGCGACAGTCACGCCTCGGCGTTCGAGGAGATCGGCCGCAGGTTCGATCGGTTCGAGTCCCGCGTCGTGGACAGCGCGCCGACGGAATCGCTCGCGCGCATCGAGGCCATGCTTGCCGAACAGAACGCCGAACGTCAGTTCGCCGATCTCGCGGAGCGCATCGATGAGCTTCGACAGACGATCGCCGCGCGGTTGGAAAACCCCTCGGGCGCCGGCGATTCCAAAAATTTCGCAGCTCTCGAGAATTTGGTGCGCGGCCTCGATAGAAAAGTGGATGCCGCGTTCGCCGCCGACGCGCGGGATCTCGATTTGCAGGCTGTCGAGCGTCAGCTCGCGCAGCTCTCGTTCAAGATCGACCGGCTCGACGATCCATTCTCAGCGCCGAGATTTGGTGAACAGAACGCTCGGCTCGATGACATCGTCGAGCGTCTCGACCGTATACACGCCGCATTCGCGCAGCGGGTCGAAGACGGCGGGTTCGTCGATAAACGGGAGGGCGAGTTGGCGGCTCTCGTCGGGTCGCTCGCCGACCGCATGAAGCAGACGGCTGATCCCACGGCCGATGGCGGCGTGCTCAAATCGCTTGAAACTCAGATCGGCGCGCTGGCGCAGCGGCTCGAACGGATGGACGCAGGGAGCGGCGCGCTCATCGGCTTTGAGTCGAAGATCACCGATCTTTTCGCGCGCCTGGAGGACACGCGGTCCGCAACGACGCAGGCGGCCGAGGCGGCGGTTCGCCGGGCCGCCACGGAGGTTTTCCGCGATGCGGCGGGCGTTCAGCCGGCGGCCGTGCGCGTCGCCGTGCAGCGCGAATTGAACGAATTGCTCAGGACGCAAGACGCGAGCGGCCAGCGCACGAATGAGACGCTGACGGCGGTCCATCAAACGCTCGAGCGCATCGTCAATCGTCTAGGCGTGTTTGATGACGAATTGACCGAGAACCGCGGCGTCGCGCGGCGTTCGACCGATGCGGAACTCGGTGTCGAACTTTGTGGCGATGATACGCGCGAGCGGGTCGGCGCGCCGGCCGTCGCTGACGCCCAAGACGCTGTAAGCGAAGCCTTGGCGCCGGTCGATCCGATGGAGTTCCTGCTGCCGGTCAGCGATGGGGGCGCCGAACGGCGCGAGCCTTTCATCGCGCCGCCGGGATCCGAGGCCGATCAGGCCGCACCTCGCAGCTCGATTCAGTCGGACTTCATCGCCGCCGCGCGTCGCGCCGCGCAAACGCCTGCGGCTGAGGCTGACGCTGAGTCGGCCGAAGCGGCGGGCCACGCGGGACAGGCTCAGGAAAAGCCGCAGGGCGCCGCCGTGGTCAAACTCAGCGCCCTCATTCAGGACCGCAAGCGTCCGCTGCTGTTAGGCCTTGCCGCGGTCATGCTGCTGATCGGCGCCTATCAGATCGCGCGCATGGAGGGGCAGGGTGGTTTGACGGTCGGGCCGTCGCTCAGACAGCAGGAGGCGAAGGCGCCAGCCAAGGCGGTTCGGCCGGCTTTGTCGCCGGAAAAGCGGCTAGCCTCGAACCGCGCCTCGTCGCCGGCGGTGGCCGCGCGCCCGGCTACGCTTGGGCCGGTCCTCAAAAAGCCGCCCGCCGAGACGACGGCGTCGGCGCCCGTCGAACGACCCGTCGCCGCGCAGCGGAATATCGATCCGACCCCCACCGGAACGATCGAGGCGCCGCCGCTCTCGTCCGGCGACGCCTTGGCGACGATCGAGCGCCTCGCCGTCGAGGGCAATCCGGCCGCCCAGTATGAAATGGGCGCGCGTCTTGTCGAGGGACGTGGCGCCGCGCGCGACGCCAAGGCGGCCGCGCATTGGTTCGAAAAAGCTGCTGAAATGGGCCTGGCGCTCGCCCAATACCGGCTGGGTTCGATGTACGAAAGGGGCGTCGGGGTGGGGCGCGACTACGCCCGCGCCAGGCAGTGGTACGAGCGCGCGGCCGATTCCGGCAACGCCCGCGCCATGCATAATGTCGCCGTGCTGCTCGCCGAGGGCGGCGACGGCAAGCCGGATTACGCCGCCGCTGCAGAGTGGTTCCGTCGGGCGGCCGAATACGGCATCCGTGACAGCCAGTTCAATCTCGGCATCCTCTACGCCCGCGGCCTCGGCATCAGCCGCGATCTGCAGCAATCCTACGTGTGGTTTTCCGCCGCCGCGGACCAGGGCGATGAGGACGCGGCCAAGAAGCGCGACGAAATCGGCGCCCGGCTAGATTCCAAGGAGCTTGCCGCGGCCAAGGCGCTGGCCGCCGCGTTCCGCGCCAAAAGCCCTACGTCGGAGGCGAATGACGCGCCGGCGCTCAGGACGGGTGGCGGCGAGGGCGCGCGGGAGCAGGCGCCGGTCAAGCCGGCGCCGAAGTCGCCTTCCGGCAAGCCGCGGGTCTCGCAGCTCTGAGGCTTCGCCAGGCGGGCCATTAACGATTCATCTACGGGATCGCTCCTATTGTCCCTTCGAGCGAGCTTGCCGGCGCAGCGCGTGCGGAGATGTGGCTCGCCCCTCTTGGGAGAGTATGATGCGCAAAACTATCGCGACGCTTTCGGCGGCTTTGGCTCTCGGCGCCGCAGCCCTGGCGCCGGTTGCGCCAGCGCGCGCCGATTCAGCCGGCCCGGCCATTGCAGCGGGCATTGGCGGGTTTGCGCTTGGCGCCATTACCGGCGGGGCGCTCGCCGGTTCCGCGCCCCCCGTCGTCTATGCGCCTGCGCCTGTCTATGTCGCGCCGCCGCCGGTCTGCTGGGTCGAGCGCCGTCCGGTCTTCGACGAATATGGCGAGGTGATCGGCTCCCGCCCGCGCCGCGTCTGCGAGTGATGCGGACTTTTCACGACCGATGCGGCTCATGAAAAAGCCGCGTCCTTGCGCTAGAATTCGCAGCATGAAGGCAAATCATCTTCTGGCGGCGCTTGCCGCCTTGTTGTTTGCGGCCGCGCCCGCCCGCGCCGAATGGTCGAGCTGCCTCTCCGGCCTGCGCTCGGCGGCGGCCGGCGCCGGCGTCAGCCAGCAGACCATCGCGTCGGCGACGAATGGGCTCGCCCCTAACGACGCCGTCAGCTTCATGGACAAGCAGCCGGAGTTTACGACGCCTGTCTGGGACTATGTCGCCGGGCTCGTCGACGAGGAGCGCGTCGACGAAGGGCGTGTGATGCTGCATCAGCATTCCCGCGCGCTGCACGCCGCGGAAAGCCGCTACGGCGTCGATGCCCCGACCATCGTCGCCGTGTGGGGCGTCGAATCCGACTTCGGCAAGAGTTTCGGCAAGCGCCCCGTGGTCCAGAGTCTCGCGACGCTCGCCTGCGAAGCGCCGCGCCGCAATGACTATTGGCGCAAGGAATTCATCGCCGCGCTCAAAATCCTCGACCACGGCGATATCGCGCCGGAGGAGTTCTACGGCTCCTGGGCGGGCGCCTTCGGCCACACGCAATTCATGCCGTCGACCTTTCTCGGCATGGCGGTCGATCTCGACGGCGACGGCAGGCGCAATATCGCCAGCTCGGCGGCCGACTCGCTCGGCTCGACGGCGAATTATCTGCGCAGGAGCGGCTGGCGCGCCGGCATGCCCTGGGGCTTCGAGGTGCGCTTGCCAAACGGCTATTCCGGACCTTCCGGACGCAAGGGCCGCCAATCGATGGGATTCTGGCAGGCGCGCGGCGTGACGCGCCTCGACGGCGGCGGCCTTGGCGGGGGAACTGCGGCGCTGCTGCTGCCGGCCGGGCGGAACGGACCCGCGTTCCTGGTGACGAAAAATTTCGACGCGGTCTACGCCTATAACGCCTCCGAATCATACGCGCTGGCGATCTGCGTCCTGTCCGACAGGCTGCGCGGCCGGCCGGGCATTCAGACGCCATGGCCGACCGACGATCCGGGCCTCTCGCGCGCCGAGCGCCGCGAATTGCAAGCGCTTCTGACCCGCAGCGGCTATGAGGTCGGCGAGCCCGACGGGGTGATCGGCACGAAGACCAAAGAGGCGATCGCCGATTTCCAGTCGCGCGCCGGCTTGCAGCGCAATGGCCGCGCCGGCCTAAAGGTTCTTAACGCCTTGCGCGGACGGTAGGACCGGCGACGTCTCCACGTTAAAATCAGGTTCGGCGGCCGTGTCGTTGACCAATTTGAGATCGTCGGCGATCCAGGCCTTCGTCAGCTCCCACACGACGGCGAGCACGACCGGTCCTACAAACAGGCCGGCGATGCCATGCGCGAGAACGCCGCCGATCACGCCCACGAAAATCACCGGTATCGGCGTCGACAGCCCATGCGCGAAAATGAAGGGCTTCAGCACATTGTCCACGTAATTGACGCTGAGCATGCAGACCGTCAGCGCCAGCGCCGGCCCGGTCGCCAGGGTCGTCCACGCCCAGAAGATGACAGGCGCCACGACGAGCAACGGCCCGATCTGAATAATGCCGAGAACGAGAATGGCGATCGTCAGCAGGCTCGCGCCCGGCACGTCGGCGAGATACATGCCGGCGCCACCGACGACGGCCTGCAATAGCGACAGTCCCATGACGCCGCGCGAAACCGCGTTGATCGTCGCGCCGGCGAGATCGACGAATTTCTCGCCGCTCGAAGGATCGATGCGGCGCGACAGCGCGCGCGCCCCCGCGAGCATTTGCGGCGCGGCGGCGAGAATGAAGCCCATGAGCAGGACGGAGACGAGAAATTTGAGCGTGCCGGCGCCGGCGCTCTTCGCCATGTCGAGCAAGAATTCTCCGGCGGGCTTCAGCTGCGGCAAAACTTGGGTGAAGGCGCTGCGCAGATTGGTCGAGGCCAGCAGCCAGAAGGAATAGAGCTGCTCGCCGACGAACGGCCAGTCCTTGATCGAGGCGGGCGGCGGCGGGACGGCGATATTGCCCGTCTCGATCCCCGCCATCAACGTCTTGATGGGGTCGATGGCGCCGACGGCCATCCAGGTGACGGGCCCGATGATCAGTACGAGGCCGGCGATCGTCATCAAAACGGCGGCTGTTATTGGCCGGCCGCCCAATATTTCGGCCACCACGCGAAAGATCGGATAGAGCGCCACGGCGAGCACGACGCTCCACAGAATGATCGCCGCGAAAGGCAGGACGATGATGAAGGTCCAGTAGATCAGCGCGCCGATCGCGAACAGGCGGATCGCCAGTTCGATGACCAGCGCGTTGAAGCGGCGGTCGGAGCCGTTGGGGCCATTGGTCGGATCATTCACCGGCGTTCTCTTGTCATCCCGCGACTTTTGCATCGCAATAGAGTGAAGACTTGGCGGGCGTCTGACAAGAGGAGCAGTTTGCGGGTTGTCGGGCGAGTCGGTTCCGGGCGAACCGCAGCTCGCCGAACGCCAGCCGAAGCCCTGCGGCGTCACAGCGCCCTAATAATCGCCGCTTCCAACCAAAGGATGGATGCCGCCGGCGCCGCCGCGATCGGCGTTCTGCCGATTGCGCTTGCCGGTTTTTGTCGCCTGGTCCGATTTTGAGGCCGAAACGGATTTGGCGGTGGATTTCGAGGACGCCGCGGAGGCAGGCGGCGCAGCAATTGCGCAAGCGACAATCAAAGCAAGAATGTAACGCATGGGGTTACTCCCTGGGCCAGGAGGTCCATCGACCAGGGCCCAGCCATTAGGTAGCACAATTCGCCGCGCAGGCGAGCGAGTCGGGCGCGAACCCGCAACGCTTCGACAAGCCTTGCGCATTCTGCGATAGACTGTCCGCTCCACATCGAACGATTCGAGCCGCATGACCATCCGCCTCCACCAGGGCGATCTCCCCGAGGGGATCGGCGCTGGCGCCATTGTCGCGATCGACACCGAGACTCTGGGCCTCAATCCGCATCGTGACCGTCTGTGCCTCGCGCAGCTCTCCTTTGGCGACGGGGACGCCGAGCTTGTCCAGTTCGCGCGCGGTCAGACGCGCGCGCCCAATCTCGAGCGCCTGCTCGCCGATCCGGCCGTTCTGAAGCTCTTCCACTTCGCCCGCTTCGACATCGGCATATTGGCCAAGACCTTTGGCTTCGTTCCGGCGCCGGTCTACTGCACCAAGATCGCCTCCAAGCTCGCCCGCACCTATACGGACCGGCATGGCCTTAAGGATCTCGTGCGCGAGCTTCTTGGCGTCGAGATTTCAAAGCAGCAGCAGTCGTCCGACTGGGGCGCGCCGGTTCTTTCCGACGCGCAGCAGGCTTATGCCGCGTCGGACGTCCTCTATCTGCATCAGCTCAAGGACAAGCTCGACGCCATGCTTGCCCGCGAGGGCCGCGCCGAACTGGCGCAGGCCTGTTTCGATTTTTTGCCAGCCCGCGCCCGGCTCGACCTCGCCGGCTGGCCGGAAACGGATATTTTCGCCCATGAGTAAGGCGTTGGCGAATAAGGCTTTGGCTTTGCCTCGAATTCGCCACCTGCATGCCTCATGATCTCGACATGACCGACGTCTTGACGGCGCCCAGCGCCCGCGATCGCCTGGGCGGCCTTGCCGCTCCGCGCCAGAGCGCCTTTCCGGAGGCGCTGCGCCACACGACGCGAGTCGCGCGCTTGCGCCGCTGGATCCTTTGGGGGGCGGGCGGCGTCGTTGGGATCGTCGGCCTCGGCCTGCTGATCAGCTCGCTGCGCTTTCTGCCCGCCGATCTGAGCCTGGCGCGCGTCGCGCTCAAGGGCTCCCGCATCGTCATCGAGAGCCCCAAGCTCGTCGGCTATCGCAAGGACGGGCGTCCCTATGAAGTGCGCGCGCTTGTCGGCACGCAAGATCTGGCGAAGCCTGATGTGTTCGAACTCGATCAGCTCGAGGTCCGAGTTGAAAACTCCAAGGACAATTCCATAGTCCTGTCGGCGGCGAAGGGCATCTACAACAGGAAAGCCGATCGGGCCGATATGAGCGGCGGCGTCGACATCCACGAAGACAACAACTTCGACATGCGGCTCGAGTCGGCGGTCATGGATTTCAAGGACAGTGTTATGACGTCCGACAAGCCCGTGCTGTTGAAGATCGACGGCGGCGAGGTCACCGCGCAGTCTGTCGAATTTTCCCAAAAGGACCGTCACGCGTCTTTCGCGGGCGGGGTCCATTCGGTGCTATACGGGGAAGGCGATACGCCCCCGCAAACTTCGGGCGCCGCGACCAAGGACTAAATGCGCCGCCACCCTTTCGTTCTTCTCCTTGCTGCGCTCGTCGCCGCGACGCCGGCAGGCGCCGCAGGCCGCTCGGGCGGCATTCTGCCTGGCGCCTCCGCCAAGGATCCGCTCAACATCGACGCGGGCAAGCTCGATTATTTCGAGAAGGAGCAGAAGCTCATCTACTCCGGCAGCGTCATCGTCACGAACGGGCCCTCGACGCTCAAGGCCTCGCGCCTCATCATTTTTCTCGAAGGAAAGGGCAGCGGACAAGCCGCCGCGACGACCAATGACCGCGTCAAACATATCGACGCCGAAGGGCCGGTGACGCTGGTTTCAAAGGATCAGATCGGGACGGGCGATCGGGGCAGCTACGACAAGGCCGAAAACAAGGTTTATCTCGTCGGCAACGTCACGCTCACCCAGGCCGAGAACATCGTGAAAGGCGACAAGCTCGTCTATGACGTGGCGAGCGGCATGGCGACCGTGCAAGGCGGCGCGGCGCAGGGGGGGCGGGTGCGCAGCACCTTCACGCCGAAAAACCAATAAGGCTTCGGGCATTCACTGCGAGGCTGACGTCACCAGCTCGTCGAGCATCCGCTTGCGCTTCGCCTCATAGTAGTAGCCGCCGGCGTAAAGCTTGATCGCCCGGCCTTCGTCGCCGCCGCTGACCTTATAGGCGTTGGCGAGATAAGGCACCGCGAACGCAAGATTGGTGTCGGCGTCGAGAAGGCCGCTCGCCGGGCCGTCGTAGCCCATGTGCCGCGCCGTGTCGTGACGGATCTGCATCAGCCCCCAATAGGGTCCGTGCCGGGCGTGGGGATTGTAATTGCTCTCGCGGCGAATTGAGCGATGAATGAGCGATTCCGGAATGTCGTAGATGCGGGCGTAATGGGAGATTCGCGCATGCAGCGCGTCCTGGCCGGTAAGCTCGGTCGCCTTAGCGGCCTCGTCATAGGCGGCGGGCGCCGAAGCGACGGGCGAATCCTGCGGTGCGCAGCCCGCGAGCGGCAGAGCGCCGATGGCGACGAAGGCGGCGGCCCGGCGGAATAGTCTCATCAAAATTTCCCTCATTGGCCGCCCAGGGCCCAGCAGGGAAATCCGCCACGCGCAAATGGCGAATTCGTGGCGGTCACGCTTCGAGGACGTTGATTTCTGTGGGCGGCCGACTACCTGCCCAAGGGATTCTGACAAGCGCTCCTGAGATGAGGCGGATGATGGCGCAAAGGCAGCCGAAAAGCCGCGCGCCGGCAAAAAGTTCAAAGACGTCGACCAACTACTGGTCAGGCGAGGTCACGCGCCACAGCAACGCGCTCGATCTCGATGCGGGGGTATTCACTTGGGACGACCCCGCGAAGATCGCCCGCTCCCTCAAGCGCTCGGCGGAGGCGAGCCAGCGGCGCAAAGCGGACCCGTTCCGTTCCGCCATGTCGATGCTGACCTTCTACATCAACAGGGCCGGCAAGGATTTGCCCGACGCGCGCCGACAAGTGCTGGAGCAGGCGAAGGACGAGCTGCGGAAGGCGTTTGGGCGGACGCCCCATTGAGCGTGCATGGCGCCGATTTTGGCGCGGGATTTGGGACGGTATCGAAATTACTTTCCGGAGGTCGAACGGGTGGCGCCGTAACGCGTTGTGTCGCCGGAAATTATGTCCTATTTTCCGAAAAATGACCATTTTCGAGGCGGCCATGTCGTCCTACCCCATCGCCAAGGCGAAAGAACAATTATCCCGGCTGATCGACGAGGCGCTGGCGGGGGAGACGGTGACGATCACCCGTCACGGCAAACCCGTCGTCGAACTGCGCCCGAGCACGCCCGCCGAAGCGCCCAAACGAATGACGAAAGCCGACCTCGAATGGCTGCGCAAGCGACGTGACGCGCTGCCGCCGCTGGGCGAGGACGCCGTCGCTCTCATCCGCAGGATGCGCGACGAAGAAAAATGAGCGTTTATCTTGACGCGAGCGCAATCGTTCCACTGATTCTGCGCGACGCGCATACGATGAACATGGAGCAATGGCTTGCCAATGCGCGCGAAGAGCTCGTCGTCAGCGACTTCGCCGCACTTGAAGTTGCGGCAGTCATTTCTCGGCAGGTTCGTTCGGCGCGCATGTCCGAACAGCAGGCGTCGCTCGCGCTGGCGTTGCTCGACGATTGGTTAGCTCGTGCATCCACAAGTATTGAAACGGGCGCATCCGACCTCGCGCTCGCGGATCGTTTCGTTCGCGATTTCGCGACCAAGCTCGCCGCGCCCGACGCGCTGCATCTCGCGCTCGCCTCGAACCGAGGCTATCGACTGGCGACTTTCGATGCGCGGCTGGCGGCTGCGGCGGCGATGAGGGGGGTAAGGGCGGTTGCGCCGGGGTGAGGTGGCGCGCCGTTGCGTCGTGGGGCGGCGCGATCCTATATTGCAGATCAGCTGAACGAGGCGCGCTATGCCGAGCTATCCATTATCCACCGCAAGGGAAGAATTGTCCCGGCTGATCGACCAGGCTCAGAGTGGGCAGGTCGTCACGATCACGCGCGACGGCAAGCCAGTGGCCGAACTGCGCGCCCTCGAGGTCGCGCCGAAGCGGCGGTCCTCGGCGCATCTGATCGACGAAATCGCGGCGCGGGCGAAGCTACGGCCATGGCTTGGCAAAAGCGCCGCGGACCTCCTTCGTGAGATGCGCGACGAAGCTTCGTAAAGCTCTATCTCGACACGTCGTTCATCCTTGCCGTCGTTATCGATGACGCGCATTCGGAAAACGCGAGACGCAACTGGGACGCGGTATCGCCAAGCGCCTTCGTCAGCAATTTGGCGTCGATCGAATTCAGCGCGGTCGTCTCACGCGGCGTTCGAACAAAGGCGCTGACGAATGACGGCGACGAACGGCTCTAGATGATTTCGATCTGATTTGCGCGAGCTGCGGATCGTATGCGCTGGGCGGCGCCGATTTCGAACTCGCTTTGCGGCTCGTGCGCGATTTTTCCACCAAGTTGGCCACGCCGGACGCGCTGCATCTCGCATCGGCGATCAATTTGGAGGCGAGCCTCGTGACATTCGACGCGCGGCTTAAGGAGGCGGCGGCGATGAGAGGCATGCGGGTGGTGGAGTTGGAGTAATGGAGAAGGGCGGATGCGTGCAGGAAAGGACGACCCACGAAGTATCGAATTTAGGCGATTGTATCGCAAACTGAGGGATTGGGCCGAGACGACCCATCGGCCTTAAAAGCAAACGTATCCGACGATGAGGGTCTCAAGAAACTCTGCATCGATCTGCATTTCGCGAAATTTGTTATTCAGACTGACGAGCGCGGGCATCGAAAGCTATTTCGCGAACCGGTGGACGCTAAGTTCATCGCCGATTGGCGAGATTACGAAAAACGCTGGGACGCGATTCTGTCAGACATCGCTTGGGACGAAATCTGCATCGGCGTCGATTTGCCTGCGGTTCCCAACACCCAGGCAAAGGATCCATTTACGCTTCTTTGGCAAGCGGCTGATGAGGACGCGAGAGAAGCAGTGGCAGGATTTGACGCTGCAATGGAGCAAGCTGCTGATAGCGTTGCGGTTGGCGATTTTCCAGAAGGACATCCAGAGTCAATCGAGCGCGCAATTTTTGAGTTTCGGCAGCTGCGTCGTAAGGCGGGTCTGAATTTGAGGGGGATACTACGCCGAAGGGGGCTCGTTCCGGTAGTATTGATTCCCACTCATGTTGCTGGACGGCATGGCAAGCAACATGGGCCGCAGCCAGACAACAAAATTTCTCTTCTACTTCAACTTCAGCAGGCGCAAGAAGCTTTCGTTTTTGGAGTGCCTTTGGCCGCGATTTCGCTGATGCGAGCGCTCACGGAGCTTGTGCTTGTATATCACTATGATTTTTCGGCAGGAGATTTGGCTGACAAAATAAATCGCTTGTGTGATGAAAAGACAAAGAACCCGCTCCATAGGTTACGTAAGCTCGCAAACGACATTCTTCACTATGGAGATTCTCCGGCGAACGGTCGGGAGTCGGAATTCGAGCAGAAACGTCGCCAAGCGCACTTAGGTACGCTTGCGACGTATGCAGCGTCGTTAACTGATGGCGAACCTTCCCGAATTGAAGTCGATTTGATCGAGACAGAAAAAGACTTGATCTCGTATCTGCTTGCGCTGCGATACCTCATCGAAGAGGCGCCAACGCACGCAACCGCTCGCCGATAGGCGCGGAATCGGATGATTCCGCCTGCGGCGCCGAGAAACAATTCCCGTCATTGCGAGGAGCGAAGCGACGAAGCAATCCAGAACCCGCGGCGTTGCTCTGGATTGCTTCGCTTCGCTCGCAATGACGGCGAAAAGGAGCGAATTACGCCGCCGCCCTCACCGCGCGAACTTCTTATATTTCAGCCGGTGTGGAATGACGCTGTCGATTCCCAGGCGCCGCTTCTTGTCTTCCTCGTAATCGGCGAAGTTGCCTTCAAACCATTCGACATGGCTGTCGCCTTCATAAGCGAGAATATGCGTCGCGATGCGGTCGAGGAAAAAGCGGTCATGCGAGATGATGACGGCGCAGCCGGCGAAATCGACGAGCGCCTCTTCGAGCGCGCGGAGCGTGTCGACGTCGAGATCGTTGGTCGGCTCGTCGAGCAGCAGCACATTGGCCCCGCTCTTCAGCATCTTGGCGAGGTGCACGCGGTTGCGTTCGCCGCCTGAAAGCTGCCCGACCTTCTTTTGCTGATCGGCGCCCTTGAAATTGAAGGCCGAACAATAGGCGCGGCTGTTGATCTCGCGCTTGCCGAGATAGATCACCTCATTGCCTTCCGAGATTTCCTCCCAGACGGACTTGTTGGCGTGCAGCGCGTCGCGCGACTGGTCGACATAGCCGAGCTGCACGCTGTCGCCGATCTCGATCGTCCCGTTGTCGGGCTTCTCCTGTCCGGTGATCATGCGAAACAGCGTCGTCTTGCCGGCGCCGTTCGGCCCGATCACCCCGACGATGCCGCCGGGCGGCAATTTGAAGGAGAGATCGTCGATCAGGAGCGTGTCGCCATAGCCTTTCGACAGATGGTCGAAATCGATGACATTGTCGCCGAGACGCTCGGCCACCGGAATGACGATCTGCGCGGTCGTCGGCGCCTTGTCGTTCTGCTTGGCGACGAGTTCCTCATAGCGCTGAATGCGGGCCTTGCTTTTCGCCTGCCGCGCCTTCGGCGAAGCGGCGATCCACTCGCTCTCGGCTTCGAGCGCGCGCTGGCGCGCCTTGTCCTCGGAAGATTCCTGAGCCAGTCGCTTCTGCTTCTGCTTCAGCCAGCTGGTGTAATTGCCCTCGTAGGGGATGCCGCGGCCGCGATCGAGCTCCAATATCCATCCGGTGACATTGTCTAAGAAATAGCGGTCGTGGGTGACGATCAGGATTGCGCCGGGATACTGGCGCAGATGTCCTTCGAGCCAGTTGACGGTTTCAGCGTCGAGATGGTTCGTCGGTTCGTCGAGGAGCAGCATTTCCGGCTGTTCGAGCAGCAGTTTGCACAGCGCGACGCGACGCCGCTCGCCGCCCGAAAGCTTAGTGACGTCAGCGTCGTCCGGCGGGCAGCCGAGCGCGTCCATCGCCTGGTCGACCTGGCTGTCCAAGTCCCAAAGCCCTTTGGCCTCGATTTCGTCCTGGAGCTTCGTCATCTCATCGGCGGTCTCGTCCGAATAATTCATGGCGAGATCGTTGTAGCGATCGAGGACGGCCTTCTTGTCGGCGACGCCGAGCATGACATTGCCGCGCACGTCGAGCGTCGGGTCGAGCTGCGGCTCCTGCGGCAGATAGCCGACCCGCGCGCCCTCGGCGACGAAGCCCTCGCCAGAATATTCCTTATCGGCGCCCGCCATGATGCGCAGCAGCGTCGATTTGCCGGAGCCGTTGACGCCGAGGACGCCGATCTTCGCATCGGGATAAAAGGAGAGATTGATGTTCTCCAAGACCTTCTTGCCGCCCGGATAGGTCTTGCTGAGGCCCTGCATGTGATAGATGAACTGCCGCGCCATATCGCCTCGCAAAGAGAGATTGCGCTGTCTTTAGAGCATTTTCACTCCGGGAGGGAAGCCGTCTGGGACTTCGGCGAGGCAGAAAAATGCCCCCGACGGGCGGTCGGGGGCATTTATTCCACTGGCGTTGCGCTCAGGTTCGCATAAAGCTCAAAACCGTGGCGCTAAGGGTGCTGCCCGTGAGCACGATCGTGGAGCCGAGCGCGAGCAGCGCGACCAGGTTCAGGGTCAAATCGGCGGTGTTGCCGGCAAGCGCAAGAATGCCGAGGACGATTGCCGTCAGTCCTGCGAGCGCCTGAATGCCCGCTGAACCCGACGCCATTTCGCTCGCGAGCATCTCGGCGCCGACATGTTGCGATTGTCCGACCGTGGTCTCCATCTGGGCGGAGGCGCGCCGCAGCACATAGAGGCGCCATACGGCGTTGCTGCTCAGAAGCAGAGCGGTGCCAAAGCCGATCACGGCCACCGGCGACAGAACGGCGGCGCTGATGCCGAGAAGCGACAGGACGCCGAGCACTATACCGCCCGCGCCAACCAGAAAGACGAGCGCGAGGCTATTGCCGCCCATCTGCTCGATGGAAGAGGTTCGAACGCCGCCGGGAAACACGACTTGCGTATATTCCGACAGCATAGCTCCGCCTTGAATTAACAGTGCGACGCCAAACACGATCGTCGCGATCGCGACCATCATGGGGGGCGCAATTCCAACTAAACCGCAAATTACAAGGACGATGGTGGCGACGCCGCCTATGGCGTCAATGAGGCCGCCATAGGCGACCGCATTGTCATGCGATGCGATATCTCGGGTAATGGACATGTGGGACACTCCAGCCGCTAGCCCCCGGTCGGATAGCTAGCGGCGCTTATGCAACGGGCAAGCCTGGCAATTTCGGCAGCGGATTGCTTTTTGGCGTCTGTGCGCTCTAGAAGCGGAAACGAAGCAACCGGGCGAGCGTTGATGAATGTTCTTCTGATCGGATCTGGCGGTCGCGAGCATGCGATCTGCAACGCCCTAAAGAAAAGCCCGCGGCTGACGCGGCTCTATATCGCGCCAGGCAATCCGGGGACGGGTCGTGTGGGAGATAACGTCGAACTCGACATCGCCAACCACCCCGCCGTGATCGATTTTTGTCGCGAGGCGGGAATTGCGCTCGTCGTTGTCGGGCCCGAGCAGCCGCTGATCGGCGGTCTCGTCGACGAACTGGAGAAGCGCGGGATCCTCGTCTTTGGGCCGACGCAGGCAGCGGCTCAGCTGGAAGGCTCCAAAGGTTTTACAAAGGATTTGTGTCGCGACTATGGGATTCCGACCGCGAGCTATGCGCGGTTTGCCGCGCTCGAGCCGGCGCTGCGTTATCTGCGGGAACACGGCGCGCCGATCGTCGTCAAGGCCGACGGACTCGCCGCCGGCAAAGGCGTCGTCGTGGCTGGGACGCTGACGGAAGCGGAGCGCGCCGCGCAGGCGATGTTCGGGGGCGCGTTTGGCCTCTCGGGCGCGGAGGTGGTCATCGAGGAACGTCTCGAAGGCGAAGAGGCGTCGTTCTTTGCAATCTGCGACGGCGTTCGCGCGCTGCCTTTCGCGACAGCGCAGGATCATAAGCGGGTCGGCGAGGGCGACGCCGGGCCGAACACAGGCGGCATGGGCGCCTATTCGCCGGCTTCAGTGGTGACGCCAGAAATAGAAGCGCGCGTGATGGCCGAGATCATCGAGCCGACGATGCGCGCCATGCGCGACAAGGGCGCGCCCTTCAAGGGCGTGCTTTACGCCGGACTCATGCTGACGCAGGAGGGGCCAAAGCTCATCGAATACAATTGCCGTTTCGGCGACCCCGAGGCGCAAGTCATTCTGCCCCGTCTCGAGGGCGATCTTCTCGAGCTGATGCTTGACGCCGCGCGGGGCAAATTGCCTCAGCAGCGACCGCGGTTTTCGCCGTTCGCGGCGCTGACGGTGGTGCTGGCGGCGAAAAACTATCCGGGAACGCCGATGACCGGCTCGGAAATCCGCAATTTGGAAAGCGCCGAAGCCGTCGAGGGCGTCACCATCACCCACGCCGGCACGCGCGAGGAAGGCGGACGCCTGCTCGCCGCCGGCGGGCGCGTGCTGAATGTCACCGCGATGGCCGGAAGCGTCGCCGAGGCTCAAGCGCGCGCCTATGCGGCGGTCGACCTCATCGATTGGCCGGGCGGGTTTTGCCGCCGCGACATTGGCTGGCGGGAAGTCGCGCGCGAACGAAAGGCCTGCTGAGCGCGGGCGACGGATAGGCCGCCCGGCTAAGGGGCGCGGCCCGCTACATCACGTAAATCTTGTCCGGCAGTTCGTCGCCGCTCGCGCCGGGCGGCGCATGTTTCGCCAAGAGTCGCGCGCATTCCTCGATCGCCGCGACAAAGCCGTCCGCTGCTCTCTCGCGCCGTATGTCTTCCAGCAGCAGATCCAGCGCGCCCTGCCATTCGTCATTACTGATCTTTGCGGCGATGGCCTCGTCGGCGACAATGCGCGCATAACGCTCTGCGAAAGAAACGAATATGAGCACGCCCATGCGCGCCTTGGTCGCCGAAACGCCGCGCGAGAAAAATTGCTCGATCGCCTCGCGCGCGGCGCGGGCGCGCTTCACGGCGCGCGGCGTCAAGAAAAAGCGCACCGGTCCCCATGAAACGACGAGCGTCGCAACGATAAAGATGGCGATCTGCGCCGCAAAAATCTCACGAGGCGAAATTTCGGTGAAAAGCAGCATGGGCCAAGGCGACGCTAGCGCGATAAATGCGCCCCAGAGCGGCGGCACGAAGGCGTAATCGGATGAGCGGCGCGCCAGCACGCAGACGATCTCGCCGGAGGTTTTTTCTTCGGCTCGACGAATAGCCTCCGCGATGCGCTCGAAGTCGTCCGCCGTGAGCTGCATCACCAATCCCCCGAAGCGCCGCCGCCGCCGGACGAGCCGCCGCCGCCGGAAAAGCCGCCGCCGTCTCCAAAACCGCCTCCCCCTCTCCACCCGCCGCTGGAATCATCCCCCCAGAAGCCGCCGCTCGGGGGCAGCACGATGATCGGCGGTCCGCCGCGCCTGTAGCGCCGGTCGTACGGTTGCCGGCCGCGCGCGCTACGCGCCATCCAGACCACGATGAACAGAAACAGGGCGAAAAAAATGAGCGGGGAAAGCTCATCGAAGGTCGTGGACTGCGGCCCTCGCGCGCGTTTCGTCCATTCGGCGGAATCGCCAGAGAGCACTTCGATGATCCCCTCGACGCCGCGCTCGATCCCGGCGCCATAGTCTCGCGCTTTGAATCGCGGCGCCACCGCGCTCGTCAAAATGATCTTCGACAGCGCGTCGGTGAGCGTTCCTTCCAGGCCGTAGCCGACTTCGATGCGCATTTTGCGCTCGTTCGGCGCGACAAGGAAAAGAACGCCATTGTTCTTTTTTGCTTCACCGAGCTTCCATGCGCGAAACAGGCCATTGGCATAGGTTTCGACGTCCAGCCCGTCCAGCGAATTGACCGAGGCCACGACGAGCTGAATGCCGGATTTATCCTCGAGTTCCTTCAGCTTTGTCTCGATCGCGCTTTTCGTCGAAGGGGCAATGATATCGGCTTGATCGACCACTCGACCGGTCAGCGGCGGATAGTTCGCCGCCGCAAAGGCCAGCGAGGCGATGAAAAAGAGGAGCGGCGCAAGCCAGCGCGTGGCGCCGGCCATCGCTATTTGCCTTCGCATCGGGCGCAGCGCCCGGCGATTTCCACGACGCGCGTGCGGGCGCTGAAATGCGCCGCCCCGACGAGCGCCGCGAGTTCGCGGGCGAAGCCTGGCGACGTCGCCTCTTTCACCTCGCCGCATTGCTCGCAGATGATGAAAACCACCGGCTCCTCGGCCTCATGCGCGTGGCCGCAGACGATATAGGCGTTTTTTGACGCAAGCCGATGCGCGAGGCCGTTGTCCATGAGATAGCCGAGCGCGCGATAGACGGAGACGGGCGCGGGCCGCTTGCCCTCTTCGTCGGCCATGAGGTCGATCATCTCATAAGCGCCGACCGGCCGGTTCGCTTGCGTGAGAATGTCGAGCGCTCGGCGGCGCGCGGGGGTCAGGCCGGCGACCTTGGACCGTGAGGGGTTTTTCGTCGAACGGCTGCTCATTGCGTCAATTTAGGGGGCTCCGACGTAAAAAACGAGGCTTTAGCGCTTGGCGCAGGCCGCGGCGAATTTCTTGAATTTCTCCGTCGCGTCGGCGAGGGGCGCCGTGCGCTTCGCCCCGCCGATGGCGATGGCGAGCGTTTCCCCGCCGGCCATCGCCGCGAAGATCGGGTCTTTCGCCGGCAGCCGCCCTTCGAAGCTCGGCACGCCGGCTTCTTCATTGGGGACGAGCTTGCCGGCGACCTTCGCCGTCTTTTCGCCGACGGAAAGGATCGCCGTCGCCTTGTCTCCCGCTTTAAGCTTGTCGCTGGTTTCGGCGATCCAGATTTTGACCAAGCCGCTCCCTGGCGCGCAGGTGAAGCTCCCAAGGCTGTCGTCGCTCTCCGGCACCCCATAGCCAAGATAGATGCTGTCGGCGTTTTTCTCCTCCAGTCCGCCGAGCGTCCATACGCGCTGGTCGGTTTGCGCGCACAGGCCCGTCAGCCCCAGGAAAGAAAGGACGCCCGCCAGGGCGAATGTTCGCTTCACGCCGTTTCTCCTGCGCGGACGTGGGCCGCGTCGCGCCGCCTTGCGCTCGGGCCCGCGGCGCCTATAGTCCGCGCGCAATCGCCCCCGCCGAGCCAGAGCCAAAATGACCCGCCAGAAAAAAGAAATCAAACGCGTCGTCCTCGCCTATTCCGGAGGGCTCGACACCTCGATCATTCTGAAATGGCTGCAGACGACCTATGGCGCGGAAGTCATCACCTTCACCGCCGATCTCGGTCAGGGCGAGGAGCTCGAGCCCGCGCGCGAGAAGGCGCTGCTTCTGGGCGTGAAGCCTGAAAACATCTTCATCGAAGATCTGCGCGAAGAATTCGTGCGCGATTACGTCTTCCCGATGTTCCGCGCCAACGCCCAATATGAGGGGCTTTATCTGCTTGGCACCTCGATCGCGCGTCCGCTCATCGCCAAGAAGCAGATCGAGATCGCGCGCAAAATGGGCGCCGACGCGGTCTGCCATGGCGCGACCGGCAAGGGCAACGACCAGGTGCGGTTCGAACTCGGCTATTACGCGCTCGAGCCCGATATCACCGTGATCGCGCCCTGGCGCGAATGGGACTTCGTCTCGCGCGCCGATCTCATCGCCTTCGCCGAAAAGAACCAGATCCCGATCGCCAAGGATAAGCGCGGCGAAGCGCCGTTCTCGACCGACGCCAATCTTCTGCACACGTCTTCGGAAGGCAAGGTGCTCGAAGATCCGACCAACGAGACGCCCGATTACGTCTATTCGCGCACCGGCAATCCCGAAGATGCGCCGAATGAAGGGCAATATGTCACGATCGACTTCGAGAAGGGCGACGCCGTCGCCGTGGACGGCGTCAAGCTTTCGCCTGCGGCGCTTCTCGCCAAGCTCAATGAGCTGGGGCGTCTTCACGGCATCGGGCGATTGGATCTCGTCGAAAACCGCTTCGTCGGCATGAAGTCGCGCGGCATGTATGAGACGCCCGGCGGCGCGATTCTGCTCGTCGCGCATCGCGGCATCGAGAGCCTGACGCTCGACCGCGGCGCCGCGCATCTCAAAGACGAGCTGATGCCGCGCTACGCCGAACTGATCTATAACGGCTTCTGGTTCGCGCCGGAGCGCGAGATGCTGCAGGCCGCGATCGACAAGAGCCAGGAGCATGTTACGGGCAGGGTGCGCATCAAGCTCTACAAGGGCTCGGCGACGCTTGTCGGTCGCGAAAGCCCCTGGTCGCTTTACGATCAGGACCTTGTCACCTTCGAGGAAGGCGGAACCTACGACCAGCGCGACGCGGAAGGCTTCATCAAGCTCAACGCGCTGCGGCTGCGCACGCTGGCGAAGCGCGCCGCGCGCGGGGCGAAGCAATAACGGACCGCGCGGATGAGTTTTTCGCGGAACGCTTGACGCCTCCCTCTCCCGCGGAGCGGGGGAGGGTAAGGGAGGGGGAATATATTCGAGCCGAGCGCACACCGCATCGCCCCCTCTCCAACTCTCCCCCGCTTCGCGGGAGAGAGAACGCTTGCGCGGCGGAGAAACGCTTGCCGCTGGATCAAAACGCAGCTGCGCTCATGCGCGCGCCGTCGCGCACGCTTACCTCGATCGCCGATCTGGTTGACGCGCGCCTCATGAGCGAGGTCAACGGTCTCGATCAGGTGGCGCAGCGCTACAGCATCGCCGTCACGCCGGAAGTCGTGACGCTGATCGACCGCGCCGATCCGAATGACCCGATTGCGCGACAGTTTATCCCCGATCTTCGCGAGGCCGCGACGACGCCGCAGGAACGCGCCGATCCGATCGGCGACGACGCGCATTCGCCGCTGCCAGGGCTCGTGCATCGCTATCCCGACCGCGTGCTCTTGAAGCTGCTGTCCGTCTGTCCCGTCTACTGCCGTTTTTGTTTCCGGCGCGAGACGGTCGGCCGCGGCAAAGGCGATCTGCTGCCCGAGCGTCATGTCGCGGCGGCGCTCGACTACATCGCGCGGCGACCACAGATTTTCGAAGTGATCCTCACTGGCGGCGATCCTTTGATGCTGTCGGCCCGTCGCCTCGGCGCCGTGTCGCGCCGCCTCGCCGAGATCCCGCATGTGCGGCTGTTACGCGTCCATACGCGCGCGCCGACGGTCGCGCCCGATCTCGTGACACGCGATCGGCTTGCCGCGCTTCGCGAAAGCGGCAAGACGCTTTTCGTCGCCTTGCATGTCAATCATGCGCGCGAATTGACCGAGCCGGCGCGCGCGGCGATCGCTCAGCTGCACGAGGCAGGCGCAGTCCTTCTCTCCCAGACCGTGCTGCTCAAGGGCGTCAATGACAATGTCGACGTCTTGGAGCCGCTGATGCGCGATTTGGCAGGTTTGGGCATTCGGCCCTATTATCTGCACCACCCAGATCTCGCGCCGGGGACCGCGCATTTTCGGCTCAGCCTGGCGGCGGGCAGGCGAATCTACGCAGAGCTCTCGCGCCGCGTGACCAGCGTTGCGCTGCCGGCCTATGTGCTCGACATCCCCGGCGGGTTCGGCAAGGCGCGGGTCGCTGAGGGCGCCGCCGCGCCGGACGGGCAGAGGGGATGGACCGTGGTCGACCGGAACGGCGACAAGCGGTCCTACCGCGACGAACTCGAACCGCCGCAAGATTGACCTTTCGCCCGCGTGCTCGAACCGATTTGATCGGCCCGCTCCACTCAAGGAACGCATGTGCGCATACTGACGCTCCTGATCGCCATCCTGATTGCGACGCTCGCCGCCCCCGGACTGCGCGCCGACGAAGCGCCGGCTTCGATCGAACAGTTCAACGCGCGGCTCGATCGCGCGCGCGCCACGCTGGACGAGGTGCAGAAGGCGCTTGAGCAGCCCGAGCTTTCCGACGCCATGCTGCGCAGTCTGCGCGCGCGTATCGAACCCTTGCCCCAAGAACTGGAAGAAACGATCGAAAAGCTGACGCCGCGCCTTGCCGCGATCGAAGCGCGGTTGAAGGAGCTTGCGCCCGCCGCCGCAAAACCCCAGGAGCCGCCAAAAGAGGCTCCGAAAGCGACCGAGAAGCCGGCGGAGCCCAAGCCGCCGGGCAAACCCGCTGTAAAGAACGGCGTCGCGAAGCCGCCGCCGGCGAGAGGGCCTCCGGTCGCCGCGCCCGAAGCGACGCCGAACGGAGCCGATTCTCCCGACGCGGCCGCGCGCGTCAGCGCTGACGCCGAACTCGAAGAGCAGCGTCGTCTTTACGACGCTGTCGATGCGACTCTGAAACGGGCGCGCGCCATGTTGCTCGAGACCCGGCAGGTCGCCGTAACGATTGTCGCGCGCCAGCGCGGACTCTTTGCGAAGAATCTATTTCTGCGCACGAACGGTCTATTCTCGCCTTCGCTGTGGTGGGCCGCGCTCGACGGCGCGCCCGCCGCGATCAGCGATTCCGCGAGCTTTCTTTCCGACCGAGCGGCGAATGTCGTAGATCGCCTCAACAGCGGCCGACGCGCGCAGTTTTTCGCCGTGATTTTTCTGATCGCGGCGAGCGTCGCCTTGGCGCTCTTCATGGCGCGGCGTGTCGCCCGGCGTTCCGAGGACGAGTCCGCTCCGACGCCTTTGCGCAAGGCCGCCGCCGCCGGACGGACGGCGCTCGTCATCGCGGCCGCGCCGGTCGCGGCGGTCGGAGCGTTAAGCCTCGCCTTCGACGCCTACGACCTTATCGACGCCGCGCTCGAACCGATCTGGCGACGCTTCGTCGAGGGCGTGGCGCGAATCGCTTTCGCCTACGCCATCGCGCGCGCGGTTCTTGCTCCCTCGCATCCGAACTGGCGGCTGATCGATCCCGGCGATCGGCTTGCGAAACGTCTCACGCAACTCGTCACGCTGGCGGCGCTGACTCTTTCCGCAGCACGCTTCCTGGAGCAATTGGAAGAGTCGGTGCAGGGAGGACTTTCTCTCGTGATCGTGACGCGCGGCCTCGGCGTTATGATCGTCGCGGCGCTCATCGCCATCGCCCTCTTCAGTCTGCCAAGCCGAGTCGAAATCGAGGAGGGCGCCGCTGTCGCCACCCCCGAGGGCCGCGACTGGATGAGCGCCGCGCGTTTCTTCGGCGCTCTTATCGTGCTCGTGCTCGTGGGGGCGTGCGCGGCCGGCTATGTCACTTTCGCCAATTTCGTCATTCTGCAGATCGGCTGGACGGCGGCGGTCCTGGCCATCCTGTATGTCGTCGTCACTCTTTCGCGCGGCGGCATCGAGGCGGCGCTTGCGCCGACGAGTATCCTCGGTCGTAAAATGATCAGCGGTCTTGGCGTGCGCCGTGAGCAGCTCGCGCCGCTCGCCGTGCTCCTGTCCGGCATTGTCACGCTGCTCTGTTTCCTCGCCGCGGCGTTGGTGGCGCTCGCGCCGCTCGGCTATGAGTCGGGCGATTTCCTGGGCAATGTTCGCTCGGCGTTCGTTTCCTTCAAGATCGGCGACGTCACGATCTCCCCTTCGAGCGCGCTTGTGGCGATGCTGCTCTTCGCCGCGGCGCTTGCCGCAACGCAGGGACTGCGGCGCTGGCTCGACACGCGTTTTCTGCCGCTCACCCGGCTCGATCTCGGTTTGCGCAACTCCATCAGCGCGACGCTCGGCTACGCCGGCTTCATTTTCGCGGCGGCGCTCGCACTGTCCTATGTCGGGCTCGGGTTCGAAAAACTCGCGATCGTCGCCGGCGCCCTCTCGGTCGGCATCGGCTTTGGCCTGCAATCGATCGTCAACAATTTCGTTTCCGGCCTCATCCTGCTCTGGGAGCGCGCCATTCGCGTCGGCGACTGGGTCGTGGTCGGCGACGAGCAGGGCTATGTCAAACGCATCAATGTCCGCTCCACCGAGATCGAGACCTTCGATCGCGCGACGATGATCGTGCCGAATTCGAATCTCGTCGCGGGCGTGGTGAAGAATTGGCTGCGCGGCGACAAGGTCGGCCGCATCAAGATCGCCATTTCGCCCCATGCCGGCGTCGATCCGGAAAAGATGCGCGACGTTCTTCTTGCCGCTGCGCGCGCGCAGGAAGGCGTTTTGCGAATCCCCGCGCCACAGGTGATGTTTCTCGGCATAGAGGCGAACGCCTTCAAATTCGAACTTTGGTGCTACGTCGAGGACGTCGAGCAGTCCGTGCGCGTGCGCAGCGATCTGCACTTCGATCTTTATCAGCGGCTCAATGAGGCCGAGATTTCGATCGGCCTGGCTGCAGCGGCGGCGCAGACGATCGTTCACATGCCACAGTTCACGGAACTCGCTGCCGCTGCCGCCGCGGGCGCCCTTGCAGTCGAGGCCAATCGGACGCGCGACAAGAGCGAAGATGAGCAAACCGAACGGTCCGAGGCCTCTAACGAGGACGCCGCGACGTCGGACGACGCGCAAGCAAAGTAACTCCTCGCCATTCACTGTTTCTCAAAGAATGAGGAGCGAGATGCGCTTAATGTTTCCGTCGCCTCTTCCTCGCATCGCCATTCTCCTGGCGCTCGGCATGCTTGCCGGCTGCAACGCCGGGCCCGAGCCGGCGAGCCCGGCGGCGGAGTCAGAGCCGCCGATGTATCGCTCTCTGGCGGCGGCCGGCGCGCGCGTCGATCCCGTGACGGCGCGCGACATGATCTCGCTTTATCGACGCAACAGCGGGCTCGGCGCTCTGACGCTGGATGACGGGCTGCAGCGCGTCGCGGAGACGCAGGCGCGGGACATGGCGCAAAGTGGGGATCTTGCGGCGCGCGGCGAACTCGGCGACCGCCTCGCCGGCGCAGGCGTTCAAACGCCGGCCGCCGTGGAGAACGTATCGGCGGGCTATCGCACGCTGGCGGAGGCTTTTTCCGGCTGGCGCGATTCCGCGCCGCATAATGCGCGCATGCTGGATAAGCGGGTGAAGCGGATGGGCATCGCGACGGCGTACGCGGCCGGGGCGAAATATAAGGTCTATTGGGCGCTCGTTCTTGCCGACTGAGGTCAGGCGCGGACCCGGCGCCTGCGCTTGCCGCCGCCCGGCGGCGCGCCGCATGATTCCGGAGCGGGCTTCGCCGCTTCATTGACGAGAGCGTCGTCCACCCGCACATAGCGCACGCCGAGAAAGAATAGGATCTGCGCGTCGCGCTGCTGCACGTCGTTGCGTATCGACGCCCCCCTCGTGCGCGGCTGGAAGGCGATGACCTTCCCCATGGCGATTTCTCCAAGCTCGTTCCGCCGACGATGAATCAGCCGTCCCTGACGATTAGGAATTGGCGAGGGTTAATGCTCCGTCAACGACCGGATGCTAAATTTTCTGCGAGTTGCGTAAGAGTTTGAGCGGTGAAGTGATGGGCGCCGATAGGGAACAGCGTCGGACGGTCGACGCGTCGCTGCTTCGGACGGTCGTCGATCAGTTTGTCGAGCGATCGATGCATCCGATGGCCGACATTCGGCAGTTCGAACAGCTCGCGCTCGGGCTCATCGACATTGTCGATGCAGAAACAGTGGCGCGCGCGGCGCTGCCGCTCTGCTTTCATCCCGAAACGCCCGCCTCGATTTTCGCGCGTCTTTTCGACAAGGGCGGCGCTGCGGCCGCGCTTGCCTTTCAATTCGCGCCTAAGCTCGCGCAGCGGGACATGATCGCCACCGCCGAGCAGGGGCCGGCGCAATTCGCGGCGGCCGTCGCCCGCCGTCGCGACCTCGATCGGGAGACGATGCTGGCGCTTGCCTCGCGTCCCGAGAGCGAGGTGCTTCGCGCGCTCGCCGGCAATCTCGCCGCGCATTTTGATTCGGCGTCCCGGCGCGCATTGGTCCTGGCGGCGCGCGATGATCTGACGCTCGCGCGCATGTTGCTCGATCGCGACGACCTGGACCTCGATCCAGAACCGCTTTTCCTTGCGGCGAACCGGCTCGAGCGCACGGCCATCGTGCTCAACGCCTGCCGCCAAATATTGGCGAGCGGCGCGACCGAAGCGCCGCTTCGCGCCGACGGCGCTCTCGTCGAGAAACTGGAAGCCGCGGCGCAACGCCATGATCGCAAGGCGATGGCCGCGCTCCTCTCCGAGGCGCTCGAGTGCCGAAAGGATCGGGCGCGCGCGCTCGTCGTCGATCATCTCGGGGAGGCGCTCGCTCTGGCGCTCAACGCGATCGGCGTCCCGCTCGAATCGGCGACGCGCATTTTTCTTTGCGCCGAGCCTGGCATTGCCCATGACGTCGAGGTCGTGCGGATGTTGCTCGGCGTGATGCGCTCGACGCCGCAGCGGGCGGCGGCGCGCATCGTGGGCGCAATGACCGGCGCGGCGCGATCGGAGCGTGAGAATTCTCGCCGTGCGGCGCGAGAAGATCCGGGCGCGCTGACGCGCCGCCGCGCGGCGCCGCAGCAGTCATTGGCGCGGCCATCGCGCAAATTCGATCAATCCGCTTAGAGCGCTTCCCGATCGCAAGGAATCACGTGATCGATAAGGAATTGCTCAAAATCGAAATGTTGGAGCGAGTTCTCTAAGCGGCGAGGTCGACGAACACGCGGCCGTCGGGATCCTCGATCTCGACGATCCAAAGGTCCGGGTCGAACATGATCTCGCGCTTGAGCCTCTGCTCGGCGTCCGCCGGATCGAGCCAGTCGCCGGCGTGGACGCGCGCGAACAGCCGATCGACTCCCTCCGGCGGCTCTTCGCTCTGCGGGGCAGGGCCATAGACCGCGGCGCGCCCGTCAAGCCGATCAAGCTTGACAAAAATCGCGCCGGCCTCGGCGGCCCCGCGCCGGCGCAGCATGGCGACCGCGCCTTGCACCTCAGCCCGGCGGATCAGCGCGGAGACGAATATGTCGGACCTCAGTCGCATGGGCGCAAACTAGCGCTTGAGCGGCGTGATTGTCGAACGCGCGCGGCTCAAGGGAGCGGGACGTGGGAGCGCGCCGCGAGCTGCTGCAGCAATTTCGGCGTGATCCGGCCTTTGACCGGAAGGCCGGCGTCGCCCTCGAACTTCTCCAAAGCATGGCGCGTCGCGCCGCTGAGAACGCCGTTGGGGCGCACCACGTAGCCGAGCTTCAGGAGCGCGCGCTGCGCATAAAGAACGTTCTTGTCGACAGGCGCAGTCTTGTCGGCGCTGGCCGCCTTGTCGGCTTTGTTGGCCTTGTCGGCGCTTGCCTTAATCGGTGGCGGCTCGCCGACGATCAGCAGGCCGATCGCGTCCCGCTTCTTGTCCGCGGCGTGCGGCGGATCCGCTTTCGCCGGCGCGACCTTGCCCCAGTCGGGGCTTTTGGCGACGTCAAGCTTTTCGATCTTGCTGGCGATGAGGTCTTTCGGCGTGGCGCGCGCGGGGACATTCGCGTCTCGCTCGATCCGCGCGGATTCAATCACGGCCGGCCGTCGCGCCGGCGGCGTCGGCGCGCCCAGGACCGCGTTCGAAGGCGGAGACGAGAAGAGCGGCGCCGGATGTCGTCCGTCCTGGAGGAACAGCGCGTTCATGGGCACGCCGATCGCGGCCACGGCGGCGATGCCGAGGATAAGCATGACGCCGATCCGCTTCGCGCCGAACACGCGCGCAAGGACTGAGCGACGACCATTGCGCCGTCCGTCGCGCGGCGGGGCGCGATCGGCGGGGGAAGCCTGAAAGCGAGAGGCGTAGAGCGAGGCGTCACGCAATTTTCTTCACCGTTGCTGGTTCTACGCCGACGACGACGGCCGCGCTTGGCGGCGCGCCAAGTCGCGCGATCGTTGCGATTCTTGCCGGAGCGCAGGTAGCGCCGCTGTTACGGCAGTCGAGCGGCAGGCGCACGGAAACCGTCGTGCCGGCCTGCAGTCCGCTTTCGATGGCGATCGAGCCGCCGTGCAGACCCACGAGTCCGCGCACTACGGAAAGGCCGAGGCCCGTCCCCTCATGGCCGCGTTCAAGCGACGCGCGCGCCTGAAAGAAGGGATCGCCGAGCCGCGCAAGATCGCCTGCGGCGATGCCTGCCCCGTCGTCGGCGACGATGACGACGACGTGATTTCCTTCGGCCTGAAGCAGCAGCTTGACTGTGCCGCCGCGCGGCGTGAATTTCAGTGCGTTAGAGAGCAGGTTGATCAGGATCTGCCTGCAGCCGCGTTTGTCGGCGACGATCTCGCTAAGGGCTTCGGCATATTCGCGCGCGAGCGTCACGCCCGACTGATCGGCGTTCAGCTGCATCATGTCGCAGCACTGATCGGCGAGCGTCTGCAGAGCGAAAGTCTCAACGGCGATTTCCATGGCGCCGGATTCGATCTTGGACATGTCCAAGATGGAGTTGACGATCTCGAGCAGATGGTGGCCGGAGTCGCTGATGATTGACGCATATTCCCGCTGTTTGGCGGGTTCGGAAGGCGCAATCTCGTCGGTCGCCAACATTTGGGAGAAGCCGATGATGGCGTTGAGCGGCGTGCGCAGCTCGTGGCTGACATTGGCGAGAAGGCGCACGTTGCTGGTTGCGGCGCGCTCGGCCGCCGCGTGAGCCGCCGCAAGCGCGATATCGGCTTCGAGCGTGGCGTTTACGTCTCGCAGGGCGCAGAGGACGGCCTCCGCCGCGCCTTCCTCGCCGTTGGATTGAGCGCGGCGCACGCGCGCCTCGAAAGAGTTGAAAACGGGCGCGACGAATTCGCTGGCGGCATTGCGCGCAACGCCAACCTGAACGCGAACGGCTGCGGTCGCCACCGCCTTGCCGTCGACGGCGTCGGAGACCGCCTTGAGGAAGCTCGGCCGGTCGGCGACGTGAATACGCTGGAAGAATTCGCGGCCGATCAGATCGCGCTTGAGATCAAAGACGTGGCGCCCGCCCCCCAGGACCGCTTTGACGAAGCCGGCGCGATCGAGGTGCAGCAGGATGTCGCCAACGGCGCCTGTCAGGAGCATGAGGTCGCGGTCATTGCGCGCTTCGGCGCGGGCGCGAGCCTGCTCGACCCGGACGGCGCCGAAGACGAGAGCGGCGATATAGAGAAATAGCGGCGCTCCGAGAAGCATGGTCGTCGTTGCATGTTCCGTCAGCAGTTCGCGCGGCGCCCGCAGATTGAGACCGGCTGTCAGCGCGAGGGCGGCGATGGCGACCACTTCTATGACAATGACCGTTCCGACGTCGGGCGCCAGGGCAGCCTCGACGAGCGCAACGAGCAGCAGCGCGATTGAAAAGGCGTCGTAGCCCGGCGTCAGCGCGTGGATGGCCGTCGCCATCGCGAGCCAGCCGCCGATCGAGAGGCTCCGCGCGATGCGCAAATCTCCCGCGCGCGACAACACGATCACGGAGGCGAGCGGGATCTGCGCGAGCAGGAAAAGGACGCAGTCGCTTGTCGTCGGCGCGCCGCGGAAGAAGAGAAACAGCGGCGCCGAGAGCAGGACACAGGCGGCGACGACGAGCCGAGCAATAATGAACGCCCGATGACGCGCCTCTTCCACCGGTCGTCCGGCGACCCGCTCATGCAATGCGGCGTCCACGCAAGACCGGTCGTGGCTGTCCTCGGCGATGCTACTCAAGGCCTACGCTCCCTATCGGCAATAGCGATAGCAGGGCGTCCTTAAGCAGCCGCTAAGCCGATGCGAAAGCTTCCCCCGTTGCTCGGCGACGCATCGACATGGTTTGCATTTTATTGCCGTAACTTTCAGGGAAAGAATCGATGGAGCGTTTACGAAGGCTCAACCTGGCGGCGACATCACATACAAAGAAAACCGCTTTCCCAGATGGAGACAAGTGTTGGTTTTTCTCGCCAAATGCGCGATTTGCATTCTCCTCGTCTGCGTCGCCCTGCAATGGCGGTCTGATCACGCGCCAGTTGCGCCGAAAAGCGCAGCCGTCCGCGCATCAGCGCCGCAGCACGCGGCTGGCCTCGTACAGGACGCTATCGAGAAAGCATCCGCGCTGATTCGCGCCGGTGGCGACGCGCTCGCCGGCGCGGCGCGCGATAAATGTCTGGCGGCGCCGCGCGACTGCCTCTCGGCGGCGCAGCGCGCGCAGTCCGCCGCCGGTCGCGCGCAGTAACAGCCAATCCACGGGGGTACAGTGTGCAATAGCCGCGCCGCTGCGCCGGTTTTGCAGAATCAGTTTTTTGACACTAAACATGGTCGCGCTTGGCGCGCGATTTTGAGGCCGAACCGCCACCGAGGCCATTCCGTTTTTGCTCGCGCGACCCGTTCGCACATCGCGAGCCATCCTCTCCTCAAAGGAGGCGGCCATGTCCGAAGAAACTTCATCGCAACCCGAAGATACGGTTTCCCGCTCCGAACTGACCAATCTGCAGGAGCAGCTCAAAGCGACGCGCATGGAGCGCGACCGGCAGATTTTCGAGAAGTCCGAGATCGTCGCGAAGGCGAACGCCTACGCCAAGGAGCGCGACGATGTTCGCGACAGCCTGGCGGCGATGACCGCGGAGCGCGACCGCCTCGCCGCGGAGAACGCCGGGGCGTCGACGAAAGCGCTTGAGACCTCCCGGCAGCTCGAGGCCGCCATTCGCCGGGCCGACGAGGCTGCGGCGGAGGTCGTGCGGCTGCGCCACGCGATCGCCACCGCGCCCTCATCCGATCCCGCCGTCGTGCTGTGGAGCCTCATCTCGGAAAAGACCAGGGATGGCGTCGCCTGGGTAAGAGGCAAGATTCCCGCCGACAGCGCGGCTTTGCCCTGGTTCGACAAGACGGTCTCGCTCGTGACCCAGGTCGGCTGCATGGCCGTGAAGGCGGCGGACGCCTTCATCCGCTGGGCCGTGCCCAAGGCTATCGAGCTTTTTAACAAGGGCAAGGCGGAGCTCGAGGCGCGGATGGAGAAGAAATAGCCTTCCAGAAGGCTCCGTCGCGCGCCCTGGGGTGCCCTGCGTTCGAAATGGCGCCGGGCGCGGGCTGACGCGCCCTTTCATTCCTTGGCGGGCGCTGCTATCCCCGCGCACATGACCGCCCACAAGATCGAAAACATCCGCAATTTCTCGATTGTCGCGCATATCGACCACGGCAAATCGACCTTGGCCGACAGGCTCATTCAGGAGACAGGGACGGTCGCCGCGCGCGACATGGTCGAGCAGGTGCTCGATTCGATGGATATCGAGCGCGAGCGCGGCATCACCATCAAGGCGCAGACGGTGCGCCTCAACTACAAGGCCAAGGACGGCAGGGATTACGTCCTCAATCTGATGGACACGCCGGGCCACGTCGACTTCGCCTATGAGGTGTCCCGCTCGCTGAAGGCCTGCGAAGGCTCGCTGCTCGTCGTCGACGCCTCTCAGGGCGTCGAAGCGCAGACGCTCGCCAATGTCTATCAGGCCATCGACGCCGGCCATGAGATCGTTCCCGTCCTGAATAAGATCGATCTGCCGGCGGCCGAGCCCGACCGCATCAAGGAGCAGATCGAGGAGGTCATCGGGCTCGACGCCTCGGGCGCGGTGCTCATTTCGGCCAAGACCGGCATCGGCATTCCCGACGTGCTCGAGGCGATCGTCACGCGCCTGCCGCCGCCAAATGGCGACGAGAAGGCGCCTTTGAAGGCGCTGCTCGTCGACAGCTGGTATGACGCTTATCTCGGCGTCGTCGTGCTGGTGCGAATCTTCGATGGAACCCTGAAGAAGGGCCAGAAGATCAAGATGATGGCGGCCGACGCCCATTACGAAGTGGATAAGATCGGCGTCTTTCGTCCCAAAATGCAGGATGTCGCGTCGCTTGGTCCCGGCGAAGTCGGCTTCATCACGGCGCAGATCAAGCAGGTGGCGGATACGCGCGTCGGCGACACGATCACCGACGACAAGAAGCCGACCGCCGAGGCGCTGCCGGGCTTCAAGCCGGCGCAGCCCGTGGTGTTCTGCGGACTGTTTCCGGTGGACGCCGCCGACTTCGAGGATTTGCGCGCGGCGATCGGCAAGCTGCGCCTCAACGACGCCAGCTTCTCCTACGAAATGGAGACCTCCGCCGCGCTCGGTTTCGGCTTCCGCTGCGGCTTTCTTGGCCTGCTGCATCTCGAAATCATCCAGGAGCGGCTGCAGCGCGAATTCGATCTCGATCTCATCGCGACGGCGCCGTCGGTCATCTACAAGATCACGCTGACGAACGGCGACGAGATCGAGCTGCACAATCCCGCCGACATGCCGGATGTCGTGAAGATCGAGGAGATCAACGAGCCCTGGATCCGGGCGACCATCCTGACGCCCGACGACTATCTCGGCTCGGTGCTGAAACTCTGTCAGGACCGGCGCGGCGTGCAGGTCGATCTCAACTATGTCGGCAAGCGCGCCATGGCTGTGTACGATCTGCCGCTCAACGAGGTGGTGTTCGACTTCTATGACCGGCTGAAGTCGATCTCGAAGGGCTATGCGTCCTTCGATTATCAGATCACCGACTATCGCGCCGGCGATCTCGTCAAGATGAGCATTCTCGTCAACGCCGAGCCGGTCGACGCGCTCTCCATGCTCGTGCATCGCACGCGCGCCGACGGACGCGGCCGGCAGATGTGCGAGAAATTAAAGGAGCTGATCCCGCCGCATATGTTCCAGGTGCCGATTCAGGCGGCGATCGGCGGCAAGATCATCGCCCGCGAAACGGTGCGCGCCTTCCGCAAGGACGTCACGGCGAAATGCTATGGCGGCGACGTGACCCGCAAGCGCAAGCTCCTGGAGAAGCAGAAGGAAGGCAAGAAGAAGATGCGCCAGTTCGGCCGCGTCGAGATTCCGCAGGAGGCGTTTATCGCGGCGCTGAAAATGGAGGAGTAGGGCGTCAGGACCTCCTCGCCGCGGCGATCGGCCGAACGCGTAGCGGAACCATCTATCGCCTTTGGTCGAAATCCACGACCCTGCTATATGAACGTTCTATGCTGAAGACCCTCGCCTATCCCCTCGTCATCGAGCGCCACGAGACCGACGGCGGCTACCTTGCCTATTTTCCGTCCTTGCTCGGTTGCCAGACCTGGGGCGAGACTTACGAAGCCGCTGTGCAAAACGCCGAGGAGGCTCTGGCGGTTTTCATAGAAACTCTCGCCTCGAACGGCGATCCTATCCCCGATTCGTTGGCGTTTGACGGTCCGGCAACGCTCACAATAGGTAGAACCTTATGACCGGCGCCCAAGTCAAGCTTCCGCCATTGATGACGGTCGCCGATTTTTTCGAATGGCCCGGCGACGGAACCAATGCGCGTTATGAACTCGTCGACGGCGTCTTGCGCGCGATGGCGCCGCCGAACGACACGCACGGCCTCATCCAGTCGAATCTCGCGATCGCGATCGGCTTGCACCTGCGGGAGAACCGCCCCGGCTGCCGGATCAATGTTACGCCGGGCGTGCAGCCGCGCCTTCGCGCGGACTGGAATTTCCGCGTTCCCGACCTCGGCGTGACCTGCGCGCCCAACGCGCCCGGCATACTGACAATGCCCGATCCGGTCCTGCTGATCGAAGTGCTTTCGCCCGGCAACGCCAATGACACATGGGACAACGTTCCACATTACGCCTCGCTGCCGAGCGTCGTCGAAATATTGATCGTGCACTCCACGCGCATGAAAGCCGAACTGCTGCGTCGGAACGCGAATGGCGAGTGGCCAGAAAACCCCGAGGTCGTCGACGCGGCGGGCGTCCTCCATCTGGCTTCGATCGGCCTCGACCTCCCTCTCGCCGAGGTCTACGTCCAGTCGCATCTGGCGCGGGTTTGACGGCGCCGCTACGAGGTAGGAAATCTGAAAGAGGATACGCCGGTTCGGCTCGTCGAGATTCCGCAGCAGGCGTTCATCGCCGCGCTGAAGATGGAGGAGTGACGAATGACGTCCCCTGATCCGACGGCCCTGGAGTTATTGCAGGCGGACTTCGCTGAGCTTTTCATACAGCTTTCCGAGATTGAGCGGCGCATCCGTGAACGCATCACGGAGCATGCGGTCGGCAATCGATTAAAGGGCAATGAGCACGTAGGTTGGCTCGGCGAAATATATGGAAAGACGCTCTTCGGCGGCTCATTGGTCGGCGATCGGTATGAGCACGATTTTGAGACTTCCGCCGGCTGGCGCGTTTCGGTCAAGACGAGAAAAGGTCGGGGTAAAGGCTGGAAGCAAACGAGCCCTATTCCGACTTACGAAGGCGAAAAATGTCCGACTCATCTGCTGTTCGTCCATCTCGATGACGATTATGCCATTGATCGACTTTTGGCTTTTCTGTTGGAAAGAGTTGATTGCCGCGAGGCGATTCAAGGCGCACAAAGTTCGTGGGATGCATCGTTCTTACGTGTTTAGACTGGCCGAAAGGCGAGATGCTCCGAACATCGTATATCCGCGATCTTCGATCAGCGGCTTTTCGGAGACGAATCATCTTCTGAAAAGCCCGTGCAACGCCGAGCGCCTGCGCGCTGCCGTCCAGGAACTCGACTCGGGGCGTGGAAAAGAGCGCAAGCTCGTTGAATGTAGCTCGTCTTCTCCGAGCAGGCTTGGGCCGATTATCTCTATAGGCAGACATAGGATAAAAAGACTCTCGAACGCATCAATATGCTCATCAAAGAGTGCGCTCGCACGCCCTTTGAAGGGCTTGGAAAGCCGGAACCATTACGTGGCGATTTACGCGGCTGGTGGTCGCGGCGCATCGATCGCGAGCATCGCCTCGTTTATCGCGTCGAAGACGGCGCCTTGCTGATTGCTCAGTGTCGCTATCATTATTGACGTCTTACTCCCGCGCCAGCGCGATCATCACTGCGCCAAGCAACATCACCGCTGCGCCAAGCAGCCGGCTGCTTGACTCCTCCTTCAGCACACGCCCGCTCGCGACGACCGTGAAGAGCGCCGACAGGCGCTTAATGGCGATGACATAGGGCGTGAACAGCACGGTCAGCGCCCACATCTGCAACGTATTGCCGAAGGCCATCGCCGAACCCGCGCCGATGGCGTAACGCAGATCGAACGCGCTTGGCGCGGGCCGGCGCCCGGCAAGCCAGTAGAGCAGGGCGCACAGCGAAATGACGATCGTCACCGCCGCGATCCAGATCAGCGGCGTCGACGCCCTGACGCCGAGCTTGTCGATATTGGCGGTGACGCTCCAGATCACCGCCGTGCCGATCATCATCCGCGCGCCCTTGTCGCGCGCAAAGACATGGAAGTTGAAACGACGTCCGTTTGCCCGGTCGGCGTCGAGCAAGCCGACGCCGAGCACGGTGAATAGCACGCCGAAGATCCCCAACGGCGGCGCGTGCTCGCCGGTCATGATCGGCGAGGTGAACAGCATCAGCACGGGCGTGAGCAACACGAGCGGCGCCACCAGCGACGCGTCGGACAATCGGAAGGCGCGGATGTACAGCACATAGGCGACGACGTTGAGCGCGCCTGACCAGGCCAGCAGAGTCCAAAAGCCAGGCCTCGTCAGCGACGCAAGCGTTTCGCGCGGCGCGCTGAGCAGGCCCGGGTAAAGGACGAAACAAGCGACGATCAGCAGGACAGCGCCCGCGCACCATTGCGCGGCGAGAATGGCGCGATCATCAGCCGTTCGCGTCGCCGCCTTGGTGCCAAGATCGGTGACGGATTGGCAAATGGCGGTGACGAGCGCGGCGAAGAGAGCGAGAAGCGCGAGGTCCATGGCGCGCGCTATAGCGCATGATCAGCGAGAGTGGGAACTGGCGGTGCGAGCGGCTGCGAGTTTGGCCGCATACGCCCTCATGCTGAGGAGGCGGCGTAGCCGCTGTCTCGAAGCGCGAGGCGAAGCAGAGGATGCGAACGAAGGTTTCCTCGTCCTTCGAGACGCGCCCTTCGGGCGCTCCTCAGGATGAGGAAACCTTATCCGATCAACATGCGTTCTTCGTTGAAAAGTCAGGCTTCATCGCGGTCACCAGCGTGTCGACGCCGTCGCGGAATTCAACCGTGACCGGCGCGAAGCCCGCGGCGCGCAACTGCTCTAGAGCAGGCTCGAAATACATGATGTGCTGGGGCGATTCGTCGCTCAGCAGGTGCACGATCCAGTCTTCAAGCAGATCGAGTCGGTTCATCTTCGTGAAAATCTTGAACCAACCCCGCACCACGGCTTGCGTATCGGCAAGATGCGCCGCCGGGTCGTCCATCGCATAGCGGTCGCCGTTGACGAAAATTCCGCCCGGCTTCAGGACGCGGAAAATCTGTGAAACCACGGCCTTACGGTAGTCGTCAGGGAAGTTATGGATCGCGTAATTCGAAATGACGACATCCTTGCGGGCGTCGGGCAGCGCGCGCAGCGCCGTCAGCGCATCGGCTTCGATAAATTCGACGCGGCCCGCTAGCGCGTAATCGGCGAGATTGGTTCGCGCCTGATCGAGCATTTCGCCGGCGCTGTCGATCGCGGTGAGCTTGAGGTCGTCCCGCGCCGAGAGCGCCGCCAGCGTGCTGATCCCCGTTCCGCAGCCGATCTCGAAGCCGTCGAGCGGCCCTGCGTCGGAACGCCATTCGGCGACCCGGTCGCCGATTTTTTTGGCGAGCGTGGCGGCGTTTGGACACATCAGCCGCAGCACGTCATATTCGGCCGCCAAGGGCCCAGTGAACGGATTCTCTTGAAGCGCGGACATGCGGCCTTTTTTCATATCGCGACAGGCCTCGCAAGGGCGGCTTTTCTTGAGTGCGGCTTTTCTTGCCTGGGCCGCCATGTTAGCGAAACTCCAGCATGTCCCGTGAGAAAGCCATGACGCAGGCTATACGCAGCGAGCCGCACGTAGGCGGCGCAGACGCGACGCTGAGCGACTCGTTTGTCGCGCTCGGGCGCGCCGCGCGGGCCGCGGCGCGGGCGGTGGCGCTCGCCTCTGCCGACGCCAAGAACAAGGCGCTGCGCGCAGCCGCCACCGAAATTCGCCGCCAGAGCAACGCCATACTCGCCGCCAATGCGCTCGACGTCGCCGACGCCAAGGCGCGCGGGACGGCGGCGTCTTTCCTCGATCGGCTGACGCTCGATCCCGCCCGCGTCGAGGCGATCGCCCGTGGACTGGAGGAAATCGCCGATCTGCCGGACCCGGTCGGCCGCGTTCTGGCGCGTTTCGATCGCCCGAACGGCCTGAAAATCGAGCGCGTCTCGACGCCGCTTGGCGTCATCGGCGTGATCTATGAAAGCCGGCCGAATGTCACCGCCGACGCCGGCGCTCTGTGTCTGAAGGCCGGCAACGCCGCGATTCTGCGCGGCGGCTCGGAGAGCCTGCGCTCGTCCGCCGCCATCCACGCCTGCCTTGTCGCGGGGCTGAAGGAGGCCGGGCTTCCCGAAGCGGCGATCTCGCTCGTCGCGACGGCGGACCGCGCCGCGGTTGGCGCGATGCTGGCGGGCCTCGACGGCAATATCGACGTGATCGTGCCGCGCGGCGGCAAGAGTCTCGTCGCCCGCGTGCAGCATGAGGCGCGCGTGCCGGTTTTCGCGCATCTTGAAGGCATCGTGCATGTCTTCGTGCATAGGGACGCCGATCTCGAAATGGCGAAACGCGTGCTGCTGAACGCCAAGATGCGGCGCACCGGCATTTGCGGCGCGGCGGAGACGCTGCTCGTCGACAAGGCCTGCGCCGCGACCCACCTTCAGCCGCTCGTCTCGATGCTGATTGATTCAGGCTGCGAAGTGCGCGGCGACGCAGCGACCCAAGCCGCCGACGCGCGGGTGAAGCCGGCGCGCGAAGACGACTGGCGCGCCGAATATCTCGACGCCATCATCGCGGCGCGCGTCGTCGACGGTTTAGCGGGCGCGATCGATCACATCGAGACCTATGGCTCGCACCACACCGACTGCATCATCACGCGCGACGCCGATGCGGCGCAGCGCTTCATGAACGAGGTCGATTCGGCGATCGTGCTGCACAACGCCTCGACGCAATTCGCCGACGGCGGCGAATTCGGCTTCGGCGCCGAGATCGGCATCGCCACGGGCCGTATGCATGCGCGCGGACCCGTCGGCGTCGAGCAGCTGACCTCGTTCAAATATCGCGTCTATGGCGACGGCCAGGTGCGGGGGGGATGACTGACTCTGACGCGAGTGTGCGCAGTTTCTGAAGACGTTTTTAGCGCCGGTTCACTTTCATTATCGGCATATGACAGTTTCCCCCGGCTCGATCGGCCGCCTAAGCATTTCTTGCTCCAGTTTCGCTTGCGCTGGCAATTGAAGCGTATAACGTTATGCGTTATAAATTTTCATGATCAGGAGTTTCGCCGACTCCGAGACTGAATCGATCTGGTCGGGTCTCCGCAGCCGCAGGCTGCCGCCTGACATTCAGGCCGTGGCTCTGCGCAAACTGCGCCTGCTCAATCAAGCACGCAAATTGAATGATTTGCGCGTGCCGCCGGGCAATCGTCTTGAAGCGCTGAAAGGCGATCGTTTCGGCCAGCATTCGATCAGGATCAATGACCAATGGCGCATTTGTTTTATCTGGATCGAGGGAGGGCCGTCCGATGTCACGATCGTCGACTACCATGACTGAGCTGTTGCCCAACCCGACCCCGGGCGAAATTCTTGCCGAGGAATTTTTGAAGCCCATGGGACTGAGCCAGAATGCGCTCGCGCGCGCCATTCGCGTGCCGCCCCGCCGCATCAATGAGATCGTTCTCGGCAGGCGCGCGATCACCGCCGACACGGATTTGCGCCTGGCGCGATATTTCGGGATTTCGGAAGGCTTCTTTCTTGGGCTGCAGGCGGACTACGACCTTATGGCCAGGCGCCGGAAGATCGGCTCCGAACTCAGCGCGATTGAACCGCGCGCCGCCTGAGAAAGCTTGATCTAACCCAAGCTTGCGCCGCATATCAGCTCGATGGCTTCCGCCCCCGTCCGTCTCCCGCCTCACGCGCCCGGCATGCGCATCGGCCTTTTCGGCGGCTCGTTCGATCCGCCGCATGAAGGCCATGCGCTCGTTTCGCGCGTCGCGCTGACGCGCTTGAAGCTCGATCGGCTGTGGTGGATCGTCTCGCCCGGCAATCCGCTCAAGGACGCAAGCGAACTCCCGTCAATCCAATGGCGAATAGCGGCGGCAAAAAAGATCCTGCGCGATCCGCGGGTCGCCTTCACCGGATTCGAGGCTGAAATCGACGCGCGCTACACCTGCGACACGATCGACTATCTTCGCGCACATTGCCCCGGCGTGCGTTTCGTCTGGATCATGGGCGCGGATAATCTTTTGCAGTTTCATCGGTGGCGGCGATGGCAGGACATTGCGCGGACGACGCCGATCGCCGTCATCGACCGGCCGGGCGCGACGCTGAAAGCCGCCAACGCCAAGGCGGCGGTCTATTTCAAGAGCGCGAGAATTCCCGAGAGCGAGGCCGGCATGCTCGCGGTGACGCCGTCGCCGGCGATGGTCTATCTGCACGGGCCGAGACTCGAGCGCTCTTCGACCGAATTGCGCGCCGGCGCGCGTTGATAAACGCGCCGGTCTTGAATTGACGCAATTGCCGCCGCGCCGGCGTCGCCTTCGCGGAAGACGTTGGCGCTATTTGCGCTCGAAGAGCGGCAATATCCAGCGCTTATAGGCCCAGAAGCTCAGAGGAATGCCGACGAAGATCGCGACCCACATCAGCGCCGAATTGTCCGTGCTGTGCTCGTAAAAGCCGCCGCCCTCGGTCACGGACTGCGTATAGGGATTGCGCACAAAGAGCGTAATGGCGAATGAGCCGATGACGATCAGCGCGGTCGCGATGTAAAGGCTGCGCGGAATTACGAACTTCGGCAGCTGCGGCTGCGTCGGCGCATCTTCAGGCCTGGGCGGCGGGGCTTCCTGCGGCTTGGCCTCGTCATGGGGTTCTTCGGTCATGGGCTTCTCTCCCGATATTCTGTGCTTGGCCTCAATATAGGGCTGCTTTAGGTCGCCGCGCCATAGACGTCATATGCCTCCGCGCGCTCGATTTTCGCCGTGACAATGTCACCCGCGCGCAACGGGCGCCGCGATGCGATAAAGGCTGCGCCGTCGATCTGCGGCGCGTCGGCCTTGGTGCGGCCCTTGGCGAGCGCGCCCGATGGTCCGCCGCCCGGTTCGTCAATGATGACGGAAAGGCGCTTGCCGATTTTGCGCCTCATCAGCCGAGCGCTGATCGCGTGCTGTTTCGCCATGAAGCGCCGCCAGCGCGTCTCCTTCACCTCGTCGGGGACGGCAGGTAGGCCAAGCGCCTCGGCCGGCGCGCCGGCGACGGGCTCATATTTGAAGGCGCCGGCGCGGTCGATCTCGGCCTCCTCCAGCCAATCCAAGAGATAGTCGAAATCCGCGTCGGTCTCGCCGGGAAAGCCGACGATGAACGTCGATCGCAGCGCGAGGTCGGGACACGCCTCGCGCCAGGCGCGAATGCGCGCCAGGGTCTTTTCATCATTCGCTGGGCGTTTCATGGCTTTCAGCACATTCGGCGCGGCATGCTGCAAAGGAATGTCGAGATAGGGAAGGATTTTCCCCTCCGCCATTAATGGCATGACCTCGTCGACATGAGGATAGGGATAGACGTAGTGCAGGCGGACCCATAGGCCGAGATCGCCAAGTTCGCGCGCCAGATCGAGAAAGCGCGCGCGCACGCGACGGTCGCCGAACATGCTTTCGGCGTAGCGAATGTCGCGGCCGTAGGCGCTCGTGTCCTGCGAAATGACCAGCAGCTCCTTGACGCCGGCGCGCGCCAGCTTTTCCGCCTCGCGCAGCACATCGGCCGCCGGCCGCGAGACGAGCGGCCCGCGCAAATGCGGGATGATGCAGAAGGAGCAGCTGTTGTCGCAACCTTCCGAGATTTTCAGATAGGCGTAGTGGCGCGGCGTGAGCTTCACGCCTTGTTCGGGGAGAAGATCGACAAACGGGTCATGCGCGGGCGCGGCGGCCCGATGTACGGCGTCGACGACGCTCTCATACTGCTGCGGGCCGGTGATCGCCAGCACCTGCGGGAAGCGCGCCGTAATCGCTTCGGGTTCGGCGCCCATGCAGCCGGTGACAATCACCTTGCCGTTTTCGTTCAGCGCAGCGCCAATCGCTTCGAGCGACTCCGCCTTGGCGCTATCGAGGAAACCGCAGGTGTTGACGATGACGACGTCGGCCCCGGCGTGGGTGCGCGAGAGCTCGTAGCCTTCGGCCCGCAGCCGCGTGACGATGCGTTCGCTGTCAACGAGGGCCTTCGGACAGCCGAGCGAGACGAAGGAGACGCGCGGGGCGGCGCTCAGCGGCCTCTGTTGATCCTGCATGGCGCCCCTTGCCATGTGGCGGCGGACTTTGCAATCGCGGGCTCAGCGTTACGCTGTCAGCGCGGCAATGAGAGCGAAGAGCGCGACGGCGGCAAAGATGATAGCGTGGACCATAAACCAACTCCGACGAGCCCCGAATTTGTCTAGTTGCGCGCGCTTTAAGAAAGAATTGAGGCCCTTGTTCTGGGAGATGTTTCTGCGCTGGCGCAAAAAAGCCAATAAGTCAGCGACGATGTGGGCCCTTGCCGGAGTTCAAAAAGAAAAATTTGCGCTCGGCCTGAGCCGCTCTTAATGAATAGCGCCTCGCTACGAGCTTTAGCCACGCCGTCTCAGAAGGAAGCGCCACGTCTTGACGAATTCCATAGTTCTCGGAACTGGGTCTTATGCGCCGCAGCGCATCATCTCCAACGCCGACCTCGAGAAAATCGTCAGGACGAACAATGAGTGGATCGTCAGCCGCACCGGCATCAAAGAGCGCCGAGTGGCTGCAGAGCATGAGGCCACGTCGGATCTGGCCGCGGCCGCAGGGCGCGAGGCGCTGCAGTTCGCTGGCGTAAAGCCGGACGACGTCGACATGATCGTTGTGTGCACGGTGACAGGCGATGCGCCGACGCCGTCCTGCGCGTCGTTTGTTCAGGCGCAGCTCGGCGCGAAGAACGCCTTCGCTTTCGACGTCGGCGCGGCCTGCGCCGGTTCTCTTTACGGGCTGTCCATCGCCGACCAGTTCATCAGAAGCGGTAAGGTGAAGCGCGCGCTGGTGATTGGCGCCGAGACCCTCAGCCGCTTCGTCGATTGGACCAATCGCGAGACATGCGTGCTGTTTGGCGACGCCGCTGGAGCAATTTTGCTCGGCGCCAGCGAAGAGGAAGGGCGCGGCCTGCTCGCCGCGAGCCTGCGCACGGACGGTTCAATGACGGGCATTCTCGGCATCTATGGCGGCGGCAGCCGCCGCCCGCCTTCCGCGGAAATGCTCGAAGAAAAGGCCGGCAAAATCAAGATGCGCGGGCGCGAGGTCTATAAGGTGGCGACGCGGCTGTTGCCTGAAGTGGTCGGCGACACGCTTGAGGCCGCCGGTCTGACCGCAGCCGACGTCGATCACGTGATCGCCCATCAGGCGAATAAGCGCATCATCGAGTCCGCGATGCAGAATCTCGGCGTTCCCTTCGAGAAATGCTGGATCAACATTGACCGCTACGGCAATACGTCGAGCGCCTCGATGCCGATCACGCTCGATGAGGCGAATCGCGCCGGAAAGCTGAAAAAGGGCGACGTCATCGCGATGATGGCGATCGGCGCGGGAATGACCTGGGGCGGCGCAGTGCTGCGCTGGTAGGCTTTCCTTCGCTGCCGTCCAACTCCAAACGTCGCTGACGCCAAACAGGCCAGCTTGACGCGGGCTTTTTTCGTCTTGCCCAATCAATATACTTATGCTACCGTTTTTATAGACTAGTGGAGAGAAGTCACCATGAGCGAGAATTTACAGAAGGGTTTTGGTCTGGGAATTTTAGGGGGCTTGGTTGCGCTTACGATGCTGGCGAGCGCGCATTCTCAAGCGGGCCAGACGTTCCTGAACGTCTCCTATGACCCGACGCGCGAACTCTACAAGGCGATCAATCCCGCGTTCGCGGCGGACTGGAAAGCCCGGACCGGCGAAACGATCGAAATTCAGGCGTCGCATGGCGGCTCTGGCGCGCAGGCGCGCGCGGTGATCGAGGGGCTGAACGCCGATGTCGTGACGCTGGCGCTCGCCGCCGACATCGACGCGATCGCCAGCAAGAGCGGTAAAATTCCGGTCGATTGGCAAAAGCGCCGACCGAATAACTCGTCGCCCTATACGTCGACGATCGTGTTTCTCGTCCGCAAGGGCAATCCGAAAGCCGTCAAGGATTGGGACGATCTGGCCAAGCCCGGCGTGGCGGTGATCACGCCCAACCCCAAAACCTCCGGCGGCGCGCGCTGGAACTATCTTGCGGCCTGGGGCTATGGGCTGAAGAAGTTCGGCGGCGACGAAGCCAAGACCAAGGATTTCGTCAAGGCGATCTACAGGAACGCCCCGGTCATGGACACGGGCGCGCGAGGCTCGACGATCACCTTCGCCCAGCGCGGCATCGGCGACGTGCTCCTTGCTTGGGAGAACGAAGCCTTCCTTGCGCTCAAGGAATTTGGCGCTGACAAGTTCGAGATCGTGACGCCGCCGCAGTCGATTTTGGCCGAGCCGCCGGTCGCCGTCGTCGACGCCAACGCCGACGCCAAAGGCAACAGGCAGCTCGCGGAGGCCTATCTCGACTTCCTCTATTCGCCGCCGGCGCAGGCGATCGTCGCACGCCATTTCTATCGTCCCGTTCATCCCGAATATGCGGCGAAGGACGACGTAAAGAAATTCGCCAAGATCGATTTCATTACCGTCGATAAGACTTTCGGCGGCTGGGCGGCGGCGCAGAAGAAACATTTCGCCGACGGCGGCATTTTCGACGAGATTCAGAAACAAGAGCTGACAAGGTGACCTCCCCGAGCCTTGTCGGCAAAAACGCTCGGCGCTTCGCGGCGCCGAGCGTCATTCCAGGCTTCGGCCTGACCTTCGGCTATACGCTGATCTATCTTGGCGTGATCGTCCTGTTTCCGCTCGCGACGCTCATCTGGCAGTCATCGGGATTAGGACTTTCCGGCCTCTATGCGATCGCCTCGGAGCCGCGCGTCGCTGCAGCGCTGCGTACGACCTTCTTCATTTCCTTCGCGGCGGCGGTCGTCGACCTCTTCTTTGGCCTCATCGTCGCCTGGGTGCTCACAAGATACGATTTTCCTGGCCGTCGACTGCTCGACGCATGCGTCGATCTGCCCTTCGCGCTGCCGACGGCCGTGGCCGGCATTTCACTCGCGGCGCTTTATTCGCCCAACGGATGGTTCGGCGCGCCGCTTGCCGATTACGACATCAAAATCGCCTTCACCCGCTGGGGCATTTTGGTCGCGCTCATCTTCATCGGTCTGCCGTTCGTCGTGCGCACCGTGCAGCCGATTATTTCGGAACTTGAAGTGGAGTTGGAGGAGGCGTCCGCCACTCTCGGCGCGGGCCGGCTGCAAACCGTCATCCGTGTGATGCTGCCGCCCCTGGCGCCGGCGCTGCTCACCGGCTTCGCGCTCGCCTTCGCCAGATCCATTGGCGAATATGGCTCGGTGATCTTCATCGCCGGCAATATCGCTTACGTCTCCGAGATCGCGCCGCTGCTCATCGTCGTGAAGCTTGAACAATATGATGTCCCCGGCGCGACCGGAATCGCAACGATCATGCTGGCGATTTCTTTCGCCGCGCTGCTTCTCATCAATCTGGTCCAGGCATGGAGCCGCAGGAGATTCGGCCATGTCTGAGATCGCGGTCACGTCCAGCGGCAGCGGTTGCGGCGTCAAATTGCGACCGGTCACGCACGACTCGTCGTTTGCGCGTTACGCGCTCATTGCGACCGCGGTGCTGTTTCTCGCGATCTTTCTTTTGGCGCCGCTTGCCATCGTCTTCGTTGAAGCCTTCAGTAAAGGGATCGGATCCTTTCTTGCAGCGTTCGGCGATCCCGACGCGCGCGCCGCGATCCGTCTGACGCTTCTTGTCGCGGCGCTCGCCGTGCCGGCGAATCTTGTGTTCGGACTCGCGGCGTCCTGGTCGATCGCCAAATTTTCGTTTCCGGGCAAAAGCGTTCTCGTGACGCTGATTGATCTGCCCTTCTCGGTATCGCCGGTCGTCGCCGGCCTCGTCTATGTTCTGGCGTTCGGCGGCCAGGGGCTCTTCGGCCCGTGGCTCGCGGCTCACGGCGTGCAGATCATCTTTGCCGTGCCCGGCATCGTGCTGGCGACCATCTTCGTCACCTTTCCTTTCGTTGCGCGCGAACTCATTCCGTTGATGGAGGAGCAGGGCAAGATTGAGGAGGAAGCGGCGCTCACGCTCGGCGCCTCCGGCTTCAAAACTTTTCTGACAGTGACGCTGCCCAACGTCAAATGGGGCCTGCTTTACGGCGTGCTGCTGTGTAACGCCCGCGCCATGGGCGAGTTCGGCGCCGTTTCGGTCGTATCCGGCCACATACGCGGCTTGACCAATACAATTCCGCTGCAGGTGGAGATACTCTACAATGAGTACAATAATGTCGCCGCCTTCGCGCTCGCGGTTCTTCTTGCAGGCTTGGCGCTCGTCACACTCGGGCTCAAAACCTTCCTCGAATGGCGTCATGCCGACGCGCTCTCCGGACGCGCTCGCCGCCACTGAAGCGAGTAAGCGCGGAGCTTCCATTCGCATCGAGGGAGTGGCGCAGGATTTCGGCGCCTTTGCGGCCTTGCGCGACGTCAGCCTCGACATTCAGCCTGGCGAACTCGTCGCGCTGCTCGGACCCTCGGGCTCCGGCAAGACGACGCTGCTGCGCGTGATCGCCGGCCTCAATTCTCCCGATCGCGGCCGGATCCTCTTCGACGGCGAGAATGCGACCAATCTTCCCGTGCAGGACCGCCATGTGGGCATGGTGTTTCAGAACTATGCGCTGTTCAAACATATGACCGTCGCCGACAATATCGCCTATGGTCTGAGAGTTCGCCCCAGACGCACGCGTCCCTCGCGGGCGGCGATCCAGGCGCGCGTCACGGACCTTCTGCAATTCGTGCAGCTTGACGGACTTGGCGGCCGCTATCCGGCGCAGCTTTCCGGCGGCCAGCGACAGCGCGTCGCGCTCGCGCGCGCGCTCGCCATCGAGCCGCGCGTGCTGCTTCTGGACGAGCCATTTGGGGCGCTTGACGCGCGCGTGCGCAAGGATTTGCGCCGCTGGCTGCGCGACATCCATAAGCAAACGGGATTGACGACAGTCTTCGTCACCCATGATCAGGATGAGGCGATGGAGCTTGCGGATCGTGTCGTCGTGCTCAATGAAGGCCGCATCGAACAGATTGGCGCGCCTGAAGAACTTTACGATCGTCCGGCTTCGCCGTTCGTCATTTCCTTCGTTGGCGAAGCGGTTGCGTTGCCCGTCACCATCGCCGACGGCCATGTGACGTTCGGCGGCCGCGAATTGCACATCGACACCCATGGCTTGCGCAGCGGACCGGCGAGAGTCTTCTTCCGCCCGGCGGACATCGCCGTCGCGGCTGAAGGGAACGGCGATCTTGAAGGACGCGTCGAGAGCCTGCGGCGCACGCCTGCCGGCGTTCGCGCCACGATCGCCATCGACGGCTATGATCAAACGCTTGAGATCGACTCGCCGCTCGAACGTTCGGCTTCGCTCGGCGGCCGCGTGCCGCTTTCGCTGGTGAACGCCCGTATCTTTGCGGCCGACGAGAATGGCGACTATGTCGACGCCGGAGACGGCATTTGAGCGCGGCCCCTGCTGACGCGATCGATGAGAAGAACGCCGCCAACGACTGGAATTCGGCGCTCTATCTGAAATTCGAAGCCGAGCGCACGCGCGCCGCCCGCGACCTGCTTGCGCACGTGCCTTACTGCGATACGCGAGCGGTTTTTGACCTCGGATGCGGACCTGGAAACAGCACTCGGCTCCTCGCGATGAGCTTTCCCGGCGCCGACATCATCGGGATCGACAAATCCGACAATATGCTATCGGTCGCCCGCGCGTGCACGCCGACGGCGACGTTTATCAAAGAGGACATCGCGCATTGGCGCCCGTCGGAGCCCGCCGATCTCATCTTCGCCAATGCGGCGCTGCATTTTCTCCCCGATCATCGCGGGTTGATGACAAGGCTATTGAGTTATTTGCGGCCCGGCGGACGTCTTGCGGTCCAGATGCCGAACAATACGCATGAGCTTTCGCACGCGGCGATGCGCATGGTGGCGGCGGATGGCCCCTGGGCGTCGCGACTGCTTCCAGTCGCCAAGTCGATCATGGCGCTCGGCCCGCTCGAGGAATATTACAATCTGCTCGCGCCGCTCTGCAGCACGATCGATATTTGGCAGACGGTCTATGTCCACCCGCTCGACGGCCCTGACGGCGTGGTCGAGTGGTTCGAAGGATCGGGCCTTCGTCCCTTCCTCGACTTGCTCGATGCAAATGAGCGCGCCGAATTTCTCACGCGCTACAGAGACAGGCTCGCGCAGGCCTATCCCCGTCAGCCAGACGGCAAAGTGCTTCTGCGATATCCGCGCCTCTTCTTCGCCCTGCAGAAATAGGGCGGCGGTCTGGTTTGGTCGCTATGGCGGCGTCCAATCTGACAAATTGTGACATTACGGCAACGGCTTCGCTCGATATATCTATTAGCCTACTAAATCTATAGACAAAAAGATACGCTTTCGCTTTACTGCCTCTTGCGGCTTGGACGGAAAATAGTTCGCAGAGGGGCGCCCTCGGCGGACGAGAGAGAGCTCGAATGTCGACGCGAACATTAAGGCGCGGGCTGCAGTGGCAGCGTTTACTGTGGCTATTTCGCAACAGCGCAAGTCGAAAAATCTAGTTGACTAAAACATGAGCTTAACAGCTCAACCGTGACGGCATACCGATATGTATACAATTTACATATCGGTCCGTCGCTCAAAGCGCGTCAACCGGAGTTGGGTTAAGCGATACGGGACAAAAGTCGATGTCGATAAGCAAAAACAGAAAGAAGTTAAGATTAGCCGCGTTTGGCGCCGTTGTCGGCGCCGCCCTTGGCGTTCCCGAAATAGCGTGCGCCGAAGACAAAGCGCCCTCTAAGGAAGTTTCGGGAAAAGGGGGGCAGTCGGATAGCGGCGTAAAAACAGCCGCGCCGGAAAAAGCCTCGGTGAAGACGAAGACCGATGGCATGGGTGTCGCTGCTGGTCCCGGAGCGCCAGCGGCTTCGCTGGCAAAGAGGAGCTACTATGTGCCGACGCGCGGCTATCGTTTGGAGCCGCAGCCCGACATT
>NZ_JBPFEA010000041.1:0-30202 GCF_051061285.1 Methylocystis sp.
TGAGGCGCGTCGAGTCCGCCTTCGGATCGCAGCCGACGATCAAAATGCGATGACCCAACTCGGCCAGAGCGGCCAGCGTGTTCTGGGACGTCGTCGACTTGCCGATGCCCCCTTTGCCATAAAATGCGATTTGCCGTAGTGCCGACATGTCTGTCTCCTCTTGGGCCCCTACTCATTGCCGCTGCTCTCTCGCGGCGCCTTGCTTCGCTGCCGAGTTAGAGAAGGACTCCCAGTAAGAGGTTCTCTTCGACGGCCCTCGATTCTCGAGCCGGTCCGTCTTTCGCAATGTCCATGCCAGCACTTGCGGAGTGCGATTGCCAAACGAATACCTTTTTAAACCAACTACTTGATGAAGACCGTCGACGCGTTGTTCGATGTCAAAAAGCTAACAACGATGTGATGTGGACGACAAAGTTATTGCCGACGGCGGCATAGTCTTTTGTGCGCTTTTTCGTCGTCGCAGCGTCGTTCTCAAAGGCTTCCTTGAGAGAGCCGGCGCGATGATGAGCCTTGAGGCGTGGTGCAAATGATGTGCTTTCCCGCTCGGGGTTGGAGCCGCACGTCCGCCTTTCCCGCACCAGACCGTTCGGCCGTGAAAGGTTCGGCATCGTCAAAAACGCCAAATGGCAACATTGTTGCTTCCAGAACCTACCCGGCGAGTCGCGCGCTTACAACAAACCGCGGCGGCTTACAGACGCGGTTGGAGCATAAGACACAATGTCAGCAGTCATCAGCCTGCAGGATCGCGGCGTTGTCGAAATTGCCGGGGCCGACGCGACGAAATTCTTGCATAATCTCGTCACCAACGACATCGCTAAACTCGCCCCGGGCGAAGCCCGCTTTAGCGCACTGCTGGCGCCGCAGGGAAAGATATTGGTCGACTTCCTGGTCTTTGTGGAAGGCGAGGGCGAGACGCGCCGCTATTTGCTCGATTGCCCGAGCAACTTGGAGCCGGATCTCCTGCGCCGCCTCGGCATGTACAAATTGCGCGCGTCGGTGAGCGTCACATCCAAAAGCGACGAACTCGCAGCCTTCGCCGTTCTCGGCGAGGCGCTTCCCGAAATTCCCGCGCTGGCGATGGCGCGGGACCCGCGCTCCCCGACGCTGGGCTGGCGGCTGATCGCGCCGCGCGGCACAAAGGCGGAAGATTCTCGCGAAGACTATGAGGCGACGCGCATCGCCGCCGGCGTTCCGCAAGGCGGAGTTGACTTCGCCTATGGCGCCGCATTTCCGCATGAAGCGAACATGGACCTGCTCGCCGGCGTTGATTTCACCAAGGGATGCTATATCGGCCAGGAAGTGGTCTCGCGCACGAAGCATCGCAACCTCCCGCGCAAGCGCGTGACGCCTTACCATGTGGAAGGCGAAGCTCCAGCGCCGGGAACAAAAGTCATGGCGGGCGAGATCGAAATCGGCGTGGCGGGATCGCACAGTGGCGATCGGGGCCTTGCACTGATCCGCCTTGATAGGCTCGCCGACGCTATGGCGGCCGGAACGGTCCTGACTGCCGACGGCGCGTCCTTGGAATTCGTCGTGGAGCGGGCGGCGAGTTGAAGCCGGCTTAAAACTGATGCGGCGACGCGGCGGCGCCAATGGCGCGACGTCGTCGGCAGGCTGACATCACTTCAAAGCCTCGCCCGCGAGTCGCTCGCGGGCCGCTTCCGCGACGAGTGGATCGCTGTCGTTGATCAAATGTCCGATTTCTTCCACGTTCAATCTGGTCGCGACATAATGGCGCACGCGCCAGTCGGCGTCCTCTCTCAAATCCAACAATTGTTCCGGCGTCAGCCTTTGCGCCGCTTCAAGGCGCACTTCGGCGTTCGAATCTCGACACACTCGCCCGAGCCACTGGGCGTCGATCCGTTGCGCGACAATACGCCGGACTTCCACTTCCGGGTCATCGAACATCATCACCAGCAGCGCCGGCGCGACCTTCCGCGCGATGACGATCCGCACGTAATAATCCTCATCCTGCATCATCGGCAGAAGATCTGGATCGTCGAGCAGAGTGGCGACGCGAATGCGCACCTCGCGATGCGGATCGTTGCGCAATTCGCATTGATAGCGCGCAGGCAATCGCCGCACAGCTTCCCAGCGCACAGTTTCATCGGGATCCGACAACAAACGCGGCAAGAGAAACGGATTGGCGAATTTCGCCGCTATGGCGCGCACTTCGAAATGCGGATGCGCGAGATAGCCGTCGGCGAGTTCGGGATTCCAATTGAAGAAGCGATCGATGCGCCGTGCATATCGGTCGTGTACGCAGGCTTTACGCAATTCGCATCGCCCGGCGGCCAGCAGCTCTCGATGCGCGCAGTTCGCACAATCGATGTCCAAACCGCGCCAGTCGCGCGCTTCGTCGATCTCACGCGTCATCTTCGAGGCCGATTCTATCGAGAACGCCAAGAAGAACCTTGGCGCCAATCTTGTCAGTTGGATCGAGTTCGAGAAGCTTGGCGATTGCGACCCGGCTTTCCTCGAGCTCGCCGAGGCGCATCTGCAGATAGGCGTAGCCTTTCAACGTAAAGAGAAAAAAACGCGGCAGCATTTCGTCGTAGCGATCAAAAACCGCGTCCTGCGCCGAGGCGCGTCGCCAATCTCGCGGCATGTTGTTTTCGCGCGCCGCTTTTTCCAGGCAGCGATTGGCGATCTCCAAAGCTTCCCGCAATCTGCCTTTGTAAAAGTAAAAGCGATAGAAGCCGATCAGCACCGCAGCATGATCCGGAGCCCATTGCTGGGCCTGGCGTAAATAGCGCTCCGCCGTTTCAGAGTCGGCGTAGGTTTCGCTGGCAAGATGGAGAAATTCTTCGGCCTCCGCCGGCAGACCCTCGCCGAGCAGCGCCCCGGCGAGAAGTTCCTTCTCGTCGGGGCTCAGAGCGGCTTGCTCGCCATTCACCATGACGCGCGCCTTTAATGCACATGCTCCGCGACAGGCCCGCCGGCGCTCTTGCACGATCCCGTGTTCTTTGGATCGTGAAAAACGAGCCCCCCACTTGAAGAGGAATCGGCGAAATCAATCGTGACGCCATCAAGCAGCAGTCGGCTTTCGGCCGGAAGGAAGAACTTCACGCCTTCGACGACGAATTCCTGATCGCCGGCGCGCGGCGCGGCTTCGACGTCAAACAGCGCGCTGAGCCCCGAGCATCCCCCTGGCGACACCATCAAGCGAAAGCCGCCCCCTGGATTGACGCTGAACTGGATCATTCGCCGGATAAATTTTTGTGCGGCCGGCGTAAGCGTAAATTTCATTGCAGGCCTCCTCAAGCCGGCGCTTGGTAACGCGGATAGGCATTGTCGATCACGCAAGTGTTGTCGACCGGGCAGACGGCCGCGCATTGCGGCGCGTCGAAATGGCCGATGCACTCCGTGCATTTCTTGGGATCGATGACGAATGTGCCGTTCTTCTCGGTGATCGCCACATTCGGGCATTCCGGCTCGCAGGCCGAACAGCTCGTGCACTGCGACGCGATGATCTTAAGCGTCATGTCTTGCTCCTTAGCTTGGTTCCTTGACGCATGTCTCAGGCCGCGTTGATGAGCGCGCCCTGACGGATTTCGGCGTCGCCGCGCTCCTGATGTTCGATTTCGCCGCTGTTCACCTTGTCAAGGTAGGCCTTGAACCAGGCGATCGCCGACTTCTCGATGAACTCGTGGGCAAATTGATCGACAGGCTCGATCCCGGCCTTGATCAGGTCGTTCTTCGGGCAGCCGCCGATCTTCGCGACGAACACCGCATGGCAGTCGTTGATGGCGCGGATCACCGTCTCCAGACTGTCCTCGTCGCCATATCCGCCCTGGCAGTAGAGATCGACGCGGCGATGTCCGACGAATTTCGCGCCCGAGGTCGAGAGTTCGTAGACCTGGAACTCTTTGGCGTGACCGAAATGTTCGTTGATGAGGCCCGAACCCTTCGTCGCCACGGCGATCAGCAACTTGATGTCGCTCGCCGCGCCGGCCAGCGTCGCCAGCTCTTCCTGCTTCGCGGCCACTTTGGCGACGCGCTCTTCTTCGACTTTCTCCTGATAGGCCTTGCGGGACTCGAGATCGTAATCGACCTCCATCGCCATGATCTTTTCGGTGGTGAACTCAGCGCTGCGATCTTCGCCGAGCAGGCCGACCGCGTCGGCGCGGCACTGGCGACAGTGGCGCATCATATTCATCTCGCCTTCGCAGCTGTCCTGCAGCGCCTTGAGCTCTTGCGCCGAGGGACCGCGCTGGCCGTTGAGGCCGAACACCGTGCCGTGCTCCGGCGCCGAGATCAGCGGCATGATGTTGTGCAGGAACGCGCCGCGAGATTTGACGGCCTTGTTCACTTCGACGAGGTGCTTGTCGTTGATCCCCGGGATCATCACCGAATTCACCTTGCACAGAATCCCGCGCTCGGTGAGCATTTCCAGGCCCTGCAGCTGGCGGTCGGTGAGGAGCTTCGCCGCTTCGACGCCGGTATAGCGCTTATGCTTCCAGAACACCCAGGGATAGATCTTCGCGCCGACTTCCGGATCGACCATGTTGATGGTGATCGTGACGTGATCGACGTTGTAGCCGGCGATCGTGTCGACGTGATCCGGCAACGCCAGGCCATTGGTCGACAGGCAGAGTTTGATATCCGGCGCTGTGCGCGAGATCAGATCGAATGTCTTGAAGGTTTTTTCCGGATTGGCGAGCGGATCGCCCGGGCCGGCGATGCCCAGAACCGTCATTTGCGGAATGGTGGAGGCGACGGCCAAAACTTTCTTCGCAGCCTGCTCCGGGGTCAGCTTCTCGCTGACGACGCCGGGACGCGATTCATTGGCGCAATCATATTTGCGGTTGCAATAATTGCACTGGATGTTGCAAGCGGGCGCGACGGCGACATGCATGCGCGCATAATGGTGGTGCGCCTCTTCGCTGTAGCAGGGATGGTTCTTGACCTTCTCCCAAATCTCCGTCGGCAGGTCGCCCTCTCCGGCGCCAGAACCGCAGCTCGCCTTGCCGCTGCCGCCCGACGTGCCGCAACCCTTGTGCTCGGCGATCTTCTGCATCACGTCGCCCATGGCGACCGCCGCGTTCACCCCTTCAGCTGCCTCCGCCGTTCCCACATCCAGAGACGTCATGGCTTTGCTTCCTTCTATCGCTGCAAAGTCGCCTATGCCGACTCTCGGCTGAGACGCAACGTTGCATCAGTTTGTCGGAGGGATCGCAACAACCATGCCAGCGCCTCAACTAATAATTCCCTATATAAATCAGAGGCGTACCGTGAACTAACAATGTAAATATTCAAACACGTCCCTACATTCTGTGTGGCGACGCTTGTTACAGATTCAACATCGTGGACAGGTTCGGCGGCGCTGGGCGGCTCATGTGCTCAGACGAGCATCTGCCGCGTTATCCATGTCGAGGCATTTTCGCCGACGCCGCATTGTCCAGATAGACGAGCGGCTACCGTGGATTTTTACGTCCAAATCGAAACGTCACGACGCAACCGAGCGACGTCATGGATGCGTCGCTCACGGGTTGTGGGCTCATTGTCGCGTTCTCAGCCGCTCAGAAACGAGCGCCGATAGAGCGTCTCGAACGCTGCGATTCTCCACGGCGTCGATCACTTCCCCGACGAAGGCTTCCGTCAGCAGCGATTGGGCTTCCGCTTGCGGGATTCCGCGCGCCATCAGATAGAAAATCAAATTTTCGTCCAGCGCGCCGACGGTCGACCCATGCGCGCATTGCACGTCGTCAGCGAAGATTTCCAGCTCCGGCTTGCAATTGGCCTGCGCCCCTTCGGACAACAGCAGGGTACGGGCCATCATGCGCGCGTCGGTCTTTTGCGCGCCGGGCCGAACCAGGATCTTCCCCTGAAACACCGCCTGCGACGAGTCGTCCAGCACGGATTTGAACAGCGCCTTGCTTTCGGAACGTTCCGCCGCATGATCGAGGAACAAGGTCGCGTCGGCGTGCTCCTTGCCCTTCAATATATTGGCCCCACGCAGGCCAGCGCGGGCTCTCGGCCCGTTGATGTTGATGAAGGACTGGTTGCGCAACACGGCGCCGCCAAGATTGAGCCCGAAATCACTCAGCTGGGCATCGGCGGCGAGCGAGGCGACGAAGGTCGAGACATGCATCGCCGCGGCGCCTTCGTGGCTGATCTTGAGCCGCTCGAGCGACGCGCCCTCTTCCAGCATAACCTCGGTCGCGGCGTTCACATGGTATTCCTGCGCCGTTTCGCCCTCGAAGCTTTCGATCAGAGTCGCCCGCGCGCCTTTTTCAACGATGACAAGCGAGCGCAGGAAATAGGTCGCCGGCTGCGCGCCCGCGACGAAAACCAGTTGTATCGGTCGGTCGACGCATGCGCCGGCGCCGACGCGGATGACAACGCCTTCGCCCATGAAAGCCGTGTTGAGCGCAAAGGCCGGATCGTCGACCTTGCCCACGTTCCCAATATGCGTCATCGCCGCGGCGTCGCCCTTGGCCAAGGCCTCCGACAGCGACATCACGCTCAGCCCCTTTTCCAAATCGCCGAGATCGGAAAGCGCCGGAACGAAATAGCCGCCGACAAAGACGACGCGCCGCGCAGCGACGCCAGAAAGAACCGCGGCATTCCGCGCGTTTTGCTTCGCACTGTCTTCCGGCGGCGCGGCCAGGGGCTTCACCTCACGCAGCAGGGCCCGCAAATCCGTGTATTTCCACGCCTCATCTCGTCGGTTGGGCAGGCCCGTCTTGGAAAAGGCGTCGAAGGCGGCGGTGCGCAGCTTGGAAAGTTGCGGCGCGCCGGCGCTTTGCTGCATGGCGAAGATTTCCGCCAGCCGAGCCTCGGCGTCAGTGAGTTTGCGAGCGGGAGTGATCGGTGCGTTGCCCATGACTTAAGCCGCCTCGCTTTGGTAGCGCGCGTAGCCCGTTTCCTCGAGCTCCAGGGCAAGCTCCTTGCCGCCGGTCCGCACGATGCGGCCGGCCGACTGCACATGAACCACATCCGGCGTGATGTAATCGAGCAGCCGCTGATAATGGGTGATCACAACGATGCCGCGATCCTTCGAGCGCAATTGATTGACGCCGTTGGAGACGACTTTCAACGCGTCGATGTCGAGTCCCGAGTCTGTCTCGTCCAGGATGCACAACTTGGGTTCGAGCAGCATCATCTGCAGCGTCTCGGCGCGCTTCTTCTCACCGCCGGAAAAGCCGACGTTGACCGGACGCCGCAGCATCTCCATGTCCATGTCGAGGATCTTGGCGAGTTCCTTGACGCGCTTGATGAGATCGGGCGAAGACATTTCGTCCTCGCCGCGCTTCTTGCGCTGCGCGTTGAGCGCGGCGCGCAAGAAGGTCATCGTCGCGACGCCCGGCACCTCCAGCGGATATTGAAAGGCGAGGAACAGCCCCGCCGCGGCGCGTTCGTCGACGCTCATCTGCGACAGATCGGCGCCGGCGAGCAGCGCCTGCCCCTCGGTGATTTTATAGCCGGGGCGGCCGGAGAGCACATAGGACAGCGTCGATTTGCCCGAGCCGTTCGGCCCCATGATCGCGTGCACCTCGCCCGCCTTCACGGTGAGGTCATAGCCGTTCAGGATCTGCTTGCCGGCAATCTCGGCCTTGAGGTCGCGAATTTCCAGTAGCGCCGTCATTCCACCACTCCCACTCTATAGAGGCGTCAGCCGACGCTGCCTTCGAGACTGACCGAGATCAGCTTTTGCGCTTCAACCGCGAATTCCATCGGCAGTTGCTGTAACACGTCGCGCACGAACCCGTTGACGACCAGCGCGGTCGCATCTTCCTGCGATAGGCCACGCTGCATGCAGTAGAACAAGACGTCCTCCGAGATTTTCGAAGTCGTCGCCTCGTGTTCGAACACGCAGGACGGATTCTTCGCTTCGATGTAGGGGATTGTGTGCGCGCTGCAGGCGTCGCCGATGAGCAGCGAGTCGCAATTGGTGAAATTGCGGGCGCCCTCCGCCTTGCGATGCGCCGAGACGAGGCCCCGATAGGCGTTCGACGAGCGGCCGGCGGAAATGCCCTTCGAGATGATGCGGCTCGTCGTTCCCTTGCCAAGATGAATCATCTTGGTGCCGGAGTCGACCTGCTGGCGACCGTTGGAGATCGCGATGGAGTAGAATTCGCCGCGCGAATTATCGCCGCGCAACACGCAGCTCGGATATTTCCAGGTGATCGCGGAGCCGGTCTCGACCTGCGTCCAGCTGATCTTCGAATTGGCCCCGCGACAATCACCGCGCTTCGTCACGAAATTATAGATTCCGCCCTTGCCGTTCTCGTCGCCCGGATACCAATTCTGCACGGTCGAATATTTGATTTCGGCGTCGTCGAGCGTCACAAGTTCGACCACCGCCGCGTGCAACTGGTTCTCGTCGCGCTTGGGCGCTGTGCAGCCTTCAAGATAGCTGACGTAGGACCCGCGGTCGGCGATGATGAGCGTCCGCTCGAACTGTCCGGTGTTCTTTTCGTTGATCCGGAAATAGGTCGACAATTCCATCGGGCAGCGCACGCCGGGCGGGATATAGACGAAAGAGCCGTCGGAAAACACCGCGCTGTTCAGCGTCGCAAAATAATTATCAGAGGTCGGCACCACGGTGCCAAGATATTTGCGCACCAGCTCGGGATGCTCGCGCAGCGCCTCCGAGATCGGGCAGAAGATCACGCCGACCTTCTTCAGCTCCTCCTTGAATGTCGTTGCGACAGAGACTGAGTCGAATACCGCATCGACCGCGACGCGCGGGCGCTCTTCGCCCTCCGGCCGTTCGACGCCGGCGAGAATTTCGCGCTCATGCAGCGGAATGCCGAGTTTTTCGTATGTGCGCAGCAGCTCCGGGTCGACTTCGTCGAGCGATTTCGGACCCGCCGTCGATTTCGGCGCCGCATAATAATAAAGATCCTGATAGTCGATCGCCGGGTAGTCAACGCGCGCCCATTTCGGCTCGGTCATCGTCAGCCAGCGACGATAGGCCTCGAGCCGCCATTCGAGCATCCATTCCGGCTCGTCCTTCTTCGCTGAAATGAAGCGGATCACCTCTTCGGAAAGACCTTTTGGGGCGAGGTCGGACTCGATGTCGGTGACGAAGCCGTATTTATATTGATCAGCGCCGACACGGCGAACCTGTTCAACTGTCTCTTGCACCGCCGCCATTTCGCTCTCCGTTCACTGTTGCGCTTCGTCCAGGCGCGCCTGGACGAGGCGCCTCACTTCCGGATCAGGATCGTCGCGCAGACGCGCCAGCAATTCCGTCCCACATCGCTCCGCCACCAGGAAGCGGACTCGTAAATCGTCGTCGGCGACGAGCAGCCCCAACTGCGCCGGCGCCAACCGCTCTGCAATAATCATGCGCACGCGGGGTTCGGGATCGCGCGCCATGGCCGGAAGCTTGTCGAGGGCGATCCGGCGCGCCGCTTCGCATCGCACCTGCGGGTCGTCATCGTTTGTCGCGCCGGCGAGGATATCGGGCGGCGCGCGGCGCGCCGCGATCAAGCGCACGCCGCTGTCTTCGTCGAAGAGCAGTTTCACGAGGCCAGCGCCCTCGACGCGCTGGGCCATGGCCATGCGCACCTTGCGGTCGCTGTCGCCGATCAGTCTTTCAGCGAGACGCAACGGCAGACGTTGCGCCACCATGGCTCTGACGTCCGGCTCCTCGTCATCGATCAGCGCGCGCAACTGAAAGACGCTCGCATATTTCACCGCGCCGACGCGCAGTTCAAAATAGGGATGATCGAGATATTTCGCGGATTCCTGCGGACTCGCGGCGAAGAACCTGTCTATGCGGCGGGCCCTTCGGTCGCGCACGCAAATCTGGCCGAGATCACAAAGGCCTTTCTCGCGAATCTCCCCATGCGGACAATCGCGGCAGGACAGGAAGTTTCCAAGCCAGTCGACGGCGTCCATGCGATCCATGCGATGCATCGCCCCGCTCGGCCGCACTTAGAGCGCTATGCCGGCACGCATGTGTTTTCGACGGGGCAGACGACCGCACATTGCGGCGAGTCGAAATGCCCCTCGCACTCGGTGCATTTCTTCGGGTCGATGATGTACATGTCGTTCTTGAGGCGGATCGCCGCATTGGGACATTCGAATTCGCAAGCCCCGCACACCGTGCATTGTGAGGCGATAATTTTGTACGCCATGTCGCGATTCCTCATGGATTCACTGCAAGCTTTTCCACTCCCTTCAAATCGCATGCCAGTCGCAAACCGCGCCTGCTTGCCTCCAGCGGCAAGCCGCGGAATGAAAGCAGACGATCGCATGCCCGCCTGAAAAACCCGCGGCCGAAGGCCGGTCTGATTTGTCAGCCTCCAGGGGTCGTTGGGCCGCATGAACTGAACAAATGTTCTAAATGCGACAATCGCCGGATGCGGTCAGATGCGCTTTATTTCGATGTTGTATTTCTTCAGCGCATAATTGACCTGGCGCAGCGACAGCCCGAGCAGACGCGCAGCCTTGGCCTGGACCCAGGCGGCCTTTTCCATGCCTTCGATGAGGCGCTCGCGCTCGATCATCTTGCGGGAGGACGCGAAACCGTCGCCCTCCTCCTCCCCGGCAGCGCCCAGCCGCGACGAGGTCTTCTTGTCGAAGGTTGGAGCCGACGCCGCTGCGCCACGGCTCGCCGCGGCGATCTCCTCGGGCGGAGCGGGGGCGCGCATCCCGGCCGGTTCGGAATGCGCATGCGGATAGGCGCCGCTGGCGCTGCTGGTCCACAGCAAGGCCGAGAGGCATTTGCCGGAGGCGCAGGCGAAATCGTGATCGACGATGGTTTCGTCGCGCGCCAAAGTCGCCGTGCGGCGGACGCAATTTTCCAGTTCGCGCACGTTGCCTGGGAAGTAGCAGCGTTGCAGCGTCTCGATGGCGCTCGCCGAGAGTTCGTGCTTTTGATCGTTTTCGCTGTTGAACGTCTCGATGAAATTGCGCGCCAGCAGCGAAACGTCGCCAGGCCGTTCACGCAGCGGCGGTAGGAACACCGGCACGACGCTGATGCGATAATAGAGGTCGGCGCGGAACTCGCCCTTGTCGACGGCCTCTTCGAGATTCTTGTTGGTCGCGAAAACGAATCGGACGTTGACTTTCAAGGTCTTGGACCCGCCGACCCGCTCGAATTCGCCTTCCTGCAACACGCGCAGCAGCTTCGCCTGGAAGGCGGGAGATATTTCGCCAATCTCGTCGAGCAGCAGCGTGCCGCCGTTGGCCAGTTCGAAGCGACCCGCACGCTGCGCGACGGCGCCCGTGAACGCGCCGCGTTCATGGCCGAACAGCTCCGATTCGAGAACGCTTTCCGGCAGCGCGGCGCAGTTCAGCTTGACGAAGGGCTTGGCGCTGCGGCGCGACAGGTCGTGCACCGCGCGTGCAAAAAGTTCCTTGCCTGTGCCGCTCTCGCCGCGCAGCAGCACGGTCGAATTGGACTTCGCGACGATGGCGATGGTGTCGAGCACTTCCATGATCGCCGGGCTCTCGCCGATGATGCCGGCGACGTCGGGCCGCTCTCCACGAATCTCCTTCGGCAGGCACGAGACCAGCGCCTTCTCCAGCGTGCTGCATTCGTTCAGCAGCCGCTGCCGGTCGGCCGAAAACATGCGGTGCAGCTTCACCGTTTGGCCGATCAGATTGGCGATCATCGTCAATAAACGCAGATCGGCGTCGAAAGCGTAGGAGATCCAATCTTCTGACGTGCGATTGATCGACAACGTCCCAACGACGCGGCTATCGCTCTTGATCGCAACGGCGAGGAAGGAGACTTTCGCGCCGACCGCCCGGGTGATCGTCCCCGCGGCCGTCGCGAACAAGGGGTCGCGGGACACGTCCTCGACAATGACAGGCATGGCGGTGGCGACAAGCCGGTCGATCACCTTGGCCGGCAGCGTGTCAAGCGGCTTGCCGCCGTCGCGGCTGGTCCAACCCGAGGTCGCGACGATCTCCGGATTGCCATGCTGATCGAGGATCGTGATCATCCCCAATTTCATGTCGAGGAAAGAGCTGAGCACGGCGACGACATTGCCCAGCGTCTGCTCGAGGCGGGCCGGCGCGGTCAGGATTTTTGAGATTTCATAAATGCCGAGCAGCGCCGTATCGGCGGACGGGGGTCTCGTCCGCGGCGGCTTTGCCGCCACGCCTTCCGTGAGCATAGAGCGTGAAGTGGCTACGTCGTCCATGGCCGCCTTCCTCGAACAGCCACCGTCAGCCCGAAGCCAGGGTTTCCGTTCGCACATGCGAGGATCGATTCCGATCGTCTCACGCGGTTCATAGTTTGTTTTATGCAAGAACCACGCAAAGTAGCGCCGTGTCGCGCCAGCGCAGCGCGCGATGTCGGGTTTGCGACAAGGGCGGCGCGGCAACGGCCGAAGCGTGACATTCGCGCGACGTTTTGTTGAGGTTGCGACATGGCCGCGTCATGCACATCGATTACACGCTGCCCTGCGCCAATTCCTCGATCACCTTCCAGCCGACGCTGCCCTGCGGATCGGCGCGGGAGAGGATATCGAGATATTCCTGCGCGGTTTCGCTGCGACCGCGCTTCAATTCGATGAAGCTCAGCGCCTTCAGCGTGTAGAGGGCGAAGCGCGCCGGCCCGTCATGCGCCTCGGCCGTTGCCGGCCAAGCCGTAGGATCGCTCGGCCAACCTGCCTGACGCGTGGCCTCCCTCATGCCTTGCGCGGCGACGTCAGCGGCGTAGTCGAGACTGCCCATGTAGGTGTGGATTTTATAGAGGCAGTAATAGGGCGCCAGCTCCTGCGGCGTCAGCGCCAACGCCTGCTTGAAGAGGTTGTCGGCTTTTTCACGGTCGGTCCGATAAGCGACGACGCCCTGCTGCAGGAGTTCGTTGGTCTTTGGGTCAAGTTCGCCGAAGTTCACGACGTCAGCGTCGACGCGCGGAGTGTTCATGACCGGCTCAAAGCAATCGCCGAGCCACATAGCGAGAGACATCGTAGACGTCGAGCAGTAAGGCGCATCGGCGATTTCGCGCCGGCGACGACGCCGACGGCGGTATGATCAGTAGCGAGAAGACCGTCTGGCAAAATCGCGCTGCGCTGCGACGACCACGCCATCCACGCTTATCAGAGGTTGGATGTCTTCGGCGCGCATTGGCATGGCGCTTTTCTAATCGCCTGAGCGCCTCTTGCCTCATTCAAAAGCAATTTCACCGACTTTTCGCGCAAAACGAGGGTCAACGACGCACAAATGGCACGCAGTTTGCGTGCGCGCCGGGCACGCGGGAGTCGCCCGAACGCCAAGGCGCGAAACGCGGACATAACCAAGCAAATGAAAAAGGGCCAGGAATGATACGCGAATTCCGCTACAAGGGGGAAACCTTCCGGGTGAATGCGCATGGCTCTCCCGGCCATGAGGAAGTGTTTATCATCCATTTGATCGATGACGAGGAGATGGGTGAAATCTCGATCGACCGCATGACCGAGGAAAACGACAGAGACGCGCCGATCGACGCCATTTGCGTCATGCTCTGTGACAAGCTGATCGCCGAACAGGAGATCGCCTGCGCCGACGCCGACGGGGCTTTCGTCTGGGTGGAAGGCAAGCGTATCCGCGACGTGCTCCCGAGCAACGAAGTCGCCCCACATTGACCAACGCGCGGCGCCAGTGAGCCAATCAAGGCGGCTTCGAGCGCCGCGCGCGACTCCCCCTCTCCGGAAGCCACTCCACCCAACCGTCCAGCGCTTTGCGCCCGACGAACTCCCTGCCCTGCGGCGCATCGGCGAGATCCGCCAGCAACGAATCGCGCTTGGCGTCCGGCGGCCGTATGAAATCGGCGCACGGAGGACCGCTCCATGACCGTCGAGAGCAATCGGCTCGGTCAAGAGACCAGCCCCTATTTGTTGCAGCATCAGCACAATCCGGTGCACTGGCAGGCTTGGAGCGCGGAAACGCTCGCGCTCGCCAAGCAGACGGGCAAACCGATATTGCTCTCGTCCGGCTACGCCGCCTGTCATTGGTGCCATGTGATGGCCCATGAATCATTCGAGGACCCCGAAATCGCGGCGTTGATGAATGAATCTTTCATCAATGTGAAGGTGGATCGCGAAGAGCGGCCGGACGTCGACTATCTGTATCAACAGGCCCTGATGATGATGGGCCAGCGCGGCGGTTGGCCTTTGACGATGTTTCTGACGCCGGAGGGCCAGCCCTTCTGGGGCGGAACGTATTTTCCGCCCTTTGCGCAGGGCGGAAGACCCGGCTTCGCCGAAGTATTGAAAACCATCGCGGAGCTGTGGCGCACGCGCGCCAATGCGATCGAACATAATGTCGCCGAGCTCAGCGCGGGACTGGCCAGCCTGTCCGAAACGACTGCCGGAGAGCCGGTCTCGCCCGACCTCGTCGAGAGCATTTGCGCGCAGTTGGAGCAACGGCTCGATCACGTCGACGGCGGCTTCGGGGCGGCGCCAAAATTCCCGCAGGCGGCCAGCCTCGACTTTCTTTGGCGGGCCTGGAAGCGCACGGGCCGCGAGTCATTGCGGCAAGCCGTCATTTTGACGCTCGATCATATTTCGCAGGGCGGCGTCTACGACCATTTGGGCGGCGGCTTCGCGCGCTACTCGACCGACAATCGATGGCTCGTGCCGCATTTTGAAAAAATGCTCTACGACAACGCGCAGCTGATCGAACTGCTGACGGAGGTCTGGCAAGACGAATGTCGCGAACTGTATCGCCTGCGCGTGACAGAGACGATCGAGTGGATGACGCGCGAGATGCGCGCGCCGGGCGGCGGGTTCGCCAGCAGTCTCGACGCCGATAGCGAAGGCGAAGAAGGCAAGTTCTACAGTTGGAGCCAAACCGAAATACGAGACGCGCTGGGCGCGCGCGCGCCGGTCTTCGAACGCGCCTATGGCGTCAGCCGCGAAGGAAATTGGGAACACGGCAAATCCGTTCTCAATCGCCTTGGATCAATCGAGCTGCCGGACGAGGAGACCGAGGCGGCGCTGGCGCGAGACCGCGCCGCCTTGTTCCTGGTGCGCGAGCGCCGCGTGAGGCCAGGATGCGATGACAAGGTTCTGGCGGACTGGAATGGATTGGCGATCGCCGCGATCGCCAAGGCGGCTTGCGTGTTTAACCGTGGGGACTGGCTCGACATCGCCATCGAAGCCTTTGATTTCGTCAAGAGCGCGATGACCACGGACGACGGTCGTCTGCTCCATGCCTGGCGTTGCGGACGCGCGCGTCACATGGCCGTCCTCGACGACTACGGCGCGATGTGCCGAGCGGCGCTGACGCTCTACGAAGCCACCGGCGCGCCGTCCTATCTCGAATGCGCGCGACGCTGGGTCGAACATGTGGAGCATCATTATCGCGATCGAAATGGCGGCTATTTTTATGCCGCCGACGACGCTGATACGTTGATCGCGCGCGTGAAAATCGCCGAGGACTCCGCTCTTCCCTCCGGCAATGGCATGATGCTGCAGGTGCTGGCGCAGCTCTATTATTTGACGGGCGAGAACGTCTACCGGGAACGCGCCGAGGCGATCGCGAAGGACTTTGCCGGGACGCTTCGCCAACGCGTTCTTGGTTTTTCGTCATTGTTGAACGGCATCGAAATGCTGCGAGAGGCCTTGCAGATCGTCGTGATTGGCGAAACAGACGCCGCAGATACGGCGGCGCTGAAGCGAGTGGTTTACGGCGTCAGTCGGCCTGGTCGTGTATTGAACGTCCTCACGCCCGGGGCGGCGCTGCCTCGCGCGCATCCGGCTTTCGGCAAAACCTTGCTCGTGGATCGCGCCACGGCTTATGTCTGTCGAGGAATGGTCTGCTCGCTGCCGATCGTCGATCCCGATGCGCTCGCGGCGGCTCTGCGCGAGACGTGACGCAGTTCTCGTGTTGCGGCGCCGCCTATTCCCGCCGCCATACGCTCGCCAGCCAGGGCTGTTCGCCCGGTGGCGCGCCACTGGGCCTATAATAGTGCTCGACCTCGACGAAGCCCGCCGCCGCCCCGAACGCTCGCCAGCTTTCGGGAGCGTGAAACACGCCATAGCGTCCATCGCTCCATCCTTCCTGATCCGCGCCATGCGGAATGGAGCTGAACAGGACGCCCCCCGGCTTCAGAGCGGCGTGGAGCGCGCGCAGGACGCGCGGCAATTCGCTGCGGGGCACATGAAACAGCGACGCATTGGCGAAGACTCCGTCAAAGTGGCGTTCAGGTAAATCGAGCGCGAGAAAATCCTGCAGCCACACTACGCATCCGCTGTGGATGCGCGCCATTTCGACGAAGCGCAGCGCTCCGTCGAGCCCGATCGCGACATGGCCAAGCGCGGCGAGCGCCCTCAAATCGCGTCCGGGCCCGCAACCGAAATCCAGCAAGGTGAAAGGAGGCTCACCGCGAATGTGGCTGAGCATCGCCGCGATATTTTGTGTGACGTCGTGACTGCGCGTTCCCTCCCAGAACGCCTCGGCGCGCTGATTGTAATGTCTCAGCGTGCCGCCCGTGACCGCTTTCAAATCTTCCGAGCTTGGAGCCATTGTGGCGCCTCCGAACAATCGTCTCGCCAACTCCGACGCCGCGAACACGTCGCGCCGCCCCGCGGGGTTCGCACCTCGTCGATGTGGCGCAGGGAGCGACACGATCGCGTTGGAGCCGCGCGCGGGAAGACACGGCACATATGATGCTTGCCAGAGCGCAACTTTGGGAACAGCTAAAGCATCGGCGGTCCGTGGGCGCGATTGAAACAATTCTACACCATACGGTCGCGCGATGAATGAACAAGTGCGCGCCGTCCTGATCGAGCTCGAAGGCGCCGCCGTTCCGATGGCTTTCGTGACCGGGACCCTCGCGCCGCTCGCGCAGGCGCGGCTTGGCGCCTTCATCGCGGAACATGCCTCGGACCCGGATGTGGAAGACGCCTTGGAGGAAACGGGGCGTCTCCTCGGCGGATTCGACTTGAAGCTCGAGGAAGCCGAAGCGCTCTTGCTGCGCTGGATGAAGCAGAATCGCAAAGCGACCCCGCTGAAGACGATACAGGGCCTGATCTGGCGAGGAAGTTATGAGGCAGGCGCGATCACAAGTGAGCTTTATCCCGACGTCGCGGAATCGCTGAGATCATGGGCGTCATCGGGCCGTCGCCTGTTTGTTTACTCGTCCATTTCGAGATTGGCGCAGCACCTCATGCTGAGCCACAGCGCCTCGGGCGATCTCACAAGCCTGATCGAGGAATTCTTCGACACGTCCATTGGTCAGAAAACCGAACCCGCCTCCTACCGTGCGATCTGTGAGCGTCTCGATTTGCGTTCGGGATCGGTGCTGGCGCTGTCGGGCGATGGAGAGGAATTGGACGCCGCCCAGTCGGCGGGCCTTGCGACGACGCTCATCGCGCGAGAGGGTCCTGCAGACAGTCGCCATGCGGTTTGCCCCGATTTCGCGTCACTGAGTTTGGGATCGTGACGCGCTCCGCGCTGCTTCTGGCCAGGGAAAACATCGCTGACGACTTCGGACAGATGGAGAAAGATGGCCACGTTCACTCTTGAAACCAGAGACGGCGCCAGACAGGAAATCACCGGCAAGAATGGCGTCTCGCTGATGAAATTGATCCGGCGCGCCGGCGTCGAAGAGCTGGTCGCGCAATGCGGCGGCAGTTGCGCCTGTGCGACGTGCCATGTCTATCTCACCCTGCCTCAGGGGATTGAAATGGCCGACTCCGGGCCCGGAGAAAACCGGATGCTTGCGACAGCCAGCCATCGTAAATTCAATTCGCGTCTCGCCTGTCAGATCAGGTTCGATGACACGTTTGACGGGATGGCGATCCGCATCGCCCCGGAGGATGCGACCGGCTTTTGATTCGCCCGCACGGTTTCGAACGTCAATGGTTGCAGCGAACGTTCCCGCGGAAACGCTATATGGTCTGGAACTTGCTCACTCGCCATGCACGCAGCGCCAAGATGCAGGGTGAGCATCCATGCCAATGAAGGAAGAAAGCGTTCTGCCCGGGAAGTGCTATCGGACGAAGGGCGGCGAAATCAACTCGGAAAAATATACGGTGATCAGCATCACCCGTGGGATCGTCACTTATCAAAGCTGGACGTCCGACCCCAATCGCCTGTCTTTGCGCACGAACACGGGCCTGAAGGCCTTCGCCGAAGTTCTGTTCAAGGAAATCCCCTGCCCGAACAGAGACCCAGCTCAAAAGATCGAATATTTCGATCCCTCATAGAAAGACATCTCTCCTATGGGGTCAGCCTCCTCAATCCCGGATCTCGTTCTGAATTGAAAAGATATCGTAGGGAGGATCGTTTTCCGTATTGGCGTAGCCTAATGGCTGCGCGTCCATACTCCCGTGTGATGCGCCGGAACGGCGACTAATCTGGCCGATGTCGCCCCCATAGACATGGATGACAATGGATGTCCGATCATCCAGCACGTTGCAAAGCTCGAAGACCTCCCCGCTCGCGGACGAGCGGGCCTCCACGGCGCGCGCTTGCAATAGACGGGACGCGCCGGCCTGCGCGCTCTTCGTCGCAGAAGCATCGAATTGCTGGCGGCTGATTGCGCCGCGCAATACGCCCGCAATCTCCCAAACCGAAGGCTGAGAGAGTGTCACGCGGGCGCCGCCCGACAAAATTGTGCTCACGACGGAGAACCGCTCGAGCCCGTCGCGATAAATCTGGAATTGCTGGCCTCCGGCGGGTTTTGGGACGGCGAAGACCGTTGGCAGCCAATCGTCAGCCGTGAAGAGCCGGGCCATGAGATCGCGGCCGATCAGCAAGATCTCCCGCTCACTTTCGGCGAGTTCGACCATGGACTGAATGTCCCAGATGAATCGCCGCAGCGCGGGGGGAACAGGGTCTCGCCCGACGACCCGAAAATTTGGATCAGCCGCATTTATCTCGATCATGATGTTGAACCGTCCGCGATTTGAGGGAATGCGCGCGCTCGAGCAAAGCGCTTCGCTGAGGCCGCGCCGAGAGGCGCCGACGGTGTTCTCGCCGGATTTGGCGGCGCGTCCGCGTCAGTGAGGCGGAGGCAAACGACTCGCGCGCTCATCGTTCCTCCTGCGCGCAAACCATATCGATGCAGGATACCGCCGCATCGATATCGCATTCCTCAACTGTGAGCGGAGGAAACAAACCAAGGACCGACCCCATGGCGCGGGTGAGGAGCCCGTGCTCGGCCAGCTCCGCGCGCATGGGCTCCGCGTCTCCCGCGAGCGTTAGCGCCTGCATCAGGCCAAGGCCGCTCAAGCTCATAAAGGCTGCTCGACGCCGATAAAACAACGCGGACAGCTGGTCTTCGAGATACCAGCTTCGGTTCTGCACGCGTTCCTGAAAGCCTGGCGTCGACAGAGCGTCCATAAGGGCGTGGCCGGCCAGAAGCGCGGCCCCGTCGACCAGCGGCGAGCCGCCAAACGCCCCTCGCGCCAGTCTTTGCGTAACGACGAGCGCGGCCAGCGGCGGGGCGTCTGCAGGCGAATGACTGGCGACCATCAGGTCCGGGGTGACGCCTGTCCATTCGTGCGCCCAAAGCATGCCTGAGCGGCCGAGGCCGCAAGAGGTTTCGTCGAAACCGAGCAGGAGCCCATATTCGTCTGCGGTCTCGCGCAGCCGGGCGAGCACGCTTCCTGGGACGACCTCAAAACCGGCTTGCGTCCTAACCGGCGCGATCAGAATTGCCGCGGTCCTCACGTCGACTTCCGCCTGCACTGCGGCGTGATCGTCCGTTCGGAGAGTGACGATCTCGTCGTCGCCCTCAAGGCCAGGCGGAAGGCTGGCCGTTGCATCAGCAGGCCCGACGCAGACAATGAACCGTCGGCGCTTGGGGCGACCGACGAGGCGATGGTAACGCCGGACCATTTCGACGGCGGCACGCCAGGCGTCGCACTCGGAGGGACGCAAAAACACGCGGTCGCCAAAAGAAACGGGCGAAATCTTCGCGCATAAAGCATCCGAAAGCGCCGCGGCCTCCGCCGCTGATTGCGGCGAACCTATTGGCGCGTTCGTGCCTGACGCTGAAGAATTCTCAAGAAAGAAGAGCGATGAGCCGGAAAAGTCGAGCGGCGCGGCCGCGACCAATGTGTCGCCGGTGACGGCGGGTTTGATGGGCGCGTTAGGCTCGCTCGGCGAATCTGAGAATGTGGCTGACATGTTGCTTTGAGCTCGCCATTGGTCGCCGCTCAGATGAGCTCGGGCAAGCGTGGCGTTTCAGGCGCCGTGTTCGATGAGGTCAGGGAGTCTTTTGGCAAGAGAGTTCAACACGCTCTGCGAGCCTTTGAGCATGATCTCGTAGACCGCGTCCGCCGTGGCGGCGGCGTCGATTCCGTCCTGGATAAAAACAAAATGCGTGCCGCCGTTCGGCGACTGCGAGATCGTCCACGTAACTGTCGTGTCGATATATCGGCCAAAACCCTTGAGCTCGTCGTCGCCGCCCGACCAGCTGAAACGCAACATGGAGCCAGGCTCCACAGCGAGAACCTGGCATTTGAACTCGCCGTCCCAGCGCTCGATCGGACGACTCCAGATCGTGAACTTGTGGCCGACGACCGGCTCAACGTCATTTGGAAAGAACCAAACGGCGAGCCATTCGGAATCTGTCATCGCGCGCCAAACGGCCTCGATCGGATGTTCGAGGTCCTTCTCCGTCGTGAGGCTGCGTGTGTGTGTAGCGTCAAGCACCGAGTCCTGCTCCCGTTACCGTCTAACAAGCAAGGCTCAAGCCAAGACGCCGCGGCGCGGAATTCGACATCAAGCGATTGTCTCATTCTAAGCGCGGGCGCGCGCGGACCTTTGGCTTCGAACATGCATGGCTCATGGTCCAGCTCTTGTGAACGCTTTTGTACAAAAAGGCGAAGCGCGGGGTCGGTCTATCCATGAGCGCTGCGTATGACGGACAAAGAGGAATGGGTCGTCTGGAACGGCTCGATGGGAATATTGGATATGGCGGCCATCGGCGATATCCAACATGACGAGAGCGGCAGGAAGGCGTCTCTGGCGCCGCCCTATGGCGTCGTGGGGCCGTTCAGCCTCGACGAACTTGAAACGCTGGGCCGGATCGCCTTTGGCGAATGTCTCGTTATGTCGCGCCAGCGATGGCAGGAAGATCAGCTCAATCTGCGTCTCGAGGCGCGAGAAAAGCGCCGCACGCTATTGTTTCGGGCGGATATCGACGATGACCAGGAACATCGCGAAATTTTAGGGCTGCCGTTCGAGGGCCTGCTCAATCTGTCCGAGATCAACGCCGCTTTCCGGCAGTTGGCCAAGACCGCGCATCCCGACGCCGGCGGCAGCGACGAACAGTACCGTCGTATCGTCGAGGCGCGCGACGCGCTGCTCAAGCACCTCGCGATGACGGGTTGATGTCATGATGACCAGCCCGGGCCAGGACCCGGCCGCCAATCTGAGATCGAGACGCGGCGGCTGCCGCTTTGTGAAATGGCGTTGGCAATCTGCGTGATTTGCTGCCGTCGTTTGGCTTCGAGGTTGAGATCCCGGATTCCTATTTCGAGTGCGTGCGCGACCCTTCTCAATATAGCGCTGGCACAGGCCAGAATTCTTGAGCTTCGCGAGTGACGGATGATCACTCCAGGCATGGGCTAGACTGCTAATTTTTAGCGAGAGCACAGTCCACAAGGAACATCTGAGCCTGCGAAAGGTTTTAATGCTCGTGAGAGCTAGGCCCGGGCTCGGCTTTCCATGGCGTCCGCCGCGATTGCGGCCGCCTCCCGACTAGGAGGAATTCATGAACTGGGACACTGTTGAAGGCAACTGGAAGAAGTTCACCGGAAACGTGAAGGAGCAATGGGGCAAGCTCACCGATGATGACATTGCGCGCATCAACGGGAACCGCGAGCAGCTCGAAGGCATGATCCAGGAGCGCTACGGCGTCGCCAAGGACAAGGCGAAGGAGCAGGTCGACAGCTGGATGTCGCGCCACTAGCTCCAGCGCATCATTGCAAAAGGCCGGCGAGAGACCCTCGCCGGCGTTTTCATTTTCAAATGCGACGCGAGCAATGTGTCCAGCAATTCGAGTCCGCATTCGAAGGGCCGGAACATCTGGCTTGGCGCCGAGGTTTTATAGACGCGTCCTCAAGACGAAGGCCTATCGATGAAGAAAACTGTTCGCCCGTTCACCGTCGAATACCGACCGAAACGCGGCAGGTCGCGCACGGTGCGAGGCGGCGTTGCATTCCGCTTTACGGTTCGAGAAGCCGAACGGATGTCCGCGGGCAAAGACATGCGCGGTGAACTCTCCGCGTGGCGGTCGCTGTTCAAGCAGGAGGCGCGATCGCTATGACTGCCGCTTCTCCGAAACTCGACCGTAGACAAGGCAAGAGAGCGCTGCTTCGGCGCTCGATGAGCGAGGCGCTCGCAAAGCGCTTCTCGCTTTTATATCTCGACTTGATCATGAAACCGGCGCCCGAGGACCTCAAAGGTCTCCTCATCAAATTGGACTTCGCGGATCGTCCGAACGAGACGCACTGAGAATTGTTCCCGCCCATCTCGTTCACTCGGCCGCGCTTACCTGGCTAAGCTCTTCCAGCAGGGCGAGCATGTCGTCCGGCAGCGGCTCCGAAGCAATATCGGAAAATTGGCGTCTAAGCTGCTCACCGAGCCGCCTCACGCTCGGCTCCAAGTCAACCGCATCGCGTGTGTATCGATTTCCTCGCATTGTCGTCACTGTCAGTCTCGCTCGGTTTTCATGTGGCGGCATGAGCAGCTCTCCACACGGGGAATGAAGCGCCGATTCGAAATTCTGTTCCGACAATGCTCCAAATTTTTTAAGGAATAGAAAAGCTTAGCCGCAAAGAAGGGTTGTGGAGAACTCCAAACTAATCTCCACAAGCTTCAGTCGCAGCTGAGTTCGTCTTGGCGGCGGGTCGGAAAGCCTGCGGCGATCGAACCGCATCAGACCGCCGCCGTGATCAAGCCGCGCTATTTTTTGCCGACGCGAAATTGCACGGGCACTTCGAAGGTCAGTCCCTCGTCCGCGATCACCGGCGGCGGCGGCGGGACCGGGTCGGCCCGCTTCATCATCGCCAGCGCAGCTTCGTCGAAGAGCGGATGTCCCGCAGAACGTTTGATGCTGTAGCTGACGACATGGCCACGCCTGTCGAGCGTGAAGGAAACGCTGGCTTCGGCGGATCGACGACCGGCGCCGCCCGGATAGCGCTTGTGTCGGTTGAGATGCGAGAGCAAGGCCTTTTGCCACGTGAGCTTCACGGCGTTGGCGACGGCGTCGGCCCCCTGAACAGGCGCTACTGGCCTGTCGGATTGTCGGTCGGCGTCAGACTTGGGCGGCGCGGTCGCCTCTGAAGCGGCTGACTCAGCCGAGACGACCGGCTGCGCCTGATGCGTCTTTTCCTCCTCGATCGGCTTCTCCGGCCGGACGTTGTGCGTGAGCTCGGCGTCTTCGGATTCGGCGTGGGTGATCCGCTCTTCATTCGTCTCCTTCGCCTCTGATGCGGCGACCGAAGGCGCGGCGGCGGCCGCTTCGTCTGAGAGGGGTCCGGGCGGCAAATCCGCCGCCTCAGCGTCGCGCGGCGCGGCGGGCTCGAGAGACAATTCGATTGCCGGCGCGCCGGACGCGTTCTCGTCGAGATCGCCCCGCAAGGTCACCAGCGCGGCGACGGCGCCGCCAACGTGCAGAAACAGGGCGAGGGCGACTGCGGCGCCCCAAAGCTTGCCGTTCGATTGCGGCTTCTGAAGAGCGGCGGCGGCGCTCATTGCGGCGCCTGCTCCTTGCCGCCGGCGTCGAGCGCGACGAGCGCGACGCGCAAATAGCCGCCGGCGCGCAGACGCTCCAAGATCGCCATCATCTCGCCATAGGGCACGCTGGAGTCGGCCCGCAAATAAATGCGTTTCGACTTATCGCCCAGGAGCCCGTCGAGCGCCGAAACGAGATCGTTGCGTTTGACGGGCGTCTCGCCCAGGGCGAGCGCGAGGTCGCCCTGGATCGTCACGTAAATCGGCTTGTCAGGTTTTTCATGCGGCGCGGCGTTGGAAGCCGGGAGATCGACCGGAAGATCGACGGTGGCGAGGGGGGCCGCCACCATGAAGATGATGAGCAGCACGAGCATCACGTCGATGAACGGCGTAACGTTGATTTCGTGCGTTTCCTGAAGATCGCTTTTGAGATGAACGGCCATGATCTACTCCGCCGCATGAATCTTGTTTGAGGCGGCATGTCCGGCGCGATCGAGATCGCGCGAGACGATGCGAAGCAATTCGCCGGAGAGATTAGAAACGAGCTCGAGATAGGCCGTCGCCTGGCGCGCAAGATGATTATAGATGAGCACCGCCGGGATGGCGGCGAAGAGCCCGATCGCCGTTGCGAGCAGCGCTTCGGCGATGCCGGGCGCGACGACGGCCAGATTGGTGGTCTGCGCTTTGGAAATGCCGATGAAGCTGTTCATAATGCCCCAGACGGTGCCGAACAGTCCGATGAAGGGCCCCGTCGATCCGACGGAGGCGAGCAGTCCGGTGCCCCGCTTGATCGAAAGCGCTTCGGCGCGCTCGATTTCCGCGAAGCTCGCTGCAATGCGCTCCTTGACGCCCGGCGCCGCAAGAATATCGGACGAAAGCTTCATTTCCCGCGTCGCCTCGCCAAGCAGCGCCTGCGTCAAACGGTCGCCGCCGCCAAGCGCCAGCCGCGCCTCGGAGAGGCCGCGCGCTTCGGAGAGGCGGCGTATCGCCGTCATCACGCGCTCGCGCGACCGCTTCAGTTCGATTGTTTTGGCGATGAGGATCGTCCATGTCGCGACGGACGCCAGCAACAAACCGACCATTACGAACTTCACGACGATGTCGGCGTTGACGAACATCGTCCACACCGAAAGATCATGAGGCTTGGTGGCCGCAATCGCTGCGTCGAGCGCTGGCGACCCCGGTGCGGCTGCGACGCTCTGCGCAGCGAGAAGCGCAATGATTGAGATCACGAGAAACTGCAAATGACGTTTCATGCTTCAGCCCATGTTCGGATCAGATTGTGATAAACGCCCGACAATTTGACGCAGGCAGGATCGCCGGCGCCCAGCCGAGTCGTCAGGGATTGGATGGCCTGGTCGAGATCGAAGAGCAAAGCGCGCGCCACGTTGTCACGAATCATGCTCTGCATCCAAAAAAACGAGGCGATGCGCTCACCACGCGTGACGCCTTTGACAAGATGAAGACTCGTCGAAGGATAAAGCACGAGATCGCCTGCGGGAAGTTTCACTTCCTGCTGCCCGACCCGATCCTCGATCACAAGCTCGCCGCCGTCATACTCGTCGGCCTCCGAGAGGAACAGCGTGCAAGAAAGATCCGTGCGAATGCGAATTGGCGTTCCGGGAATGCCGCGGATCGCATTGTCGACGTGCAATCCGAAATCGTGCCCAACGCCATAGCGATTGAAGAGCGGCGGAAAAATCTTGTGCGGCAGCGCCGCGGAGACGAACATCGACGACTGCGCAAGCGCCTCGAGCACATGTTCGCCAAGTTCGCGCGCGGCTTCGCCGGCTTGCGGCAGTTGAAGATTGTTCTTCACCAGAGAAGACTGCGAACCAGCGGTCGCGCGGCCATCCTCCCACGCCGCCCGGTCCATGGCCGCGCGGAAAAAGGCCACCTGCTGCTTGGAAAGAACTTCGGGTATGCAAATAAGCATCAGCGCTATGCTTCTCCCCAGTAGCGGATGAGATTGTGGTAGACGGTCACCAGCTTGCGCAAATCCGGATCGTCTGCGCCCACGCGCGGCGCGAGCTCCTGTATCGATTCGTCGAGATCGCAAACGAGGCTGCGCGCCTCGTCGGCGCGGATCATGCTTTGCAGCCACAAAAATGAGGCGAGACGTAGGCCGCCGGTGACCGGCGTCACCATATGCAGACTGCCGGCCGAATAAAGAATGAGATCGCCCGCCGGCGGCTTGAATCGCCTCGATCCGTAGACGTCCTCAACGATCAGTTCGCCGCCCTCATATTCGTCAGGATCGGAAAGAAGCACAGTCGCGGCGAGATCAACGCGGATACGCGCGCCGGTCATGGCGTCGCCGCGTATGGCGTTGTCGACATGCGGATCGAAATGGTCGCCGACGCAATAGCGGTTGAACAATGGCGGATAGATGCGCAGCGGAACAGCCGTTGAAACAAAAGCGGGATTGGCAAGCAGCGCCGACAGCAGCCGCTTGCCGAGCGCGCGCGAGAGTTCGGAATCAGGCGGCAGTTGCTGATTGCGCTTCAGATCGCCGGCGTTCGCGCCGGCGGTCGAGGCGCCGTCCTCCCACTCCGCCTGCGTCATCGCCTGGCGGAGAAGGTCCACCTCCCTCTTCTCGAGCGCGCCTTCGATGTGAGCAAGCATCTTTTGCGATCCCTAAAACAAGACGCGCGTTTCGAGATAAACGGCGCGGCCGGGCGCCATTTGCGCGAAGGGCGCCGCGGACTGATAGAAGGCGTCGTAAAAGGTCCGGTTAAAGAGATTGTTGACCGAGAATTTCATGGTGATGTTCTCACCAATCTTGCTCTCCGCAAAAATATCGAAACGCCAGTAAGAAGGCAGCTCCGTCGGAACGTTCAAGACGGTATTAGCGGCTGTCGGCCAGCCATACGCATTGAACGACGGAGAGCCATTGGCGACGAGGTTGCTGCCGCCGTAGACTTTCGAGCGATAGATCGACTGGCCGCCGATTTCGAGCATGTCCGGCGCAAGCCCGAGCAGTTCGCCGGCCTTATACTTCGAGAGCAGGCTGAAGGACTGATGCGCGATATTGGCGAGCGGCAGGCCGATGTTGGTTCGCACATAGGAACTCGTCACTTGCGATTCCATCAGCACGATGCCGCCAAGGATCATCCATTTGTCGGTGATATTGCCTGCCGCCTCAAGGTCGATGCCGTCGACGAAATAGGACGCGTTGCCGGTGGTCACGCCGGAATTCACTTCTCGGGCGCCCGTCACGTCGGTCCGGAAGAAGGCGGCGGTCGCCAGCAGATGCCGGTCGAACAGCTCCCATTTCAAACCGACCTCCGCCGCCTTATTGAGTTGCGGAGCAAAGATTTGCGCCGCCGCGTTCAAGCCGCCGTAATTCGCCGCGCTACCGTCAAGCTCGGCGCCGACGGGCGTCGACGAGGTGGCGTAAGCGGCATAGGCGCTGACGTTCGGCAGCGGTTTGAAGACGACCCCGGCGTTGTAGTTCACCATGGTCGAGTGGCTCTGAGCAAAGGTCGGCTGGATAACGCCGCCCGAGACCGTGTAACCTGTCTCACTGCGGCTGCTGATATTGTAATCGTCGGCGCGCACGCCACCATTGACCAATACGACATCCTGATAATTCGCCGTTTCGATCAGATAACCGGACTTCGTATCAACTGCTATGCGTACCGGATTGTTTGAGAGATAGGGCTGACTATAGAAGGGCAGATAGGTCGGTGGAAGAAATATATTTCCGACAATCCTATTGCTGTTGGGGTTCGCGCTGAAGACTTCCGATTGCAGCCCCGTGTAAGTGTTGCGCGTGACGCCTTCCCGAGCGAACTCGACGCCGGCGACGAGGGCGTGCTTGACCGGCCCCGTTTCGAACTTGATCGTTGCTTCGGTCTGCTCGTCGAAAACAGCCGTCGACTGATGACGGCTTTGCGGGTTGAGGTTCAATGTGGCGTTAAAAACGCCAGGGAAGAACAGACTCGGACTCTCAGGGAGCGTGCCGATATAGTCGAGCATCGAGCGTCCCTGCCGAAGCCGGGCGTTGAACGTCAAATTCTCATTATAGCGATATTCGGCCGTATAGGTCCCAAAATTCTGCACCGCCGTCTGTTTGTCGCGGCCGAGGAATCCATACCATGTGTCGCGCGACACCAAACCCTCCGTGAATGGACGGTTCCAGATGCGATTGTAAGGCACGCCAAAATCCGGCAGGCCATTCAGATAGACATGCGTATATTCGGCTGTCAGCTTCAAGTTTTCGACTGGCTTGAAGACGACCGAGCCCGACACGCCATTGCGATCATCGGTGACGAAGCCGCGTCCTGCGACATTCGAGCCTTGATAAAGAGCGTTGACGCGCACCGCGAGGATCGGGCTGATCGCCTTGTTGACGTCGAGCGTCACCCGCTTCATGTGGTCGGAAAAACCGCCAATCGTTTTAAGGTCTGTGAAGTCGCGATCGGTCGCCTGTTTGGTGACGATGTTGATCGCGCCGCCCGCCGTGCCGCGCCCGGCGAATGTCGATCCCGGTCCGCGCAGAATTTCGACTTGCTCAGTATAGAAGTTCTCACGAATGCTGACCCCTGGATCGCGAATGCCGTCGACGAAAATATCATTGCGCACGTCGAAACCGCGGAGGAAGAAGCGATCGCCGAAGGCGTTGCCGCCTTCGCCGGTGCCCAGCGTCACGCCCGCCGTGCTGCGGCCGATTTCGCGCAGGGAGAAAGCGTTCTTGTCGTCGAGCACTTCCTTGGTCAGCACTGTGATCGTGCGCGGCGTGTTGAGCACCGGCTCGGTGAATTTCGGCGAAGACAGGCGGTCGACCTTATAGGGCGCAACCGGATCGGCGTAAGGATTGGCGTTGGGCGCGGTAGCGAAGATCGGAAGGCCTCCGTTCCCTGCGCCTTGGCCGCCGGCGCTTGAAGCGCCCGGCGCGCCGGGCCGCTGCCCCGAGGCCTGATTGGCGGCCGCATGACGCGCCGGATGCGTCTGAGCGGCGGCGATGGGCTTGGGTTTCGCCGGCGCCGCCGCGCGCGGCTTCTCCTTCGGCGCATCGACTTTAACGGGCGGCAGCGTCGTCGAAGCGGACTGCGCCAGAGCCGAAGCGCTGACGCTCGACGCAAGCGCCGCAGCAACGCTCAGCGCCTTCACCGACGTCAGCTCTCCAGCACGAGTCCGCGGAAGCGACCGAGTCAGCATTCGTAGAGAAATTGGAGATTTTACGTCGCTCATCGGGAACCGCCACAGGGGGTTATGCGTTGTCTACTTTCGCGTCGTGCGAAGAAGTTGATCGAAGCTAAATTTCGCGGCGGTCACGGTCAACTGTCGAAACGTTTGAATGGAAGTATTGTAATCTGTATAGTTTCAGACACATACAACAATTTTTTTGACGATTGTTGTCTTTCTGCCACACGTCTAGTTTGGAAACGTTTTAATTCCAAACTACCTGGCGCTACTTTGAGGGAGAATATTGTGTTCATGGCGCCGAAAGGCGCAGAGGGTCGCGCTGTGAGGCGCGGCGGGAGGCTTTGTCGGTTTGGCTGATCTGGCCGTTGGCGTGAGCCCGCAAAATTGAAGCGGCCATTGCTGCTGACAGCTATGCGACGGTTGCCATCCGGTTGGGAAGCCATAGCGATCGCGCCGCCTCGCGGCGCTCCACGGCACGCGACTTGCTTTCAGCATCGTGAGTCAATCACCGCGCGAGGCTGCCATGCAGATCGGCGTAAAGGTGACGAAAGTCATCGAACGCAGGCGCGTTTTTGTCGTGGACGACAATGAAACCTTTCGCGCGGCGATCGAGTTCATGCTCCACGACGAATATGAGGCGCATGAACTCGCGAGCGCGACCGAAACGCTCGCAAAAGCGGAGCAGATAAGGCCCGACGTACTAGTGCTTGCCGAAGGCGTCATCCGCGTCAACGGCTTGGATCTCATTCAGGAGTTTCTGGCGCGCGTTCCCAAAACCAAAATCGTCGTCATCGTCGATCAGATTTCGAGCGGATTCGGCCAGGAGTGCGTCGCCGCGGGCGCACACGGCTTTCTGGCGAAGCCGCTGCGGAGTGAACTGCTGTGCGATAAGGTCGACGCGCTGCTGAGCGCCCGGAAAAAGGCCGTCACAATCCCGCGGACCGTTCTGAACATGCGTTAGCGCCGGAACAGCCGCCACTCGAGATTTATTGCAGGGAGGTCGCCATGGAGCCCGCCATTCCGCCGATAGAGGACGGCGCCGAACGCGACAAGTTAGAGATCGCGATCGACGATTGCGTGCGTCGGTTCTACGCGAAGGGCGCCGAAGATCCGCTGTTGGCTCCGATCTTTGCGACGATCGACGGTCTCGACCAGCATATGGGGATCGTCGCGAATTTCTGGTCCAGGACCTTGCTCGGCACGGAGCGCTATCAGGGCCAGCCTTTCGCCGCGCATATCAATTTGCCGATCGAGCCTCAGCATTTTACGCGCTGGCTCGAACTCTTTAGCGAAAGCGCCAATGAAGCGCTGCCGAAGACGCAGAGCTATAGCGGAATCTGGGTGATGACGGCGTGAGGCAGGCGGCGTAACGGGGTTGGTGACCAAACCTGCCCGAACCTCCCGAAGGAGCGTTACGCCATGTCCGAGGATAAAGTTCTTCCCTTCCGTCAGAAAGACGAAA
>NZ_JBPFEA010000042.1:0-6708 GCF_051061285.1 Methylocystis sp.
CCTTGCGTCGTCAGCACGTCGACCTGACGAAGCTTCGCGACAATCTCCTCGGGCTTGTGCCGTTTCCTGCCCATCTCAAATCCTCCTCATAGGCTCAAAGCCATACTTCACGGAGGATCACTTTTCAGGGGGCAGACCATATCGTCGAAAACTGTCTGTCTTTCCCCATCGAGGCCGGTCGATGGATTCGTCGCGAATCGCAGAAGACGAAAATCGTCGTGCGCTCGCGACACGCCGGGCATCGTCAGCAGCGCCTTATATTCGGAGGCGAAGGCGAATAGCTCGGGTTTGGCGACGAATAGGAAGGGCTTTTCACCAAAACGATCGCGCGCGGCAAAGAGGCGGCGCGCCGATGTGTCCCAGATCGCAAATCCATACATGCCGTTGAAGCGCGTGACGCAGTCGGTTCCCCAGACCTTGTATGCTTCGAGGATAACTTCGCTGTCCGACGCGGTTCGGAACCGGGCGCCCATCGCCTTCAGTTCGTCGCGCAATTCGATGTAATTATAGATCTCGCCGTTGAACGTTAGCCAGTAACGTCCACTGGCGTCGGCCATGGGCTGGCTTGCGGCGTCGGACAGGTCGATGATGGAAAGCCGGCGATGGCCGATCGCGACGGCGTGGCGCTCGGAGTAGGCTTCGCCCCATTGCCCGTATCCGTCGGGTCCCCGATGGAACATGAGGGTAAGGGCGTTCGTGAGATCTCGGGGACCTGACCCTTCGCGAGTGATCGCGCCGACAATGCCGCACATTTCGTCAGTACCGATGTTCTGGAGCGCGGAAGCTCAAAAGCCCAAACCAGGATTTCACAAGCGGAACGGCTCCCCGGATTTGGGCCGCGATCGCGGCCCGCAGCTCTTTCCGTCCGAGCGCGCCCGAGGCGGCCTTGAGTTCTGATTCGATGTCCACGCCGTGCTCTCGCCACCAGCTGTCTCCAGACGGACAACGGCGCAGCACCGTCATGGCAAGATCGATATAGCCAATGGCCGCAAGGATGAGTGTGGCGGCGGCGATGTCGCGGCCCGGCGCGTCGGGTGAATGGCGGCGTAGGAAAAAGAGGTCGGCCTGCGCGATTCGCCCGCGCGAGTAGGGGAAGTCGAAGCCGATGGAATAGGGGTGGGATGGCAGCGGGCGCCTGCGCCAGTGATGGATGGCGCGGATGTCGATCAGATCGAAACCGCGTTCCGCCAGCCAGCATATCACTTCCGCGGCGAGAGGCTGGCCGACGCGCTGCTCGAGGAACGAACATTCGACCTTGATGACTTTCGCGTTCGCCAGCATATTGGCGCCGCCTTCGAGAACATCCAGTTCGGCGCCTTCGATGTCGATCTTCAGATAATCGATGCTGCAAATCCCGGCCTCGCTCTCGAGGTCGTCGAGGGAGAGACCTTCGATCGGGATCTTCTTGACCGTGCGGTGCAGCGCCTCGTGTCCGAATTGCTCGATCATCGCGGCGTTGTGCGGGAGAAGTGACGCGCCCGCCGGTTCCCGCGGAACGTGGAGCGTCGCGAGACCGCGCGCGCGTCCGATGGCGAAGGGCAGGATTCGGCGTTCGCGCCATGGGCCCTTCGGCTGGGCGGCGAGACGCGCGGCTTCCTCAGGGTCCGGCTCGAAACCGATGATGGAAACGGCCGGGGCCAGGGCGAGCAAGTCGTCGTCGACGGCGCCGCGAGCGCCGAGGTCCAGAACGACGAGCGGGTCGACTCCCGCCGCGGCGATCACGCGATCCGAAAAAATGTCGTTTGCTGTCGTCATCTCATTCGACTTGTCTGTCGCGCCGAGACGAATGCTGAGCGCGGGCGCGATACCTTAGCTTCAAACTCGTCAGGCTTCTGAATTGACATTCTTCCCAGTTGCTCCGGAAATCTGATCTACGAGGCAGAGATGGATGACGACGGCAAAGACTGCGGCAACAAGAAGCGTGGCTAAAGAGAAGCCAACGACGCCGAAAGTGGGCACGACAATTACAAGCAATACAAGCAGGAGAGCGTTTTGACCGGCCTGCCAAGCCAACGTTTCCCACATCCGCCCACTGCTAACGAGATATTGCAGAAAGACGTTTGCATAGGCCGCCGGCGCTGTCGATGCGACAATCAGGATGAAAGGCAAGCGGCCCTCGCTGAAACCACTGCCATAGGCCTGCAGGATCAGCGGCGATAAAAGACTCGTCAATGCGACGATTCCAAGTCCCGTGAATAGGTTCAGTCGAAGATTGATGTTGTGGAGGCGACTGGCTCCCGCCGTGTCGCCTTGTCCGAGCATACGGCTCATCATCGGGATCGCGACAGTGGCCAGAACCGATGTGACGAACAACACCGTGCCCCGCCACTGAGTTCCTGCTGTGACATAGCCCAGCATTTTGAATCCTTCGGCGCTTTTGCCCAGGATCAGCATGCCATACCAGCTTGAGAGCCCGGTCAGGCTCGTCAGGAGCGATGGCACACTGAAATTCATGATGACATGGCGCACCCTCCACATTGCGGCCATGTTCGTTCGGAGCTTGTGCCGGCGTAATGTCTGCTCCTTGAAAAGGAACAGCATAGTGACGCGAAGACCGGCGCCGCCGATCGTTGCAACGACCACCGAAAAGAGATCGTGAGGCCGGGCGATGAGTAATAGCATCACGAGGTTGCTCACCGCGACTGTAACTCGAACAATGGTGAGCTTACGAAACTCCTCGAACCCCTGCAGGATGCCCTCTTGTACGCCTCCCAACACCGAGAGGAGCGCAATCGCGGCGCCCGCCGCCAAAACATCCGCATCCTGCGACGAATTGAAAAGAAGCGACGCGACTAAGGCCGGCTGCGCTGCGAGCAGGAGTGTCGCGAGGAGCGCAAGACCGAAGCTCACCGCCTCACAAAGGCGCATGACCGCCGCTGCCTTCGCCTGATCGGCGCTACGGTAACGGGAAATATGGACCGATGCGGTTAATCCGAGTTGCAGACCTGCGAGCCCCGATATGATCCCGACAGTTGAAAAAAGAAGGCCGTACTTACCGAACAGCTCGACGCCCAAGAGCCGCGCCACATACAATGCCAGGATGAGGGAAAGGCCCTTCTCGAACGCCAGCGCGCCCGTCGTCCAGGCAACGTTTTTCAGGAGCAGCAATGCGACGTCGTCGGCTCCCCGCCGACGCGCGAAACTTTCAAGCACTCCAAAAATATATTCGGCGGTCGAGACGGACCATCTGACGCATCGAGCGACGCTAGTGTTCATGCGTGTCCCTAACCGACGAGCGCGTGAGCCCTAGCGCACTCAGGCGAGGCCCCGGCCCTTCCGTGCATAAGAGTCGAATGGCGCCCACTGAGTGCCGCGACGGAGCGCTTCCATCGGCGATCGGTGCTCGCCGTACCGCGCCGCCTTCTCGATTACGCCGATGGAGGGATAAAAGTGGATCGAGTCGACGGCTTTAAGGAAATCATTGTCTGTCGCGCTGTAGAATGCGCTTGATAGCCCAAAAAGATAAGGGAGAAATCCGGCAGGATAGCCGTAGATGTCTTCGCACAGGAAGACTCCGCCCGGCGCGACATGAGGCAGCATCTCTTCCAGCGTCAAGATCTGGTGCTCTGGGAAATGGCTCCCGTCGTCTATGAAAATGTCGATTTCCGGTACGGATTCCTTCACCTGCTTCCAGAAGCGCGGGTCTCCCTGGTCACCGATGAGGATCTCGACGCCATCTCTCTTGTAGGACAGGCAGGCAGGCTCGATGTCCACCCCGTAAACGGTACAGTCCGGGCCAAAGTAGTCGCGCCACATGCCAAGGCTGCCGCCGCTATACACGCCAACCTCCATCACACGCACTTTCTTGCCTACAAAACGGGAGAAATGCCGGTGATAGATGTCGAAATAGTGCATGAACTTAAAGATGCCGGGCCCCTCCTCATGGGCCAGGAAATAGTCCAGCAGAGGGTTCGACTGAGCCGGCTGCTCCGACACGGTCGGTTTTTTGGTCTCAACGAACTTCTCGTTTGCATAGCGGGCGCCGCGAGCCGCCGGCTCCAGCATTTTGGCAATCCGAGGGTCGGAGGCGATCGTCCGAACAAAACGGCCGAACAACCGGGCGGCATCGACGGGCGTAACCATATCTAAATCTCTCGGAAAGTGAAATCGACACCAACCTTTACCGACGCGAGATGTATCCGTAAAGTTCGTTCGAGACGTTCGTTTCTGACTTTTGTCGTGATCGACATTGTTCCGCCATCAATCCGTCGAGGTCTATCTCAGCTTCGTCTTCGTGGACCGAAGCGATCACCCCCCGACCTGTTTCATCGCCCGGCGCAAAAGAAACTGAATCCCTTACAACGACTCGGTATTGCGAAAAGGCCAGCGCCAGACCGCCGGGATCGATACGCGAGAGCGTGATCAAGAAGTTATCTCGACAAATTGCGCGAGCAGCGGCTGGAATCTTTGCATGAAGGACGAAAAGCGGAAATGCTCCCGCCAACGCTGCTGGCCGGCCTGGCCCATCGCACGCGCTTTATCCGGATCGCGCAATAACGCAATCAGGCCGTCGGCGAGCTGCGCGGGTCGATCGAGATCGACATTGTAACCGGTTTCCCCGTCGAGATTGACCTCCGCGCCTGCGTCATGGATCGACGCGATCACCGGAAGCCCCTGCCGCATCGCCTCGATGTAAACGAAGCCAAACCCTTCCTTGCGGCTGGGCATGGCGAGCACATGCGCCTGCCGCCACAAATCGGGCAGCGCCTCCTCGGCGACAAAGCCCTTGACCTCTATCTGGCTCGCGACGCGCGATTGCGCCACCAATTCTTTGAGGCGAGGAAGCCCGGCGCCGCCGCCCGCAAACACCAGCCTCGCCTCCGGTACGGCGGCCACGACTTTCGGCCACGCCTCGACGACTTCCGCATGTCCTTTGAAGCCCGCGAGTTCGTCGATGCGGCCGAGCAGTAGCGCTGTCGGGGGACCGCCGAATCCGGGCGCGGCGTCGGGCGCATAATCCTCGTCTGTCGCCAGCCAGCAAACAGACGCCGGGCCCGGATCGCCGTGTAATTCCTGGTGGCGTCGGAGCGTGAAGTGAGAGATGGCGAAGCGCGCGTCCGCGCGCCTCAGCGTCGCGTGCGTTTGCGGGCGCAGACCGCTCCAGACCTCGATCCCGCACATCCAGAGGGCACAGGGACGGGTGAAGGGGCCAAGCCGCGCGTGCCCCCGCGCAATGCCGGCAGATTCATAGATGAAATGACGGGGCCGCAGGGCGTCGATGAGACATCGCGCAGCGAAGGCGGCCTTGCTTCCCTTGCAGAGCCTGGCGGGAACGCCGTCCAATGTCACCGGTTGCGGATCGAGAAGCGAGAGCAGGCTCAGGTCGCACCCGCTCTTCGCGACAGCGAAAGCGGTCAGTCGCGCCAGCCGCGAAATGCCCCCCATGCCAGGCGTCAGATAGGCCGAGCCGAGCGTTACGGGGCGACCAGCCAGCGCCTGGCGTTCCGCCGCGGTATCGGAGAGCTGACGCGCGGGCGAGAAGTTCATCGGCTTCCCTGCTCAGGCGAGATCGCCGGTCCGCGAGGCGTAGAGATAGTGCCCTTTCGCCGGCGTGATGGAATTGGCGAACTGATCGGTGACGACGACCGTGAAGCCGGTATCTTTCAATGTTCGGACAAGCGCGTCGGCGTCACCCTCTTCCGGGTGAAGCTCCATGCCGATGTTGTCGACCTGTCTCAACGCGTCCGGATCGCCGAGGAAGACGTCGAACTCGCCGCCTTCTATGTCACATTTGAGGAAGCCGATCCGCGAGAGGCCATGACGCTCCATGATCTCCCGCAAGGTGATCGTATCGGCGCTCAGGGTCGCCGAAGCGAAGCGCTCATAGCGCGTGTAGTCGCCAGCCTGCAGGCCGTTCGCGCTGGCTGCGGCCGCAAATACCGGCGTGTAGAACGCCTGCGGCTCGACGCCCACCAGCGTGCGCGCGCCCAGAGCCTTTGCCCCGAGCAGCAGGAAAAGGCCACGATTGCTGCCGAGATCGACGACCGTGTCGGCCTTCAGTCCCTTGCGGAACGCGCGGAGATACACATTGCTCGCATACATCTCTCTCGCGCCGCCAAAGGTCGGCGTCTCGTCATGGCCGTTCAACATCCCGGCCATTGCGTCGAGGGGCACCAGAATGCGCGCGCCTTCGACGGCGAAAGCGATCGTGCCGCGCATCGACTTGTCCACCGGCGCGAGCGTGCGGAGCTTGACCACGGCGCCCGCATTCCCCGCGAGAGCCGCGCAATAACCGAGAAAATCCCCCATATCGAGCGATTGACGCAGCTGACCAAGCTCCAAGACCAGACGGGCGAACGGATTCATGGCGTCACACTTTTCGCTAATACAGGAAATCAAGAGTCATGATTTTCGACAGACATATGCGATGAGATTGTCGGCGTATTCCGCACGTCCAACCGCGCGCGCGGGACGGGACAGCAGCGGCGCGGCTGCATAGTAACGCACATCGACAGGCGTAAGACCGCGCGCCTTGAGACCTTCAGCTATCTCGGTATGGCTGAAGCAGAATTTCACGAAGGCGAGATAGCGTGGCCGTCCCGTCATGTCAAATATCATCCGTTCGAGACTGGTCTGCCCCCTGAAAAGTGATCCTCCGTGAAGTATGGCTTTGAGCCTATGAGGAGGATTTGAGATGGGCAGGAAACGGCACAAGCCCGAGGAGATTGTCGCGAAGCTTCGTCAGGTCGACGTGCTGACGACGCAAGG
>NZ_JBPFEA010000043.1:0-12896 GCF_051061285.1 Methylocystis sp.
GCGCTCGTCAACAACAAGGACGGCTTCACGACGCTGCTCGCCGTCGTCGCGCCGAACCTTCTGTGCAAGCCCAACACGATCCTCTTCAACAAGGTGACGATCAAGGGCGCCAAGCAGGCGGTGCAGATGTTCGGCCCGGCGCAGCATGGCGTCGCCAAGGCGGTCGCGGATTCGGTCGCCGAGGGCGTGATCCCGATGGATGAGGCCGACGACATCTTCATTGCGGTCGGCGTGTTCATTCACTGGGACGCTTCGGACGACAAGAAGATCCAGGACTATAATTATACCGCGACGAAGGAAGCCATCGCCCGCGCCGTCAAGGGCGAGCCGAAGGCTTCGGAAGTCGTCGCCAAGCGCAACGAAGCCAAGCACCCCTTCGCGCCGAACTGAACCGCTAGGACATGCGCAGCGGGGAGCCGAACGCTCCCCGCCGCCGCGCTCGCAGCCGACCGACGCCGCCGCTCAAGCGGCCAAGCATCGACGCTGCAAAACGATGACGCCGGCAGAGTTCTAAAGTCTGGCGCGCGGGGGCGGCCGCCAGCAGAAATTTCGTCTTCCCCGAGGGAGGGCGCAACCAGCAATAGGGGCATTCCGCGCGCGCAAAGTCGAAGTCGCCGCAGGGACGCGAACGCACCGGAAGGGATGGGATCATGGCTTCGTTCTTTGAGAAAATACTGGGCGCGCTCTTTCCGAAGCCGTCGTCCGGCTTCACGTCGAGCAGCGCCAAGACCAGCGTCGGCGAATCGCTCGTCGGCGATGGCAATGAGGTCGCGCATATCGACCTGATCATGGGTCCGCGCGGCTCCGCCGCCGAGAAGGCCTTCGCCAACGGCCTCGTCAACAACAAGGACGGCTTTACGACGCTGCTCGCGGTCGTCGCGCCGAACCTGTTGGTGAAGCCCTATACGATGATGTTCAACAAGGTGACCATCAAGAACGCCAAGCAGGCCGTTCAGATGTTCGGCCCGGCGCAGTATGGCGTCGCCAAGGCGGTCGCCGACAGCGTCGCCGAGGGCGTCATTCCGATGAGCCAGGCGGACGACCTCTTCATCTGCGTCGGCGTATTCATCCACTGGGAAGCCAACGACGATCAGAAGATTCAGGACTTCAATTACTCTGCGACGAAGGAAGCCATCGCCCGCGCGATGAAAGGCGATCCGAGCGCGCGCAGCGTGTTGTCGGCCCGCGTCACCGCGAAACATCCCTTCGCCGCCAACTGAGTTTTGGCGGTTCGCTTTTCAAGGGAGCCTCAGGGCTCCCTTTTTTTGTGCGCCGATGTGAATCGATCGAGGTCGGCGCTGGTCAGAGCGCCGTCATGCAGCGCCGTGGCGACAAGCGCGCCTGCGGCGCCGATCGCCTCAAGCCGTTCAAGATCGTCCGCGTCGCGAACGCCGCCGGCCGCGAAGACCCGCCGGTCGCCAGCGCGCTCGATGATTTGCGAGACGCGCGCAAAGTCGGGACCCGCGCTGACGCCGACGCGCGTCAGCGTCATGACGATGACCTGGCTCGGCCACAGCTTGGGAGATTCGTGCAGCGCATCCAGACCCAAAAAAACATCGCCGCGAAAATCGAGCGAGAGAACGACATTGGGATCATGCTTCACAGCGCGCAGGGCTTCGCTGTCGCGCAAAGATTCGCTGCCGATCACGCAATCGACGCGCGCTGCGCCGCGCCAGTCGCAAGACTTGGCGCCGGCGTCGACCATAAAGCGAAGCGATGGAAATCGCTCGGTCAACACGCCGATCTCGCGGCGGTTGTCGCCGCTTCCCTGGATCGCGTCGAGATCGGCGATATAGATTTTTTCAAATGAATGAAGCGTCAGAAAACCGGCGACGACATCGGCCGGCGCGCTCGTCGCCGCAAGCGGCGTAGAGATTGGCTTGTAGCTGTCGCGGTCGCCGGCTCGGGCGCGCATGACCGCGCCGTTGCGAATATCGATGACGGGGATGATCTGCATGGGGCATTATAGCGCGTCGCGATCCTGCGACGTCCGGCGAGCCTCATGATTCATCGTAGCCTGCTTCTTGCGCTTTTTTTGCTCGTTTTCGCCGACGTCGCTGCGGCGCAGGCGCCGCCCCAACAGAGCCAGCCGGATTGGCCGTGCCGACAGGTGCGCGTGCCCGAGCTCGCGGTCGGCGGCGTCTGGGCCGGTCCGCCGCTCGACGATGCGGTGAAGCATTGGCGCGACGATGCAACGGTCGCCGATCTCGTCACGCGCCTCGCGCAGCGACGCACGCCAATCGACGAAGCGGAGACGCTTATCGCGCAATTCGCCAAATCGGCGGGCGACAAGCGCAAGGAGCGCCTGACGACGCTGTTCGCCGGCGTCTATGAGCGCATGAATGACGAGCGGCGCGACCTGGTAAACGGCCTCGACCGTTTTGGCCGGCGCCTGAAAGCCATGGCGGAGACGGCGCGCAAGGAGACGCAGACGCTGCGCGAACTGCAGGATCAAAAGCCGCCGGACCCCGAAGCGATAAAAAAGGCGAGCGAAGCCGTGCAGTGGCGGCTGCGGCTGTTCGAGGAGCAGCGGCGCATGATCGGCTATGTGTGCGAGAGCCCGGCGCTGATCGAGCAGCGTTTTGGCGCGCTCGCGCGCGCAATCCAGCAGGCGATGGAGTGAGCGTCGCCTGTCCTTGCGAGGAGCGTAGCGACAAAGCAATCCAAAAAATCCGCGCCAGCCTGGATTGCTTCACTTCGCTCGCAATGACGGATGACGCGGCGCCCTACTCGCGCGGCTCGGGCTGGCGCTCCTCGAGCGGATGACCGGCCTGCTCCCAGGCGTCGGCGCCGGGCGGATACCACAGCACATGCGTATAGCCGAGGGTGAGCGCGCGTTTCGCGGCGTTCCAGGACGCCCAGCAATTGGTGCGGCAATAGAAGACGAGCGGCTTCGATGTGTCGCCGCCGCTCGCGCGCGCCACGCCCTGCTCGAAATAGCGCGCCATCGGTTCGGAGAGTTCGCCAAAGCCGGTGTCGGGAAGCCAGACGCTGCCGGGAATGTCGAAGCGCTTCGGATCCCGCCACACTGCATTCTTCGGCAGGCCTTCCGGCTTTGGCGGCCGCGACAAGGCGTCGATGAAAACCGCCTTCTTGCCGCTCCACAGTTCAAACGCCTGCGGGGTGTCGAGCACCGTCGCGCCCTTAAGCGTCGCGGGCGTCGGCGCATGATAATTGTCGAGGCGATAGTTTTCCGGCTCCGGCGGCGCTTGGGCGAAAGCCGGCGCGGCGCAAAGCGCGACCGCCGCGCAAAGCGCGAGAACGCCGCGAGCCAAATGATTCGCCAGATTCATCACGGAACCGTGATCGCATGTCCCGACTCATCGAGCAACGGGACGCCATAATCGCGAAGAATGCGCTCCAGCTCGATTTTGTTCTGGGCGATCAGCGTATTGAGTTCGCGCTTCCAGTTCTGATCGGAATGGCGAACCCCGAAGCCGATGCGGAAGGCCATGCGGGCGCCGGGCGTCTCCGGCAGCGGCGTCACATTCAGCTTCACGCTCGAATGTCTGGCATAGTAGCCGGCGATCGGCCCCCACAGCAGCGCGACGTCGATGTCGCCCTTTTCGAGATCATGCATCATCGCCGCGCCGGAAGATTCGATGCGCGTGTCGACCATCAGCGCATAGGGCTTCACTGACGCCATCAGACCATTCATCGCCAGCACATTGCCGGGCGGCGTGTTGGCGACAAGGCCGACGCGATGCGGCTTTTCCTTCAGACGGGGATCGTCGAGCGTCTTTAGGCCGTCAAGCTCCGAGCCCGCGCGGGTCACGATGGCGTAGGTCGTCCGGTAATAGGGATTGGTGGTCTGCACCAGGTCGTTGCCCTGCGGCATGCCGAGGACGACGTCGCAAAGATGCGCGTTAAGCGTATTGCGCACGAAGCCGGTGGCGCCCGGATAATAGGTATAGGCGAGATCCTTGCCGAGCTTCTTGGCGAGGAATTCGGCGATTCTGTTCTCGAAGCCTTCGCCCTTGTCGTTTGAAAAGGGCAGATTGTTCGGATCGGCGCATACGCGCAGCGTCTTGGGATCGACGAGTTCAATCGAACCCTGATTGTCGTCTCCCTTGGCGCCGAAGTCTGGCCCCATATGCTGCGCCGAGGCGGGGGCCGCCACAGAGAGGATCGCGGCGGCCCAGCCCGTCGAGAGCAGCGCGGAAAATCCGCGCCGGCGGATATCAAAGCGGATCATGCGATCGTATCGACGCTCTTATTTCTGATTCATGCACTCGGTCTCGGCCTTGGCGAAGGCCTCCGGGCGGTCTTCCTTCTTCGCCGGACGGCCGGGCTCGATGGCGCCGGTCGAGAGCGCGCGCAGATAGACATAGAGATCGTCGATATAGCAGGAGGCGTTCTTGTTTTCAGCGAAGGCGGGCATGACGCTGTTGCCGTTCTGGCGGCCGCCGATGACGATGCCGGCGAACTCCGCGTAGTCGAACCGCTTCACCGAATCCTTGAGCGCCGGCGCATAGGTCGAGCCGCCGCCGTTGGGGCCGTGGCAGACGTGGCATTCCGCATGATAGCGGCGATAGCCGGAGAAGGTGTACCAGTCCACCTTGCCGTCGGGGCCGACGTTGTAGGTGGGGTCGCCTTTGGCGTCGAAATATTTGCCGTCGACCGATTTGACGGCCTTGGGGTCTCCCGGCGCCTCGGCCATTGCGGAGCTTCCCACGCACATGATGACGCCCAGAGCTAACGCTCCGGCAAGCGACGATCTCATTACCTCTCTCCTTGGTCTCTTTTCTTCCCACACGGTGTAAACGCCGACGCTCGGCGGCACCTTGACGGTGCGCCGAGCGCCGGCTTTTAATTGCTTCGCGTCTCGCTTAGTTCGGCAGAGCGAAGACAGTCAGCACGCCGCCGAGAGCCGTATAATTGGCCAGCGACGCATAGTTGCCCACGGCGCCGAGTCCCTCGTTGCTCTTCGAGAGGCCAGCCGCCAAGCCGATGCCGGCCCAGCCGCCAACGCCCGAGAGCACCGCGACATACTGCTTGCCGCCCGACTCATAGGTGGTGACGTTGCCGATGATTCCCGACGGAGTCTTGTACTTATAGAGCTCCTTGCCGGTCTTGGTGTCGACGGCCTTCAGATAGCCCTCGAGCGTGCCGTAGAAGGTGACGCCGCCGTCCGTCGACGTCGCGCCGCCCCAGACCGAGAACTGCTCCTTATTGGACCAGACGATCTTGCCGGCCTTGGCGTCCCAGGCGATGAAGTTGCCGGTGTGGGTCTCGCCCTTGTCCTTGCCCGCCGGGAACATTTCCAGCGTCGCGCCGACGTAGGGCTGGCCCGCCGTATAGCTCACGCGGAACGGCTCATAGTCCATGCAGACGTGGTTGGTCGGCACCAAGAACAGTCCCGTCGTCGCGTCATAGCTCGCCGGCTGCTGGTCCTTGGAGCCAAGCGCCGCCGGGCAGACATATTGCGTATTGACGTCTTCGCCGTTCTGCTCCGTCGAATATTTCGCCACGCCGAGCGGACGGCCATAGGTCTTGGAGCTCTTGTCCATATCGACCTTGCTCGCCCAGTTCACCGCCGGATCAAATTTCTCGGCGACAAGCAGTTCGCCGGTGACCCGGTCAAGCGTATAGGCGAAGCCGTTGCGGTCGAAGTGGACGAGAGTCTTGCGCTTCTGGCCGCCCATGTCCTGGTCGGCGAGAATCATCTCGTTGATGCCGTCATAGTCCCACTCGTCGTGGGGCGTCATCTGGTAAACCCACTTCGCCTTGCCGGTGTCGAGGTCGCGCGCCCAGATGGTCATCGACCAGCGATTGTCGCCCGGACGCTGCTTGGGGTTCCAGGTCGAGGGATTGCCCGAGCCGTAGTAGACGAGATTGAGGTCCGGATCATAGCTGTACCAGCCCCAGGTGGTGCCGCCGCCGATCTTCCACTGATCGCCTTCCCAGGTCGTGATCCCTGAGTCCTTCTCGACCGGCTTGCCGAGATGGGTGGTCTTGCCCGGCTCGATGAGCGTGTCGGCGTCGGGGCCCATCGAATAGCCGCGCCACACCTGCTGGCCGGTCTTCACGTCATAGGCCGTGATGTGGCCGCGCACGCCGAATTCGCCGCCGGCGATGCCGACGAACACCTTGTCCTTGAAGACATGCGGGGCGGCGGTCGAGGTCTGGCCCTTGGAGGGATCGCCGTTCTTGACCGACCAAAGGAGCTTGCCGGTCTTGGCGTCGAGCGCGACGAGCGTGGTGTCGGCCTGCGCCAGGAAAATCTTGCCGTCGCCATAGGCGAGGCCGCGATTCACCGTGTCGCAGCACATCACCGGCACGACCGACGGGTCTTGCTTGGGCTCATACTTCCAGAGGATCTTGTGGTCCGGATCCTTCAGATCGAGCGCGTAAACATTGTTGGGGAATGGCGTATGCAGATACATGACGTCGCCGATGACGAGCGGCGCGCCTTCATGGCCGCGCAGAACGCCGGTGGAGAACTGCCATGCCGGCGCCAGCTTGCCGACGTTCTCGGTCGTGATCTGCTTGAGAGCGGAATGCCGCAAATTGGCGTAATCGCCGGTCGGCATCACCCACTGCTTGGGATCCTTCTGCAGGGTCAGCAAATCGTCGGCCTTCGCCGCGCCGGCGAGCGCGAGTACGGCCACCGAAGTCGACAACAACAGTTTATGCATGAGCTTTTCCTCCTGACGACGCCCGGGGCGCATTTTTATGCGCCGCCGCCGACGTCGTGCCTCCTAGGCGCCTCGACATTGGGAAGGCGATTTCCGTTTATGTCTCATGCCGGCGGGACAAAACGTCCACCAGCGGCGAGAAGCTCCCGGTTCCCGTCCGGAAGACATCTTTTAACTCGGAAACGGCGGGATAATATGTCGCTAGCTCTTGAATCGCAATCGCAAAAAACAATGGCGCTGCCGTGCGATGCAGCGCATCGGCCTGCCCATAAAACAGCCAAGGCGAACAACATGTTGCGTCGCATGCTGGCGCTTGTCGCGGCGCTCGCGCCGCTCGTCGCCGGGAATCCCGCCCGCGCCTTCTCCTTAGGTGAAATCGCCCCCGGCGTATACGCGCATCAGGGCGAAACTTCCCTCATGACCCGGGAAAATATGGGCGACATCGCCAATCTCGGCGCCATCGTCGGTGACGAATCGGTCGCGGTGATCGATACGGGCGGCAGCCTGATCGAAGGCCGCGCCTTCCTCACGGCGCTGCGCGAGAAAACGCAAAAGCCCATTCGCTACGTCATCAACACCCACGCCCATCCCGACCATGTTTTCGGCAATGGCGCCTTCGTCGAGACCGGCGCGACCTTCGTCGGACATAAAAATCTGCCGCGGGCGCTGGCGGCGCGTGGGCCGCACTATCTTTCGGCGTTTCGCGCGCAGATGGGCGACGCCCTCGACGGCGTCACGATCGTTCCCCCGACACTGACTGTCGGCCAGACGATGACGCTCGATCTCGGCCATCGCGAGATCGTCCTGCAGGCGTGGCGCACGGCGCACAGCGAATGCGACCTCACCATTCTCGATCCAAAGAGCGGCGTGCTCTTTTCCGGCGATCTGCTCTTTTTGCAGCATGTGCCGGTCGTCGACGGCAGCCTGCTCGGCTTTCTCGACGTCGCCGACAGGCTCGCGGCGATCAAGGCGACGCAGGTCGTCGCCGGGCATGGCCCCCTCCCCGCGCCCTGGCCCAAGGCGCTCGAGGACGAGCGCGCTTACCTGATGCGGTTGACCGCCGATCTCCGGGCCGCGATCAAGAAGGGCGAGGGCGTCGCGGCGGCGGCCAAGGAAGCCGGCGCCGACGAGCGGGAGAAATGGCGGCTGTTCGAGGACTACAACGCCCGCAACGCGACGGCGGGATTCGCCGAGCTGGAGTGGGAAGGACCGTGAGGATGACTTTGTCACGTGACGGCGACCAGAGTTGGCGCTTATTCTTGCCGGGAGATCAGCGCTCTTGCCGTCATTGCGAGGAGCTTTATTCGAAGTCGGGTATACCCGACTTCGCAAGAAACCGACGCAGCAAACCGGAGCCGGGGCGCCTTTCGATGGATTGCTTCGCTACGCTCGCAATGACGGACTTGTTTGGAGGATGCCGGATATGAACACAGCAGCTCTTTCCGCCGCCGGCGCCCTCTTCGCTCTCCTTTCGACCGCGGCCCTCGCCCAAACCGCGCCCGATCCCTGGCCGGAGCTCGTCGTCGACATTTTCCATAGCCGCCCGATCGCGGCGGCGGACGGCGTCATTACGCTCGACGCGCCGGCGCGGGCGGAGGACGCGGCGATCGTTCCGATGACCATGCGCTTCGCCGACCCGACGCAAATCAAGGTCGCGACGCTGGTCATCGACCAGAACCCGATGCCGATGGCCGCGGCCTTCACGCTCGGCGACACCTCCGGCGTCGGCTTCATCGAAACCCGCGTGCGGGTCAATTCCTATTCCAACGTCCATGCGGTGGCGGAAACCGGCGACGGCAAACTGCGCGCCGACGCCAAATTCGTCAAAGCCTCGGGCGGCTGTTCGGCGCCGGCGGTCAAGGACGAGGACGAGGCGGTCGCCAATCTCGGCAAGATGAAATATCGCGAGTTCAAGAGTTCCGATCCCGCAAAACGCGAGGCGCAGATCATGATCCGCCACCCGAACGCCTCGGGGATGCAGATGGACCCGGTCTCGCGCGCCTATCTCCCCGCGCATTTCATCGACTCTGTCGAAGTCTTTCAGGGCGACGCGCCGATCTTCAAAATGGAGGGCGGCATTTCGCTGTCCGAAGACCCGACCTTTCGCTTCACCTATGCGCCGAACGGCGCGAAGACGATCCGCGTCGAGGCCCATGACAACAAGGGCGGCGTCTACAAGGGCGAATGGCCGATCGGCGAAGCTACCTGAGCGGCGCTCAATAGGTCGCGGCGAGATAATCGACGATCGCGGCGGCGTCGGGTTCGTCGATCTGCGCATGGTACGACGCGATCATCTTCTTCACGACGCCCTCCCAGAACGCCCGGCCCATCTTGGGCGGCTGGCGCTCGATATAGTCGACGGAGTGGCAGGCGGCGCAATTGCTCTGCGCGGTCTCCTGGTCCGGTCCGGGGCGCAGCCTCGCGGTTTCTTCCGGCAGCGAATAGGTCAGCGTCTCGGCGGCGCCGAGCGCCGGCGCGAGAGACGCCGCCGTCGCCACTAGGATGAGCGTTTTGCGAAAGCGCTGCATGTCCCGCTAGACCGCCTCTATCCGAATTGTCTCCACCACGTGCCGCATATAGCCGGCGTGGTTCCATAAGGGCGCCAGGGGCTGCGACTGGCCGACGCGATTGACGGCGCGGGATTTCAAATGATGCACGCCGGGCCGCAGGGACAGTTCGGTCCGCCATTCGCGGAAGGAATAGCGGCCGAGATCCTCGCCAAGCCGAGCTGTGGCCCAACTCGCGCCGTTATCGGCTGAAAGCAGCACCGCTTCGACGCCATGGCCGCCATCGAAGGCGATGCCCCTGACCTCGAATGCCACATAGGCCGCGACTTTCGCGTCTTCAGCCGGCCGCGTCACGAAACTGCGGACATTGAGCCGCTTGATCGGCCGCGTCGTCCCCTTCGGCGCGCCGGGCGTGACGCAGACGCAGTCATTGTCGGGGATGCGATAGGCGCTCGACATCCAGAAGCCGCTAAAATCGCGGTCAAGCACCTCGATGTCGTTGAGGTGCTTCACCCAATAAGTCCCGTAGCAGCCGGGAACCACCAGCCGCAACGGGAAGCCGTTGAGCCATGGCAGGTCTTCGCCATTCATGGCGTAAGCGAGCATCACTTCACCGTCGCCCGCGTGGCCGAGGTCGAGCGCCTTCATAAAATCCGGCGTCTCCGGCGCCACTGGCGCGTCGAGCCCGTTGAAGGCGACGGACTGAGCCCCCGGCTTCGGCCCGGCTTTATCGAGCAGCGTCTTGAGCGCGACCCCGCGCCAGCGAGCGTTGCCCATCGCGCCATGGCCAAACTGTCCGCCGCCAACGCGCGGTTCGACGAAGCCGCGGCTGTTGCCGGAACATTGGTTCACGGCGACGATCTCGATCGGCGCGAAGTCGCGCTTGAGTTCTTCGAGCGAGAGCGACAGCGGCGTCTCGACATGGCCCCGCACCTCGAGGCGAAAGGCTGCTGGATCGATGCTGAGCGGGACGCCGGCGAGGTGATAGCGCACGAAAAAGGCGTCGTTCGGCGTCAACACGCCTTCGTCGTAAACGGAGAAAGGGGTTTCGAGCTGAGGCGGCCTGACGGTCTGCTCGATCAGCGCACGTTTCCCAGGGTAGCGCACGAGGGGCCGCTCGCCATTAGCGAACCCCAGCCGCGCGCTTTCCGCCGAGAAGGCACGCCGTCCATCTAACGAGGACAGAGCTGCGAGCCCAAGGCCTGCGCCGCGCAGAAATGATCGCCTGCTCGTGACTCGGGGCATCGTTCACGCCGCTCGCGCCGGCGCTTTGCAGCGACCGCGCGGCTAGACCGTCACGAACCCCAGATCGTCAGCGCCGCGCATAGCGCGAACGGCAGCGTCGCAAGTGCGAAAACGCCCGTAACGCACAGAAACCGCTCCGCTTCGCTCGCCTCTCTCGGAGCCGCCTTGTCCTGCCAGTTGATGAACGCCATCACGATCCCCTTACAAGTCCACCCGGGCGCCCCTGCCGTTTGTCTCAGCAAAAGACGCACCCGCAGAGAAACGCGCGAGACGGCGAATCGTTGCAATATCGTTAAAAAAGCTGAAGCGCCGGCTGTGTTACCGACGCGCGGCGGCGAGCGGCGCGCGGGAGCGGCGCTGGGTCGGCGGCGGCGCGGGCGCGGCGCTTTCGCTGAACAGCTCGGCGAGCTTTTCTGTCATGGCGCCGCCCAACTCCTCGGCGTCGACGATCGTCACCGCGCGGCGGTAGTAGCGGGTGACGTCATGGCCGATGCCGATGGCGATGAGTTCGACCGGCGACTTGCTCTCGATCTCGTGAATGATTTGGCGCAGGTGCCGCTCCAGATAGTTGCCGGCGTTAACTGAAAGCGTCGAATCATCGACCGGCGCGCCGTCCGAGATCATCATCAGGATGCGCCGCTGCTCTGTGCGCGCGAGCAGACGGCGATGCGCCCAATCGAGGGCTTCGCCGTCGATATTCTCCTTCAACAGCCCTTCCCGCATCATCAGGCCGAGGTTGCGTCTGGCGCGGCGCCAGGGCGCGTCGGCGGCCTTATAGATGATGTGGCGGATGTCGTTGAGGCGACCGGGATTGGCCGCCTTCCCTTCGGCGATCCAGGCCTCGCGAGACTGGCCGCCCTTCCAGGCGCGGGTGGTGAAGCCCAGGATCTCGACCTTGACGCCGCAGCGCTCCAGCGTGCGCGCCAGAATGTCGGCGCAGGTGGCGGCGACCGTGATCGGGCGCCCGCGCATCGAGCCGGAATTGTCCAGAAGCAGCGTCACCACCGTGTCGCGAAAGTCCATGTCCTTTTCGCGCTTGAAGGAGAGCGGCTGCTGGGGATCGATGATGATCCGCGGCAGTCGCGCGGGGTCGAGCATGCCTTCCTCGAGGTCGAACTCCCAGGAACGGCTCTGCTGCGCCATCAGCCGGCGCTGCAGCCGATTCGCCAGCCGTCCCACCACAGAGGAGAGATGCAGCAGCTGCTTGTCGAGATAGGCGCGCAGCCGGTCCAGCTCCTCGACGTCGCAGAGCTCCTCGGCGCGAATGATCTCGTCGAAGCGGGTGGTGTAGGCGTGATAATCGGCGCCGGCGCGCTCGGCGGCGTTCGTCGCCGGGTGACGCGCCTCGGCGGCCTCTTCGGCGTCTCCGGCGTCGGCCTCTCGCTCGGTCTCGCCATAGGGCGCGTCCGCGGAGTCGCTTTCGCCTTCCTGCTCGGCGTCTTCAGCCGAGAGCGCCGTATCCATCTCGGCGGCGCTCTTGGACTCTTCGTCGTCCCGATCGTCGCTCTCGCTCTGGTCGGGATTTTGTGGCGCGTCCTCGCTTTCCTCGTCGGACTGCGTCTCGTCCGGCGCTTCGCCGCTCGCCATATCGAGATGCGAAAGCAGCTCACGCACGATCTGGGCGAAAAGCTTCTGGTCCTCCACCGCCCCGGACAGTCGGTCGAGATCTGCGCCGGCGCGCTCTTCGATCGTATCGCGCCACAGCTCGACGATTTTTTGAGCGTGCTGCGGCGGATTGAGTCCGGTCAGGCGTTGGCGCGCGAGCAGCGCCAACGCGTCTTCAAGCGGCGCGTCGTCGCGGCCTGAGATTTCATCGGCATGGCTGCGCTGGTAGCGGTCGTCGAGCATGGCGCTTATATTCGCGGCGACGCCGGGCATCCGCATCGCGCCGATCGACTCGCAGCGCGCCTGCTCCAAGGCGTCGAAGGCGGCCCGGGCCGCCACCGGTTCTGGCGAATAGCGGCGATGCAGCGCGTCGTCGTGACAGGCGAGACGCAGCGCCAGAGAATCCGCCTGACCGCGCAGAATCGCGGCGTCCTTTACGTTCAGCTTTCGCGGCGGCTCCGTCAGCCGCGCCTTCGCCCCGTCGGCGCCGGCGATCAGCGAGGGCCGCTCGGGGGCAAAATTCACCTCGAGCGCTGGCGACCGCGCCATGGCGCGCATGGCGCCGGCGACGGCGCGCTTGAACGGCTCCTGCGGCGCCTCTTTGGGCGAGGCAGGCCGTCGGTTTGTTGGGACTGGCGGCATGACGGAACTATATGCGCGCCGCTCGGCGAAGCCGCAAGTCGGCCGGCGGTCAGCGGCCGGGCAAGTCTATAGGCAGGCAGTCTATAGGCAGGCAGTCGATAGGCAGGCAGTCGATAGGCAGGCAGTCGATAGGCAGGCAAGTCGATAGGCAGGCAAGTCGATAGGCAGGCAAGTCGATAGGCAGGCAAGTCGATAGGCAGGCAAGTCGATAGGCAGGCAAGTCGATAGGCAGGCAAGTCGATAGGCAGGCAAGTCGATA
>NZ_JBPFEA010000044.1:0-27601 GCF_051061285.1 Methylocystis sp.
CGCCGCGGACCATGGCGTGACCGTGCAGTGGTATCAGGCGCTGCTGGTGGTGCGCACCTATCGCGGCGCAAAACACATCAGCGTCGGCGAACTCGCCGAGCAGCTGATGATCCGCGATCACAGCGCGGCGGAGCTGGTGTCCCGCCTGGCGCAGGCGAAGCTTGTCCGGCGAAAGACCGATCCGACGGACCGCCGTAGATCGCTCGTCGTCATCACGCGTGCGGGCGAGCGGCGCCTGTCGGAGCTCGCCGCCGTACATTTGAAGAAGCTTCGGGATACGCGAGGCGTTTTTATGAGCTTCTTTCGCACGGCCGCGGAGTCTCAATAGCCCGTCATTTCGAGGTAGCCCTCGCCACTGTGCGAACCCTCAAACCGAATCGGACCTTCCCAATAGGCGAAATCAGTTCCCATCCAGCTTTTCGGATTGAGCGGCCGCGTCTCGATGTCGACGTCGCGGCTTTTGATCTTCACGCGCCAACGGATCGGCACGTCACGATCAGCGATGCGCCTTGTCTCCAAAGGCTCGAGGACGATGTCGTCGCGCGCGAGTACGGACGTTGCGCCATCGGCGTCTATCCAATTCCCAAAGAGAAACGGCGCCGCCTCGACGCTGCGCATGCGATACAGCATCAGCTTGGCGCCGCTCTCAAGATGCAGCGAAAACCAGTCCCAGCCCTTTTGGTCGGGGCCCAGCGGCTGACTGGACCATTCGCGATCCATCCAGGCGCGGCCGGACACCTGCATTTTGCGCCCGTTCATCGACAACGAGCCTTCCGCCGTAAAGAACGGCTGGCTGTAGTAATAGGACGCCTGTCCAGCCTCGGACTTGCGGCTGTAGCCGCCTTCGCCTTGCAAAATGATCGGCCCCGTCGCGGTGAGATCGAGCGCATAGGCGAAATCTCCGTCCCCTGCGGAAACGCGCAGCCGCTCGATTCCGGCGCCGGCGGAATCGTCGCGGGTTTCGAGAACCCAGTCGTCGATAAAGGCGCGAAAGGGCGCCGCCTCGACGCCCGCCTGGCCAATTCCGCCGCGCGCGAATTTTTGCGCGAAGAGATGTTCGCTGGCGCTCGTCGCCGCCGCATGACCCATCCAGACATTGCGGTCGTCCCAGCCGGCTCGCGCCGCGTTCGGCTCCCGTGCAAAGCGAAAGAGCGTCCATTGGACCCCGTACGAGGCGCCGTCATCGCCCGCTAGATTTGCGGTGACGTACCACCATTCGGTGCGAAAATCGGGATGCGCGCCGTGGTCTCTCGGAAAAGCGAGCTGCGTTCCGGGCCGGGGAATCGCGAAGCCGGGCGCCTTCGCGCCAAGACCGCCGAAGTCTTGCGCCAGCGCGCCGCTCGACGACAGCGCGAGAAGAAGCGCGGATCGCCTCGAAATTGCCGAGCGTCGTTCGGGAGAACCGTTCGGGGACTTAGCGTTCATTGGAGAAGGCTTTGAGCAGTTCGGTCGGCGAAACGCGCGCGAGCCTGGCGAAGGGAATAAGCGCCGCAAAGAACGCGGCGCCGAGCGCGATGCAGGAAACCACAAGCCACTGCGCCGGAAACATATGGATTGGCAGTCGCCATCCGAAGGCGGCGACATTGACGATGGCGACAAGGCACCAGGTCATGAACAGACCGAGAGGGATCGCGAAAGCCGCGGCGCCGGCGGCAAACACTACGACCCGCGCCATTTCCAGCGCCGCCAGCTTTCGCCGCGTCGCGCCCAACGCCCAGACCGGCGCGATGCGGGCGCGCCGCATGTCGCCGAGCGTCAGCAGGCTGGCGAAGAGCGCGGCGCCGGACACGATCAGCGTGAGCGTGTTCAACGCCGTCGTCACGGCGAACGTGCGTTCGAAGATGTCCGTCGACAGAGTCTTGACTTCGGCCTGATCGACGATGCGCGCGATTTTTCCGCCAAAGCGCTGCTGCATATTTTCGATGACGCGCGCCGTGGCGCCCGGATCGACGCGCAGGCTGTAATGCACGCCGGAGGCGTCGTCGAAATAGCGCTTCAGCTTCTCGTGATCGATGCGCAGCTGGCCCTTCGGATTGCCGTAATCGGGGAAGACGCCGACGATGCGCGCGGGCCAGTCTCGCCCCGAAGTCGGAATGTCGAGCGTCTCGCCGACCGTCAGACCAAGACGGCGCGCCAATTGCTCGCTGACGAGAACGGCGTCCTGCGCGTGCAGCGCGGTCCACACGTCCGGCATGGCGTCGATCAAGGGAAAATGCGCCGTATAGGTTTCGTGAGGCGTCATGCCGACGATGTCGACGGGCCATCCGCCGATGCGCGTCTTCGCGCGCCAGACAGGAAGGATTGCGGCAATGTCGGGCTGCGTGCGCGCCCACGCGTCAATGTCGCGCGCGTCGGCGGGCGTCGCCGCTTCGAAATAGATCTCGGCGACGAGGCGCGCGTCGAGCCAACGATCGAACGTCTGGCGAAAGCCCTCGACCATGCCGCCGACGCCAATGTTGGTCGCAAGCGCGACCAGCAGCGCCATCAGCGCAAGCGAAAGACCGGAAATTTCCTGGCGTCCGTCGGCGAAGAACCAGCGGGCGAGCGGGCGGCGCGCGAAACGCTCGCCGAGCGCCAAGCCTCCGGCGAGGCCGACCGGCAGAATGAGAGCGGCGGCAAGAAGCGCCAGGCCGATGATCGCGAAGCCGGACGCAAGACCTTCGCCAAAGCCGTAGGAGGCGGCCGCCGCGACAAGCGCAAGCGCCGCGAGCGCCGCCTGCCGTCGTAAATAGCGGTGATGCGCGCCGCGCCAGGCCATTGGACGCGCGAGCGACAGCGCCGGCAGCCGCAATGCTTTCGTCAGGCCGCTCGCCGCCGCAAGCGCCGCCCCGGCGCCCGCCATCGCCAGGCCAGAGAGCCACCAGCGCGCATCGAGCGCAAGGCGATCGGAGATTTGCGCGCCGTAGAGGCTCTCGAGACTTTTGGCGACATCCGGCAGAAGCGCCTGCGCGATTGCGTGACCGCCGAGGACGCCCGCGCCTCCCGCCAAGAGCGTCAGGATCGCGATTTCGCACACCATCGCCGCGATGAGATTGGGCGGCCCAACTCCGAGCGCGCGCAAGGCGCGCAGGGTCGGCAGTCGTTGTTCGAAGGCGAGGCCGTAAGCGGCGTGCACGATGAATAGACCGACGAGGAACGCAAGAAAGCCGAAGGCGGTGAGATTGAGGTGAAAACTGTCGGTCAGGCGGGCGAGATCGCTGTCATCGTCCGGCGCGACAAGCCGCAGCGCATCGCCGGCGGTTCGCTGAAGTCGCCCCTCGTCGAACGTCTCCTCGTCGGCGATGACGAGACGCGAGAGTTTTCCGGGTCGATCGAGCAGGCGCTGCGCGACGCCGATGTCGACGATGATTGCGCCGGGCGGCGCTTCGGCGAGCGCCGCAAGCGGCGGCAGCTGCTGACCGCGTTCGGTTTGCGGCTGCGCGCCCTCAGCGAGATCGAGCCGGCGCAACGTCTGCGGCGCGGCGAAGGCGCGGCCAGGGCCCGTGAAGAATTCTTCGAGGACGTCCGCGCGGCTTCGCATATGCGCGATCGGCGAACGGCGCGGCAGCGACACCGGCTCGACGCCGATGATCCTAACATTCCTCTCTCCGATCCGGAGCGCGCCCTCCAAAACTGGCGAGACGGTGACGCCGGCGCGACGCAGTCTCACGAAGAGCTCCTGGTCAAACAGGCCGCCGCGAGCGGCGACAAGCGTTCTCGCGCCGCCGCCCGATACCGTCGCCGCCGCGGCGTCGTAGCTGTTGCGCGCTTGAGCGTTCAGCGCCTGCACGCCGCTCCATAGCGCCGTGGCGATGGCGAGGCCGAGCACGAGCGTCGCGAGGTTGCCCGGCCGTCGGCGCCAGTGGCTGATCAGCGCGGCGAGCGTCCAGAGCGTCTCTCTCATTGAGTCGCCAGAAGACCGGCCTCCAGCCGCACGCGGCGTTGCAACCGCGCCGCCAGTCGTTCGCTGTGCGTCGCCATCAGAAAGGCGCAGCCGGTCGCGGCGACGAGGTCGAGCGCCAGCGCCATGACGGCGTCGCCGGTCGCTTCGTCGAGATTGCCGGTCGGCTCGTCGGCGAGCAGAAGTCGCGGGCGTACGGCGAGGGCGCGGCCGATGGCGACGCGCTGCTGCTGTCCGCCGGACAGCTCCTCAGGATAGCGGGCGGCGAGCGTCGCAAGTCCAAGACGCGCGGTGAGCTCTTCCTGCCACGCCGGATCGTAGCGCCCGGCAAGCCGCGCCTGGAAGCCCAGGTTTTCGCCGACGGTCAGGCTCGGAATCAAATTGAACTGCTGAAAGACGACGCCGATCTTCTCGCGCCGAACGGCGGCCCGCGCATGTTCCGACAGCCGCGTCAGCGCGACGCCATCGAGAACGATTTCGCCGAAATCGGCGTCGTCGAGCGCGCCGACCAGATGCAGGAGCGTGCTCTTGCCGCTGCCGGATTCGCCGGTCAGCGCCAGACTGGCGCCCGCGGCGAGCGTGAAGTCCACGCCGCGCAGCACGGGAATGCGGCCCTGCGGCGTCGGATAGGATTTTTGAAGCCCCTCGACGCGCAGCATCGGCGCGCGTGTCCGCCCAGCGGCGAGATTTTCCGGCGTCGCGTGAATCGACAAACAATGCGCCCTGATCGGACCGGCAAAGGCGGCCGGCGCGCCAGCCCTATATATGGCCCGCCGCGCCGATCGCCCAAACTCGCCGAGCTAGAACGCGAGCCGCAGGCCTCCGTAGATCACGCGCCCCGCGCCCGGATAGAAGACCCTCGGATCGAGACCGCGGGCGTCGACGATCGTCGTCACGTCGCTGATGTAGTGGCGATTGGTCAGATTGCGCGCCTCGACAAAGAACGAAAGGCCGTAGGGCAGCTTCATGCCCGCCTGCACGCCCAGCAGGACATAGCCGGGCGCCTGCAGCGTATTGGCGTAGTCGACGTAAGCGCCCGCCGGAACCCAATCCATCTGCGGCGCGAGATAGAGGCCGTCGGGCCGCCAATAGGACAGCGTGGTGCGCAAGACGTGGCGCGGAATGCCGGCCAGCGTGTTGTCGCCGAAGTCGCGATCGCCGACGAAGCGGAAATCGTTCCAGGTCCAAACCTGCGACAGCTTCAGCGCGTCGCCTGCATCCGGCGCGAAAATATCGCGCAAGAGTTCGGCGCTCGCAGCGAATTCGACGCCCTGGTGCATGGTGCGCTTCGCGTTGAAGGTCGTCGCCGGAATGCCGAGGCCGGGATTGGTGGTGAACTTGAGCAGTTCGTCCTGCAGTTCCGAATGGTAGAAGGTGACGTCCCAGGTGTAGCGGTCCCACCTGCCGCGCGCGCCGAGCTCCCCAGTCCAGGCTTTCTGCGCCGCGAGCGGCGTGAAGGTCGTGCCGTCGCGCGGCGGCGGAAACACGCCTTGCGTCAGGTCGATGAAATCCGGCACGTCGCGGCTGCCGGTCAGGTCGGCGAAGAATTGAATGTCCGGCGTCGGCTCGAACATCAGGCCGACCTTGGGCACGATGCCGCGGTAAACCTTGTCCGATACGCCGGGAACGGGCTCGAAGGGAATGCCGCCGAGAACCGCATAGCGGCGCGTATCGGCGAAAAGCTTGGCGCCGGACATGAAGATGAGCTGCGGCGTGATGTGCAGGCGATTCTCGAAATAGGCTTCGAGGTTGAACGCCGTCGCGCGATTGTTACGCAGACGCGGGTCCAATCCCGGATTGATGAACAGGCCGCAGAAGCCGAAGCACGAATTCGCCGCGCCAAATTGCGCGAGGCCGTTGAATGAATAGGGCGGAAAGGAGAACTGCGCATTGGCGAAATTCGCGGGGATCCCGCCATAGGGATTGAGCTGCATGCCATTGTAATTGTCGGACCAATTGTCGCTCGACGATCCGCCCCAGACGCGGCCGCCGAGGATGAGTTCATTGGGATGGCCGTCGACGAGGAAATTCGAGGTGAGGCGCGGCGTGACTCCCCAGGTCCCGCCGTCCTGTTCGATGACCACGAAGATCGGATGATAGAGATAATTATGCGTGTACCAGCTGTTGAGGTCGATGCGGCCGAACTCGCTCAGGATCGTGGTCTTGTTCGAAATGCGCCAGTTCTTGACGTTTCGCGCCTGATTGGCGCCAAAGCCGTCCGGTCCGAACCCCGGCGGAAACGGCGGCAGCGACAGGCGCGGATCATTGCGCGCGTCGGACTGATTGAGTTGTCCCGGCAGCAATTGCCAAGTGTCGTAGACGCCGAAATAGAACCGCGTTTCGAGATCGTTGGAGAAGCGATAGCCGAGATTGCCGTTGAGCTGCGTGTAGTCCGTCGTCGAATGTTTTCTGTAATTGTCGGCATGGGTGAACGTGCCGTTGATGAGAAAATCGAAATTGCCGATGATGCGCGACATCTGCGCTTGCCCGCGCACGGTTCCATAACTGCCGCCCTCGAGCGACGCCATGTTCGGCGCGAGCGCCGTATAGGCGGTGGGCGAGATGAAATTGATGGCGCCGCCGAGCGTCGAAGAGCCATAGGCGAGGGCGTTGCCGCCTTTCATAACTTCGATCGCGCGAAAATATTTGGGATCGATCTGATACATGTCGCCGCCGCCGTCGGCGTAATTCATCGGAATGCCGTCTTGCAGCAGCTCCAATCCGCGCAGGTGAAAGTCGCGCGTCAGATTTGAGCCGCGGATCGAAAGACGCAGTTCCTGGCCGTAGCGGCTTTCGACATAGACGCCCGGGACGTCCTTGAGCGCGTCGCGCAGGTCGTGAACGTAGCGGGTTTGAATCTCCGGCGTATTGGCGTCGACGAAGGCGACCGAGCCGACGGTGCGCTCGAGTTCGCGGCGTTGCTGGGCGACTGACGGCACGGTCAACGACCCGCCGCCGCCCGTTTGCGTCCATGTGGCGGGGGCGGCTGGCGCTGTCGCCGGAGAGAGGGCGCGACCGCCGCCGCGTCCGGCGACGCGCGGCTTGACGCCGCCAATGTCGATGGTCGGCAGACTCTGTTGCGCAAAGGCGCTCGAGTCAGTGAGAGAAAGAACGAGGGCGACGGCGCAGGTGCCGCGCAGCAAGCCGGTCCGAAACATGGAATCTCTCCTGAGCGGCGTCTCGCCGCGCGATCGTTAGGGGAATATTGTCGCGATCAGGAGAAGCGGGGCGGCGCGCGCGGTGCGGCGCGCGAACGTGCGCGGACGTCTTTTGTGGGCGGCGCCTGAAGGACGCAGAACGCGCGGCTTGCCGCGCGCGGTGGCGCATAGGCGATGGCGCCCGATGCTGACTCAATAAAGGGAAAAACCAGGTCTTTCTGGCTGTGACCGCACAGCGAACAGCATTGCTCGCCGCCACAAGGATGCTTGGTCGGCGCAGGTTGGGAGGAATCCGGGCAGTGCACGGCCGTCCCGAGCGGATGCGTGGGACGCGTCGGCATCGAGGACGAAACCGCCGCGAGCGCGACAAGCAGCGCGATGCAAAGGGCTCCGAGGCGCCGCAAAATTATCGAGCGAGGCGTTCTCGCAAGCGCCGCCATCTTGTCTCGGATCCCGGGGCTGCGTCTCGCCGGTCAGGCAGGAGACGAAGGGCGGCGACAGCGCCGAACCTGAATGTTGGTAATATACCAAATTACGCGGGGCAACGCTTCGGCTGGCCTGACGGACGCATATTCGGTTGCTGTTGCTCCGGCGCAACAGTGCGCGACAGTCAGGGAATGGGCTGGTGATGCGGATCGAGCGGCGAATGGCTCCCATCCGCCTCGACGGCGGCCATGCCGTCAAATCGGGAAAAACGCTCGACGACGTCGGGGGAGAGCCGCGTCTCCTCGGCCGCCAGCCGCCTTGCAAGCGCCTCGGCATTTGCTTTCGAAACGCCGAGCTTTTCAAGCGTGGCGCTGTCTTTCAAGGCGTCGCCGGCGCAAAGCGAGATGCTCCACGCATCGCCCTTGCGCGTGAGAAACGCCCGGCCGCCAAGTTCGCCCTGGCGCCAGTCGGCGACGGCGGCGTCGCCTTCGACGACGATTGCGTCGACAAACAGGCGCGTTTCGGGCTTGTCGAATGTTTCGAAGAGCAGGCGGCGCGCCGCCTCAGATCCTTCGTCGGCCCGCGCGTTCAGGCACGCTGCCGCACTGATCATCCCAATAAGAAATAATCTCATCAATCCTCTCCAACGCCGGCGTGGCGCGCCGGATTGGTATATTACCAATCAAATGTAGCGCAAGCGTGAGAGGCGTTTCCGCGGCGCGTTTTTTTTGATACGACGCTGGCGCGGCGAAGGTTGAATGGCGAATGGCGATGGTGGAAAAAAGCGCGCGTCAGCGCATTCTGGACGCCGCGCTCAAAATTCTCAGGAAGGAAGGCGTCCCCGCGCTGACCCAAACGCGCGTCGCCGCGGCGGCTGGACTGCGGCAGTCGCATTTGACCTATTATTTTCCGCGCAAGACGGATTTGCTCGCCGCGACGCTGGAAGCGTCGCATGCGCAGGCGCATAAGCCCAAGCGCGGTTCGACCGGAAGCGACGTCGATCCTGTCGAAGCGGTGCGCGCGCTCATGTTCGAGCGCAACAGGATGCGCTTCTTCTTGAGCGTCGTGGCGCAGGCGAGCGACCAATCGGAAATTCGGGCAACGCTCGCCGCGCACGCCCGAGGCGTGGCCGAGCAGCTCGCGCCGCTCTTCGGACGGACCGCCGACGACCCCGATATTATCGCCTTTATTGACATGCTGCGCGGCATGGGGTTGCGCCTCCTGCTGGAATCGGATGACAAGCGCCGTCCGACTGTTGATATCGATGCGCTCGCTGCGCGCTTCGGCCTCAGGCGGGCGCCTGAAGCGCGGCTTTGAGCCATGGCCTGGAGCCGCTAGAACTGTGGCCATGCAACGAATCGGTAAAAACGCCGGCCGCCCGGAAGGTCAGCCCTACGCCCTCGCGGCGGCGTTCTTCCTCGTCTGCGCGCTGGCGCTCGCCTTTCCCTGGCTTTCCGGGCGCGTCACCATTCCCTGGGACGCGAAAGCGCATTTTTTTCCGCAATTCGCCTTTCTCGCCCACGCGCTACACACCGGCCAATCGCCGTTCTGGACGCCGCACGTCTTTGCGGGGATGCCGCAGATCGCCGATCCGCAATCGCTGATCTTCGCTCCGTTTTTCCTGCTGGCGGCGGCGCTCGTTCCTGAGCCGTCCTTCGTCCTGGCCGACGCGATCGTCTTCGCGATGCTGGCCATGGGCGGCCTTGCGCTCATCGCCTATTTTCGCGATCGCGGCTGGAGCGCCGCGGGAGGATTGCTCGCTGCTCTCGCGTTTGCGTTTGGCGGCTCGGCGGCGTGGCGAATTCAGCATGTCGGGCAGATCATGAGTCTCGCCTGGCTCCCGGTCACGCTGTGGCTGCTGGCGCGGGGACTCGATCGGCGGTCGGCGCTCTACGGCGCCGCGGCGGGCGTCGCCGCCGCTCTGCTGGTGCTGGGACGGGACCAGGTCGCGTTCCTAGGCGTGCTGATGCTTTCCGCCTATGCCGCCTATCGCGTCGCCACGGATGAATCGCCCAAACTCAGCGCGGTCGCGCCCCTCGCCGCCGGAGCGCTCACCGGCCTGACGATCATCGTCGTCCCGCTTGCGTTCACGCTGGAGCTCGCCGCGCATTCAAACCGACCCGAGATCGATCTCGACGGCGCGTTCAAGGGCTCGCTGCCGCCGGGCTCCTTCTGGACGCTGATCTCAGCCAATATGTTTGGAACGGACGGCCCGCTCAAAAACTTCTGGGGCCCCCCGGCCGGCGAGCGCGACCTCTTCCTCGCGCGGAATATGACGGATATATATATGGGCGAACTGACGCTCGTATCGTTGATCGCGACGCTGGGCAGGCGCTTCTTTTCGAATAAGGAAATCCGCTTCTTCGCCGCCGCCGCGCTGTTTTTCGCCCTCTACGCCCTGGGCCGCTATACGCCAGCCTTCGCCTTCTTCTATCATCTGCCGGGCATAGACCTTTGGCGGCGGCCGGCCGACGCAACATTCTTGCTCGGCGCGACGCTCGCGATCCTCGCGGGCTATGGCTTCAATCTCATTGAGCGGGGCGCCGTCGCGCCGCGCACGGCTTGGCTTGTCGGCGCCGTCGCCGCGCTCTTCGCGGTCGCGCTGCTTGTCGCGGCCGCCAAGGGCCATCTTAATCAAGCCTCCTGGCCGCTCGCGATGAGCGCGACTTTTGCCGCGCTCGCCGTCGCGCTTATCCTCGCGACTCGCGACGGGCTGTTGCGCGGCCCATATCTGCTCGCGGCGGTCGCCACGCTGATGAGCGTCGATCTGACGATCGGCAATGGACCCAATGAGTCGACAGCCTTGCCGCCCGAACAGTTCGAAGCCTTGCGGGTCGACGGCAAGGATCCGGTGATCGCTTATCTGCGCGGCAAGCTCAAGGAGACGGCGGCGCCGGATCGTCGCGACCGCGTCGAACTTGCGGCGATCGATTTTCATTGGCCGAACGCGTCGCTCGTCCATGGCTTCGATCATGATCTCGGTTACAATCCCATCCGGCTTGCGCTCTTCGAAGACGTAACCGGCGCCGGAGACCATCTCGCGCTTCCCGAGCAGCGCGAGTTTTCCAAGCTCTATCCCGCCTATCGCTCGGTCCTGTCGGACATGCTCGGCCTGCGATTTATCGCGACCGGCGTGCCCATCGAAAAGATCGACGAGAATTACAAGCATGGCGACTTCGTCGAGCTCACGCGCATCGGCGACGTTCATATTTACGAAAATCCCCGCGCCATGCCGCGCGTCCTGCTCGCAACCTGCGCCATCCACGTCGATTTCGCGGCGATGATGAAGAGCGGCGAGTGGCCGGAGGCGGACTATCACGAGACGGTGCTCCTGGAGACGCCGCCGATCTGCCATACGCGCAAAGATGCGCCGCCGGCGACGGCGAAAATCCTCTCCTACGAGAACGATCGCATCGTCGCCGAGGCCAGCGCGCCTCCGGGCGGCGGCTGGCTTATCTTGAACGACGTTTGGCATCCGTGGTGGTTTGCGAACCTCGACGGCGTGGAAGCGCCAATTCTGCGCGCGAATGTCATGTTCCGGGCCGTCGCGATTCCGGAAGGGCGCCATGAGGTGCGCTTCAGTTTCCAGCCTCTGCGCGGACTGCTGACGGAATTATCGCGAAGATAGCGAAGCGCGGGTCCTGTTCATTGCGCGTCAGACCCAGCCCGCGATCTCGCGTTTCGCCAGAGTCTCGATCAGCGCCATGCCTTCGTCGCTGTCGTTGAGACAAGGCAGGCGGGCGAATTTCTCGCCGCCCTTTTCCAGAAAAAGATCGCGAATTTCGACGCCAAGCTCTTCGATCGTCTCCAGGCAATCGGCGGCGAATCCCGGCGCGACGACGGCGATGCGCTTGACGCCGGCGCCGGCAAGCTCGGTCACCACATCCGACGTATAGGGCTCGATCCACCGCGCGCGGCCAAAGCGCGACTGAAAGGCGAGACGCAGGCTTTGGGCGTTCATGCCCAGCCGTTCGCAGAGCAGCCGCCATGTCGCTTCGCAGTGCTCGCGATAAGGATCGCCGCGATCGATCTGCGCCTGCGGAAGGCCATGAAATGAAGCGACGATGACCTCCGGTTCGAAATCGAGCGCGGCGCGCGCGCGCCTGACGCTTGCGGCGAGCGCGTCGATATAGGCGGGATCGTCGTAATAGGGCGCGCCGATGCGGAGCGCCGGCTGCTTGCGCATCTCGCGCAGCGCGTCGAAAGCGGCGTCGGCGGCGGAGCCGGTGGTCGATGACGCATATTGCGGGTAGAGCGGCAGCAGCGCGATCCGCGCGCAGCCCTTCGCGATCAAGGATTCGATCTTCGCCGCGATCGACGGCGCGCCGTAGCGCAGCGCATAGTCGACGACGAGGTTCGAAGCGCCAATCCGCGCCTGCAGCTTTTCGGCTTGCAGGCGCGTAAAGGTCTTCAGCGGGCCTTCGCCCGTGTCGGCGTTCCAGATCGACTCATAGAGCTTCGCCGAGCGCGCCGGGCGGGTGTTGAGCACGACGCCATAGAGGATCGGCAGCCATAGCGCGCGCGGGAGGTCGACGACCCTGCGGTCGGACAGAAATTCCGCCAGATAGCGCCGCACCGCCGCGACATCGGGCGCATCAGGCGTGCCGAGATTGACGAGAAGGAGTCCGACCGGCGCTTCTCTCGAGATCGTGGCTGGCGTCATGATGAGCCTTATTCGACCGGCCGCCCGGATGGCGGCGCGGCAAAGGAATATCTTCTAGCGGCGGCGGCGGTCCTGGCAACACGCCAAGACGACGATCGTCGCGCGGCATGGAAATCGCTTCGCGCACAAAGGCCGGCTGATATGCGGATTGGCCCCTCGCGAAAGGGCGCCATGAAATCCATATCTCGCAGCCGCGCCATGTGCGAATGGGATGATTTCGACACCGCCGCGCCGCAAATTCGCGCGGCGCTGGCCATGTCGGATGGGCCGGCGACGCCCCCCTTCCTCCTGCTGTCGGAGCCCGGCATCACCGCCGGCGAACAGCGCGCCTGTTCCGAGAGCTGGACCGCCGCGCGGCTTATGGCGGCCGGGCCGCTGCGCGCGAGCCTCGCCATGCGCTTCGACCTCTCCACCCGCAGCAAGATCCGCGTCGGCTATCTGTCAAATGATTTCCACGAGCACGCGACCGCGCATCTTCTCGTCGAGACGCTCGAGGCGCATGATCGCGACCGCTTCGAGATTCGCGCTTACAGCTATTGCGGCGTCGAGGGGGCGATGCGGACGCGGCTGCGAGCAGCCTTCGACGCTTTCGCCGACATTTCGCAGCTGACCGACGCCGAGGCCGCGCGCCTCATCAATGCGGATGGCGTCGATATTCTGATCGACCTCAAGGGCTTCACCCATGGCGCGCGCACCAGCGTGATGATGCTGCGGCCGGCGCCCGTTCAGGTCAATTATCTTGGCTATCCCGGCACGCTCGGAGCGGGCGTGTGCGATTACATCGTGACCGATCGCTATGTCACGCCGCCCTCGTCGGCGTCGGCCTATTCGGAGGCCTTCGCCTACCTGCCACACGCCTATCAGCCGCACGGGCGCGGGACGCCGCTGCGCGCGCCGCCGTCGCGGGCCGCCGCCGGTCTGCCGGCGGAAGGCTTCGTCTATTGCTGCTTCAATCAGGCCTATAAGCTCACGCCCTTCATCTTCGATCTTTGGGCGCGACTGCTCGAGGCGACGCCGGGCGCGGTGCTGTGGCTTTCGGCGGCGATGCTGGCGGAAGGCAATCTGCGCAATGAAATGCGCAGACGCGGAATTGACGCGGCGCGGATGATCTTCGCGCCGCATTTGCCGCAGGCCGAACATCTGGCGCGCCTGCAACTCGCCGATCTCGCGCTCGACACGGCGCCCTTCGGATCACATACGACGGCGAGCGACGCGCTTTGGGCGGGCGTGCCGATCGTGACCTGCGCCGGCGACACCTTTCCCTCGCGCGTGGCCGGGAGCCTGTTGCAGGCGATCGGATTGCCGGAGTTGATCGCGGCGGATTTTGACGAATATTTGGAGATCGCGCTGGCCTTGGCGGGCGATCCGGTTCGTTGCGCCGAACTGCGGGCGAAGCTCGCCGCCAATCGCCTGACGACGGCGCTTTTCGACGTTTACGCCTACACGCGCGCGCTGGAATCGCTGTTTGAAGACATGTGGCGTCGGCGTCTTGCCGGCGCGCCGCCCGTCGTCATCGGAGCGGCCTAGAGCAGGTTCCGAAAAAGTTGACAGACTTTTTCGATGAGAACCTGCTCCAATACTTTGATTTTGAGCGATTCCTTATCGATCACATGATTCGATGTGATCGGGAAGCGCTCTAAGACTCGTCGCGCGCCGCGCGCTCGAAGGCGGACAGTTCGTCTTCGGCCATATGAAAGGCGTGCTCCTGCGCCGGAAAGAGTCCGGCGCGAACGTCGCGCGCATAGGCCTCGACGGCGTCGCGCAGCGCTGCGCCAACGGCGCCGTAGCGGCGGTTGTGCTTGAATTCGCGCGCGGTGATCCCTGCGAGATCGTTGACGACGAGCACCTGTCCGTCCGTCGCCGCGCCGGCGCCGATGCCGATCGTCGGCGCGCCGATCGCTTGCGTGATCCGCGCCGCGAGCTCCTGCGGCACGAGCTCCAGCACCACAAACTTCTGTCCGGCGGCGTCGAGCGCCAACGCGTCGTCATAGAGTTTCGCGGCGGCCTGCGCGGTCTTACCCTGGCGCCGCTTCACGTCGTGATGCTGCGATTCAAGGCCGAGATGAGCGCACACGTCGAAGCCCGCCGCCGTCAAGGCGCGCATGATTTCGCACTGCGCGCCCTCGAATTTCACGCAATCGGCGCCAGCCTCGCGCAGCAGGCGCGAGCTTTCGATCGCCTGCTGGGGCGTGTCATAGGTCGCATAGGGCAAATCGCCGATGATGTAGATCTCGGGCGCGCCGCGCCGCACCGCCGCGATATGATGCGCCATGTCGGCGAGCGTCACCTCGCGCTCATGCGCATAGCCCAGAACATTCACCCCGACGCTGTCGCCGACGAGGATAATGTCGACGCCGGCCTCCGCCTCGATGCGCGCGGTCGGCGCGTCATAGGCGGTGACGACCACGATCTTCTCGCCTCGGCGTTTCATGTCGAGGAAGGTGCGGGCATTGGGCAAAGGGGGCTCCGGCGCGCCTAATCGTCGGGATGGCGCTCTATATCAAATGGCTTGCGCTGGCTGGGAATGCGTCAGCGCGCCACGCCATCCCTGCAGGCGTGCGGCTGGCCGGGAACGCGGATTTCCTGGAAGCCGCCGCATTTATCGCAGGCGGAGAGCAGCGCGGAGAGGGCCGCCAGCAGCGCGAACACTCGGAATTTCCGCGTCATCTCGTCTCTCCTGGCGGCGGCTTGACGGCGCGACCATACTGGCCGAGCCGCCCTGCGGCAAGCCGCGAGGCCTTGCGCTCTTGCATCCTGCTTAAAGCCGCGTATAAACCGCCGATCGCGACGTTCCCGGCCGGGGGCTGAACGGAAGCGCTCAAGCGCATATTCCCGAAACGCGCAAAACGGTTTTCGGACAAGAATATGCGCAGAGATCGCATATTCCCGAAAAGTGCAAAGCGGTTTTCGGACGAGAATATGCGTAGCTCAAAGAGCGAGGGTTTAATTTCCCGCCTTCCCGTGCCTCCGCCTTCGAACTTTCCTTCTCGGGCCTTTCCGGGGCAGGTCCCCAAGAATCGCTCGAAGGGCTTGGCGCCGGAGCGGCTCGCGGCAACGGAAAGGCGAAAATCCATGCCTCTTTATGAGCATGTCTATCTCGCGCGTCAGGATGTTTCTCCCCAGCAGGTGGAGGCTCTGACCGCGCAGTTCAAAAACGTCATCGCGTCGCTCGGCGGCACGGTCGGCAAGACCGAATATTGGGGCGTCAAGTCGCTCGCCTATCGGATCAACAAGAACCGCAAGGCGCATTTCACCCTGATGAACATCGACGCGCCGCCGGCGGCGCTCGCGGAGATGCAGCGCCAGCAGAGCATCAACGAAGATATTTTGCGCGTGCTGACGCTGCGCGTCGACGAGCTGGAGGAGGGTCCTTCGGCGCAGCTTCGCAAACGTGAAGACGACGACCGCGGCGATCGCCGCGGCCCGCGCGGCGACAGGGGCGACCGCGGGGATCGAGGCGACCGGGGAGATCGTCCCGAGCGTCGCCCGCGCCGCGAAGAAGGCAAGGTTGAAGGAGAGGTCGAATGAGCACCGCCCCGCGCCGCCCCTTCTTCCGCCGCCGCAAGTCCTGCCCGTTCACCGGCGCCAACGCGCCGAAGATCGACTACAAGGACACGCGCCTGCTGTCCCGCTACATCAGCGAGCGCGGCAAGATCGTGCCCTCGCGCATCACCGCCGTTTCGGCCAAGAAGCAGCGCGAACTCGCCCAGGCGATCAAGCGCGCCCGATTCTTGGGCCTGCTGCCTTATGTGATCCGCTAAGAAGATCGCTTTTTGAAGCCTGCGGCCGCGCTCGGAAACGAGCGCGGCTTTTTTGTTTCGACTGATTCGGTTATCCGTCGCTGGCTTGCTTCTCCGCAGCGCGCTTGCATCCTCACCCCGCCGGCTGCTGCGCGCCGGCTTCGTAAAGACCGTCGAGCGGCGTCGTCGAAACGGTCGGCTCGGTCATGAACTGCGCCGCGGCCAGCATGGCGAAGCGGCCGCCCTTGGCGACCAATTCGTCGAAGCCGCCGCTCTCGACGATCTCGCCCTGATCGAAGACGAGAATGCGGTCGGCGTTGCGCACGGTGGCCAGCCGATGGGCGATGACGAAGGTCGTGCGGCCCTTCATCGCCGCCTCCAGCGCCTTTTGGATCATCCGCTCGGTCGTCGCGTCGAGCGCCGAGGTCGCCTCGTCGAAGACCATGATCGGCGGGTTTTTCAACAGCGCCCGGGCGATCGAGAGCCGCTGGCGCTCGCCGCCGGAGAGCGAGCGGCCGCGTTCGCCGACGCGCGTCGCCCGCCCGTCGCTCTGATGCGCGACGAATTCCGTCGCCTGCGCCAGTTCGAGCGCATGGGCGATCTCCTCGTCCGTCGCGTCCGGATTGCCGATTCGCAGATTTTCCTCGATCGATCGCGCAAACAGCATCGGCTCCTGAAAGACGACGCCGATGTTGCGGCGAAGCGAGCTTAGAGTGAATTCGCGGATGTCGACGCCGTCGATTTTCACCGCGCCGCTGTCTGGATCGAAAGCCCGATGCAAGAGCCCGAGCGTCGTTGATTTTCCTGAGCCTGTCGAGCCGACGAGCGCGATCGTTTCTCCAGGATTGGCCACAAACGACACGTCGCGCACCGCCGGCCGTCGCCCGTCGTAGGAAAAGGTGACACTGTCGAATTCGACGGCGCCCACAAGCCGCTCCGCGTCGCGGGCATGCGGGCGATCGGCGACGCTCGGCGGCGTGTCGAGGACGTCGAAGAATTCCGCAATCTTCGCGGACTGCTGGAACAGGACATTGACGAAGCCGACCGCCTGTTCGAGGCGGGTGATCAGCATCGTCGCAAAGCTCATGAAGGCGACGATCTCGCCGATCGTCGCCTGTCCGCGCAAATGCAGCCAGACGCCAAGCAGGAAAATCGCCAGAATCGTCAGCGTCGCCGAGGCGCGGCTGGCGACGGCGACGAAGGCCCACCAGGAGAGAACCGGCATCTGCGCCGCGATGACGTCATCGATGATGCGGTTCAGCGCATGCGACTCGCTTTCGATGCGCGTAAAGCTCTGCACCACCGGGATGTTGCCAAGCGCGTCGGAAGCATGTTCGGCGAGCGTCGAATTGTAGCGCTCGACCTGGCCCTGCAGATCTTCCGTGCGTCGCAGGACGAAGCTCGTCACGAAATAAAAGAGCGCGACAAGCGCCATGAGCAGCGCGCCAAGCCGCCAATTGACGAACAGCGTCGCCGGCAAGAGCACGAAGAGCGCAACGAAGGACGCGCAGTTCTCGCGAAAGAACGACAGCCACAGCCCCGACATGGCGTTCGCCCCATCGAGCATGATCTTTAAGAGGCGTCCGGAGTGGACGTTGGTGTGAAAACTCAGCGGCAGGCTGAGAACGTGGTCGAAATAATCCGACATGATCGCGAGCCGGCGGCGATGCGCGAGACGATCGGCGTTGAGGCCGACGAGAATGGCGCCGCCGATCGAAAACAGGCCGAAGGCGGCCCAGGCGGACACCAGCGGCAGCAGATCGCTCCATGTCAAAGTCGCGCCGGGCGCTTGTGCGCGCGTCATGCGGTCGATGATGCGCCCAAAGAGCATCGGCTCGGCGAAGGCGGAGACGGCGAGCGCCAGATTGGCCGCGACCAGTATGAGCGCGAGCCGCGCCTGAGGCCGCAACAGCCCCAGCACCCGCACGTAAACTTTAAAGACGGACATTTGACGACGCCTGCCAGCAGGGGAAGGTTCAGCAACGTGTGACGGATCGTAACTTTGGCGTCGCCTTCAAATAACGCGGCGGCTGTGGCGGACGCGCTCTACAGGGCTGGCCGCTTGCGCGCAAGGTTTGGCGCGCGCGCTTGCGGCCGCTTCCGGCCGCGCCTTAGGCCGCGCTATTCGTCCTCGCCGAAGCGATGGGCGACGAGCGTCTCCAGCGCATCGAGGGCCGCCTTCGCCTGTGGGCCCGTCGCGGTGACGGTGATGGTCGCGCCCTGGCTTGCGCCCAGCGTCAGAATGCCCATGATCGAGCTGCCGCCGACGGTTTCGTCGCCTCTCGAAACAGTGATGACGGCGTCGAATTTCTCGCAGCATTGCACGAATTTGGCGGTCGCGCGGGCGTGCAGCCCCTTCTTGTTGACGATCGCGAGCTCCCGCGACATGGAGTCTTCGGCCGCAGCCTGAGGCAATTTATCGGTCACGAGGTCGTTCATTTCGCGTTGAGCACTTTGCTGGCGATGTAAACATATTTGCGGCCGGCGTCCTGCGCCTGCAGCACCGCCTGCTCCAAAGGTTGCGTATCGCGGACCGAAGCGAGTTTGATCAGCATCGGCAGATTGACCCCCGCGAGAACCTCCACCTTTCCGCCATCCATTACGGATATTGCAAGATTGGAGGGCGTGCCGCCGAACATATCGGTGAGCAGCACGACGCCGTCGCCGCTGTCGGCCTCGCGGATCGCCTCGATGATATCCCCGCGCCGGCGCTCCATATCGTCCTCGGGCCCAATCGAGATCGCCGCAATCTGCTTTTGAGGTCCGACGACGTGTTCGAGCGCCGCGCGAAACTCAGTGGCAAGGTGGCCATGGGTCACCAAGACCATTCCGATCATACGACCCTACCACTCATGAAGACGTCTCTTGCGCGCCGATGTCTCGTAAAATGCGTCGGCCCGCAAGGGCGAACGGAGCCAAATTGCATCCCAAGAGGAGCCGTTGCGCCCGCCGTGATCGCCCCGCTCAACAGGGGCGACATTTTGTGCAACGCGGCGAAATAGGCAAGCGAAAACAGCAAAACTCCGTCAATTTGTCACAACGTTCTGAATGTAAGCCGCAATCCGCGCCGCCGCCCCGACGTTTGCGGCGTTTTCGAACATACGCGGCAGCGTCACGCCGCTCAACCGAGTCGTTGCGTCGTCCTCGTCCGGATATCGTTTCGGCGACTCTCCGGACGCGAGGAGGTCGATGACGGCCCGCAGGACGCAGGCCGGCTCATAGGCGACGCGTAACAGCCCGAGACCGCGCGCCTCGATCATGCCGCGGATTGACGGATGCGGCCTTGCGATCAGCCGGCCGTGACGCGCTTCGAGCGCGACACGGTCGTCGCCGACAAGCGCCGCGAAAGCGCCGCGCGCCCGCCAGTCGGCGACAAGCTGTAAGCTGAGCGCGCTCTTGCCGGCGCCGGACGGCCCGCGCAGCAGCAGGCCGAATTCGCCGAGAACCAGCGCAGTGGCGTGCACATAGTCGGACGCTTGCGGCGGCGTCATCGCGCCGAGGGCAACCAGACGACAAAGCGCGCGCCGAGCACGGCGTCGCCGGGGCGCGGCTCGTCAGTGCCCTGCGGATGTGCGCGGGTGCGGTTGAGGGCGCGGACGCGCCCGCCATGCGCCTCGATGATCTGGCGGGAGATCGAGAGCCCGAGCCCGGAATTCTGGCCAAACCCCTGTTCCGGGCGGTCGGTGTAGAAACGCTCGAAGATGCGATCGAACGCGCCGTCGGGAATTCCGGGGCCGTCGTCATCGACGATGATCTCGTAGCCGTCGATCTGCTGGCCGCCCGGCCCCTTGGCCCGCTCCGGCCACAGCAGCACGCGCACCCCGCCGCCGGGCTTTGAAAACGACCGGCCATTGTCGATCAGATTGTTGAACACCTGGCCGAGACGCGAGTCATTGCCGAGAACGCGCCAGCGGCTGCGCGGCGCGTCGTATGGAGAGGAGCGCACGGTCAGTTGAATGTTGACGCCGTCGCCGCGGTCGACGGCGCGCGCCAAGTCGACGACGGTCGACAGCGCCGCCGCGAGATCGACCACGGCCATGTCGGCGCGCGCGAGTTCGGCGTCGAGACGAGACGCGTCGGAAATATCGCTGATCAAACGATCGAGCCGGCCAACGTCATGTTTGATGATGGCGAGCAGCCTGTCGCGCGACTCTTCGGTCTTGGCGATCGGCAGCGTCTCGACGGCGCTGCGCAGAGAGGTCAACGGATTCTTGAGTTCATGCGCGACATCCGCGGCGAAATGCTCGATCGCGTCGATGCGGTTGTAGAGCGCCTTCGTCATGTCGCGCAGCGCGCCGGAAAGATGGCCGATTTCGTCCGGCCGGTCTGAGAAGTCCGGGATCTCCTGACGGGACTTCACGCCGCGCCGCACGCGCTCGGCCGCCTCGGCGAGGCGGCGCATCGGTTCGGTGATCGTATTGGTGAAGAACAGCGAGATCAGCAGCATCACGCCGGCCGAGACCAGAAAGATGCGGATGATGCCCCAGCGTTCCATGACGATGACGGCGTCGATGTCGCCGCCCATGGTCGAGAGCAGCAACGCGCCGCGCACCGACCGGAAGCGTTGAACCGGGACGGCGACGGAAATAATGGTTTCGCCCCTGGCGTTGGCGCGCACCACCGAATGAATGTGGCCGCCGAGCGCGCTGCCGACCTCAGGATAGGCTTTGCCATTGCCCATGCCGATGTCCTCGTAAAGCGGCAGTTCCGGCCGATGTGACAGCCGCTGGACAAACTCCAGCGACTTTTCGAGGAAGGAGGATGCGTCGAGGGTCGTGGGCTGGCCGGCCGCCGGCGGCAATTCGAAGCGCAGAATGTTCGAGCGACCGGAGACGGAGCGCGAGTCGAGCAGCAGAAAGCCGTCGCGGTCGTAGATGCGCGCCCGCAGCCGCGTCGGCGACACCAGACGCCGCAGCAGCGGCCCGACGCGCTCGGGATTGAGCGAAAACTCCAGCGGCGACCCGCCTTCGGAGCCGCTCGCGCTCTCTCCCGGCGCGAGCTTCAACAGCTTTTCCGGATCGATCGAGATGGCGTCGGTGTCCACCGTCGCCGAGGCCGCCACCGCCGCGGCGATGATCTCGCCCTGCGTCTGCAGGCTTTGCACGCGGGCGTCGATCAGACCTTCGCGAAACTGGTTGAGATAGAGGAAGCCGGCCAGCAGCGCGACCAGCCCGCCAAGATTGAGAACGACGATGCGGCGGGTGAGCGAGGACGAAAGATGCGACTGGACGGTTCGCTGCACAGTTCGCTGCGCCCGCGCCAAACGGACGGAGATCGTCCGCCACAGGCGGGCCCGCGCCGCCGCGGCGTCGCGCGCCGGAGCGGTCGTCGGGACCGCCGGACGCGGCGCTTCCGCGACCGGCTCGCCGACGGCGGTCACGTCGCCGTCACCCTCGATGCTTGCGTCCATCTCGCGTCCCCAGCGAGAGCTCAGGCTTCCTTGAATCGATAGCCCACGCCATAGAGCGTCTCGATCATTTCGAAATCGTTATCCACCACCTTGAATTTCTTGCGCAATCGCTTGATGTGGCTGTCGATCGTTCGATCGTCGACATAGACTTGGTCGTCATAGGCCGCGTCCATGAGCGCATTGCGGCTCTTCACGACGCCGGGACGCTGGGCCAGCGACTGCAAAATCAGGAATTCGGTCACGGTCAGCACCACCGGATCGCCTCGCCAGGTGCAGGTGTGGCGCTCAGGGTCCATCACGAGCGCGCCGCGCTCCAGAACCTTGGCCTCAGATTCCTTCTGCGCCGCGGCCTCCTTGGGATTGGCGCGCCGCAGGATCGCCTTCACGCGCTCGACGAGCAGGCGTTGCGAGAAGGGCTTATGAATGAAGTCGTCCGCGCCCATCTTCAGGCCGAACAGCTCGTCGATTTCCTCGTCCTTGGAGGTGAGAAAAATCACCGGGAGGTCGGACTTCTGCCGCAGTCGACGCAGAAGCTCCATGCCGTCCATTCGCGGCATCTTAATGTCGAAGATCGCCAGGTCGGGCGGGTTGGCGCGCAGCCCGTCGAGCGCCTGCGCGCCGTCGGTATAGGTCTGGACGCGATACCCCTCGCCCTCCAGAGCGATGGAGACAGAGGTGAGAATGTTTCGATCGTCGTCGACGAGAGCGATGGTCGGCATCTTCACCCTTTGCTATGTGCGGCCGCAATTTAACGTCCGGGCCGGCGCGACGTGACTGCGCTTTCCGCGCGAAACGGCCGCCCCCGATTCCTCGAAGGGCGCGACGTCGATGCTCAACAGTCGACACACTTATCGACTCGACAGCGGGACGTTCGAAAGGCGCCGTCGACCCGACAAGTTCCGAGGCCAAGGCGGCTGAAATGTGGCCGACGTCCGTTCCCAGGGGCGGCGCCGCCTCGATGCCGCTGGACCGCTTATACACAGTATTGTCGAAAAAATCACCTTGTGCCAGGGCATGCGCGATTAAACATAATGGCGACAATGGGATAGCTTGGCCGCAGCGCCAGTCTGGCGACGCGCCGGGGGTTGGAAAATCTGGGGTTTTCGCCAATCTGCTAAAGGTTCTTTCAGACCCGACGCCGTTCGGCTCATAAGGCGCAAGTGAAAAGCGGCGCGGCGCGCGGCGTCAGCCCCAGGGAGTGGATCGATGAGCGAAGATTGGGCATATCAGGTTCGGGTCAATCTCGTCGACGCGGCGGCCAAGCTCGCGCGCAAGGATCCGGAAAATCCGGCGCTCAAGCCGCTCAGCGACATTCTCGCCAAACATAACGCGAAGCTTCGGAACCAGCTCGACGCCTTTTCCGAATATGTCGCCGCGGCCGAACAGCGCGGCGAGGAGAATTTCCCGCTCTACAAATGGACCAAGGCGGTGATCGAAGACCCAGTGAAAATCGAGAAGCACGGCAAAGCCTTCTCGATCCATGTCGCCGGTGAGGAAATCTATGGAAAGGACGTCGCCGACGCGCTGGAGGCGGACCTTCAACCCCTCGTCGGCGGCCCGCTGGTCGCCCGCCTGACCAAGCACGACAGCAACCCCGCCAACAATCCACAGCCGCCTGCGCAATATCGATAGCGCGGCTCCGTGGCAGGGCGGCCCGTTCCCCGCGTCATGGCCCGCGCTTGTCGCGGCCATCCACGCCGTGGCGGCCTTCCCGACTCAATAGGCGCGGTCGCCTCGTGGCTGCCCGGCACAAGGCGCACAAGGCCCGGCATGACGGCAAACTGCGCGGCGCCCGCTCCCTCTCCCGCGTAGCGGGGGAGGGCCGGGGAGGGGGCGTGAGGCTTACGCCGTCGCCAGGAAGCCGGCGATCTCGTCCTTGAGCGCGAGCCGCTTCCTTTTCAAATCTTCGATCGTCGCGTCGTCGGCCGGTTCGACATTGGTCTCCATGCGGTGAATGGCGCGATTGAGCGTGTGATAATCCTCAGCGATGCGGGCGAAATGGGCGTTTCCGGCCTTCAGCGCATGAATCGCTTCGGCCTGCTCCGGAAATTCTTCATGCAGCTCATGCGCGACATGGCTCATGCGGTCGGTTCCTCCCTGTGTTTTTTATGTTCAGCGTGAGCTTACCGGCTTTCGCGGCGGCGTTGAACGGCCCCTTCGCCGCCTGCGACGATTTGCGCCGCATTCGTGCACCGCGCTGTCATGCCCGCGACAGCGGCGTATCTCTCTGCTAAGCGCCCTTGACCAAACTGCCGCTTCCGGAACGTTGCCGACGCATTCGGCCTGCGAGACGAAAGCCTTTGCGCGCGCTGCGGAAGAGGCGGGCATGTCTCGCACCGAGGTCGAAGCGTTCACGGACGTCATCGCCCTGGCCGGACATGCCGGTTTTTCTCATCGCCGTCTTCGGCAAGGGCGAACCCGCCAATCTGACGAAAGCCGAGCGCAATGAATTGGCGAATCTGTCAAAGGCTCTTGTCGCCGAATTTCGAAGACGGGCCTTGCGCGTATAAGAGGGAGAGGCGCCGTGACCAAACGAGCTTTCAACAAGATCGCCGCCGGATTGAATGAGGCCATCAGCATTGTTCGCGGCGACGAGGCGCCCGCGCGTCTTCATCTGCCCACCGAACTCGATGTGAAGTCCATCAGCAAGAAAACCGGGCTTTCGCAGGAGAATTTCGCCAGCTCCTTCGGCTTCACCGTGGAGCAGATCAAGTCATGGAAGCAGGGGCGGAGCCGTCCGCTCGGCGGCGTGCGCGCCTATCTGATGATGATCGATCTCGATCGAAAAGGCGTCGCGCGCATCCTCGGGGCCGCCCGGAAAGAAAAGGCCGCGTAACGTCCGACGAATTTCTTTCGTGGCGTAACATTCTTTGCTTGACGCCCCGGACCTTCGCCATTAGGTTCCGCCCACTTTCGACAGGCCGTAAGTTCATGCCGTCGGCGAGCGCCTCGCTCTCGATCCTTCGAACTTAAACGCTGTCGCCTTGCCTGTGACCGCCAAATGTAATTGGTAATCAGCACGTCGCGAAAGCGACTGACAGGAAGGCACGATCCCGGCGACGGGATCCTCTGCGTTAGAAGCGCCTTGGCCCTTACGGCCATCGGCGCTTCGCTCGTTTGCGCGTGCCTTTAAGGGCCATGCGCGGCGGGATCCCTTGACATCCGCCATTCGCAATCACGCGAAGGACCCTATTGAATGCCGACGATCAGCCAGTTGATCCGCAAGCCGCGCCAAGCGCCGACCTATCGTGAGAAGGCGCGCCATCTGCAGTCCTGTCCGCAGAAGCGCGGCGTGTGCACCCGCGTCTATACGACGACGCCGAAGAAGCCGAACTCGGCGCTTCGCAAGGTCGCCAAGGTACGCCTGACCAACGGATTCGAGGTCATCGGCTACATCCCGGGCGAGGGCCATAACCTTCAGGAGCACTCGGTCGTGATGATCCGCGGCGGCCGCGTGAAGGATCTTCCCGGCGTTCGCTATCACATTCTGCGCGGCGTGCTGGACACGCAGGGCGTCAAGGACCGCAAGCAGCGCCGTTCGAAATACGGCGCGAAGCGTCCGAAGTAAGGAGCCATTCGATGTCTCGTCGCCACCGGGCCGAAAAGCGTGAAGTGATCGAAGACGCCAAGTTTGGCGACATCGTTCTCACGAAATTCATGAACTCGATCATGTACGACGGCAAGAAGTCGGTCGCCGAGCAGATTGTCTATGGCGCGCTCGATCAGGTCGAGTCGAAGGCCAAGAGCGATCCGCTCGCCGTCTTCAAGCAGGCGCTCGAGAATGTTGCGCCGGCGATCGAGGTTCGGTCCCGCCGCGTCGGCGGCGCCACCTATCAGGTGCCGGTCGAAGTGCGCAACGAGCGTCGTCAGGCGCTCGCCATCCGCTGGATCATCACCGCGGCCCGCGCCCGCAACGACAAGACCATGGTCGACCGTCTGTCGGCCGAACTGCTCGACGCGTCCAACAACCGCGGCGCCGCGGTGAAGAAGCGCGAAGACACGCATCGCATGGCGGAGGCCAACCGCGCCTTCTCGCATTATCGCTGGTAAGGACAACCGTCATGGCCCGCTCTCATCCGATCGAGGACTACCGTAACTTCGGCATCATGGCCCACATTGATGCGGGCAAGACGACGACGACGGAACGCATCCTCTATTACTCCGGCAAGAGCCATAAAATCGGCGAGGTGCATGAAGGCGCCGCGACGATGGACTGGATGGAGCAGGAGCAGGAGCGCGGCATCACCATCACGTCCGCCGCAACGACGACGTTCTGGAACGGCAAGCGCCTCAACATCATCGACACGCCCGGCCACGTCGACTTCACCATCGAGGTCGAGCGCAGCCTGCGCGTGCTCGACGGCGCCGTATGCGTTCTCGACGGCAACCAGGGCGTCGAGCCGCAGACCGAGACGGTCTGGCGTCAGGCCGACAAATACAATGTGCCGCGCATCGTCTTCGTCAATAAAATGGACAAGATCGGCGCCGACTTCGACCGCTGCGTCGAGGAAATCAAGACACGCGTCGGCGGCCGCCCGGTCTGCGTGCAATTGCCGATCGGCTCCGAGTCGAATTTCAAGGGCATCATCGATCTCGTGCGCATGAAGGCCGTGGTCTGGGAAGACGAAGGTCTCGGCGCGAAGTATCACGACGAAGAGATTCCTGCGGAACTGCTCGACAAGGCCAAGGACTATCGTTTGGCGCTGATCGAAGCCGCGGTCGAAATGGACGACGAGGCCATGGCGGCCTATCTCGACGGCCAGGAGCCGGACGAGGAGACGCTGCACAGGCTCATCCGCGCCGCCGTGCGCAAGATCGCCTTCATCCCGGTGTTCTGCGGCTCAGCCTTCAAGAACAAGGGCGTGCAGCCGCTGCTCGACGCGGTCGTGCATTATCTGCCGTCGCCGGTCGATCGCGAGGCGATCAAGGGCGTCGATGTGGACACGGGCGAGGAGCTGGATCGCAAACCACTCGATTCCGAGCCCTTCTCCATGCTCGCGTTCAAGATCATGGACGATCCCTTCGTCGGCACGATCACCTTCGCCCGCGTCTATTCGGGCAAGATCGACTCCGGCACGACAGTGCTCAATTCGACGAAAGAGAAGAAGGAGCGCATCGGCCGCATGCTGCTGATGCACGCCAATAATCGCGAAGACATCAAGGAAGCCTTCGCGGGCGACATCGTCGCGCTCGCGGGCCTCAAGGACACGCGCACCGGCGACACGCTCTGCGACATGCAGAAGCCTGTCATTCTGGAGCGCATGGAGTTCCCGGATCCGGTCATCGAGATCGCCATCGAGCCGAAGTCGAAGGCCGATCAGGAGAAGCTTGGCATCGCGCTGCAGAAGCTCGCCGCGGAGGATCCCTCGTTCCGAGTCTCGACCGATCAGGAAAGCGGCCAGACCATCCTCAAGGGCATGGGCGAACTGCATCTCGACATTAAGGTCGACATTTTGAAGCGCACCTATAAGGTCGACGCCAATATCGGCGCGCCGCAGGTCGCCTATCGCGAGCGCCTCGGACGCAAGCTTGAAATCGACTATACGCATAAGAAACAGACCGGCGGCACCGGCCAGTTCGCGCGCGTGAAGATCATTTTCGAACCCAATGAAGCCGGCAAGGGCAATGAGTTCGAAAGCAAGATCGTCGGCGGCGCGGTGCCGAAGGAATATATCCCCGGCGTCGACAAGGGCATTGCGTCGGTGACGACGTCCGGCATTCTCGCCGGCTTCCCCGTCGTCGATCTGAAAGCGACGCTCATTGACGGCGCCTTCCACGACGTCGACTCGTCGGTGCTCGCCTTCGAGATCGCTTCGCGCGCCGCGACGCGCGAAGCGCTGCAGAAGGGCGGCTCGGTGTTGCTCGAGCCGATCATGAAGGTCGAAGTGGTGACGCCGGAGGAATATACCGGTTCTGTCATCGGCGATCTGAATTCCCGTCGCGGACAGATTCAGGGTCAGGACATGCGCGCCAACGCCGTGGTGATCAACGCCATGGTGCCGCTCGCCAACATGTTCGGCTACGTCAATCAGCTGCGCTCCTTCACGCAGGGACGCGCCAGCTACACGATGCAATTCGATCACTACGAACAAGTGCCCGAGGCGGAGTCGAAGAAGGTGCAGGCGAAATACGCCTGATCTCGATCACTACGGGCAAACGGAACTCTTTAAGAGGAGCACGGCGATGGCCAAGGAAAAGTTTTCACGCACGAAGCCGCACTGCAACATTGGGACGATTGGGCACGTCGACCATGGCAAGACGTCATTGACGGCGGCGATCACCAAGGTTCTGGCGGAGACGGGCGGCGCGACCTTTACGGCCTAT
>NZ_JBPFEA010000045.1:0-208932 GCF_051061285.1 Methylocystis sp.
TACGCCTTGCTGAACTCGCGCTCGCTGAGACCCTTCTGAAATTGCACCTTGTTGCGCGCCATCGCGGAATCCTCTCGAAAACAGCATGTTCCGTTTTTGTTCTCTCAGAAAAATCAAGCTGACGCAAGAGCGAAACCAGGAAATGCCTTGGATCGCCACCCTGCTGGAGCAGGAATGCGACGATTTCCGCCGCAAGGATAGGGCCCTCCATATCGACAGCCGCCGTGTGTGCTATTGCGGCGAGTCCGCCGAAGGGCTCGCGCAGAACATCGGAGATAAACCGGGTCATCCGCTTGGTCGGCACGAGGATTGCTAACGACCAGTCTCGCCTTCCGGTCTTGATCAGCCGCTTACGAGCCTGAAGGATTTGCGTGACCAGCGTCGTATACGCCTGATTGGGATTCGATTCGAATAACTCGAAGTCGATTCCTTGGTAGGATTGCTGCCGAAATTTGCCGGTGAGGATGTCGTTGCCGAACATCGCGATCTCCGTGCCTTTGCTCCGATGATTGTCGCCAGCTAGATCCTGGACCGTCGGATTGAACGTGGTCCTGAAGTGGTCCAGACGTTCCGGGTCGGCGCCTATAAAGTCGAATATGCGCTGCTCCGGATCGGCGAGTGCGATCAGCGTGCTGTTCATCCCTATCGCTTGCACGACCCGCCACTGGTCAGCGCTGGTGTCTTGGAACTCATCTAGGATCACGAACGGGTACATTGTCGAGATCAGCTTACGAACCCTTGCAGAGCCAAGGAGCAGCATCGCCGTCCGATCCGCGAAAAGGTCGAAACAAACTTTACCTTCCTCAGTCGCAAGCCGAAGGCGTTCGGCTTCTTCGCGCTCGCGCTTCTCGGCTTTCTCCGCGTCGGACAGTTTCGACGCGGCTTTGTAGCCGTTGCGCACCGCGGAGAGCGCGATTGCTTCGTTGGGTGGTGTGAGAATCGACATCCGGCGCGGAAATCCGACAAGATAGCCGTGAGCCTTCAGGATGCGCCAAAAGAACGAGTGATAGGTGTCAACTTCGATGCATCGCCTTTCGTCCCGCAAGACCTCACTTTCCTCATCGATGGCTTCCATGACGCGTGAGACGGTGGCGCGCGCAAAGCTAAGGAAAAGGATGCGCTGACCGGAGCGTAATTGTTCGCGCGCGATCCGCGCCGCCTTCAGGATCGAGACAGTAGTCTTGCCTGACCCGGGCCCGCCTGTGATGAGCAAATGGCCATCGGCGCGGATGACCTCCTTCTGAACCTCGGTCAGGTCAACCATCGTTTGCGCCTAGCCGAAAATATCTGCAAGATCGTCCGCAGGCGCATCTTTCACGGGAGGTGCTGGCGGATCACACAGGCTCTTGAGCGTGATGCAAGCATCGCGAACCCACACCGGTATCTCGTCCTCTTCACATTGCGCTAAGAAGTCCGCTATCCCCCAATTCCCTTTCGACCAGCCGAAATAATCGCTTAGGGCTGCAACCGCCTGAATTTTTGGATTAGGATACTTCGCCGCCAGATGTGGCGGCCAATCAAGCGAACTGGCAAATCGCTCCAACGCGGCCTGAGTCGCGTTCTTGAGGATGAGATCCTCGATGCCTTTTTCTTCGTGCATAAAGAGGTGCTCGACCTGGGCTTCGATGACGGCTTTGTTTGCGTCTGACTGCTTGTCGCATAGACCGAAGGTCCGCTTGCCCAAGCTCTTGTAAAGCCCAGCCAGGTCGGCAATCTGACTCTCCGTGCCGGCATCGATCACGCAAATTCCCAGCGCTTCGAGCGAGGCATACTTGTTCGGATCCAGCTCGGCCAACCGGCGCGCGGCCACAGGGAAACATGACGCCTCGGTCGCCCCCTCCGCGATCAGGACGCGGCGAGAGAGGAGTCCCTCGCAAAACCGGGTTCGAAATTCTTGCCGATACCGCTTGTGCTTGACGCTGTCCGGCAGAGCGATCGAGGCCTGCGTCAGCTCACCCTCCGCTGAACGCGAAAGAATGACAGTCTCAGCAAGGCCAAACTCTTCCAGCACGTATGGGGAGTGCGAGGTGAAAATAGACTGCGCCGACAGCTTGCGCAGTTCATGAACGATCCGCTTCTGGGCGTAAGGCGGAATCGCGGTTTCGGCCTCCTCCATTGCGAAGATTACATTCTGCTTGTCCTCAGCGATCTGCGACAGCATCGCTAGGACGAGCATGTTGATGGTGCCGGTGCCTTGTCTGAAGAACGGCGCGGCATGGTCGCCGTCGCCGGTGGCGATGAACGCGGTCACGACCTTGCGCAAATGCTCTCGAGTCAAGCTAGAGACCTTAAGGTGTGGCTTCGCGCCCCACTCGCGCGGGACATATTTCTTCAGCGAGCGGTTGATGCTCTCGAGGACACCAGAGATGCCGATCTTCGGGTCGCTCGCCACATCAAACGACGCCAATGTGGAGATCGTGTCCTCCCACATCTGCGGTCGAATTTCCTTCAGGCGCAAGATTATGTCGAGGAGACTTCCGTGTTCCAGGCTCAGCGCCCGCGACCCCGTCCGCAGCGACCGAAGGAAAAGGAACCCGCACTTCTGCTTGTCCTTTTTCGAGAAGGGCGTCGGCGATTCGGATTCGGCGATGCTGCGGGTGAAGTATGTGTTCCCTTCGAAGTCGTCCTCGTCCGCGTCATATTTTCCGATGAACGTCACCCGGAGCGCCGCGACGATATCGGCAGCATCAACGCCCGCCGGATCAGGCTCGTCATAGAATGCGCCGGCGCTTATCTTCAGCCATTCGATATTGTCGCCGAAGCGCGCCTGCTGCTCCTCGGAGAGGTCAGTGATCGTTACATCGATAATGATTCTTGGCGCTGCGTCGACAGCACCATCTACAGCCGACGCCTCTACACCTTCCCCCGTCGCCTGCGCCGTAAGGTATTTTCCTTGATAGAAATCATGCTCGTCCACCGGAGGCCGCCGGCTTAGCCGATCCGGGCCTAAGACGAGATCAATCGCCTCAAGGACGGATGACTTGCCGGTGTTGTTGTCTCCAATCAGCACTGCGTGGTCAGGGAGAACAAGCTCTGCGGACCGAATGCCCCTGAAGTTCTGAATCGCTATCGAATGGATTTTCACGCCCGCCCCCTGACGAACCATCTCTTCCGCAGTGAAACTCCAACGAGTCAATCCCACACGCCATCGTATAGGCGGCAATCATACTCCAGCATAGACGTGGTCGTCGAACATCTGCTTCATGACCCTCTGCAAAACGGCCGAGACTTCCGAAGCTGCTTCTCTACCGATCGCCAGCCTTTCTCGGGAGGGGCATCCGCCTGCGTCCACTTTGGGTCGAATGCTTGCTTTCTAGCGCTCCCATCCTTTTTCCCTGTCTTTTCACGCCACAGCCCTACTCCTCTGATGGGCTTGTTGCATTCGCTCGGCTTCGGCCTTTCTTAATCGACCCGGTTTCGAGCCTCCATTGGGCGGTTTGACCGACACCGGGGGCGAATGTGGCGGCTCACTCTCAAAACGCGGAAGCGGCCTCGCGCGGCGCGCGTATGTTGCGCACAGCGTTGGGCGCACAGATTGCAGCTTGGCTCGATGACGAGAGTGTCGTCGAGATCATGCTCAATCCCGACGGAAGACTCTGGCTCGATCGGTTGACGAGCGGTCTGGAGGATACGGGCGCGAATCTGTCGCCCGAGGACGGCGAGCGCATCGTGCGGCTTGTTGCGCATCATGTCGGAGCCGAGGTTCACGCGGGCGCGCCGCGCGTTTCGGCGGAGCTGCCCGAGACGGGAGAGCGATTCGAGGGGCTGTTGCCGCCCGTCGTCGCGGCGCCGGCCTTCGCCATCCGCAAACCGGCCGTCGCCGTCTTCACGCTCGAGGATTACGTCGCCGCCGGGATCATGGGGACGAGGCAGGCGGCGATCCTGCGCGCCGCTGTCGCCGAGCGAAAGAACGTCCTGGTCGCTGGCGGCACATCGACGGGGAAGACGACGCTCGTCAACGCGCTGCTCGCCGAAGTCGCCAAAACTTCGGACCGCGTGGTGCTGATCGAAGACACGCGCGAACTGCAATGCGCCGCGCCGAACCTGTTGGCGCTACGCACCAGGGAAGGCGTCGCCACGCTCTCCGACCTTGTGCGCTCCGCTCTGCGCCTACGTCCCGACCGCATCCCGATCGGCGAGGTGCGCGGCCCCGAGGCCCTCGATCTGCTGAAGGCGTGGGGAACAGGACATCCCGGCGGCGTCGGCACCATTCACGCCGGCTCGGCGCTCGGCGCGCTACGCCGCCTCGAACAGCTCATTCAGGAAGCGGTCGTCACCGTCCCGCGCGCGATGATCGCCGAGACGATCCAGATCATCGCCGTTCTCGCCGGCCGCGGCGAGGGACGCCGGCTCGTCGAGCTCGCCGCCGTCGAGGGGGTGACCGAATTCGCCGACTACGCGCTCACCGAGCTCACGCACATCACTCTGGGAGAAGATCATGAATAGATATGCAGTTCGCGGGCGGTTTCGCGCCGGGCCTCTGTCACTCGGGCTCGCCGCGCTCACGCGTCCGGCCTTCGCCGCCGGCTCCAATATGCCCTGGGAGCAGCCGCTCCAGCAGATCCTGCAATCGATCGAAGGTCCGGTCGCCAAGATCATCGCGGTGATCATCATCATCACGACCGGCCTGACGCTGGCCTTCGGCGACACGTCCGGCGGTTTCCGCCGTCTCGTGCAGATCGTCTTCGGTCTTTCCATCGCCTTCGCCGCGTCGAGCTTCTTCCTGTCCTTCTTCTCCTTCGGCGGCGGAGCGCTGATCTGATGGAGACAGCTTCCTTTTCCAACGACGCACAGGTCCCTGGCTTTCGCATTCCGGTACATCGCGCTTTGACCGAGCCGATCCTGCTCGGCGGCGCGCCGCGCGCGATCGCCATCCTCAACGGCACGCTGGCCGCGGCTCTCGGCCTCGGCCTGCGCCTGTGGATCGCAGGCCTCGCCTTCTGGGCCGCCGCGCAATTCGCGGCGGCTTGGGCGGCGAAGCGCGATCCCGACTTCGTCGATGTGGCGCGCCGGCATTTACGCTACCCCGCGCATTTTGGCGCTTGAGGAAAAGCACGTCATGCTGAACCTCGCCGAATATCGCAGGAAGCCCCAAAACCTCGCCGACTTCCTGCCATGGGCGGCGTTGGTCGCGCCCGGAGTCGTCTTGAACAAGGACGGCTCGTTTCAACGGACGGCGCGGTTTCGCGGACCGGACCTCGACAGCGCGACGCCGGCGGAACTCGTCGGCGCGACGGCGCGATTGAACAACGCCCTGCGGCGGCTGGGCTCGGGATGGGCGATCTTCGTCGAGGCGCAGCGCAATGCGTCGCGCAAATATCCAGTGAGCGCCTTCCCTGATCCCGTGTCCGCGCTCGTCGACATGGAGCGGAAAGCGCAGTTCGAGGAGGAAGGGGCGCATTTCGAGAGCGGCTATTTTCTGACGCTGCTGTTTCTGCCGGCCGAAGACGAGGCGACCGGCGCGGAAAGCTGGCTTTATGAGGGGCGCTCATCCGAAAATTCCGCAAGCGGCGCCCTCTCGGCCTTCATCGATCGCACCAATCGGTTGCTGCAACTCGTCGAGGGCTTCGCGCCGGAAGCCGAATGGCTGAACGACGCCGAGACGCTGACCTATCTGCATTCCTGCATCTCGACCAAACGCCATGGCGTCCGCATTCCCGAAACGCCGATGCATCTCGACGCCATTCTGGTCGATGAGCCGCTGACCGGCGGCCTCGAGCCGCGTCTCGGCGCCGCGCATTTGCGCAGCCTCACGATCATGGGATTCCCGTCGGCGACCCATCCCGGCATTCTCGACGAACTCAATCGCCTCGGTTTCTCCTATCGCTGGTCAACCCGCGCCATCACACTCGACAAGACGGATGCGACGCGATTGCTGACGCGCATCCGCCGGCAATGGTTCGCCAAGCGCAAATCCATCTTCGCGATCCTCAAGGAGGTGATGACGAATGAGGCGTCGGCGCTTGTCGACACCGACGCGCACAACAAGGCGCTCGACGCTGACGTGGCGCTCCAGGATCTCGGCTCCGATCTGATCGGCGAAGCCTATGTGACGGCGACCGTGACCGTCTGGGACGAGGACGCGCGGGCCGCCGACGAAAAACTGCGCCTCGCTGAAAAGATCATCCAGGGCCGCGACTTCACCTGCATGGTCGAGACGGTCAACGCCATCGAGGCCTGGCTCGGCTCGCTCCCTGGGCATGTATACGCCAATGTCCGTCAGCCACCGATTTCGACGCTCAATCTCGCCCATATGATCCCGCTCTCGGCGGTCTGGGCGGGACCGCCCAGTGACGCGCATCTCGATGCGCCGCCGCTGTTCCTCGCCAAGACGGAAGGGTCGACGCCATTTCGATTTTCGCTCCATGTCGGCGATGTCGGCCATACGCTCGTTGTCGGCCCGACCGGCGCCGGCAAGAGCGTGCTGCTCGCCCTGATGGCCTTGCAATTCAGGCGCTACGCGTGCTCCCGGGTTTTCGTGTTCGACTTTGGCGGGTCGGCGCGCGCGGCGACGCTCGCCATAGGCGGCGATTGGCATGATCTCGGCGGCGCTCTAACCGACGCCGCAATCGAACCCGTCGCTTTGCAGCCTCTGGTCCGCGTCGATGAGCTCGCCGAGCGCGCCTGGGCCGCCGAGTGGATCAGTTCGGTCCTCGCGCGGGAAGGCGTAGCCGTCACGCCGGAGGTCAAGGAACACCTCTGGACGGCATTGGGTTCTCTCGCCTCGGCGCCGGAGCAGGAACGCACGCTCACTGGCCTCTCGGTCTTGCTGCAATCCAATGCGCTGAAGCGCGCCTTGCAGCCTTATTGCCTTGGCGGACCGCATGGACGCCTTCTCGACGCCGAGGCGGAACATCTGGGGCGCTCCAACGTCCAGGCCTTCGAGACAGAGGGGCTGATCGGTTCTGGTGCCGCGCCCGCAGTCCTCTCCTATCTCTTCCACCGCATCGAATCCCGCCTCGACGGCTCGCCGACGCTGCTGATCGTCGACGAAGGCTGGCTCGCGCTCGACGATCCGGGCTTTTCCGCGCAACTGCGCGAATGGCTGAAAACGCTGCGCAAGAAGAACGCCTCGGTCGTCTTCGCCACGCAGTCACTGGCCGACATCGAAACGAGCCCGATCGCGCCCGTCCTCATCGAAAGCTGCCCGACGCGCCTGTTTCTTCCCAATGAGCGCGCGATCGAGCCGCAGATACTCAGCGTCTATCGCCGCTTCGGCTTGAACGACCGGCAGATCGAGATCATCGCGCGAGCGATGCCGAAGAGCGACTATTACTGCCAGTCGCGGCGCGGCAATCGCCTCTTTGAACTCGGTCTCGGGCCGGTCGCGCTCGCCTTCACGGCAGCCTCATCGAAGAGCGACCAAGCGTCGATCGCCAAGGTGATGACCGAATATGGCCGCGACGGCTTCGCGCGCGGCTGGCTCGAACATCGCGACCTCGCCTGGGCCGGCGAACTCATCTCCCGCTTCGAAAATCTGGAGACACTGTCATGAAAACTGTCCGTCATCTCGCGGCGGTGAGCGCCGTCGTCTTGTCGCTTGTCTTCGCCGCGCCCGCATCCGCCCAGTTCGTCGTCTTCGATCCGACCAATTACGCCCAAAACGTTCTCACGGCGGCGAACACGCTTCAGCAGATCAACAATCAGATCACCGGCCTACAAAATCAGGCGCGGATGTTGATCAATCAGGCGCGCAATCTCGCGAGTCTGCCCTATTCGTCGTTGCAGACCATCCAGCAATCGATCGCGCAGACGCAGCAGTTGCTCAATCAAGCGCAACGCATCGCCTATGACGTGCAGCAGATCGACCAGGCTTTCTCCACGCAATATGGCGGGGCCAACATGGCGGCGAGCTCCGCCGCGCTGATCGACGGCGCGCGGCAGCGTTGGCAGAATTCCGTGGCGGGGTTCCAGGACGCGCTGCGCGTTCAGGCGGGCATCGTGCAAGGCGTCGAGACCGCCCGCTCCGAGGCGAGTGCGCTCATCTCTTCGAGCCAGTCGGCGGAAGGCGCGCTGCAAGCCTCCCAGGCCGGCAATCAGCTTCTCGCCTTGCAAAGCAAGCAGCTCGCCGACGTGACGGCGCTGCTCGCCTCGCAAGGCCGCGCCCAATCGCTGGAGATGGCGCGACAGGCCGAGGCGCAGGAACAGGCGCGTGAACAAATGCGCCGCTTCATTGCCCCCGGCCAAGGCTATCAGGCCGGCCATGTCTCCATGTTCCACAATTGAGGCGCGCCGAGATGAAGATCGAAGACTGGATCGCTCCCGAAAACATCGGCTTCATCGCGCTAGGCGTCGTGATCGGCGCCGTCGCCCTTGTCGGCGTGCAAGCCGCCTGCGACGCCGACGTGGCGGCGAGATCGCAACCGTCGTCGCTCTTGGGCGCCGCCGCGCCAGTCGAAGCGCCTCGGATCGATGAACAGCTCCTGCGCTGCGCGAAGCTGCCGATCGAGCAGGCCGACGATCCCAAGTGCCACGCGCTGTGGGCGGCGCAACGCCGAAAGTTCCTAGCGCCGGGTAGAGCGCCGGACGACGCCGCCAAGCCGCTCGATCTTTTCCCGACCACTCCCAAGACGCCGGCCTCCCGCGCGCGGTCTGGCCCTCCGACCACAAAGAGCGAGTGAAGCCATGGGCGGAACCGGCGTCATCGATCGCTTTCTCGAAGTTTTCACCCGCTACATCGACAGCGGCTTCGGCCTCCTTGGCGGCGAGGTCGGATTTCTCGCGACGACTCTCACCGCGATCGACATCACGCTCGCGGCGCTGTTCTGGAGCATGGGCGAGCACGAGGACATCATCGCCCGCCTCGTCAAAAAGACATTGTTCGTCGGCGTCTTCGCCTATCTCATCGGCAATTGGAACAATCTGGCGCGGATCGTCTTCGAGAGCTTTTCAGGGCTTGGCCTGCGCGCCGCCGGCGCTGGCCTCTCCGCAGCCGATTTCTTGCGGCCGGGCCGGATCGCCCAAGTCGGCGTCGATGCCGGACGCCCTATCCTTGAATCCATCTCCGGCCTCATGGGCTATGTCTCCTTCTTCGAAAACTTCGTCCAGATCGTCGTGCTGATGTTCGCGTGGACGGTCGTTCTCCTCAGCTTCTTTATTCTCGCTATCCAGCTCTTCGTCACCCTGATCGAATTCAAGCTGACGACGCTCGCCGGCTTCGTTCTCATTCCCTTCGGCCTCTTCGGCAAGACCGCCTTCCTCGCCGAGCGGGTGCTCGGCAATGTCGTCTCCTCCGGCGTCAAGGTTCTGGTGCTCGCCGTCATCGTCGGCGTCGGCTCGACCCTGTTTGCCCAATTCACGCAGGGCGCGCCCGCGGCGCAGCCGAGCGTCGAGGACGCCATGGCGTTGGTCCTCGCCGCGCTGTCGTTGCTTGGCCTCGGCATCTTCGGCCCCAGCGTCGCCAACGGCATCGTCTCCGGCGGCCCTCAGCTCGGCGCCGGAGCCGTGGTCGGAACAGGTCTCACGGTCGGCGGCGCTGTCCTCGCCGGCGTCGGCGCGGCGCGCATGACCGGCGGCGCGCTCGCTGGTCTCGCCGGAAAGAGCGATGCGAGCGCGGCGGCGTCATTGCCGCCTGGACGAGGGCCGGAATCGTCCGGCGGCGGATCGAACGGGGGATCGCCAATTCGCCCCCTTGGAGGGCCGGGAGGAGAAGCGGGCCCCACGGGCGAACGCTCCTCTTCGTCGCCGACTGGCGCCGCTGCGTTGGTTGGCAGCGCATCCGGTTCGGCCGGATCAGCCACGCCGCTCGTGACCGCCGGTGAGCCCGCTTGGGCGAAGCGCATGAAGCGCGGCCAATCCGTCGGTCACGGTCTTTCGCTCGCCGCCCATTCCCTGCGTGCCGGCGATTCCCATGGCGGCGGTGCTTCCGTCAATCTCAGCGAGGCGCGGTGATGTTCAAACGATCTTCCATCCGCTACGGGCGCACGCCCGAACCAGAAACGCCCTACCAGAAGGCCGCGCAGGTCTGGGACGAGCGCATCGGCTCGGCGCGCGTTCAAGCCCATAATTGGCGCCTCATCGCCTTCGGAAGCCTCTTCCTCGCCGGTGGACTCGCCGCCGCCCTCGTCTGGCAAGGCGCGCGCGGCTCGATCGTCCCTTGGGTCGTGCAAATCGACAAGATCGGCGAGGCGCAAGCGATCGCTCCCGCCATCGCCGACTATCAGCCGTCCGATGCGCAGATCGCCTGGCATCTCGCGCGCTTCATCGAGAACGTGCGCGCAATCCCTTCCGATCCAATCATCGTGCGGCAAAACTGGCTCAAGGCCTATGACTTCGCCACCGACAAGGGCGCGTTGGCCCTGAACGATTACGCCCGCGCCAACGATCCCTTCGCCAAGATCGGCCAGATTCAGATTGCCGTCGAGGTCGCCAGCGTCATCCGCGCCTCTGCCGATTCCTTTCGTGTCGCCTGGACCGAGCGCCGTTACGAAAACGCGTCGCTCGCCGCGACCGAGCGCTGGACCGCCATTCTCACCATCGCCGTTCAACCGCCGCGCGACGCCGAGCGGCTGCGCAAAAATCCCCTCGGCGTTTTCGTTCACGCCGTCAACTGGTCGAAGGAGCTTGGACAATGACGCCGCCCCCGTTTCGCGCGATTGCGATCATTCTTCTCGGCTCCACGGCGCTCGCCGCCTGTTCGAGCTTCAAACCACCGGAAATCGATTACGACGATTTTCCCTTGCCGGCGGCCCTTCAGGCTGATCCGCCGGGGCCGGTCAAAATCGTCGAGACGCCAAAACTTCTACCTCTTCCCGGCCAGCTCAAATTTTTGTCGCGCAACACGAGGGAACCGGCAGAGCCGACCGATCCCAAAGCTCGAATAGACCAGGCCAACGCCGCCGCGCGGATACAACCACGGCGCGCGGGCTATATCAACGCCGTGCAGGTCTATCCCTATTCCGACGGCGCGCTCTATCAGGTTTACGCCGCCCCCGGCGAAATCACCGACATCGCCTTGCAGGACGGCGAGCAGCTCGTTGGCTCCGGTCCGGTCGCCGCTGGCGACACTGTGCGCTGGATCATCGGCGACACGGAGAGCGGCTCGGGCGCGACGAAGAAGACTCACATCATGGTCAAGCCGACCCGCGCCGACCTCATGACCAATCTTGTGATCAACACCGATCGGCGCACCTATCATCTGGAGCTACGCTCGACGGAAAAGACCTATATGGCCTCCGTCTCCTGGCAATATCCGCAGGACGAGCTGATCGCGCTGCGCCGTCAGAACGTCGCAGCCGAGGCCGCCGCGCCGGTCGATGTCGGGCTCGACCTCGCCAATCTGAACTTCCGTTACGCCATCGAGGGAGACGCGGCGCCCTGGCGCCCACTGCGCGCCTTCGACGACGGCCGCAAGGTCTATATCGAGTTCCCGCGCGGAATCGCCCAAGGGCAAATGCCGCCGCTCTTTGTCATCGGCGCCGCCGGCGACAGCCAGCTCGTCAATTATCGCGTGCGCGGCAATCATATGATCGTCGATCGGCTGTTCGCGGCCGCCGAACTGCGCTTTGGCGCGGATTCCCAAAAAGTCGTGCGCATCGTTCGAAGCGACGGGAGGCCCGCCATATGAGCGCGACGGAACATGAAAGGAGGCTCGCTGAAGAATTGCGGCTTCGGCCCGAACGTCCGCCAGTGACGCGCCTGTCGCGCCGCGTGCTGATCGGCGTTGCCGGCGTCGGCGCGGCGGCCATCCTCGGCTTGACCTTTTGGGCCTTGCAGCAGCGAGGCCGATCCGGTCCCGCGCCCGAGCTCTACAACACGGAAGCGAAAACGACCGCCGACGGTCTCGCCGCCCTGCCGCACGATTACGCCGGCCTGCCGAAGGACGTTCCGAAACTCGGCCCGCCCTTGCCGGGCGATCTCGGGCGGCCGATCCTCGCCGCGCAGGGCCAGTTTCCGCCGCCAACCGCGATCGACCCGGAACAACAGCGCATCGGCCAGGAGCGCGAGTCCGCTCGGACCGCAAAGCTATTCGCGCCGACCAAAACCCATGAGCGCCCGAGCGCTGGAGCCGCGGTGCCAACGCAGGTCGGCGCGCCGCCCGCCGCTTTCACCCCGGAGGCGCCGCCGATCGATCCGAACGCGATCCAAAACATGCAGGATCGCAAAATTGCCTTCGTCAACGCGCCCGTCGACCGCCGCACGGTTAGTCCTGATCGTTTGACGGCGCCGACTTCGCGTTACGTCTTGCAGGCAGGCGCGGTGATTTCCGCGGCGCTGATTACCGGCATCCGCTCCGACCTTCCGGGACAAATCACCGCGCAGGTCACGGAAAACGTCTACGACAGCCCGACCGGGCGCTTTCTCCTTGTTCCTCAAGGCGCGAAGCTGATCGGCGTCTACGATTCCCAGATCGCCTTCGGCCAGTCGCGCGTGTTGCTGGTTTGGAGCCGGCTGATCCTCCCCGACGGCCGCTCCATCGTGCTGGAGCGCCAACCAGGCGCCGACGCTGGCGGCTTCTCCGGGCTCGAGGATGAGGTCGATCACCATTGGCTGAAACTTTTTCAAGCCGCAGCCCTCTCGACCATTCTCGGCGTCGGAACACAGCTCGGATCGACGGGAGAAGAGAACGCGCTCATTCAAGCGCTTCGCCGCGGCGGCGCCCAAAGCCTCAATCAGACCGGCCAGCAGATCGTCCAGCGCAATCTCAACATTCAGCCGACGCTCACCATCCGCCCCGGCTTTCCGGTGCGGGTGATCGTTACCCGCGATCTCGTGCTCGCTCCCTACGGGTCTGGAGCCGAGATCGAAATGACCAGGCTCGATCGATGACGAAGCTGAAACTCTCTTCGGTCCAGGACGAGAAACCCGTCAAGCTCTCCGTCGCTTTGCCGGCAGCGCTGCATCGCGATCTGGTCGCCTACGCTGAAGTCCTTGCAAGGGACGCTGGACAAAGGATCGAACCGGCGAAATTGATCGCGCCCATGCTTGCGTCCTTCATCGCGAGCGATCGAGAGTTCACCAAGGCGCGCAATGGCGAGAGCAAATCTACCCAGAAATCTCCGGCGCCGGCCCAGGACGCTGCTGCGCCGCCTTCGCGCGCGCCAGACTGAGAAAGCGTCGTAACGCGGGATTGTCGTTCCCGAGGAGCCAGATGGCGCTGTAGGAGAGTTGATTGTCCTCGCTTGCGATCGGGCGATAGACGATGCTGGGATATAGCGCCTCACCGCCAGAGTCGCTCACCAGACTCAGACCAAATCCGAGCTTCACCATTTGCATCACGGCGTCTTGAGAAATGTCGTAGCTCGTGATCAACGCCTTGCGCCCAAATTGTTCCAGGCGCTCGGCGCCAAGTTGATAAATCCCACCGTCGTTTGCGCCGCGTCCCAGAATGAACTCCTCGTCCTTCAAATGCTCCCAGTCGAGGGCGTCACAACCTGCAAGGGGATGTTGGTCGGGCAGCGCGACGCAGACCCGTACGGTCCAAAATACCTCGGCGTCACAGCCCGGAGCGTGCAACGCACCAGTCATGAAGGCGATGTCCAAGCGTCGATCGAAGAGACTTGCAATGTGTTCCCGCGCGTGGCCCTCGACGAAATCCAATGCGACGGCGGGATGCGATGTTCGAAAATCGCTCAGCAAATCGCCGAGGAAGCCGTGAATCATCGCGGGGAGAATGCCGATGCGGATCGAGCCCTCGACGCCTCGGCCTGCGGCGGCGGCGTTCTTGACCGCGTGATCGATGTTGGAGAGCGCCGATCGAGCCTGTTCCATGAATCGCCGTCCGGCCACCGTCAATCGGACGCCGCTGGCAAGACGTTCGAAGAGAGACACCCCAAGTTCGTCCTCCAGCGCCTGCACCCTCCGGCTGACGGCGGATTGCCTCACGCCGAGAGCACGCGCCGCGCGGCTGAAGCTCGCAAAGTCGGCGACGACGAGCGCTTGCGATATGGAAACAAAGTCTACCTGCTCACAAATCAGCGATGGTCGAGGAGGCCTCTCAACCGGGCGTCGGACACGCTGCCGTCGATCCTGCATGTCGGGCTCCCAAGAAGCCGTTTGAGGTCAACTCAGTATTTGTAACTGAGACTCGCGGACACGGACCTTGGCTCGCCATGGAACAGCGCGCCGTTGGAGGTGAAGTTCGGACGGTTTGTCAGATTGGTCGCGTTGACTTCGAGTTTCAGTCGATCGCTCAAGCTGTATGCGAGCGACGCGCCGAGCATTTGCTGGGGTGCGAGCACAAAGCCGTAAGTGTTGGGCAGCGTCGCCTGGACGCGGCTGGCGTAGTAGTAGCTCACACCGAGTTCGAGACCCTTCAGATCGCCGGAATCGAATGTGTAATTCGCGGATACGTTGTAGACGCGGCGCGGCGCGCCCAGAAGATCGCTGCCCTTCTGCGACGGGGTGTTGGAATCCTTCGACACCACGGCATGCAGGAAGGTGGCGGCGCCGCTGACTTTCAGATTGGGCAGGATTTCGCCGCCAATGTTGACCTCGACGCCGTGACTGTGCTGCTGACCGGTGACGAGAGAATAGAAACCGGACGGGTTCGCCGGGTTGGGGATGGCGACATTATCGCGCGTGATGTCGAAGAGCCCAAGTTCGAACGTCATTTTCCGATCGAGAAATTCGCGCCTCAAGCCGATCTCATATTGCGTGTCCTGTTGCGGCGGCGGGGCCTCGCCTCCTTGAATCCTGATGCCAGTGTTGGGAATGAGTGACTGACCGAAGGCGGCGAAAATCTGCGTATCGTCGAACGGTCGAAACAAAATGCCGGCGCGGGGGGAGAAATAGCCCCTGATGCCTTTGCTCAACCTGGCCGTGGGTTCGCCCGTCAGCGCCCCAAAGGGATCGAACACGCGCTCGCGCTGGGCGAAAAGGTCGTAGCGTCCGCCGATGAGAATGCGCCACTGCGGCGTGACGTCGATCAGATCCTGCGCATAGATCGATTGGCTCCAGGCGCGCGCTATGCCCTTGGCCCAGAAGGCGCCGGCATAATTGATCGCCGGTGGATAGACCGGAAAAAAGATGCCGAGAGGCGCCAGCATTTCGCGCGCGATATGGTGCGAATAGTCCGTGAAGAAATCCCAATGCTCCAGGCCCAGGAATACGCCGTGCGAGAGAAAGCCGGTGTCGAAGCGTCCATTCAGCCGCAATTGCGCGTCGAAGCTGCGATTGACGACGCGGGGAGTCCGCACAGGCTGACCGAAAGTGACCGAGCGAAAGCCGTCGTAGCCCCAGCCGGTGAACCAGCCGTATCGCGTGACGTAAAGGTAATAGTCCGCGGCCGCCGTGAGCTTCCAGTCCTCACTGAAAGCATGCTCGTACGTAGCCGTCAGATCGGTGAAGCGGGGAGCCTCATGTTCATTGACGGGAACGCCTGCGTAAAACTCGGGCGGGATATGGAGAAAGAACGGGTCCGCGGGCACGCCATCCCGGTAGACCAGCCGCGCGGCGTTGTGTTCGGCGCGTAGCGTCACTCGGTCGCCATTATCCGCGATGAACGCGAGCATTGGCGCGATGTCGAAGCCGCGCAGCCGCACGAAATTGACGAAGCTCCCTGTCGTCTGGGCGGAGCCGGTCAGACGGAACTGAAGGTTCTTATTCTCGTTCAGCGGCGCATTGGCGTCGAACGTCAGACGACGCACGCCAAAGGAGCCCATGGTCGCGACGGCGTTCGCAAAGGTTTCATCCGTCGGCGCCTTGCGGATGTAATTGGCCGCGCCGCCGTAGCCGCCGAGCGCCTTGCCTAACAGCATGGCGCTCGGGCCTTTGAAGAACTCGACGTGATCGACGGTCGAGAGGTCCACGTCCTGCGCGGGGAAGCCATGCGAGGCCCCGTCGAAGAGCGTCAGCCCGCTGGGAAAGCCGCGCATGACGAAACCCGGCGAATAGCCGGAGTTTGCGGCCGGCGCGTTGACGAAGACGCCGCTCTGGTCGCGGCCCAGCGTTTGCGCGCGCGACGCCTCTGCTAGCGGCTCGACCTTCGTTTCTTTTTCGGCCTGTCGCGTCTTCTTGTCGTTGCGTTTCGTCTCCGCCACCTCGGCTCTCGCGGAGGAAGCGCCGAGGAAGATCGCCGAGCAGGCGATCAACACGCGACTCAAATCTATAAGGTCGCGAGGCCGAATCTCCATTTCTTCCTCGCTCGCCGTGTTATTCGGCGGGACGCGCGCTCGAGATATCGGCCTCCGTCGTCCTGCGCGCCGCCTGCGCGAGGAAATGCGCGCGCCGCGCCCGCCGCTTCTTCCACCAAATGTAGACGCCGGTGATGGAGAGCATGGTGATGACGAGGCCGAGGACGCAGACGAAGATGCGGTAGGGCATACCGAACAGATTGGCCGTGTGGAGTTCGATGAGCCAGGTGGTGATCGTATTGCCGGTGTGAAGGCCGGTCGGCAGTTCCAGGTTCCGCAATTCCCCGGACCAGGCGTCGAACCAGACTGAAGTCTGGCCATATTTGTCGCCGATGTCGCGCGACGAGCGCACGCGATATTCGTAGAGGCCCTTGTCGCGAACGATATAGAGCGCGAGCGGCCGCTCGACCGTGAAGCCGTGTTCGCGCGCCTGTTCGCCCATGAGTCTAACCGCGTTGGCCTGCGCGTCCTCCCAGCCGATCGGCTCGCGGTCCTTGGGCTGTTCCTTCTCGTTCGGCCGCGCCCAGACGGACTGCTCGTAATCAAAAATGAGCTGTGTCGCCCGCGTGTAGAAACCGGGCAGGGTGAACAGCACGCTCGACCAGGCGAAGACCAGCAGCAACGCCCACAGCCACAGGCCGCCGGCGCGATGCAGATCGAAATTGACGCGATAGAACGAGCCTCGAATCTTCACGAGCCAGGCCGGTTTCCAGCGTGCAAAATAGCTCCGCCCATTCGTTCGGCTGGAAAGCGGCAACGTCAGATAGAATGCAACGAAGCAATCGATGGTCCAGATCAATGCAACGATCCCGAGAATCCAGTCGCCGACGCCGCTCATCGCCAGATACATATGCAGGCTGTATACGAAGGGCATTACGTCGTTCAATGAATGCGGCAAGCCGCCCCATGTCGCGCGACCAAGCTCCTTGCCCGAGATCGGATCGAGATGGATGAAACCGAAGTCGAGCGGCGGTGCGCCGGGGCGCGCCTCCATGCCGATCTGCGCGCTGCCGGGGTAGCCGAGATAGACGGTATTGGTTCGCGCTTGAGGAACCAGCGCCTCGGCGCGCCGCGCCAGCGCCGCCGCGTCGAGTTCGACCCCGGCGCGCGGGGTCGGATAGAGGTCGGGCGTCAGCCAATGGTTCAGTTCGCCCCAAAAGGCGAGCAGGCTGCCAGTCAGGCCGACAAGGATGAGGAACCCCGCCATAACGAGGCCCGCCCAGCGATGCAGCCAAACCCAGAGAGCTCGGGTCATTTTTGTTGCTCCTCAGCGGCACGGCAAGAGGATGTTCGCGCCCATACCCACGCGGCACGGGTCATGGCTCAAAACTCCACCCTGATCGTTCCCGTCGCGGTGAAGGGCTTGGCGGCGAACAATTGTTGCGGCGGGCCGTTACCGTTGAAGAAAGTGTCTGCGCCGGTGAAATATTGCGCGTTGTTGATGTTGTGCAGATTGAGCTGCGCCGTCATCTTGTGCCCTTCGAACAGCGTCGTGTAGCTGGCGAAGCCGTCGAGCCGCGCCCAGCCGGGGAGCAGGAAGGTGTTCTGGATATTGCCCCAGGCGCGCGTCGAGGCCGTTACGCCGCCGCCGACGCGCCAGCCGAGGCCATTGTCGCCAAAATCGTAAGTGAGAAAAACCTTGCCCGAATGGCGCGGCACATTGTCGAGGTGGTTGAGGAACAATCCGCTCGCTTCGCCAAAGACCGCAGGGTCCAGGGTGCCAAAGGGGTTCAGGCGATTGACTGGATTATCGGAGATCACCTTGGCGTCGATATACGCGTAATTGCCGACGAGGCTCAGCCGCTCGGTCACGCGGCCGATCACGTCGAGTTCGATGCCCCGGCTGCGTTGCAGGCCAGCCAGTTTGACAGCGAGCGGCGACGAAAAATCTCGCGTTGGAACGCCCGATTTGGTGATCTGGAAGAAAGCGAGATTGGCGGTGAGGCCCGGCAGCGGCTCGGCTTTCAGTCCGACTTCCCACTGCTTGCCGCGTTGCGGACCCAAGCCTTCTCCGTTTGCGTCGACGCCATAGTTGATACCGAAAGATTGTGAGTAACTGCCGTAAACGCTCAACTCCGGCAAGAGATCGTAAACGAGGCCGGCGCGCGGGCTCCAGCTTGTATTGACGCGCGTGCGCGCCCTGAGCCGATTGGCTATCGCCAAATCCTTGCTCGCGCTGTAGTCGCCGCCAAAGGAGAAAACGCTGCCTTGCGTCAAATCCGCTACGTCGTAGCGCGCGCCAAGGAGCAAATGCAGACGCTCGAACCAGGTGACATGATCCTGGATGTAGAACCCCTTCTGTCTGTTGAGAACCGACGAGTGAAATTTGAATCCCGATCCAATTTGTGAGTCGAAATAGGCGAAGGGCGGCACGGTTCCGTAGAACGGATTGTAAATATCGATCGGATAGAGGGCGGCGCCGTTGCCGTAATAATAGTTGTAGTAGCCGTTCAGATAGTCGAGTCCCATCAGGAAATTGTGTTTGCCGCCGAGCGCCGTGAACTTGCCCTCGAGGTCGATATTGGTCGAATAGGCGCGCCCCGTAATAGACTGATATTGGCTGACGCGCTGGAGCGTGCGCCCATCCGTGTCGACGCAAAACAAGGTGACGCAGAGCGGCGTGATGTTGGGCTTCTGGAAATTGGGAGTGTCGGTATAGAGAAAGCGGTTGGTGACTTTCCAATCCTCGTTGAGATTCTGCCGGAATTTGTAGCCGATGTTGTAGCTCTCGATGCGGTCGCGCGGATCGTTGGCCTCCTGGAACGAGCGGCTCAACGGAATCGGCGCGGGGTTCGGGCCAATCGGTGGAATGCCCACGTCGCTTTGCGCCTTCTGGCCGAGATATTGGCCCTCGACGGTGAACTCGGTCCATGTGCTCGGCCGATAGCTCACCACGGGCGCGATCAAATAGCGCTCTCCGCCTCCCGAGAAGCCGCGAAACGAACCATTGTTCTGATAGGCGCCCGAGACGCGGTAGGCGAGACCGGGAATTTGCTCGACTGGCGAAGAAACATCCCATTGCGTGCGATAATGATCGAAGGAGCCGATCTGTTGCTCGATGACGTAACGCGGCCGGTCGAGCGGCTCTTTCGTCACCAGATTGATGAGGCCGCCCGGCTCCGCGCGCCCATAGAGAATGGACGCCGGGCCTTTCAAGACCTCGATGCGCTCCAGATTGGCCGTGTCGAAAGTGCTGGGGTTGCTCTCGCCGGCGGGAATGGCGAGGTTGTTGCGATAGATGTAAAGGCTCTGAAAGCCGCGAATCTTGAAATTGTAGCCTTCCAGCTCGTTGTTGTTGGAGCGCACGCCTGGAACATTTTCCAGAGCTTCCTGGAGGTTCGTGTCGTTCTGATCCTGGATCACCTGCTTGGGAACGACATTCACCGACACCGGCGTCTGCCTGATCGGCACGTCGGTCTTGGTGCCGGTCGAGGCGCTGCGCACCACATAGCCTTCGGCCGGCGTCTTCGGCTCGCTCGGAAAGTTCGACGCGGCGGGCACCGACGTCGACGGCCCCGTGGGCTGTCCTTCGGATCGCGGCGCGGCAGTCGGACGAGCGGACATTGAGCGTCGCGCGGCGCCAACGTCGATGGTGGGCAGCGACTGTTGGGCGTGAGCGATAGTCGAAGAAACGACAAGCGAGAGCGCGCCGGCGGAAACGCCGCGCAACAATATCGAGCGAAACATTTGTAATTCTCCTGGCGCGGCGTTCTGCGCTCGCGTGAACCGAGACGAAGAGATGCGGCCAAGGAGAGCTATCCTCGGGGCCGCGTTCAGTCGGTCAGGAGAAATAAGGAGGCGCTCGCGACGACCACGTGCTCGCCCAGCCAATCGGCGCCGAGATGGAAGCGTCGTCGAACCATCGCGCTATTGTGGCGAGCGCCCTGGACAGCGGGATAATCGCCACGGCGCCTTGCGCCACGTCATGAAACGATGCTCCGTCGAAATCGCGCGCGCCGCACAGGACGCAGCATTGGGAGCGGTCGCGACCCGGTGCCGGCGACTTGTCGTCGCCATGCGCGTCTGCTGCGCAAGTCGCGCCAAGGAAGGAGGTGACGAAGCTCGTTCCGCCATCGCCGCGACCGGAATGCGCAAGAAACGAGCCGATCGCCGCAAGACCCTGTAAAACGACCAATAGAGCCACGACAATCGCGACGAGCGGGCGCGCCGAAAACGCCTGCCGGCGGCTTGCTCCCTTTCGCTCGATCATCATGCCTGCCCCATGTCCAAATTCGCCTTGCCCGGCTGGATCGCCCGATCCGCTCAAGGCGTGTCCCGGCTTGCCGACATAGAGGGAAATGGTCCCGCGAAAGTTACGTGGGGAAGCGCGCATCAAAAATGCGGCGGCTGTGGCAATGGCGCCACAGTCCGGACGATCCCCGTCCTGGTCCAGCTTTCCCGTTCCGCGCGTCCGCCCTTGCCAACGTCTTCCCCTTGGCTATGAAATAGCGGCGCGATGGGATGTTCGGATCGCCGAACGTTGAACGCAGGAACAGCTGGGAGCGGCGCCCATGCGAATTCTGTTGGTCGAGGATCATGTGGAATTGGCGAGCCGGATCGCCAGACGGATCAAGCGCGAGGGCTTTGTCGTCGATCATGTCGAAACGATCGAAGGCGCCGCTTGCGCGATCGACGATTGTCGCTATTCCGTCACCCTGCTGGACCGAAAACTGCCCGACGGCGACGGGCTGTCCCTGGTTTCGCGCATCCGCGAGAAACAACCGGGCAGCCGCATCCTGATGCTGACGGCGCTCGACGCCATCGACAATAGAATCGAGGGCCTGGACGCCGGCGCCGACGATTATCTGACAAAGCCGTTCAACCTCGACGAGATGATGGCGCGCATCCGCGCGCATCTGCGGCGGCCCGGCGGTGATCGGGTGCCGCCGGTGGAAATCGGCGTGCTGTCCTTCGATCTCGACGCGCGGACAGCATCGGTCGCGAACCGTCCCGTCTTGTTCTTGCGTCGCGAGCTGGCGCTGCTCGAAGCGCTCGTCAGGCGCGCCGGCCGCGTGGTGTCGCGGGAGGCGCTTATCTCGGGAATCTATGAGCTCGACGAGGAGATACAGCCGCATTCGTTGACGACGCTCGTGTCGCGCCTGCGCGCACGACTGCTCGAACTGAACGCTGGCGTGGAGATTCACTCGGCGCGCGGCCTCGGATACATGATCGCGAAGACCAAGGCGAGGGCAAAGACGTGACGAGAGCCCCATCGCTTGCGCGCCGCGTCGTCGGCTATCTCGTCGTCGCGCAGCTCTTTGCATTCACGATCGGGTGGATTGTCACGATCGGCCTGGGACTCGCCGACGTTGGGTATTTCAAGACGTCGTTCGATGAGCTGGCCGCGGTCCGTGTAAGCAAACTGGTGATCGCATCGCTGGTTCGCGGCGACGACAGGCTCGTCCATATCGAACCCATCCCCGAATTGCGCGCCGAAGCCCAACGCGCTCCCGGCCTGAAATTCGGCGCCTTCGACACCGCGCGGAACGAGCCTGTTGCGGGCTCGTCCCCGGAACTGGCGGCGGCGCTGGCCGGCGTGATTCAAATCAGCCCGATTCATACGCACTTCGTCCTGCCCGGCGATCCAAGGACGACTTCCCTGGGACTTGTGGAGCCCAGATGGACCCCTTTCGGTCGGCTGCATATAGCGGTTTACCGGCAGAAATTCCGGTGGGACGACATCTTTCACGCAATCCTGGATGAATTGCAGTGGCTGGCCGCGTACCTTATTGCGGCGATCCTCATGTCGGTCGGAGCCGCCTGGTTCGCGGTGCAGCGTGGACTGACGCCCTTGCGCGCCGTCGCCGGCGAGGCCGCGCACATCGATATGAACTCGCTTCATCAGCGCCTTCCGGTCGGCGGCGTCCCCGCCGAAATCACGCCTCTTGTCGATGCGATGAACGGCGCACTGGCGCGGCTCGACGCCAGCGCCATGCGGATGCGCCGTTACACCGCCAACGCCGCGCATGAATTGCGCACGCCGCTGGCGATCATGCGCGCGCGGCTCGAAGATACGGAAGAGCCGACTTTCAAGAGCGATCTGATGCGCGACGCGAGCCAACTCCAGGCCATCGTCGAACAGATGCTCATCGCCGCGCGATTGACCGAACGTCAGGCCGCGCTCGATCAGGAAGTCGATCTTGTAAAGACAATCCGGCAAATCGTTTCCGACTACCTGCCACTCGCGATCGAGTGTGACCGCAAGATCGAGTTCGAGGCGGGGGCCTCGCCGGTTGTCACGCGCGGCAATCAACGCGCGATCGAATGCGTTGTCGCCAATCTCATCGACAACGCTTTACGCGCGGAACCGGAGAGCGGGACAGTGCTGGTCCGGATTGGCGACGACGCCGTGGTCGAAGTAATCGATCATGGCGGAGGCGTCGCGCCATCCGATCGCGAGATGATATTCGAACCCTTCTGGCGCAGGAGCGAAGCGACGCCCGGCACGGGGTTGGGCCTCGCTATCGCGAAGGAGCTGATGGACAAACTTCAGGGGCGTGTCTGGGTCGAAGAGACCCCCGGCGGCGGCGCGACATTCAAGATGTCGTTTCCAAGAGCGAATTCGAATTGACACCACCGCCGTGCGCGCCAGGCTTGGAGCATGGGTTCCATTCTCCGAATCCGTCGCCGTCGCGCGGGAATTCTTTAGACAGGAAGGTCCAGTGTAAAGGACGGCGTATTCCGTCGGGGGGATCGTCGGTAGCGCTCCTCCGCTACCACGCGTCCCCTTGTCCAGACTGAAGACATAGGTGACAGTCTGTTCCTAAGACATGGGTGACTGTTCCTAAGACATGGGTGACAACCTCGGGCCGAAGGGGTTGTCGAGGGGTTGCAAGGTTTTCTGCTCCAGATCGATGAAGCCGAGATCGTAGCTCATGAAGCTGACGAGCCAAATGCCGTCGTCGACTTCCTTGCTTCCGAGGCGCTGACCGGCGAGCACGGACGAGATGTTGACGCGCTTTCGATACATGCAGATGCGCCCGCATGAGGTGACCATCACGTCGCGGTCGTGCAAAGGATAGTCGAGTTCCGGCAGTTTGCCGTCATGGGGCTTGGCGGACGGGCGATAGACGTCGGCCGGGCGCTTCATGTCGAGCGCTTCGTGCGGCCGTTCATCGTTGAACTCCTTGATGATCGCGTCGAAGCGGGCCTGTTGCTGCAAGCTGTTCGTGCCGGGCGACGGGTCGCCTCCTTCTTCAAGGTCAGGTGCATGCGCTCGTGGCGGCCGTTCTGCTGAGGATGGCCGGGCTTGATGCGCTCGATCTCGACGCCCAGGCGCAGCCACCAGACGGAGAGCTTGGAAAGGCCGAAGAGACCGTTGGGGCTGGCGAAGGGAACGCCATTGTCGGCGCGGATGGCGCAGGGGAGGCCGCGCTCGCGGAACAGCCGGCCGAAAGCGGCGATCGCCGGCTCTTCCCTTGTCGATTCCAACGCCTCGCAGAGCAGCAGGAAGCGCGAGGCGTGATCGGTGACGGTGAGCGGATAGCAGTAGCGTCCGGAGCCCAATGCCGAGGAAATTCTCGTGGCGACGGGCGATTTCGACGAAGCTCGCAAAGGAATTCGGTCGTGAGACATGCCCACCCCTTGCTCACCGCAACGCCGCGTTCATTTCCTCCCGAGCAGCTTCGCTTCGCCGCCGGTCGCCGAGATCAGTTCGACCGCTTCCTTGTCGAAGCTCGCAAAAACGCGACCTCCCGCACGCCGGCCCTCGAAGGCGATCACGCCATCGGCGAAATCGCCGCCCTTCTCAAAAACGGCGAGACCGGCTTCCACGGCGGGACGATCGACCACGACGCTCGCGCTTTCGATCAGTCTTCTCAGGGCATCGGCCACTTCCAAAGCATTCCTCTTGTAACCGCGTGTCAGCACCCAGACGAATTCACAAAGCGAAGGCAGCGGCACGGCGACGACTTCCGCGTCAAGCAGCGCCTTGACCGCAATCGCGCCTTGGATCGGATCGTCCATCACGGCGGCTCGGACAAGAATATTTGTGTCCGCAGTAATCTTCACCGCTCACCCGCCCAACCCTTGCGAGCAATCTCATTCAACTCTTCGATCGACAGCTTTGGCGCCCCCGGCTTTTTCAGGCAGCCGACAAACGCTTCTAGCTTGGCCGGCGTCTCAGCCGGCCTCACCTCCACCCGGCCAGGAGAGACGAGCTCCACCGTAATCCTGTCGCCGGGCTTGACGCCGAGCTGGTCCAGCACCTCCTTGCGGAAGGTAACTTGCCCCTTGGAGGTGATTTTCAGCGTGCTTTTCATGATGGCCTCGGGCGGGCGCCCCCTGTGCGACGCCGTCGAGGTGAAAAGTAAGGTATCATTACCTTACTCGCAAGGCCGTCGAGGCGGCCATTCAACGGGATGGTCCACCGGGATTGAACATCTCTGGGGGGCGAAGGTTGGAACGCCCGAAGGCGACCGGCTTGATGTGCTCGCCACACTCATCGACGCCCATGAGAGCGAGCACGATCCGATCGATCCGTCCGATCCAATCGAAGCGATCAAATTTCGAGACGCGCAATGATCCGAACGTTGCGAACCCCTTAGCTTTTCGAAGGGGCCGGCCTTTTTTTGCGCCGCTTTATTTTAAGCTCTCCCCGACGCCCCTGCGGAGCGGCCTCAAAGCCCGGGCTGAGTGACGATGTTCTGGATCTGGCCTGCGAGGCGTTCGGCGATGCAGGCATAGCCGGCGTCGTTCATATGGAGACCGTCAGGCGCGAGCAGAGGCTCGACGCCGCCGTCAGCAGAGGCTTCGAGCGTCTTCATCAGATGGTAGCGGGAAAAGAGGCAGATGTGCTCCTTCTCAGCGACGCGCTCCAATGTCTGGACGAATCGCTCGTAGCGGGCGGGGTCCACGACCTTCTTGATGAATTGCGGATCGACGAGCAGCACGTCGCTCTTATGCCGCTCGATCGACAAGATGCCGCGTTCGACTACGGCTTCGAATTTGGGCTCCGAGACCGATGCGTTCAGCGCGTCATTCGTCCCGACCTGCCAGAGCACGAGATCGGGCTTGATGCGGTCGAGTTCAGCGTTCAGGCGCTCGAGCGTGCGATCCGCCGTTTCGCCGGCTTTCCCTGCGTTGATGACCTCAACATTCGCTCCAGGAAATCTTTGCTCGAGCGCGAGCTCGAGTCGCGCGGGATAGGCGGCCGCCGGCGAAGAAGCGCCGATGCCTTGCGTCGATGACGAGCCGATCGCCAGCACATGCACGGGCATTTTCGCCCGCAAACGCGCGGCGGTGCGTCTCAGAGCGCCTCTCGTCGGCATGCGAACTGGAGCGGCCGCGCAACGACTGCGAGGAATCAGTTCGACCGCGAGGCCGGGCCACGACGCTATGCAAGCGAAGCCGGTCAGCGCGTGAAGGAAAGCTCTTCGGCCTGGACGAAGTGCGCTGGCGCAGCGGTCGCCGCCAGAGGCGTTGTGCGATATCTGCATTCCAAGAAACTCGCGAGTTTGTGGAGGGTCCAGAGTCCGGCAAGGACAAAGACCACGTCGAAAAACGGAGAGGTCAGCGCCGTGGCTTTCAAAATTTGTCCGATCACGCTCAGGAGACTGCCGGCGCTGAATATCGCGAGGCTATGTCTCCCCAGAAGCGATGTGGCCGCGAAAACGGGCGTCGTTTTAAGCCATCTTGTGAGGCCCGAACAATAAAGAACATAGGCGAGGGCAAGAAAGGCGACAATTCTGATGACGCCAAGCTCCGTCTTGCCCCGGTCCAGATGGGCGACCGCGACATCGGCGATCTCGGGAATAAGCCCGATGAAATTGCTCACGATAAGCGCGGCGCCAAGAGTAAACGTCAAGGCGAAGCGATAGGCTCCGGCGTGCACGGGAAACGCGCCGTCCCGTATGACCAGACCGGCGAAAACTCCTAGAGCAAACATCAATTGCCAGGTCATGGGGTTAAAGAACCAGACGCCCGGCTCCGGCCAGGAGGGCAGGTTGGCGCCGGTAAAGCGGGCGACCGCGTAGATGCCGGCGGACACAAGCAACATTCGCCAGCGATTACGCAGCCCGACAAGGAAGAGCAGAGGGGCGAAGAGCAGGAGCGCGACGTAGAGGGGGAGAATATTGAAATAGCCGATCTGATGCCCGAGCGTCGCGATGCCAACTAAGCCCCGCAGCGGATCAAGGAACGGCGCGGACCGCCCATGTTCGGCGAGGAATTGCTCTTGGCCGGTCAGAAGGGTCGCGGCGCCAAAGAGCGCGAGCGCGAGAACGGTGAGGCCAAGATGGGCTGCGTAAAGCCGCACGGCGCGCGACAGCAGAGGCGCGGAGGCCGTCCATTTCGGGGCTGTGTTGAAGCGGCGACCGTAGGCGAGCGCGACGGACAGACCGGACAGGAAGACGAAGGCCTCGGCCGCGTCAGAAAAGCCGTAGTTGCGGGGCGTCAGGTAGCCGAGAATATTGCCTGGTATATGGTTGACGAAAATCGCCGCCAATACGGCGCCCCGCCAGAAATCGATTGATTCGATTCGTTTTCCCGGCACGATCTTCTCCCTGCACGAGCACAACCCGTTTATCATAGTAAACCCTATTGGGAAGCCGACGGGAGCTGCAGCACGTCATGTAGGCGCCCAATCTTATGCGGACGTGCGCAATTCAGACGCTTGCCATCGGACTTTGCAGCGCCCCGCTACGCACGGCGATCACCGGGATCACACGATGGCTGGTCTCAATCCGATGCATTGCGTTGCGGCCGCATTTGCTCTCAAATCGCAACCCTTACGCATCACATTGGATCGCACGCATGTTGACGGTTTTCTGCGCTCCCGCGAGATATGTTCAGGGCCGCGACGCGACGATGTCGCTCGCATCGGAGCTTTCGCGGCTCGGCATTGCGGGAAAAGCGCTGATCATCGCGAGTCCGACCGCGCGCAAGGCGTTGGAGCCGGTTTGGCGCGAGACGTTCCCAACCGCCGGACTCGACTATGCGATTCTGGATTTCGGCGGGGAATGTTCGTTTGCGGAGATTGCCCGGGGCAAGGAAGAGGCGCGCCGGGTCTCGGCCGCGTCGATCGTCGGCGCCGGCGGCGGCAAGACGTTGGACGCCGCCCGCGCCGTCGCCGCGGAACTTGAGCTTCCCGTCGCCTGCTGTCCAACGACGGCGTCGAGCGACGCGCCCTGCAGCGCGCTTTCGGTCGTCTACAGCGAGGACGGGGTGTTCGAGAAATGCCTCTTTTACCGGCGCAACCCCGATCTCGTGCTTGTCGACAGCGCGGTCATCGCGCGCGCGCCGGTGCGCCTGCTGATCTCGGGCATGGGCGATGCGCTCGCCACTTTTTTCGAAGCGGACGCCACGATCCGCGCGCATCGCAACAACGTCGCGGGGGGCCTGAGCACGATCGCCGCGGCCGCGATTGCCGAGCTCTGCTACAGAACGCTGCTCAACGACGGGATAGCCGCCGTCGCCGCGGCGCGGGCAGGGTCGATCACGCCGGCGCTGGAACGCATCATCGAAGCGAACACGCTTCTCTCCGGCCTTGGGTTCGAGTCGGGCGGCCTTGCGGTGGCGCATTCGGTCCACAATGGGCTGACGGCCGCGCCGGAAACGCATGATCGGCTGCATGGCGAAAAGGTCGCCTTCGGCACGCTGGCGCAGCTCGTTCTGGAAGGACGGCCGCGTTCGACGGTCGATGAAGCAATGGGATTTTGTCTCTCGGTCGGCTTGCCTGTGACGCTTGCCGAACTCGGGCTCGAAAATCTATCGCGCGAGACCGCGCGGGCGATCGCCGAGCGCGCCGTCGCCGTCGGCGAGAGCGCGCATAATGAACCCTTTGAGGTGACCGCCGCGACTCTCATGGACGCGATTTACGCCGCCGACTCCATGGGCGTCGCCTTCAAGGCGCGCGCTTCATAGCAGGCAGGCTCGAGCCCGCGCCTATTCCGTCAAGGAAGATAGAATGGCGTCGGCGGCGCGAAGGGCGAGCGCGGCGACGGTGAGCGTCGGGTTGGCGGTTCCGCCGGTCGGGAACACGGTCGCGCCGACCAGAAAAAGATTGCGGTGCGCATGGGCGCGCAGGTTCTTGTCGACGACGGACGTCGCCGGGTCATCGCCCATGCGCGCCGTGCCCATGATATGGCCTGCGGCTTGGGCGTCGTCCTTGTGCCAAAACGCCTCCACGCCGATCTTCGCAAACATGTCTTCATGCAAATGTTTGGCGTTGCCGAGCGCGCGTTCGGTGTAGCGGTCGAGTTGAAAGAAGATCGCTGGGCGCGGCAGACCGGTCTTTTCGATTTGCGCCCGATCCAGCGTCACCCTGTTGCTTGCCAAAGGGAGTTGCTCCGTCAATGCGGCCACGCGAATGTGCCGCGACGTCTGGTCCTTAAGCGCCGCATCGAGCGCTTTTCCGCGCAGGCCGCCGAGCGCCAGTTCGCGCGCGGTCGATTCAGGCGCTCCCGTCGGCCAATTCCACCCTTCATTGCCGAATTCGAATCGCAAAGCCGAATTTGCGCCGCGGTCTTTCAGATCTCGATAATTCTCGATCCCCGATGTCGCTCCAGGTCCCCGATAAGGCCAGACGGGTTGGCGCGCGAGCGCCCAGCTGAGCTGAATCGGATGATCCATCAGATTTCGCCCGAGCTGATCCGAGCGATTGGCGACGCCGCCAGGAAAGGACTCGGAGGCCGAGGCCAGCAGGAGTCGCGGCGTCTCGACGCCGTTGCCGGCGACGCAGACGGCGCGCGCGAACACGCGTCCGGTCGAGCCATCCGATCGTATGAACCTGACCGCTTCGACGCGCCCGTCCGGGCGGCATTCGATGAAATTGGCGCAGGTCTCCGTCAGCAGCCTCGCGCCGAGAGATTGGGCGCGCGCGACGTGAATGGTCGCGTCATATTTCGCTTGGATCGGACAGATGGGAATGCAGCTGGCGCTGCCATGGCAGGCCGGACGGTCGCCGGACGGCTTCGAGAGGCGCGCCTGCGGAGTCGGACGGACCTTATAGTCGGACGCCTGCAACGCGTTGCGCCATGCGCGATCGAGGAAGCTCTGTGCGATCGGCGGAAAGGGATAGGGCGCGGAGCGCGGGGAACCAAGATCGTCGTCATTGTCTCCGGCGACTTCGAGTTCCTGCTCCGCCGCGCAATACCATGGCTCGAGATCGGCGTAGGAGATCGGCCAGTCGACGCCGAGGCCGAAGCGCGATTTAAGCCGGAAATCGTCGGGAACCAGGCGAATCGCGGTTCCGAGCCAGTGCCATGTCGTGCCGCCGACCTGGCGCAAATAGGTCGAACTGAACGGGTGAGGCCCTTTCTGCGCGTAGAACGCAAAGGGCTTGTCAGACTCGGGGTGCGGCGCGAACGCGGCCTGCTCATAGGCCGACTCGGGAGTCTTTGCGGAAGCGCTCTGGAATCGTCTCACCGAGGCGGCGCGGTCGACGCGCGGCCCGGCCTCCAAAATAATGACTGTCGCGCCTTTGCGCGCGACGCGAGAGGCGACCAATGCGCCGGCGACGCCGGAGCCTATGACCACTACGTCGGCGTGAAGATCCATATGGAACGCCTCACTCCTTGGTCGGTGCAAGCGCCCAACTCGCGGCTTCGCCGGGAACGCCGCCTGGCCGTGCAAATCCCATCGCGTCCCACATCAGCGCGCCCGTGTAATCGACGCAAATCACGCGTCCAGAGTCGACGGTTTGACCGGAGTACCAGTCGGCCACAATTTGGCGCGCATGGCGCTCCGAGTCTTCTTTGTTCAGACGGCCTGCGTCAGCAAGGAAGCGGCGATCGGGTCCAAGACTCTGCAGATAAATCCGAGCGGAATCGACTGAAAGGCTCGGGCGTCCAGTAAGCTCGGCGCTTAGGCGGAGAAAGTTTTCGAGATCGGAGGTCTCTGCGAGAACCCTCCGATCTGCAATGCAGGGCGTGAGCGCGCCGAGCGCGCAGCCGATCAGAAGCTTCCGACGCGAGACGTCACGATTCTTTGCGCGCATGGCGTTCTCGTTTTTCGAAGGGCCAGCTCTTCAGCGTTCCAGTAAGATCTTCTTGTCGAAGGCTTCGATCGCCTCCTGCGACAGGGCGGACGTCAATAAGTCGTCGAGAACAGACGGCGGCGTCGTGATGTCGCGACTATATCTCAGTCCAACTTCGACGGTCTGTCGATCGGGAAAGCTCGCAAGCAGCAAGGTCCGTTCGGCGCTCTTGACGATCGCGGCGACGCTTTCGAGCTGCTTCTCCCAATCTCTTTCATGCCGCATGAGTCTGCCGAGATATACCGCGACTCCATCCGCGCCCGCCTCCATCGCGACATAGGCTTGCGCCGCCGTGAACACCGCCGTCGCCAGGGATGCGCAGCCTATGTCTTTCAGCGCCCGGCAGCACGCGAGGCTCGGCGCCGTCGGCGCAAGTTTGATCCAAAGCTTTTTTTCGCGGGCGGTCTTCAGATCGTCGACATAGCGTGCCGCTTGCCTCAGCGCGTCGTCTGCGCTTCCAACCGCCTGAATCATCAGCTGCCGAATTGCGCCGATCTCAGCGGACATTCCGCAGAGCTTGCGCGCCGCGGCGACGTAATCATCCAACGACAACGCTTCCGCGCCGGCGGCGCGGGCGATCAATGTCGGATTGGTGGTGAATCCCTGCACGCCCGGAAATTTCAGCGCGTCCAGGATAGCATTTTGATCCGCCGTATCGACGAGAAGCATCGCGCCCTCACATCGGAATATTATCTATCTTAACCATACTCGCCGCGGACGTGTTCACGCAGGCTTTTTCCTTGCGCTCAATACGACGCTTTTTGGATTGGCGAGAATTGCGTCCCAGAAGTTTTGTCCGTAACGCTCAATTCCTTCCTTAGACACGGCGAACGGCGTCCATTCGGCGTCAGCAAACCCTGCCTGCGCCAGCGCGTCCTCGTAAGCGCGACGGCTCCACTGGGTGAATTCGATCCAGAATTTTTCTTCGCCGATAAACGTCATCCGCACGCGCAGGCGCATGGGACCTTCCCCGATCTCCTCGAGAAAAAACCCATAAGGAAGCGTATCCTCGCGGCCGTTGATGAAGTCCGGATTGGGCACGACCGCGACCAATCTGCCGTCGGGATTCACATTCGCCGCTACAGACCTGAACATTCGCCCGAGCGTCTGCTCGTCCTCGGCATAATTGAATAGAAAGGCGGCGGTCGCGACGTCGAACGCCCCCCAAACCGCCGTCGCTGCGGCGTCGCCGACTTCGTAGGCGACGCCAAGTGGATTTCGGATCTCTTCATGTCGGGCGACGTCAATCATCGCGGGCGACAGATCCACGCCGAGCACATTCTTTGCGCCAAGTCTTTTGAGAAGCCGGGAATAATGGCCAGCCCCGCATGCGTAGTCGATGGCGCTCGCGCCTGAAAGATCGCCGAGAACGGATTGGACGGTCGGCGTTTCAAGGAAATTCGTATGGTCATCCTTCCGCGCCGCCGAATATTGCCGGCTGATCGTTCGATATTGGTCGCTCATGCGCATGTCCCGGAAAGTCGCTGCTAGGCTTCAAGATTTGGAACTTATTCCTTCAGCTCGACAGTGGCCATGGGTTCGCCAAACGAGGAACGCTTTCTTCTGCGACGGTCTCTAAGGCGATTTGGCGAGGCCTGCGCTCGCGAGCTGATCGCTTCGTGTTCCAACCCTATCTCTCTTAGGACGCTACTGCGTCGGCGACGCTGCGAGGCTCGCGCCAAGTGGGAGATCGGTATGGAGAGAGCCGAACAGTCAAACGCAGCTGGCCCCCGATGCGCCGGCGCAGCGCGGCGGTGACGCCAGGTGGCGTTCGCCGGAAAAGCTCTACTCGCCGGCGTCGGGGTCGCCCTCGTTCTAGCTTTGGCCATCCTGTTCTTCGCTGGGTCGGGTCTCTACAACGTCGCGGCCAGCCAGCCCCATTGGGCGCTCACGCGCTGGTTCCTGGACTTTGGTTTGCGGCGTTCCGTTGCGACGCACAGCGCCTCCATCACGCCGCCGCCGCTCGATGATAAAAATCTGGTGATCCTCGGCGCCGGCCATTTCGACGCAGGCTGCGCGCCTTGCCACGGCGCGCCGGGGGGCCACAGCGACCCGATCGTTGATCGCATGCTCCCAGCGCCGCCCGAACTCGGCGGCGCCGCAACCAACTGGTCGACGGAGCAGCTCTTCTGGATCGTCAAGCATGGTCTGAAGTTTACTGGAATGCCGGCGTGGGTCGCGCAGCAGCGCGATGACGAAGTGTGGGCCGTCGTCGCTTTTCTGCGCGCCCTTCCGCAGACGAGCGCGAGCCAATATCGGCTGTTCGCCATCGGCGACGTCGAGGCGCGGCAGAATGACGGCGCTGAGATCGCCCGGAACGGCATGACGATGGAGGCGCTGACCCGATGTGTGCGCTGCCATCGCGGCGATGCGCGTCCCAGAAGCGCGCTCGTGCCCCGCCTCGCCGGACAGTCACAGGCCTATGTTGAACGCGCGCTACGCGATTTCGCCAGCGGTTCGAGGCCGAGTGGAATCATGGAGCCGATCGCCGTGGCGCTGGACGCCGCCGCGATCACGGCGCTGAGCGCATATTACGCTCGCGCGCCGAACCTCGCTCCAAGCGCGCCGCCGATAGAGTCGAACGCCGATCAGATTGCGCGCGGAAAAGAAATCGCGACAAAGGGCGTCGCGGAGTCGGGCGTTCCGCCTTGTCTGGTTTGCCATGGCGACAACAGGGCGCCGTCCTTTCCAAAGCTCGACGGCCAATACGCGCCCTATATCCTCGGCCAGATTGACCTGTGGAAACGCGGGCTGCGCAAAAAGTCGGGATATGGAGCGATCATGGGGACGATCGCTTCGCGTCTGACCGACGCGCAGGCGCGAGACGTCGCCGCCTATTTCGCCAGCGTCGCGGGGACAACGCCGGAGAAGTCACAACGGACCCCGCCGCCGCGTCGTGGAGGCCCCCGTGCGCGATAGACAGCGATCCTTGCGCATCGCCCGCGCCGCGCCGGTTGCTTGCCTACTGCTTGTGGGATGCGAGGGCGTTCAATCGACGCTCGCGCCGACCGGACCAGAGGCGCAACATATTGCGCAGCTCTTCTGGGTCATGGTCGCGGGAAGCGGCGCGATCCTGTTCGCCGTCATTCTCCTGACGGCGATCGCGCTCTTTGCGTCGGCGCGCCGCCGGGCGTTCCTGGCCGGCGACACTGTCGTGCTTGCCGGCGGGCTGATCTTCCCCGTCGTCACGCTCTCCGCGCTCCTCATCTACGGACTGGTTATGCTCGGCGCGGGGCCGGGAAAGATGGCGGCGAGTCCGGATCGAATAGAGGTGGCGGGCGAGCGCTGGTGGTGGCGCGTCGTCTATCGCGACGACGCCGGCTCTGCGGTCGAGAGCGCCAATGAGCTGCGCATTCCGCTCGGCCGCGCGGTCGAGATCGAACTCTCCAGCGACAACGTCATCCATAGTTTCTGGGCGCCGAGATTGGCCGGCAAGCTCGATATGATTCCCGGCCGCAAGACCGCGCTGACGCTGAGCGCCGAGACAGCTGGCGTGAGCAGAGGCCAATGCGCGGAATATTGCGGCGGGGTGCATGCGCTGATGGCGTTCAACGTCGTGGCGATGCCGCAGAATGAATATGACGAATGGCGATTACGGGAGTTTCAGCCTGCGCAGGAGCCCACAACGCAGGAGACGCGAGAGGGCAAGGCGCTGTTTCTTTCGCACGGCTGCGGCGCGTGCCACGCAATCCGCGGGACGCCTGCGGCCGGCCGGCTCGGACCCGATCTTACGCATGTCGGCGGCAGAATCTCGATTGGCGCCGCGATCCTCGCGGCGGACGAAGCCTCCATCGCGCGATGGATCACGCACAATCAAGACATCAAGCCCGGCAATCTAATGCCGGCCTTTGACATCTTCAGCGAAAGCGAACTGCTCGCCCTGTCGCGCTATCTCGCGAGCCTGCGTTGAAGCCGCGCCGCCGTCTGGGCGCGTCTTTTACATGCCCTGGACGACGGGTTCGCCGGCGTTGAGCCAGGCGAGGATGCCGCCGCCAAAATGTGTGTCGGCGTCGCGCCGTCCCAGGAGCCGCGCCTGCTCCATCGCCGACACCGAGCGCTTGCCGGAGCGGCAATAGATGATCACTTGCTGGCCCTCGCCGGCGACCGGCAGTTGGCTCGGATCGAATTTCGACAGCGGATTGAAGATCGCGCCGGCGATGTGGCCCGCAGCATATTCGTCAGCCTCTCGCACGTCGACAAGCAAGACCCGCCCTGTTGCAAGTCCCGACTTCAACTCCTCCAGACTGATGTCGTTGAACTGACTGCCTGCGCTCATGACGTTTATTCCTCCGATCGATCCTTCGCATGATGTCTTCGCTGTCAAGGCGTCGCCTATCCCGTATTGCGCAAGCCCGCCGCAATGCCGTTGATCGACATCAGGATGCCTTCGCGAATGTCTTCGCCGCGCTCTCCCGCGCGATGGCGGCGGATCAATTCGACCTGCAGATAGTTGAGCGGCGCGATATAGGGGAAGCGGTGCCGGAGCGATCGCGCGAGCGTCGGATTGTCGGCGAGCCGCTCCTTGGAGCCGAGAATTTTTTCAAGCGCGTCATTCGCGCGCGCATGCTCCGCCTCGATCATGCCGAAAATGCGCGCGGCAAGCGCCTTGTCCTCGACGAGTCCGGCGTAATGATGCGCGATCGACATGTCGGTCTTGGAGAGGATCATGTCGATGTTCGAGAGCAGCGCGCGAAAGAACGGCCATTCTTCGCTCATCCGGCGCAAGAGCGCGAGCCGCGCCTTCTCGTCCTCTTCGATGAAATGCGCGATCGCCGAACCAAAGCCGTACCAGCCCGGCAGCGCGACGCGCGCCTGCGCCCAGGAAAAGCTCCACGGGATCGCGCGCAGATCCTCGATGCGGCGCGATGGTTTGCGCGAGGCGGGACGCGAGCCGATGTTGAGCGAGGCGATTTCCGAGATCGGCGTCGACGAAAAGAAGAAATCGACGAAGCCCTCGGTCCCATAGACAAGGCCGCGATAGGCGGCCATGCCGGCCTGCGATAATTCTTCAGCAGCTTCCAAGAACTCCGGCGGCGGAGTCTTGTGCGCGGAGAGCAGCGTCGCTTCCAGCGTCGCCGCGACGAGCAGTTCGAGATTGACATGGCCGATCTGCGGATTGGCGTATTTCGCCGCGATGACTTCGCCCTGCTCGGTCAGGCGGATCTGCCCGTTCACCGTGCCCGGCGGCTGCGCCAGAATGGCGTCGTAGCTCGGTCCGCCGCCGCGTCCGACGGTTCCGCCGCGCCCATGGAAAAGCCGCAGCGTGACGTTCGACGCCGAGGCGAAAAACTCCGCGAGCGCCGTCGAGGCGCGGTACAGCTCCCAGATGCTCGTCAAGATCCCGCCGTCCTTGTTGGAGTCGGAATAGCCGAGCATGACGTCCTGCTGCCCGCCGGAATTGACGACGAGCTTGAGGATGCCAGGGAGCGCATAAAATTCCTGCATGATCGGCGCGGCGTTGCGCAAATCCTCGATCGTCTCAAAAAGCGGCACGATGATCAGATCGGCGATGACGCGCTGAGCGTCGCGCGGATCGAGCGTGCCGCGCATCAAGCCGCATTCCTTCTGCAGCAGCAGCACTTCGAGAAGGTCGCTGACCGTTTCAGTGTGGCTGATGATGTAATGGCGTATCGCTTCATCGCCATAGAGCCGTCGCATCTCGAGCGCGCGTTCCATGATCGTCAATTCGCTCGTGGCGCGGTCGCTGTATGTCGCGCCGGGCAGGCGCACCGGCCGCGGATCGCCGAGCAGCCTCAGCAGCAACTGCTGCTTCTCGGCTTCCGGGAGCGCGGCGTAATCATCGACGACGCGGGCGGCGCCGAGAAGCTCGACGATAGTTTCTTCGTGGCGGTCGGAGCTCTGCCGCAAATCGAGCGTCGCAAGGTGAAAGCCGAAGACTTCGACGGCGCGGATCAGCGGCTCGAGCCGCTGCGTGGCGATGACTTCGCTGTGATGCACCCGCAGCGACTCATCGATGGTGACGAGGTCGGCGAGCAGCGCCCAGGAATTGGCGTAGGGCTCGCCCGGCGCCACGGCGTGGCGCGCCGCCTGGCCGCCGGTCAGCTTCTCCAGCGTGCCGGCGAGGCGCGAATAGACGCCGATGAGCGCGCGGCGATAAGGCTCGTCGTCCCGATGCGGATTGTCGTCGCCCGAGCGGGCGGCTAGCGCTTCGAGCGCCTTGGTGCAGCCGGCGTAACGCCGCGAAATCGAAAGTTCTGCGCCGAGCTCATGCACTTCGATGAGATAAAAGCGCAGCACGGTTTCGCACTGCATGCGCAGGGCGGTCGAAAGCGACTCCGCCGTCACGTTCGGATTGCCGTCGCGGTCGCCGCCGACCCAGGCGCCCATGCGCAGGAATGGCGGCACGCGCAGTCCGTCGAGACGCTGTTCGATGTCCGCGTAAAGGCGCGGGATCTCGCGCAGGAAGGTGCTGCGATAATAGCTCAGCGTGTTCTCGATTTCGTCGCGCACGGTCAAGCGCGAATGACGCAACAGCTCGGTCTGCCAGAGCTGCGAGACGCGGGCGCGAAGCTGCATCTCGTTTTGCGCGCGCTCGGCCTTGCCGCGCATATGCTCGCGCGCGGCGAGCAGTTTGAAGATCGCGTGTTCGGCGTCGAGCAGGCTCTTGCGGCGCACTTCCGTCGGATGCGCGGTCAGCACCGGCGAAATCCAGCCGCGCGCCAGCGCCTGGGCGATCTTGCCGGCGCCGACGGCGGCCTTGCGCAGGCGCGCGAAGGTGGTGGCGAGGCTCGGCGCGCCGGTGAAGGCGCCGCTCGCCTGGGCGCGGGCGCGCTGCTGCAGCGGATGCAGGTCTTCGGCGATGTTCGCAAGATGCGAGAAATAGCTGAAGGCGCGAATAACGGTGCGCGCCTCTTCCGCCGTCAGCGCGCGCAGCAGCGCGTCGAGATTCCTGTCAGCTTCGGCGTCCTGGTTGCGGCTTGCGGCGACGGAGAGCCGCCGGATCGTCTCGATGCGTTCGAAGGCCGCGGTTCCTTCATGTTCACGAACCGCGTCGCCCAGCAGGCGCCCCAGAAGGCGAATGTCCTCGATGAGCGATTCGTCGCCCTTCAAGGCTTCAGGGTCGGCGCCCGCCGCCGGAGCGGTCGTAACGAGATTTTCCTGCGCCTGCGTCTCGAGCTGCATACTATCGCGACCTTTAAACATTTCGCGCCTCAAGGCGCCTCCAGGGCAGCTATAGCAGGCTTCGGGCGCCTTTTCGACGCGGCACTTGTTCGAGGCGACGTCGCCCCTTATAGACGTCGGCGACGATGCGTTCCGCCTAATCTCCGCACTTCGCGGCGCTAATGGTCAAAGCCATGCTCGACACAACCGAAATTCTTATCTTCGCCGGGGTCGGCCTGGTCTTTGCCTTGGGCCTGCTTGCATTCTGCAAATGGTCGGGCGCGGCCGTCCAGCGGATCGCCGCCTATGCGCTGATTGCGCTGTGCTTCCTCTACGTCGGCTTCGCCTTTCGCGCTGAGGAGCCCGGCCCCTGGGTCGGCGTCGAAATGACCGGCGTCGCCGTCTTCGGCACGCTCGCCGGCATGTCGATTATCGGCTCGCCGTGGTGGGTCGTCGCGGGCTTCGCGCTGCATCCGCTCTATGCGATTTACTTTCACTATATCGGCGCCGCCTCGCAATTCGCCCCCGCGCCCTTCGTGATCGCCAATGCGGCGTTCGACGTCGCGATGGCGCTTTTCGTTGCTTATGCCGCTCTGCGCGGCGGGCGCAAGAGCGCAACGCGCGCCGAGGAGACGTCTGAGGCGCCGCAGCGCAAACTCGCCGCGCGGTCCCAGCATCGCTCGCAGAGCCGCGACGCCGGAGGTCCGGCGTGAACGCGCCCGCGGACTTCTCCTTACGCTCCGATTGGCGCGTCGAAGAGATCATCGCCATCCATGATCAGCCGCTGCTCGATCTCGTCGCGCAGGCGAACGCCGTTCATCGCCGCTTTCACGACGTCAATGACGTGCAGAAGGCGGCGCTGCTGTCGATCAAGACCGGCGGCTGTCCGGAAGACTGCTCCTATTGCCCGCAATCGGCGCATCACCGCGAAGTGAAGCTCGACCGCGTCGATCTCCTGGAGACGGCGGAGGTGCTCGCCGCCGCGAGAACCGCCAGAGAAGCCGGCGCCGATCGCTTCTGCATGGGCGCCGCCTGGCGCTCCGCGCCCGAGGGCAAGCGCTTTGACGCCGTGCTCGACATGGTGCGCGGCGTGCGCGGGCTCGGCATGGAGGCCTGCGTCACGCTCGGCATGATCAACGAGTCGCAAGCGCGGCGCCTCGTCGACGCGGGGCTCACCGCCTATAATCACAATCTCGACACCGGCCCGGAATTCTACAACGAGATCATCACCACCCGCACCTATCAGGACCGTCTCGACACGCTCAAGGCGGTGCGCGGCGCGGGGCTGGAGATGTGCTGCGGCGGCATTATCGGCATGGGCGAAAGCGTGAAAGATCGCGCCGGCATGCTGCAGACGCTGGCGTCGTTCGATCCGCATCCGGAAAGCGTGCCGATCAACGCGCTGGTCGCCGTCGAGGGCACGCCGCTCGCCGGGCGCGCGCAGATCGACCCGCTCGATCTCGTGCGCATGATCGCGACGACGCGCATCGTGATGCCGAAGGCGCGGGTGCGGCTCTCCGCCGGCCGCTCTTTACTGTCGCGCGAAGCGCAAATTCTCTGCCTCGTCGCCGGCGCCAATTCGATCTTCTGCGGCGAGAAGCTGCTGACGACGGGCAACGCCGGCGTCAATGAAGACGATGCGCTCTTCGCCGCGCTTGCGGCGCGTGAGGCGTGCGCCCCCGCCGCGTCCTAAGAGTCCTCGGCCGGGCCGAAGATCGCCTCGAAATTCCTGCGCAGCGCGGCGTCGACGGAACGCAATTCCGCCGCGACGCCGAGGTCCGCAAGGCTGGTGACGCCAAGATGCGCGTCGCGCACGCCGCACGGCGCGATGCCGGAAAAATGCGTCAGATCCGGAGCGACATTGAGCGCGACGCCGTGGAAGCTCACCCATTGCCGCAGCCGCACGCCGATGGCGGCGATCTTGTCTTCCGCCCTTTCGCCGCCTGGTCCCTTGGCCTTCTCCGGCCGCTCGACCCAGACGCCGACGCGGGCGGCGCGCCGCTCGCCCGTGACGCCGAAATCGGCCAGCGTCGCGATGATCCATGATTCAAGCGCGCAGACGAAGGCGCGCACGTCTCGCCGGCGGCGGGTCAGATCGAGCATCACATAGGCGACGCGCTGCTTGGGTCCGTGATAGGTGAATTGCCCGCCGCGTCCGGTGCGATAGACGGGGAAGCGCGCCTCGAGCAGATCCTGCTCTTTCGCCGAGGAGCCGCCGGTATAGATCGGCGGATGTTCGAGCAGCCAGACGCATTCACGCGCCTCGCCCGCGGCGATCGCCGCGGCGCGCGCCTCCATGAAGGCCACCGCCGCCTCATAGGGGACGAGATCGTCGCTGACGCGCCATTCGACCGGCGGCGCAGCTACGGGCGCGCGCATCGCCGTATCAGCGGCGGGCGCAGGAGGGCAGGCGGCTTGGCTCATCGCGTCACTTTACACCAAACCGAGGTCCTAAGCGTCGGCCCGCTTGTCATCTGGGAGCCGATTTGTTAGACGCAGCGCGCCGGCGCTTCGCGTTAAGCGGAGCGTCCTTGCGGCCGTGGCGGAATTGGTAGACGCGCTAGCTTGAGGTGCTAGTTGGGCAACCAGTGGAGGTTCGAGTCCTCTCGGCCGCACCAAGGTTAGCGCCATAAAAGCGCCCCGAGTTCGTCCGGCCGGATTACGGCGCCGCAGCGGGCAAACATCAGCCACATTCCCCAAGGTAATATGGTTGCGCTGGCGCTTGGTCAGTGCAAGCCGCCTGCTCGATCTTCGCAAATGAGCGCGCCGCGCGCCTTGTGCGCAGACGCGAGGCGTTCGACGCCGCTCTTTTGGTTCGACGGCGCCCGGAGAGGGAAGCATGGCTGTGTCGTTAAGAGACCGCAGGCCGCCGCCAAAGGCCGATACTATCGAGACGCGCGCCCGCTATGCCTGGCATGATATCGAAGGCGACTGGCGCGCGGCGTCGCCGCCGCCGGCGGGTTCGCGCCGCCCGTCCTACGCAACGGCGTCCGATCGCAACTTCGAAAGGGTCGAGCGGTTCTTCTACATTGGCGCCGTGGCGCTTGTCGTCGTCGGCACCGCGATCGTCGTCGGCTCCGCGTTCTGGGGAGAGCTTCCCCAAAATGGCGATCCCGCAGATTCGATGACGCCTCAAAAAATAGCGCCTCCCGCGCCGCGCGGGGCGCCGAGCCAAGCGGGTTCGGGGGCGCCGGCCGCCAATTTGGGATTGCAGGAACAGCCGCCTTCGATCATCGCCGGACCGGTGGCGCCGACAGCGGCGCCAGAACGCGCCGCATCGGCGCAGGACGGCGCGGAATCGGCGCCGGGCGCTCAAGCGTCGAACCCTCTCGCGTCATCCCTCGCGAACCTCGAACTCGAGCCGGAATTTCTCAGCGACGGCATCGCAGGAAAGCGCAGAGCGGCGCGCCGCGGGGGGCAAGATGAATCGGCGGCGACGGCGAACGTCGCGGCTGACCAGGAGCCGGCCGTGTCCGAGGCGCGAACCGGCAAATGCTACGTCAGGATTGCGGGACGCGTGCTCAATAGCGGCGTCTGTCAGATCTCGCGAAAAGGCGGCGCGGTGGTCTTCCAATATTCCGGTCAGACGCTGACGCTTTCTCCGGCCAGGGGCAAAACCTGGTCTGCGGCGCTCGGCGGCAAGACTCTCGGAAACGTTTACAAGAGCGGGTCCTGCTGGGGTTCGAAGAGCACGTATATCTGCGATCGCGGCGGGTAGAGCGCGGCTCGCGAAAAAGTGGGAACCGGTTTTTCGCGTAGAACGCGCTCTAAACTTTGGGACGATTCCGCCCAAAAGCAGCGTGATCTAGGCGGCGCCTCGCGCAGCCTTAAAGCGCGCATCCCGATCACATTGCGCTAAGGCGCGCCGGATTTCGGCGCCTCTTGCGCGCCATGGTCATGCTCATGGTCCTGCGCCTGCGGCGCCTGCTTCGCCTTTGGTCCAAGCGTCTTGGCGATGATCGGCTCTGTCGTCGAGGTCCAATCCGGACCGGCGGCGACGATCGGGGTCGGCGCGTCGCCCGGAACCATGTGGACGAGCGAATAGCCGCGCTTTTTCAGTTCGCGCAGGAATTCGGGCAGCATCTGCGCGGTGATCGCCTGCGAATCATGGAAGAGCACGATTCCCTTGCGGTTCTTTTCAAGCCGCGACAGCACGAGGTCGAGTTCGGCCTTGGGCGTCATATGCGACCAGTCCGAGGCCCACAAATCCGAGCCGAAGATAGTGTAGCCGCGCGACGTGAGGTCGGCGACGAGCGCGGGCGTATCGGCGAAGCCGGGAAAGCGGAAGAAGGGCGCGGCCGTTGCGCCGAGCGCCTTGTTCACGGCGGCGATCCCTTTGTCGATGTCGGCCTTGGCGGCGTCCTCGCTCATCAGCCTCAGGGTCTTGTCCGGATGGCTGTAGGAATGGTGGGCGATGGTGTGGCCCTCCGCGGCGGCGCGCTTCACCAGAGCGGGCAGGCTTTCCGCATTCCGGCCGATCAGAAAGAAGGTCACGCGCGCGCATTCCTTGGCGAGCGCGTCAAGCACTTGCGGCGTGGGAGACGCCGGTCCGTCGTCGAACGTCAGCACCACCTCATGATCGCGCAGATCGAGCGTGCGCGGATAGCTTTGCAGGCCGACCGCCGTTCCCTTGGCGCGGTCGATTTCGATGACGCGCGACACGCCAAGCGCGTCGGGTCCGCAGGTCCGTTCCGCGGCGGCGGCGGCGGGCGGCATGTTAAGTACGCCGGCGGCCGATAAAGCCGCCAGCAGCATGAGCGCGAACCGCAGGAGGGGAGCGGCGACGGGCGCTTCAGTTCTTTTCAGCAGTAGAAAAATGGCGGTCATGACGGCTTGCCGGTTTGATTTCTCGCGCCCCCGGGTTAAGAGCGCGACCATAATATAGCGCGGGACCGCCTATGCCGCTCGATCATGAAGATACGGCGACCCCCGCCGAGGACTTCCGCGACGGCGGAGAGGCGTCTCTCAGCCGGGAATTCGTTCTGGACGTCGAAGGCGCGGTTGCGCTGGGCGACGCGGAGCGGATTCACGAACTCGTCGGCGACCTCCATGAGGCGGACCTTGGCGCTCTGCTGGAGCTGCTGAGCCACGAAGCGCGCCCCCGTCTTGTCGAGCTGATGGGCGCGGACTTTGACTTTACGGCCCTGATGGAGGTCGGCGAGGCGACCCGCGAGGAAATCCTCGACGAACTCCCGGTCGAGACCCTCGTTGAAGGCGTGCGCGACCTCGAAAGCGATGACGCCGTCGCCATTCTCGAAGCGCTCGAGCCGAAAGAGCAGGCGGAGGTCCTCGATGCGCTCCCAGCGCAAGAGCGGATCGTTCTGCGCCGCTCGCTGGACTATCCCGAGGATTCCGCCGGGCGCCTGATGCAGACGACTTTTGTCGCCGCGCCTCCCTTCTGGACGGCGGGGCGCGTGCTCGATTTTTTTCGAGAATGCGGCGAAGAGAATCTGCCCGAGAACTTCTTCGAAGTTTTCGTCGTCGATCCTGGCTACCGGCTGCTCGGCACCGTTTTCCTCGACGCTCTGGTGCGGGCCAAGCCAAGCGTGCGGCTCGATGAAATCATGCAGGAGGATCGGCGGCGGGTGAAGGCGACCGAGGACGGCGCCGAGGCGGCGCGGCTCTTCGAGCGCTACAATCTCGTTTCCGTGCCGGTCGTCGATGAATCCGAACGGCTCGTCGGCGTGTTGACCATCGACGACATCGTCGACGTCATCCAGGAGCAGGCCTCGGACGAGATACTGGCGCTCGGCGGCGTGAACCCCGAGGAAGAGCTGACCGACAATTTCTGGTGGATCGCGCGGAGCCGCTTCACCTGGCTCTCGGTCAATATGCTGACCGCCTTCATCACCTCCAGCGTGCTTAAGCACTTTCAGTTGCAGCTAGAACAAATGGTGGCGCTGGCGGTGCTCGGACCGATTGTCGCGGGGCAGGGCGGCAATTCCGCGACCCAGACCATGACGGTCGCGGTGCGGGCGCTCGCCACCCGCGAGCTGACCCGCGCCAACGCTATGCGGATTATTCTCAGGGAGCTGGCCATCGGCGCGGTCAATGGCGCGGCCTTTGGTCTGGTGACCGGCGTCGTCGCCGCAAATTGGTTCCATAATGTTGGGCTTGGGCCAGTCATCGCCTTGGCGATGTTCACGAATCTGGTCGCCGGCGCGCTCGGCGGCGTTGTGGTGCCGCTCGTTTTCGACCGGCTGAAATTCGACCCCGCGGTCTCCTCGGGGCCCTTTGTGACCACGATCACCGACGTGGTCGGCTACAGCTCCTTCCTTACAATCGCCAGTTTGTGGTTCCATTTGGGCTGAGGCGCGTCGGCGCGTTTACGCTCCGTTACCGCCTGCGGGGATAATTTGGAGAAATGCGCTCGTTGAAATGTTTTTCCCTGCTTTCCTCCGCCCTCGTGTGCGCCGCATTGGCGGCGACGCTCGCCGGCTGCGGCAGCTCCTATGATCCGAGCTTCTCGCGCCGGCCGCGGTTCCAGACCAGCGCGCCGCTGATCAATCCCAAGCGCGACCCGAGCTTTCTCGCCTACGCCGTGCCGGAGACCGATCTGCATAAATTCCCGGCGACGCGCAGCGCCGAATTCGCCGTCCACGGCATCGACGTCTCGAAATATCAGGGCAACATCGACTGGGAGCAGGTCAAAGACGCGGGCGTCTCTTTCGCCTTCATCAAGGCCACGGAAGGCGGCGACCGGGTCGACTCGAAATTCGCCTACAATTGGGCGGCGGCGAAGGCCGCCGGCGTGCCGCGCGGCGCCTATCACTTCGTTTACTGGTGCCGCCGGCCGCATGAAGAGATTGGCAATTTCGCCAGCGTCGTGCCGAATGAGCCCGACGCGCTGCCGCCGGTGCTCGACGTCGAGGCGACGCCGACGTCGGGAACCTGCAAACGCACGCTCTATCGTGAGGAAGTGCTGCGCGACATGAAGGACATGCTCACGCAGATGGAGCGCCATTACGGCAAGAAGCCGATCATCTATTCCTCAGTCGACTTCTATCAGGCGATCCTGCACTCCGACGCGCTGTCCGAATATCCGATCTGGGTCCGCTCGACGAAATATCATCCGAAGGTCCGTTACGGCGACCGCAAATGGACCTTTTGGCAGTATCGCTCGGACGGGCGCGTGCCGGGCATCACCGGCGCGGTGGACCAGAATACGTTCAACGGCTCAGCCGATCACTGGCGAAGCTGGCTCGCGTATCAGACCGGCCTGGCGGCGCCGCCGGTCGCCGCGCGGCCGGCCGACGATCGCGGCGGAAAGCAGCTCATCGAGGAAGATCCGGCGATGCTGTCGGGCGGCGAAAGAAACGCCTATGACAAGGCGGCGAGCGCTCCCGTCCCGCCGGCCGCCATCCAATAGGGCGGAAAGCCGATCGGCCCTGCTAAAAGCCGATCGCCGGGGTAGCCATGGGGCGAGATTTCGCGTATAGGCGCAACGCCAGTTTCCGCCGCGTGGCGCTCCCGCCCGCGGCCTTCGTTTAGAGAGAGAATAAATGGCCGTTCCGAAGAGAAAAACCTCGCCGATGAAGCGGGGATTCCGTCGCTCCGCCGACGCCCTCAAGGCGCCGACCTATATCGAGGACAAGGATTCCGGCGAACTCCGCCGGCCGCATCACGTCGACCTCAAATCCGGCATGTATCGCGGCCGTCAGGTGCTGAAGCCGAAATCCGTCGAGGAATAACCGCTCCGACGTGTGAGGAAATGAAAGCGGGCCGCGAGGCTCGCTTTTTTGTTTTCGAACAGTCATATGGGGTAGGATTTTATCATTTCCCGGCGGTCGGGGATCGCTCCGGCCAAGCGAAGGTCTGGGCGTCTTCTGCAAAAGGCGTCCTTGCCGGGTAGTATCCTGCGGAGGGAATACGCGTGAATAGCGTTGATATAGCTATAGTAACTTTTTTTGCAACATTGCTTGCAGGTATATTTGGATTTTCTATTACTCTACATCTGAAAGAGAGCTGGCTTGACGGAATATCTAGGGATCAATTCAAAGCCGTGAGAAACATGATTGCTTCATTGCTTGCAGTATGTCTCGGATTTTTATTGGTAACGGCAAAAAACAATTTTGATAAGAAAGTTGACGAGGTCAGAATGCAGGCGTCCAAGGTTATTTTATTGCATCGCGTGTTGGATTTGTATGGCGATGAAGCCAACGAAGCGAGAACAAAAATAATAAACGCTTTGCAGGGTCAGATCAATCTATTGCAGGTCGCGAGCGGAAATTACATCGATCAAAAAGAGGCTTTTAAAAAAGCCAAGATCGATTCATTTCGCGAAGCGGTGCTCTCTTTAGAAGACGAAGATCAGAAAAAATCATGGGCGAAGACGACCGCTCTCAGTTTAACGCAAGAAATTACCGGCATAAGATGGAAAATATATAGCGATTTGAACGCCAATATACCGCTGCAGGTGGTCATATTCCTGATCGCTCTGCTCGTGACGGTTTTCTTTAATTTCGGCGTCATCTCGCACCATCATTGGACAGCGGCGCTTGGGCTTATCACGGCGTCCATATGCGTCTCCGGGGCGATCTTTCTGCTGGTGGAGCTCGATCGGCCATTCCAGGGATTTTTCACTGTTCCAACCGACCCTCTGAAATCTGCAGTCGATATTATTAAAACCGGCTAGATATACTTGTGTATTTCTTCGGCGCGATAGGTTTATTTTGTCTTTCTCAAACAGAGGCGGCCGCCAGAGCCGCGCCTTTGCTTTCGGGCGGACAGATCTCGCCAGCGTTCATCAGCGCCGCTTCTGGGCTGTCGCGAGCAGCGGCAGCAGCAGCGCGCGCGGCGCCGCCGCCGAGCCCCAGACGAACATGCGGTTGACGAGGCCCGGCACAATGACGCGCTTGCCGGCCATGAGGCCCTCATAGCCCTGGCGGGCCACTTCCGCCGCCGGCAGCATCGCCGGCTTCATCGCGCCCATCACGCCCGAGAAATCGAAGCCGGCCCGCGCCTGGAAGCCGGTCTGCACCGGACCGGGACACAGGCACGCGACCTTCACCCCCAGCGGCTTTAATTCCTGCGACAGCGCTTCGCTGAGCGAGCGCACATAGGCCTTGGTGGCGTAATAGACGGCGAAGCCCGGCCCCGGCATGAAGGCCGCGACCGAGGCGACGTTGAGCACGCCGCCTTTCGCCGCGACGATTGACGGCAGAAAGCGCAAGGTCAGCGCGGTGACCGCGCGCGTATTGAGATCGACCATCGCGAGCTGCTCGGCGGCGTCGAGGTCGATGGCGCGCCCCATGAGGCCAAATCCCGCGTTGTTCACCAGGAATTGCGGGGCGGCGCCGGCCTCCGCCAGGCGTGCTGACAGAGCGTCTGCGGCGCCCTCGGTTGTGACATCGAGTTCGATGGGGAGCGGGCGGACGGCGCCATTGGCGGCGATTTCGTCGGCCAGCGCCTCCAGCCGCTCGCCGCGACGGGCGATGAGCGCGAGCTCGTGGCCGTTGGCGGCGAAGACGCGGGCAAGCGCCGCGCCGATGCCGTCGGACGCGCCGGTGATGACCGCGACGGGGCGCGTCACTGTTCGTCCTTGCCGCGCGACCAGGGGCCGGTTGGGGCCGGCGCGGCGGCGTCGCGGAACTCGCGGCGCAGCTCGACGCGCTCGCGCGTTGAAACGCCGAGCAATTCGGCGACGCGCCAGACCACATTCTCCTCGAACTCGTGAACGGCGCCGTCGGCATGCGCCATGTCCCAGAGCATGCCGACGATCTGCCGGCGCCCGTCCTCATCGAGCCGGCGCTTCAGCACGCTCGTAAAGCGATAGAGGTCGACGGCGTCGCGCTCGCTCTCCTCCGCGGAGTCGATCAGTTCGGTCGCCGCGTCGCCTTGAAGGCCGAAGCGCGCCTCAACGAGCTGATGAATGCGCGCCCTCTCCTTGTCGTCGAATTCGCCGTCGACCGAGGCGATATGGACGAGAAGCGCGGCGGCGGCGAGCTGATAGTCGGCGGCCTCAAAGGCCTTTGGCCGCTCGGCCTCGCCGGTGAGGTCGTTGATGAAGTTTTTGAGAGCTGAGAACATGGGCGGCGAAGCTAACGGGGCGGGAGCTGCGTTGCAAATCTGTATAGATCATGGGACGGGGGAAGGGTAGCGGCGGGGAGGGTAGCCGATTCGGCCAATCTGCTGCTTATAACCCGTCTCGGCATTGTTCGTCGTTCAGCTCGACGCGGCGACGATAGATACGCGCTCGCGCGAACTCGCGCACTGGCTCGCAGAGCGCCGGATAAGTCATTGTGAGGGAAGAAATCGAACCGAGCGGTTCTCAATGCCAGTCGAGGCGGTGGATCGGCGTTTCGCCGCAAGTCGCGCGGCTTGATCAATCAGCCGGCGAATGGCGCCGAGCGGGACCAGTCGGGGCGCCGGTCGCTGGTTTTCTGTATCCAGCATCCAACGGCGTACGGGGATGGTTCACCATCAACCTGCATGCGACGTCCCCGAGCCGACGCGCAAAGCCTTCCAATGAGTATCTCTCTTCGTATAGCGCGCGCGTATCGCTCGCCACCGGATCGCTTCGTTCGCTCATGGCGCGACACTTGACCATGGCGGCGGCGAATTCGCTGGCGTCATTCGCAATATAGACGTTGCGAAGCTGTGACGGATCGATCTCCATGCCCCTGAACGCCTTCGACGTCGCGATGACCGGCAGTCCGCTGGACAGAGCTTCCACGGTCTTGATTGAAAGGCCGTGGCCTTCTCTTGTTGGGAGGAGAATGATAGCTGCGTCGGCGTAGGCGGCGTCTATATCGGCGATCCTGCCGCGGAAAAGATTGTGATGTTTTTCATACAACGGCCTGTCACGCCTTTTCACGCCATCGGCGATGTCGCCAAAAATCGAAATCGACATTTCAGGAACATGCGGCACAATATATTTTAAAAACCATCGGACGCTGATGTAGTTGGCGGCGTTGTCGCCAGCGATAAAAATAGCCCGATCGCCATTGGGGCGGGGAGCCACGGGGGCTATCGACGGATAGATCAGTTCGTGACGAGACTGAGGCAGCAGCTGGCCGAACGTCGCATACTCTTCCGAATTCAAGTGAATGCACAGGTCGGCGCGCTCGATCCATTCGAGTTCGATCGCGAGCATGCTGTTGTAGCGAACATGCGGCGGAATGCTAAACCCAGCGCGATTGCGTAGCTCGTACTGCCGCGCCTGAATGTCGTGAGTGTCTAGCACGACGGGAATGCGGCGCCTTTCGCGCATTCTTTCGACGAACGGCATCACGAAGAAATGGTTGGCGTGGATCAGGTCAATGGCGCCCGTATCGAGCGCTTCGGGCAGAGGCGCGCGCTTCACGAGCTCGACGAGCCAGGTTGCGTGGTCGCCATGGATCAAGGGCAACCAACCGTCCTTTAGGAGCGCTGTCCTGAAGAGGTCCGCGATCGTGGCGGATGATTCATATCTCTCGTCGGCGGCGAGGTCCTGACTATGCAACCTGTAGTTCTTCCAGCGCTCGCCGTGGCCGATCGAGGGTGTGACATCGTCCATAAGCGCAACGGAGAGCACGCGCGCTCCAAGTTTCTTATAGGCCTTTATTTGACTAGCGATGACCTGATGCGTTCCGCAGGAATGCCATGCAGGATGCACGACTGCGATGGTTTTTCCCGATAGCGCGGCGCGGCCCGGAGCTGATTGGTGTATCGACATCCCGATGACCCCCTTTGGGTCCTCAAGGTCGGATTGCCTGGAGACATTTATTTGCTCAGTTTGTTTCGTTTTGTTTCGAGTTCAGCTTTGGCCAGCGACACCCTTGCGATCAGGCCGCCGCCGGTCCGCTCATCCAATGTGAGGCGTCCGCCGTGAGCTTCCACGATCGCGCGCGCGATCGCCAAGCCCAGCCCGAATCCCTCGTTTGCGTTCGAGGACGCGCCGACGTCGCCTCGCTCGAAAGGCTCCAGCATCGATTCCCTCTGTTCCTGGGGGATGCCCGGACCCCTGTCGACGACCTCGACAACCGCTGCTTCATCGTTTTCCAACAGCCGGACCTCGGGGCTTTCCCCGTATTTTACCGCATTGTCTAAGAGGTTAGAGAACGCGCGTTCCAAATCGTCTGGACTGCCCAGAACGTTTAAATGATCGATTCCGTCGTAGCGCGCATTGGCCCCCACATCGACGAACTGATCGACAACCGCCTGCAGCAGGCTCGCCAGATCCAGCGCCACGACGTCCTGCTGGAAACCGCCGCGCAAGTAGTCCAGGCAGCCGCGGACCATCGCTTCCATCTGGTCGAGGTCACGCAGCAGTTTCACTTTCGTGTCGCTGCTTTCGATGTATTCGGCGCGCAGACGCATTCGCGTAATCGGAGTTCGAAGGTCGTGGCTAACGGACGTCAACATCCGCGTTCGCTGAGAGGCCATCTCGGCGATACGACGCTGCATGCGATTGAAGGCCCGCGTCGCCTTGCGGACTTCTTGGGGACCGGTCTCAGGTAGCTGCGCCGGGACGCTGTCGAGGCCGAAGGACTCCACAGCCTTGGCGAAGTTGGTGAGCGGACGCGTGAGCGACAGAGCGGCCCATAAGGAGAAGACGAACAGACTGATCGCGACGAAGCCGACGGTGACTATCGCGAGCCGAGGAAATCCGGGAGGCCGGGCGGGAGCGTCGAGCAGGAATTTCTGCCCGTCGTGCAACGACCCGCTAAATAGTTTGTCGCCGTCGTGGGCTACGATCTCGACTCCGGTGGGAAGGCGATCTTGGAAATAAACTGGCGGGCCCCCGTTGCGCGCGGCGACTCCTGGCCCTGAGAGCGCGACGTGAAAGCCTGGAAGGTTTGCATTAAAGGCTGCGGCGATGGTTGGCCTTTCCGCCGCGGAGGCGGCGTCCAACGCCGTCAGGGCCGCCACGACGATGGAGGCGCTCAGGTCGCGAGGGCGGTCGCGAGCGGGTTCGGATAGGAAAAAGATTGCGGTCACCGCAGCGTGGAACAGCCCGACGCATAGGAGAAGGAGAAGTCCCAGCTGCACATTGATGTTTCGGAGCGCAGACGTTTTCAATGAACGCTGACTTTCGCCGTGAACGTGTAGCCCATCGAGCGGATCGTCTGAATGAGCGTCGGGTCTCGCGGGTCATTCTCGATCTTTTGACGAAGCCGGCTGATCAGGATGTCGACGCTCCGCTCGGTCGTGGACGACGCCTTCAGCTCGTCGCGCGAGAATATTTTTCCAGGATTACGGCAGAGCGTCAGCAACAGGTCGAATTCCGCGCTGGTCAGAATCACCCGTACGCCGGTCGGGCCCAACAGGCGCCGCGTGGAAGAGTCCAGGAGGAATCCAGAAAACCTATAGGCGCTAATTTTCTGGGACGACTCAAGATCCGGGGCGGTCCGCCGCAGGACGGCCCCGATGCGCGCGAGCAGTTCACGCGGAACGAAGGGTTTGACCAGGTAATCGTCGGCCCCGAGTTCGATTCCAAGTATCCGGTCAGTGTCTTCGCCGCGCGCGGTCAGCATGATCAATGGGGGGCTTCCAGAGTTCCGCAAGCGCATGCAGATGGAAAATCCATCCTCATCGGGAAGGTTGATGTCGAGCACGATGAGATCGACCTGCGCGCTCGCGAGAACCTCGTCCATCTGTCTGCCGTCACGGGCAAGCATCACCTCAAACCCGTTGTCGCTGAGATATTTCGATAAGAGCGATCGAATATCCTCGTCGTCCTCTACGACGAGGATCCGCCGCCTATCGGCCGCGCTTGACGCGGGTTCGTTCAAGGTCGGAGAGTTCATTTCCTCGCGGCTCCGAGCCAGCGGCGAGTTCCAAACCTATAGTTTCGCACGGCTGTGTCGAGATTCTGGCGCGTTTGTTTCATTTTGTCGCGTGCAAGGCAGCCCATTGCAGCCTCCTATGGAACGCCATTCCGCCACCTCACGCCCGGAGGCAGTCTGAATTCGAACGAACGCTGGCGTCGCTCAAGGAGCCGGCTTCAAAAATAACTTCAGGATAGAACCGTAGCAAAAAATCTCGGTAATGATGAAGTACATATAAGATAACGCCTCTCGGCAAAGCATCTCGCCATTCCGTGCTGCTTCCACAGCGATAGTGCGACGAGAGATCTATCACGCCCTGTTGCCGGCCGGTCATCGCAGCAAACGAAAACCTATCAGGATCAGGCATTGATGCATTTCTTAAGACCTCCGTTCGTGACATTTCGCGAAAGAAGTTTGCTGCGTTTGCGGTTATGTCCTCCATGCGTAACGTAACGATTCGTGAGTCGTCGTAATTCCACGAGATCATGTCGTACAAAGGACCGTTCGTCTCCGGCTGAAAGTGACTCGATTCCAGAAATGACAAGGTCAAGGCCATGCCGACGTCTTTGTCGACTTCACTTAAAACAGTCCTCTGACGAGCCAGGAAGTCCCATCCATCAATCGGATGTGTTCGGAGGTGGGAATAGTAGGCGGAGACGACTACACTCAGGGGATTTCTTATCACATGCATGCATTGCATGTTCGCAGATATATGGTTGTTTATGTCAGAATAGTCAGCATTCAGCGCGACAATGACGTCATTGCCGGAGTTGAGCGCCATTTCCATGGTATATCCTGACTCTGGGCATTGACGTCCCCACGGGATCGCGATGTATTTAAAATTATTCTCGCGGCAAATATCCATAACTATCGATGTTAGCCAGATCGATGCGCACTTGTGGTGCGTAAATAATGCAAGTTTTTTACGCTTATTTAGCAAATATCGAATGCGATTGGCGATATGAACAGCGTTTATCACTTTAGTCTCTGATGCCTAGCAGAATAGCTTATTGCTCACGGCTTGGCCGGGCAGGTGGACGCCCGAATGTTCCGCACAGGAGTGTCGAGATTCCGGCTCGCCAGTTTCATTTTGTTTCTGACAGCCGGGCGTATCTGTATTTCGTAAGATAAATCACGGGTTTAATTTGGGCCCTGACTTGCCGAGATGGAGTTCGCCCGCCGCCCGCCGGCCGGCTGCAGTCTCGCGGATGGCGCTTGTGAAGCCATTTACCTGCAGAGTCTTGTACGTAAGCACATAAAGAAATCTTTATATCTTTATTGCCTTTCTCGGACGCCCCTGCTATAGGCTGGCTCCGAGCCGCTGGGCTGGACCAGCGGCGGGAATTCGGTTGAGCCGTTCGCTTCGCGTTTCGTTCCATTGGCGTGTCATTCCATGCAGGCCGCAGGCCTGTCCGGGAATCCAGCGCCGACGTAGAAATGCTGGCGTTGCTGTGGATTGCCGACCGCTTCGCTCGCCGAGGGGTCGCCGAAGGAAGGCTTTGCTCGGATTCGCCATCGCTTCGCCCAGGCGAAGCGTCGGGAATGACCGCCGCGACCGAGCGCGCACGAGAAACAGAAGGATTTCGCATGACCGCACATCACTTTAACGATTTCGCCGTCACCGACCTTTCGCTGGCCGAATGGGGCCGCAAGGAAATCGCCATCGCCGAGACGGAAATGCCGGGCCTGATGGCGACCCGCGCCGAATATGGCCCGTCGCAGCCGCTCAAGGGCGCGCGCGTCGCCGGCTCGCTGCATATGACCATCCAGACGGCGGTGCTGATCGAAACCTTGAAGGCGCTCGGCGCCGACGTACGCTGGGCCTCCTGCAACATCTATTCGACGCAGGACCACGCCGCCGCCGCCATCGCCGCGACCGGCACCCCGGTCTTCGCCAAAAAGGGCGAGAGTCTTGAGGACTACTGGGATTACACCCACAAGATCTTCGAATGGGGCGACGGCGGCTGCCCGAACATGATTCTCGACGACGGCGGCGACGCGACGCTGCTCATCCACCTTGGCCTGCGCGCCGAGCAGGGCGACGTCGCCTTCCTCGAAACCGCCTCCAATGAAGAAGAAGAAGTTCTCTACGCCTCGATCAAGAAGCGCCTGAAAGCCAATCCGGGCTTCTACAAGCGCAACGCCGAGGCGATCAAAGGCGTCACCGAAGAGACGACCACCGGCGTGCATCGCCTCTACGTCATGCACAAGGAGGGCAAGCTGCTCTGGCCGGCGATCAACGTCAACGACTCGGTGACGAAGTCGAAATTCGACAATCTCTATGGCTGCCGCGAGTCGCTTGTCGATGGCGTGCGCCGCGCCACCGACGTGATGATGGCCGGCAAGGTCGCCGTCATCGCCGGCTATGGCGACGTGGGCAAGGGCTCGGCGGCGTCGCTGCGCAACGCCGGTTGCCGCGTGCTCGTCACCGAAATCGACCCGATCTGCGCGCTGCAGGCGGCGATGGAAGGCTATGAAGTCACGACGATGGAAGACGCCGCGCCGCGCGGCGACATCTTCTGCACGGCGACCGGCAATGTCGACGTCATCACCGTCGACCATATGCGCGCCATGAAGGACCGCGCCATCGTCTGCAACATCGGCCATTTCGACTCGGAGATTCAGGTCGCCGGCCTGAAGAACCTGAAGTGGCACAATGTGAAGCCGCAGGTCGATGAGATCGAGTTCGCGGACGGCAAGCGCATCCTGCTGCTCGCGGAAGGGCGCCTGGTGAATCTCGGCTGCGCGACGGGTCATCCCTCCTTCGTGATGTCGGCGTCCTTCACCAACCAGACGCTGGCGCAGATCGAATTGTGGACCAAGCAGGGCCAGTATCCGGTCGGCGTCTACACGCTGCCCAAGCACCTCGACGAGAAGGTCGCCTCGCTGCATCTCGACAAGATCGGCGTGAAGCTGACGCAGATGACCGATGAGCAGGCCAAATATCTGAACCTGCCGAAGAACGGCCCGTTCAAGCCGGACCATTACCGCTACTGATGGGATGAAGGAGTCTCGCTCCCCTATGGGGAGCGAGACCGTCGGCGCGCGCCACTGGATCCCACGGACCTCCAGGCGCACGAAAACCGAGACGTTGTGGAAATGCGAGCCTGGAGGCTCGCGGTCCGATCTGAGCGGTCGAAGGGACTTTGTCACGTCTTCGCCGCGGAGGACCAGGGCCACTCCCTCAGGGCGCGAGGCGAGTCCAGCGACGACGGGATTGTTTTCGATCTAGGCGACCGTGTTTCCTACGTCGTCCTCGTCGCGCATATAGCGGTCGAAATAATCGGGCGCCCAAAGCGAACCGACACCGCCACGCGCATGATTGATTCTACGAGCGGTGAACGTCTTCCAGCTCTTGACCACGTCGCCGAGACGATAGCCTTCGCGAAGCGTCATCAGCACATGAACGTGATTGGGCATGACGCACCAGCCATGAAGGTCGTAGCGCTGGCCGGCGAAGGCGCGCAGCGAGTCAGCCACCATATTCGCGTGGTCCGGCTGGGCGAGAGGCGAATCGCCCTCGCCGCTATCGAGCCAGTTCTCCAAAATTCGGATGCGCTCCTGCTTATCCACGCAAGTGGCGACGGCTTTTGGCAGAGGGCCCGCAACACGAAAAACGACATGCTACGGCTTGTCGGGCGTATCGTAATGAGGGAGATAGCCGCGACTATGCCACCCTTATGCGGCCTGGAGGTCATCGACTTATCCCTGGACCGCGCGCCTCCAGGCGCGCAGCATCGAAAGATTATGGAACCCGCGAGCCAGGAGGGTCGCGGTCGATTTAGTCGCAGTCTTGGTCATCTTCACCCGCCGTCGGTTCCTCCAAGCAGATACGATAGCAAAATGCGCGTATCCGCCGCCCTTCCCCGCCTGGAGCGAGGCCGTTCTTTTGAGACCCCTTTTCGCGCCACAAAGGATTCCGTTTTGGGCCTTAGCGCTTTAGATTGGGGTTGATTCGTGTGCGGCGCGACAGGCGACGGACGGAGCCCTCCGTCTTCCTGTGGTTGGAGCCCATCCGCGTCCTGCGCTCGGCAGGCTGCGTCCGCGTTCTGCAAGAACCGTTTACGGCGTTGTTGTGATGAGCACCCGCAATTGACCGTGGAGACCGGCTTTCATGACGCGCCAATTCGATCGCTTGCAAGCGGAGTCGTCCTCGCAATGACGGGACGGCGGCGCGCGATCAACCATTCTGGCGCTCCTCCCTTTGCCGGCGCTTCCCTCGGGTCTTTGCTTCTATGGCTCGAGGCGACGCCGGCGCGCGCGGCTGGTTTCCTCGAGGATCTGGCGATCGATCCGCAGATCGTCAGCTTCGCCTTTAGCGGCGGACTGGCGATTTTCGCCGCGGCCATCGTCACGACGCATGTGCGCGAACGCGCCGCCTGGCGTCGCCGCGAAGCCGCCTTGAGACTCGAATTCGACGACGCTCGCGCCCAACTGGGGCGGGCGAAAACCTTCCTCGCATCCGAGCCGCAGATCTTCGTCGCCTGGACGGCGCCCGACGCCGAGCCCGATATCCATTCTTCGTCTTTGATCATGACCGGGGCTGTCGCCGCGCCGCGCCGCATATTGAGCTTTGGCGCCTGGCTTGCGCCCAAGGACGCTCAGGCGCTCGAAAGCGCCGTCGATCGTCTGCGCAAGAGCGGCGAAAGCTTCCGCTTGGCGCTTGCCGGCGTCGCCGGTCGGCATTTTGACGCCGACGGCCGAGCGGTTGGCGGCAGCGTGGTGTTGCGAATCCGCGAAGTCTCCGGCGACCGGTTGGAGCTCATCGGCCTTCGCGAGCGCTACGCGGCGGCGCAATCCGAGCTCTCCGGTCTGCGCGCGATGCTCCAGGCGCTGCCTGCGCCATTTTGGATACGCGACGACGCAGGCGAACTCGTCTTCGTCAACGACGCTTATGCGCAGGCGGTCGAAGCGAAGAACCCCGAGGACGCCCTCGCCCGCAAACTGGAGTTGCTCGACCAGTCGGCGCGTAGCGCCGCCGAGGAAGCGCGCGCCAAAAACAGCGTCTGGCGCGAGCGCGTCAACGCCGTCGTCGCGGGCGCGCGCCATCGGCTCGACGTCACACAGGCCTCCGCCGCAGGCGCCGCCGCCGCCATCGCGATCGATCGTCATGAGGTCGAGATGGTGCGCGCCGATCTTGAACAGCAGATGCAATCGCATGTGCGCACGCTCGATCAGCTGCCGACGGCGGTCGCGAGCTTCGATCGCGCGCGGCGCCTGATTTACAGCAACGACGCTTACGCCAAGCTGTGGCAGCTCGACCCGAGGTTCCTCGAACAACGGCCGACCGACGGACAGATTCTCGACCGTCTGCGCGCCGAGCAGCGCGTGCCCGTCGAATCGGATTACAGGGCGTGGAAGGAGCGGCTGTTCGAAGCCTATCGCTCGCCGGAGCCCATACGTCACACGTGGCATTTGCCGGATGGCCGCATCATCGACGTCGTCGCGCATCCCAATCCCAAAGGCGGCGTCACCTATCTTTATGACGACGCCACCAAGGCTTACGATCTCCAGACGCGCTTCAACGCGCTCGCCCGCATGCAGAGCGAAACGCTCGAGACGCTGCACGAGGGCGTGGCGGTTTTCGGTTCCGACGGGCGTTTGAAGTTCAGCAATCCCGCCTTCGCTCATCTGTGGCGGCTCGATCCCGAGCAGCTCACGAATCGGCCGCGCTTCGACGCGCTCGCCGCGAGATGTCGCGCGCTGCATGCCACAGAGGAGACATGGGCGGCGTTGCAGGGCTTCGTCACCGGCCTCAATGAAATGCGCGAAGGGTTCACCCGGCGCATCGAGCGCAGCGACGGCGTCGTCTTGGACTGTACGGCGCAATCATTGCTCGACGGCGCGGCGCTCCTCACCTTCGTCGACGTTTCCGCCGACGTGAATGTCGAGCGCGCGCTGACGGACCGCAACAAGGCGCTGCTCGCCGCCGAAAAGCTGCGCAATGACTTCATCCATCACGTCAGTTATGAGCTGCGCTCGCCGCTCAACAACATCAACGGCTTCGTGCATCTCCTCGGAGAGGACTCGACCGGCCCGCTCAATCCGCGCCAGCGCGAATATCTTGGCTATGTCAATAAATCCTCCGCGGCGCTGCTCGCCATCGTCGACGATATTCTCGATCTGGCGACCATCGACGAAGACGCGCTGGAGCTTGAAATTTCCGAGGTCGACGTCGAGGCGACGATGCGCGCGGCGATCGAAGGCGTGCAGGATCGGCTGGCCGAAAATTCGATCGACGTGCAGATCGTCGCCATGGACGATGTGGGAACGTTCCGCGGCGACGCCAAACGCGTGCGCCAGATCCTGTTCAATCTTCTTTCCAACGCCATTGGCTTCTCGCGGCCAGGGCAGACGGTGACGCTTGCCGTGTTGCGGCGCGAGACCGAAATCGTCTTCAAAGTCACCGATCGCGGCCGCGGCATTTCGCCGGAAATCCTCGAACGCATCTTCGATCGCTTTGAGTCGCATACTGCCGGTTCCCGCCACCGCGGCGTCGGGCTCGGCCTTTCCATCGTGCGCGCTTTGATGGAGCTTCATGGCGGCAGGGTCTTGATTGATTCCGCCCCTGGCGAAGGCACGACCGTGACCTGCATCTTTCCGGCGCATGCCGCGCATGAAGAGGCGCGTCTCCTCGCGGCGAGCGCTGGGGGCGCCGAATGAGCGAGGAGTCGGCGCCGAAAGTGGTCTGGCGCCTCGATGTCGCCAGCGAGGCCGAGACGATCGAACTGGCGCAAGAACTTTCGACGCTCATTCGCAACGGCGACGCCGTCATGCTTTCCGGCGATCTCGGCGCCGGCAAGACCACATTCGCGCGCGCGATGATCCGCGCTTTGGTCGAAGACCCGCGGCTTGAGGCGCCAAGCCCGACCTTCACGCTGATGCAAGTCTACGAGGGCGCAGGCAATCGCGTCGTCCACGCCGACTTCTATCGGCTGGACAAAACGGCGGAGCTCGAGGGATTAGGCTGGGAGGAGGCGACTGACGACGCGATCGTGCTCGTCGAATGGGCCGAACGTGCGCGCGAAGCGCTCTCGCCCGATTGTCTCGAAGTGCGACTGAGTTTCGTCGATGGCGATAATCGCGAGGCGCGTCGGCTCACCATTTCCGGCTATGGCGGCTTCGTGTCGCGCCTCGCCTCCTTCAAGGCGCTGCGCGAACTTCTGCGAAAGGCGGGCTGGGCCCACGCCAGGCGCTGCTTCCTGCAGGGCGACGCCTCGACGCGCGCCTATGAGCGGCTCGAAAAGGAAAATGGACAGCGCGCGATTCTGATGATCTCGCCGGCGCGGCCGGACGGGCCGCCGATCCGTTTCGGCAAATCCTATAGCGCCATCGCGCGCCTTGCTGAAAATGTCGTTCCTTTCGTCGCCTTGTCGCAAGCGCTGCGCGGAGTGGGCCTTTCCGCTCCCGAAGTCTACGCCAAGGATATCGACGCTGGTTTGCTCATCATCGAGGATCTTGGCGGCGAGGGCGTCGTCGATGGGAGCGGCCCGATCGTCGAGCGCTATCTCGAAGCGGCGGGCGCGCTCGCCTATCTTCACGCGCAGCGCCTGCCGGATGTGATCGCGGTCGAAGGCGGTGGCGATTACCGCATCCCGCCCTATGACCTCGACGCCTTGCTGATCGAAGTGGAATTGCTCGTCGACTGGTATCTCACGCGCCAGAAGGCGTCGGTCTCGTCCGGCGCCAAGGCCATCTTTCTCAATCTTTGGCGTCAGGCGCTTGTCGATGTCGCGAGCGCCGCGCCGACATGGACGCCGACATGGACTCTGAGGGACTATCACTCTCCCAATCTTTTGTGGCTCGCGCGGCGCAATGGTCTGGCGCGGATTGGCATCCTCGATTTCCAGGACTGTGTGCTCGGCCATCCCGCCTATGACGTCGCTTCGCTCGGGCAGGACGCCCGCGTCGACGTGCCCGACGATTTGGAGTTGAAGCTCCTCGCCCATTACGCCAAACTGCGGCGCGACGCCGACTCCGCATTCGACATGGCCGCTTTCGCCAAGGCTTATGCGATTCTGGCGGCGCAGCGCGCGACAAAGATCCTGGGGATTTTCGCGCGGCTGGATCAGCGCGACGGCAAGCCGCAATATCTCGCGCATCTGCCGCGCGTTGAATCCTATCTCAAGAAGAGCCTCCGCCATCCGGCGCTGGCCGATGTCAGGGCGTGGTATGAAGCCAACATCCCCGGCTTGTTTCGCGACGCCTGAGAGCCGAGCGCTTGCGCCTGCGCCGAGCGTCGCCATGGTGTTCGCCGCCGGGCTCGGCGCGCGCATGCGGCCGATCACCGATAAGACGCCGAAGCCGCTCGTTTCCATCGCCGGCCGCACGCTGATCGATCGGGCGCTCGATGAATTCGAAAACGCTGGCGTCGAACGGGCCATCGTCAACGTCCATCATCTCGCCGATCAGATCGAGTCGCACCTCGCGACGCGCGCCTGTCCGCGCATCGTGATTTCTGATGAGCGCGCGCTGCTGCTGGATCAAGGCGGCGGGATCAAGAAAGCGCTTCCGCTCATCGGAGACGATCCATTTTTCGTCTGCAACACCGACGCGTTCTGGATCGACGCGGCGCGCTCCAATGTCCGAACGCTTGCGGAAGCCTTCGACCCCGAGATGATGGACGCGGCGCTGCTGCTCGCGCCGACATCGGGAAGCGTCGGAGTCGACTGGGGCGGCGATTTCGATCTGGATGCTGAAGGGCGCATTATTCGCCGCGATGGCCAGAAACCTTATGTGTATACCGGCGTGGGCGTCATGAAGCCGCAGCTCTTCGCCGGCGTCGCGGATGATGTCTTCAAGCTCGCGCCCTTCTTCTTCGAAGCCGCGCGCAAGGGACGGCTCTATGGCGTCGTCTCCAGCGGCCTCTGGCTGCATGTCGGCACGGTCGCAGCGATCGCCGAAGCCGAGCGTGCGATCGCCGTGCGCCGGAGCTGAGCGCGATGCTCGCTCGTCGCCGCAATCTTTTCACCATCGCGCCTGGCGCGCCGTTTCTGAAGACGTTCGTTTCGGCCCTGCTCGACGGCGAGATTGTTCCCGCCCTCTCGCGCGACACGCCGCCGTTGACGATGGCGCGCGCCACGATCTATGTGCCGACCCAGCGCGCGGCGCGGGCGCTCGCGGCCGAATTCGCGCAAGCGCTGGATCGGCGCGCGACGCTGCTGCCGCGCATTCTGCCGCTCGGCGCTCTGGAGGAGCGCGAGAACGCCGCTCTGTTCGCCGGAGACTTTGACGTCGAGATTGATGCATCCCTCGCCGCGCCGATCGAAGAGCTGGAACGACGCCTGCTGCTGTCGCAGCTCATTCTGCAATGGGCGGAAGCGATTGGGCGCGCGCTCATCTCGGTCGATACGAGCGGCGCGCCGAATCTGCATGAGAGCGAACCGCTTCTCGTCGCATCGACGCCGTCGGCCGCCTATGCGCTGGCCGCCGAACTCGGCGCCCTCATCGACGAATTGCACATCGAAGATGTTTCGGTCGAAGGCTTCGATACTTTGAGCGACGACGCCTACAGCGATTTCTGGGCGATCACGACGAAATTTCTGCAGATCGCCTTGCGCGAATGGCCGCAAATTCTCGCGGACCGGGAACGGATCGACGCCTGCGCCTATCAGAAACGCCTCGTTGAAGCGCAGATCGCCGAGCTTGCCGGCACGCCGCCGACCGCGCCGGTGATCGCGCTCGGCTCCACCGGCGCGCAGCCGACGACCACGCGGCTGCTCGCCGCCATCGCCGGGCTCGAAAATGGCGCCGTGGTCCTGCCGGGGCTCGATCAGATCATGAGCGCGGACGTCTGGGCGAGCGTGGGTTGGACGGATCAAAGCCGAGAGCCGACCTTTACCCATCCGCAGATGATGTTGAAACGCTTGCTCGCCGCCATGGGCGGGGCGCGCGACGAGCCGCGCGAACTCGCGCGCTTGACCCCGACGCTCGCCGCTCGCCGCGCATTTGTCTCGCAAGCGATGGCGCCTGCTGACGCGACGTCGGCGTGGCGCGATTATCAGGCTGCGCAGAGCGGCGGCTTCGCACGGGCGCTCGAAGGCGTCATCGCGCTGGAAGCGCCGGACGAGCGGCTCGAAGCTTTGACGCTTGCGCTCTTCATGCGCGAGGCGCTGGAGACGCCCGGCCGAACGGCGGCGCTCGTTACGCCGGACCGGCTCGTCGCGCGGCGCGTCGCCGCCGAGTTGCGACGCTTCGACATTGAGATCGACGATTCGGGCGGCATGCCGCTCGCAAGAACATCCATCGGCGCGCTGGCGCGGCTCGTCGCGACGATCGGATCGGATCGCGCCGGCGCCGTGAACGTCGCCGCGCTGCTCGCCCATCCGCTGACCGGGCTCGGACTTTCACGCGCGCGCGTCGCATCGCTCGCGTCGCCAATCGAGATCGGGGTGCTGCGCACATTCGCGCAGCCTGACGGCGGTTGGGCGGCGCGGGTCCCGCCGGCGCGCGAATTGGCGCGCGCGCCGCATGCGCATCCGGCGGCGCGCCGCATCAGCGATGAGGAGTGGCGCGCGATCGAAGACGCGCTTGCGCGTATTGACGTCGCTTTCTCGCCCTTCGCCGCGCTGACGCCAACGGCGTCGCTGTCGGACCGCGCGCGCGCGCACCGCGGCGCGCTTGAAGCGGTGATCGCCGGCGCCGACGACGCTGATGAAGAAGGCGCGTCGGCGCTGTTCGAACTCCTCGATCGGCTCGCGCACGCTGAGGCGCCGGCAGGCTTTGACGCGCAAAACTACGCCGCGCTCTTCGACCGCGTCGCCGCCGAGACCATGCTGCGCGGCCCAAGACGCGCCCATCCGCGCTTGAAGATTCTCGGTCCTTTGGAAGCGCGGCTCATCGAAGCCGACCTCGTCCTGCTCGCCGGACTGGACGAAGGCGTATGGCCGCCGCAGACGGACACCGGCGCCTTTCTCAATCGCTCGATGCGCGCCCAACTCGGCTTGATGGCGCCGGAGCGACGTATCGGCCAAAGCGCACATGACTTCATCATGGCTTTGGGCGCAGAGCGCGTCGTGCTGAGCCGCGCCATCAAGCGTAATGGCGCGCCAACCGTTCCGTCCCGCTTCATTGCGCGCCTGTCGGCGCTTGCCGGCGATGCGTTTGACGACTGCAGGAAACGCGGCGACGCGATGCTCGCGATCGCCGCGGCGCTCGATCGCCCAGAAACGACGATTGCGATCGAGCGGCCGCAGCCGCGCCCACCCGCGGCGCTGCGCCCGCGACGGTTGAGCGTCACCCGCGTCGAGCGCCTGCGGCGCGACCCTTACGCGATCTTCGCCGAATATATTCTTCGACTCACGCCGCTGCCGCCGATCGGCGCGGAAGCCGGCGCGCGCGAAATTGGCGTCGCGATCCATGAAGCGCTTGCGGCGTTCGTTGCGCGCCATTCGCGCGGCGCGCTTCCCTCTGGCGCCCGCGACATTCTCCGCGATCTCGCGCGCGGGAAACTCGATGGCTTCATGGCCGATCCCGCTTTCGTGAGTTTCCAATGGCCGCGTATCGAAGCGGGGCTCGATCATGCGTTCAGCTTCGAACAGGAGCGGCGCGCTTTAGACTGCGACATCCATGTCGAAACGCGCGGCGAGATCGCGCTCGCGCTCACCGACGGAACGACCTTTCGCCTGACCGCGATCGCCGATCGCATCGAGGTGGATCGCGAGGGGCAAGCCTATGTCTTCGACTATAAGACGGGCGCGCCGCCGTCCAAGAAGCAGGTCAAGGCCGGCTGGTCGCCGCAGCTGACCTTGGAGGCGGCGATGATCGAGGCCGGCGCTTTCGAAAAAATCGGCCCGCGGCCAGTTTCCGGCGCCGCCTATATCGGCTTGCGAAAGGGCGGCGAGACTCACTGGCTCGAATGGAAAGACGCGCGCTTCGCCGACGTCGTCACGGCGCATCGCGCGCAGCTCGAAGAGCTGCTGTCGCAGTTTTCCAGTGAATCGACGCCTTATGCGTCGCGGCCGCATCCGGCTTTTATGAGCGATATCGGCGACTATGACCATCTGGCGCGCGTCAAGGAATGGATGCGCGGCGGCGGAGAGACGGCATGAGCGAGCGTCCCGTTGGCGCGCTGACGATCCGGCGCCAGCAAACGGCGTCAGATCCGTTCACGTCCGCTTGGGTGTCGGCGCATGCCGGCTCCGGGAAAACCCATGTGCTCGCGCAGCGCGTTTTGCGGTTGCTGCTTGCCGGCGCGCGGCCGTCGCAGATTCTCTGCCTCACTTATACGAAGGCGGCCGCCGCCAACATGGGTTCGCGCGTTTTCGAGGCGCTCGCGCGCTGGGCGACGCTCGACGATTCGGCGCTGGCCAATGAAATCGCTCAGATGGGCGCGACCGTCGAGTCGCGCATCGATCTTGATTTCGCCCGGCGGCTTTTCGCGCGCGCCGTCGAAACGCCTGGCGGCCTCAAGATCCAGACCATCCACGCCTTTTGTGAAAAGCTGCTGCATATCTTTCCCTTTGAAGCCAATGTTCCGGCATCCTTCCGCGTCGTCGACGATCTGGAGCGCGCGGAGCTGATGGACGCGGCGCGCCGGCGCGCGCTCGAGGCCGCCACGCGAGACAGCGGATCGTTGCGAAAAGCGCTGGAGCTTGTCGCAAGCGAGACGACGGCTGCGGGATTCGACGCGCTCTGCGAGGAATTGCTGCATCACCGTCAAGAAATCGCGCGCATGCGCGAGCAAGGCGACTATGAGGCGCGTGTCTTTGCCGCGCTTGGTTTGACGACAGATGAAACGCTGGCGCGGATCGAAGCGGCGATGATCGAGGACGGCGAGCCGCCGTCCGCGTGGCCGGCGCTCGCCAAAATGCTGCGCGGTGGTTCGACCAATGACGGCAAACTCGCCGATTCGCTCGACTCGGCTTTTGTGCTCGCCCCGCAACCGGACTGTATCGAAAGCTATCTCGCGGCCTTTTTCACTAAGGACGGCGATCCGCGCGGCCTGGGAAAAACAAAAATCATCACCGGCCCGCTCGCCAAGCGCGAACCGCAGCTTCTTGCGCGCATGGAGGCCGAGCGCGACAGACTCGTCACGCTCATCGAAAAGCGCAAGGCCGCGGCCACGGCCGAACGCTCGCTGGCGCAGCATGTTCTCGGCGACGCCATCTTAAGCGAATATGAGCATGCCAAGAGACGTCGGGGACTACTCGACTATGACGATTTGATCGAGGGCGCGCGCCGCCTGCTGCATCGTTCGAGCCCCTCCTGGGTGCTCTATAAGCTCGACGCGCAGATTGACCACATCCTGCTCGATGAGGCGCAGGATACGAGTTCGGCGCAGTGGGATATATTGGCGGCGATCGCTGACGAATTTTGCGCAGGCGCCGGCGCGCGCGAAGCCAAGCGCGGTCCGCCGCGCAGTTTTTTTGCGGTCGGCGACGAGAAGCAATCGATCTTTTCCTTTCAAGGCGCGGCGCCCGAAAGATTCGACGAGATGCGGCACGAATTTGGCCGAAGATTCGAAGGCGTCAAACGCCGCTTCGAATTGGTGACGCTCACGCAATCCTTCCGCTCTTCGCCCGGCGTCTTGCAAGCGGTCGACGACATTTTCGCGATTGAAGAGAATCGCCTCGGCCTGTGCAGCGATTCTCAGGAGCCGGCGCCAAGGCATGAGGCGTGGAAATACGACGTCGCCGCTCTCGTCGAAATCTGGGAGCCGATCGGCGCGGAAAAAGCGCAGGACCCGAGCGATTGGCGCCTGCCGCTCGACTATGTCGACGCGAGCGACCCCAATGAGCGTCTGGCGGAAAAACTGGCGCGCAAGGTCAGGGCGCTGCTTGCGTCTCAGAACGGCGAATGCGTCGAAGACGGCGGCGCGCTGCGTCCCGTCGAGGCCGGCGATATATTGATTCTCGTGCGCAAGCGTGGTCCGCTCTTCGAGGCGATCATTCGCGCTTTGAAAAACGAACATGTTCCCGTCGCCGGCGCCGATCGGCTGAATCTCGCCGACCACATCGCCGTCCACGATCTCATCGCGCTTGGACGCGCCGCGCTGTTGCCGCAAGACGATCTGACGCTGGCGAGCGTCCTGAAGTCGCCGTTCTTCGGCTTCGACGATGATGATCTCATCGCGCTCGCGCCCGGCCGTCGCGCGTCACTGATCGAAGCGCTTGAGCAGTTCGAAGACGCGCGCTGCCGGGAGGCCGCGGCGCGGCTGCGACGCTTGCGGCGCGATGCTGCGGCTCTGGCGCCGTTCGATTTTTACAGCAGCGTTCTCGGCCCTGGGGGCGGACGCGCGCAGCTCATGGCGAGACTGGGCGGCGAAGCCGAGGACGCGATCGACGAATTCTTAAAGCTCGCCGCGAGTTTCGAGCGCGAACAGCCGCCGTCGCTGACGGCCTTTCTGGCGATGGCCGAGTCGCTCGATCTTTCGATCAAGCGCGATATGGAATCGGCCGGCGGGGCCGTGCGGGTGATGACCGCTCATGCGGCGAAGGGTCTGGAGGCGAAGATCGTTTTTCTGCCCGACACCTGCGGCGCGTCCGCCGGCAAGCACGATCCGAAGCTCTACGCGCTCGGCGAGGCTGACGAAGCGGCTCTCCTCTGGTCGGTCGGCAAGGACAGCGACCCGGTCGCCCTCCAGCAGGCGCGCGAGGCGCATCGGCGCGGCGAGCGCGAGGAAAGTCAGCGCCTGCTCTATGTCGCGCTGACCCGCGCCGAGGAGCGGCTGTATATTTGCGGCGCTCATGGCGTCAGCGGTCGCGCCGACGGCTGCTGGTACGACGCCATACGCGACGCGCTCGAATCGCGCTGCGAGACTTTGCCCGACCCGCTCGATGCGACATCGACGATTCTGCGCCGCGGCGCGGTTCCGCCGCGCTTCGATCTTTCGAGAAGAGCCCCGCCGGCCGTCGCCGTGGACATTCCGGCCTTCGCCAAGACCAAGGCGCGCCCTGAAGTTGCGCCGTCGCCGCCGCTGCGTCCCTCGAGCGCGCTCGCTGGCGCGGACCTCATCGCCAATGGCGCGGACGGCGTGGCTGCGCGCCGAGGCGAAGCGGAACGTCTGCTGAACGGCCGTTTGGTCCATGCGCTGTTGCAGCATCTGCCGGACTGCGCGACCGAACATCGGCAAAGCGTCGCGCGGCGCTTTCTTTCGGCGCGCGGCGGCTTTCTGGACGAAGACAGACGAGAGGCGCTGGCGCAGTCGGCGCTTGCGATCCTCGCCGACCCGCGTCTTGCGCCGCTCTTTGGCCCAGACTCGACTCCTGAGGTCGACATCGTCGCGACGCTCGAAAACGGGGCCGTCGTCTCCGGCCGCATCGACCGGCTCGCCGAAACCGCGGCCGAAGCGCTCATCGCCGAATTCAAGACAGGACGGCCGCGCGCCAAGCTCGAAGACGCGCATGTGCGCCAGCTCGCGCTCTATCGCGCCGCTGTCGCCTCGCTCTTTCCTGGCAAGCGGCTGCGCTGCTTTTTGATCTATACGCAGAACGCCAGCGTGCTCGAAGCCGATGAATCGGCGCTTGCGAACGCGCTTCAACGCGCGCTGGCCTAGATCCGGCGGCGCTGAGGCTAGAGCAGGTCCCGAAAAAGTTGATAGACTTTTTCGATGAGAACCTGCTCCAGCATTTTGATTTTGAGCGATTCCTTATTGATCACATGATTCGATGTGATCGGGAGGCGCACTAAGCCGGCTGATCGGGTCCGACGCGGCGGCGCCAGAATTCCAGCAACAACGGGCTGAGCGCCATGACGATGGGGCCAAGGACGATGCCCGAAGCGCCGAACAATTGAAGGCCGCCAAGCATGGCGATGAAGGCTGGCACCGTATGTAGCCGCATGCTGTCGCCGATGAGCAGCGGTCGAACCAGATTGTCGATGCTGGAGATCACCACGCCGCCCCATAGCCCGAGAATCATGGCTTCAACCCAACGGTGCTCGATTAAGAGGTAAATCGTCGCCGGGATCCAGATGACGAAAGAGCCGAGCACCGGCACGATCGAGATAAGCCCCATGATCAACCCCCACAGCACCGGCGAATTGAAATCCAGCACCCAGAACATGAATCCGCCAAGCAGGCCTTGCAGCGCCGCCACCGCCAGCGTGCCAAAGAGGATTGCACGGATCGTATCGCGCACGCGCACGATGATCTTGCCGGTTTCGAGATTGGAGAAGGGCGACAGTCGCGCGAGCGTCTGCAGCGCCACGGCTCGGTCGCGCAGGAAAAAGAACAGCAGATAGAAGGCGAGGAGAGTGGTGACGATCTGACCGGTTGACGCGCGCAGAAAGTTCGCTGCGATATTGGTGACAAAGGCGCCAAGCTGCGAGAACGTCGCTTGCAGATCGAATCTGCGCGCGATCCAGCTTTGGAATCCGCCGAGCCAAGGATGCGCGTCGAGCATCGTTTGCCAGTCGCCTTGCTGCGCTGCTTTCTGGACATAGTCGACGCCTGCGGCGGCCTCGCTGACGAGCCGTTCGATCACAAGCAGCAGCGGTCCAACGATGACCAGGCCGACGAACAGCATGGAGACGCCGGCCGCAACGGAGGGCGGCAGGAAGCGCTCCAGCAGGCGATGCGGCCCAATGAACACAACCGCGAGCACAAGCGCCCAGGTGAGCGCCGGCAGAAATGGCGCAGAGATCAGAATCGTGGCGGAAATAAACGCGAGCGTGACGGCGAGTCTGGCGAGAACAAAGACGTCGATTGAAAGGTTCTGATCCTGTTCGACGAGCGCCGCCGCTTCAAGCTCCTCGTTCATGTCCGCCTCTGTCGCTGCATTCAGCCTATAGACAGGGCGGGACGCGGGCTCGGCAAGGCGTGCGAGCGCGCTCGCTCCTCTACAAAGAAAATTTGCACAAAGAAAATTTGCGCGTCCGCGACGGCGCGCCGATAGCGTTAGTGAATTGGCTCGGCCGTTTCCGCGCCCTAAAAAAAGGGCGGCTTCGAGAAGCCGCCCGGTGAATGTCTTATTCTCCGCCGTTCGCCGCGGCGGCTTCGGCCTTTTCCTTGGCCTCGAGGTCTTCGCCGGTCTCCTGGTCGACAACGCGCATCGAGAGGCGGACCTTGCCGCGGTCATCGAAGCCGAGGAGTTTGACCTTCACGCGGTCGCCTTCCTTCACGACGTCGGTCGTCTTGTTCACGCGCTGCTTGGAGAGCTGCGAGATGTGAACGAGCCCGTCCTTGGCGCCGAAGAAGTTGACGAAGGCGCCAAAGTCCGCGGTTTTCACCACCGTGCCCTCGTAGATCAAGCCGACCTCGGGATCAGAGGCGATGGACTTGATCCAGTTGATCGCCGCCTTGATCGAATTGCCGTCCGAGGAGGCGACCTTCACCGTGCCGTCGTCCTCGATGTTGATCTTGGCGCCGGTCTTCTCGACGATCTCGCGGATGACCTTGCCGCCCGAGCCGATCACGTCGCGGATCTTGTCGGTGGGGATCTTCATCGTTTCGATGCGCGGCGCGAATTCGCCGAGCTCGGCGCGCGAAGCCGTGATCGCCTTCGCCATTTCGCCGAGAATATGCAGGCGGCCGTCCTTCGCCTGAGCGAGCGCGACCTTCATGATTTCCTCGGTGATGCCGGCGATCTTGATGTCCATCTGTAGCGACGTCACGCCATTGGACGTGCCCGCGACCTTGAAATCCATGTCGCCGAGATGATCCTCGTCGCCCAGAATATCCGAGAGCACGGCGAAACGTTCGCCTTCGAGGATGAGGCCCATGGCGATGCCGGCCGTCGGCGCCTTGATCGGCACGCCGGCGTCCATCAGCGCCAGAGACGTGCCGCAGACCGTCGCCATCGAGGACGAGCCATTCGACTCGGTGATCTCGGAGACGACGCGCAGCGTGTAGGGGAACTCGGCCGCGGCCGGCAGCATCGGCCTGAGCGCGCGCCAAGCGAGCTTGCCATGGCCGATTTCGCGACGGCCGGGCGAGCCCATGCGGCCGGTCTCGCCGACGCTATAGGGCGGGAAATTGTAATGAAGCAGGAAGCGCTCCTTGTAGGTGCCCTCGAGCGAATCGACATATTGCTCGTCTTCGCCGGTTCCGAGAGTCGCCACGACAAGGGCCTGGGTCTCGCCGCGGGTGAAGAGCGCCGAGCCATGCGCGCGCGGCAGCACGCCGACTTCGGAAACGATCGGGCGCACGGTCTTCACGTCACGGCCGTCGATGCGCACGCCGGTGTCGAGAACGTTCCAGCGCACGACCTTGGCCTGCAACGCTTTGAAGGCTTCGCCGACGTGCTCCTTGGTGAATTTCGCTTCGCCGCCTTCCGGAAACAGCGCGGCCATCACCTTCGCCTTCACCGCGTCAACGGCGGCGTAGCGCTCCTGCTTGACAGTGTGCTTATAGGCTTCGCGCAGTTCAGCTTCGGCGATCTGGGCGACGGCGTTGGCGACCTCTGTCGTGTCGGCGATGACGAGGTCGCGCGGATCCTTGGCGGCGCGCTCGGCAAGGCGGATGATGGCGTCGATCACCGGCTGGAAGCCGCGATGGCCTAGCATGACCGCTTCCAGCATGGTCTCCTCGGAGAGCTCCTTGGCTTCCGACTCGACCATCAACACGGCGTCCTGCGTGCCGGCGACGATGAGATCGAGCTCGGAAAGCTTCATCTCCTCGATCGTCGGATTGAGTTTGAGCTGACCGTTGATGCAGCCGACGCGCGCGCCGCCGACGGGTCCCATGAAAGGGATGCCGGAAAGCGTCAGCGCCGCCGACGCCGCGACCAAGGCGAGAATGTCGGGATCGTTTTCGAGGTCGTGCGACAGCACGGTCAGGATCAACTGGGTGTCATTGCGGTATCCGTCGGGGAAGAGCGGGCGGATCGGCCGGTCGATGAGTCGGGAGATCAACGTCTCGCGCTCGGAAGGACGGCCCTCGCGTTTGAAATAGCCGCCCGGAATGCGGCCTGCGGCGAAGGCTTTTTCCTGATAGTTGACGGTAAGCGGGAAAAAGTCCTGACCCGGCTTTGGCGCCTTGGCGGAAACCACTGTCGCGAGCACGGTCGTCTCGCCCCAACTCGCCATCACGGCGCCGTCGGCCTGCCGGGCGACCTTGCCGGTCTCGAGCACGAGCTTACGCCCGGCCCAATCGAGTTCTTCGCGGTGAATCTGGAACATGCGGGTCTTTCTCTGATGAACCTGCGGTTCGTCATGAGCAAGACGGCGAGAAGCTGCGGCAGCGGTGTTTCTTAAAAGCGTCGACGCAGCGTCCGGCGATCCTGCCATGACTTTACGCGTTGGTCGTGGCGAGCGCCCCTCTGGACGCCCATCTTGGGGAAAGCGGCGCACCGTCGCGCCGCTTTCGCTCAGCTGGTTAGCGGCGGATGCCGAGCCGCTCGATCAGGCTCTTGTAGCGCGGTTCGTCCCGCACCTTCACATAGTCGAGAAGCTGGCGGCGCTGGGAAACGAGCTTCAGGAGCCCGCGACGCGAGTGATTGTCTTTCGCATGCGTCTTGAAGTGTTCGGTCAGATTGGTGATTCGTTCGGTGAGAATCGCCACCTGCACCTCGGGCGAGCCCGTGTCGTTCGCCTTGGTGGAATATTCCTTGATGAGCGACTGCTTGCGCTCCGCCGTGATCGACATCGGATGGTCCTTGTTTTTCGGGGGTGATCCGCGCTCCGCGGCCAAGGCCGGGATGTCGTCCAGCAGGGTCGCGCGAAAACGGAGCCGCCCCGGCGGACCGGGGCGTGCGGGGGCGTTATAGCAGAAATGCAGGAGATGGATAGGGGCCTACGCCTTCTCCAGCGCCTCCAATCGCTGTCCCAGGACGCCGAGATCGTAAATCACACAGCAATTATGGAATTGTCCCTTCGATCTGGCACATTGTCTTTCGCTCGTGAAAGCTTCTGACGCCGAAATCCATCGGTCTCGAGCTGATCGAGGCGCGAAACTTCCTGCAACTGTTCAGTTTGGCCTTTCTCGCCGAGCGGCGGCTTGCGCGCGTCATGCATCTTGTTCCCCGAAAGCCTCATTCTTAGGCCGTGTGCGCGCGCGCAAAGCGCGCGCGGTTTAGGGGGCTCACGATCGCGCCGTTAGACGCTGGGGCCGCCTCCGCGCCCGCTTGACGAGAGCCTTGATGAACCGCATCGCTTGCTATTGTTTGCCGCTTGTCGTCGCGAGCGGCGTCACGCCCGCCGCCGCGCAGGACATCTCCTCCGCTTACACAAAGCTCGACGTGCGCCACGACTGCAGGCGCCGGCCTGGAAAAGCGGTAGAGGACTATGGCGACTGGCGCTGCAAGGGCTATGCGGGCATGCCCATGTGGCTCGGGGCGGGCGATCAGCGCATGTATGTCAGCTTCGGATCCAAGGCCAAGGATGAACCGGCGGCGGAACAGACGCTCGCGTGGTTCAACGATTTCTATAAGGGCGTCGTCGAATGGCGGCTCGCCAATGGCAGGCCCTTCGCCACGATCATGCGCTGGAACGTGAAACGCGCCGCCGAGATGGAGCACCGTGAGGTCCGAGGCCGCGCCTTGGTCGTCACGCGCCTGCCGCCGGGCGCCGTCCGCCATGTCGGCTACGTCGATGCGCTCGCCAACCCAAACGCCAATGAACTGGCGCGCGAGATCGCCGACAAACACGCCCGCGACTTCGCCTACGGCAAGGACAGGCCCATCGTCCTCGGCAAGATCACGCCAGGCGAGGATTTCTTCAGCACAACGCCTTAGACCGCTTCCCGATCACATCCAAATGTTGGAGCAGGTTCTCATCGAAAAAGTCTGTCAACTTTTTCGGAGCCTGCTCTAGGCGCCTTTGTCGGGCTGGAGCATTTGGGCGTCGCCGCGCAGCATGCGGGTGATGAAGGCGCGCGCCGCGGGCTTGTCGCTTCTCGAAGTAAGTCCCGACAGCAATCCAAGCCCGCCGCCAAGCGTTATGCCGGCAAGCGCGCAGAGCGCATAGATTTCGATGCGATTGGGCGATCCCGCCGCGGCCAAGGCGCTGAACAGGCCCACCGCGCCGCCGCAGAGCGCGACGAGCGCTTCGCGATCGCCCGCGCGCGACCAAAAGGCCAGGACAAGCGACGGCGCGAGGCAGGCCGCGGACACGGCGAGCGCCGCCGCGACGAGCGCGCCTGGCGTGAAGACGCCGGTGACGGCGGTCACGTAAGCCAGAGTCGATACGATCACGAGCGTGACGCGATTGACGGCGAGACGCCGGCTCGTCAGGTCGATCTCGCCGCGCAGCCGGTAGAGCGCGTCATGGCCGAAGGCTGTCGCGCAGGCTTGCAGGCCCGCCGTGGCGAGCGCCAGGCCGATGGCGACAAGCGCTGAGGCGATGAGCCCCGAAGACGCCGCGCCGAGCTCCGCCGTCTGCGGCAGCGCGCCGAGCAGGACGTCGCCGTCGATCGGGCGAATCTCCGCCGCCGCGAGCGGCGCGCCGGGCGCGTATCCCTTCGCCGCGCAGGCGCGCTGAGCCTCTGACGGCCCGCGCACGTAATAGCCGCAGACGCTGACAAGTCCGCGCTCGCTCGCCTGATAAATTGCTTGCGGCAGACGTTCCGGCGGCCGCCCCGCCGTGGCGCGGGCGAGCGACAGCGCCGAAGCGGCGATCGCCGCCGCCGCCAGCAAGGCGATGACGACGGTCCAGAAGAGGGCGGCGACCCCGGCGCGCCGCGCGCTTCGTCCGTCCCCGGTCGCCACCGAGGCCGCGAGCACGGGCGCGAGCGTCGCGATCCCCAGCGCCACGGCGACGGTCGAGGCGAATTCGACAGGAAGGGCCATGGGCGCCGGCGTCACCCCCCAGCTCTCCAGCAGTTTCGCGGCCTCGGTGGAGGCGGCGCCGCCAAAAATCAGCCCGTTCGGCAGAGCGTCATGGAGACTGAGCGCGGCGATGGGCCAGCCGAAGCCCAGCGTCGCCACGCCAGCGGCCGCCGCCGCCGCCCACATGACGCCCGAAAGTCCGCCCGGACCGGCGATGATCAGGCTCGCCGCGGCGATCAGAAACGCCGCGAAGGCCCGGTTGGCGCCGGTGAGTTCGACAAGCGCGTTCACCGCGATCAGGCCGCCGGCGGCGGCAAGCAGCGTCGAAGACAGCGCCACCGCGCCGATGAAGCCGACGCGCGTGGCGGCGCTCGTAAAACGCGCGCACAGAAGCTCGGAAATCGAAAAAACGCCGGTTTTGCGGAGTAGCGGGCCGACATAAAGCCCCGCCGCGGCGAGTCCGATGAAGACGCCGGCGACGGCGCCTACAGCCCAGCTGCCTCCCGCAAGCCGTGCGCCGAAAGGCAGCATCAGGGCAATTACGATGGCGGCGTTGGCGAAGCCGGCGTAGGCGGCGGGCAATGCGCGGCCGGCGGTGTAATAGACCGATGCGCGCATCGAATGCAGAAGGAAGCCGAGCGTGGCGAGGCCGAGGATGGTGAAATAGGGCGGCGCCGCGCCGACGAAGCGCTCCGGCGCGCCGACGCGGTCGAGAAGCGCCGCAAAGGCGTAAGCCAGGAGAAAGCTCGCGGCCACGAAGGCGATGCGGGCGTCAAGATTGGCTCTTTCGAGCGCCGCCTGCTCGGTCGACCGATCGCTCATCCTTGCCCTCGTTCAATCAGAAACGACGCGACTCTAGATGAGGACGTCTCGCCGGCCAAGATGGCGCGCGCGGCTCCGCCGCTAGAGCGCTTATCGATCACATGGAATCATGTGATCGATAAGGAATCGCTCAAAATCGAAATGTTGGAGCAGGTTCTCATCGAAAAAGTCCGTCAACTTTTTCGGAACCTGCTCTAAGCGATCGACGTCGCATAGGTCAGGATGTAGCGGCTCATTCTTTCTTTGAGACCGCCGAACGCCATGCCCATGCGGTTATAGCCGATCGCGGCGGGAATCGCCGCGGCGAGCCCATAGGCCGTCGCGGCGAGCGCATCCGCGATGCCGGGGGCGACGACCGCCAGACTCGTGTCTTGAGTTTGCGCGATCCCCGAGAAGCTCGACATAATGCCCCAAACCGTGCCGAACAGGCCGACAAAGGGGCCCGCCGAGGCGACGATGGCCAGAACCGGGAGCCCGCCTTCGGCGTCGAGCATGAATTCGCGCGCGGCGCGGTTCATCTGCTGCAGGACTCGTTCGCGCTTTTGGTGAATGGTTTCGTTGGGCAATTCAGCTTGCGACGCTTCGCGCGCGGCCTCGGCGATCGGCCAAAGGACGCCAATGTCGCCGCCGGCGCGCGCGCGATCCAGCGCCTTCGCGAGACGCCGCAGCACAAAAACGCCGTCGATGATGAGCACCCAGGTCCAGACCGCCGCGGCGAGAAGCAGCGCCATGACCAGTTTACTGACAGGTCCGGCATAAAGGAACATGCCGAACGGCGACATTGGAGCAAATTCCATTTCGGAGCCCTCCCGCGGCCTCGCGACGTCAAACCCTATTGAAACGTGATGCCCTGCCGAGCGTATACCGGCGCGCAACTCGCCGGCCCGCGCGAAGAGGCGACGATGCGCCGCGCCATCGCCGCATGCGCGGCGCTTCCGCCCGAAACCGAAATGCCCGAGAGACCGCCGCCGGCGTTCACATAGAAAGTGACGACGACTGATCCCGCTCCGAGGCTCGTCGCAGCGGGCGTATGGCCGCGGATTGACGCCGCGATCTGGGCAAGACAGGTCGCCTGGGCGCCGCCCGAATCGCCGCCCCCTCCGGGCAATCCGTAGCGGCCGGCGACCCGCGCTCTGCCCACGCCTTGGCCTGTTCCGCCGGGGAGCCCATAGCGCCGATCGGTCTGGTCGGCGCGGCGGCCGTCGTTTACAGCCGCCACTCGTCGCGCCCGGGTTTTTTGTTCGGCTTGCTTGGACTTCTCGTTCTTGGGCTTCTCGACCTTTTGTTTTTTCTCCGCCTTCACTTTTCTCTCCGGCGCCTGAATCTCGTCGGGCTCCATGATCAGCGGGGGCGCCGGCTCATCGGCGATCAGCTCGTCCATTCCCTCGTCGGTGAGCGAAGCTTCTTCAAGCGGCAGCGGGTCTTCCAGCGAATCTCCTTCAGGCGCGGGGTCGCCCGCCTCCAGAGACACGCCTTCCGGAATGAGGTCCGCGCCGATGCCGCCCAGATCGACGATCGTTTGCGGCCAATAAATCCCTGAGGCGAAGAAGGCGAGGAATATCCCCACGACCGCAGCGGTCGAGGCGGGATGCAGCCAACGGGGCCTGAGCAGGGGCCGCTTTTCGAATTGCGCGCTCGCGTTCGAGCGCGTCGTCATATTATTCATTTGTGAAGCGCTCCGCCGCCGATGCGCCTAAAATCGTTTGGCATCATAGGCGCGTGAAACGGCGCGCTTCAAGCCGTGGCGGAGCGGGTGCGGCTTTGTGTGGCGCCTCAGCTAGATCAGTTTAAAATTGGACGGCTCCAAAAAACTGTGGCCCGAATCGGCTTCGGCTTGAAAGTGCGCCATCAAACCGATGATCAGCACGATTGCGCCCGTCCGTCAGCCGAAAACTCGGCAATTGGGGAGCAGCTTCTCATAAACAACTTACTCTCCGAACTGAATCGCTTGCGCGTCGGTTCCGGCGCAATCCGCGAGAGCGTCGTGCGTGAGGCCTTCAAAGATTTGTTGTAGTCTTGGGCGAAGCAGCATGAGCTCGTCTGCATTCCTGAGTTTGAATATAAGAAGCCCGCCAAGGAGCGCCGTTACGTCGAGGAGCGTTGCTTTACTCGCTTCGTCTCCCGCTCGGGTATTGGGAGGCCAAGGACGAAAGCTACGACCTTGACATGGAAATGGAGAAAATGACGTGCACCGGCTATCCGCGGTTCGTTAGTTTCCAGAGACGACGGAGAAAATTATTGAGCTATATAGAAGAGCAACGATCCGCGCCCCCGCTATTACGAGTCGTTTCGAATAAGGATCGGTATTGGCCTGAGATAGACGGCTTGCGGACAATTGCCGTCATGTCAGTTTTTATTTTTCATCTCGATGCCCGGCTGCTTGGAGGCGGATTCGTTGGCGTCGACATATTTTTCGTCATTTCTGGATACTTGATCACAAATCTCCTTGTAAAGGATATTGAAGGCGGGAAATTTTCGATTTTGCGCTTCTATCAAAGACGCATCGCACGGATCGCGCCAGCCGCGCTTCTGGTCGTAGCGATCACGATGATCGGAGGGTTTTTCTTATATTCCGCCCAAGACTTTGCATCGCTTGGCGCTGCTGGTCTTGCCGCCACGTTGTCTTTCATCAACATAAAGCTGCTGTTTCAAGGCAGCTACTTCAAGATATCGCCTGACGCCCAGCCTCTCATTCACTATTGGTCATTGGCCGTCGAAGAGCAGTTCTACGTCGTATTTCCACTACTGCTATACTGCGTGATGCGTCTAACCCGGCATTCCCTCGCGGTGTTGTCGCTGTGCTTTGCCCTGAGCTTTGCCGCTTGCGTTTTTTTTACTCCGGTCGCACCGATTGCCTCCTTCTATCTGCTGCCTACCCGCGCGTGGGAACTTCTCGCGGGCTCGTGCCTCGCCATTGCAAGAAGGCAATACCCGAAATTCCCCGACAGAAATTCATCGCTCTATCTTGTCACAGGGCTGATCTTTATTTTGCTCTCCTTCGTTCTTGTCCGGAGCGAAGGCTTCCCCGGTTGGATCGCCATGCTACCGGTTGTGGGATCGACGGTTCTGTTGGCGGGGATAGGTACCTCTCATCGCGGAGCAATCCATCGAAGCCTCGCTCACCCAGTCATGGTTTTCATCGGCAAGCGATCTTATTCACTATACCTTTGGCATTGGCCGACGTTCTCTTTTGTTGATTACTACTTTTATCTGAGCAGTCCGGCCGTTGGTCTGGTATTGAAGATCGTCATCTCTGGCGCGGCGACCATCCTCACCTATCATTTTGTTGAACGACCGATGCGGTCTTGGCTAAACAAACCTCAACGCCGAGTCGCAACGTTTGGCGCATTCGCCGTCGCGGCGATGATGCTCGGCATCGCTGGATATGTCATTCGATCCAATTATTATCTGACCGCCGAATCTCGCAACGTCGCTACAGGCGGCATTTCTGTTAATCCCGAAGGGCGAGGCTGGGTCGTCGTGATTGGTGACAGTCAAGGCGCAATGTATGGGTTTGAATTGGCCTCGCTTGCGCGCACGCTTGGCTTTCGCCTTAATGTTCTTAGCGCCGCAGCTGGAAACGAACTGCCGGGAGAGCCTGACACGCTGTGGCCGAAGGTCTCCCAGTTTTTAGGGGATAGTAAGCCAGATATCGTGGTTCTTGCCCAGGCATGGTCGTCAAAGCTTGGCGAAGACGGCGAAAGTCATTTCGGCGATGCCATGGCGGCGCTGACGGATAGAGCGGCCCAAATTATTGTGCTGACGCAACCTCCGGAGCCGCCACCTGAGGTATCGCGTCACGCAATCCTGGCTGGCGCGCGACCGCCTTTTTTGAAGACCCTGTGACCAAGCAAAAGCGCATGCGCGCCAGTGCTATCGTCCACAAATTCCAAAATAGCCGCATACGGATAGTCGACGTAGCCGATATTTTTTTGGAAAATGAGAATTCCATTCGGCTGATTGCCCCGGATGGTCGTGTGACGTATCAGGACGGTGGACATCTCTCCGAGTCGGGAACCGCACTTGTTCGGCCGAGGCTCGAACAAGCCTTACGAAACGCGCTGAATTTGTCCCATCCATAGCAAAACGACGCGCGGCAAAACGACGCGCGCGGATCGGCGAGGGCCTGGAGCGCGCCAAGGCGCGCGGCTTCCACATGGGCCGCCCGCCGGAATTGACCCGCCACCGGCGAGGAAGCGCTTGCGACGCTCACCGACGGCGCCGCCACACAGGCGACCTCGAGTGTAGTTGGACGGCTCTAAAAAGCTGTAGCCGAATCGACTCCGGCTTGATTCACCTGCTCGTGTCGCAGATGGGGACGATCATGGCCACGGGAGCGGCTGGATTTTTTGACGTGGATGAGCGTCTGGCGGATTTGTCGCCAAAGGCGATGATCTTGAGCGCGGGAAGGCGTTGGTCGACTTCGAGATATTCCGAACGCCGTTAGAAGCGGCCGTCCCGCGCGGCGACCGCTCGAAGGGCGGTCGGCCTCCCTTCGATCAAGTCTTCAAGTTCAAAGTGCTGCTCCTGCAAGCCGTGCATTCGCTGTCGGACGCGCGCTGCGAATATCTGCCTTTTCTTTTTGGCGGACGTTGGCGCCACATCTGGCTCCATGATCAGCGCCGGCGGCGGCTCGTCGGAGAACGGTTCGTCCATCCCCTCCTCGGTGAGGAAGGCCGTTTCAATCGTCAACGGATCGTCCAGCGAATCTCCTGCGGGCGCCGGATCTCCCGCCTCCAGCGAAACGCTCACGGGGGTCGTTTGGCGTCATAGGCGCGTGAAACAGGGCGCTTCAAGCCGGGGCGGCGCGGGTGCGGCTTTGTGTGGCGCCTGGGCCGCCCCGAGCGCCGCCGCCCTATCCTGATCGACATAGAGCCGGCTTTGGCCGATAAGGCGGCCATGTCCCTCAGTCCGAATCCGCAGACGCCCGCCGCGGCGAGCGGCGTCTCCACCGCCCTCGTCACCGAGGACGAGGCGGGGATGCGCCTCGATCGCTGGTTCAAGCGACGTTATCCCGGGCTCGCTTTGTCGCATCTCGCCAAAATCTGCCGCAAAGGCGAAGTGCGGGTCGACGGCAAGCGGGTCGAAACCTCGACGCGGCTCGAAGAAGGCCAAAAGATTCGCGTGCCGCCTTTGAAGATCGAGGCGCCCGCCGCGCCGGCGGTGAAGCGCGCCGACCCCGAGGACGCGCGGGCGCTGGCCGACATGACGCTCTTTGAGGACAAGGATGTGCTCGTCCTCAACAAGCCCTATGGGCTGGCGACGCAGGGCGGCTCAGGTCAGACGCGCCATATTGACGGGATGCTGGAATCGCTCGCCAAGGGCGACACGCGGCCCGTGCTCGTGCATCGCCTCGACCGCGACACCTCCGGCGTGCTGCTCGTCGCCAAGAACCGGCGGATGGCCGCCGACCTCGGCGAGATTTTCCGCTCCCGGCAGGCCAAGAAGATCTATTGGGCGCTTGTCGAAGGCGTGCCGAAGCCGGCGCAGGGCCGGATCTCGCTCTATCTGGCGAAGGGCGCGGGGATGGAGACATCCAGAGGCGGCGCAAGAGAGCTCGAGAAAATGCGCGTCGCCAAACATGGCGAGGCCGACGCGCAGCATTCGCTGACCTATTACGCGATCGTCGACAAGGTCGCGCCGCGTTGCGCCTGGCTGTCGATGAAGCCGCTCACCGGACGCACGCATCAGTTGCGCGCCCATGCCGAGGCGATAGGCCATCCGATCTTCGGCGACCCCAAATATGGCCATCGCGCCGAGGATGAGGTCCGCCGTCGCGACCCTCTGCGCGCCGTGCCGGAGGGGCTTGAGCGCAAGCTCCACCTCCTCGCCCGCCGGCTCGTCCTGCCGCATCCAAGGGGCGGAACTCTGGACGTGACCGCGCCGCTGCCCGATCATATGCAGCGGAGCTGGGACCTTTTCGGCTTCGACGTGAAGCGTCATGACCCGATCGAGGGCGCGCCGGACGCGTAAGGGGCCGGGAAAAGCCCGGCCATGACGGGGTGGCGGCGTTTCCATAGGCGCCTCTTGGCAAGGATGACAAATGTCAAAGGAGCCGACCGGCCTCGACGCCGATTTCTTCGTCTCCCCGGAGGAGCGCGATCCGGTAAAGGCCGCGCGCGAACCGGCGCGCCCCTTACCCAGGCGCTTCTATAAGGAGGCGGTCGCGGCGCCCGCCGAGGGCGGCTATGGGATTTTCCTGGACGGCCGGCGGGTCAACACGCCGGCACGGCGTCCGCTGGTCGCGCCCGCACAGCCGCTGGCGGAAGCGATCGCCGCCGAATGGGCGAAGCAGGGCGAGACGATCGATCCGGCGACGATGCCGCTCACCAAGCTTATGAACACCGCGCTCGACGGCGTGGCGGCGCAAATGGCTGAGGTCGAAGCCGATGTCGACAAATATGCCGCCTCCGACCTCATTTGCTACCGCGCCGGCCAGCCGGAGAGCCTCGCGGCTGCTCAGTCGGCGGCCTGGGACCCGCTCGTCGCCTTCGCGCGCGACACGCTCGGCGCCAAGCTCGCGCTCGCCGAAGGCGTGATGTTTATCGAACAGCCGCAGGAGGCGCTCGACGCGTTTGCGCGCGCCGTGCGCGATTATGTGGGGGAGGGCGCCGGCGCGCCGCTCAGGCTCGCCGCGCTCCACGTCATGACGACGCTCACAGGATCCGCGGTCCTTGCGCTTGCAGCCGCCCGACACGAAATAGACGCGGGCAAGGCCTGGGAGGCGGCCAATGTCGATGAAGACTGGCAGATGCGCGCCTGGGGCGAAGACGCCGAAGCGATGGCCCGGCGGTTGGCGCGCTCTCAGGAGTTCGCGGCGGCGGCGACTGTTGCGCGCCATTCCACTCCTGCCTGACCGACGCGCAATTTAGAGGCGCCTGGTCAAAAGGCTGCGGCCAATTTGCCGACGGCGCGCTTCCTCTCTTGCTTTGCACAATGGCCTTTGTTACGGAACGCGCGGCCTGGAGTCGTTCTAAGGAATAACGCCAAGGAAACGCTCCCGCGACCGGCCCTCGCCCCGCCGAAGTCGGACCAGACTCATGCCGCTGCTCGAACAATATCTGCCGCTGGTGATCTTCATCGCCCTTTCGGCCGTGATTGCCGGCGCATTGCTCGTTGCGCCCTTCCTGCTTGCGTTCAAGGCGCCGGACCCCGAAAAGCTCTCCGCCTATGAATGCGGCTTCAATCCCTTCAATGACGCGCGCATGAAATTCGACGTGCGCTTTTATCTCGTCTCACTGCTTTTCATCGTCTTCGATCTTGAAGTGGCATTTCTGTTTCCCTGGGCGGTGGCCTTCAAGGAAGCGGGCGCCTTCGGCTTCTGGTCGATGATGGCGTTCCTGGGCGTGCTCACCGTCGGCTTCGTCTACGAGTGGCGCAAGGGAGCTCTGGAATGGGACTGATCGAAAAGGAAGGCGTGCGCCAGACTCTGATCGCGCCGCAGCCCAAGGGACTGATCGATCCGCGCACCGGCAAGCCTGTCGGCTCGGACGACCCGTTCTTTCTGCATCTCAACGACGAACTCGCCGACAAAGGGTTTTTCGTCACCGCCACGGACGACGTCATCAATTGGGCGCGCACCGGCTCGCTGATGTGGATGACGTTCGGTCTCGCCTGCTGCGCCGTCGAGATGATCCAGGCGGCGATGCCGCGCTATGATCTGGAGCGCTTCGGTTTTGCGCCGCGCGCAAGCCCGCGCCAGTCCGACTGCATCATCATCGCCGGCACGCTGACGAACAAGATGGCGCCAGCGATGCGCAAGGTCTACGACCAGATGCCGGAGCCGCGTTACGTGATCTCGATGGGCTCCTGCGCCAACGGCGGCGGCTACTATCACTATTCCTATTCGGTGGTGCGCGGCTGCGATCGCATCATTCCGGTCGACATCTATGTGCCGGGATGCCCGCCTTCGGCGGAGGCGCTCGTCTACGGCATGCTGCTGTTGCAGAAGAAAATCCGGCGCACGGGCACGATCGAGCGCTAACGACGCGAAATTGAGGAGTTGTCCGCCCTCGTCCTTCGAGACGCCCGCTTGCGCGGGCTCCTCAGGATGAGGTCGGGTCAAGCAATTCTCTCATCCTGAGGAGGCGGCGCAGCCGCCGTCTCGAAGGACGAGGGAATAGCGGCAGGCCAAGGAATTTAGAATGTCGGCTGAGTTGGAAGCTCTCGGCGCTAAAATCAGCGGGGCCTTGCCCGGCGCGGTGACGCAGGTGAAGGTCGCCTATGGCGAACTTACGCTGACCGTCATGCGCGAGCGCTGGCTCGAGGTCGCCGCCCATCTGCGCGACAGCCCCGACTGCCTCTTCGTGTGCTTCATCGACGTGACGGCGGCGGATTACCCGCAGCGCGTGGAGCGTTTCGAGGTGGTCGCGCATCTGCTCTCGCCCAAATACAACCGCCGTATCCGCATCAAGACGCCGGCGTCGGAAGAAACGCCTGTCGCCTCGCTCGTCACGCTGTATCCCGGCGCGGACTGGTTCGAGCGCGAAACTTACGATCTCTTCGGCGTGATCTTTTCCGGCCATCCCGATCTGCGCCGCATTATGACCGACTACGGCTTCGACGGTCATCCGCTGCGCAAGGACTTCCCGATGACGGGCTTCGTCGAAGTGCGCTATGACGACGAGCAGAAGCGCGTCGTCTATGAGCCGGTGCGGCTCAGCCAGGAATACCGCAACTTCGATTTCCTCTCGCCGTGGGAGGGCGTGCACTACGACCTTCCCGGCGACGAGAAGGCGAGCAAGTGAGCGCGTCGAGATGAACGATCAAACCCCCGCGCCAGCGAAGCCCGAATCACAGGGCCTACGCAACTTCAACATCAACTTCGGGCCGCAGCATCCGGCGGCGCATGGCGTGCTGCGCCTGATCCTCGAACTCGACGGCGAAGTCGTCGAGCGCGTCGACCCGCATGTGGGCTTCCTGCATCGCGGCACCGAAAAGCTGATGGAGGCGCGCACCTATCTGCAGAACGTGCCCTATTTCGATCGGCTCGACTATTGCGCGCCGATGAATCAAGAGCACGCCTTCTGTCTCGCCATCGAGCGCCTGCTCGGCGTCGAGGTTCCGCGCCGCGGCCAGCTCATTCGCGTGCTTTACGCTGAAATCGGCCGACTCTTGTCGCATTTGCTCAACGTCACCGCTCAGGCGATGGACGTCGGCGCGCTCACCCCGCCGCTGTGGGGCTATGAAGAGCGCGAGAAGCTGATGGTGTTCTACGAGCGCGCGTCGGGCGCGCGCATGCACGCCAATTATTTCCGGCCCGGCGGCGTGGCGCGCGACCTGCCTGACCAGCTCGTCGAGGATATCGGCGCCTTTTGCGATCCGTTCCTGAAGGTCGTCGAGGATCTCGACGAACTCTTCATCGGCAACCGCATCTTCAAGCAGCGCAATGTCGACATCGGCGTCATTTCTCTCGAAGACGCCTGGAAATGGGGCTTCTCGGGGGTGATGGTGCGCGGCTCGGGCGCCGCCTGGGATCTGCGCAAGGCGCAGCCTTACGAATGCTACGAGGAGATGGAGTTCGACATTCCGGTCGGCAAGCATGGCGATTGCTACGATCGCGCCGTGATCCGCATGGAGGAGATGCGGCAGTCGACCTCGATCATGAAGCAATGCGTCGAAAAGCTGATGCGCGCCGAAAACCGCGGTCCGGTGATGGCGCCCAATCATAAGATCACGCCGCCCTCGCGCGGCGAGATGAAGCGCTCGATGGAAGCCTTGATCCATCATTTCAAGCTCTTCACCGAAGGCTTCCACGTGCCGCAGGGCGAGGTCTACGCCGCGGTCGAAGCGCCCAAGGGCGAATTCGGCGTCTATCTCGTGTCTGACGGCGGCGACAAGCCCTATCGCTGCAAGATTCGCGCGCCGGGCTTCGCGCATTTGTCCGCCATGGATTTTCTCTGCAAGAACCACATGCTCGCCGACGTCTCGGCGATTCTGGGTTCGCTCGACATCGTGTTCGGGGAGGTCGATCGCTAATGTCCGTCCGTCGTCTCGCCGAAAAACAGACAGAGAGCTTCGAGTTCACGCCCGAAAACAAGGCGTGGCTCGAGAAGCAGATCGCCAAATATCCCGACGGCCGCCAGGCCTCGATGGTCGTGCCGGCGCTGTGGCAGGCGCAAAAGCAGCATGACAATTGGTTGTCGCAGGCGGCGATCGAAAAAGTCGCGGACGCGCTCGGCATGGCGAAGATCCGCGTGCTCGAAATCGCGACCTTCTATTCGATGTTCAATCTCGAGCCCGTCGGCAAATATTTTATCCAGCTTTGCGGCACGACGCCGTGCCTGCTGGCCGGCTCGGATGAGATCATTGACGTGCTGCATCGCCGGGTGGGCCCTCAGCGGCGCGTGACCGACGACGGGCTGTTTTCCTGGCTCGAGGTCGAGTGCCTCGGCGCGTGCTGCAACGCGCCGATGGTGCAGATCAACGACGACTATTACGAGGATCTGACGGCCGAGAATTTCGAGAAGCTTCTCGACAATCTCGCCGCGGGTCGGCCGGTGAAGATCGGCTCGCAGATCGGACGCGTCTCTTCGGAGCCGGTCGGCAAGCTCACGAGCCTGACGTCGTTTTACGGCGACGGCGCGAAGTAGCGGAGGGAAGAGGAAAAACCATGCTTTCCGACGCAGATCGTATCTTCACCAATCTTTATGGCCTGGGCGACAGATCGCTTGCCGGCGCGCGAAAGCGCGGCCAGTGGGACAACACCAAGGCGCTGCTCGACAAGGGCCGCGACTCGATCATCAATGAGATCAAGGCGTCGGGCCTGCGCGGGCGTGGCGGCGCCGGGTTTTCGACGGGCCTGAAATGGTCCTTCATGCCGAAGGAAATCGATCCCAAGCGGCCGCATTATCTCGTCATCAACGCCGACGAGTCGGAGCCCGGCACGTGCAAGGATCGCGAGATCATGCGCAACGATCCGCATACGCTGATCGAAGGCGCGCTCATCGCGAGCTTCGCCATGGGCGCGCATGCCTGTTACATATACATTCGCGGCGAGTTCATCGCCGAGCGCATCGCGCTTCAGAAAGCCGTTGACGAAGCCTATGACGCGCGGCTGATCGGCAAGAACAACGTCCACGGCTATCCGTTCGATCTCTACGTCCATCATGGCGCCGGCGCTTACATCTGCGGCGAGGAGACCGCGCTGCTTGAAAGTCTCGAAGGCAAGAAGGGCATGCCGCGCTTAAAGCCGCCGTTCCCGGCCAATGTCGGCCTCTATGGCTGCCCGACAACGGTCAATAACGTCGAGTCGATCGCCGTCGCGCCGACCATCCTGCGCCGCGGCGCCGCGTGGTTCGCCGGCATCGGCAGGCCCAACAACGCCGGCACCAAGCTCTTTTCGATTTCCGGCCATGTCAATCGGCCATGCAATGTCGAAGAGGCGATGTCGATCTCGTTCCGTGAACTCATCGAGACCCATTGCGGCGGCGTGCGCGGCGGCTGGGACAATCTGCTCGCGGTCATCCCCGGCGGCTCATCGGTGCGTTGCGTGCCGTCGAAGGAGATCATCGATTGCCCGATGGATTTCGACAGTCTCGTGGCGTTGAAATCGGGCCTCGGCACGGCGGCGGTGATCGTGATGGACAAGTCCACCGACATCATCCGCGCCATCGCGCGCCTCTCCTACTTCTACAAGCACGAAAGCTGCGGCCAGTGCACGCCGTGCCGCGAGGGCACCGGCTGGATGTGGCGCGTCGTGCAACGCATGGTCGAAGGCCGCGCGCATAAGAAAGAGATCGACATGCTGTTCGACGTGTCGAAGCAGATCGAAGGGCACACGATCTGCGCGCTCGGCGACGCCGCGGCCTGGCCGATTCAGGGACTCATCACGCATTTCCGCGATGTGATCGAGCAACGCATCGATCAATATGCCGCCAACCCGCATCCCGATCCGATCCGCGTGGCGGCCGAGTGAGAATCATGGTCCAAGAACCCGACAATCTCGTTCTTGAGTTGCTGCGCGGGATGCGCGGGGACATCGCCGACCTTCGTGAAGGCGTTCGCGGGGTTCAAAACGACATTCGCGGCGTTCGCAACGTGCAGGACCATCATACCTTGCGTTTCGACTTTCTCGAAGAGCGGGTCGAGACGCTTCGCGAAGCGACGATGACCGCGCTCGGCTTTGCAGTGAACGCGGATGAAAAGCACAAGAAAATCGAGGTTCGCCTGGCGGAGCTGACCGAACGCGTCGAGAAGTTGGAGAAGGCGAAGTGACCAAGATTCTCGTCGATGGCGTCGAAGTGGACGTGCCGGGAGAGTTCACCCTGCTGCAGGCCTGCGAGCAGGCCGGCGCCGAGATTCCGCGCTTTTGCTATCACGAACGCCTGTCGATCGCCGGCAACTGCCGCATGTGCCTCGTTGAGGTGAAGGGCGGGCCGCCGAAACCGCAAGCCTCCTGCGCCATGTCGGTGAAGGATTTGCGCCCCGGTCCGAACGGCGCGCCGCCGGAAGTCCTCACCAAGTCGCCGATGGTGAAGAAGGCGCGCGAAGGGGTGATGGAGTTCCTGCTGATCAACCATCCGCTGGATTGCCCGATCTGCGATCAGGGCGGCGAATGCGATCTGCAGGATCAGGCGCTGGTGTTTGGCGTCGACAGCTCGCGTTTTCATGAAAACAAGCGCGCGGTCGAAGACAAATATATCGGCGTCCTGGTCAAGACCGAGATGAACCGCTGCATCCATTGCACGCGTTGTGTCCGCTTCACGGCGGAAGTCGCCGGCACGGGCGACATGGGCGCGATCGGCCGCGGCGAAGATATGGAGATCACCACCTATCTCGAAAGCGCGATGACCTCCGAGCTGCAGGGCAATGTCGCGGATCTTTGTCCGGTTGGCGCGCTGCTGCCCAAGCCGCAAAGCTTCCGTGGCCGTCCCTGGGAATATCAGAAGACCGAGACGATCGACGTGATGGACGCGCTTGGCTCGGCGATCCGCGTCGACTCGCGCGGCCGTGAAGTCATGCGCATTCTGCCGCGCATCAACGACCTCGTGAATGAGGAGTGGATCTCCGACAAGGCGCGCCAGATCGTCGACGGTCTGAAGACGCAGCGCCTCGATCGCCCCTATATCCGCGAGAACGGCCGGCTGCGCCCGGCCTCCTGGCAGGAGGCGCTCGCCGCCGTCGCCGCGAAAACCAAGGCGACGACCGCGTCGCGCATTGGCGCGCTGGTCGGCGATCTCGCCGCGGTCGAAGAGACCTTCGCGCTGAAGCTTCTCGCCGAGCAGCTTGGAACGCCGAATCTCGATTGCCGCCAGGACGGCGCCAAACTCGATCCGAAATTCGGCCGCGCCTCATATCTCTTCAACGCGACGGTCGCGGGGATCGAACAGGCGGGCGCCGCGCTCATCATCGGCGCCAATCCGCGCAAGGAAGCGCCTGTTCTCAATGCGCGACTCCGCAAGCGCTGGCTCAGAGGCGACTTCAAGATCTCGCTTGTCGGCGCGCGCGCCGATCTGACCTACGGCTACGACTATCTCGGGGCCGGGCCGGAATCGCTTCTGCAGTTCATCCGCTCGGCAAAGCCGGCGGAGAAGCTGCTGGTCATCGTCGGGCAGGGCGCTCTGGCGCGCGACGACGGCGAGGCGGCGCTCACGCTCGCCGCTCAGGCCGCGCAAAGGCTCGGCGGTCTCGGCGACGGCTGGAACGGCTTCTCGGTCCTGCATACGGCGGCCGCGCGCGCCGGCGCGCTCGATCTCGGCTTCACGCCGGGCGCAGGTGGGTTGGATGCGGGCGCGATGGCGAAGGCCGGCGCGCTCGACCTCATCTTCAACCTCGGGGCCGACGAAATCGCCATCGAGCCCGGCGCCTTCGTCGTGTATATCGGCACGCATGGCGACCGCGGCGCGCATCGCGCCGACGTGATCCTGCCCGGCGCCGCCTACACGGAAAAAACCGGGCTTTACGTCAATACGGAAGGCCGCGTGCAGCGCGCCTTCCGCGTCGTCTTCCCGCCAGGAGAAGCGCGAGAAGATTGGGCGGTGTTGCGCGCGCTCTCGGGCGCGATCGGCAATCCGCTGCCCTTCGATTCTCTTGCGGCGTTGCGCCGGCTGCTCGTCGAGTCCCACCCGCACTTCGCGGAACTGGACGAGATTGCGCCGGGCGAATCCGCGCAGGTCGTCGCTCTGGCCAACCATCCGGCCGTGGCGATGAAAGATTCCTTCGCGCCGGCGATCCAAAACTTCTACTTCACAAACCCGATCGCCCGCGCCTCGGCGATCATGGCGGAATGTTCGGCGCTGGCGCAGGGCCGGCTTGCTCAGGCGGCGGAATAGGAGCGTTGGACGTGAGCGACGGTTGGGCGAGCGCCATTTCGGATTTCTTCATCGCGTATCCGCTGCTTCTCGCGCTCGTGAAGAGCGTTTTGCTGGCGGTCGCGTTGCTGATCTACGTGGCCTATGTGATCCTCGCGGACCGCAAGATCTGGGCGGCGGTGCAGTTGCGCCGCGGACCCAATGTCGTCGGACCCTGGGGGCTGCTGCAGAGCTTCGCGGACTTCCTCAAGTTCGCGCTCAAGGAGCCGGTGATTCCGGACGTCGCCAACAAGGGCGTCTTCCTGTTCGCGCCCTTCATCATGGCGACGCTCTCGATCGCCGCCTGGGCCGTCATTCCGGTCGCCGACGGCTGGGCGGTCGGCGATATCAATGTCGGGATCCTTTACATTTTCGCGCTGTCGTCGCTTGGCGTCTATGGCGTCATCATGGGCGGCTGGGCGTCGAACTCGAAATATCCGTTCCTGTCGGCGCTCCGCTCGGCGGCGCAGATGGTCTCCTATGAAGTCTCGATCGGCTTCGTCATCATCACGGTGCTGCTCTGCGCCGGCTCGCTCAATCTGACCGACATCGTCCACGCGCAGGATACGTCCTACGGCATGGCCGGCTGGTACTGGCTGCGCCTGTTCCCGATGTTCGTCATCTTCTTCGTCTCGGCGCTCGCCGAGACCAATCGTCCGCCGTTCGATCTCGTGGAGGCGGAGTCGGAGCTCGTCGCCGGCTTCATGATCGAATATTCGGCGACGCCCTACGTGCTGTTCATGCTCGCCGAATATGTGGCGATCGTCACCATGTGCGCGCTGCTGACGATCCTGTTCTTTGGCGGCTGGCTGCCGCCGATCAAAATCGCGCCGTTCACCTATGTGCCGGGCGTGATCTGGTTCACGCTGAAGGTGAGCTTCTTTTTCTTCTTCTTCGCCATGGTGAAGGCTTTCGTGCCGCGCTATCGCTACGATCAGCTGATGCGTCTGGGCTGGAAAGTCTTCCTGCCGATCTCCCTCGCCATGGTCGTCATCGTCGCCGCCGTGCTGCAGTTCTGGCCGGCGGGACCGGCAGGCAGTTGAGGCCGTCATGAAACTCGATCAAGCCGCCAAGTCGCTCTTCCTCACCGAATTCGTCGGCGCATTCCTGCTGTCGATGCGCTACTTCTTCAAGCCGAAGGCGACGATCAACTATCCGCACGAAAAGAATCCGCAGTCGCCGCGCTACCGCGGCGAGCATGCGCTGCGCCGCTACCCCAATGGCGAGGAGCGCTGCATCGCCTGCAAGCTGTGCGAGGCGATCTGTCCCGCGCAGGCGATCACCATCGAAGCCGGACCACGCCGCAACGACGGCACCCGCCGCACCACGCGCTACGACATCGACATGGTCAAATGCATCTATTGCGGCTACTGCCAGGAAGCCTGCCCGGTGGACGCCATCGTCGAGGGGCCCAATTCGGAATTCTCGGTCGAGACCCGCGAGGAGCTCTACTACAACAAGGACCGTCTGCTCGAGAACGGCGACCGCTGGGAGCGCGAGATCGCGCGCAACATCGCGATGGACGCGCAGTACAGGTAACGCGAAGAGAACGGAACGAACACGCCGCATTGGCGCAGTAAGGACGAAGAACGTGCAGGCCGTATTTTTCTACCTATTCGCGACGATCATGATCGCCTCGGCCGGCGTCGTGATCTTCGCGCGCAACCCTGTGCACTCGGTGCTCTTTCTCATCCTCGCCTTCTGCAATGGCGCGGGGCTGTTTCTGCTCGCCGGCGCGGAATTCCTGGCGATGATCCTGATCGTCGTCTATGTCGGCGCGGTCGCGGTGCTGTTCCTATTCGTCGTGATGATGCTCGACGTCGACTTCGCCGAACTGAAGCAGGGCTTCGCCAAATATCTTCCCGTTGGCGTCGGGGTCGGCGTCGTCGTCCTCGCGGAACTGGGTTTCGTTGCGCTCGGATGGAGTTCGGCGCCCTCGGCCGCAGACGCCGCCGCCAATCCGATCATTCCGCAAATGAGCAACACCGCGGCGCTCGGCCAAATCCTCTATACGAAATATGTGATCTTCTTTCAGGCGTCGGCGCTTGTGCTGCTCACCGCCATGATCGGCGCCATCGTGCTGACGCTCCATCACAAGCCCAACATCAAGCGGCAGAAGATCAACGAACAGAACGCGCGCACGCGCGAAAATGTGATCGAGATCAAGAAAGTTCCGTTTCGGACCGGCGTCTAACGAGGACCTCCATGCTGACCATCGGCCTTACGCATTACCTCGTCGTCGCGGCGGTCCTGTTCACGCTCGGCGTCGCCGGCATCATCCTCAACCGTAAGAACATCATCGTCATTCTCATGTCGGTTGAGCTGATACTGCTTGCGGTTAATTTGAACTTCGTCGCCTTCTCGCAGTCGCTCACCGATTTGACCGGTCAGGTGTTCGCGCTCTTCGTGCTCACCGTGGCGGCGGCGGAGGCGGCGATCGGCCTCGCGATTCTCGTCGCCTTCTATCGCAATCGCGGCACGATCGCCGTCGAAGACATCAATTCCTTGAAGGGCTGACCCCGAGATGATTTACGCCATCGTCTTTCTGCCGCTCGTCGGCTTTCTGATCGCGGGCGCGTTCGGCCGCTGGATCGGGGCGCGCGTCTCCGAATTCGTTACGACGAGTCTGTTGATGGTCTGCGCCGTCCTGTCGTGGATCGTTTTCTTCGACGTCGCGCTTGGCCACGATCAGGGCTATGCGCCGATCATCGGCAATTGGATGACCGTCGGCGCGCTCAAGGTCGACTGGGCGTTGCGGGTCGATACGCTGACGGCGGTGATGCTCGTCGTCGTCAACACGGTGTCGAGCCTCGTGCATCTCTATTCGGTCGGCTATATGCATGAGGATCCGCATCGTCCGCGCTTCTTCGCCTATCTGTCGCTCTTTACCTTCGCCATGCTGATGCTGGTGACCGCCGACAATCTCGTGCAGATGTTCTTTGGCTGGGAGGGCGTCGGTCTCGCGTCCTACCTGCTGATCGGCTTCTGGTACCAAAAGCCGTCGGCCAACGCTGCGGCGATCAAGGCCTTCGTCGTCAACCGCGTCGGCGATTTCGGCTTCGCGCTCGGCATTTTCCTGGTTTTCCAATTGACGAAGTCTCTCACCTTTGACGAGATCTTCGCCACCGTGCCGGGTCTCGAAGGCCAGCGGATTCACGCCTTCGGCCTTGACGTCGACGCGCTGACGCTAGCGGCTTTCCTGCTGTTTATCGGCGCGATGGGCAAGTCGGCGCAATTCTTCCTGCACACATGGTTGCCCGACGCGATGGAGGGCCCGACGCCGGTCTCGGCGCTCATCCACGCCGCGACCATGGTGACCGCTGGCGTGTTCATGGTCGCGCGGCTATCGCCGATCTTTGAATATGCGCCTGCGGCGCTCGAATTCGTGACCATCATCGGCGCGGTGACCGCCTTTTTCGCCGCGACTGTCGGTCTCGTTCAAAACGACATCAAGCGCGTGATTGCCTATTCGACCTGTTCGCAGCTCGGCTATATGTTCGTTGCGGAAGGCGTCGGGGCCTATTCGCTCGGCATCTTTCATCTCTTCACGCATGCCTTCTTCAAGGCTCTACTGTTTCTGGGCGCGGGCTCGGTCATCCACGCGATGCATCACGAGCAGGACATGCGCAACATGGGCGGGTTGCGCAAGGACATACCCTTCACCTTCGCGATGATGACGATCGGCACCCTGGCGCTGACCGGCTTTCCCTATACGGCGGGATATTTCTCCAAGGACGGCATCATCGAGGCGGCGTTCGCCGCCGGCGAACACCACACAACGGCGATGATCGGCTTCGTCGCGACCGTCGTCGCCGCGGGACTGACCTCCTATTATTCATGGCGTCTGGTGTTCATGACCTTCTTCGGCCATCGCGCCGCGCATCCGGTCGCCGAGAGTCATGCGGAGGACGAACCGGCGGCCGAAGATGCGCATCATCACGGACATGATGATCACGGCCATCATGCGCCGCATGAATCGCCGCTGGTGATGCTGATCCCGCTGGCGGTGCTCGCCGTTGGCGCGCTTGCGGCCGGCTATGTGTTCGAGCCCGATTTCGCCGGTCACGCCTATGCCGAATTCTGGAAGGGCGCGATCTTTACCGGCGAGCACAACGAGATCCTGCACGAGATGCACGCCATTCCCGCTTGGGCCGGCTATGCGCCGACCGCGATGATGGTTCTGGGCTTCCTCGTGTCGCTCTATGTCTATGTGCTGAGGCCCGGAACTGCGCAGGCGATCGCGAGAACTTTCCCGCGGCTTTACCGGTTCCTGCTCAACAAATGGTATTTCGACGAGCTCTACGACTTCCTGTTCGTTCGGCCGGCCTTTGCGCTCGGCAGACTGTTCTGGAAGGGCGGCGACGGCGCGATCATCGACGGCCTCGGGCCTGACGGGGTGGCGGCGCGAGTCGCCGATGGCGCAAGGCTCGCGGTGCGCTTGCAGACCGGCTACGTCTATCACTACGCCTTCGCCATGCTCATCGGCGTCGCGGCGGTCGTCACATACTTCGTCGCCGGGGGGCTGCGCTGATGTTTGGTTTCGGCATTCTCTCCGGCGTCACCTTTCTGCCGCTGGTCGGCGTCGCCTTCCTGCTCACGCAGAAGGGCGATGATGAAGCGAGCCTGCGCAACATCCGGTGGGCGACGCTGGCGACGACGATTGCGACCTTCGCGTTGTCGCTTGTCATCTGGTCCGGCTTCGACACGACGAGCGCGGCGTTCCAATTCGTCGAGGAGAAAAACTGGCTCGGCTCGGGCCTCGTCTACAAGATGGGCGTCGACGGCTTTTCGATGCCGTTCGTTTTGCTGACGACCTTCCTGATGCCCTTCGCCATCCTCGCCTCCTGGGACTCGATCCAGAAGCGGGTGAAGGAATATATGATCGCCTTCCTCGTGCTCGAGACGCTGATGATCGGCGTCTTCTGCGCGCTCGACATCGTGCTGTTCTATCTCTTCTTCGAGGGCGGCCTCATCCCGATGTTTCTCATCATCGGAATCTGGGGCGGCAAGCGGCGCGTCTACGCGAGCTTCAAATTCTTTCTCTACACGCTTGTCGGTTCGCTCCTCATGCTGGTCGCGATCCTCGCCATGTACGGCAAGGCCGGCACGACCGACATCACCGTGCTGCTGCATACCGACTTCCCCAAGGAGATGCAGACCTGGCTGTGGCTCGCCTTCTTCGCCTCCTTCGCGGTGAAGATGCCGATGTGGCCGGTGCACACCTGGCTGCCTGACGCGCACGTCGAGGCGCCGACAGCCGGCTCCGTGATCCTTGCGGCGATTCTGCTGAAGATGGGCGGCTACGGCTTCATCCGCTTTTCGCTGCCGATGTTTCCGGACGCGTCGACCAATTTCGCGCCGCTCATCTACGCGCTGTCCGTGATCGCGATCGTCTACACCTCGCTCGTCGCGCTCGTTCAGGAAGACATCAAGAAGCTCATCGCTTATTCGTCCGTCGCGCATATGGGCTTCGTCACGATGGGCCTCTTCACGCTCAATGCTCAAGGCATGCAGGGCGCGATCTTCCAGATGATCTCGCACGGCTTAGTCGCCGGCGCGCTGTTCCTTTGCGTCGGCGTGATCTACGACCGCATGCATACGCGCGAGATCGCCGCCTATGGCGGCCTCGTCAACCGCATGCCGATCTACGCCTTCGTGTTCATGCTGTTCACCATGGCCAATGTCGGCCTGCCGGGAACGACGGGCTTCATCGGCGAATTCCTGTCGCTGACCGGCACGTTCCAGGCGAATAGCTGGGTCGCGCTGATCGCGACGAGCGGCGTCGTTCTGTCCGCGGCTTATGCGCTCTATCTCTACCGCCGCGTGATCTTCGGGGTCTTGGACAAGGCCAGCCTCAAGAACATCACCGATCTGACGCCACGCGAGATCGCGATCTTCACGCCGCTTGTGCTGCTCACAATTTACTACGGCCTGCAGCCGCAGGCCATTCTGAACGCGACGCAGGCGTCGGTCGACAATCTCATCCAGACCCATACGGCGCTCATCGACGCGGTTAAGCTCGCGGCCGCTGGCCAATGACGGATCGCTGACGATGCCCTTTTTCGTTCAACTCGCGCATCACTTTCTTCCCGAGACGATTCTCGCCGTCGGCGTGATGGCGCTCATCCTCATCGGCGCCTTCCGCGGCGAGCGCGGTTTCGGCCTTGTCGATGAAATGGCTGTCGGCATTCTGGGCCTCGCCTTGGTGGCGATTGCGCTGTCGAGCACGCCGGGCACGAGCATCTTCGACGGCGCCTATATCGACGATGGGTTCTCGCGCTTCATGAAAGCGCTGACGCTGATCGGCGCGATCGTGTCGATTCTGCTGTCCGTCGACTGGCTGCAACGCAACGGGCTCGAAAAATTCGAATATCCGGTGCTCATCATTCTCTCGACGCTCGGCATGTTGCTGCTGATTTCGGCCGATAACCTCATCGCGCTCTATCTCGGCCTCGAACTGATGTCGCTGGCGCTCTATGTCATGGCCGCCTTTGCGCGCGACGACGGGCGATCGTCGGAGGCCGGGCTGAAATATTTCGTCCTCGGCGCGCTCTCTTCCGGCATGATGCTTTACGGCGCGTCGCTGCTCTATGGCTTCGCCGGAACAGTGTCTTTCGCCGGGATCGCGGCGGCCGTCTCGACCTCCCCGCCGATCGGCGTGATCTTCGGGCTTGTCTTCGTCCTGGCCGCGCTGGCCTTCAAAATGTCGGCGGCGCCCTTCCATATGTGGACGCCCGACGTTTATCAGGGCGCGCCGACGCCGGTCACCGCCTTCTTCGCTTCGGCCGCCAAAATGGCGGCGGTGGCGATCACCGTGCGCATTGTCATTACCGCCTTCCCGGGCGTGAAAGACCAATGGCGCCAGATCATCATCTTCATTTCCATCGCTTCGATGCTGCTGGGCTCTTTCGCGGCGATCGGACAGGAGAATATCAAGCGGCTGATGGCCTATTCCTCGATCGGCCATATGGGCTTTGCGCTGATCGGACTGGCTGCCGGCGATGAGGCGGGCGTGCGCGGCGTCGCGATCTACCTCACGATCTATCTGATCATGACGCTCGGGACCTTCGCCGCCATTCTCGCGATGCGCGTCGAAGGCAGATATGTCGAGAATGTCTCCGATCTCGCCGGCCTGTCGCGCACCAACGGCTGGATGGCCTTCTTCCTGGCGATGCTGATGTTCTCGCTTGCCGGCGTTCCGCCGCTCGCGGGCTTTTTCGCCAAATATTATGTGCTCCTCGCCGCGGTCGACGCTGGCCTCTTTGGCCTCGCGGTCATCGGCGTGCTGGCGAGCGCTGTCGCCGCCTATTACTATCTGCGGGTCGTCAAGGTCATGTATTTCGATGAGCCAGCGCCGGCCTTCGACCGCGCGCCGATGGCGCTGCGTGCGGTGCTTGGCGCTTCCACGCTGGCGCTGCTTGGCTTTTGGGTCTATCCCTCCCCAGTCATGGATGCGGCGGCGGCGGCCGCCAAATCGCTTTTCTAGGGAGGTAATTCGCGCGTGGAGTTGGGATCATTGGCGCGCGCCAGCGGCGTGCGTCTCCTCGCGCTGGAGAGCGTCGATTCGACCAATGACGAAGCCCGACGTCTGATCGAGGCGGGCGAGCGCGGGCCTTTGTGGGTGGTCGCCGCGCGGCAGACGCGCGGCCATGGCCGTCTGGGACGCGAATGGATTTCGCCGCCGGGCAATCTTCATGCGAGCCTTGTTCTTGGCAATTTCGGCGAAGCCGCCGTCGCGCCGCAGCTCGGCTTCGTGGCGGGGGTCGCGGCGATGCGCGGGTTGCGCGTCGCGACGGGCGGCGCCGGCCGCTTCGCGCTGAAATGGCCGAATGATCTCTTGCTCGAGGGCGCCAAGCTCGGCGGGATTTTGCTTGAGAATGTCGGCGTGCCGACGGGCGATGCGCGCGCGCCGCGCGCCTCCGTCGCGATTATTGGCCTCGGCGTGAACTGCGCCGAGGCGCCGCGTGATCTGCCCTTTGAAGCGCGCGCGCTTGCGTCGATCGGGCCGAACGCGCCGGACGCCGCGACGCTCTTTGCGCATCTGTCCGACGCGCTCCTCGAATCGCTTGATCTTTGGCGCGGCGGCGAGGGCTTCGCCCGCATCCGAGACGCTTGGCTGGCGGACGCCGCCTATCTCGACGCCCATATCCGCGTTGAGCTTCCGCGCGAGACCGTCGAGGGACGCCTCGCGACCATCGACGCGACCGGCCGGCTAGTTTTGGCGACGCGTGACGGCGAGCGGGTCATCGAGGCGGGCGACGTGTCGCTCGGTCCGCGCCAGACCACGGCGGGAGGCGTCGCATGACGACGCCGGACGTGGACCTCGTCTTCCTGCCGCTCGGCGGCTTGGGCGAAATTGGCATGAACTTGGCGCTCTACGGCTACGGGCCGCCGAAAGCGCGCAAATGGCTGATGGTCGATTGCGGCCTGGGCTTTCCCGGGACCGAGGCGCCCGGCGTCGACCTCGTCTTCGCCGACATCGCCTTCGTCGAGAAGATCGCGCGCGATCTCGTCGGCATTTGCATCACCCATGCGCATGAGGATCATATCGGCGGGCTCGCGACCTTATGGCCGCGGCTCAAATGCCGGGTCTTCGCCACGCCCTTTGCGGCGGGCCTCCTGGAAGTGCGGCGGTTGAACGAACCTGGCGCGCCGAAGATCGACATTTCCCTGACGCATGCCGGCGCAAAGCTCGATCTCGATCCGTTCCAAGTCGAATATGTCGCCGTCGCGCATTCGATTCCGGAAGCGAACGCGCTCGCGATCCGCACGCCGCTCGGGCTGCTGCTCCACACCGGCGACTGGAAGATCGATCCGCAGCCCGGCGTTGGAACGCGCATCGACGAGGCGCGGCTCCGCGCGCTCGGCGACGAGGGCGTCACCGCGCTCATCTGCGACTCGACCAACATCCTGCGCGAGGGCGACAGTTTCTCGGAAGCCGACGTCGCGCGCACTTTGCGCACGCTGATCGCCGAAGCGCCGGGCCGGGTGCTGGTGACGACCTTCGCGTCCAATATCGCGCGGCTGCGCGGCATCGGCGAAGCGGCGCAGGCCTGCGGGCGCACCGTCGTCGTCGCCGGGAGGGCGATGGATCGCGCCATCCAGGTCGCGCGAGACTGCGGCTATCTCGACGGGCTGCCCGGATTTCACGCGCCTGAATTGCTGCCGACCTTGCCGCGCGACAAGACCGTCGTCATCGCCACCGGAAGCCAGGGCGAAACCCGCGCCGCCATGGCGCGGGCGGCGCTGAACGAACATCCGGCGATCAAGCTTGTCGCGGGCGATCGGGTGATCTTCTCTTCGCGCGTCATTCCCGGAAATGCGCGCGACGTCTTTCGCGTCATCAACGCCCTCTGCGACATCGGCGTCGAGGTCATCACCGACCACGACCACCTCGTGCATTGCTCAGGCCATCCGCGGCGCGGCGAAGTCACGCAAATGTACGAATGGATCCGGCCGCAGATCGCCGTGCCGGCGCATGGCGAGGCGCATCATCTCACGGCGCACGCGGCCTTCGCCAAGGCGCATGGCGTGTCGCAGGTCGTTTCGGCGCGCAATGGCGATATCGTGCGACTGGCGCCGGGCGCGCCGGGCATCATCGGTAAGGCCCCGCACGGCCGTCTGATGAAGGATGGCGACGTCGTCCTGACCGAAGACGACGGCGCCGTGCGCGACCGCGTGCGGCTGTCTATCGCCGGCGTCATCTCCATCGCGCTGGCGGTCGATCGCAAGGGCGAGCTTGTCGGCGATCCGGACGTCGTCTTCGCCGGCGTGCCGAAACGCGGCAAATTCGGCGAGGAGATGGGCGAAGTCATCGACGAGGCGCTCTTCGCCGCCTTCGAGGCGCTGTCGCGTCCGCGACGCCGCGACGCCAACGCCGTATCAACGGCGATCGAGCGCGCGGTGCGCGGCGCCGTATCGTCCGTCTGGGGCAAGAAGCCGACCGTGCATGTGATGGTCGTCGCGACGTAGCTTCGGCTCTTTCAAGAAATGGCGCGAACCCTCTCCCATCGGGAGAGGGTGGCTGCGAAGCAGCCGGAAGAGGGGTTCGCCTCTTTACCGTTTGGCGTGAAACCCCTCGCCCCGGACCTTCGGTCCGACCCTCTCCCTTAGGGAGAGGGGTTCGCGCGCGTTCTTTTCAGTCGCGGCGGCGGCGCCAAGCGGGTACGCTGCGCTTGGAGCGAATCGCGCATGGACGATCGGCCTGGCTTTTACGAATTCTTCGCCGGCGGCGGCATGGCCCGCGCCGGACTCGGCGACGGCTGGCGCTGCCTTTTCGCCAATGACTTCGATCGCAAAAAGGCGGAGAGCTATCGCGCCAATTGGGGCGGCGAGGAACTGCACGTCGGCGACGTGCGCGAGATCTCCACGGCGCAATTGCCAGGCCGCGCCGATCTCGTCTGGGCGTCCTTCCCCTGTCAGGATCTGTCGCTCGCCGGCGCCGGCGCGGGACTGAAGGGCGAAAGGTCCGGGACGTTCTGGCCGTTCTGGGATTTGATGAAGGCGCTGCGCAAGGAGGGCCGTGCGCCGTCGCTCATCGTTCTCGAAAACGTCTGCGGCGCGCTGACCTCGCATGGCGGCAAGGACTTTACCAAAATCTGCGAGGCGCTGGCGAAGGAGCGCTACAGATTTGGCGCGCTGGTCATCGACGCGGCGCTGTTCGTGCCGCAATCGCGCCCGCGGCTGTTCATCATCGCGGCGCGCGAGGATGTGGCGATTCCGGCGTCTCTCCTGCGTCATTGCGAGCGAAGCGAAGCAATCCAGAATGATGTCGGGGCCGCTGGATTGCTTCGGCGCTTCGCTCCTCGCAATGACGGCTTCCACACGCGCGCGCTTGTCGCTGCGCACGATTGTCTGCCGCAAGCGCTATGCGCCAATTGGCTTTGGTGGGATTTGCCGGCGCCGCCGTTGCGCAACACGACTCTGTTCGATGTGATCGAAGACAGGCCGCTCGATGTGGCGTGGCGCAGCGTCGAAGAGACAAACGCGCTCATCGCCATGATGAGCGTAGTCAATCTCGCGAAGATCGCCGAGGCGAAACGCGCCGGGCGCAAGATGGTGGGCACGCTCTATCGGCGCACGCGCTATCAGAATGGCGTCAAAATCCAGCGCGCCGAGGCGCGTTTCGACGAGGTTGCGGGGTGTCTGCGCACGCCGGCCGGCGGCTCGAGCCGGCAATATGTGCTGGTCGTCGACAAGGGCAGGGTGTGCTCGCGGCTGATGTCGGCGCGCGAAACCGCGCGGCTGATGGGACTGCCGGAAGAATATTTGCTCCCTGCGACCTATAGTGACGCCTATCATCTGACCGGCGACGGCGTCGTCGTTCCGGTCGTGCGCCACATCGCAGCGAGCCTGTTGGAGCCGTTGCTGAATACATGCGTCGTGCAGGAGGCGGCTTGAGCCCCCTCCCCAGCCCTCCCCCGCTGCGCGGGAGAGGGAACCATCCCGATCAGCGTTGCCGCGCTAGCCCCAACCTATATGACGGGCGGTCTCTGCTCCCTCTCGCGCAAGCGAAGCGCCGCGGGGGAGGGCTGGGGAGGGGGTCTTACGCGTGAGCGTGAAAGAAAGTCGCGCCCAGCGCTCCGCCATCATGCGCGCGGTGAAGGGGCGCGACACCGCTCCTGAAATCGCCGTGCGGACGATGTTGAGGCGTTTCGCGCCGGGCTATCGGCTGCATCGCAAGGACGTTCCCGGCACTCCCGACATCGCCTTCATCGGCCGCAAGCGGGCGATCTTCGTCCATGGCTGCTTCTGGCACGGGCATGATTGCCGGCGCGGCGCGCGCAGCCCTAAGGCCAACGCCGATTATTGGCGCGCCAAGATCGCGCGAAACGTCGCGCGCGACGCGGCGCATCGCGAAAAGCTCGCGGCGCAGGGCTGGCGCGCGCTCACGATCTGGGAGTGCGAGCTGAAGGATAAGGCCGGCGTGGAAAAGAAGCTGCGCGAATTTTTGGGGTAGGGGGCGCGTAACCCTCTCCCATAGGGAGAGGGTGGCTGCGGAGCAGCCGGGTGAGGGGTCGCGCGCAAAACGTCGTAAGGGAAACCCTCACCCCGGTCCTTCGGACCGACCCTCTCCCGATGGGAGAGGGTTATCGCGGCCTCAATCCTTGGCGCGCTCGACATAGGCGCCGTCTTCGGTCTGGATCACGACGCGCGTGCCCGGCTGAATATGCGGCGGGACCATGACGCGCGCGCCATTTGCGAGCTTCGCCGGCTTATAGGACGAGGATGCGGTCTGGCCTTTCATCGCCGGCTCTGTCTCGATGATCTCCAGCGTCACGCGCGGCGGCAATTGAATGCCAACGGCCACGCCGTTGAACATCGACAGGATGCAGACCATGCCCTCCTGCAGCCACTGCGCCTGATCGCCGATCACATCGGTGGGCACGATGATCTGCTCATAGCTCGCCTGATTCATGAAGTGATAGCCGTCGCCGTCATTGTAGAGATAGCTGAAATCCTGATCCTCGACGAAGGCGCGCTCGACCTGTTCGGTCGTCTTGTAGCGGTCCGAAGTTTTGACGCCGTCCGAGAGGCGGCGCATGTCGATCTGCGTCGTCGGCGTGCCCTTGCCGGGGAAAAAACTCTCGGCGGTCAGGACGACGTAAAGCTGCCCGTCATCTCTCTCGATGATATTGCCTTTGCGAATCGAACTGGCGATGACTTTCACGTCGGTATCCCTTATTGCCGGCCTAGTTTATGAACGGCGGTCAGACCATATTTCGGGCGCGCCGGCAATCCGGGGCCCCGCCTCGCGGAGACCTTATGACGCGCGCGTCGCCTTGGTGGGCCCGGGATGTTTATGCCGACCGCAAGCCCTTTCTCAAGGGCCGGGCGGCGATCGCCGCCGCCACCCGACGTTTCTTCGCCGCGGAAGGCTTCGCCGAGGTCGAAACGGCAGCGCTTCAGCTATCCGGCGGCAACGAAACGCATCTTTCGGCCTTCGCGACGGAGCTGATCGGCTCGGGTGGCGAGCGGAGCCGGTTCTATCTCCATACCTCGCCGGAGTTTTCCTGCAAGAAGCTGCTCGCGGCGGGCGAGGAGCGGATTTTCACCCTTGCGCGCGTCTTCCGCAATCGCGAGCGCTCCGCCCTGCACCATCCGGAATTCACCATGCTGGAGTGGTACCGCACGGATGCGCCGACGCTGCGGCTGATGGAGGATTGCGCCGGACTGCTGGCGAGCGCGGCGCGGGCGGCGGGCGCGACGGATTTCGCCTGGATGGGACGCGTTTGCGACCCATTCGAGGAACCGCAGATCATCAGCGTCTGCGACGCCTTTGCGACCCACGCCAGCATTGATTTGGAATCGCTGCTCAACGACCGCGACGGGCTGGCGCGCGCCGCCGCGCGCGACGGCATACGGGTCGTCGAAGACGACGGCTGGTCGGATTTGTTCAGCAAGATCATGTCGGAAAAGATCGAGCCTATGCTCGGTCGCGAGCGGCCGACCATTTTGACGGATTATCCGTTGAGCGAGGCGGCGCTCGCCCGCGCCAACGCCGATGATCCGCGCTTCGCCGATCGTTTCGAACTCTATGTCTGCGGCGTCGAACTCGCCAATGGCTTCGCCGAACTGACCGACGCGGCGGAGCAACGCCGGCGCTTCGAGGCGCAGATGCGGGAGAAGCGCCGCATCTACGGCGAGACCTATCCGATCGACGAGGATTTTCTCGCCGCTCTGGCTGAGATGCCGCCGGCCTGCGGCGTCGCGCTCGGCTTCGACCGGCTGGTGATGCTCGCGACGGGAGCTGAGCGCATCGAGCAGGTGCTGTGGACGCCAGTGGCCGAGCGCGGCGCGGCGGTTTAGCGGCGCGGTCGCGTCCACGGCCCGGCTCCGCTTCCAAATTCCCCCGCCTTGAGGTATGAGACGCTGCATCGCAACAACAGCCAGCGTCTCCAGTTCCCGGCCGCTCTCGGGCGGCCGCAGAGGCGGCTGTTTTACCTGGCCGGCCTTTGAACATGCAGCTGCGCAACATCGCCATCATCGCCCACGTCGACCATGGCAAGACCACGCTCGTCGACCGCCTGCTCCAGCAGTCGGGCGCCTTTCGAGAAAACCAGCGCGTCGCCGAGCGCGTGATGGATTCCAACGATCTCGAAAAAGAGCGCGGCATCACCATCATGGCGAAGGCCACCTCCATCACCTGGAAGGATGTGCGCATCAATATCGTCGACACGCCCGGCCACGCCGATTTCGGCGGCGAGGTGGAGCGCATCCTGTCGATGGTCGACGGCGCCATCGTGCTCGTCGACGCCGCCGAAGGCCCGATGCCGCAGACGAAATTCGTCGTCGGCAAGGCGCTCAAGATCGGCCTCAAGCCCATCGTCTGCGTCAACAAGGTCGATAAGCCCGACGCCCGCGTCTCGGAAGTCGTCAACGAGGTCTTCGATCTCTTCGCCGCGCTCGACGCCACCGACGAACAGCTCGACTTCCCGATCATCTACGGCTCGGCTAAACAGGGCTGGATGGCCGAGGAGCCGACCGGCCCGCAGGACGGCATGGCGCCGCTCTTCGATCTCGTGGTCAAGCATGTGCCGGCGCCCACCGTCGAGGACGGCGGCTTCCGCATGCTCGGCACGCTGCTCGAGGCCAATCCCTATCTCGGCCGCATCATCACCGGCCGCGTCTTCGCCGGCAGCATAAAGCCCAATCAGGCGGTGAAGGTGCTCGACCGCACCGGCAAGATCGTCGAGCAGGGCCGCGTGTCGAAAATTCTCGCCTTTCGCGGCATCGAGCGCCAGCCGATCGAAGAGGCGGAAGCCGGCGACATCGTCGCCATCGCCGGCCTCGAAAAATTCAACGTCGCCGACACGCTCTGCGCGCTCGACGTGAACGAGCCGCTGCAGGCGCAGCCGATCGATCCGCCGACGCTCTCCATGACCTTCCTCGTCAATGACAGCCCGCTCGCCGGCACGGAAGGCGACAAGGTCACGAGCCGCATGATCCGCGCGCGTCTCTTCAAGGAGGCCGAAGGCAATGTCGCGCTGCGCGTCGAGGACGCGCCGATGGGCGACGCCTTCATCGTCTCGGGCCGCGGCGAATTGCAGCTCGGCATTCTGATCGAGACCATGCGCCGCGAGGGCTTCGAGCTCGGCGTCTCGCGCCCCAAGGTCGTCTTCAAGAAGGACGAGAACGGCGAGATCCTCGAGCCGATCGAAGAAGTCGTCATCGACGTCGACGAGGAGCATAGCGGCGTCGTCGTGCAGAAGATGGCCGAGCGGAAGGCCGAGATGATCGAGATGCGCCCGTCGGGCGGCAATCGCCTGCGGCTCGTCTTCCATGCGCCGACGCGCGGGCTGATCGGCTATCAGGGCGAACTTCTTACCGACACGCGCGGCACGGCGATCATGAACCGCCTGTTCCATGAATATGCGCCCTACAAGGGCGAGATTCAGGGCCGCCGCAACGGCGTGCTGATCAGCAATGATTCCGGCGAGGCCGTCGCCTATGCGATGTGGAAGCTCGAAGATCGCGGCCCGATGATGATCGAGCCCGGCTGGAAGGTCTATAAGGGCATGATCGTCGGTGAGCATACGCGCGACAATGATCTCGAGATCAATGTCTTGAAGGGCAAGCAGCTCACCAACATCCGCACCCAGTCGAAGGACGAGGCGGTGCGGCTGACGCCGCCGATCCAGATGACGCTGGAAAAGGCGCTGGCCTATATCGAGGACGACGAGCGCGTGGAAGTGACGCCAAAATCGATCCGCCTGCGCAAGGTGTTTCTCGACCCCAACGACCGCAAGAAGGCGAAGGGCAAGGCCGCGCTGGTGGAGTGAGGGCGGTTCACGCCGCCCGTCGTAGCAAGAACTTTTTGCCGTTATCGCCGCTATCGACGAGACCGGTGCGGGCGAGCGAGGCGAGGACCGCCTCGACCTTGGCCATGATGCGGCGGCCCTGTTTGAAGCGCAGCGCGATGGCTTCGGTGCCGAGCGGCGCGCTTGCGCCGGCGAGCACGGCTAGGACGGCGACGGTCTGGGCGAGATCTTCTTTCGGGAAGGCGCTCTTCGCGGCGGGCGCGACCGCTCCGCCATCGCGCATCTCGCCGCCGACGAGTTCGAGTTCCTTCTTCTCCTTTGGCGTGCCGAAGCGCGGGATTTGATAATCGGGCCGCAGCCAACGCACGAGGCCGCGCGCCTCCTCCTCAGCGCGCTCTTTATTCAAGGCGACGAGTCGGGCGAGAACATCGTCATCCGACAGGTTTGCGGGCCAGCCATAGGCGTCGGCGACGGCGGCGTCGAGCTTGTCATGCACCTCTTTCAGAATGAGCACGAGTCCGTCATCGAAAATGCGGCGCTCTTTCTCTTCGAGCGCATCCGGCGCGACGCCCCCGCGCAGTTTTTCGAGTACATTGTAGAGGCTGGTCATCGTCAGATGCGCATGTTCGGCGAGCACGCGCTTTCGATGCGCGTCGAGTTCTTCGGCGATGGCGCGAATTCGCTGCTTTTGCGGGTCGTTGGCGTCGGGGAATGGGAAAGGATCGAAGCAGCGAGACTTGGAGTAGCGAGGATCATTGCCAATGCCCAACCAAGCTCCCGCCCGCAGCGCCCAAGCGATATGAAGACGTGACGATAATACTCCAAGAGTAAACGCGTCATCCGAAGCGAATGCGACAACCATATGGTCTGGCACCACAGATATGTCTACAAACTGAAAATGTCGATGTTTAGTCGTTTCTGTAGTCGCGATAAAGCGTTTAACCGTCAAAAGAGCAGGGCGAAACTCGCGTCGGGGCTCCGCGAAAATCCACCAATTTCGTTTGTAGCTCGCACGATTATTCTTGTCTCTTTCCGGCTTAACCGTGGCTAACAGATGGCCGCTGCATGGGATGCCGCTTTTGTCCAAGGATGATCGGGGACCGCCCAAATAATGGAAACGGGTTTCTTATTTCGGAGCCAATTCTCAACAACGCGCCGATTGAACACTTGAGTAATCGAATTGGTTGTGACGAAGCCAAAGCGCTTCAGCACGCGGTTAGTGCGCGAAAGAATGTCAGCAGCTCGATCCCACCAGTACATTACAAAGTCGGCGCTCTCGTTCATGTGGGGATGGGCGAAGGCGAGTGCGTCCAAATAATTTTGCCCAAGCGCCGCGCGCATCAATTCGCCTTTGCCGATGAACGGCGGATTACCAATAATAAACTCCGCGTCGGGCCATGCCGGCCGGCGCGGATTGTTGTAATCGTACACCTCGACCAGATTGCCTTCGGCGTCGCGTCGCGTCACCGGCTGGCCGTGTTCGTCGCGCTTCAGCACCCTGTCGGCTTCCAGAACCGCGTCCTTGACGACGATATTCTTGAAGGCGCGCAAAATAGGTTCCGACGGCATGCCGCCCTTTGTGCGCACATGCCATTGCAGATGACCAATCCACAGCACCAACTCCGCAATCGCCGCTGCGCGGGGATTAATCTCCATGCCCAGAAACTGATGCGGATCGACAGTATGACCTTCAAGGCCGACAAGCGCCTCCTGACCGCCAAGATCGGCGAGCGCCTCCAGCACCTCGCCTTCGAGGCGCTTCAGAAGTTCGAGCGAGACATAAAGAAAGTTTCCCGTGCCGCAGGCGGGGTCGAGCACGCGCGTGGCGCAGAGCTTGTCGTGAAAGGCGCGCGCGGAAGCGAGCGCATCGTCGACGCGGCCGTCCGACTTCTGTCGCTCGGCGGTCGAGAGCACTTGTCCCCATTCTGCGCGAAGCGGCTCGATCACTGTAGCCACGACGAGCCGCTCGACATAGGCGCGTGGCGTGAAATGCGCGCCGAGGCGCTTCCGCTCTTTCGGGTCGAGCGCCTGTTCGAGTAGCGTGCCGAATATGGAGGGATCGACGTCGCGCCAATCATATTCAGCGGCGCGGCGCAATTCGCCGATTTCCTCGCGCCCAAGCGGCAGCACGCCGCGCTTGAGGAAAAACTCGCCGTTGAATTTCGCGACGGTTCTGCGAAGGGCGTGGGCATAGCCGCCGGAATTCATCGCCTCCCAAAGCTGACCGACGTCGTGACGAAAGGTAGCCGGCTCTTTCTCGCAACGCTCTAGAACTTCCGTGAAAGATTCCTTCGGGAGCAGTTCCACGTCCTCAGCGAACATCGTGAAGAGGCAGCGCATGAGGAACATAGCAACGTCTTCGGGCGCATGTTTGTCCCGTTCCAAGGCCTTCGAGACCGCCGCAAGCCGCTCCGCAATGGCGCGCGTGACACGCGCGGATTTGCGAGCAGGATCGAGGGAAGCAGGGTCCTTCCAGATGGTTTTGAGAAGTTCGCGAACCTCTGGACGGCGAAGGTCTTCTAAAAAGATGCGGAAGGACTGACGATCGGGGAACTGGTCGAACGCTTTGCCGTCGCGCCGAAAATTGGCGTAGACCTCGAAGCAGTGGCCGACATCGCAGACAAGAACGAAAGGCGGCGGCTCGTGGCCCGCGGGCAGCAGGCGGACATAGTCCTCGGCCTGACGGCGGGCGTTGAGCATGAATACGTCCCATGCGCGCTCGGCGCCCCGGCGTCCGCGCGGGGCGGAATCTGTGACGAAAAGGTCGGACTGGCCGCGCACTTCCTTTTCGCCGCCCTTGAGGCGCGACTGCTTTGCTTCGAGCACGAAGCAGTTGCGCTTATAAAGATCGATGCGGCGATTGGAGACGGCTCCGTCGCGCCCAATCTCCCGAACCACGCGTTCGAACACGTAGTCGTTGGTCTCGTGTTCGGCGGAGGCAACGTCGGGATGCCGCAGATCAAGGGCGTCGCATAACTCGGTGAGAAACAAGGCGTAATTTGCCCGTTCCTGGCCGCCTTCCCGTCCCAGCCATTTTTTGATGAAATTTTCGATGGGCGCGTTTTCGCCCTCAATGACTGCCGACATGGCGGAAATCTACCCCATCTTCAGAAACCGGGGGAAAGATTATCTCCGCTTCCGAGTTGATGCCGCGCGTGTCCCGGCGAGGGCGCGGTGGGCGTCGCCTACTGCAACCCCACCGGATCGACGACGCCGCTCGGGCAGCCGGGATCGGTCGCCGGCGCGGCGGCCATAAGATCGGCGAGTTTGCTGTCGGGTTTGACGTCTCCGACCAATCCGAGGGTCATCTCGACGATGAGATTGCGGCCGCCGTCTCTCTTGCAGGCGACGCGCACGCGATCGGCGGCGCCGTCGCCGAAGGTCTCATTGAACGCCGCCTTGAGTTGGTCGCGCGTGATTTCCTCGCCGATATGCGCCGCGAAAAGTTGCTGAACCTTGGAGCTATTCAGCTGCGACACCAGCGCGAGCGTCCGTGAAAAATAGGCTTCCGCCACGCTTCCCGGAAAGCACGTGCCATGTTTGATCCACTCGTGCCGTTCGAGCAGCGACATCGTTCCCGGCATGACTTCCGACAGCGCATGCCTTGTCGCGTCGGAGAGTTCGGGCTCGGGCAGGCCGTTCCACCGGTTGTCCTTATCGGCGGCGACGATGTGGCGATCGACGTTGCAATATTGTTTTTTGGGCCAGAGCCCATGCAGCGTGAAATGCGTCGCGTCGAACCGGTCGGGTCTTTGCGTTTCGCATTCCGTCTTGTCGGGCTTGCCTTCGCAAAAGGCCGGCTGCCAACTCACGGCGAGGATGTAATCCGGCTTTTGCGCCGTCGGACCGCCGTCAGGCTCTTGCTCGCCGGAGGCTTGTTCGCCGCCGCTCGCCGGCTGGCCGCCGCCCTCAGCGAGCCTCGCCTCGCCGCAGCCGACCGCGACCCACCGGCGTCCCGGATGAGCGTCGGGGACATCGATGAGATAATGCGTCGCGTTCGGCTTGTTCTTGGCGAAAATGGAATAATGCCCATCCGGCTCGACGCTGACATTGCCCGGATTGGCGCCGGTTCTGATCGATTGAAGCGCGGGACAGGACTGGCGGGCGACGAAACTTCCCGATGCAGGCGTCTCCGCCGTCGCGCCTGAGGCGACGAGCGACAATGACGAACAAAGCAGGATGCGAACAGCGCGTGCGCGCATGACAAAAACTCCAAAAATATCAGCAACGCGGAAGGGTAATCTGGGCGGCGTGTGCGAGCAAGCATCGCCTGATTGCGCGAACGCCTCCCGAAGTTGCGCCCAACATCGCTGTACCATATTTTGGTATCCCAAAATTGGGAGCCGCCCCGCCATGGCTAAGAACACGTCCATCATCATCGGCGATCGTCTCGCCGCCTTCGTTGAAAGCCAGGTCGCCGAAGGTCGCTATGGGTCGGCCAGCGATGTGGTCCGAGCAGGGCTGCGCTTGCTCGAAGAGCAGGAGACCAGGCTCGCCGCCCTGCGCGCCGCCTTGATCGACGGCGAGGAGAGCGGCGCCGCGACGCCTTTCGACATGGAGGCGTTTATTGCGCGCAAGCGCGCCGAAGTTAAGGGATGAGACGTTATACGCTCACGCCGCGAGCGCAGGCTGACCTCGAAGACATTTGGAATTACACGGTCGCCCATTGGGGCGCTGATCAAGCGGAAAACTATCTTCGCCAACTCGCGGTGGCGATGACCTATGTCGCCGCCGATCCCGAGCGCGGCCGCGCCTGCGACGAAGTTCGCGCCGGCTACCGGAAGCACGCTGTCGGCGCTCATGTGCTCTTTTACCGGAAAGCGCCAAAGGGCGTCGAAGTCGTCCGCATTCTGCATCAGCGGATGGATTTCCAGCGTCACCTTTAAGAGCCGCGGTCGGTTCCGCTTTTCGCTGTGGCGCTCAGCGCTTCCCTTAACCCCGCCAGATCCTCCGGCAGTTCGCTTTCAAACATCAACTCCTCTTTCGTCACCGGATGCTCGAAACCGAGCGTCGCGGCGTGCAACGCCTGCCGGCCGAGACGCTCGACGATCTCGCGCGCGGCGGGCGCCAGTTTCGCGACCTTGGTTTTAAAGCCCGCGCCATAGGTTTGATCGCCGATCAGCGGATGGCCGATATGGGCCATATGCACGCGGATCTGATGGGTGCGGCCGGTCTCCAGCTGGCAGCGCAGCAGCGACGCGACGCCGTAATCCTCGACCTTCTCCCAATGCGTGATCGCCTCGCGGCCGCGCGCTTCCGACACCACCGCCATTTTTTCGCGCTGCGTCGAATGGCGGCCGAGCGGCGCGTCGATTGTCCCATGCGCGCGGTCGGGAACGCCCCAAGCGAAGGCGAGATATTCGCGCGTCAGCGACAGTTTGCGGCCGTGATCGGCGAAGAGGCGGGAGAGGCCATGATGCGCGGCGTCGGTCTTGGCGACGACCAAAAGGCCGCTCGTATTCTTGTCGATGCGATGCACGATGCCGGGCTTCTTCACCCCGCCAACGCCGGAAAGGCTGTCGCCGCAATGAGCGATCAGCGCATTGACCAGCGTGCCGCTTTCATGCGCGCTCGCGGGATGCACGACGAGGCCGGCCGGCTTGTCGATGACCAGGAGATGCGCGTCTTCATAGACGATGGCGAGCGCGATATCTTCGCCCTGCGGCTCGGCCGGCGCCGCCGGCGGCACGTCGAGCGTGACGTGATCTCCGGCGCCAAGCTTCTTCGCCGGATCGCGCGCCGTCTCGCCGGCAAGGGTCGCGCGGCTGTCCTCGATCAGCCCCTTGATGCGGCTGCGCGACAGATGCGCGGCGACGATCTCCGGCTGTTCCGCCAGAAAGCGGTCGAGCCGGGCGCCGGCGTGCTGCGGCGCAACGAGAAATTCGAAGCGCTCGGCGGATGCGTCAATTTGAGGCAGAGCCTTGACTGTCATTTCAGCTTTTTTTCCGCGCGCCGACGCGCGCATGATATGAGAGCCACCGAAACGCGGGCGTGGCGCGAGCGGAGGCGTGAACCTTCGCCATTCTGCGCATCGAAAAACGCCGCCCAAGGGAGGCTCTTCCATTAGCGACGCCGAGGCTCCGTTCTGCGCCATCATCGGCGCGGGCCCCGCCGGTCTATTCGCCGCCGACGCCCTCGCGCGCGCCGGCGCGCGCGTCGTCATCTATGAGCACAAAGCGAGCCCCGCGCGCAAATTTCTGATGGCGGGGCGGGGCGGGCTCAACATCACTCATAGCGAAGGCCTGGAGCGCTTCATCTCCCGCTATGGCGCGGCGGCCGCGAGAATCGCGCCGTACATCCGCGCCTGGCCGCCGCAGGCGCTGCGCGATTTCTGCGCCGAGCTTGGCGAGACGACCTTCGTCGGCTCCAGCGGCCGGGTTTTTCCGGCAAGCTTCAAGGCCTCGCCGCTCTTGCGCGCTTGGCTTGTTCGGCTGTCGCGGCTCGGCGTTACGATCGTGACCCGCCATGACTTCGCGGGCTTCGCCGAATCCGGGGCGCTGCGCCTGATCGGCCCGGATGGCGAATTCACCCGCAAGGTCGACGCCCTGGTGCTGGCGCTCGGCGGCGCCTCTTGGCCGCGGCTCGGCTCCGACGGCGCCTGGGCGGCGCGGCTTGGCGCGGAAGGCGTGCGGGTCACGCCGCTCGTCGCCGCCAACTGCGGCGCGCTGATCGAATGGAGCGCGATCTTTCGCGCCGATTTCGAAGGCCAGCCGATCAAGACGGCGTTGCTGCGCCATGGCGCGTTATCGGCGCGCGGCGATGTCGTCGTCACGCGGGGCGGGCTGGAAGGCGGGCCGGTTTACGCGCTGTCCTCGCAGTTGCGCGACGTCACGCAAAAACACGGCCCGACGACGCTGTCGATCGATCTGCGGCCCGACACCAGTCTCGAATGCCTGACGCGCAAGCTGTCGCGGCGTCCGCAGAAACAGTCGCATGCAAATTTTCTGCGCAAGGCCGGGTTCTCGAAAGTTGAGATCGGGCTCCTGCGCGAGGCGCGCGGGGAGGGCCTGCCGCGCGACGCGGAAACGCTTGCCGGGCTCATCAAGAATGCGCCGCTCACCGTTACAGGCGTCGGAGGTCTTGAGCGCGCCATCTCCACCGCCGGCGGCGTCTCCTTCGACGAACTCGACGACAATCTGATGCTCAAGAAGCTGCCGGGCGTTTTCGTCGCGGGCGAGATGCTCGACTATGACGCGCCGACGGGCGGCTATCTGTTGCAGGCGGCCTTCGCCACCGGATTGGCGGCCGGCCGCGGCGCCGCCCGTTATCTCGGCCTTTCGCAGGATCAAGCCGTCGCGCCGCCCGAGCCCGGTCAGACGGGCTTGTCGCCCCGCCAGTCGCCAAATGGGCGCGGCCCGGAAGCATCGAACAAATACAGCCTGTAGACCTCCGCTGCGCCGCCCTCCATGCCCGGCGATCCCGCCGGCATGCCCGGCGCGGCAAGGCCGGCGGCGTCCGGCCGCTCCTTTAGGAGCCGTGCGACCGCCTGCGGGGGAACATGGCCTTCGACGATGTAGCCGTCGATCTCAGCCGTGTGGCAGGAGGACAGCGCTTCAGGCACGCCGAGGCGCTTCTTCACCGACGGCATATCGGCTTCGACGATCTCCTCGACGACGTAGCCGGCCTCGCGCATGCGCGCGCTCCACGCGCCGCAACACCCGCATGTCGGGCTCTTATGCATCACGACCTTCGTCGCGCGCCCATCCGGGGATAAGCGCCGCGACGGCGGCGAACCGCAGCGTATCGCGTCGGGTGAAGGGGTCATTCGCCATGAGCGTCGATCCTTGTCTCGCGCGCGCCATGCGCGCCCGTTCCGAATTCGGGCGCAGCACGGCATTCGCGCGAAGTCGCATGCGGTAGTATGTCGTTGTCGCCGGCAAAAGCGGCAAGACGTCGCCCGAACGAACCCAGCGCTTACCATCGGAAGGGGTGCATGAGCCAATCCGCCGACAGCCCGCAAAACGCCGACGACCTGCTCAGCGAATTCTCGCTTCTCGGCGGCCCTCTTCAGAGGCTGGGAAGGCGGCTTGGCCTCGTCCGTCCGGGGCCGAATACGCTCCCCCTGGGGATCGCCCTCGGACTGGTCCCCTGGATCGTCCTCGTCGCCTTGGCGGCGCTTGAAGGCGATCGCGGAAAGTTCTTTACGCTCTCGGTCATCGGCGGGCACATTCGGTTGCTGGCGGTCATTCCGCTGCTGTTCTTTTGCGAAACTACGTTTGATCGGCAAGCGAGGGCGTTTCTCTCGACCCTGCTGCGTTCCGGCGTGGCGTCGAGAGCGGCGCTTCCCGCCTTGCAGGCTGAAGTTCGCAGCCTCGCCCGCTGGAGCAATTCCTGGATTCCGGATGCGACCTCGCTCGCGGCGACAGTGCTGATGTTTCTTTTCGCGGCGCAGCTTCATCTTTCTGGAAAGACCGCGTCGCCCGAATCGGGCCGAGCCTTGGCCCTCATGCCGCTTGCGGGCTTGTGGTACTGGATGATCTGTCTGCCGCTCTTTCGCTTTCTGGCGTTTCGTTGGGTTTGGCGGCTCGCGCTCTGGTGGCGCTTCCTGTGGCGCTTGGCCCGAATGGAGCTTCACCTGACGCCGACGCATCCCGACGGCGTCGGAGGCCTCGGATATCTTGAGGTCGTCCAAACCCATTTGGCGCCTCTGGCGTTCGCCATTTCACTGCTCGTCGCCGCCGGTTTCGCCGAGGAAATGTCGACGGGCGCGTCTTTTGAGCCGATCTATCTGGCGACGGCCATGATTGTGATCATCGATATCGTGCTGTTTCTTGGTCCGCCCTGTTTCTTCGCCTTCAAGCTGATGGAATGCAGAGAACGGGGACTGCGCGACTACACGGCGCTTGCCGCGCGATACGTCGAGGATTTCGAGCGCAAATGGTTTGGCGAAGCGTCTCATGACAGAGAGCCTTTGCTGGGGACGCCGGACCTGCAATCGCTCGCCGATCTCGGCAATAGCGTCGGCGTTGTGCGAAATATGCGCCTGGCGCCCGTCAGCATTCGCCTGCTGGCGATCATTCTCGCCGCAGCGCTGCTGCCGATGCCGCCACTCTTTCTGTTCAAATATCCTGTCGCCGAGATGGCTCAAAAGCTGTTCATGAAACTGACGGGGCTCTGATACGCGGCGCGCCCGCCAGCATTCCCCTTCGCAAGGAACGTGCTTATGCTGCGCGCCATGCTGCCGTCGCCCTTCTGGTCGGAACTCTCGCTGCGCGACATGCGCGCGCATGACATGTCGCGCGTCATCGCCGTTCTGCCGATCGCTGCGGTGGAGCAGCACGGGCCGCATCTGCCGCTCGGGGTTGACGCGATGATCATGGAAGGATGCATCGATCGAGTCGCGGCGCGCCTGCCCGAAGATCTCGAAGCCGTCTTTCTGCCGATTCAGAGCGTCGGCGTTTCGCCCGAGCACCGCGACTTTCCCGGCACGCTGACGCTGACAAACGGGACCGCGTCGCGCCTCCTCGCAGAGATCGCCGAGAGCGTCCTGCGCGCAGGCGTGAGAAAGCTGGTGCTCCTCAATTCACACGGCGGCAATTCGGCGCTCCTCTCGCAGACGGCGCTCGATCTGCGCGCCCGTTTCGGCGCGCTGGCGGTCATCGTCTCCTGGGCGCGTTTCGGCTATCCGGACGGACTGTTCTCTGCGGTGGAGCTGCGCCACGGGATTCATGGCGGCGAAATCGAAACGTCGCTCATGCTCGCTTTCCGGCCGGACCTCGTCGACATGGCGCGCGCCAAGAACTTCCCGCCGGCGACGCTCGACTTCGAGCGCGATTTTGCCTGGTTGCGCGCCGATCGACCCGCCGGCTTCGGCTGGATGGCGCAGGACCTCTCGCCTGCGGGCGCCATGGGCGACGCGTCCAAAGCCAGCGCTGAAAAGGGCGAAGCGGTGGCTGACTATTGGGCGACGGCCTTCGTTGAATTGTTGCGCGACGTCGAGGCGTTCGACCTGACGCGGCTCAAGAGCATGGACGACTGAGCGTCACGCCGCCGGCGCTGTCCAGGGATAGGTCCAGGTCTCGGTGAGCGCGCGTCCATGCGCGCGCAAAAACAGGCGGAGATCGGCCGTGCTGCCCGGCTCCACCGCGACGTCGAAGAGCGCGCGTAGACCATCGATGTGCATATTGGCTGCGACGCTGGCGCGCAGCACGCGCCCGGCGCTCGTCGTCGCCACCGCTTCGACCTGGCCCGGATCGGCGACATAATAGGCGAGATCGCCGCCGGCGAAATCGACGATGAACCGATGCGCCCCGGGATTAACGGGCTCGGCCGAGCCAAGCGCTCGCGCCGGCGCCTCGAAGGTGTTGACGACCATGCCGTTGGGCGCGAGTTGCGGCATGTCGAGCCCGGCGGTGATACGATAGGCGTAAACGAAGGGCGCGCCGGGCTCAGGCGAATTTGCCGGCGTCCAGCTCGCGACGATATTGTCGTTGGTTTCGTCACGCGTCGGCAGTTCGAGCAGTTCGACGCGGCCTTCGCCCCAGTCGCCCATAGGTTCGACGAAATAGCTCGGGCGGTTTTCATAGGCGAGGTCAAGATCCTGATAGGACTCGAACGTCCTGTCGCGCTGCAGCAGCCCAAAGCCGCGATTATTGTTGTCGAGAAAGGACGAGATCCGCGCGCGGGGAGGATTGGCGAGCGGGCGCCAGAGCCATTCGCCGGCGCCGGTATGGATCAAGAGCCCGTCGGAATCGTGCAATTCGGAGCGAAAGCCGTCGCGCACATCCCGGTCGTTTTCGCCGGTCAGATACATCGACGTGAGCGGCGCGAGGCCGAGCTTCATCCCCGTGCGCCGCGGGAAAAGCGTCGCCTGGATTTCGAGCGCGCTCTCCTGTCCAGCGAAGAGATCGAATCTGAAGGCGCCTGTCGTAGCCTCGCCGTCGAGCAGCGCATAGAGCGTCGCGTGATTGCTGCCCTTCTCCGGCGTTTCGACCCAGAATTCGCGGAAGAACGGAAAGCTCTCGTGCTCGGAGCCGGTCTCGACGCACAGCGCTCGCGCGGAAAGCCCATATTTCTGATCGCGGCCGAGAAAGCGGAAATAGCTCGCGCCGAGGAACGAAATGACCTCGTCGTGAATATGCGGCTCGTTGACCGGAAAATGCAGGCGAAAGCCGGCGAAGCCGGTGTTGACCGGGGGAGCCTTTTCGACCTTGAGGCGGCCATAGTCGAAGAGCGCCGGCGAATAGGGAATCGGCGTCGCGATGCCGTCGCGGATCATATTCACCGTCATCGGGCGACGATAGAGAAAGCCGAGATGGAACGTCTCTAGCCGGAAGCCGCCGTCCGTGCCCGCAAAAATATCATGCTCGCGCTTGAAGCGAATCCCTCGCCATGTGTCGAAGTCCAAAGCGTCGAAGGGATCCGGCAGACGCGGCGGAACCGCAGTGTCGAAGGGCGCCAGCGCCAGGTCGTGCGCCCGCTGGACGACGTTCTCAAAGCCGAACCGCGGCTTGGGAACGTCAGAGGCCGCCAGCGCCGGAACTTTGAGCGCAAATTGCGCGCCTGTTGCAGAGAGCGCCCCGGCGAATTGGCGCCGTGTTATTCGCGTCATTCCCGCGTCCGAACCAAGGTCTTGCCTTCGCTGATTGACTGCTGCTCTAGCCTCATCGTCTCGCTTGCGCAAGAAGCCGGCGACCCAAGGCGAGCGCGCGCGACCAACATGCATCACCCGCCGAAAAAATAATCGCATGGCGCAAAAACCGCTTGTCTCAGCGGCAAAAGCGCGTATCTAAGTCCTTGCCCAAATCGCACGTGCCTGTGGTCGTGTGTCGGTAGGCGGGGATCCGGACAAGAGGCCGGTTAACCGCCAGCGTAAAACCGGCAGCCGGAGGCGAACCGGCGAACTCCGTCTCTGCGGAGGATCGCGACTTAAAGCAACGACGGACCGGGCTTTTTCGTCTCTGTCGACCCTCCAAAGGTCGGCGTACCGAAGAGGCTTGTCTTTCTTGCCGGGCGTGCGGATCGGGATTCTCCCCTTCCAATCGATGGCTGTACCCGCGGAAGCGTGCGCGCTCAGGCGCGCATCATTTCGCATCGGTCAGTCAACGGCGCATCAACCAGCCGTGTGAGCGCTTGCGCTCGCGCGGCCTTGGACAGCTAAACCCAACGTTCGTCGCGTCTCCATCGCGCGCGGGCGAACGGAGCGGCATGTCCGTTGACGCTCAACGATTCTGGGCGCGGTTCGCCGCGCAGGGGGCCACAATGACCGACCGCATCCTTGAATTCCTCGCCGAGCGCCGCCGCAACGGGCGCGACAACGGACCTTGCCTCGTCGTCGATCTCGACGTCGTGCGCGAAAACTATGTCGGCTTCGCCAAGGCGTTGCCGGATACGCGCGTCTTCTATGCGGTGAAGGCCAATCCGGCGCCGGAAGTGCTCTCGCTCCTCGCCTCGCTCGGCTCGTGCTTCGACACGGCGTCCGTCGTCGAAATCGAGCAGGTCCTCGCCGCCGGCGCCACGCCCGACCGCATCAGCTTCGGCAATACGATCAAGAAGGAGCGCGACGTCGCCCGCGCCTATGCGCTCGGCGTGCGGCTGTTCGCGGTCGACTGCGAGGCGGAAGTCGAAAAGATCGCGCGCGTGGCGCCCGGTTCCAAGGTCTTTTGCCGCATTCTCTGCGACGGCTCCGGCGCCGAATGGCCCTTGTCGCGCAAATTCGGCTGCGCCCCCGAGATGGCGACGGGCGTTCTGGAGCATGCCCACAGGCTGGGCCTCAACGCCTATGGCGTGTCGTTCCATGTCGGCTCGCAGCAAACCAATCCGCGCATGTGGGACGCCGCGCTGCAGTCGGCGGCCGAGATTTTCCGCGAACTCGCGGAGCGCGGAATCAATCTGCAGATGGTCAATCTCGGCGGCGGCTTCCCGACGAAATATTTGAAGAATGTGCCGGCGGTGAAGCAATATGGCAATGCGATCTTCCGCGCGCTGTCGAAGCATTTCGGCAACCGCATTCCGGAGACGATCATCGAGCCGGGCCGCGGCATGGTCGGCAACGCCGGGCTGATCGAAGCGGAAGTCGTGCTGATCTCGAAGAAGTCGGAGGAGGACAGCGAGATTCGCTGGGTCTATCTCGACATCGGCAAGTTCAACGGCCTCGCCGAGACGACCGACGAGATGATCCGCTATCCGATCCGCACGCCGGCGGACGGCGCGCCGACGAGTCCATGCGTCGTCGCGGGCCCGAGCTGCGACAGCGTCGACGTGCTCTACGAGAAGCAGCCCTATCAGCTGCCGATCTCGCTTGAGATCGGCGCGAAAGTGCTGATCGAAGGAACCGGGGCCTATACGACGACCTATTCGGCCGTGGGCTTCAACGGTTTCCCGCCGCTCGAGACGCATGTGATCTGAGTCGGCGCTCACCCTCTCCCGCCGCAAACCGGGTGTTCCCGGTTTGCGCAGATAGCGCTGAAGTCGGCGACAGCCGACTTCAGTTCGGGAGAGGGTGTCACGCGGAACGCGTGACGGGTGAGGACCCTCATCCGACCCTCGCTGAAGCGAGGGCCACCTTCTCCTGCAAGCGGGAGAAGGATTCGCCTCACACTACTGTCAGTCCCGTTCGGCGGGCGCGTCATGCGCCAGGCGCGAGGGTCGCTTGTCCTTCTTAAGGGAGGAAAAGATGGCCTTTGAACTTGCATGCCCCAATCACGTCCCCGCGCTGCAAGCGGTTGTCGCTCTTGCGACATTTACGATTCGCGATGAAGCGACGCGCGACCTTACGGCGCGCGAAGCTTTGCTCGACGAGGCCTTCGGTCCCGCGCGGTTGTTGAAGACCTGCCAGCGGCTGCGCGACGGATCGGCGCCGGCGCCGGGTCTTGCGCTGGTCGCGACCGACTGCGTCGGCGGGCTTATCGGCACGCTGCGGCTTTGGCCGGTTCTTGCCGGCGGGCGTGCGGCGCTGCTGCTGGGTCCGCTCGCCGTCGCGGCGCGGGCGCGTTCGCTCGGCGTCGGCGGCGCGCTGATTCGCGAGTCGCTCGCGCGCGCGGCCGACTTGCGCCATCGCGCCGTGCTGCTCGTCGGCGACGCCCCTTATTATGCGCGTTTCGGTTTCGAGCGGCGATTCACCGAGCGGCTGACCATGCCGGGCCCGGTCGAGCGCGCGCGCTTTCTTGGCTTGGAGCTTGTCGACGGCGCGCTATCGGCCGCGCAGGGGCGCGTCATTCCCGCGTCTACGCGCGCGCTCGACCTGCCGCAGGCGGCGTGACTTTCACCAATAAGCCAGTATCCCGCGCGCGAGCGGGTAGGAGAGGCCGGCGCCAAGCGCCACGCCCGCCGCGACGTCGCTTGGATAGTGGTGCGCCGTCGCGATTCGCGACCAGGCCATCGACAGCAGAAAAAGGCCTGCCGATAGCGTCGTCGCCGGCCAGGCGATGACGATGGGCGCGAGCACGCCGGTGAGGGTCATGGCGTGGCCGCTCGGAAAGGAGTGATCGTCGAGCGTCTTCAACAGCGACGGCAGCCGCGCGTCGACTTGGAACGGACGCCTGCGGCCGAAGCGGCGCTTGATGATCGGATAGAGCAAATGCAGCAGCGCGGCGTTCATGCCGGCGAGCGCCGCGACATGCAGCCCCTGCCAGCCGAGGCCGATGAGGACGATGGGCGCGAGGATGAGATAGATCCATCCATTGCCGAGCTTGCTGATGGCGACGGCGAGGAATCTGCCGATCGCGGAGCGCGCGGTTCGCGAGAAGAGATGAACCGCCGCGAGGTCAAGTTCGAAGAGACGTTGGCCCCAAGTGGAGGCGACGCCGATGTCTGCTTGCGGCTTTGGTGACGCGTCTCGCGTCAGCTTCGCCAGCTGGTCCGATGTGAACGCCATGACGCAACGCTACGCGACGGACGCTGCGGTTTCGCGACGCGGAGGCTGCGTTTACGTGACGAAGCGATAGAGGTTGCGTGACGTTTATGTGATGTTTGCGTGACGCCGCTAGAGCGCTTCCCGATCACATGGAATCATATGATCGATAAGGCATCGCTCAAAATCAAAACGTCCGAGCAGGTTCTCTCTCGAAAAAGTCTGTCAACTTTTTCGGAACCTGCTCTAGGCCGGCGCGTGTTTCGCAAAGGCGCTGCGAAACACCGCGTCGAAGGCGTCGGCGTCGACGTCGATCGTTTCGATCTCCACGCCGTCTTCGGCGACGCCGGAAAAGCGATATTGCGGGTCTGAAAACTCAAGACCTTCGTCGTCTTCGGCGCTTTCGTAAGGCAACGCGATCTCGACCATCAACTGTCGCTTCAGCGACAGCGCGCGGCCGACCACCGCGTCGATGCGGCCGTCATCACTGCTGAAATAGCCGTCGAGGATAATCATGCAGACGTCGGCGTTGGGCGCTTCGTCTTCAAGCCATTGCAGCGCCGCCTCGACGCTTTCGGCGACATCAATCTTGCCTGCATCGCTGACGACGAACTGCTGCGGCTGATCGACGCCGGACTCCGACCGCGCCACGCCGAAGGGCGTCAGCATGTGTCCGCGCGCCAGAGTCGTGACGGCTTTGGCGAAGGCCTCGCCGGCCAATGCGGCGATGGGTTCGTTCGGAGTAAATTCTGCGCCAGTGCTCATGACATTCTCCTCCGAGCGAGCGGAGTTCTGAGGATCAACCGATCAACGTCATCCGTTTCGAGATCTTTCATATCGACGTCGTCGCTTCCCGCAGCCATTTGCGCGTCTTTGCGTCCACCAGCGGCGATAGGATCTTGCGCACCCGGGCGTGATAGGCGTTCAGCCAGATGATTTCTTCCGGCGACAGCAATTTCGGCTCGACGCAATTCAAATCGAAAGGCGCGAGCGTGATGGTCTCGAAACCATACATCTCGCGTTCGCCGCCTTTGATCTCGCGCTTCTCGACGATGACGAGATTTTCGAGCCGGATGCCATATTCGCCGGCGCGATAATAGCCGGGCTCGTTCGACAGAATCATGCCCGGCTGCAAGGGCGTCGTCCCGAGCTTCGAGATGCGCTGCGGCCCCTCATGCACCGAGAGGTAAGCGCCGACGCCATGGCCCGTCCCATGATCGAAGTCGAGCCCTGCCTCCCACAGCGCACGCCGCGCGAAAGCATCCAGCTGCGCGCCCGAGACGCCCTTGGGAAAGACGGCGCGAGCGATGGCGATATGGCCTTTGAGCACGCGGGTGAAATGTTCGCGCAACTGTTTCGACGCCGGGCCGACGACCACCGTGCGCGTCACGTCGGTCGTGCCGTCGAGATATTGCGCGCCGGAATCGACGAGATAGACGCCGCGACCGATCTTGAGATTGCTCGTTTCCGTCACCCGATAATGCGGGATCGCCGCATGTTCGCCGAAAGCCGAGATCGTCGGGAAGGAGATGTCGCGCAGGTCGCCGTTCTCGCGGCGGAAGGTTTCGAGCGCTTCCGCGGCGGAGATTTCCGTCAATCCGCCCTTCGGCGCGGTTTCGGAGAACCAGGCGAGGAATCGCGTCAGCGACGCGCCGTCGCGGATATGAGCTTCGCGCGCGCCGTCGAGCTCCCTTTCATTCTTGATCGCTTTCGGCAGCGTCGCCGGATCGTCGGCGAGACGCGGCTTGCCGCCCGCCGCCCGCAAGGTTTCGACAAGTTTCGCTGGCGCCGTCGCAGAATCGAAGAGAATGGTCGCGCCGCGCTTGCCAGACTGCACGAGATCCTCGACGAGGCTTTCAGGCGATTTCAGCGTCAGAAATTTTTCGAGCGCGGCGCGCACCTTCGGCGCGAGCTTCGCATCGTCGATGTAAAGCGCAGGCGCGCCGTCCTTGGGCAGCAGGGCGAAGCATAGCGGGATCGGCGTATGCGCCACATCGGCGCCGCGAATGTTGAACGCCCAGCAGATCGCATGCGGATCGGACATCAACGCCGCGTCCGCATCCTTCAGCGCCGCGCGCAGCTTCTTGATCTTGGCGCCGGCGCTCTCGCCGGCGTAACGCGCCGGATGAATCGCCACCGCGCCTTTCGGCTCGGCCGGGCGATCGATCCAAAGCGCATCGATCGGATTGGCGTCGAGCGGAACGAGTTCGATCTTCTTTTCCGCGAGAATTCTCCCGAAGCGTTCGATCTGCGCGCTGGTGTGCACCCAGGGGTCATAGCCGATGCGCGCGCCTTCGCGCGCTTGTCCGCTGAGCCAGGCGGCGGGCGTCGTTTGCGCGATGTCGAGCGGCTTGAAGAGCTTCGCGTCGATCTCGCCGCGCACCTGAATGACATAGCGGCCATCGACGAAGAGCGCGGCCTCTTTCTCCAGCACGACGGCGAAGCCGGCCGACCCGGTGAAGCCCGTCAGCCAGGCGAGGCGCTCGGCGCATTTGGGCACATATTCGTTTTGATGGACGTCGGCGCGCGGAACGAGAAAGCCGTCGAGTCCTTGCCGTTTCAACTCAGTGCGCAGCGCCCTGAGGCGCGCCGCGCCGTCGCCGCGCATGGCGTCGTCGACGAATGTTTGGAATTTCGCTTCGAACATGGAGCAAAGCTAGTCGCGCGCCTGCCGCAGGGCAATGCTTTGCGCGCGCCTTTCCCCTTCCCAATCCTCTCCCGCTTTAAAGGGGAAGGGACAGGGAGGGGGCGCTGGACGATCCGCCTCTCCTCAACGCCAGAGTCGCCCAGCCCTCGATGTCGCCCCGCTCGGCCAGGAAAAAGCCTTGGGCGCGATAGGCGTCGAGCACGCCGCGCACGTCGCGCGCCAGCAGTCCCGAAAGCACCAGCTCCGCATCAGCCGCCGCGGCGCGGGCAATTTCCGGCGCAAGCAGGCGCAGAGGCTTCGCCAGGATATTGGCGAAGATCAGATCATATTGGCCTTGCAGCGACGGATGGCGCAGCCCGGTGGCGACGACCGGGCGAACATCGGCGCCGGCGCCATTGGCGCGGGCGTTGGCCGAGGCTGTCGCCACGGCGACAGGATCGATATCGCCGCAGGCGACGCGTTGGCGAAAGAGCCGCGCGGCGGCGATCGCGAGAACGCCGGTGCCTGTCCCCACGTCGAGAATGCGGCGTGGGCGCCGGCGCTTGGCGATTCTCTCGAGCGCCCTAAGGCAGCCCAGCGTCGTGCCGTGATGGCCGGTGCCAAAAGCCAGCGCCGCCTCGATCTCGACGCCGATGTCGTTCGCGCGCCGCCGGCCCCGATCATGCGCGCCATGCACCAGCACGCGGCCGGCGCGGACCGGGGCCAATCCGGCAAGAGCGTTCTCCACCCAGTCCTGCTCGGCGACAGTCGAAAAGCGCGCCGCCCGCGCCGTTTCGGCGTCGGCGGCGGCCTCGATCAGGGCAAGAATCTGCGCTTCGTCGGGCGCGGTCGCGAAATAGACCTCGACGGACCATCGGGGGCCGTCATCCAGTTCGAAGGCGGCGGCGGCGGTCTCTGTCGGCTCGAAAGTTTCGACGATGAGGTCGGCGACGGCGCGGGCGCGTTTTTCGTCGCAATCGAGGCGCAGCATGTGGCTGGCGTTATTGGGGGGAAGGCCTTCAAGCATGAGCGCGCTTACCACGGCCGGGGCGCGCGCGTCACCTTTCGCCAGGCGCCATCGGTCTGTATTGTCGCGCTAGAGGCTGGCTCCAACGAGTTGAAGGCGTGAATGACCGAAAGACTTTCAATTTGTCTGATCGGCCCCAAGAAGGGCGGCAAGTCGTCGCTGCTCGCCTCGCTCGTCGACTGCGTCGCGCAAAGCGCCTTTGGCTATTCGCCGCGCCTGCGCCCCGCGCTGCAGCCCATCACCGAGGCGGAATATTTCGCCGAGAGCGCCGAGCCAAAGAAAGCCAGCCTGCTGTCGGTCGAACAGGGCGACTATGAGCGGCTGCGGCGCGAATTCGCCGAGGGCGGCCTCGCCACCGACACGCTCGACACCTACGAATATCGCTTCCGCCTGACGGTCAACGGCGAAGCCCCGCCGGCGGCGGTGCTACGGGGGCCCTGGCTTCTGGAGATCATCGACTCGGCGGGCGAGATCGCCGTGCCGCCGGACGGCGCCGAAGTCGCCATTCTCAATGATGTCAAAGCCAAGCTCGCCAGGCAGATGCTTGAGGCGGACGCCATCGTGATCGTGCTGCCGCTGGTGCGGCTCGAGGATTCCGGCTGGTCCGGCAATCTCGCGCGCCTCATCGATCGGTTGGCGCTGGCGCCTGAGAAAAAGCTCAAGCGGCTCGTCGTCGTCTTCTCGCAGTACGAGCGCCTGTTTGCCCGCCTTGGGCCCAGCGCCTTCACCTATGCCTGCGATCCGGCGGTGGCGCTGCACGCTTTGCGCAAATCGCTGCGCGCCGTGCAATGGCTGGATCGGCTGCGGGCTCTGGAGTCGCCGAACGGCGACGCATCGGTGCGCTTCACGGTTTGCTCGGCCTATGGCTTCGTGAAGCGCTTTCAGAATCCCAACATCGATCCGCATCAGCCTGGCGAGCGCCGGTTTCGCCGCGCCGGCCTCGAAGGGGCTCGCGCCTATAATGAATATTGGCGGCCGTTTCTCACCGCCGAGCCGTTTCTTTACGCCGCGCTCGGCCTCGACAGCGCCTTCACCTTTTCCTACCCGCAGCTCGACGCGCGCATCGAGGAGATCGCCTGAAGCGCTTCCCCATCACATGGAATCATGTGATGGCTAGGGAATCGCTCAAATCAAAATGTTGGAGCAGGTCCTCATCGAAAAAGTCTGTCAACTTTTTCGGGACCTGCTTTAAAGCGAATTTACGTCAATTCTTGCTTAAGGCTCTGCGCATAGGGTGATCGCGCGGATTTCCCGCGCGAAAGGACGCGCGATGCGCATAGCTGCGCCGAATGGCGACGAAACGGCCGAGATTTCTCTCGAACGGCTGCACTATGGGAAGCTCGCTTTTGGCGCGACGCTGCGCGTGCCGGCGACCGCGGGCTATGGCGTGACCCTGCGCAGCTGCAATCTGCAGCCGGCCGACGACCGGCTGCTTTCGCCGCCGCGTCTGATGGCGCTTCGCCGCTTCGAGCCTGATCTCGTCGATCCGGCTTCTCGACGACGCGGCTCCTTCATCGCGCGGATCGCTCCGGAGCCGAATTCTCGCCGCGCGATTTTTTTGCGCGCGCGTTTCCGGCCTGAAGACGGCGAAAGCGGCCACGGACGCCTCTATCAGCAGAGCGCCGTCTGGAGCGCGAGCGCCGCGGACTGGCGCCGACATCCGGCGGCGCTCCTCGCCATGGCGGACGCCGAGCTCGACGCGCGACCGGATCTCGTGACCGAAGACGAGGCGACGCGCTACAACGCCGCGCCGGCGCGTTACCTCGTTCGCTTCATCGATCCGCGGGACGTCTGGAGTGCGCTGGAGGATGCGCTGGGAGCGACCCGCTGGGCGACGCCAACGCTCGAATTTCTGGCGCGGGGCGCCGAAACGGGCCAGGACGCGACGCTGACCTTTGGCGCCGACGATTTTGCGAGCGAGACCGAGTTTCTCGGAGCTGTCGGCCTGGCGCTGCAGTTTTTGCCGGCGAGCTATCCGCGCTGGCGCGAGATCAGCGTCGTTTCCGGTCTGCTGCACGCGCCGCAGGGTCTTTGCCTGCGCTACCTTCCGTCGTTGCGCGCCGCCGCGCGCGCAACCCCCGTCGCCGCCTGAACTCTAACCTGGCGAACGCCTCTCCATCGGTTCGGCGACGAGGTAGCGCTCAAGCGCGCCGGAGCGCCGCCGTGGCAGGTTCGCGGCGCCGGCGTCCGAGTAATAGGCGCGCGGGCCGCTGACGACGCCGTCGGCCGAGTAATGCAAGGCGCGGGCGGCGCGCGGCTTCAGCGCCGCGAAGAGCCGCGCCTCAATCTGCCCGACGGTGACGTTGTCGACGAGATAGGCGCCTTTGCGGTCGACATGAGCGATTTCATCGCGCACGAGCCGATTGAGAATAGCGACGATATTGTCGTGCACATTCGGCGGCAGCGCCGACATTGCTTCCGCGTCAGGGTCGATCTCGCTCATGTCGCCGTGAACCGGACGCGCCGCGCGCAGGACGGCTTTCATCGCGCGGATGTCGACGGGCTGCTCCTCATCGTCGGAAAGATCGATCGGCGCGGCGAATTGACGCCGCTCGCGCGCCTCATAGCCGCGTTTGAAAATCTCCGACAGGAATTTCATGATGAACAGAAAAGCGTCCTGCGCCATCGCGACGCCGATCGCCATCGTCGAATCGGGGGTGAAGCTCCAGAAGGCTTCGCGCGCCAGTTCGAATTTATTGCGCTCGGAACTGTGCGTGCGCAAATAGGCGTCGCTTTTTTTCAAAAGCTCGCGCACCTCGTCGTCTGAAAGCCCAGCCGCCTTGCCGGAGACGACGCAGGCGTCGACGAGAGTTTTGGCGTCGGTGAAGCCGTTTGCCGCGGCGCCCCTGTCAGACGCCGGCGCCGAGCGGATCTTGGCGACAATCGCTGAGAGTTCGTCGCGCAGCCCGGCTTCCAGCCCGCATTTTTTATCGAAGGCCGCGCGCGCGGCGATCGTTTCGTCGCGCGCCGAGAGCAGATCGCGCGCCTCCCCCTGCGGTTCGCAGGTGAAGTCGCGCGGCACGCTTGCCGGCAGCGCATTTGATTGCCGCGCCGCCGCGAGAATCGGTTCGCATAGAGGCTTCGCGTCGCGCACGGCGCGCCATGTCGGCTCAAGGCGCAGCTGGTCGCGCAGCGCGGCGAGGTCGCGCAGCGTCGCGTCGAGATCGAGCGCGGCTTCGCCCTTCGGCATCGGCCGGCCGGAAGCGGCGCTCGCGGTCTCGGCCTTCTGTTTCAGCGTGATCGTCTGGGCGTTGAGCGCGTCGCGCCGCTTCACCGCGTTGGCGCGTTCGTTCGCGGGGCCGGCGAGCGTCTGCCTGAGCGCCGACACGCGTCGCATCGCTTCGGCGGCTTTCTCCTGATGCCCGCGGCAATTGGGGCCGCAGGCCGCGCCCATCCCATCGAGTCCGTGCGCGGCGTCGACGGCGAGCTGTTCTTCCTGACGCGCCGTGGCGGCCATGGACGTCATCTCGTCCTGCTTCGCTTTGATGATGACGTCGAGTTCGGCGATGCTGCGCTCAAGCGCCTCGATTTCGCGTCGCGCATCCTCGAGCTGACGCATCGCCGCCTGCGCGCTTTCCATTTCCAGCGCGGCCTGGCTCGCGGCCTGCGCGATGACCGCTTGCTGCGCCTCCTGCCGCTTGCGAATGGCGTCGCGCAGCGCCGGTCCCGCTTGCCGCGCGGTGTCGATAAGGCCGTCGATCGAATCGAGATAGGCCTTGTAGCTGGGCGTCGCGGCGATGCGCGCGGAGGCCGCTTCGAAAGCGGCGGCGATGTCTTTCGTCGCCGGCAGCAGGACTTCCGTCGCAAGCTCCATCGGCGCCAGCTCGGCGACGATCTTGCGCGAGGAGAGCTTGAAGATGTTGTTGTAGTAGTAGGTGAATGAAAAAAAGGCGGAGATCGAGAAGACGAAGGCGAAGACCAGCGCCGTCACGCCGGTCTTGATGATCATGCGTTCGCGGGCCATACGCCGCCGCGCGATGAGCGCCGCAAGATCGACGCCGAGCGACCAGGATGTCGCAGCGAGCATGGTGAGGACGGCGGTCGTCGCGATCAGCGTGCCGGCGATCCCGATCACGTCTCCGGGCTCCCTCTGCATGATGTCGATCATGCCGGACGAGGTTGTGTAGAAGACCCAGCCCAGAACGGGCAGGGCGGCGGCCATCCCGACGCGGCCGAGGTTGAGATCGCCGCTCCACAGGCGCGCGAGCGGCGAAATCAGAGCGTCGAAAAGACCGAAGCGCCGCCGCGGGGCCGAGGCGTCGGCGCCGCGCGCCTGCTGCGCGGAGGTGGTCATCGCGCAGACGCTCTCGACGCTGGAACCAGCCGGCTGCGCATGTCCGCTCCCTTGGAAAAAGCAATGTGGGTTGGTGACGTTGCCGGCGAATTGAGACGGATTTGCGCCCCGGCGCAAGGGCGGACCGCCGCTGCGGCGCAGCGCGTCGGCGGCGCTCCCGGCGGATGCGCGCCGCGCATCGGACCTTGGGGGCGGGTGCGGCGCGGCGCCCCGCTTCCCCTTCCTGAACGATTCGTGCTAGACGGCGAGATTACTGTCTGCGGCTGGGCCGTTCGGCCGCGACTCGCGCTGATGGGCCTTGAACCCGTCAAGTCTCCAAGGGGTCAGCCGTGGCCATTCCGTTCCGCTATATCGCCAAGATCGGCGTCTATCTGCTCAAGCAGCACCTCACGGGCGTGCGGCGCTATCCGCTCGTGCTCATGATGGAGCCGCTGTTCCGCTGCAATCTGGCCTGCGCCGGCTGCGGCAAGATCGACTATCCCGATCATATCCTCAACAAGCGGCTATCGGTCGAGGACGCGCTGCGCTCGGTGGACGAATGTGGCGCGCCGGTGGTGGTGGTCGCCGGCGGCGAGCCGCTGCTGCACAAGGAGCTCCCTCAGATCGTCGAAGGCGTCGTCGCGCGGCGTAAATTCGCGATCGTCTGCACCAATGCTCTGCTGCTCGCCAAGAAGATCGACCTCTTCAAGCCGAGCCCCTATTTCACCTGGTCGATCCATCTCGATGGCGACAAGGAGATGCACGACCGCGCGGTCTGCCAGGACGGGGTCTATGAGCGCGCCGTCGAGGCGATCAAACTCGCCAAGTCCAAGGGCTTCCGCGTCACCACCAACAGCACCTTCTTTTCCGACGCCGATCCCGAGCGCGTCGCGAAATTCCTCGACGCGACAACGGCGCTCGGCGTCGACGGGATGACGCTTTCGCCGGGTTACGCTTATGAGCGGGCGCCGGATCAGACTCACTTCCTCAACCGCACGCGCACCAAGGAACTGTTCCGCGCCATTCTGCGTCGCGGCCGGGGCGGGAAGGCTTGGGACCTGACCCAGTCGACGCTGTTCATGAATTTTTTGGCCGGCAATGTGAGCTATCGCTGCACCCCCTGGGGGATGCCGCTGCGCACGGTGTTTGGCTGGCAGCGACCCTGCTATCTGCTCGGCGAAGGCTATGTGCCGACGTTCAAGCAGCTGATGGAGGAGACAGACTGGGACGCTTACGGCGTCGGCAATTACGAGAAATGCGCCGACTGCATGGTGCACTCGGGTTTTGAGGCGACCGCCGTCGCCGATTCGGTCCGTCGGCCCTGGCGAGCCGCCGCCGTCGCGCTCTTTGGGGTGCGCACCGAGGGGCCGATGGCGCCTGACGTTTCGCTCGAGAATCAGCGCCCGGCCGAATATGTCTATGACGAAAACATCGCCAAGCTCTCAGAGATCCGCGAGCACGAGGCGCAGCAACGGGCCGAGCAACGGCCCACAGCGGCTTAGCGAGACGAAGGCGGCGCGGGAGTCGAGGCCTGCCCGAATCATGCCGCCAAGTTGATGCGGCCCGCGGATCAGCTCGCGGGCGACGCCGAAGGCGCGGATGTCGCCTTCAGGCGTCAGCGCTTTGGCGACGAGTGGCGGCAGCGCGCGCGCCGCCGGATCGCTGATCGCGCGCAGCGCGACGAAAGGAATGTCGCGCCGCCGCGCGAATTCTTCGGCAAGATGCGATTCCATGTCGACCGCCACCGCTTGGGCGCCTTCGCGCAGCGCCGCCTTGGCGCCCGGGTTCATCGCCGGCTGGTCGACGCCGATGATGGCCCCCGGCGTAACCTTGCAGCCGGCGGCGGCCGCGCCTTTCATCAGCACTGACGAGAGCCGCGAATGGGTGTCGCGCCGCGCGTCGCCCCCGACGATGGCGTCGGCCACGACGACATGGCCGGGCGCCAGCGCGTAATCCAGTCCGCCAGCCAGTCCAAAGCTGACGACGGCGGAAAAATCGGTTCCGCCGAGCGCATCGAGCGCTTGCCGCAGGCGCCCGACATTCGCGCCGCTGCACAGCGTCGTGACGCCTTCGCCGGCGGCGCAGGCGGCCTCGCGCTTCATGCCGACGATGACGAGAATCGGCGCGAGGGCGCTCAGTTCGGCGGTTTTTCTGCGGCCAGCAGTGCGCGCCATTGCTCCTCCGGCCAAGGGCCGTATCGCTTTATCGGGAAGATGCTTCTAGAGCCCGGCCTGCACGCGCTTGCTGTTGGCGCGCCTCAAATTGCGATAGCGCGCGAGCGCCCAGAGCGGGAAAAATTTTCCATAGCCATGATAGCGCAGATAGAAGACGCGCGGAAAACCCGTCGCGGTGAAACGCGCCTCATTCCATAGGCCGGCGTCGTTCTGCGTCGATTGCAGATAGGCGATCCCGCGCGCGACCGCCGGATGATCGACGTCGCCCGCCGCCATCAGCGCGAGCAGCGCCCAGGCGGTTTGCGAAGCTGTCGAGGGCGATTTTTCATAGCCCTTATAATCGAGCTTGTAGCTCACGAGGTCTTCGCCCCAGCCGCCATCCTCGTTCTGGATCGCGACGAGCCAGCCGACGGCGCGACGGTAAGCGTCATGCTCGTGCGGCAGGCCGACGGCGTTGAGCGCGCACAGCGTCGACCAGGTCCCGTAGATGTAATTCGCGCCCCAGCGGCCGAACCAGCTGCCGTCCTTTTCCTGTTCCTTGAGCAGATAGTCGACGCCGCGCTTGAGACATTCGCTCGAGTCGATCGTATCGCCGAGCTGCGCCAGCATGGACACGCAGCGCGCGGAGACGTCCGCCGTCGGCGGATCGAGCAGCGCGCCGTGATCGGCGAAGGGGATGTGATTCAGATAATGGCATGTGTTGTCGGCGTCAAAGGCGCCCCAGCCGCCGTTCTTCGACTGCATGCCGATGATCCATTCCTTGGCGCGGGCGATGCGTTCGTCATAGGGACGGGAGGCGTCATTCGCGGTGAGGCGATCCATCGCCGTCACGACGACGGCCGTGTCGTCGACGTCCGGATAATAAGCATTGGCGTATTGGAAGGCCCAGCCGCCGGGCCGAACGTCGGGCCGCTGCGCCGCCCAGTCGCCTTTGACGTCGAGCACCTGCAAGGGCGCGAGCCATTCGCAGGCCTGGCGCGCCTGTTCGCGCGCGTCTTCGTCGCCCGTCTCAAGAAGGGTGTGCGCCGTCAGACAGGTGTCCCACACCGGCGAGACGCAGGGCTGGCAATAGACTTCCATATCGGTCACGACGAGCAGCCGCTCGATCGCCTCGCGCGCCTGTTTCTTGCGCTCGTCGGCGTCCGGCGCGCCGAGCACGTCATACATCAGCAGGCTGTTGACCATGGACGGAAAGATGCCGCCCAGTCCGTCGACGCCATTGAGACGCTCGGTCGTCCATTCCATGGCCAGTTCGATCGAGCGCTCGCGCGGGCCGTTGGGCATGTGCGGCTCAATCAAACGCAGAAGCTTGTCGATCTGCCCGAAAATATTCGCCCAGGGCCAGGTCTGGTGTTCGCCCTTGGGCCACACCTTCACCTCTTCCGGCGGCGTCGTGAAGAGTTCGGCGATGTGAATGTTCCTGGGGTTCTTCGCGCGCGGCTTTTTCGTCATCAGCACCAGCAGCGGCACGAGAACGGTGCGGCCCCAATAGGAAATCTTGTCGAGATGGAACGGAAACCACTTCGGCAGCAGCATGATTTCGACCGGCATGACCGGCACGCCGCGCCACGGAATCTCGCCGTATAGCGCCAGCAGCGAACGCGTGAACACATTGCTCTTGGCGGCGCCGCCATAGGCGAGGATCGCCGCGCGCGCGCGCGCCATATGCGGCGCGTCGATGTCCTCGCCGATCATCTTGAGCGCAAAATACGCCTTGACGCTGGTGCTGATGTGGAAAGGTCCGCTCTGAAAGAGCGGCCAACCGCCGTGATCGCCCTGACAGCGGCGCAGATAAACCGCGATCTTGCGCTCGAGTTCCGCGTCGACCGGCTCGGCGCGGAAATGGCGCATCAGCACATATTCAGCCGAGAGGCTGGTGTCGGCTTCGAGTTCGAAGCAGAAATGGCCATCGCCTTTGCCGAGCGACAGCAGCGCGCGCTTGGCGTTCTGAATGCTGGTCTCCAGCGCCTCGCTGGAAACGGCGGTGAAATTAGCGTCGATACGCGCGGCGGCGTTCATTGCAATCCTTTTTGATTTGCGGTCACGCGATGCTGAGCGTCGCGGACTTCGCCGATTCATGATGCGGCTTCACGACGATCTCGACGTCCTGCCCCAGGGCGACGAGAAATCGCATGAGCCGTTCCAGCGAGAACTGCCGGAAATCGCCGTGCAGCAGCTTCGACACGTCCGGCTGCTTGACGCCGAAGAGTTGCGCGGCTTGCACCTGTTTCAACCCGCGCTCCTTGAGCAGCGCTTCGATCTTGCGAACGAGCTGCGCCTTGAGGAGGTGGTCGTCGGGTGGCGCCTTGGGCGCGAGCAAGTCTTCGGTCATCTCGGCTGGGGGATGTATTGGACGCCCGGTTCACGCCCATGCGCATGGGTTATAGTGAATTGCCTATATGGTCAAGTCGCGTCTGGCTCATCGATTGCTACAGGGCAGGGCAAGGGCGCCTGGCGCCGGCGTGGCGCGCGACTTTGTCCGAAAGGTGAGCCGATGGACGAACTCTATGTGATTTGTCGGACAGAGGAGATCGAGGACTCCGAGGCGACGGGATTCGTCCTGATGCGCGCCGAGGAGGGCGGCGACGCCGCCCCCTATCCGATCCTGATCACGCGCAAGGGCAACAATTTCTATGGTTTCGAAAACGCCTGCCCGCATGAAGGCGAGCGGCTCGACGTCAATCCCGGCCACTTCATGGACGAGGAAGGCAATTTCCTCGAATGCGGCAGGCATCATGCGCAGTTCGACATCGACACCGGCCACTGCTTCATCGGCCCCTGTCAGGGCCAACGGCTGACGCCGATCAAACTCGTCGTCGACGAGGGCGACGTCTGCCTCACCGGCGTGCTGCTCGCCGAAGAATGAAAGGCGCTCTATGACCGATATGGCGGAACTGCAAAAACGAAAGCAACCGCTCAATCTCGCGATCGTGCATGTCGATCCCGACGCCTTCATCGCGAATTATGTGCCGTGGCTCGAGATCACGAGTTTCATCACGGCGCTGCGCGCGGGCGACGTCGAGGTTCCCGCCGACGGCGCGACGCCACAGCTGACGCCGCAGCAGATCAAAGGCGCGGCCGCGGTGAATTACGGGGGAGACGCGCTCTTTGCCTTTTGCATGGCCGCGGCGCTGAAAGGCGACAAGGCCGCGGTTGAAAAGGTCGACGCGGCGCTCACCGAGCAGCTCGGCCAGGAGTATCCAGGTTCGACGGCGCTGTGGAGTTTCCGTTCGCCCATCGCCTCGCCGATGAGCCTTGAAGATCATGTCGGGCAGGCCGCGCAGAAAATGCTTGCCGGCGACATCCCGCCGCCGCCCATGCGCGCGCGCGAAAACTGGAACGCCGGCCTGCGCTTCTTCGAAAAGGCGCGCAAATCGAATTTCGTGAACGAGATCGTCTATCCGCTGGCGTTGTGGACGCGCGCCAAATGGACGGAAACGCTGGAAAAGGGCGTCGCCTTCATGGCGCATATCGAGGACAGCGTGCCGGAGTTGCAGGAATGCCTCGCCGAGACGCGCAACGATCAGGCCTTCATCGCCAATATGCTGCTGAAGATGGCGCCCGCGATCGAGACCGATCTAACGGACGAGATGCAGGGATTCCTGCGCTCGCTGTCGCGGCGGGTGTAGGCTGCGCCGTCGCGCCGCGACGATGCGCCACTGTAAAAACTGCCGATGTTTTCGCCGGGCGAAACGAAGTCTTAACCATCGGCCGCTGATGGTCGTTCGAACGGAGCGAGAGGAGTGAGCATGGCTACGAAAACGGATGGCGAACGCGCACTGGCCGATCTCGAGGCCGGTAAGTTTTCTTTCCCGATGGTCGACGCCATCAGGGATCATGTGAATCAGCTGGACGCCGAGCTGCAACGCGCCAGGACGGAGCTGCAGAGCGTCAATTCGCTGCATGAGGGCGTCGTCAACCAGCTCAGACAGCAGGAGTATACGATCCTGCGGCTCGAGGGAGAGCTGCGCAAGCTGAACGCCAGACTCTACGCCCTGCTGAAGGCCAATGTTCTGACGGAGATCGCCCTGCGCGAGACGAAGCGCGGCGCCGTGAAATTTGTCGAACTTCTCCCCGTCGCGCGCAAGCATGCCGAGGAAAGTTCGAAGGCGGCGCTGGCCTATCTTTCGACGATTGATCTCAAGGCCAAGGTCGAGGCGGCGAAGGCGCATCCGCTGACCGAGAAGACGCTCGCCTGGCTGGCGAATCTCGATCTGCGCGCCGAGTGGACGAAGCTGAAGACGCATCCGCTGACGACAAAGGCTATCAGCGAGCTGCGGTCGGCGCTTCTCAAGGCGAAGGACAATCTGCCGGTCGTGCAGAAGCGGATCGCCGCGCTCGTTGAAAAGGCGACGGCCTATATTGCCGAGCTGCAAAAGAAGGCTGCGTAAATCCGACGACGGGCAGGGCGCAAAGTGCGCCCGCTCGCTGGCCGCGCGCCTATCCGCGTGCGAGTCGAAATCGAACCGACACGGGCCTTGCGGCCCTACGGGTTAAGTCCGTGAGCGCAAGTCTGTGCGCGCGACTGCAGTTCGCATTCACGCTGGCGCCGACGCGCGCGCCGGCTTTACCGCTCCGACATCGACCTGAATCTCGTCACCCTCGACGCGAAGCGCATAGGGGTGGAGCGCATTGCGGACGAGATGCGTCACGCATTTGCCGCTTGTGCTGTCGAACCCCCATTGGTGGTGCGGACAAATGACGGTCTGGCCGTTGAAGGTCGCCTCGCTCAACGGCATGTCCGCATGCGGACAGCGCCCGCGATAGGCCCTGAGTTCGCCGCCTGTCGGCCAGACCAGAAGCACGCTCTTTTTGCCGGCGTGAAAGAGGCCCATGCCGCCTTCGCTCACGGCGGAGGTGTTACAGATCGCGGTGAACGCCATCGTGACCGCCTTCAGAAGATCAACTTCTGAAGGCGGTAGCAAATTGCAGACCAGGGAAAGTGCGGCGACAAGCCGGGCGCGCAACTACGAGACAGCGGTCGCATGGCGGAGTCGAACCGGCGCGGCCTTGCTGCCGCCCGGTTACGCCTCACTGCGGCGAAGAGAAGGTTATTGTGAGCGGATCGTTAAGGCTTGCGCACTGGTCGTAGGGCTGCACCGTACCCGACGGATAGCCGCAGTAGTAGAGACCGTTGCCAGTTTGTGTTCCCATGGGATTGCTGCCGCCGTCGCTCATCGGGCTGAAGAACGCCTGATAGCAGCTCGTCCCCAAATTGCCTTTGCAGTTCTGGAGAGTCGGCGCGAGCGAGCTGTAGCCACATTCGCTTGGATAGTTTGCAGTTCCCAAAGAGGGCGTCCCTCCGCAGGTGAAGGTGGCGTGGCCAGCGCTGCAGGAGACTTGAACGCCGAAATTGTAATTTGCGGTCCCCTGACTGGCGCAATACCCCGGCGATGAAGTTTTATTCTGCTGGTTGGCAGGGTCCACCTGGATAGGATTCAACTGGGACACGTTGTAGCCGGACTGTACAACGCCGTAGTCATAATAGGTGCAGTTCGGAAGCCATTGCGGGTCGTTGCAGGCGACGCCATTCGCGTCCACATTTCTCGGGATCACGCTGATGTCATATCCGAGCCCGGAACCCGTGCCGGAGACTTCGATTATCGTCATCGGTTGCAGAGAGGCAGGCGTACAACCTGTCATCGACTGGGTGTTAGCGCAGACCTTGTTTTGCGCCGAAGGCCAGCTCACCGAGCCAGTGCAGGTCGCGCCTTGAGGAACGATCAAGTTGTTATTCGAGTCAGAGGTGCATCCGCCGGAAAAGGAAACTCCCGGGAGCAGATTCGATCCTGTCGGGCCATAGGCTCCGACGATTATTTGCTGCCCGACATTGTTGATGAAATTCACCTGAGCGCTGACATTCTGCGCGTGGCCGAACCGGGTGAAGCAAATCAGCGCGCCCATGATCGCAGCGAGTTGAAACAGCGATCGTGAAAATGAGGATGTATCGTTTCTCATTTCATCGTCCTACGTCTTTGAAATTAAAAACTCGAAAGCGCCGAAACGGAGCGCCGACGATAAACGGCGGTTCTGTCGAGCTTAAGCTAATGGCTCTCGGTAGCGCTTGTCTAGGCAGATCCCCTGCAGAGATGTGGAATGCTAATCTCAGCGATGGCGCTAGACAGGAAAGACGCTTGCGTGGTGCGGGCGGCCGGAATCGAACCGGCACAGGCCTTGCGGCCCTACGGATTTTAAGTCCGTTGCGTCTACCAGTTTCGCCACGCCCGCGGAGCGCTCGTTTATAGGGGCGCTGACCCGACGCCGCCAAGCGGATTATATGCGCCGTCGTCGCCGGCCCTCGGGCTTGGCGTCCGGCGCGCCGATCGGCGCCTGAAACGACAGGCCCGTGTCCCAGGGGAAGAAGATCCAGGTGTCCTGCGAGACTTCGGTGACGAAAGTGTCGACCATCGGCAGGCCCTGCGGCTTGGCGTAGACAGTGGCGAAATGCGCATTCGCCAGCGTGTCCCGCACGGCTTTCGCCGTGGCGCCGGTGTCGACGAGATCGTCGATGATGAGCACTTCGGAGCTTGGCCGCGCGAGAATCGTGTCGGTCAGAGGCTTGAGCACCTGGATCTCGCCCCGCTCCGTTTCCTCGTGATAGCTGGCGACGCAGATGGTTTCGATGACCCTTATGCCGAGCTCGCGCGCCACGATCGCCGCGGGCACCAGACCGCCGCGCGTCACCGCCACAATCGCCGAAAATCCGCCGATAGAAGCGAGACGCCAGGCGAGCGCGCGCGCGTCGCGGTGAAAAATGTCCCAGGAGACCGGAAAGATCTTGTCGGACCCGTACATCAGCTTCAAGCCTCCCACGATCACGCCGTCAGCGCGCGCTTTCCTTCGACAGCGACGCGAGCATCGCGCGCGCCGCGGACGTCGCGCGGGCCAAGAGCGCCGCGTCGCGACTGCGCAGCACAATCTGATTCCTGAATCCGGCGCTCGTAAAGGACGGATAGGAGCCGACGCTCACGCCATCATGGCCGCGCGCGATCGCTTCCAGTCCCGCGGCGTAGGCGCCTTCCGGAACGCCGTAAGCTTCGATTGTCTCGACGAGCACCGGCGGGCCGGCCGCGAGCCGCGGCCCGACCACGTCCATCATATTCTGCATGATCATCGGCACGCCGGCCATGACGATGACATTGCCGATCCAGAATCCCGGCGCCTTGGATATGGCGTTGAAAATCAGCTCCGCGCCCTTTGGAATGCGCGCCATCCGCCGGCGCGCCGAATTCAGCTCCGCCTCGGAAAAGCGCTCGCTGAGCAGCGCAATAGCGCGCGGATCCTCGCCGATGTCGACGTCAAAGGCGCGGGCGACCGCGTCGGCGGTGATGTCGTCATGGGTCGGCCCGATGCCGCCGGTCGTGAAGACATAGGTGTAGCGGGCGCGCAGCGCATTCAGCGCCTCGACGATCGCCTCCGTCTCGTCGGGCACGATTCGCGCCTCGCGCAGATCGACGCCGATCTGCGCCAGATAATTCGCGATATAGCAAGTGTTCACGTCCTGCGTGCGGCCGGACAAGATTTCATCGCCGATCACGAGAACCGCCGCGCTTGCCGGCCTGTCGCCCGCCGTTTCTTGCGCCATTACCGGCCTCCCTGTCGCTGATTATGACCATGGCGGCCGTGAACGCCAGCCCTGGCGCTCATTCCGCAGCGGCGGGCGCGACCAGGGTAAATTGCTCGACGGCGGCGGCGATGCGGCGCAGCAGGCCCAGGCAGGCCACAATGAAGATGACGTCAAGGGCGGGCGAAGCGAGGCTTGCCTCCTGCAAAATCTGCCCGAGCGCGCTCAGCAGGCTGACGCTTGAATAGGTCGAGAGGCCATTGCGGCCGAGCAGCGTGAAAAATGGAAAAAGCCGCGTTTGGCTCAGCGCCGCGGTGATCTTCGAAAAATGAAGCACATAAGCGAGGGCGACGAAATCGACGATGCGGACGACGCCGAGATCCGTCTTGTCCCAGTCGAGATAGCGCCCTGCGGCGTCGACAAGCCCGGGTGCCAAGCCGAATGCATTGGAGACGACGAGCGTCGAAACGATGGTGAAGGCCAAAGCGATTCGATGGGCGATGGCGTGATAAGGCACCCCCCGCGTTTTGAGCGCGCCGCCGCAGTAGATCCCCAGGGCGAACATAAATTGCCAAGCGAATGGATTGAAATACCAGTAGCCGGGCTCGGGCCAGGTGGGAACATTGACCCCCAGCAAGCGCGCGGCGGCATAAACCGCGGCCGAGGCCGCAAGCATGCGCAAACCGCCGCGCGAAGCGCATGCGAAGAGCGCCGGCGCAAGCGCGATCAGCACGACATAGAGCGGCAATATGTTGAAGTAAGCGACTTGGTGACTGAGCGCGAGAATGCCGACGACGCCTCGCGCCGGGTCGGCGAAAGGCGCGGCGCGGCTGTTCTCGGAGCCGATGAAATCCCAGGGCGTGAAATAGCTCGCGACGCCATAAAGCGCCAACGCCGCCGCGGTCAGACCGAGATGGGCGCCGTAAAGGCGCAGGGCGCGGCCGTAGAGCGAAGCCGCGGCGTCTAAGACATTGCGCCTGAATTTTTCGCCATAGGCCAGGGCGATCGAAACGCCCGAAAGAAAAACAAAGCCTTCGGCTGCATCGGAAAAGCCGAAATTGCGCGGCGTGATCGCGCCGAGCACATTGCCCGGGATGTGATTCACCAGGATGATGGCGAGGGCCGCGCCCCGCCAGAAATCTATCCCCTCGACTCGCTTTCGCTGCACCCGCTTTCCACGCCCTTTTGTGCCTGCGCCCGTGGCGCGGTAGCAAGCCGCATGCTTCCTTTGATAGTGAATCGCGGCTGTCCCGCCAAGACCGCGCTGCGCGCTTTCCAGCGGAATCGTGGGCGGCCTCCCGCGGCAGCCTTGCGTTGCCGCCTCAAACCATTACCTTGTCGAGCATACCCTTCGCCCAGGAAAGCCGAGCCGCCACGTTACATGACCTTTATCGAATCTCATCTCGCGCCCGCCGCGCGCAAAAGCGGACAGATCAAGCTGCATGGTCCCAAAGATTTCGAGGGCATGCGCGCCGCGGGCCGGCTGACGGCGGAGGCGCTGGACATGCTGGTTGAACACGTTCAGCCGGGCGTGACGACGCAGGCGCTCGACGATCTGGTCTTCGACTTCGCCATGGCGCATGGCGCCTATCCCGCGCCGCTCGACTATCGCGGCTACCGGAAGTCGATCTGCACCTCGATCAACCATGTCGTCTGCCATGGCGTGCCGGACAACAAGCCTTTGCGCGAAGGCGACATCGTCAATATCGACGTGACGTTCATCCTCGACGGCTGGCACGGCGACGCCAGCCGTATGTTCGCCGTCGGCGAAATTCCACGACGGGCGCAGCGGCTGATCGACGTGACCTATGAGGCGCTTGAGCGGGGCGTCGCCGCCGTCAAGCCTGGCGCGACGACCGGCGACATCGGCGCGGCGATTCAGCACTATGCCGAAAGCGAGCGCTGTTCGGTCGTGCGCGATTTTTGCGGCCACGGGCTCGGGCGCGTCTTCCACGACGAGCCGAATATTTTGCACTATGGCGTCAAGGGCGAGGGCGTCGAGTTGCGGCCGGGCATGTTCTTCACCATTGAGCCGATGATCAATCTCGGCCGTTCGCAGGTGAAAATATTGTCGGACGGCTGGACCGCCGTCACCCGCGACCGCTCTCTTTCCGCGCAATTTGAACATTCCATCGGCGTCACCGAAACGGGCGCGGAAGTCTTCACCAAGTCGCCGGCGGGGCTCGACAATCCCTCTGCCGCGCGCGCCGACGCATGAAGAAGGCGGCTGACGCCGCTTCCAGCGACGGCTCAGGCCTGCGCGAGTCCGCGCCCCACTATCACGGTCACCGGCAGCGACTGCGCGATCGCTTCATGGATGCCGGCGAAGCGGCGCTCGCCGATTACGAAATGCTGGAGCTGCTGTTGTTTCGCGCGATCGCGCGCCGCGACGTGAAGCCGCTCGCCAAGGCCTTGATCACGCGCTTCGGCTCCTTCGCCGAGACGGTGGCGGCGCGGCCGGAGAGACTGCGCGAACTCGAAGGCCTCAGCGAAGCGGCGATCGTCGAAATCAAGCTTGTGGAAGCTGCGGCGAAACGCCTTGCGCGCGGCGCCCTGCAGAAGCGTCCTGTGCTCTCCTCATTCATGGAGGTGCTCGACTATTGCCGGACGGCGATGGCTTTCGCCGAGCGGGAGGAGTTCCGCATCCTGTTCCTCGACAAGCGCAACGCGCTGATCGCCGACGAAGTCCAGGGCGTCGGCACCATCGACCATACGCCCGTCTATCCGCGCGAGATCGTCAGGCGTGCGCTGGAGCTCGGCGCGAGCGCGCTTATTCTGGCGCACAACCACCCTTCGGGAGATCCGACGCCGTCGGCGGCGGACATCCGCATGACAAAGGACATCGCCGCGATCGCGCAGCCGTTCGGCATCACGGTCCACGACCACCTCATCGTCGGCCGCCATGGCCATGCCAGCTTCAGAGGGCTGAAGCTCATTTGACGCGAAGTCCGTGCACAGGCGTCAGGCTTGACGCGACACTTTCAAAAGCGGGCTGAGCGTATTGTCCTATTTCGTCACGCCGCTGATTATCGCCACTGCGCTCTTCATGGAGCAGCTCGACGGCACCGTGCTCGCCACGGCGCTGCCGGCGATGGCGGCCGATCTTCACGAAGATCCGGTGGCGCTGAAACTCGCGCTGACGTCCTATCTTCTATCGCTCGCGGTCTTCATTCCGCTTTCGGGCTGGGCGGCGGATCGCTTTGGCGCCCGGCGCGTCTTTCGCGCGGCGATCATCGTCTTCACCTTCGGCTCCATTCTCTGCGGCCTGTCCAATTCGCTCGGCGCGATCGTGGCGTTCCGGATCGTGCAAGGCCTCGGCGGCGCGATGATGACGCCGGTCGGACGCCTCGTGCTGCTGCGCACCGCGCCGCGCCACGAACTCGTGCGCGCCATGGCCTATCTCACCATTCCGGCGCTCATCGGCCCGATGATCGGCCCGCCGATCGGCGGCTTCATCGCGACGTATTTTCACTGGCGCTACATCTTCTGGATCAATGTCCCGATCGGCGCGCTCGGCGTCATGCTCGTCACGCGCTTCATTCCGAATATGCGCGAGGAATGGACGCCGCCGCTCGACCTCGCCGGCGCGATCCTTTCAGGCGTCGGCCTCTCTTGCCTGGTCTTTGGCTTTACGATCGCGGGGCGCGGCTTCGCGCCGGCGCCGGTCGTGGTTTTGATCGTCGCGCTCGGCGCAGGGGCGCTCTTCGCTTATATCCGCCACGCCAAACGCACGCTCTATCCGATCGTCGACCTCGATCTCCTGCAGATCCCGACGTTCCGCGCGGCGGTCTTTGGGGGCTTTCTGTTTCGCGTTGGATTGGGCGCAACGCCCTTCCTGCTGCCGCTGTTGTTGCAAGCGGGCTTCGGACTCTCCGCTTATGAAGCGGGACTTCTGACGTTCGTTTCGGCGGCGGGCGCGATGGCGATGAAAACGACCGCGCAGCCAATCCTGCGGATGTTCGGCTTTCGGCGGGTGCTGATCGTCAATGCGCTTATCTGCGCCGGCTTTCTCGCTTTTATCGCCACTTTTACGGCGGCGACGCCGCATCTGTTCATCATGGGCATGCTGCTCATCGGCGGCTTCTTCCGTTCGCTGGAGTTCACCGCGCTCAACGCCCTCGCCTACGCCGATGTCGATCAGGAGGCGATGAGCCGCGCGACGAGCTTCGCCTCCGTCGCGCAGCAATTGTCGCTGTCGACGGGCGTCGCGATTGGCGCGGCGGCGCTGGAGGCGACGCGCGCGCTGCGCGGCGGCGGCGCGCTGCAGGCCGCGGACTTCGCGCCGGCCTTCATTGTCGTGGCGTTGATCTCGATGTTTTCGGTAATGAGCTTCCTGCCGCTCGCGCCCAATGCGGGCGACGACCTGACCGGGCGCCGAAAACGCGTGTAACTTGCCTGACAAGCGAGGGCTGAGAGGTCTTGTCGATGAGGATCGCGAGCGCCAGATCGACTGAAAGAGGACCTTATGTCGAACGCAGCCCAAGACTTCATCGCCGGGCTCTCGAAGGCGGAGCTTCACCTTCATATTGAGGGAACGCTCGAACCCGAGATGGCCTTCGCGCTCGCCGAACGCAATGGCGTCAAGCTCCCATACGCTTCGGTCGAGGCGATGCGGAAGTCATACGATTTCCAAAACCTCGCGGACTTTCTCGATCTCTATTATCAGGCGACGCAGGCGCTCTTGACCGAGCGAGACTTCTACGATCTGGCGCGCGCATATCTCGACCGCGCCCGCGAGGAGAACATCCGCCACGTTGAAATCTTTTTCGATCCGCAGGCGCATACGCGCCGCGGCGTTCCTTTGGGCGCAGTCGTGGAGGGATTGAACGCAGCTCTGAACGACGTCGCGCGCGAGGGCGGGCCGACGTCGCGGCTCCTCATGTGCTTCCTGCGGGATCTCGATGCGGCGGACGCCATGGCCACGCTCGAAGCGGCGCGCCCCTGGCTCGCTCGCATGACCGGGGTCGGACTGGATTCGGCGGAAGCCGGAAATCCGCCGGGCAAGTTCACCGAGGTTTATGAGCGCGCCCGTTCGCTCGGTCTGCGCGCCGTGGCGCATGCGGGCGAAGAAGGACCCGCCGCCTATGTCTCCGAAGCGCTTGATCGCTTGAAGGTCGAACGCATCGATCACGGCGTTCACGCGATCGATGACGCAGCCCTGGTTCAGCGGCTCGCGCGCGAGCGGGTTCCGCTGACCGTCTGTCCGCTGTCGAATATACGCCTTCGCGTCTATCCCGATATGCGCGCGCATCCGATTCAGCGGCTCTTCGAGGCAGGCGTCGTCGTGACCGTCAATTCCGACGATCCGGCCTATTTTGGAGGCTATGTGAACGAGAACTACCGCGCGATTCAGCAGGCTTTCGCATTAGGAGCAGCCGAGCTGACGCAGTTCGCAAAAAACAGTTTCGCCGCCTCGTTTCTTTCTGACGATGACAAGAAAGAGCGGATCGCCGAGGTCGAGGCCTATGCGCGTGCGCGTGGCGTGTAGCCGCGCCGCCTACTCGAAGCGCCGCCCGCGAAACCCTGTCGCCAGCACATAGAGCTCGGCCGAACCCGCACGGCTCGCCGCCGGCTTGACGTGGCGCACCGTCGCGAAATCGCGCTTGAGGCGCGTGAGCAGCTGGCCTTCGGTTCCGCCCTGCAGCACCTTGGCGATGAAGAAGCCGCCTTCCGCCAACACGTCGCATGCGAAATCAGCGGCAAGCTCGGCCAGCGCGACGATGCGCAGATGATCGGTCGCCCGATGCCCAGTGGCGTTCGCGGCCATGTCCGACATCACGCCGTCGGCGTCACCTCCCAGCATTTCTCTGATGAATTCCGGCGCGTCGGGATCGTTGAAATCCTTCACCGCGAATTCGACGCCGTCGACCGCCTCCATGTCGAGAAGATCGACGGCGACGACTTTGCCCTTGCCCTCTTTCGCCTTCACATGCGCGGCGGCGACCTGTGACCAGCCGCCCGGCGCGGCGCCAAGATCGACGATGCGGCCGCCCGGCTTAAAGAGATGATAGCGATCATCCATCTCGATGAGCTTATAGGCGGCGCGCGAGCGGTAGCCCTCGCGCTTGGCGCGCGCGACATAGGGATCATTGAGCTGGCGTTCCAGCCATAGCGTCGAGGAGAGCGACCGCTTGCGCGCGGTCTTGACCCGCGTCTTGAGCGATCGTCCGCCTTCGCGCCCCGACTCTTTCGTCACGCGTGCACCTTGTCGCGCGGGCTAAAGACGCCGCCGGGCGCCGGCTCCATGACGATGTATCGATCGTGGAAGGCGTGCAGCGTCGACCGATGGCCGATCGAGACGATCGTCGTGGCGGGCAGCCGTTCGCGCAGCATGGCGTAGATCTCTTCTTCGAGCTGTTCGTCGAGCGCCGACGTCGCTTCGTCGAGGAAAAGCCAGTCCGGCTTGGCGAGAAGCGCGCGGGCGATGGCGACGCGCTGCTGCTCGCCGCCTGAAAGCCGCTGACCCCAGTTGTTTTCCTCGTCGAGGCGCTCCACGAAAGGCGCAAGCCGCGCAGCGCGCAATGCCTCCTGCACGTCAGCGCGCGAGTAGTCGTCGACGTGGCCCGGATAGACGATGGCGTCGGCCAGCGCGCCCATCGGGATGTAGGGCCGCTGCGGCGCCAGCATCACCTTCGCGCCGCGCGGAGTCAGCACCTCGCCCGAAGCATAAGGCCAGATGCCGGCGATGGCGCGAAACAGCGTCGACTTGCCGGAACCCGACGGGCCGGTGAGCAGCGCCGACTGGCCGGCGGCGAGCGTCAGATCGTCGACCGTCACGATCTGGCGTCCGTCGGGCAAGGCAAGCGTCAGCCCGCGCAGGCGAATATCAGCGCCGTCCGTCGGAGAGACAATCTGCGTCGCGGACATCTGCCGGCGGGCGGTATCGATCGCGTGGTCAAAGGACGACAAGCGGTCGAGCACGGACTTAAAATTGGCGAGAGAGGTGTAATAGCTGATGAAGAAGGTCAGCGCGCTCTCCACCCGCCCAAAGGCGCTCGCCGTCTGCGTCATGACGCCGAGCGTAATGCGCCCGGCGAAATAGAAGGGCGCCGTGATCACATAAGGAATGATCGGCGACAACTGTCCGTAGGTGGAGGTGAACACCATCAGCTGCTTGCGCTTCTGCACGATCGCCAGATAGTTGACGATAATGCCGGCGAAGCGCCGGAGCAGCGCGCCGCGCTCGGCGGGCTCGCCGCCGAGCAGCGCGATCTGCTCGCTATATTCGCGCATGCGGGCCAGCGAAAAGCGGAAATCGGCCTCGCGTCTCTGCCGGTCGAAGTAGAGCCCGGTGAGAGTGCGGCCGATAAGATGCGTCACCAGCGTTCCCACCGCCGCATAGATCAGCACCGCCCAGAACAGGAAGCCGGGAATATAGATCTCCGTTCCGGGCAGCGGATAATTGCCGGAAAGATCCCACAGCACATAGGCGAAGGAAACGAGCGAACTCAAGGTGGAGATCATCAGGATCGAATAGGTGTAGACGCCGTAGCCTTCTTCCCCGCCGCTGATGAAGCGATTGACGTCTTCGGCGATACGCTGGTCGGGATTGTCAGCGCCGCTCCCGGCGAGCGCCATCCCGTAATGCGTGTGCGCGCCGAGCCAGCGCTCGATATAATGTTCCGTCAGCCACCGGCGCCAGCGGATGATCAGCATCGACTGCAGAACGAATTCGATGATCACGGAGGCGACGTAAACGAAGGCCCATGGCGTGAACACGAAGAAGAGCTGCCGCCAGAACTCGGCAGCGTTCTTTTCTTGAATGGCGTTGTACCAGTCACGATTAAAGAAGGACAGGCGGACGGTGATGCCGACCTGTCCTTGATTGAGCAGCACCAGCACCACCACCATGGCGATGGCGATCGCGCTCTCTCGCGCCGCAAAGGGCTGGAATGGCCAGACGCGCCCTTCGCCACGATCGCGCGAACTGAAATAAAGATCGGCGATGCGCGTCATCTCCCGCACGACTGCAAGGTGCGAGATCGCGTAAACGATGATCGAGAACACCGCCACGGTGAGCGGCATGGTTTCGGGCGGCGCATAGTCTTTCATCGACTCCGGCCATAGGCCTTCCGCCTGGGCGAGGCCGACGAGTCCGAAGACGATCGTCTCCGTTGAAAAAATGAAGGCGAAGATTTTCAGGAAGCTCGACATGTCGGCCGCGCGCCATGTCGTATAGGCGCAGAGCGCCGCCGCGGCGACGAGGACGAATAGGCTGGAGTCGCCCTTATGGGCGCCGACCAGCGCGGTAAGCGCCGCGAAGACCGCGACCGCCACGCTCAATTTCCGCATCTTTCACCTTGGATGTGAGAAGCCGTTCGGCTCGCCGCGAGCGCGTCGCCGGCGATTGCCGTCTAGCCCCATGATAGAGGAGTCAGTCCTCTTCAGGAATGACCGCGTCGCCATTGACATGCGCGACAAGCACGGGCGAGGCCTTAAAGGTCAGCACACGGCGCGACGTTATCGTGGCCTCGACGCCAGTTTTGGGATTGCGGCCAATGCGCTCACGCTTGGCGCGCACGTTGAAAGTCCCGAAAGAACGCAGTTTTACGGATTCGCCGCGGAGCAAAGCTTCGCTGATCTCGTCAAAAGTCGCGTCCAGGATTTTGCGGGCTTCGGCGCGGGACAGCGACGGGCAACAGCCATAGACGGCTTCTCGCAGCGCCGCCCGCGTCAAGGTGCTGCCTGGAGCGGTTCTCCTTACCATGAGAAGAGAGCGCCCAATGATCGTTCTGTCGGGACTGGGCTGAACACAACTCCCCCTCGAAGCTTCTGGCAATCGCAACATGGCAATAAATGGGCGCTGAACCCATGGCCTCATAGTACGCATAAATAACCGATTTGCAAGGGCGATCACGTGTTCTACGTCCCGGTGAAACGACCGGGCGCTGACCTGCGGGCGGGCGATCGCGGAACCCTCAAACGGCGAGTTTCACCTTGTGCTGCGCCACCGGGATCATGGCGCGAATTTTACGAATGCGGTCGACGTCCACATAGGACGATACGAGCCCCGGCCCTTCGGAAGCCTTGGCGACGACTTGGCCCCATGGGTCGGCGATCAGAGAATTGCCGTATGTGAAGCGCGTCTCATGCCCGGCCTTATGCGCGCCCGTTTGCGCCGGCGCGCAGAGATAGGCCTGCATCTCGATCGCGCGCGCGCGGCACAGCACTTCCCAATGGTCCTTGCCGGTCACCAGCGTGAACGCCGCCGGCAGTGCGACGATATCCGCGCCCTTATCCGCGAGCGCCTGGAAGAGATATGAAAAGCGGAGGTCGTAACAGATCGCGCAGCCGACGGTGACGCCCTCGCAGTCATAGGTGACGACGGAGTCGCCCGGCTTGAACGCGGCGCTCTCGTGATATTTCGCCCCGTCCGGCGCCGTGATGTCGAACATGTGGATCTTGCGGTAGCGCGCCACCTCCTCGCCCTCGCGGTTGAAGGCGACGCTGGTGTTGTGCAACCGCTCCTCGCCAGGCGCTTTTTCAAGAATCGACCCGGCGTGTATGAAGACCTTGTGCTCGCGCGCGAGCGCCTGGCACATTTGATAGGCGGGACCGCCCGGCAGTTCCTCGGCGGCGGCCATCTTCTCGGCGCGCGAGCCGCCGATGAAATCGAAGACCTCAGGTAGACAAATCCAGTCCGGACGCTCCTGAACAACGGCGCGCTCAATCAAAGCGCGGGCGTTGGCGAGGTTCAAGGCCTTGTCGCCAACGGAATTCATCTGAACCAGAGTAACCTTCATCGACCGCCCGATTGTTTCGCCGTTGCTCCCGCGACTCACAGTCGCATCCTAACGAATAGCGCCGCTCGCTCATTATACGTCGCCGGCGCCGAAGGTATAGGTCGAATCGCGTTTAGCGCGACAACGTCGCCGATCGGTTGAGATCGCGAAAGCCGGCGCGCAACGCTGCAATGCAAAATTCGATCATTTGCGCGCTCGTCGGAGTCGGGCGATCGGCGCACTCGACCATCAGTCGCGGGTGGCAGTAGCGAATACAGGCGGCATGCACCAGCCGCGCCGCGAGCTGCGCATCGCCGTCAGCGAATTCGCCGCTCTCCATGCCAGAGCGAATGACGTGCTCGAGCGCGGCGTCGATTCGGTCGATGTGATCCGAGATGATCGGCCAATTCTCGTCCAGCGCCGCTTCCACCATGTCGTGGAGCTTGCGGTCGGCGACGTAGCGCTCGGCGTTCATCGCCTCATTGGACAGAATGAGCGCGCGCAACCGGTGTTCCGCCGAACCAGGCCCATGCGCGATGCTCTGCGCCGACTGTTCGACTTCGTTCATCAGATGGCGGGCGACAGCGGCGTTGATTTCCGATTTGGCGCCAAAGAAGCGATAGACATTCGCCGGCGACATCCGCAATTCGCGGGCGATATCGGCGACCGTGGTCTTTTGGAAGCCGATCTCGCGGAAGAGCCGCTCTGCGGTGGCGATGATTCTCGCGCGCTGCTCGGTCTCGCGCGCGTTCTGCGCGCTCGCTCCCATCACGCTCATTCGGCCGCTCCCCTCGCAAGCCCGTCGGCCAGAGTCTGGGCCCGCACGCCCTTGGCTTCGGCCAATCCCTCGCCAAGATGACGGCGGAACCATGTCGCGTAAAGCGCCGGCAGGAACAGAACGGTAAGAAAAGTGGCGACAAACAGCCCGCCCATGATGGTCAGCGCCATCGGCCCCCAGAAGGCGGAGCCCGACAGGGGAATCATGGCGAGAATCGCCGCGAGCGCCGTCAGCGCGACAGGACGCACCCGCCGAATCGTCGCGCCGATGATCGCCTCACGATATTTCTCGCCGCGCTCGAGGTCTTGTCGCACCTGATCGACGAGAATGATCGAATTGCGCATGTCCATGCCCGAGAGCGCGATGAGGCCAAGCAGCGCGACGAAGCCGAACGGCGCGTGAGCGACATTGAGCGCGAGCGATGCGCCGATGACGCCGAGCGGCGCGCTCATCATCACGAGCGCGACGCGCGTGAAGTTCTGCAGCTGAAACATCACGATGGTCAGCATGACGAGGCCGACGAGCGGAAAAACCGCAAAGATCGACGCGTTGCCCTTTTTCGATTCCTCGATCGCGCCGCCCATTTCGATGCGATAGCCCGGCGGAAGATGCTCGCGAATCTGCGCAAGCTGCGGCCAGATGCGCATCGTTGCGTCCGGCGCCTGCACGCCGTCCTTGACGCCGGAGCGCACCGTGATGCTCATGTCGCGATTGCGCCGCCAAAATATCGGCTCTTCATGGTCGTAGACGATCTTCGCGACTTGCGAGACCGTCACCGCCTTGCCGTCGCGCGCATAGATCACCATGTCGCCGATCCTCGAGAGATCGCCGCGCTCCTGAGGAATGGCGCGCGCGACCACTTCGACCTGATCGATCCCGTCGCGCAAGGTCGTGATCGTCACGCCGGAAATCGCCAGACGCAGTCTGTTCGACACATCCTGCGGCGTCAGCCCGAGGAGCCGCGCGCGATCCTGATCGATGACGAGGCGCACGCGCGGCGTCTGCTCGTTCCAGTTGAGATGCGGATCGTCGACGCCCTCGTCGCCGCGCATCACGTCGCGCACCTGATAGGCGATGGCGCGGACGGTCGCCGGATCGGAGCCGACCACGCGAAACTGCACAGGAAATCCCACCGGCGGTCCGTAATAGAAGCGATCGACGCGCGCGCGGGCCTGCGGCAAAGCGCCGTTGGCGATGGCGGTCTCCAGCTTCTTCTTCAAGCGCTCGCGCGCCTCGATGTCCTTGGCGACGATGACGATCTCGGAATAAGCTTCGTTCGGGAGCTGCGGATTGAGGCCGAGCCAGAACCGCGGCGGCCCCTGTCCGACATAGCTCGTGTAGAGGGCGGCGTCCGGATCGTCCTTGAGGAGCGCCTCGGCCTGTTTCGCGGCCTCGAGCGAAGCGCCGATCGACGAACCTTCGGGAAGGCGCAACTGGAGGAAGAGCTCCAGGCGCTCGGCATAGGGGAAGAACTGCTTCGGCACGACGAAGAAGCCGAAGACAGCGAGCGCGAAAACGCCGATCACGCCGGCGATCACAACGCCGCGATAGTCGACCGCCCAGGTGACGACGGCGCGGAGCCAGCGATAAAAGGGCGTCCGATAGATCTCGTCCGGATCGTGATGCGCATGCAGCTTGGCGAAATCGGGAAGCAGTTTCACGCCGAGATAGGGCGTGAACATCACCGCGACAAACCATGACGCGATCAGCGCGACGAGCAATACCCAGAACATCGAACCCGTATATTCGCCGACTGCGGAATTAGCGAAGCCGACAGGCAGAAACCCTGCGGCGGTCACCAGCGTGCCGGTCAGCATCGGAAAGGCCGTCGAGTCCCAGGCGAAGGTCGCGGCTTTGATCCGATTGAAGCCTTGCTCCATCTTCACCATCATCATCTCGACGGCGATGATCGCGTCATCGACGAGAAGGCCGAGCGCAATGATCAGCGCGCCAAGCGAGATGCGCTGGAGATCGATGCCGAGCGGCCCCATGAAGATAAAAACGATGGCGAGCACCAAAGGCACGGAGAGCGCGACGACGATGCCGGTCCGAAAGCCGAGCGAGACAAAACTCACGCCGAGCACGATCACCAGAGCCTCGATGAACGAACGCGTGAATTCGCCGATCGCCTCCTCGACGACCTTCGGCTGATCGGCGACCTGGTCGATGTCAATGCCGACCGGCGTCTTGTCGCGTATCTCCTGGACCGCTGCGCCGACGTTCTCGCCGAATTTGAGGACGTTGGCGCCCTTTCCCATAACGACGCCGACGACGATACCCGGCTGGCCCTTAAAGCGCGCGAGAAAACTCGGCGGGTCTTCGAAGCCGGCGTAGACATTGGCGATGTCGCCGAGGCGGATCACCTTGCCGTTCGCTTCGATCGGAATCGCGGCGATCGCGTCGGCGCCTTTAAGATCGCTCGTCACCTGAACCCGCACGCGGTTCGACGACGTCTCGAAAACGCCGGCGTCGTTGATGGCGTTCTGCTTGGCGAGCGAATCGAAGACAGCCTGAGGCTGGATCGCCAGGCTCGCGAGCTTCGCCTCGCTGAATTCGACAAAGATGCGGCGTCCCTGATCGCCATAGACGTCGACTTTGATCACATCCTGGACGGCGAGCAGCCGTTGGCGCAGCGTCTGGACCACCTTGTCGAGGACATGATAGTCGGCGCCGTCGCCGGTCACCGCATACATCACCGTATCGACGTCGCCATATTCGTCGTTCACTTGCGGGCCGCGCACGCCGGCGGGAAGCGTCGGCGCAATGTCGTCGAGCTTCTTGCGCAACTGATAGAAGAGCTGCGGCACGTCCTTTGGCGGAGTCGTGTCCTTGAAGGTCACCTGCATCGCCACAAAGCCGGGCTTGGTATAGCTCTCGATTTTGTCGAGGAAGGGCAGCTCCTGAAGCTTCTTCTCCATCAGATCAGCGACCTGATCGCGTATCTCGGTGGCCGTCGCGCCCGGCCAGGAGGCCGTGACGACGGCGACCTTGATGGTGAATGACGGATCCTCGGCGCGTCCCAGCCGCATGTAGGAATAGGCGCCGGTCAGACTGATCGCGATCATCAGAAACAGCATCAGCGTCGGCCGTTGAACGGCCCAGCGCGAAAGGTTTACGCCAGCCATGGCCGGAGCCTCAAAGCGATTGCCGCGAGATCACGCGGACTTTTGTGTTGGGATCGAGCTTGTGGACGCCGAGGATGACGATGTTGTCGCCGTCCTTGACCCCGCCGGCGACAAGCGCGGCGTCGGCCTCCAGGCGCACCAATGTCACCGGAACGAGCTGCAAGTTCCCTTCGCCGTCAACTTTCCAAAGCGAGGGTCCAGCGCCCTGATTGTAGATCGCCGAGAGCGGCACGCTGACGACGGGCTGTGCATCCGAAGCGGAAATGTGCAGCGTGGCGCTCATTCCCAGCGCGACGGCGGCATCCGGGTTAAGGATAGAGAAGCGCGCCGCGAAGGTGCGGGTGACCGGATCGGCGGCGGGGCTCAGTTCGCGCAGCTTGGCGCGATACACTGCGCCGGGCTTCGACCAGAGCGTCAAGGTCGCCTCGCCCTTTCCAGCGGCGGCCGCGAACGCCTCCGGCAGCGCGACGGCGGCTTCCAATTCGCCGGCATGGGCAATGCGCACGGCAGGCTGCCCCGCCGCGACCACTTGCCCCGGGTCGACCAGCGTTTGCGTGACGACGCCGTCCGCCCCGGCGCGCAGCATGGCGTAGTCCAGCGCGTTGCGGGCGAGCTCGACCGCGCGTTCGGCCCGTCGGAACCGCCCGCGCGCCTCCTCGCCGCTGGCGCGCGCGCGATCGAGCGCCGCCTGCGCGGTCCAGCCCTTGGCGCGCAGTTCGGCGGCGCGCCTTTCATCGGCGACGGCCTGAGTTCGCGCCACCCGCGCCGCGGCGAATTCGGCGTCGGACTGCTCCTTCTGCAGCCGCAGATCCTGCTCGTCGAGCGCCGCGATCGGGTCGCCAGCCTTCACCCGCTGACCAACTTCGACAAAGCGCTTGACGACCTTCCCGGCGATGCGAAAACCTTGGTCGGACTCGACCCTGGGGCGAATGGTGGCGACAAATTCGCGCGCCTGCGATTGCGCGGCGTAGCGCGCCGGCGCGACCAGCACCGGTCGCTCGCCCTGCTCGTTCTCTTGGGCGGCCCGCTCGCCCTTGCCGTCACAGCCGGCGAGCGCCGCGGTCAGAACTGCGGCAAGCGCACAAAGACTCGAGCGATAGTTGAGCATTGAAGCCTGTCCATTGACGCCAGAGCCGCATTGAGTTCCTCCTGACGATTTTCAATAATCGTCAGTCGTCAGCAGTTGGTCAATAGGTAAAGACAAATTTTGTTGAAGCGAAATCTTGTTTCAGGCGCTGGCTAAACCGGCGTGGCCCGCGACGGGGACGCGCCCCTGCGCAGCCCGGACGCCTTGTCGCAAGGAAATGATTCTTCTATACGCGGCCTGCTCTTGCGGCCGGGTGAGCGCAACACAATCTTGGGAGAGCTAAGCGTGAAGGATCGCGCGGCGGGCTCATGGCGAGCCGCCGTCCTTCGCCTTTTGAACCGGACCGCTTCGGGGTTCGGCGTTCACCAGCGAAAGGAAACGATATGGGCAAAATTATCGGCATCGACCTCGGCACGACCAATTCCTGCGTGGCCGTCATGGAAGGGTCGAGCCCCAAGGTCATTGAAAACGCCGAAGGCGCCAGGACGACGCCTTCGATTGTCGCCTTCACTGACGACGGCGAGCGCCTCGTCGGCCAGCCCGCCAAACGTCAGGCGGTGACGAACCCCGACAAGACCTTCTTCGCCATCAAGCGACTTATCGGCCGCACTTACGACGACCCGATGACCAAGAAGGACATGGGTCTCGTCCCCTACAAGATCGTCAAGGCGAATAATGGCGACGCCTGGGTCGAGGCGTCCGGCAAGCAATATTCGCCTTCGCAGATTTCCGCCTTCATTCTGCAAAAGATGAAGGAGACGGCCGAGGCCTTTCTCGGTCAGACGGTCACGCAAGCCGTCATCACCGTCCCCGCCTACTTCAACGACGCTCAGCGCCAGGCCACCAAAGACGCCGGCAAGATCGCCGGGCTCGAGGTGCTGCGCATCATCAACGAGCCCACCGCGGCGGCGCTCGCCTATGGCCTCGACAAGAAGCAGTCGGGCACGATCGCCGTTTATGACCTTGGCGGCGGCACGTTCGACGTGTCGATCCTGGAGATCGGCGACGGCGTCTTCGAGGTGAAGTCGACGAACGGCGACACGTTCCTCGGCGGCGAAGACTTCGATATGCGCCTCGTCGAATATCTCGCGAGCGAGTTCAAGAAAGAGCAGGGCATCGACCTCACCAAGGACAAACTCGCTCTGCAGCGCCTCAAGGAGGCCGCCGAAAAGGCCAAGATCGAACTCTCCTCGGCGACGCAAACCGAAATCAATCTGCCTTACATCACCGCCGACGCCACCGGGCCCAAGCATCTGACGCTGAAGCTCACGCGCGCGAAATTCGAAGCGCTCGTCGACGATCTCATTCAGCGCACGGTGGAGCCCTGCCGGAAAGCGTTGAAGGACGCCGGCCTGTCGGCGGCGGACATCGGCGAAGTGGTGCTTGTGGGCGGCATGACCCGTATGCCCAAAGTGCAGGAGGTCGTGAAGCAGTTTTTCGGCAAGGAGCCCCACAAGGGCGTCAATCCTGACGAAGTCGTCGCCATCGGCGCCGCGGTGCAGGCGGGCGTGCTGCAGGGCGACGTGAAGGACGTGCTGCTGCTCGACGTGACGCCGCTATCGCTGGGCATCGAGACGCTCGGCGGCGTGTTCACGCGCCTCATCGACCGGAACACGACGATCCCCACCAAGAAGAGCCAGGTGTTCTCGACGGCCGAAGACAATCAGACCGCCGTCACCATCCGGGTCTTCCAGGGCGAACGCGAGATGGCTGCGAACAATAAGCTGCTCGGCCAGTTCGACCTCGTCGGCATTCCGCCGGCGCCGCCCGGCATGCCGCAAGTGGAAGTGACCTTCGACATCGACGCGAACGGCATCGTCAATGTCACGGCGAAAGACAAGGCGACGAACAAGGAACAGCAGATCCGCATCCAGGCCTCTGGGGGCCTCAGCGACGCCGACATCGACAAAATGGTCAAGGACGCCGAGGAGCACGCCGCGGAAGACAAGATCCGCCGCGAACTCGTCGACGCCAAGAACCATGGCGAGGCCGCGATCCACGCTGCGGAGAAATCCGTCGCCGAATTCGGCGACAAGGTTTCGGCCGCGGACAAGAGCGCGATCGAAGCCGCCATCGCCGCGCTGAAGAGCGCGGTCGAGGGCGACGACGCCGACGCGATCAAGGCCAGGGCCAACGAATTGAGTCAGGCCTCGATGAAGCTCGGCGAGGCGATGTATAAGGCGCAGCAGGCTGAGGCTTCGGGGACCGGCGCATCCGAGGAGGAGCCCAAGGACGACGTGATCGACGCGGAGTTCAAGGACGTCGGCGACGACAAGAAGTAAGCCGGGACTGGCCATAGCCGCTCCGATGCGGTAGCGAAACGGGAACCCGGCGCGAATACGCCGGGTTTCCTTGCGTTCATGTGATCGCGGCCCAGGGCCCGCCGCCGCACCATCAGAAAATCAAGCATGTCCAAACGCGACTATTACGAAGTTCTGGGCGTCAGCCGCACGGTCACGGAAGTCGAATTGAAGATCGCCTTCCGCAAGGCCGCGATGCAGTGCCATCCCGATCGGCATCCTGGCGACAAGCAGGCGGAAGCGCGTTTCAAGGAATTGAACGAAGCCTATCAATGTCTGTGCGACCAGCAGAAGCGCGCGGCATATGACCGTTTCGGCCATGCGGCCTTTGAACAGGGCGGCGGCTTCGGCGGAGGCGAGGGCTTCGGCGCCTCGATGGCCGACATTTTCGAGGATCTGTTCGGCGACGTCATGGGGCGGCGCAGCCGTTCCGGCGGCCGCGAGCGCGGCTCGGATCTGCGCTACAATATGGAGATCACCCTCGACGAGGCCTTTCGCGGCAAGGCCGCCTCGCTGAAAATCCCGACCTCGGCGACCTGCGACGCCTGCTCGGGAACAGGCGCGAAAAAGGGTTCAAAACCCAAGACCTGCACAACTTGCGGCGGCATGGGACGCGTGCGCGCCCAGCAGGGCTTTTTCGCGATCGAGCGCACCTGTCCGACCTGCCAGGGGCGCGGCGAGACGATCGAGAATCCCTGCCCCTCCTGTTCCGGGACGGGGCGCAAGACGATCGAACGCTCGCTGTCGGTCAATGTGCCGCCGGGCGTCGAGGACGGCACGCGCATCAGGCTCGCCGGCGAAGGCGAGGCGGGCCTGCGGGGCGGGCCACCCGGCGACCTCTACATCTTCCTTTCGGTGAAGCCGCATCCGTTCTTCCAGCGCGATGGGGCGGATCTCTACTGCCGCGTGCCGATCTCGATGGTGCGCGCGGCGCTCGGCGGGGAGATCAAGGTCCATGCGCTCGACGGCTCCGAGGTGAAGCTCAAAATTCCCGAGGGCGCGCAGTCCGGACGCCAGCTCAAGGCCAAGGGCAAGGGCATGCCGGTGCTGCGCGGGCGCGACCAAGGCGACCTGCATGTGCAGATCAGCGTCGAGACGCCGCAAAAGCTCACCAAGCGGCAAAAGGAGCTCCTCGCCGAATTCGAGGAGGAGTCCTCGCTTGACACGCATCCCGAGGAGACGGGCTTTTTCGCGCGGATGAAGGATCTGTTCGGGGGTTAGGCGGCAGAAGGCTAAAAGACGCCACGTTGTTTTTGACGCGCGGCTCTCCTATCATCGGCCCAACGGCCCTCCGATCGCGGGGGCCGTTTGCGCGTTTCATCGCGCTGATCGGGAGGGGCGTCGTTGCCGCACAGAACGCAGAAAGCCAGTGGGCGCGCGAGGCTCGTGGATAACGCGCGCTTCATCCGTCAATGGATCGAAAATCCGCGCCTCATCGGCGCCGTTTCGCCGTCCGGACGCGCGCTGGCCAAGACGATGGCTGGTTTCGTCGAACTGGACAGAGAGGGCCATATCGTCGAACTCGGACCCGGCACCGGGCCGGTGACTCAGGCGCTGCTCGCCCGCGGCATCGCGCCCGAGCGCCTCGTCCTCGTCGAATATGAGAGCCGCTTCTGCCATCTGCTCTCCGAACGCTTCCCTGGCGTCACCATCGTGCAAGGCGACGCCTATGGCCTCAAGGCGACTCTCGACGGCAAGGTGCCGGGGAAAATCGCCACCGTCGTCTCCAGCCTGCCGCTCCTGGTGCGGCCGGAGCGCGATCGCGTCGAGCTGTTGAACCAGGCCTTCGAACTGATGGGCGACGAGGGGCTCTTCATCCAATTCACTTACGGCCTGACCAAATCGCCGATGCCGATGCACGCCAGTGGCGTCAATGGCGCCTATGTCGGCAAGGGATCGCCGCCGGTCGTGCTCAACATTCCGCCCGCGCGCGTCTGGCGCTATCGCAAAGCGGGTTACGCCGGCTTCGCCGGAAAGCGCAAGGCGTGAAGCCGCGGCGCCGACTGATCGTCGCGCTCGACGTCGAAAGCGTCGAAGAGGCGCGGGCGATGGTCGCGGCTCTGGGCGAGACGGTCTCCTTCTTCAAGGTCGGCATGGAGCTCGCCTATGCGCCGGGCGGCTTCGACTTCGCGCGTGAACTGAAGGCTGCGGGCAAGCGCGTATTTCTGGATCTGAAGCTTCATGACATCGGCGTCACCGTGGAGCGCGCGACGCGCCAAATCGCCCGGCTCGGCGTCGACTTTCTCACCATCCACGCCTTTCCTCAGACGATGGCGGCGGCTCGCGAAGGCGCCTCGGACGGCGCGCTCAAGCTCCTCGCCGTGACGGTGATGACCTCCTATGACGACGCGGATCTGAAAGAAGCGGGCTACGCCTGCGGCGTCGCCGAACTCGTCGCGCGCCGCGCCAGACAAGCCAAGGAGAAGGGCGTCGACGGCCTCATCCTGTCGCCGATGGAGCTTGCGTCCATAAGGCCGCTGGCAGGCTCGGACATGCTGCTGGTGACGCCGGGGGTGCGGCCGGAGGGCGCCGACGTCGGCGATCAAAAGCGCGTCATGACGCCGCGGCAAGCTGTCGCAGCCTCTGCCGACTATATCGTCGTTGGCCGGCCGATCACCCGCGCAGCGGATCCCGCAGCGGCGGCGGAAGCGGTGGTCAGCGAGATGACCGGCCCCTGATCGAGGTCCGTCGCATGCCCTACGACGGCAACGCCGACCTGCCCGAAAATCTCCGGCACATCCTTCCTGACCACGCGCAGGACATCTATCGCGAAGCCTTCAACCACGCCTTCGAGGCCCATCGCGGCGACCCGCGGCAGGAGGAGGCGGCGCATCGCATCGCCTGGGCCGCAGTGAAGCGAAGCTACGTCAAGACCGACGCGGGCTGGGTGAGCCGGTAGGACATGACCGACAGGAGGGCGCGCTGGCCTGCCTTGAGCGCGAGTGATAAAAGACGGGTCTTCGTCGAATCCTTACCCCGATTCGCCCATGCTCGCGATTGTCATCTCCGCCCTCGGGCTGTTCGTTTGGCTCTATCTGATCGCGCTTCGCGGCGGGTTCTGGCGGCTGACCGAACATGACCGGAACCTGGGCGGTCACGCCGCGGTCCCGGCGACCCATGTCGTGGCGATCGTTCCGGCTCGAAACGAAGCCGACGTCATCGAAAGAAGCCTGGCTTCGCTGTTCGCGCAGCAGTTCCATGGCCGCTTCGACATTGTTCTGGTTGACGACGAGAGCGACGACGGCACCGCCGAGGCGGCCCGCCGCTGCGCGGCCGACTGTGGCGCTTCGAGCCGCCTGACGGTTCTCTCCTCGCGCGGACCCGAAGCCGGTTGGACGGGAAAGCTCGCGGCGATGCAACGCGGGTTCGATTACGTGCGAAGCTTGCCGATCGACCCGGATTTCGTGCTGTTTTGCGACGCGGACATCGAATTTTCGTCGCATGTGCTCGCCCGACTCGCTTCGGGCGCGACGGCGCGCGGCGCCGTTCTCATCTCGCTCATGGTCAAACTTCGTTGCGAAAGCGTCGCGGAGCGCTGGCTCGTCCCCGCCTTCATTTTCTATTTCCAGAAGCTTTACCCGTTCCGCCACATCAATGATCCGGATCACCCGGCGGCGGGCGCCGCGGGAGGGGTCATGCTGCTGCGCCCGGAGGCGCTCGCGACCGCGGGCGGCCTGCGGGCCATTCGCGGCGCGCTGATCGACGATTGCGCGCTGGGCGCGCTGATGAAGGCGCAAGGGCCGATCTGGCTGGGTCTGACCGAAGACGTCCATAGCCTGCGCGCCTATCCGCGCCTTGCCGATATCTCGCGAATGGTCGTGCGATCGGCCTACGCGCAGCTCAGCTATTCCCCTTGGCGTCTCGCGGGCGCGCTCTTTGGCTTGGCGGCCGCCTATCTTGCGCCGCCCTATCTGGCGCTGTTCGGCGAATCGCCGGCGCGCGAGACGGCGCTCGTCTCCTGGCTCCTGATGGCGCAGGCCTATATGCCGACGCTGCGCTTTTACGGCCTGTCGCGGTGGCGCGCCTTTGCTTTGCCAGGGGTCGCGGCATGCTATACGTGGTTTACGGTTGAATCGGCTTGGCGGCACCTAAGCGGCCGCGGCGGCGAATGGAAAGGCCGCTACCAGGGGCCGCGCGCGCAAAAGTCGGCGCAGCGCTGCGAAACGCCCGGCGAGATCGAGGCGAACCGCCAAATCGAGGTATAGGGCGCGCCAGCGCCGTGGAGCGGCAAGACGGCGTCATATGGAAATTGCGCAGACGAGTTCGGGAAAGACCCATCGCGACGAGAATTTCCCCGTCGCCTCCTTTCTCATTGCGCCGCGCCATCGCGCGCCGATCCTCGCCTTCTACGACTTCGTTCGCGCCGCCGACGACATCGCCGACCACCCGACGCTTTCCGCGCAAGAGAAGCTGGATCTGCTGGACGCGCTTGACGCGGCCCTGATCGGACAGGCGGAAAAGGATGCGGACGTCGCGCGCCGCCTTCGTGAAACCTGCCGGGAGCGGCGCCTCGATCCGCAGCATGCGCGCGACCTGATCACCGCCTTCAAGCGCGACGTGACGCAGCTGCGCTATCGCGACTGGGACGATCTCGTCGACTACTGCCGTTATTCGGCCATGCCCGTGGGGCGTTTCGTCTGCGATCTCCACGGCGAGAATCCCGGCCGGGTCTGGCCGGCCAATGACGCGCTCTGCGCGGCGCTGCAGATCATCAATCACCTGCAGGATTGCGGCAAGGATTACCGCAACCTCGACCGCGTCTACCTGCCGCAGGATGCGCTCGCGGCGCATGGCGCGTCTGTCGAGATGCTCGCGCAAGAAAGCGCGCCGCCGCCGCTTCTGGCGACGATCCGCGACCTCAACGAGAAAACCGGGCGTCTGCTCGCGCAATCGCGTCCCTTCGCCGATCTGATCGACGACGTGCGGCTCGCCATGGAGGTCGGCGCCATCCAGACGCTGGCCGAGCAGCTCATTGCGCGCCTCGCGGTCGCCGACCCGCTTCGCGACAAGGTTCACGACGGCAAGTTCGGCTTTGCGCTCAAAGGGGCGGCGGGCGCGCTTGGCGCGCTTCTTCGCCGCATTTCGCGTCCACGCCGCGCGGATTCCGAGGCCCTTCCGAGAGCGCGGCCGAGGACGCGCCAATGACCATGGACGCGCTCGCCGATTCCGCGACGTTGCGCACGCGCGCCATCGCGACCAGAAGCTCCTTCTATCTCGCGATGCGGATCCTCGAGCCGCCGCGGCGCGACGCGATGTTCGCCATTTACGCCTTCTGCCGCGCCGTTGACGACATCGCCGACGACGAGGGCGACCGCGCCGCGCGCCGCGCCGCGCTCGACCAGTGGCGCGCCGACCTCGATGAGCTTTACGCCGGCCGCATCCGCGCGCGCGTCAGCTTTCTCTCTGAACCCGTCCGCCGTTTCCGACTCGACCGCGCCGATTTCGAATCGGTGATCGAGGGCATGGCCATGGACGTCGAGGAGGATATTTGCGCGCCGGACTGGGAAAAGCTTGAGCTCTATTGCGACCGCGTCGCGAGCGCCGTGGGACGGCTGTCCGTGCGCGCTTTCGGTCTCGCGGAGGATGAGCCGGGCGCCGAATGCGATTTGCCGACGGGTCCGAAACTGCTCGCCTACCACCTCGGCCGCGCGTTGCAGCTCACCAACATCTTGCGCGACCTCGACGAGGACGCCGCGCGCGGGCGGCTGTATCTGCCCCGAGAGGCGCTTGAAACGGCCGGAGTGACAAGCTTCGCGCCGCATGCCGTGCTGTCGCATCCCTCGCTCGAAGAGGTGTGCGCGCCGGTCCTCTGCCGCGCCCGCGAACATTACGACCAGGCGAATCTGGTGATGGCGGGCTTGCCCAAGCGCGCGGTGAAAGCGCCCTATCTCATGGCCGCCGGCTATCGTTCGATCCTCGACAATCTCGCGGCTCGCGGCTTTTCGGCGCCGCGCGCGCCGGTGCGGGCGTCCCGTCTCAAGCTCGTCAGCGCCTTCCTGCGACACGCCTTCACGTGAGCGAAACGGTTCATGTCGTCGGCGCGGGCCTCGCCGGGCTCGCCTGCGCGCTGCGTCTTGCCGACGCCGGACGGCGCGTCGCGCTCTACGAAGCCGCGCGCATGGCCGGCGGCCGCTGCCGCTCCTATTTCGACGCATCGCTCGGCCTGACGATCGACAACGGCAATCATTTGCTGCTCTCGGGCAATCGGGCGGCGCGGGATTACGCCAGGCGCATCGGCGCGAGCGACGCGCTCGTTGGTCCCGACGAATGCGCCTTCGATTTTCTCGACGCGCGCACGGCCGAGCGCTGGACGCTGCGCCCGAACGCCTCGCGCATTCCCTGGTGGGTGTTTGTCGCCGACCGCCGCGTTCCCGGCACGGGGCCGCTCGACTATCTCGGCGCCGGAAAGCTTCTCTTCGCGCAGGACGGCGCGACCATTGGCGACACCATGCGTTGCCGCGGCCCGCTGTGGGAGAAGCTTTGGCGACCGGTTCTGCTCTCGGCGCTGAACACCGAGCCTGAAGAGGCGTCCGCCACGCTCGCGGGCGCCGTGCTGCGCGAGACGCTTGCCGCCGGCGGCGACGCCTGCCGACCGATGGTCGCCAAGGGCGGCCTCGGCGACGCCTTCATCGAGCCGGCGCTGCGCACGCTTCGCGCCAAAGGCGTCGAGCCGCGCTTCGGCGCGCGTCTGCGCGACATCGCTTTCGAGGAGTCTCGCGTCGCCGCGCTGCGTTTCGGCGACGCGGAAGCGACGCTGGAAAAAGGCGACGCGGTGGTCCTCGCGACGCCGCCGTGGATCGCCCAGGAGCTTCTGCCCGGTCTCGTCGCGCCCGATGATTTTCGCGCGATCCTCAATGCGCATTTCAAGATCGCGCCGCCGCCGGGCCAGCCGCTGCTTCTCGGCATGATCGGCACGCTCACCGAATGGCTGTTCGCCTTCGACGATCGCCTGTCGGTGACGATCAGCGGCGCCGACCGGCTGATCGATGAGTCGCGCGAAGCGCTGGCGGAAAAAATCTGGGCGGAGGTCTCCGCCGCGACGGGCCTGCCGGCGGCGCCGCCGCCCTGGCAGATCGTGAAGGAGAAGCGCGCCACCTTCGCCGCGACGCCGGCGCAGGAGAAGCGCCGGCCCGATGCGAAGACGCGCTGGGACAATTTGTGGCTTGCCGGCGACTGGACGAATACGGGCCTGCCGGCGACGATCGAGGGCTCGATACGATCAGGGGATAGAGCGGCGGAACTGGCGACGACGGCCAGTTGAATGTGACTGTTCGTGAATGGCGTAAGGAAGCTTCCTTGCGCCTCATCAATGCGAATTTTGCCGGCGGTCTTGCGGCGCGTCGACGCCCTGCGCCAGCCGGCTGTGACGGCGGCTGTAGAGAAAATAGATGGCGAGGCCGATCGCCATCCAGATCGCGAAGCGCTCCCACGCCACCGCCGGCAGGCGCGACAACAGCCAGAGCGAGAAGCCGATGCCGGCGAGCGGCGTGAACGGCACGAAAGGGGCGCGAAAGCTGCGCGGCACGTCCGGGCGCGTGCGGCGCAGCACGATGATCGCCGAACAAATGACGACGAATGCGGAGAGCGTGCCGATATTCACCAGCTCCGCCACTTCCTTGATCGGGTAGAGCGCGGCGACGAGCGCGGTCAGCGCGCCGGCGATCAGCGTCGGCCGATAGGGCGTGTGAAAGCGCGGATGCAGTTTCGCGAACCAGCCGGGGAGCAGACCGTCGCGGCTCATGGCGAACCAGATGCGGGCGCAGGCGAGCAGAAAGGCGAGCATCACGCTGGCGATTCCCGCGACCGCCGCGAGCGAGACGACAAAAGCCACCCAGGGCAGGCCGAGCGACGCGAAGGCGGTCGCGACCGGCGCCGGATTGTCGAGCGTGTCGTAGCGCACGATTCCGGTGAGCACGAGCGACATGGCGATATAGAGCGTCAGCGCCACGACGAGCGACAGAAGGACGGCGCGCGGCACGTCGCGCTGCGGCGCGCGGGCTTCTTCGGCCGCCGTCGTCAACGTGTCGTAGCCGAACACGGCGAAGAACACGACCGCCGCGCCCTGCGCCACGCCGGAAAAGCCGAAGGGCATGAAGGGCGTCCAGTTCTCGACGCGCACATAGGGGAGTCCCGCCACGATCACCAACAGCGCCGCGGCGATCTTGACGACCACCATCGCGGCGTTGAAGCGCGCGCCGAGTTCGATGCGCAGCGTCAACAGGAAGGCGACGCCAAGCGCGCCGAGCGCGGCGAAAAGGTCGACGACGCGGCCGGATCCGGTTCCGGGCGCGCCGCTCGCCCAATCGGGAAGCGCGAGGCCGAATTGCGCGAGCAGCGCCTGCAAATAGGCCGACCAGCCGATCGCCACCACGGCGACGACCAGCGCATATTCGAGCAGAAGGTCCCAGCCGATGATCCAGGCGGCGAGTTCGCCCAGCACGGCGTAGGCATATGTGTAGGCGCTGCCGGCGACGGGAATCATGCCGGCGAATTCGGCGTAGGACAGCGCCGCCGCGGCGCTCGCGACGCCGGCGATCAGGAAGGAGAGGGCGACGCCGGGGCCGGCCTGAGTCGCCGCCACTACGCCGGTCAGCACGAAAATGCCGACGCCAATGAGGCCGCCAAGGCCGATGCCGGTGAGTTGCCAGACGCCGAGCACGCGACGGAATCCGCCCGGCCGGTCGGCTTCGGCTTGCAGCGATTCGATGGATTTGGCCCGCAGCAGCGAGGAAAGCTTCATCAAAATGGCCCGTCGGCGGGCGTGTCCGCCATGACGTCCATAGGCGATCCAGGCGGCGCTGTCATTGCCGCCCGGCCATGCGCAGCCGCAAAAGAAAAGAGCGGCCCCAGTATGGCCGCTCTTTCCATTTTGTTTGGGCGGCGCGGCCTATTTCTTGGCGGCCTCGAGATGCGTCAGCGCCTCTTCGGCGTGTTTCGTCGCGATGTCGGGGTGCTTCTGCTTGCCGTGGTCAATCGCCATTTCGAGATGCGAGATGCCCTGTTTGGTGTGCTCGTTCGGCTTTTGCGCTTCGGCGGCCTTTGCGTGCTTCAAGCCTTCTTCCGCATGCATCGTCAGCGCCTCGGCCTTTCCCTGCTTGCCTTCGCTGATCGCCTGTTGGGTGTGGGTGATGGCTTCACCCAGATGGTCTTCGGCGTAGGCCAATCGGGGGGCGAAAAAGCCCGCGATCGATAGAGCCAGGGCGGTTGCAAAAATCCTGCGATTCATGGGGGATCTCCTCAATGCTTCGCCGCATGACGTTAATATGGTCGCTTTCGCTCTAGTATCGAGGTCCTCTCCGGCATTCTCCGACGTCGCGGCGATCACTGCCGGTCGGCGGCAAAAAGCTCGCAGCTCTCGCCGAACTCCGCCAGGCCGCCTTCAAGAAACGAGGCGAGAAGCGGAACGCCGAGCAGATAGGCGGATGTCGCGCCTTCGTGCCGGGCTCGCGCTTGCGCGAGAGCTTCGCCCCATTCGCTGGCGGCGAAGTCGCCCCGTCCTACCCACATCAGGGCGACGAGCTCGATCTGCTCGTCGATGTCCATGGCTTCGATAAAGGATGAAACCTCGTCGCGAATGGTGGGGAACGCGTCCTCCGTCAACACGCTGACGAAACCGTCGTCCGTGGCGTTCGAGGCGTCCGCGTCGATCCCCTCGTCTTCACTTTCAAGCTCACGCGCCTTGACGACGACGAAACAGACTTTGTCCGTATTGATGGTCGGCATTTCTTCCTCTCCGCCGTTCTGAAAACGCGCTTGACCTTCGCCCTTGTTTTGAAAGGTCGCCCTTTGCATATATTCCCCGAAGGCGAGATTTTTACCCAAGTCGACGCCGTATTTTGGAGCCGGAAATGCGTGTCGGCGCGCCGAAAGAAACCAAAGACAACGAATATCGGGTGGGCCTGACGCCGTCTTCGGTCGCCGAGCTTGCCCATGCGAGACATGAAGTCTTCATCGAGCGCGGCGCGGGCGAGGGCGCGGGGCTGTCGGACTCGGATTACGCTGCCGCGGGCGCGACGCTCGTCGATGGTCCTGAAGCGCTCTTTGCCGCGGCGCAATTGATCGTCAAGGTGAAGGAGCCGCAGCGACGCGAGATTGCTTATTTGCGGCCGGACCATGTGCTCTTCACTTATTTCCATCTCGCCGCCGACGCTGAACTCACGCGCGAGCTGATGGCGAGCGGCGCCCATTGCATCGCCTATGAGACGGTCACGGCGCCCGGCGGCGGATTGCCGCTGCTCGCGCCGATGTCCGAAATCGCCGGCCGGCTCGCCCCGCAAATCGGCGCGCATTTTCTTGAAAAGCAGGCGGGCGGCCGCGGCGTTCTGCTCGCGGGCGCGCCGGGCGTGCCGCCTGCCGACGTCTTGGTTCTCGGCGCCGGCAGCGTCGGCGCGCAGGCGACGGCGATTGCGCTCGGCATGGGCGCAAGCGTGCTTGTCGCCGACCGCAACCCCGACGCGCTGCGGCGTCTCGAAACGCGTTTCGGTTTCGCGGCGCGCACCATTTATTCGACCCGCGCCGCGATCGCCGAATCGGTGAAGCGCGCCGATCTCGTCATCTGCGCGGCGCTCGCGCCAGGCGCCAAGGCGCCGATCCTGATCACGCGGGACATGCTGTCGACGATGAAGCGCGGCGCCGTGATCGTCGATGTCGCGATTGATCAGGGCGGCTGCTGCGAGACGTCACGGCCAACAAGCCATTCCGACCCGACCTATGTCGTTGACGGGGTCGTGCATTATTGCGTCACCAACATGCCCGGAGTCACGCCGCGCACGTCGACGTTCGCGCTCAACAACGCCACATTGCCTTTCGCGCTGGCGCTCGCCAACAAGGGATGGCGTCGCGCCATTGAGGACGACCCGCATCTTCGCGCGGGGCTGGAAATTTCCGCCGGGCGCATTCTTTCGCCGCCCGTCGCCGCCGCGCATGGCTTGCCGCTGTCGCCGCAGCTCATGGCGCTGGACAGCGCCGGCGCCGCATAGCATCCTGCTGAATGACATTATCCATTCCGGTCCATGCGACTTTTTCGCACAATCGATGCTGGAGAGCGTTGGCTCCGGCGCGAGCTTCGGCATTGCATTGTAATAATTCGCGCTTATGTCGCCGGGACGCATCTTCTCGCGCCAGGCCGGCAGAGCTTTTCTCATCAGCGCGCAGTTGTTAGACCAGAGCGACGCGGCGTTTGCGGAGCGGCGCGCCCCATCATTCGAAAAACAGACAGGTTTAGGGCATGAGCGCGAACCAGGACCAGGATCCCGCCGCCAACCGGAAACGAGGGGCCACGGCGGAAAAGGTCTCCGCGCTCGGCAAGTCCGAAACGCCGGTGAAGCCGTCCCACAAGGCCAAGAACAAGGCCAAGAAAAAGACTGCGGCGAAAAAGCCTTCCGCGCCCAGCGCTCCGCAAAAGGCCGCGCCCGCGACGCCCATTGGCGCCGGGGCTCCCGCGCCGCTCGCCAATCTGGAGACATTCGCCCGGTTTGATATCGAAGCGATCGCCGACAACATGGCGCAGCTCGTGGACGAGGGCCGCAAGGCGCTGGCGGCGGCGATCGGCGGCGCCAATCCCGACGAAACGCGAAGCGAACTCGCCGCGAGCGTCGCCGACGCCACCAAGACTCTCGGCGCCGTCGCCGAATATTGGCTGTCGAAGCCCGAGCGCGCCGCCGTCGCTCAGGCCGATCTTTACAGCGGGTTGAGCGAGATTTGGCGGCAGACGCTTCGCCGCTACGGCGGCGAGAATGTCGCCCCGATTGTCCCCTCGGATCTCTCCGACAAGCGCTTCTCGGGGCCTGAATGGAACGAGAATCCGTTCTTCGACTGGCTGCGGCAATCCTATCTGCTCGCGTCGCGCTGGGCCGGCGACATGGTCGAGAGCGCCGAGGGCCTCGACCCGCAGACAAAGGCCAGGGCGGTCTTTTATACGCGGCTGATTTCGAGCGCGATCTCGCCATCCAATTTCGTGCCGACCAATCCCGAGTTGTTGCGCGCCACGATGGACGCCAAGGGCGAGAATCTGGTTCGCGGCTTGAAAATGCTCGCGGAAGACATTTCCGCGGGCGGCGGCGTGCTGAAAATTCGCCAGAGCGCGGATCGGAAATTCGAACTCGGCGTCGATCTGGCGAATACGCCCGGCAAGGTGATCTGGCGCAATGACGTGATGGAGCTCATTCAATATGAGCCGACGACGTCGGAAGTTTATGCGCGGCCGCTACTCATCACGCCGCCCTGGATCAACAAGTTCTATGTGCTCGATCTCAACCCCGAGAAAAGTTTCGTGCGCTGGGCCGTCGAGCAGGGCTTCACGGTCTTCATCATCTCCTGGGTCAATCCCGACGAGACCAAGGCCACAAAGGGGTTCGAAGCCTATATGCACGAGGGGGTGCTGACCGCGCTCGACGTGATCGAGAAGGCGACGGGCGAACGCAAGGTCACGGCGGCGGGCTATTGCGTCGGCGGCACGCTGCTCGCGCTGACGCTCGCCTATATGGCTGCGACCGGCGACGATCGCATCGACAGCGTCACCTTCTTTGCGACGCAGGTGGATTTTTCGGACGCCGGCGATCTGCAGATTTTCGTCGACGAGGCGCGGCTCGCGGCGCTCGACGAAAGCATGGCGCGCACCGGCTATCTCGAAGGCTACAAGATGGCCAACGCCTTCAATATGCTGCGGCCGAACGAACTCATCTGGAATTATGTCGTCAACAATTACATGAAGGGGGTCGAGCCCGCCGCATTCGATCTCTTGTATTGGAATTCCGATTCGACGCGCATTCCGCGGGCCAATCACTCCTTCTACCTGCGCAGCTGCTATCTCGAAAATCGTCTGGCCCGCGGCGAGATGGTCATCGACGGCGTTCGGCTCAATTTGCGTCAGGTGAAGGTGCCGGTCTTTGAGATCGCGACCCGAGAGGATCATATCGCGCCGGCGCAATCCGTGTTTCGCGGCGCGAGGTTTTTCGGCGGCGAGGTGACCTTCGTGCTCGGCGGCTCGGGCCATATCGCGGGGATCATCAACCCGCCCTCCAAAGACAAATATCAATATTGGACGGGCGGCCCCCCGAAGGGCGTTTTCGAGGACTGGATCAAGAAGGCAAGGGAAACCAAGGGCTCCTGGTGGCCGCACTGGCTGGCCTGGGTGACGGCGCAGGCGCCCAGAAAAGTCCCCGCGCGCCAGCCCGGCGGCGGCAAGCTCAAAATCATCTGCGACGCGCCTGGGGAATATGCGCGGGTAAAGGGATAGGCGGCAGGTTGGATCCGGCAGGGTCGCGGCGCGAAACGTGACGCCGCGGCGCACGCTTTAGTGGCGCGCCGTTTCACCCGTGTTCGTCGACGCAGCGGGCCCGCGACAACCGATGAGGTCATCCTGGCCTCACCCGGGAAGAACCCCGATTCGCTCAAAGAACCAGTAGACGCCCGCAATCGCAATCAGCGCCGAGACCACGTAGACGAGCTTTTCGCTGCGCTTGCCGCCTGTCTGTTTGTCGATCAGGAACAGGATCGGCATGACCGCGAAGACGATGGCGATCTGGCCGAGTTCGACGCCGATGTTGAAAGCGGCGAGCGCGGGCACGACCCCGCCTTGCGGCACGCCCATCTCCGTCAGCGCCGAGGCGAAGCCGAAGCCATGGATGAAGCCGAATAAGAAAGTGTTGCGCCACCGGTTGTCGACGTCGCGCGAGAAATAGTTCTCCACAGCGACGAAAACGATCGAAGCGGCGATCAGCGCTTCGACCAATGTCGAGGGAAGCGTGAAGATATTGAGCGCAGCCAGCGACAGCGTGATCGAATGCGAAATAGTGAAGGCGGTGACGATCTTCACGACCGGCCAAATGCGGGTAGCCCACAGAATGAGCGCGAACAGGAAGCACAAATGATCGTAGCCGGTGACGATGTGTTCGACGCCGGCTTTGAGAAACTTCCACATCAGCTGTGCGGTGGTTTCCATCGGCTTTGACAGATCGAGCGGGGGATCGTCGGGGTAGAGCATGGTCTGGCCGGCGTTTTCGCTTCCCTCGAGGGTGACCAGATGCTTCCCCTTTGCGCCTTGTGTGGCGAGGAGCTTCGTCGCGTCATAGAAGAGCGTTCCGGTCGTTCCGCCACAGTCGAAGCGGATCAAGACGAGCGCGCTGTCCTGGTTGGTGGGGTCTTCGCCCGACTTTACGACATTGGCGATGCAGGCCCGGCCTGTCGCATCGCGCATTGCGACACGCTTTTGGACAAATTTGCCGATTTCCGCTTCGAGCGCGCCGGGCCCCGAGAGGTCGACGCTGGCGCGTTCGCTCATCGTGTCCTGAAACATGCGCTCGAGATCGGTGGCGAGAAAGCCGACCTCGACGGCATAGGTTCGATTGTCCTTGGGAAGAATTTTGCCTGTCGAAATATCAGGCGTATGGGCCATAGCCGGAGCCGCGAGGCCGACGCAAAACAAGATTACGGCGGCGACTATCCTGAAAACTCCGGTCATACGCGCTCCCTTCGTTCGTGGCCGCGCAACATGCCAAACGCCGCTGCGCTGGACAAGACAGCGGAAGCGGGAGCGTTGAGCAGGCGCAAGCCGATCTTTGCCGTCGGCGGTGGGTCAGTTCATTTAATTCTCGCCGTAGGCGAAGCGCCGCGTCGAAGGATAAGGGCATGGGAGGGAAGGTTTTTCGAGCCTCGCGCCTCCTAATGCGCGACGCCAAGAGGCCCGCGCCGCTCGCCCCTTCCGGCGGCTTTGCGCGCCAGTTCCGGATTTTCTTCCTCGACCCGATTCAATTGATTAGAAGTGTCCGACAGATTTGAGTTTCTCAAGAAAGCGAGCGTTTCGGTGCCCCCAGGCCTCAGTACGAAATCAAAGACGCTCAAATCCCAGGAGCAGCTCGTCATTCGTCGCGCGAACCGTGGCGACGTCCCTGACATCATCGCCATGATGAAGCGGGCCTATCCCTCGCTCCCCGTTTACAGCCGCGGGAATTTGCTCGGTCAGATCACCTCCTTCCCCGAAGGTCAGTTTGTCGCGGACTATGAAGGCAAAATCGTTGGTTACGCGGCAACCTTCCGCATCGACGAGGCGACCGCGCTGAAACGGCATAATTGGACGGAGATCACCGGCGGCGGCTACGCCTCTCGCCATGACGCCGCCGGCCCCTGGCTTTATGGCATGGAAGTCTGCGTCGATCCTGACTGGCGCGGTTTGCGCATTGGCCAGCGGCTCTACGAGGCCCGAAAGCGGCTTGCAGAAGAATTGGAGCTGAAAGGCATCGTATTTGGCGGCCGCATGCCGGGACTGTCCCGTAAAATCAAGGAATTCAAGACGCCCGAGGCCTATCTCGAAGCCGTCAAGGCGCGCAAAGTTCGGGATCAGGTCGCCAGTTTTCAAATCGGCAATGGTTTTGAGCCCCTCGGCGTGCTCGAGGCCTACATGCCGAGCGATCACGAGAGTCTCGGCTATGCCGCGCATATGGTCTGGCGCAACCCCTATGTCGACCAGGAGGCGACGCCGACGAAGAGCGCGATCCGCCCCAAGGATTGGGTGCGGGTTGCGACCGTTCAGTTTCAGCAGCGCGCCGTGAAAAGTTTCGAAGAGTTTCTGGCCAATATCGAATATTTCGTCGACGTCGTTTCCGATTACAAATCGGACTTTGTCGTCTTTCCGGAGCTGTTCACGCTGCAGCTGCTGGCGCTCGAAAAAAAGCGTCTTGGCCCCGTGGAAGCGATCGAAGCGCTGACGCAACGGACGGAGCCCTTCGTCGCGGCGCTGCGACAGATGGCGCTGTCCTACAACATCAACATCATCGGCGGCTCCCATCCGACCCGCGTGGCCGACGGCGATATTCGCAATGTCGCCTATGTCTTTCTGCGTGACGGAGCCGTGCACGCGCAGGAGAAAATCCATCCCACGCCCAATGAGCGCAACTGGTGGAACATTCGGGGCGGCGACGAGATTCGCGCCATCGACACGGATTGCGGACCGATTGGCGTGCTCGTTTGCTACGATTCTGAATTTCCCGAACTCGCCCGGCTTTTGGCCGACGAGGGCGCGAAGTTGCTGTTCGTGCCCTTTTGCACGGACAATCGTCAGGGCTATCTTCGGGTCAGATATTGCAGCCAGGCGCGCGCGATCGAAAATCAGTGTTACGTCGTTCTCTCCGGCAATGTCGGCAATTTGCCGGGCGTCGAGAACATGGACGTGCAATACGCCCAGTCCTGCATTTTGACCCCATGCGACTTCCCCTTCGCGCGCGACGGCGTCGCGGCGGAGACAACGGAAAATGTCGAAACCATCGCCGTCGCGGATCTCGATCTCTCCGACCTCGCCTGGGCGCGGCGGGAAGGCACTGTCCGTAATCTACGGGACCGGCGGTTCGATCTTTACAGGCTCGTGCGACACGACGACGCGAAATCATGAGGCGCGTTTAGCGAACCCGCCCACGGCGGAGGGGCGGGGACGCAGCGGAAGAGGTGATCCAGTGGTGGGGGAAGTAGGACTCGAACCTACGAAGGCTTAGCCAGCGGATTTACAGTCCGCCCCCTTTGCCGCTCGGGACATTCCCCCATCGTCTCGCAAAGAGACGGCGGCCGCGATGAAGCGGCCGATGCAGCGGCATATGCGGCCCCTGCGGCGCAGTGTCAACCTTAAACTCCCCGGCGGGCTGGGCGCGACGCTGAGCCCGCTCGAGCGCCGCCATTCGCCGTCCATTGGGACGCAAGAACCCGAGCAGAGGCATCGTGCCTCGCTGCAGCGCTCAAGCTGGTGAATCAGCGGCCGGCGTCGCGGCGGCCAGATGCGCCAGCTCGTCGTCGGAAAAAAGCCGCGAACGCGTCAGGAACCGCAGCCCCGTGCCATTGTCGAGCGAGAACATGCCGCCTTGGCCAGGCACGACGTCGATGACGAGCTGCGTGTGCTTCCAATAATCGAATTGCGCCGCGCCGATGTAGAAGGGCGCGCCGCCGATCTCGCCGAGCAGAACGTCGCCGTCGCCGACGAGGAACTCCCCTTGCGGATAGCACATCGGCGCCGAGCCGTCGCAGCAGCCGCCCGACTGGTGGAAGAGGATCGCGCCATGTTCGCCGCGCAGCCGCGCGATGAGATCAAGCGCCGCAGGCGTGGCGATGACTCTTGCCGTTTTGACTGTCGTGGTCACTACCCCCTCCTGTCTCTCCCCCGCTTCGCAAATCGGGTATTCCCGGTTTGCGCATTGACCCCGAAGTCGGCAACAGCCGACTTCGGATGGGAGAGGGGACCCAAACCACGAAGATTGCGCGGCTTTGCATCCTGGCCCGGATCGGACTCCCTCTCCCGCGAAGCGGGGGAGGGCTGGGGAGGGGGCTAAAAGAAGCCCAGCTTCTTTTCGCTGTAGCTCACCAGCATGTTCTTGGTCTGCTGATAGTGATCGAGCATCATCCGGTGATTCTCGCGGCCGATGCCCGACTGTTTGTAGCCGCCGAAAGCCGCATGCGCCGGATAGGCGTGGTAGCAGTTCACCCAGACGCGTCCCGCCTGAATGGCGCGGCCGAAGCGATAGCAGCGGTTGGCTTCGCGGCTCCACACGCCGGCGCCAAGGCCGTAGAGCGTGTCGTTGGCGATGGCCAAGGCCTCGTCGTCGTCCTTGAAGGTCGTCACCGACACGACGGGACCGAAAATCTCCTCCTGGAACACGCGCATCCGATTATGGCCTTCGAGCACGGTCGGCTTCACATAAAAGCCGCCGGCGAGTTCGCCCGCGAGCGCGTTGCGTTCGCCGCCGGCGAGCACCTTCGCGCCCTCCTGTTTGCCGATGTCGATATAGCTCAGGATCTTTTCGAGTTGCTCGGAGGAGGCCTGCGCGCCGATCATGGTTTCGGGGTCGAGCGGATTGCCCTGCTTGATCTCGCCGACGCGTTTCAAGGCGCGTTCCATGAAACGATCGTAGATCTTCTCATGCACCAGGGCCCGGCTCGGGCAGGTGCAGACCTCGCCCTGATTGAGCGCGAACATGACGAAGCCCTCGATCGCCTTGTCGAGATAGTCGTCGTCCTCGCGGGCGACGTCCTCGAAGAAGATGTTGGGCGACTTGCCGCCAAGCTCCAGCGTCACCGGAATGAGGTTCTGGCTGGCGCATTGCATGATCAGCCGGCCGGTCGTCGTCTCGCCGGTGAAGGCGATCTTGGCGATCCGGTTCGATGAGGCGAGCGGCTTGCCGGCCTCAAGCCCAAAGCCGTTGACGATGTTGAGCACGCCCTTGGGAAGAAGCTCGCCGACGAGCTCCGCCCAGACGAGAATGCTCGCGGGCGTCTGCTCGGCCGGCTTGATGACGACGCAATTGCCGGCGGCGAGCGCCGGCGCCAGCTTCCAAACCGCCATCAGAATCGGGAAGTTCCAGGGGATGATCTGGCCGACGACGCCGAGCGGCTCATGGAAATGATAGGCGATGGTGTCGTGGTCGATTTCCGAGATGCCGCCTTCCTGGGCGCGAATGGCGCCGGCGAAATAGCGGAAGTGATCGATCGCGAGCGGAATGTCGGCGGCGCTCGTTTCGCGGATCGGCTTGCCGTTGTCCCAGCTTTCGGCGGCGGCGAGGAGACCGAGATTGGCCTCCATCACGTCGGCGATGCGGTTGAGGATGATGGCGCGTTCCGTCGGGCTCGTCTTGCCCCAGGCGTCTTTGGCGGCATGCGCCGCGTCGAGCGCGGCCTCGACGTCGTCCTTGTCGGACCGGGCGATCTCGCAAACCTTCTGGCCGGTGATCGGCGAGACATTGTCGAAGACGCGGCCGGATTTCGCGTCCGCCCATGCGCCATTGATGAAATTGCCATAGCGCGGTTTGAACGGCGGTTTGAGCGCGGCGAAAGTTTCATGCTTGGTCATGGGCGTTCCCCTGGCGTTTCCCTGTGGCGTTTGGCTGGTCTTTTGCCTCTCAACATAGCGGCAGGCGCGCGCACGCCAAGCGAAATGAATGCTTAAGGGGAAGCTCGAGCGAATCTGGCGTTACCGAGGCTTAGCCCGCGCTTTGGACACCCCATTTCCACTGACCGCGCATTCCTGAAATACTCGCTGAAGCATCGGCGTGCGGCACGAATCGCCTCAATCAGCAGCAACCTGCTTCAAGCATCAAGCGCAAATCGCCCACTCTACTATCGCATCGACCCCACGTTCCATTTGCATGGATAAAGCAAACGCGTGCGCTGCTCGCAGATAGTGGCCGTCACCAAGCGCGGTAAGGGCGCTGGCAACATTTCGTAGGTTATAGCTGGAAAGACTTATAACGCGGCCAGCGCCGAGCCGCTCTATTCGCTTGCCATGGTCAGGCTGATCGCCAAAAAAAGGCACTACCAGCTGAGGTTTGCCAGCCCGTAAGGCTTGCGCCGTTGTCCCGATTCCGCCGTGATGGACCACGCAGGACGCAAGAGGAAAGAGCTCGTCGTGAGGGGCATCGTCGCAAACGAACTCATTCGGACCAACTGAAGTTGCGAGTCTGTTGGCGTCTTTTGGCCCAGCGAGGAGGATGGCTCGACTTCCAAGTGCGCGGGCAGCAGCTATGCTGATATCGTAAAAGCTACCGGATACTTGGGGAGCGAAAGAACCCAAGGTGAAAGCGATCGGGGCGCTTCCCGCTGATAAGAACGACATCAAAGCTTTGCTCAGCGTGCGCCGACGCTCATCGCGAGGTTTGTAGAAGGGGAAACCCGGAATGACCAAGTTCGCAGGCCCGTCAGGTGGGCGCGCTGCGAAGCTGGGCGAATAAAGGCCATAGATCTTCGATGCCCCGTTCTTTCTTCCAAAATCCAGAAAGAAGTCTTCCTGTGTACCAGGTAATCCGATCTCTCGTCGAAAAGATCGTAGACGATTCATTCGAAGATTTATGCCGGTGCGCACGAAGGATCGGATCAACCTGTTGTACCCGATCGCCTGCCGCGACCTGGGCAGCAAAACATACGGCGCTGGTGGGGTGAACGAAGGAGCCGCCGCCGACTGGAGGTACATCGGTGCGAGAGCGACTCGCGCGGATGGCAGACCAGATTTTTCAGCCGCGAGACTAGCCCCCACAAGGAGGCTATGTGAGACTATGACGTCTACACCTTCGGCGGCTGCCAAGGTGTCGTGGTAGGACTCGGACAAGAATCGTAGATAGATTTCATCGAGAATAAAATAGGGATTCTTGAGCATAATCCGATAGGCGCCAGAAAGGTCGACGCCGAGGGCGTTCAGGATATCGCCCTCGTGTGGACGTAAACGAGCGTACGCTATGCCCTCTCGCTCAATCGAGCCTTGATGCATCTCGGGAGCGGCAATTACGACATCGAGTCCTCGATGACACATCGCGTGCGCGATGGCGATGAAAGGGTAGATGTCGCCAAGGGTCCCGAAGGTTGCTAGCAAAACTCGTTTGCGACGCTTCGTCGAATGGGTCATATTTTATGAAGCTTTCTATGCCATCAATCCTTGATCTCATTTCGAACGAAACGCCCATCATCGACCCCGTTAAAAAAATCGCGATCGTTAACCCGGTCGCCCGGATGAGTTTGCCAGTCTATGTGATGCCACGGGCGGCGTCCGTCCTCAACGTCATTGAGGAAATACAGGCCGTCGCCGCGCTCAGTCAGGCCGCTATCGCAAACACGCCTTCGCCAGCGCCTGAAACGCCCGGGCGCGGTGCGACAGCGCCTGCGAGCCGTCGCCCGGCAGGGCATGTTTTTCCGCCGACATCATCTCGCCGAAGGTCTTGTCGAGCCCGTCGGGCTTGAAGATCGGATCATAGCCGAAGCCCTTCTCGCCCTTGGGCGGAAAGACGAGAACGCCGTCGACGCGGCCCTCGAACTGCTCGATATGGCCGTCCGGCCAGACGATGGCGAGCGCGCAGGTAAAATGCGCGCGATAGGGCGGCGTGGCGCCGCGCGCCTCAAGCTCGCGCTCGACGCGGGCGCAGGCGGCCTTGAAGTCGCGGTCCTCCCCCGCCCAGCGCGCCGAATAGACGCCGGGGGCGTCATCGAGCGCCGCGACGCAAAGGCCGGAATCGTCGGCAAAGGCGGGTAATCCGGACGCCATGGCGGCGGCGCGCGCCTTTAAAAGCGCGTTGCCGGCGAAGCTCTGTTCGGTCTCCTCGGGCTCCTCGAGGCCGAGTTCTCCGGCGGAAACCGCCTCGACGCCATGTGGCTCGAGCAATTGCCTGAGTTCCCAAAGCTTCCCGGGATTATGCGTGGCGATCACGAGCTTGCCGGCGATTTTGCGCGGATCCATCAGATTTCCTCCCGCCGCGCGGTTCCCGGCGCGCCGGCGGGGCGTCGCCATGGCGCTGACATCTCCATAACTTGCAGCGATTCGCCGCCAAATCGCCACGATCGCCCTCTGGGGGTCTTGGTCGAAGGGTCGGAAGGCGCTACAAAGTTTTGTCTTGGCGCGGTTAACCCCGCCTTTACTATGCTTGGCAACGATTGAGGAGCCGCCGAGACGGTTCCGGGACGCGCCAAGCCTGACGCGGCGACTTCGCCGCTCGATTATCCCGGAATGCAAGGGACGAAATGACCTCGACCATTCTCATAGCGGACGACGATCCCGTTCAACGTCGTCTGCTGGAAGCTATGACGCGGCGATTTGGTTACGAGACCGAGACCGTCGAAAGCGGCGAACAGGCGATTGCGCGGCTGACGCAGCCTGGCGCCAAGGCCATAGCGCTGCTCATTTTGGACCTCGTCATGCCTGACCTCGACGGCATGGGCGTGCTCACCCGGATGCGCGACATGAAGCTCGCGACGCCGGTGATCGTGCAGACCGCGCATGGGTCGATCGAGGCCGTCATTTCCGCGATGCGCGCCGGCGCCCATGACTTTGTGGTCAAGCCGGTCGGCGCGGAACGCCTGCAAATATCGATCAAGAACGCGCTCTCCGCCGACGCGCTCGCCGACGAAGTGCGCCGCATCAGCCGCCGGGCGCAGGGCGCGCTGACCTTCAAGGACCTCGTCTCGCGCAGCGACGACATGGCGCGCGTCATCCGGCTCGGACAGCGCGCGGCGCATTCCTCCATTCCGGTGCTTCTCGAAGGCGAGTCGGGCGTCGGCAAGGAGATCGTAGCGCGCGCCATCCAGGGCGCGTCGGATCGCAAGGGTAAGCCCTTCGTCACGGTCAACTGCGGCGCGCTGCCGGCCAATCTCGTTGAATCGATTCTCTTCGGCCATGAGAAGGGCGCCTTCACCGGCGCCACCGAGAAGCACAGCGGCAAATTCGTTGAGGCGAACGGCGGGACGCTGTTTCTCGACGAGATCGGCGAACTGCCGCTCGACATTCAGGTGAAGTTGCTGCGCGCGCTGCAGGAAGGCGAAATCGATCCCGTCGGCGCGAAGCGCGCGATCCGGGTCGATATTCGACTGATCTCGGCGACCAATCAAAATCTCATCGATCTCGTCAAACGCGGGCTGTTTCGCGAGGACCTTTTCTATCGGCTCAACGTCTTCCCGATCAACATTCCGCCGCTGCGCGGTCGCCGCGAGGACGTCGCCGATCTCGCCAGGCGCTTTGCGGCGCGTTTCGCCGCCGAGGAAGGCCGCAATATCCGCGGCGTGACGTCGGAAGCGCTGTCGCTGCTGACGAGCTACGACTGGCCGGGCAACGTCCGCCAGTTGGAGAACGCCGTCTTTCGCGCCGTCGTGCTCGCCGACGGCGACGAGCTGACGGTCGCCGAATTTCCGCAAATCGCGGCCCATGTCCAAGGCTATGAAGTGCGTGTGCCGCCCGCGCCTGCGCCGGGCGCCCCCGGGACTGCGCCGCGCGAACGCGAGATCGTCCGCGTCGAAATCCGCGACCCGAATGCGATGTCGCTGCTTGGGACGAACGGCGAAATGCGCACGCTCGACGACATCGAGACCGCGACGATCCGCTTCGCCTTGACGCACTATCGCGGCCAGATGTCGGAAATTGCGCGGCGACTTGGAATTGGTCGCTCGACGCTCTATCGAAAGATGAAGGAATACGGACTCGAGGAAGCGTCAGAAAGCGACTCCGAGCCTTCGGGAACGCTGGTCGCGTAGTCTGGGGGCGCAGGCTTCCTTTTTCGTGAGAGGGTTTCATGACGCTGTTCGACATCGAAGCGACAACGATCGACGGCCAGCCGAGGAAGCTTGCCGATTACGCTGGCAAAGTCATGCTGGTCGTCAATGTCGCGAGCCGGTGCGGCTTCACGCCGCAATACGCCGGGCTCGAAGCGCTTTACCGCAAATTCGCCGATCGGGGATTTGTCGTCTTGGGTTTTCCCTGCAATCAGTTTGGCGCGCAGGAGCCGGGCTCCGAGAAGGAGATCGCGTCCTTCTGTTCGGCGAATTACGACGTCACCTTTCCACTGTTCGGCAAGGTCGACGTCAATGGCGAGACCGCGCATCCGCTCTATCGCCTGCTCAAGCGCGAGGCGCCGGGAATTCTGGGTTCCGAAGCGATCAAATGGAACTTCACGAAATTTCTCGTCGACCGCGAGGGGCATGTCGTGAAGCGTTACGCGCCGACCGACACGCCCGAGCAGATCGCGAAGGATGTGGAGGCGCTGCTGTGACCGCCATCGATGCGCGCATGATTGAAGACGGCGATCCGCTCGTCTTCGACGTGACGGTGCGCGATCAGGGAAGCGAAACGCAGCATCGCGTCACGCTCTCACGAAAAGATCTACTGCGGCTCAGCGGCGGCGCCGATGCGCAAAGATTTATAGACGCGGCCTTCCGCTTTCTTCTCGACCGCGAAGCAAAGGAGAGCATTCTCGCGCGCTTCGACGTGAGCGTTATTGCTCGCTATTTTTCGGAGTTCGAGCGGAGGCTGCCGGACTATCTGGCGTAAGCTACCCGCGCGTCGCCCGCTTGATAGAGCGTCACTTGCCCTTAGTCGCGCGCAGGAGGCTGACAATCGCACGCATGACGGCCCTGCCGTTTTCAGGCTTGCAGCCGATTTCAACGACGCTCCTTCGTTTCAGGCCGACGAGTTGTGCGTTCGGATTTTGCTCGAGCTTGGAGACCGCGTGCCGAAAATCCTCTGAGGTGAAAGAGATGCAATCCGGCTGTCGGCAGGATATCTCTGCCGTGGAGCCAGTGAGTTTCACATCGCCGACCTCGCGCAAGGGGATTATGGCGGTTACGGGAAGCGACTCTTCGGCGTCGTCGAACTCGATGCCGAGCAGGTTCCGCCCTGGCGCCAGCTGAACCGATTGGATCTTCTCCTTTCTGTAATATGCTCCCGAATAGACGTGACCTGTCAGCAACGCCGCGAGCGTGGTCGCGCTGTCCTCCTGCGCCAAGGCGCGCCGCATTTCACACAGCGGGGCGAGTAAAGAAAGGGCGATCGCGATCGTAAGGGCAGGATACCGATACATCGATTTCTCCACTCAGGTGATGGGGGGAGCGGTTTATGCGCACGCTTTTTTTTCAGAAGGCGGCGCGCAATCTCAGTCCGAAGACGTTGATCGGCCCGCGCGCGCTGTTATGCGCGGGATTGACCAGCAGCTGATAATCGAAGGTCGCATCGATATTCTTGCCGAAGCCGATCTTGTAATAGGCCTCCATATTTTTCTCGCCGGCGTAGGAGAGCGCGCCGTCGCCGATATAGACGCTGGTTCCGCCAAGCCCGAAATAGCGCACGCGCGAACCGTGTAGTCCGCTGAAGGCGCCGGCGACGCCGATTTCGTCGTCGTCGCGTCCCCATAAGGCGCCGCCGGCCACCACGCCCATCGAGAGCTGCCGATCAATGTCGGTGTAATCGACCGTTTCGTAGCGGCCGTCGGCCATGCTGGCGCGCAAGAAGAAGCCGAGATGCGGCGCGAGCTGCTGTTTGATGTTGATGCCGCCGCCGGTCTTGACCGCGCGTCCCCGCGCGGTGTCGACGCTCGGCGGAAATTCGCCGGCAAGATAAGCGTGACGAATGACGTCGTCGATCTTGCTGATATAGCCGTTGTCGCCAAAGGCCAGGAACTTGATTGCGCCGGGCTGACTGAAGAGATCATAGCGCGCCTCGAATTCGACGATGCTCATGAATTGTCGAAACAGCTGCGGTTCGATATCGAAACCGTTCGGGGTCGTCGAAAGCTGAAACACGCCGCCGCGCGCCGTCCACCAGTCCTGCTTCCACTCCGCGGCGAGTCCGTAAGTATAGCCCCAGGCGTCAGCCGCATAGTCGAGGGCGCCCATCTCGTTGAAGGCGAAATTGAGAAAGCCGGTCGTCGGGTCGTGCGCATAGACATTGTCGTCAAAGACGTCGGGCACGGCGAATTTTCCGAGCGTGATGATGATGCGATCCTTGTCGACCCGGCCCGAAATCTGGTTTTGCGTCGATTCAAGCACTTCGCTCCGGGAGCCGACGTCAGGATCGCGCTGTCCCTCGCCGCCGTTCAGTCCGATGATCTGGCGCAGGAAGTAACGCTGGAAGCGCATATAGGGCGCCGTTCGGCCGACCTTAGCGACGGCGCCGTTTACATAAGCTCCGGCGCCCACCGAATTGGCCAGTCCATAGCCTTCGTCGATCTCGGGATTGAGATAGACGGCGCCGCCCTCCCATAGGCGCAGGCCCAGAAATAGATCGCTGGTTGAGCCGACATTGGCCTTGCCGCCGGAAGGAAAGCTGTTGGGTCCGTCATAGAGCGCGCGAAACCGCGGATAGGCCTGGACGACATTCGTCGTCTGCGCATGCACGCTGTAGCGTTCAGGGGCGTCCGGATCGCCGGCGTTCCCCCCATTGCCCGAATTTTGGCTGTTATGTGCGTGCTGGCCGTAGTGCAACTCGCCAGAAATCTCGCTCTTCGCGCCGAAATGATAATTCAGACCGAATCGCAGCAGATGATTCTCATTGCGCATGCGCGACACATAGGAATAGCCGGCGCCATTGTCGAAGACCTGTGTGTTCAGCGACTGATTGAGGAAGAGATATTCGGCGCGCGCCGACCAATTGTCGGCGAAGGCGTATTCGAAGCCGGCGCCGATGGCATATTTCATCCGAGAGGATTGCGACCATGGCGCAGAGAAAATCGCATCGAGCCCTCTCGCGCCGAGCGTCAGAGTCGCCGGACCTCTTGCGCCGCCCGCCGCGACGCCGCCCGTCAGATAGAAGAGCGAGCGGTCCCAGGCGTAGCCGACGCGCCCGCGAATGCTCGCGAAGAAATTCGCGCTTGAATTGGCGGAGAGCGCATACGCCGGAAGGCCGGGAACATAGGCCGGCGAGGCGGGGAAAAGCCCATGCGGGCCGCGCCTGCCATCGAGAAGGCTGAGATCGGTTTCGAAACCCCAGACGACGGGGCCACTTTGCCAATTATAGCCGACCTGCGCGCCGACGGTGACGCCTGGGCGCGTCCCGCCACTTGGATAAAGATCGAAGACGGGCGCGCCGAAGCCGCTCGTCGCCTGCAGCAGCCGCTCGCCAGCGTGCAGCGGAACGGCGCCGCCGAGGCTTGCGCCCATATACATGCCGACCCAGCTGAAGACCGGCGGCCGGTCTTCGCAGCGCGCCGCGTTCGCATTCAGCGCGCAAAATGCAAAACCAAGAGAGACGACAAAAGCCAGGCGCGCGGCGGCGCTCGCCGGCGTTCCATGTCGAGGGGCGCCGACGCTCGACGTGAGGAAGGATCGAGGCCTGTGCATGCGCTCTCAAGAACCTTGCCGACGTCGTCTCCGTTGGATAGGCGATAAGGCTGCGCCAGAAACCAAGCGCCGCGCGAATCATCCTTCGGCCAAATAGTAGATCTCTGTGACAGATTTTCGCAGCGACTATTGGCGCAGTCCTTGCTTCGAACTGCAAAAAAGGCCGCCAGCCGAGGCCGCCAAAAGGGAGTTCTTGCAATGGACTCACGCATAACGCAGTTCGATGAACTGGCTGGAGCGGACGGCCGCACCCGCGCCCCTTATCGCAAGCTTTCGCAATGGCTCGCGGAGACCCCGCCCGAACTCCTGGCCTCGCGGCGCGAGCAGGCGGAGCTGCTTTTTCGTCGCATCGGCATCACCTTCGCGGTCTATGGCGCGCAGGAGGCCACCGAGCGGCTCATTCCCTTCGATATCCTGCCGCGCATACTCGCGCGCAGCGAATGGACGACGCTTGAAAAAGGTCTGATCCAGCGCGTCGCCGCGCTCAACGCGTTTCTTGCCGACATCTATGGCGCCGGCGAGATCTTGAGGGCTGGAATCGTTCCCGCCGATCTCGTCTATCGCAACCCCGCCTATTGCCCCGAGATGGCGGGTCGGCGCGTGCCCTACGATATTTACGTGCATATTGCCGGCGTCGACATCGTGCGCACCGACGATCAGGGCTTCTTCGTTCTCGAGGACAATGCGCGGACGCCGTCTGGCGTCTCCTATATGCTCGAGAACCGCGAAGTGATGATGCGGCTTTTCCCGGAGCTCTTCGCGCTGCATCGCGTCGCGCCGATCGAAAACTATCCCGATGAGCTGCTTGCGACCTTGCGCTCGGTCGCGCCGCCGCGCGCCAACGGCGATCCGACGATCGTCCTGATGACGCCCGGCCAGTACAATTCCGCCTTCTACGAACACTCGTTTCTCGCCGATAAGCTCGGCGTCGAGCTTGTCGAGGGCCGCGATCTCTTCGTTCGCGACGACGTCGTCTATATGCGCACGACCGAGGGCCCACGCCGCGTCGACGTCATTTATCGGCGCATCGACGACGACTTCCTCGACCCGCTGTGCTTCCGGCCGGATTCGGCGCTCGGCGTCGCCGGACTGATGGGCGCCTATCAAGCAGGCAATGTGACGCTGGCGAATGCAGTCGGCGCCGGCGCCGCCGATGACAAGGCGATGTATACCTACATGCCTGACATTATTCGGTTTTATTTAGGGGAAGCGCCGCTCCTGCAGAATGTTCCGACCTTTCGCTGCCGCGAAACGGAAGCGCTTGCTTACGTGCTCGACCATCTCGATGAACTCGTCGTCAAGGAGGTGAACGGCTCCGGCGGCTATGGCATGCTCGTGGGACCGCATGCGGCCAAGGCGCAAATCGAGGAGTTTCGCGCCAAGCTTAAGGCGCATCCGCAGAATTTCATTGCTCAGCCGACGCTGGCGCTTTCGACATGCCCGATCGCCATGGCGACCGGCGTCGCCCCGCGTCATGTCGATCTGCGGCCCTTCGTGCTGCAGGGGGCCAATGGCGCCCGCGTCGTGCCGGGCGGTCTGACCCGGGTCGCGATGACGGAGAAGTCGCTCGTCGTGAATTCGAGCCAGGGCGGCGGCACCAAGGACACCTGGGTGATCGACGACGCGTGGGTCGCCGAGGAGCCGATGGGGCAAGCGTGATAAGAACTCGCATATGCCGCAACGACCACCGATGATCGCCAAAGCGACTCATAAACGGACGTGCTGATGCTTTCCCGCACCGCCGACAATCTGTACTGGCTCGCCCGCTACATGGAGCGCGCCGACTTTCTGGCGCGCGCCATTCAGGCGTCGCGACGCCTCGCCGCGCTGCCGAAGGCCTATGGCGGCGAAGAAACCGAGTGGGAAAGCGTGCTGCTGTCGTCGGGCGCGGCGCTGGCGTTCGACGCCTCCGGACGTCCGGTCGATGAAGCCAATGTCATCGAATTTCTCACCTTCGCGCCGGAAAATCCGGGATCGATCCGCAACTGCCTGGAGCAGGCGCGCGCCAACGCCCGCGCCGTGCGCACGGCGTTGACCATCGAAATGTGGGAGTCGATCAACGACGCCTATCTTGAAATGCGCGCGCTGGAGTCGCGCGGCGTCGTCCCCTGCGCGCAGGAGCTTGCGCGCTTTCTCGAGGTCATCAAGCAGACGTCGCTGACCTATGACGGCGGCGCCTATCGCACCATGCTGCGCAACGACGCCTATTGGTTCTCGCGCGTCGGCCTGTTCATCGAGCGCGCCGACAACACGGCGCGGTTGCTCGACGTCAAATATCATGTGCTGCTGCCCGAGAAGGAGATCGTCGGCGGTTCGCTCGACTATTTCCAATGGTCGGCCATTCTGCGCGCCGTATCGGCGCATACCGCCTATCACTGGGTCTATCGCACGAGCATGAAGCCTTGGCTCGTCGCCGATCTGTTGATCCTCAAACCGGAGATGCCGCGCTCGCTGATTTCCTGCTATCAGTCGATCGTGCGCAATCTCGACAATCTTGCCCGCGCCCACGGGCGCCAGGGGGTGTCGCAGCGTCACGCCCGCGGCGTCTATGGCAAGCTCGAAAAGCTGAGTATGGAGAGCGTCTTCCAGGGCGGGCTGCACGAATTCGTGCAGTCCTTCATCACTGAAAACAACCAACTGGCCACGCTCATTTCCGAGCAATATCTCTTCTGAGCGACATCAGATGCGCATCCGCATAAGGCACGAAACAACCTATCGCTATGCGGAGCCGCCGCGAACGGCCGTGCAGCATCTTCGCCTGTCGCCGCGCAATCACGATGGGCAGCATGTCGTCGATTGGCGCATCGACGTCGATCGCGATTGCCGACTGGTGCAGTCGGAAGACGCGTTCGGCAATACGCTTCACCGCTTCTCTGTCGATGGGCCGATCGAATCGATCTCCACGGTGGTCGAAGGCGAGGTGACGACCTTCGACATGACCGGAGTCGTGTCAGGCGCGGTCGAGCGCTTTCCGCCGATCCTTTACATGCGCGAGACGCCGCTGACGACGCCGAGCGCAGCGATCGGCGATTTCGCACGCGAAACGACGTCGAAGGAAAGCGGAACGCTCGCGAAGCTCCACGCGCTGCTTGGCGCGATTCACGAGTCACTCACATTCGACGCCGCCGCCACACATTCGGCGACGACGGCGACGGAATGTTTCGAGCATCGCAAGGGCGTCTGTCAGGATTTTTCGCATCTCTTCATCGCCTGCGCGCGCGAGATCGGCGCGCCGGCGCGCTATGTAAGCGGCTATTTCCTTAGCAGCGATGGCGAGGATCAGGTCGCCGGCCACGCATGGGCCGAGGCCTATGTCGAGGATCTCGGCTGGGTCGCGTTCGATCCCACGCATGGCGTCGCGCCGCAGGAAAATCATGTGCGCGTCGCCGTAGCGCTCGACTATTTGGGCGCGGCGCCGATCCGCGGCGCGCACTCGGGCGGCGCGGGCGAAACACTGGACGTCAAAGTGCGCGTCGGGCGGGCGGCGGCCTTCAGCCAGTCCCAGTCGCAATCGCAATCGCAGTAGCTGGTCTCAGACTCCGACCAATTGACCGACCACGGCGCGCTGGCGCCCGTCGGCATCGTTTCGCGCGCGCTCGGCTAAGCCAATTTCATCGCACGGCGCGAAGCGCAGCCCGTATTTGTCATATTGGAAATCGCATTTGCCGTTGTGGCTGAGCGCGGCAACGACGCGCGGCCAGACGTCCTTCCTGTCCCAGCGATGGTAGCGCGTATAGGTCGTGTACCATTTGCCGAACTGCGGCGGCAGGCTGCGCCAGGGCGAGCCGGTGCGAAAAATCCAAAACACCGCTTCGAGAAAAAGCCGATTGTCGCGGCCTCTACAGCCTGGATCGCCTTGTTTTCCGGGAAGGACGGGAGCGACGGCCTGCCAATGTTCGTCAGAAAGATAATTCTCAATCAATTGATCCTCCGTCGCGGCGCATTGCGACGTCGACCCGGGCGGACGCGCCTTCGATGTGAAGGGCCGACATGATCGATCGATATTTCTATCCTAGGTTGTAATTTTGAACAACACAACCTGTTTTCGGCGGGGTCGTCCGACGCGGCGGCGCGATCAACGTGCGTTCAGCCGCCGCCTGGGCTGGACGCGCGCGCGCTTGCGACTTGCGCGCCCCTGTGGCACACAGACGCCGAACGCGTCGGACGCGATTTCAGGCGTTTGGGGCGATCAAGCGCTGCAGTAGCTCAGTGGTAGAGCACTCCCTTGGTAAGGGAGAGGTCGAGAGTTCAATCCTCTCTTGCAGCACCAGCTCAATAATTTGTCTGTCAGTTCGACGCCGGACGCGAGCGGCCGCCGAAAGCGGCGCCGTCTTTTCCACGCAGCTAAAGCCCGCCAGAGAGGTCCGGCAGGCTTTTTTTTCTATATTATCAAGCGGACGGATGGCGACGCGAGGCGCGCCGCGCGGCGGGAGATCTTACGAGAGGATCGCGTTCAAGCGAGAGAAGGCTTTTGAGCTGTAGTCGCTCAAGGGAAGGCTTGCGAAAAAGTCCTCAACGCCTTTGGGATTCTGGCCCCAGGCGATCAGGAAGCCCGCTGCCGCCAAGAGCAGCAGGGACAGCAACGCCGACGAGAGGCCGGCGAGAACCCCAACCGCCAGAATGATTCCAATCTTGGTCCTGTTGCTCATCGCCATCGCTACGTCTCCTGATTGCGCCTCGTCTGCACTCATTTAGATCAACATGGTTAACCAATAATTAGCGCGCAAGCTCGCCTGCGTCCGCGCGCGGCGCGTCGCCGCCGGCCTCTTCATGCGCAAGCGCCCCGCATATGGCGCGTCTGCGCCGTTCCTTCGCCGCGCAACTCTTCGCCAGCTTCTGCAGCCTGGAACGCTGCAGGGCCGACGGCGCTCATTCCGATCGGCGCTCCCTCCGTTCAGATCGAACGCCAAGCTGAGGGAAGAATTTCAGCCTGAGTAATAGCCGACGATCGCGGCGCCGAGAAAGAAACCGATCGCCCCTAAAATCATCAGTCTGGTTAAGCCTCTTGGCATGAACTCTCTCCAGGCGGCGCCGCTCGCCTCAAATTAGCGGTCGCAACTCCAAGATCAAGAAGCGTGGCGCCCAGAGCGTGGCGATCGCGTGGGCGGAAAAGAAAAACCGCAGGCAAGGGCCTGCGGTTTTAAAAATAATGGCGCGCTCTTAGTAGTTATAGAAAGCGACGCAGACGCGGTTGCCGTAATAGTCCCAGCCCCATTTCGCGCAGCGCCGCGGCGGAGCGGTCGCCGCGCCGACGACGGCGCCGCTGGCCGCGCCGATCGCCGCGCCGGCGAGCGTGCCGCCGGCGCGTCCGCCGGACGCGAGCGCGCCGATGCCCGCGCCGCCAAGTCCGCCGATCACCGCGCCGCCTGCTGCGCGTTCACCAGGCGTGTTGCACGCCGTAAGCGGCGCGGCCGCCATGAGGGCGGTCGTCAGCAGCAGAACTTTCTTCATGCGTTTCTCCTAGGGTGACGCTGGATCGTCCGCATCCAGGCGAAGCGGCGCCGGATCAGTCCGATCGTATGCGCGCAGCGAGAGTCTTTACCGACGCCGCGGCCGACGGCCGCTTGGGTATGCCGCAAGCCGCATTGGCGTCGGGCGGAGTTTAATAAATGCCCTCTGCAATGACTGTCGCAAAAATACAACATCGTGCGACATTCGGGCGCGCGCCGCTTAGGAAAAGCCCGAAACGCGACGGGTTTTCGCCATAAAGGCGCGCGCATGGCGCCCTTGGGGTTGGAACGTAAATTTGCTAGCAGCCATTGTCGTTTGCTTTTAAAGGACATCGCTCTCATGGATGCAGCCGCATGCGCCGAGGAATTTAGGCGCCGTCTCGACGCCGCCGCCGACGCCGCCGAATCTGCGCTCGACGCGCTGCTCGCGGCTGCGCAGCTTCCCGGCGAGATCGCCCGTCCCGCGCGCCTTCTCGAAGCGATGCGCTATTCGTCGCTTGGCGGCGGCAAGCGGCTGCGGCCGTTTCTGGTCATCGAATCTGCGCGACTCTTTGGCGTCGTCGGCGATGCGGCGCTGCGCACCGCCTGCGCGCTTGAAATGATCCATTGCTATTCGCTCGTCCATGACGACTTGCCGGCGATGGACGATGACGATCTGCGCCGCGGCCGGCCGACGACTCATAAGGCCTTCGACGAGGCGACGGCGATCCTCGCCGGCGACGGGCTGTTGACCTACGCGTTCGACGTCGTCGCCGATCCGCAGACGCATCCTGACGCCGGCGTGCGCGCGGCGCTGGTGCTCGCCTTGGCGCGCGCGGCGGGGCTTGGCGGGATGGTCGGCGGACAGGCGCTCGACCTTGCCGCTGAAACCGCCGCGACGCCGCTCACGCTCGAAGCAACCTTGCAGATGCAGGCGATGAAGACGGGCGCTCTGTTACGCTTCGCGGCCGACGCCGGAGGCATCCTCGGCGGCGCTTCAGTGTCGCAGGCGCGTGCGCTGACGCGCTATGGCGAAGCGCTCGGCGCCGCGTTCCAAATCGCTGACGACATTCTTGACGCAGAGGGCGACAGCGCTGCGCTTGGCAAGCGCGCGGGCAAAGACGCCGAACGCGGCAAGGCGACTCTTGTCGGTCTTCTCGGTCTCGACGCCGCGCGCGCGAGACGGGACTCGCTGGTCGCCGAAGCGACGGCGGCGCTGCACGAAACAGGACTGGGGGAGGCGACGAACGTTCTGGCGGAGGCCGCCCGTTTCGTCGCCGCGCGGCGCAACTGAGGAATCGCGCCGATGCGCCGACAAGAACTGTCCAAGACCCGTCGGCGCGCGTTGGCGATCCTGGCGCCATTTCGCATTGTTCGCGCGCGCCCGCAGCTCTTTCTCAGTTTCGCTTTCGGCGGCGTCGTCGGATTTCTTCTGCCGCAGGCGATGCAGCCGGTCGCCCGCGCGCTCGTCGCATGGAACGCCGTCGCGCTCTGCTATTTCGTTCTCGTCTACCTGCTCATCGCCCGCGCCACTCACGATACAATCCGCGAACGCGCCCAGCATCTCGACGAGGGCCGCGTCGTCATGCTGTTGCTCACGACCGCAATCGCCACCGCCTCTTTCGGCGCCGTCGTCGTCGAGCTTGGTTCGGTGAAGTCAATGGAAGGCTGGGAAAGGGGGGCAGCCGTCGCGCTCACCATCATCACGGTGCTGAACTCCTGGCTGTTCCTGCACCTGACATTCGCCTTTCACTATGCGCATGAATTTTACTTCGAGGAAGAGCATGATCCGGACGAGCCGCCGACGGCGCGAGGCGGACTGCATTTTCCCAACACCAGGATGCCGCAATACATCGACTTCCTGTATTTTTCCTACGTCATCGGCGTCGCCTTTCAGACGGCCGACATAGAAACCTGCTCGTCGCCGATGAGACTGCTGGTGGCGACGCATGGCATCGTCGCTTTCTTCTACAACACCACGATCCTCGCGCTCATGGTGAACGTCGCCAGCCAACTGGTCTGAAGAAAACATGCATGACGCGGCGATCGATCTTAAAAGCGAAGCGGCGCGACTGCGCGCGATTTTGATCGGCTCGGTCGGCAATCTCGTCGAATGGTACGACTTTTATGTCTATTCGGCTTTTTCGCTTTATTTCGCCGACTCATTCTTTCCTGGCGAAGACCCGCTCGCGCAGATGATGTCGGCCTCCGGCGTCTTTGCGCTTGGTTTCTTGATGCGGCCGATCGGCGCCTATGTCTTCGGACGGATCGGGGACGGGCGCGGCCGGCGCGCCGCGCTGATGCTCTCGGTGCTGCTGATGTGTCTGGGCTCGCTGCTCATCGCGCTCGCGCCGACCTATGCGACGATCGGCGTCGGCGCGCCGGCGACGCTGCTCGTCGCGCGCCTCATACAGGGCGTCAGTCTTGGCGGCGAATATGGGTCGAGCGCGACCTATCTCGCCGAGATGGCGCATCCCGAGCGCCGCGGTTTCTATTCGAGCTTTCAATATGTGACGATGATCGCCGGCCAGCTGCTGGCGCTCTGCGTGCTGCTCATCCTTCAGAATGTCGCGCTCGACGCTCAGGCGCTGCGCGATTGGGGCTGGCGCATCCCTTTCGCCTTCGGCGCGCTGCTCGCCATCGTGGCGCTCTATATGCGCCGCGACCTTGTCGAGACGCCCGCCTTCAAAGCCTCCCGCGCCGAACGACGGCGCGGGTCGCTCACCGCGCTCCTCGCGCATAAGCGCGAAACGGCGACGGTCGTTGGACTGACGCTCGGCGGCACCGTCGCCTTCTATGTCTATACGACCTACATGCAGAAATTCTTGAAGCTCTCCGTCGGATTGAGCGATGCGGAGACGACGTGGATTGCGGCCGGCTCGCTTCTCTTCGCGCTCTGTCTTCAACCGATCTACGGCGCTGTGTCGGACCGCGTCGGCCGCCGGCCGATGCTCATCGCCTTCGGCGTGCTGGGAACGATCTTCACCGCGCCGCTGCTGACCTCCATTCAGAATGCGCGCGACGCATGGATCGCCTTCGCGCTCATCTGCTGCGCCTGGCTGATCGTCGCGCTCTATACGTCGATCAACGCTGTTGTGAAGGCCGAACTCTTTCCAGCGGCGATCCGCGTCACCGGCGTCGCTTTGCCCTATGCGGCGACGGTGTCGCTGTTTGGCGGCTCGGCGGAATATGTGGCGCTCTGGTTCAAGGCGCATGGCCATGAGAGCTGGTTCTTCTACTATGCGAGCGCCGCGATCTTCATTTCGCTCATCGTCTACGCGACGATGCCGGATACGAAGAAGAACTCGCGCATCGAGCGGGACGAAAGTTAGGCTTCGTCCGACGTCGGCGCTATGCCGAGGTCAGACAGGCGCACGGCAAGTTCGGGCGCGAGCATCGGCGTCGCAAGCTCGCTTGACGGAAGCTCCGCGATCTCCGCGTAGCCGCTCGCGCCCAATCGGCGGTGAACCCAGATCGTGGCGCGAATGACGTCGATGACCCACACTTCACGAACGCCATACGCCGCATAAATGCCGATCTTGCGGCCCTTGTCGTATTTGAGGCTCGAATCCGCGACTTCGATCGCAAGCAAGACGGCGGGGCCGTCGAGGGCCTTAAGATCGAGATCGCGACGAAAGACGCAGAAGTCAGGCTCGACGAACGTGCGTGCGTCAAGACGCAGCGTGGTTTCCGGCGCAATGCTTAAATGGATCGGCGCAACTCGTTGAAAAAAACGATTGAGTTCGATTTTTATCCATTCATGCCGGGCCCCTTTGGGCGACATGGGCACGACCTCCCCGCCGATCAGTTCGAAGCGCTCGTCTTCGTCGATGATGCCGACGCGGACCATTTCCTCGATTTCCGCGACGGTCCAGCAGCGCCGAGGCATGCCTTCGGCGGCCTGGGTCGAGAGTGGGAGATCGCTCGGGCGGAGATGCGGGTTCATAGAGGCTACGATAGCACTCCCGTGAAATTCCGTGAAACCCGAACGACCGTGGCGGTCAAGCCCTCCGATAGAACCCTGAGCAGCATCCTCAGGCAGGTTCGGCCTTGGTCTGCGCAATCGCTTCCGTATGAAATGCGACCGACTCAGCGTGATCGTTCAAAACGCTTTTTTTAGTCCCGCCTGACGCAAATGGCATTAGCGGTGTGGCGGCTGGGAATGCCGATGGGAACGGCGAAATTGCGTCCAGTGACGGGACTATGCCAAATTTCGTGACTTCCTTTTCCCTGGCGCGCCATGATGCAACCTGCGACGCGCAATAAATCGCACAGGGGACGATCGAACTGCGGCGCCATCACGCGACCGCCCATTCAACCTCGCGCAGCGCGGAAATCTGCAAATATACCGATGCCGGATCGACGCCGGGATGATTGTCCGCCAGCAGGTCGAGCGCCATGGCCGACATCTTCACGAAGAGTTCGTCGAGCGTTGGAGCGTCAGCCGCCGCCGGAATTTCATCGCAATGGCCGCTCCAGACCGAAGCCGCGTCATCCCCTGCGGCGGAAATCGTGAAAATGACCGGTTTCTTTGTCATCCCTCGTTTCTCAGCCGCGCGTCGCGTCAATTATCCAAAAAGCTCCGCAGCTTCCGGCTTCGTGACGGATGCTTCAGCTTCCGCAGCGCCTTCGCCTCGATCTGGCGGATGCGCTCGCGCGTCACCGAGAACTGCTGGCCGACTTCTTCGAGCGTGTGATCGGTGTTCATGCCGATGCCAAAGCGCATGCGCAGCACGCGTTCCTCGCGCGGCGTCAGCGAGGAGAGAACGCGCGTCGTCGTCTCGCGCAGATTCGACTGGATCGCCGCCTCGATCGGCAGCACGGCGTTCTTATCTTCGATGAAATCCCCAAGATGCGAATCCTCCTCGTCGCCGATCGGCGTCTCGAGCGAGATCGGCTCCTTGGCGATTTTGAGGACCTTGCGCACTTTCTCGAGCGGCATGGCGAGCTTTTCGGAAAGCTCCTCGGGCGTCGGCTCGCGTCCGATCTCATGCAGCATCTGGCGCGAGGTGCGCACGATCTTGTTGATCGTCTCGATCATATGCACGGGAATGCGGATCGTGCGCGCCTGGTCGGCGATCGAGCGAGTGATCGCCTGACGAATCCACCATGTCGCATAGGTCGAGAATTTATAGCCGCGGCGATATTCGAATTTATCGACCGCCTTCATCAGGCCGATGTTGCCTTCCTGGATCAGGTCGAGGAATTGCAGGCCGCGGTTGGTGTATTTCTTGGCGATGGAGATCACGAGACGCAGATTCGCCTCGACCATTTCCTTTTTCGCCTGCCGGGCTTCGCGCTCGCCCTTCTGCACCATATGCACGATTTTGCGGAACTCGGAGATTTCCAGTCCCGTCTCGGTCGCAAGCGCGTGAATCTCGGTTCGCAGATCCTTGATGCGATCCTTGTCCGCGGCGACGAATTCCCTCCAGCCCTTGGAGCCAAGCTTGGCGACGCGCATGACCCATTTGGGGTCGAGCTCCGAGCCGTGGAACTTGTCGATGAAGTCTTCGCGCATCACGCCGTGGCTGTCGGCGAGCCGCAGGAGCTTCGTCTCATAGCCGATGAGTCGCTTGTTGATGTCGTAAAGCTGCTCGACCAGCGCTTCGATGCGGTTCTGGTTCAGCGACAGCGATTTGACGTCGGCGACGATTTCCTTCTTGAGCGTCTTGTATTTGCGCTCCTGAGCGGGGGTCAGGGTCTCGTTCTTGAGCTTGTTCTCGACGTTTTGATCCTGAAGTCGACGCAGCTTCTTATAGGCGTCGGCGATGCGCGCGAAGGTTTCGAGGACTTTCGGCTTCAGTTCCAATTCCATCGCCGAAAGCGACACGGAATTTTCCATGTCGTCTTCTTCCTCGAACGTTTCTTCGGCGGGCGGGACGTCCTCCTGCAGCCCGGCGGGCGGGGTGCGCGGCGCCGTCGCCGGCGCCAGGTCGGCCGCGGGCGCCGGCTCAGCGGTCTTTGCCGCCTTGCCCTCGGGCCCGGCGTAGGTCGCCTCGAGATCGATGATGTCGCGCAGCAGGACCTTGCCCGCTTCCAATTCCTCGCGCCAGATGATGATCGCCTGGAAGGTCAGCGGGCTCTCGCAGAGTCCGGCGATCATCGCCTCGCGCCCGGCCTCGATGCGCTTGGCGATGGCGATTTCGCCTTCTCGCGACAGGAGTTCGACCGAGCCCATCTCGCGCAGATACATGCGCACGGGGTCGTCGGTGCGATCGGCGGGTTCCGACGTGCGCGTCGCCACCGCGGTCGCGCGCGGGCTCTCGACGAGTTCGCCGCCTTCGGGTTCTTCCTCTTCGGCGGCTTGTTCCTCAGCCTCGACGTCGTCCGGATCGTCGCCTTCAGAGACGGTGATGCCCATTTCCGAGAGCATCGCGTAGACGTCCTCGATCTGATCCGACGACACTTCCTCGGACGGCAGCACCGCGTTCAGTTCGGCATAGGTGACAAAGCCGCGTTTTTTCGCGAGCTTGATCATCCGCTTGACGGCGGCGTCGTTGAGATCGAGAAGCGGTCCGTCGGAAGCCTCCGTCGCCGCTACGGTTTCGTTCTCGACCTTAGTTTCGTCTTTCTTCGCCATCCACAAGCTCCAAACGCCTCGCCCCGGATCGGCTCCCCGAACCAGGCAAGGCGCAAGTTTTCCAAAAATAGCCAGAGAGGCCGGCCCTCTCTACGCCAAAGCGCGGCAAGCGGACGAAAAAGCCCGGCCGACCGCACCAAACCCTCGCACCGCCCTCTAGCGGCGCGCTTTCCGTCCCCTCTTCACCCCCGCGCTAACTTCACAAGTTCCGCGACGGCCGGCCGGAAAGCGATCCATATCCTTCCACCGCAGCTTCTGCGCCATCTAGCGCCGACAACTGAGTCTGAATATCCTTCAGCCGCGCATTATTCCGCTCGTTGGGGTTCTCGGCTAGCAGAGCTTGCACCGTGCGCAACTCTCTATTTAACGCCAATGATCTGCGATGCAAGGCGAAAGCCTGTCGCAGGCTCTCGCCGGCGTCCGCCGCCGCCGCCTCGGGGCGCACGCTCCAGAGCGTCGAATGGGCGGCCATCGCCTCGAGCCGGGCGACCGTCCGCGCAAGTCCAAGCGACGCCAGAAACGGGTGAAGCTCAAGCTTATCGTCCGCGCTGCTTTCCGCGAATCGCAGGAGCGCGTCGCGCAAGTCGCGCGCGTCGGCGGACTCAAAATCAAGCGTGGCCAGATCCTCCGCGCGGGAGTCGATGAGATCTGGATGATTAATGAGAATCAGAAGGATAAGCGCCTCGCGCGGCGCAATCCCGGACTTAACGCCGCGAAACAGCGGCGAATTCGCCAGGCCTGGACCAATGGTCAAGGGGCCATCGTCGGACGCGCGCCGGCGACCGCTCGCGCCGCGCCGCGCCGCGTCCGGGCGTCGAAACTGCCCGCGTCGGTCGCGGCCGAAGAGGCGCTCCAGCCGCTGCGCCAGCTCCTGGAGGTAATGACGTCGCAGATCGTCATCGCCGATCTGACCGACAATCTCGCGCAGCCGCCGCTCGAGCGCGGCGCGGCGCTCGGGCGTGTCGAGCGTCGCCGCATCGGTCTCGCGCATCCACAGAAGATCGACGAGCGGCAGCGGGTGGTTCAGAGCTTCCGCGAGCGCCTCCGCGCCGCTTGAGCGCAGCAGTTCGTCAGGATCCTGGCCGTCCGGCAGAAGGACGAATCGCAGCGAGCGCCCGGGGCCAATCAGCGGCAGCGCCGTATCGACCGCCCGAAAGGCCGCTTTCAATCCGGCCTTGTCGCCGTCGAAGCAGAGGATCGGCTCCTCGGCCAGGCGCCAGAGCAGGGCGCATTGCTCCGGCGTCAGCGCCGTGCCCAGCGGGGCGACAGCGTTGGGGAAACCTGCGGCGGTCAGCGCGATAACGTCGACATAGCCCTCGACGGCGATCACCGCGCCGGTCTCATGCGCCGCCTTGCGGGCGTTGTGCAGATTGTAGAGCGTCGCGCCCTTGTGAAAGAGCGGCGTCTCGGGGGAGTTGAGATATTTGGCCTGGGCGTCCATCTCCAGCGCGCGTCCGCCAAAGGCGACGACCCGTCCGGCGCGGTCGCAGATCGGGAACATCACCCGATTGCGGAACCGATCATAGGGAACGGCGATATCCTCGCCATGGACGAGCAGGCCCGCCTCGATCATCGTTTCGACGCTCGCGCCCTTGGCGGCGAGGTGATCGCGCAGCGCATGACGCTCGGCCGGCGCAAAACCCAGACGGAATTTTTCGCGCGCGGCCAAGGCAATCTGTCTGCGGTCGAGATAGGCGCGCGCTTCGCGTCCCGCGGCGCCGGCGAGCTGCTTTTCGAAAAAGACCGCCGCCGCCTCCAGCGCCTCGCCAAGCGTCGCGCGCCGTCGGTCCTGTTCCTGCTGCTCTTTGGTCTCGACGGGCAGCGGCAGGCCGGCGAGCGCCGCCAGTCTCTCCACCGCCTCGGGGAAGGAGAGCCCCTCCGTCTCCATGACAAAATCGAAGATGTTGCCGTTCTTCCCGGCGGAGAAGTCGAACCAGCGCATCTTCTGGTCGTTGACGTAAAAGGAGGGGGTTTTTTCGGCGTTGAAGGGCGACAAGCCCCGCCACTCTCTGCCTTCCTTCCTGAGCTTGACCTTCTGGCGCACGACCTCGGAGACGGGCAGCCGCGCCCGTATCTCATCGAGGAAGGAAGGGGAAAAGCGCATCGGCTCTCCCTAGCACTCCTTTGCGGCAGGGAGCGAATTCACCGGGATCATTTGGTTCGCCCGCCCGACTCACGGCCAGATAGCGAAGGATAACGTTGAGATAGAAAATGACCGAAGCGGAAATTGACGCCGCCGTCGCAGCCGATCCCGATTGGGCGGAGTTCGAGACTATCGACTGGAGCCAGGCAGAAGTCGTCATGCCTCCCAGAAAACAGCCGATTTCGATTCGCCTCGATAAAGACCTGATCGATTATTTCAAGGCGCAAGGTCCGGGCTGTCAGCGGCGCATCAACGCCGTCCTGCGCAGCTATGTGAAGCAGCGCAGCGCGGGCTAAGGAGCTAGCCGGCACGACCCGCTGAAAGTCACGGGCGACCTTGGCGACCGGCTCGCAGACCTCTAACACCCGACGCGCCAATTCCGCTCGACCGAGCGGCGTCAAACGGTTCATTTCTTATGGATGTTCATCCGGACCTTCGGGAAAAGGTGAAGCTTCGCAACTCCATTTTCCTCGGTCCCGTCCGGATGGACCACATATTGCAATCTCACATCTAGCTTGAGTGATGCGTGTGATTTCCCCTCGGCTGTCGATCGACGTGAGGCGCTTCGCCTTGCTCGAGATCCGCCGGCAAGACGACGAGCTGCCCGTATCGAACGCCGCGCTCGCCGATCACATGGCCGGCGAAGTGCTCGACATCCGTCTTCTGGCCCTTAAGCAGCGACACTTCGAGACAGGTCGCCTCATCGATATGCACGTGCAGCGTCGCGATCGACATGTCGGCGTGAGAGTGATGATCATGCATCAGTTTTTTCGACAGCTGCCGCGTCTCGTGGTCGTAGACGTAAACGAGCGCCGCCATGCAGGGGCGGGCGCTGTCATCGGCTTCGGGCGTTTTGAGCAGCCCTGCGCGGACGAGATCGCGAACGGCCTCGGAGCGATTTCGATGGCCGCCTGCCTCCATATACTGATCGAGCGCGCTCATCAGCTCTTCGTCGATCGTTATCGTTACGCGCTGCATATGACGGCTCCGGCTGTTCGCGCCTCCGCCATGCGGTCCAACCCAGCACAAATCCGGTAGCGCGACCACTCGTTCATTACGCCAAGGCGCATAGGCCGCCAATAGTCTTCGTCGGCGCTCCGAAGCCGGGCGGCAGCCTCAGGAGTTTCGGCGGCCAACATGTTTCTTGATCGCGTGGCCTCGGATGCGGTTCACCGCCGTATCGCGCGTTCGCGAAGAGGCGATACGCCGGGTCGACTGGGCTAATATTCCGGCGAGCCGGTCCATGACGTTAACGATGTGATCTCTGAAGATGCGAGGTATGGCGGGCTCATGCGTAGCCGGCGTCATTCGATCGGCGTTCGTTGAGACATTCGGGCTCGCCATTTACCGGATGAGTATTGACCAGCGCGCGAGGAGCGCTATTGTCTGCATCCGTGCGGTTTTTGAGATTTTTTGGGAGGAGTCTATGGCGCGCTCATCGGACAACCCACAGAACAAACATCGAGGAAAGAAAGCCCTCGGCGTGATGGGGGTATCTTTGTCGCTCGCAGGCGCCGCCTGCGTTGATAGTTCTCCTGCTGAGGCGTCAACGGCTCCGACGACGAGCCGGACGCGCACAATCGACCTCCGCGAACAGGAAGTGTTCGACGTGGGGCTGAATTCGTTCCGCCTTTTCGATCGCGAAGAAGCGCCGGCCGTGAAGACCGAGCAGGTCGCATGGTGGGTTGGTTGCCGCGGCTGTCGTGGCTGTGGCTGTCGCGGCTGCGGCGGATGCCGTGGCTGTGGCTGTCGCGGCTGCGGCTGCCGTGGTTGCGGGTGACGCACCGCTGCACATTTGACGGCTGAGTCGGTTCCGATAGGCCATCGGCGCTTCGGCCCGATGGCCATGGGCCGAAGCGAGGCGTGCAGTCAGGTCGTGCGGAACATTTACATAATGTTCCGCGCGGATCTGTGAGTCTACGTTCGTCTCTCGGATTCCTGAATCGAACAAATCTCGTCGCTCCTGGGCGCGACGAGACGGGGGCGCGCGACAGCCAAATGACAATTGACGTATCTAAACCGCTTGCGCCGAAGCCGGTTTCACAAGAGCGGTTAGGCGACGTCCTTCGATTTTCGCCCAATTTTTCTGTCTATGTCCTGCCGCCTGACGCGGTCTGTCTTTATTCGGAGGACAGAAAGTTTTTTCTTCGTGGCGCGCTCTATTGCGCGCTGGCCGAGCGGATCGGCGCCGGAGAGGGCGCCGACGCCATACGCAAGGCGCTCTCCGCCGAGTTTTCCCTCGACTCAATCGACGAGGCGTTCAAGCGACTGCTCGATCGCCGCTTCGTCGTCCCGATGGACGCATCCGATGGCGTTGCGGCGGCCTACTGGGCGAGTCTCGGCCTGCCGCCCGACGTCGCCGCGAAAAATCTGCAGAAGGTCTCTGTTCAGATCGAAGCCATCGGGATCGGCGGCGCGCGGGCGCTGGAGGAGGCCCTGGGCGTTTTCGGCGTTAAGGTCGTGAAACGCGGCGGCGATCTGACCATCGCGCTCGTCGGCGATTATCTCGAAAGCCAGCTCGCGGAGTTCAACCGCCGGCGGCTCGAGAAAAAGCAGGACTGGATGCTGGTGCAGCCTTCCGGCGTTTTCCCGCTGGTCGGCCCAATCTTCAGCCCGGGCAAGAGCGCCTGCTGGAGATGCCTCGCCGATCGCATGAACTGGAATCGACAGGTCAAGGCGTTCTTGGGCCGCAAGGAGGCGCGCTGCGTCGCTGTCTCGCCGCTTGGCGCCCATCCGCTCGGCCTGAGCGGCGCTGGCCTCGCCGCCGCGGAGATCGCCAAGGCGATCGCCAGCGACTTCCGCACCGATCTGCACCAGCATATCGTGAGCCTGGATCTGATGGGCTCGACCGTCGCCCGCCATTATGTGCCGGCTCGGCCGCAATGCCCAAGCTGCGGCGACCCCGAGCTGCGCGATCCCGCGCGAGCGCCCACGCCCATCCCGCTGCATGCCGGCAGCGCGAGCGTTGTGACGAGCGGGGGCTACAGATCGGTCGCGCCGGGCGACACTCTTGCTCGCAATCGCAAGCATGTGAGCCCGCTGACTGGCGTCGTATCGCATCTCGATCGGATCAAGAGCCAACAGCCGCTCGACGCGAGCTTTGTCGCCAGACATAATTTTTCGCCGCGCCCCGAAACCGTCGACGCCCTTCAGACCGGGCTGAGTGGAGACAGCTACGGCAAGGGCAGCGTCGCTGAACAGGGCGAAGCCAGCGCGCTGATGGAGGCGATCGAGCGCTACTGCGGGATTTTCCAGGGCGACGAGATCAGGACCGTCCGACGATTCGCGGATTTCCCGGCCGGCGAGGCGATCCTGCCCAACGACATCCTGCTCTATAGTGACGCGCAATATGAGCAGAGCGCGAAAAGCGGCGGCTGCGGCGAGGGCGCACAGCGCTTCGATCCCGCCGCGGAGACGGAATGGTCGCCAGTGTGGTCGCTGCGCGACGAGGGCTTCAAATACGTTCCCACCGGCCTTCTGTATTTCTTTCACGAGTCCGGCTGCGCCAATCAGATCAGCGCCGATTCGAACGGTTGCGCGGCGGGCAATACGATCGAGGAGGCCATCATTCAGGGTTTCCTCGAACTCGTTGAGCGGGACGCATATGCGATCTGGTGGTACAACCGTTCGCGTCGTCCAGAGATCGATCTCGATAAGCTTGGCGACAGCTATGTGCGCGACCTTCGCGCCGTTTTCGCCAAGATGGGCCGAGACATCTGGGCGCTGGACGTAACGAGCGATCTTGGCATTCCCGTCGTCGTCGCCGTCGCCCATTGGATCGAGGACGGACGGGAATATATCGAAGTCGCGGCGGGCGCGCATTTCGATCCAAGGATCGCGACGCTGCGCGCGATGACCGAGCTCAACCAGTTTCTTGCCATCGAGAGCCTCGGCGGCCGCCCCGAGCCCGGGCCCGACGACGATTATGGAAGCGACCCTCTGCCGTTGCGCAAGCACGCCTATCTGCGGCCGCAGGGCAAGGCGTCTTTCGGGCGGTCGCGGTTCAAGAATTTCGCCCAACTCGACGGCCGCGACCAGGTGCTGGCCTGCGTCAAGCTCGCCGCGCGGGCTGGACATGATTTTCTCGTCCTCGATCAGACGCGTCCGGATATTGATGTGCCGGTGGTCCGGGTGATCGTTCCGGGACTTCGGCATTTCTATCGCCGCTTCGGCCCCGGCCGTCTCTACGACGTGCCCATCGCGCTGGGTCTGCGCAAGCGGCCAGTGCGCGAAGCCGATGTCAACCCTTTGTTCCCCCGCACCTAAGTTGCTTAGCGAAACCTCCCAACCGCCCGCGCCGCCGGCACGGCTCTTCGCGCGACTCAATCCGGGCGTCACGCTCGAACGCGACGCCACGGGCGGCGTCTCCGCCCTTTTCGACGGTCGGGCCGTGGAGTTCGGAAAGTTTGCCGCCGATGTCACCGAGCGCGCCGCCGACTTCGAGACCGGCGTGGCGTTCGATGGGGAGCGGGACGGGGAGATGGGCGAACTCGTCCGGAGGCTGGCGCTTTACGGACTCGTTGAATACCGCCTGGCTCGCGGGCCGAGCGGTCCCGATCTCATCGTCGTCGAGCCGCAGATGCGCGATTACGCGCCACGGATAATCGAGATCGACGAGGATCGCCCGCTCGCGCTGTCGCGCTTTGCCTATATGCGGCGGCGCGGCGCCGACCTGGTGCTCGAATCGCCGCGCGCCATGGCGCTCTTCCGACTGTGCGACCCAAGCGTTACAGCAATGATCGCTCATCTGTCGGAGGCCCGCACGGTAAAAGAGCTCCGCGATTCAGCCGACTTTCCGGGCGTCGAGCTGCTGGCGCTGCTCCTCGATGGCCAGATTCTGTTCACGCCCGGTCGCGATGCCGACAAAGCGCTGCGCGCAGCCGAAGGCGACGGCGATCTCGTTCTATGGGACTTCCACGATCTGCTGTTCCACACCCGCAGCACCGATGGACGGCACGCCAATCCCTCCGGCGGCCTCTACGCCTACGCGGATCTCGCAGCGCCGCCGCCCGCGGTGCGGCCGAGCTGGCCGGGGCCGGCGATCGACCTGAAGACGCTTGAGACGCCGCCGCCTTCGGCCTTTGCGACATTGCTGCGGCGCCGACGCTCGACCCGCGCCTTCGATGAGCGGCGCCCGATCACGCTGGCGGAGGTGGCGCGGCTTCTCGACGGCGCCGCAAGAATCATATCGCGAGAGCGCGCGCCCGACGATGGCCAGGATGAGCCGGAGTTGGAGATCGCCCCTCGTCCCTATCCGTCGGGCGGCGCGAGCTACGAACTCGAGCTCTATCTCGCCGTCGATCGATGTGAGGGCTTGGCGCGCGGCTTTTATCATTACGACGCCAGCCGCCACGCTCTTGTTTTGATCGAGACGAATGCGCATTGGCTTACGGCGATGCTGGAGGACGCGCAATTCGCCATGGGCGCGCCGGCGGTCCCGCAAATCCTCATTACGATGGCGGCGCGGTTCGGCCGCGTGTCCTGGAAATACAGCGGCTTCGCCTATGCGCTTGTTCTGAAACATGTCGGCGTGGTGATGCAGACGCTCTATCTGATGGCCGCGGAGATGGAGATCGGCGCCTGTGCGATTGGCGTCGGCGACATCGACCTCTTCGCCAAAATGACGGGCCTCGCGTTTCACGTCGAAGGGTCGGTCGGCCAGATCGCGATCGGACGCGGCGTTCAAAGCGATTCAACGCCCGTCGCCGATTGACGGCGCGTCGCCAGCGCGACTGACAGATCGACGGTCAGGGAACGTCCAATGACTGGCGCAGCACGACGCGATGTTTTGATCGCAGCAGCGACAACCGCTCTGGCGGCCGCGACCGCCCCATGGTCGCGCGGGGCGTTGGCGCAGAAGACCCATTCCCTTCCCGCATCGGAGTGGGATTACTGCACGATTAAAGATCTCCTGGCCGCATTGCGGGCGCGAAAGATTTCCGCGCTGGAGCTCACGGATCGCACGATCGCGCGCATCGAGACGGCGGACCGGCGCGTCAATGCCGTCGTCGCCCGAGACTTCGAACGCGCGCGCGAGGCGGCCAAGGCGGCCGATGTCGCGCTGTCTCGCGGCGGAACGGGCGCCTTGCTTGGCGTCCCGATGACGGTGAAAGAATCCTTCGATATTGCTGGACTGCCGACGACTTGGGGCGACCCGCAGTTCAAGCGCTTCATGCCGCAAGAAGACGCCTTGGTCGTCGCGCGCTTGAAGAATGCGGGCGCCGTCATCCTCGGCAAGACCAATGTGCCGCTAATGCTGAGCGATTGGCAGACCTACAACGACATCTATGGCACAACCAACAACCCTTGGAGTCTTCGGCTCACGCCAGGCGGATCCTCGGGCGGCTCGGCGGCGGCGCTTGCTTGCGGTTTCGGACCGCTGTCGATCGGCTCGGACCGCGGCGGTTCGTTGCGCGCGCCAGCGCATTATTGCGGCGTCTATGCTCACAAGCCGACATCGGGTCTTGTGCCTAATCGCGGACTGACCCCGCCGGGCGCGCCGCCCTTGCCGCGCCATTGCGATCTCGGGGTCATCGGTCCAATGGCCAGAAGCGCTGCGGACCTCGCGCTTGCGCTCGATGTGATCGCCGGGCCGGACGAGGAACGCGCCGGCGCCGGCTACCGGCTGGCTCTGCCCTCCGCCCGGCACGATAACCTCAAGGACTTCCGCGTTCTCGTCATCGACACGCATCCGCTTGGCCGTACCGCGAGCGTGGTGAGGGCGGCGCTGGGTCGATTGTCGGAGCGGCTCGTCCGTGCGGGGGCCAAACTCGCGCATGCGAGTCCCTTACTGCCCGACCTTGCCGAATCGGCGCGTCTCTATGTTCGGCTGTTGTCCGCATTTTGGGGCGCGGATTTGCGGCCCAGCGTCTATGCCAGGCTTCGCAGCGCGGCCGCAGCGCTGTCGCCCCGGAACCGGAGCCTCGCGGCCGAACGTACGCGCGGCGCGGTCATCAGCCATCGGGATTGGCTCGCCGCCGACGGGGCGCGGAGCGAGCTTCAGGAGCGCTGGCGTGAGCTCTTTCGCGACTGGGACGTCGTGCTCTGCCCGGCGATGCCGACGCCCGCTTTTCCACACGACCATTCGCCGATCGAGTCGCGACGCATCGAGATCGACGGCCGATCCTACGCCTACCTCGACGCCCAGATTGTGTGGGCGGAGCTTGCCACGACCCCCGGCCTCCCGGCGACCGTGGCGCCGATCGATCGAACCGAGACCGGCTTGCCGATCGGCGTGCAGATCATAGGACCTTACCTCGAAGATCGCACCACGATCGGCTTCGCCGAACTCCTCGAGCGGGAGTTCGGCGGTTTTGCGCCTCCGCCGGACTTGTGCGTAAATCATTAGCGCGTCCGCAACGCCGCCATCCGCGCGCTTCGTTCCCAACTGGCGCATCGCCGGCGCTATTCTCTCCGGCGGCGATGGAAACGCCTGACCGCGGGATCAAGCCGCGCCGTCACTGACGACCGCCACAGAGCGCCAGCCGAAGCCGCGCACGACGTTGGCTGTCGGCGAGCGGCGTCAGGTGGCCTCCATCACTCCAAGAACAGCGCTGACCTTCTGCGCCAACTGCTCGATCGAGAATGGCTTTGGCAGGAAATTTACGCCGCGATCGAGCACGCCGTTATGAATCACGGCGTTCCGCGAGAAGCCGGTTGTAAACACCACCTTCAGATCGGGGCGACGGCGCAGCGCCTCTTCCGCGAGTGCGCGACCGTTCATGTCCGGCATGACGATGTCGGTGAATAGCAAATCGATGTGAGGATTGGCGTTTATAAGCGCAAGCGCCTCGGCGGCGCTTCCCGCAGCGAGCACGCTATACCCCAAATCCTTGAACATCGCGACGGCGACGCTCCGCATCCGATCCTCGTCTTCGACGACGAGGATGAGCATCTCCGGTGAACCCCTCAAGGCCGCTTGAATTTCGTTTGCCTGGTGGCTTTGAGCGGCGACTTCTCCCTCGCCAACGAAACGCGGCAGATAAATCTTCACCGTCGTGCCCTGGCCAGGCTCCGAATAGATTTTGATGTGCCCGCCCGACTGCTTGACGAAGCCGAACACTTGACTGAGGCCGAGCCCCGTTCCCTTGCCAGGGCCTTTGGTTGTGAAGAATGGCTCAAAGGCTTTGGCGATAACCTCCGGCGGCATGCCGGTTCCAGTATCGCTGACGGCGACCAATACGTATTGACCCTCCTTCACTTCGGCGTGTTCCCGCGCGTAGTGGTCGTCGATATAGGCGTTCGAGGTCTCAATCGTCACCTTGCCTTCATCGTTCACCGCATCGCGGGCGTTGACGGCCAAATTCAAAATCGCGCTCTCGAGTTGGTTGGGGTCGACGTGGATCCGCCAGACCCCGCTTGCGAGAACCGTCTCGACGTTGACGGATTCGCCAAGCGTGCGTCGGATCATCTCCGCCATCCCGCCCACCAACTTATTGGCGTCGACGGTCTGGGGCGCGAGCGGCTGCTGACGCGAAAAGGCCAGTAGGCGATGAGTTAAGGCTGCGGCGCGATCAACGCATTCCATGGCCTTATCGATCAAGCTATCCTTGTCGATCTCGCCGCGCGCTATCTTGCGCTTTACGAGGTTAAGACATCCACCGATGACGGCAAGCATATTGTTGAAGTCATGCGCCAGACCGCCCGTAAGCTGACCGACGGCTTGCATCTTTTGAGACTGCCTGAGCTGGCCCTCCACGCGCTCCCGGCGCTCGCTTTCCTCGGCCGCCTGCTTGAGCGCAATTCGAAGCGCGACATTGGCTGTCTGAAGTTCGACAACCTGCCTCTGTCGGTCCTTGAGGGTCGCCCAACCCAGGAGAGCCGCTGACAGGAGAGCGCCTGCAACGCCAATCTGCGTCAACGTCAGCGTCCAGCGCATTTCGGCGTTTCTCGTCGTCAAGAGCCGATCTTCTTCGGTGAGCATTTCGCCGATAACGCTTCGCGCCTGATCCATGAGACGTTTACCGTCTTTAAGACGATCGGCGAAAGTCGCGTCCGGCGTGGCTCCGCGTTCTTGAATGTGTTTTTGTAATGCAGCTAGTCGGTCTGCGACGACGGAACGCAGACGTTTCACTCGTTGCATCTGCTCTTCGTTGTCGAAGATAGCCTGCTCTAAGGCGCCCAAACGCTCGCCAATGGTTCGATCGGCGTTATGGAAGGGCTCCAAAAACGCTTCGGTGCCCGTCAGCAAGAACCCTCGCTGGCCGGTTTCCGCATCCTGCAGGGTGGAGAGAGTTTGCAGAAGCGCCGAGCGCACAAAGAGCGTGTGCTCGACCGATGTTTGCGCCGCCACCTCTTTTTGAAGCGAGATGGCGGCGCCACCGATCGCCGCGACAAGAAATCCGAAGATGGCCCATGACATGGCCTTTTTCGGAACCGTAACCGTTACTGTCATTTGCATGACCTGGGCAAAAGGCGACCCGATCAGATTTACACGAGAGTGGTGTCTGTCAACCTCTTGCTGCAGATTCCCCGCCATCGGCCTTCCGCATCGAACACGCGCGAAAGGGACGGCGCCCACGTTCATTTCGAGGATAAGCCGGCGCGCCGCTCGCGCGCACAATGACGGCGCAATGTCACGACCGCCGTCGCGGAATGTCTCGAGCGGAAGTTCGGCGGTTTCGCGCCTCCGCCGGGTTACGCGACGGGCGGCATATCACGGCCCCGACAGAACGCTATGCGCTCCAGATGCTTCAATTTAAGCTCGAACCGTTTCAGCATTTTGCGCGGGAATGGTGTGGCTCGTTTTGTCCCAATTCAACGGTTCTCCGCGCACTTTGTGGCGCCAAACGAAAATATAGAGGGCGCGCAATGCCGCAGAGAAATTTATAAGGTTCGAAAAAACGACTCTCGGCGCCGCCATCAACCCTTGGCCGAACCCATAAATTACTTTCGTAAAGATCATGCGCTGAACGAGCCGGTTGATGAGCAAGATGATGTTGATGAAAAACAGCAGCCGCAGGGTCGGGTTGAGCATTGCGTAGCCGGCGATAAGCCATTCTTCGCTGAATGTTCCAAGGACAAGGATCGCGATAGCGTTGAAAGCCAGGAAATAGGCGACGACGGCGATGATGCCGGACAGGATGCCCTTGCGATCGCGCAGAAAAAAGATTCTCTCGGTAAGCGTGTTCCCCCAGCCGAGCTTCGCGGCTCCCTGGAAGCCGATTCCCAGAAGCCAGCGCGCGCGCTGGCGGTAGGCGGCTCGGTAGTCGCTCGGAAAATTTTCTCTCGTCGCGATCGCGAGCGGCGCTGCGATCCGTTGCACCTGATCGGTCCCGAGCGGAATATCGAGCGTATAGGGGGCCTCATTGAGAACGAACGCGGACGTCAGGCCAAGCGATTTCATGGCGAAGGCGACGTCGTAGTCCTCCGTCAAAGCGATGGGGTCGAACACCTCGCCCCGACGCCAGGACTTCAGAGCTTCGATCGCTTTCCGGCTGAAACAGGCGGCCACGCCGGCGCACGGAACAACGCCTGTAAGACGCTGCCGGACAAACAGGTCCTTATTATGAAACTCCGCGAATTCATCCATATAGGTGCCCGCGGTCATCTGAAGGAGCGAGCGCCTGAAGGAATATACCGGGATCTGGATGAAATCGAAGGTGGCGAGGAGCGCGCTGAACAGCGGAAATTCCAGCGGATGAATCACATCCTCGCTGTCGTGGAGCACAAATCCCTCAAACTTTATGTTCGAGGCTTTCTCATATTCGCCGATTTTCGCGATGATCGCATTGAGACAATCGGCTTTCGTTGTCGGCCCGTCGTGCGGGCCGACGACAAGACGGACATTTTCCGGAAGTTCCGCCGCCGCCCTCAGCACTTCCAGCTGAGTCGCGGCATCATTGGGATAGGCGCCAACAAAAAAGACCGTCGTCGCGGAATGGACGGCGTTGGTCTTCAACATTTCGTAGATGACAGCCTCTTCGCGCCAGGCCGGCACCATGATCGCGAGGGGGCGTTGCGGCTGTTCAATCAGCGCCTGTTCAGAAAGCTGAAATCGTTCGGCGCGGATCCGTCCTGACAATCTCATAAGCCAGTAAACGACGTCGATGAAGACATCGTCGAGGCTGTAAAGAATAATGGCGACGCCAAAAACAAGGAAAAGTCCCACCAGCGCGTCGACGTAGGCGACGGTGGCGTCGGTCAGGTCAAAAAACATCAGTCGTCCTTAAGCTCTTCAGCCTCGCGTGTTCGGCAGATTGAGCGCGCGTCGGACTTTTTGTTTGTGCGCCTTGCCGCTAAGGGTCGGCACGGCGAAGCGCTGAAGCGGCCTAGGCCGCTGACAATGCTGGAATCGCGCGCACCAGACGCGCACGCATCGCGGCGACGATCCGCTTCGCCGCCTGGCCATCGCCATAAGGGAAAACCGGGACAGACATGCGGGCGTAGAGCGCCGGGTCGTCGCACAGCTGAGAGATCGCGCTCGACACCGCGGCGGAGTTTGTGCCGACCACGCGAACCGCTCCGGCGCGAACCGCCTCAGGCCGTTCGGTGGTGTTCCTCAGCACGAGGACGGGCTTTCCCAGCGCGGGCGCTTCCTCCTGGAGGCCGCCGCTGTCGGTGACGACAATCCAGCATCTCTTCAGCGCCGCGACCATGTCGCCATAGTCGATCGCATCCGTAACCACGATGCGCGGATGGCCGCCAAGAATCCGGCGCGCCGGCTCATGAGCGTTCGGATTGGGATGGCTGACGAAAAACAACCCGAGGTCGTCATGCCGGTCGACCGCCGCCCTTATGCCCCGCAGCGCGTTTTCAATGGGCGCCCCGAAGCTCTCCCGCCTGTGCGCCGTTGCGAGAATGACTCGCGGCAAATTCGGAAACCCCTTCGGGGCAGGCAATTTGTGCGCCGCCGTCTGCAGCAAGGCGTCAATGCCTGTATTGCCAGTGACGAGACAGTCGCCAGGAACGACGCCTTCACGCAGGAGATTATTGAGCGACGCTGAGGTCGGAGCGAAATGCATGGCCGCAGTCAGTCCGGCGATTCGCCTGTTGAGCTCTTCCGGATAGGGGTCGTTGAGCTTTCCCGTGCGGAGCCCCGCCTCTATGTGCATGAAGGGCACGCTCTTGTGAAATGCGGCGAGCGACACGACCGCAACCGACGTCGTGTCGCCCTGGGCGATGACGCAGTCAGGTCGAACTTCGTCGATCACGCGATCCATCTCGGCGATCACCTTGCCGAACAGCTCATTCAGCGAGCCGTTTCGACGTTCGAGGTCCAGCCGGCGCGAAGGAACCACGCCAAAATCCTTTAGGGCTCCTTCGACGACATCAGCGTGCTGGCCGGTCGTCACCACGTAGGGAAATGCCCAATCCGAACGATTGAGTTCGGCGATGACGGGGCCCATCTTGATGGCTTCGGGTCGTGTCCCAACGATGCATAAACAGCAAAGTTTTGATTTAGTTAGGCGACTTTCGGCTTTCATGAGGTTTGTCAACGCGTTCATCTCAGCTCTGCTCAGGGATGCCAGTTTAGTGGCCTGTATAAATTAGAAGTTCTGAGCTGTCGAATGAACTTTTCGACATCTTAGCGGCCTGTAAAAAAAGCTATTCCGATAAAGGAGATAGATAAACCCAGCACCATCAGTGCGACGGCTCCAGCCGCGCCAAAAAAGAACGCTCCGATGAAGCCGGCGAGGGATATCAATGTAAACAGCACGAGGATTAACACCATAAGTTGCATTTTGCTTCTGCTCCTGCATGTGCGGCGAGGTTGGGTTCCGTGTACAAACCTTCTGGGCGTCCCATGGGCGTAAGTATAGATTTTAAATTCAATTTCTAGTGCGAAGCAAAACATGGGAATGCGGCGACCTTGCGAAGAGCCATCGCCCCGGAGTTCGAGGCGCGCCCGCCCGATTTTGCTTCATGTGCGGTTATAGGTTAGCAAAAACAATATGTTTCGTTCCTGATTCGCGTGACGCGCGTTCGAAGATTCCGATGTCGGAATCTCGGCTTTTTGCAACGCAGATGGAGCGCAATCGTGCGGCGGGTTTTTCGAAGGCCTTGCGCAACAATCCTATTTTTGGCGCTGGCGCTGGCGTCCGCGACGCCAATCGCAGCTCGCGCTGGCGACAATGACGGCGTTCGCGAGGAGCCGCGGCCAGGCCAGCCCGGCTACCAAGAGCTTGCCTTGGCGTTCGCGCGTCTGGCCAAGGGCGATTACGATGGCGCCCTCAAATACGCGCAGCGGGCGCGAAGCCTTGCGCCCGCATACGAGATGCCCGTCCGCCTGCTGGCCGACATTCTGAACAAATCGGGACGAACCAGCGAGGCGGTTGACGTCATTAACGCCTTTGTCGCCAGCCATAAGCATTCGATGGCGTTGATCGCTCAGCGCGGTCATCTGCGCAAGCGACTCATGGACGTCGCCGGCGCCGAGGCGGATCTGCGCAGCGCACGAGACAGCGGCGCGCTGACCCAAGAGCAGGCCGCCGCAGTCGACGTCGCGCTCTTCGATCTTGCAATGAGCGCCGCATATAAGGACTTCAACGAGTCTCGGCTGAATGAAGCCATAGAGAAGGCGCGAGCGGCGCACGAACTCGATAAAAAAGCGGAAGCTCCCGTCGGGCTTATCGCCGAAGCCTATAGCCGCCAGAGCCGGGCGCAGGCGGCCCTCGACGAGCTGAATCGCTATATCTCGCAGAATAAGGCGAGCGGGCGTCTTCTCGCCCAGCGCGGCTATTTGCGTCGCGCCATGCAGGACTTGAAAGGCGCGGCGGCGGATTTCGAAGCCGCGCTCGCCGCGCCCGACATTGAGCCAAGCCAAACGTCGCCATTGCGCAACGCGCTCGCGGAAGCTGTCAAGGCTGAGCATGATAGCATTATGCAAGCCGAACTCGCGGAGGTTTACGCAGCGATCGCGAAACGCGATTACGCTCGCGCGGTGAAGGCGGCGCGCGCCCTGCGCGCCAAATACCCAAACGCCGAAGCGCCGCTATTTGCGCTCATGACGGCGTTGACCAAATCACGGCAGGTTAAAGCAGCGGTAAAAGAAGCGGATGCGTTCATCAAGGACAATACGCCGAGTTCGACGTTGCTCGCGCAGCGCGGATACAGCCGGCGCACGATTGGAGACCTGCCCGGCGCCATTGCGGATTTCCGGGCCGCGCTCGCGCAGCCGGCCCTCGAGCCCGCGCAAGTGAAGAGGCTAAAACTCGCGCTTGCGGAGGCGGAACGCGCCAATGAACCCGGCGCTTCGCCGGTCGGCGCGCAGGCGACGCCCCTGCAGCAAGCGCTCAACAGCGGCTATGACGCGCTAAAAGCGGGGCGGCCGGACGAGGCCGTGCGTGCGGCGAGAGAGGCGCATAGTCTCGATCCCAAAGCGGAGGAGCCTGTTCTCCTCCTCTTGACGGCGCTTCTTCGCCAAGGGTGCAAGGCTGAGGCGCTTGCGGAAGCGAACCGCTACCTTGCGTCTGTCCCGCAAAGCCCGAGGGTTCTTGCACAGCGCGGGTTCATGCGTCGTCAGGCCAAGGATGTGAGCGGCGCCGTCACAGACTTCGAGCAGGCCTTGAAATATGGACTTCCGGCCGATCAGAAGCTCAACGTCACGCGGGCGCTTGACGAGGCGCGCTACACGCTCGTCGCTGAAAAGGCCTTCAAGGCTCTGGCCGCTCGCGATTGGGTGAGCGCGTTGCGTTATGGCAGGGCGGCAGAGGCTTTCCCCCGAGCCGACGAGGCCGTTTTTCGCGTGACGATCGCCGCGCTTGCAGGGCTTGGCCATACGGATGAGGCCCTACGGGCGTCAAACGCGCTCATCGCGCGGGGCAAGGCCACGGGCCAAGCCTATGCGCAAAGGGCCTATCTTCGTAAAACGCTCGGAGACGCCGCTGGCGCGCTTGCGGACTTTGTAAAAGCGCTTGACCGGGGAGATTTGCCTTCAGCGCAAAGGGTGGCGGTCGAACTCGAAATCGCTACCGCCAGGTCGTCTGCATACGAAAAGCAGGAAGATCTGACGCGCGCGCGCGCTGAGCTCGTCAACTTCACGCACACGCATCCTGACTATGCTGCCGGATGGTCGACGCTTGGCCAATTTTATGCGCGTCAGAAGGAATATGCCGACGCCCTCGAGGCCTTTGAGAATAGCCTCGCGGTCGAGCGGAGCGGCGAAGTGTTGCTGAACGCTGGCTATGCGAGCGTCTATGTCGATCGCGCAAAAGAGTCACAGTTCTTTCGGGAAGCGCTGAGCTATGCGCGATTTTGGGTGACGGGGTGAATCAAGCGGCGGATTTGTGATCGCGCGCGATTTCGATTCCGTCACGGAACTTTACACCGCTGACGATCTTGGGCAACAGCTTTTGTCCTTGCAGTCGTCGCCAGCTTTTC
>NZ_JBPFEA010000046.1:0-6075 GCF_051061285.1 Methylocystis sp.
AGGCGAATGGTGACGTGTTCGACGCCGCCGTAAACGACCTGCCGGCCGGTCGACGCCACCGTTTCCCCAGATAAAGGGTGGAACGCATAGTGGATCGTCTCTTCATTCGCCAGAAGTCCGGCGCCATGTCTCTGCCTCGCCTGGAACGGGAAAGACGCACCTGGCAACAGCTCTCGGCGTTCAGGCCGTCGAACATCATCGCAAAAAGGTTCGCTTCTTCTCCACCGTCGAACTGGTCAATGCGCTTGAGAAGGAAAAAGCGCAGGGCAAAGCAGGTCAGATTGCCGAACGGCTGGTTCGCAACGATCTCGTAATCCTGGATGAACTTGGCTATCTGCCCTTCAGTCCGTCCGGCGGCGCCTTGCTCTTCCATCTGCTTAGCAAGCTTTACGAGCGCGCCAGCGTGGTCATCACCACGAACCTGAGCTTCAGCGAATGGGCCGGCGTGTTCGGCGACGCGAAAATGACGACGGCGTTGCTCGATCGCCTGACGCACCATTGCCACATCGTTGAAACTGGCAATGACAGCTTCCGCTTCAAGGCGAGCGCCGACGCAACAAAACGACGAAAGGAGAAAGCTAAAAACTTGACCCCGGCATAAAGACCAAAACATAAATCCAGGTGGGTCAGTCCTCAGTGAAAAACCCGGGTCAAATCCTAGCGGAAATCAACAGCATCGCCAAACGGAGCGCGTGCCAGGGCCCGGGCCTGCTTTGGCGCGACGAGCGCGATAGCATTTTGGTTTCAGGGCTGGCGCTGAGGTTAGCCCTCAGCCTCGCGCGCGACGACGACCCGACCAGCCGTTCTGCTGGACGCCGTCACGGGTTCTTCTCAACCGCCCTCGCGGGGCGACCCGCGCCCAATCAGCGCAAATGCGCCACGTCGCAAGTGCTTCTTTATCTAACTGCGTCAGGTCTCACGGCAGAAAACCGCTCTCGTCGGCGAGCTTCCGCGGCAGATATTGGTCGATAACGTAATTGAGGCCCCATTTGGCCAGCGCTTGCTGCTCGGCGCGTACCCCCATTTTAAGCAATTGCTCGATGGCGGCGATCCATGCAGGATTAGCCTTGATGAACGGGTCGTTTTGCAGCGCGTCTTGCGCCCGCTTAACGTCGGTCGCTGTAAGGGCGTGGGTCGCGTCCTCAAGGCCAAAGTCGAGAATATCTTGTGGCGTGACGCCTAAGAAGCGCGCCCGCGGCACACACAGGAAGCGATTGACGTGAGCGGCGTTGCCTGAACCTACCTTGAGCGTGCGGTAAATATTGGTGAACCCATAGGGGTCGCAGTCCACAAAGCAGTAGACAGGCAAATCCTGCGTGTCGGAAAGAAGGCGAATAAACCGCCGAGTCGCGCGGGTCGGCACGCCGCCCATTTCAACGATGATGCATTTCGCGGTTTCCCAGAAACGGTGATTGTTGAGGCGTTGAAACATGCCGCCGGTTTCAATGGCGAGCACGAAACGCGCATCAGTCCTGAAGCTCAAGTGCTCGGCCGAACGTGGAATACTATAGGCGCCGCTCCCGAGATTGGCGCAGTCGATCTCAATGGATCGTCCAGTCGCGGAATCTTTGTCGATGACGGTGAGCCGGCCGGCGACTGAGCCGCCATGCGACTCGGGGTAGAAGCGTAATTGCTCGCGTGAAAGGCCATGCATCGACGCCATGGCTTCGATGTCGTCCATAATGGCGTCAGACTCGGCTTGTTCGTCGAATCGGCAGTCCCCCCAGTTCTTGCTGATGTAATAGGCTTCGCGCTTCGTGGCGAAATCATTGCTCTCGACCATGGCGCGGGAAGTCGCCATCAGGCGTAGCGTTTGCGCGAAAGATCGGGCGGTGTTCACCGTCAACGTGCGCAGCTTGTGTGCGCCGCCCAGCTCCAAATAGCCTTTCATTTCATCATAGGTCACATTGTCGAGGCCGCGGGCGGGGAGCTTGATGCTAGGCAAGACTCCAGTGTCGATGTCTTTGCGGACCTCGCGCGCGATCGATTCAATCAAGGTGATCGTTTCTTTATCCTGATCGCTGGGCGTCTTGACGGAGCTGGCGTTCTTCATGGTTTCGACCTTGGGGTCGTGCGGCTCGTGTGGAGGACGTCATCAAGCATGTTCACGGTAGAATCCCGTTCATCGTCGCTCAGCGCCAAAATGTCCTGCAGGGCGGCGCCAATATGCGGCAGATACCTTTCAATGTGGGCCCGTCTGTCATATTCCTGACGAAGGTGAAGCTCGCGGCGCAGGTAATGCGCGAGTCGACGCGCACATTGTTGCAGCCCTAATTTGATCTCCTTGAGAATTTCCGGATAGGGCTCGATCGCTTCCTTGGACTCGGAAGTATAGGGAATCCAAACCGAGGCCACGTGGACCAAGATCGCCATTGGCGCATTCGGCAACGCCCCTTTGGTCTGATGGAGGCCATAAGTCCGCCAGTTCGTCTGAATTACGGCCTTGGTGATGGCGCAACTGGACTGCTGGTAGAGGAGCGGCGTCCGATTCGCAAAACGCAAAAGACGAACAGGCTCGTCCTTTGGCGCGATCAGCTGTTCGACCGCGCGGGCATGTTGCGCTTTTTGTATGCGTCGCATATGGCCGCCGGCGTCTACCTCAATGTCGGGCTCGCCGGGACGGCCAAACGCCATTCCGACTTCCACTTGAAACGGGTTGCCGCGATAGGCTGCGGCGGGCCGGGTGGCGGTTGTATAAAAATCCGCGGCCAATTCCTTGCGTAAGCCTTCGAGAAGTTGCGCTTCGCCGATTGGGACAATGCAATCCGTCCGCGGGGCCAACACGCGTGTTTTTTGGATGGCGCGATGCAATGCCGCGGCCTGCGCGTGGGCGATGTGGGTTGGGTAAGAGCGATCGGTTAGCGGTTTACCGGCGCGCTTGATAATCTCGATCGCCGTCTTTTTGCCAACGCAAGAAAACTCATCGACGAGAAACCGCAACAAGGACCGACTCGTTGTGTTGCTCAACATTTGGATGAGCCGACCAAGCTCGACGCCGTGCGGATGCGGTTTGATTTCTTTTGGTCGAGAGGGAAGGGTATCGGCGCAGCGAAGAAAATGGGTTTCTTTCCCATGCGGGTCAACGTATGTGATCGACACATGCGGATTGGCGATGGCGGTCTGCTTTAAATAGACTTCAACCGAATGCGGCCCCGTTTGATGGTGGCCCTCCATCTCCATCTCGACCCGCGTTCCGTGCGGGCGGTCCCACTCGACGCGTCTCTTCTTGTGGATGTCCGGCCGATTATTGGCCGTATCGATCGAGACGTAAAGCTCCGAAGCCAGTTCATCGCCTTCGGTGCGGCTGATGATGTGCAGCGGCTTACCCACGGTAAGTTGACCGTACATTCCCGCGGCCGAGATTCCCATTCCCTGTTGACCGCGCGACTGGCTCAGTTTGTGGAATTTCGATCCATAAAGCAGTTTGCCGAAAATGCGCGCGATTTGGCTTTCGACAATGCCAGGGCCGTTGTCCTCGACCACCACTCGCGCTTTCCCCAAACGATCGCGCACGTGCACAACAATTTCGGGCAACACCCCCGCTTCCTCGCAAGCGTCGAGGGCGTTGTCCACAGCCTCTTTGACGGCCGTGACCAACGCCTTGGCGGGCGTATCGAATCCAAGCAGGTGACGGTTCTTGAGGAAGAACTCCGAAACGGAAATTTCGCGCTGCCGACTCGCCAATTCAATGGCGGTGGGGACTCTGGTTTGCTTGTCGGACGAAATTTGCGCCATGCGTCGCCGCGCCGATTGCCGCGCCCTTATCAGCTGCGCGGGTGGAGTCTTGCCAAGGGCGGGCTCCCTGACCGCGCCGGTCTTTATGTAACATATATATGTAATTGGAGCTTTGCATTGGCGTCGCCAGCGCTTGACCTATTTCCGAAGCCTCCCGTAAGTCCTTTCAAGGGAAGAACCCCGTAAAGGGACGAATGAGAGCTCTTCCGGCGGCTCGGGTGAGGCGGAGGCGATGGCCGAACAGACGGCGAGGGCCGAAGCAGCCAAGCGTTACTTGGCTCGCGGCTGGTCGATTTTGCCGCTGCGGCCGCGCGATAAGCGGCCGCTCATCCCTTGGACGCATTTGCAGATCCGACGACCTTCGAGGGAGGACGTCGCCGAATGGTTCCGGCGATGGCCGGACGCCAATATCGGAGTCGTCAGCGGCGAGATTTCAAATCTGATTGTCCTCGATGTCGATCCGAAGCACGGAGGCGACGTCGCGCTCGAACGATTGGAGCGCAGATACGGTCCGGTTCCCGCGACGGTGGAAGCGACAACTGGCGGCGGTGGCCGTCACCTCTATTTCGCTCACCCGGGCGGCCTCGTCAGGAATCGCGCTGGCTTGGCGCAGGGAATCGATTTGCGGGGCGACGGCGGTTACATCGTCGTCCCGCCGTCCATTCACCCGAGCGGCGCTTTTTACGAATGGGCTCCGAGACGCAACCCCGACGAGATCGCGCTGGCGCCTCTGTCGCGCTGGCTGATCACGCCAATTCAAGGGCTGCGCGTCGGACGTTCGCTTTCCGATTGGCGGCATCTCGTGAAAGAAGGGGTGGCGGAGGGCCAACGCAACTCGACGATTGCCTCGCTGACCGGCCATTTGCTCTGGCACAATGTCGCCCCCGACGTCGCGCTCGAATTATTGCTCGCCTGGAACCGCATGCGATGTCGCCCACCGCTTGACGATACGGAGGTTGCGCGGGTTGTGTGCAAGTATCACAAAACTGCACGATTTTGAAAACGCGTTCGAACAGGAACGAACCGGCTCGGACGAATTTGGGTTGTGGCCAAAGGCGCCATGACGCGCCCTCAAATCCGAACAGCGCCATGCTCAACAGCAGCAGGTGATTGCTTGCATGGATCGCCCTCTTACAACAAGGAGGGTCATGTTGCGCCCGTCCTCAAATTGCGCCTGCCGCTCGGCGCTATTTCGCCGCCTGTTTAGGGCAGGCGCTATCTCAAGTCTGCTTGGTGCGCTCAGCCGAGCGTCGATTTCCATTTAATCGAACAGCCGATCGAGGGAATTTGGTCGGGCGGGGCCGCTCCCGTGGCGGCGATGGCGCGCATCGCCTCGACGAGTTCTCGCCTCGCCCCGGCCGGAGGCGGAGACGTGCGTCCCGCATCGAGACGGCCTCGATATTTGAGTTTGCGATCTCGATCGTAGCCAAAGAAATCGGGCGTGCAGACTGCGCCATAGGCTCGCGCGATGGATTGTGCTTCGTCGTGAAGATAGGGGAAGGGGAAATCGTGCGCCTTCGCGAATTCCTTCATCTTGTCGAAGGAGTCCTCGGGATAAATCTCGGCGTCGTTCGCGCAGATGGCCGCAAAGCCGATCCCTTCTTTCATGAGCACGCGGGCGTCGCCGACAAGCCGGTCGATCACGGCTTTGACGTAAGGGCAGTGATTGCAGATGAAGACGATCACTGTTCCATTTTCGCCGGCGATATCGTCGAGCGAGCAGGTTCGCCCGTCCGTGGCGGGAATTCGAAAATCCGTCGCCGACGTCTCAAGGATGATCTCTTCGGGACTCATCGCCGCCATGGCCGCGCCTCCATTCTACTTAAAAAGGCTTCTTGAGGCTCAGTAGATAGGGCGCCTCCTACAGAGCGCCCGAACCTCTTCACGAAGAGTCGCGATCGTCAGCGCGTCAGTTGGAACTTGCAGGATGCGGGCTATCCATTGCGCGATCATTAGGAATTCCGAAACCCCAAAGCCGCGCGTCGTTCCGGCGTTGCTGGAAAGGCGCAAACCCGAAGTCGCTTCGGGAGGGCGCGGATCGAAAGGGATCAGGTTCTTGTTGACGGCGAGGCCCGCGCACTCAAGCAAGCTCCATCAGCATCAGGCTGGTGTCGGTTCCACCGGTGACGATGCGAAGCCCGTCGTCGCTGAGCGTCACCGCCAGAGCCTGCGCGTTCTCCACGATTGCCTCATTATAGACTTCCTGATTACGCCTGAAAGTCAGCCAGTTTGAGCAGTCGATAAGGCATGGGCAAAGTTCTGATCGCGACGAAGCCGAGACGCGGGATCATTTCGCTGAGGTCGTATCGACGGTTGAATCGATATTCGAACTCGGCGAGA
>NZ_JBPFEA010000047.1:0-25525 GCF_051061285.1 Methylocystis sp.
CATTTTGCGAGAAGCCGTGGCCGAGTTCCGGCGTCCGGTGATGCTCTATTCTATCGGCAAGGATTCGAGCGTGATGTTGCATCTCGCGCTCAAGGCCTTTTTTCCAGCCAAGCCGCCCTTCCCGCTGTTGCATGTCGACACTACGTGGAAGTTTCGCGAAATGATTGCGTTCCGCGATCAAACCGCGGCGCGCGTCGAAATGGATTTGATCGTTCATGCAAATGAAGATGGGCTGAAGCGCGGCGTCTCGCCCTTTACGTGCTCCTCCTCCGCTTACACGCAAGCAATGCAAACCGAGGCGCTCAGGCAGGCGCTGAACGAAGGAGGATTTGACTCGGCCTTCGGCGGCGCACGCCGCGACGAGGAGAAAAGTCGGGCGAAGGAGCGAATCTTCTCGCATCGAACTGCTTCTCATGGTTGGGATCCTAAGAGTCAGCGCCCCGAGCTTTGGCGGATATTCAACACTCGCCTTGGCGCCGGCGAGACCATGCGAATCTTTCCGCTGTCGAATTGGACCGAGACCGACGTCTGGGAGTACATCGCCGCGGAAAACATCCCGGTCGTGCCTCTCTATCTCGCAAAGGAACGGCCGATCGTCCGCCGCAACGGCGCTTACATCATGGTCGACGATGAACGGTTTCCGCTGGCGCCGGATGAAGTCGTCGAATCGCGGCGCGTGCGCTTTCGAACGCTGGGCTGCTATCCGCTGACGGGAGCGATCGAATCCGAGGCGGATACGCTGGAGGCGATCATCGCGGAAATGCGACATGCCTCAACCTCTGAACGTCAGGGCAGGCTGATCGATTTCGATGAGGCTGCGTCCATGGAGCGAAAGAAGCGTGAGGGCTATTTCTGATGACCGCCCCGTTTATCGCAGATGCGGACATCCTCTCGAAAGCCCAGCCGAACCCGCCACGACCCACTTTGCGGGTCTTGACCTGCGGATCGGTCGACGACGGCAAGTCAACGCTCGTTGGGCGTCTTCTCTATGAACGTCAGCTGATCCTCGACGATCAACTTGCCGCTCTGCGCAGCGACTCGCTGCGGCATGGCGCTTTGGGCGAGGAGATCGATTTCGCCTTGCTGGTCGACGGACTTGAGGCCGAGCGCGAGCAAGGCATCACGATCGATGTCGCCTATCGTTATTTCTCCACGCCGGCGCGTTCGTTCATTCTGGCCGACGCGCCCGGCCATGAGCAATATACGCGCAATATGGCGACGGGAGCGTCAAACGCCGAGTTGGCCATACTGCTCGTCGACGCCCGCAAAGGTCTGCTGACGCAGACGCGGCGACATGCGACGATCGCCTCTCTCCTTGGCGTCCGGCACATCGTGCTCGCCCTCAACAAAATGGATCTTGTTGATTACGACCAAGCCGTGTTTGAAAGAATTGTCGGCGAATTTGAAAGCGTCGCGGCGTCGCTCGCCTTTCGCTCCATCGAAGCGATTCCCATCTCCGCCCGCCACGGCGACAATGTCGTCGCCGACTCGGCGAATATGCGGTGGCGTGACGGCCCCAGTCTCTTGACTTATCTCGAAAACGCCGACGTCGAGACGGATCGCGGCGATGCGCCGCTGCGGCTGCCGGTGCAATGGGTTAATCGCCGAAGCGACGCCTTCCGCGGCTTCGCTGGCGCCATCGCTTCCGGCCGCCTCCAGGTCGGCGATGAAATCGTGGCCGCCGCCTCGGGACGGAAAACCAAGATCGCGCGTATCGTCGCCATGGGCGGAGACCTGTTCAGCGCCGCTGCGCCGGACTCAGTTATGGTGACCTTCGCCGACGAAATCGACGCGTCTCGCGGCGACGTTCTCTGTCATCCGACAACGCGCCCGAACGTCGCCGACCAATTTGCCGCGCATCTGATTTGGATGAGCGACGACGCCCTTCTGCCTGGCCGTTCCTATCTGATCAAGATCAACGGCCGGTCTCTTGCCGCGAGTGTGACGGACATCAAGCACAAGCTCGACGTCGACACTGGCGCAAAGAGCGCCGCCAAGACGCTGAGTCTCAATGAGATCGGCTTTTGCAACCTCGCGACCGCCGCGCCCGTCGCTTTTGATTCTTACGATGAAAACCGCACGACGGGCGCTTTTATCCTGATCGACCGCTTCAGTAATGCGACCGCCGCCGCAGGGATCATCGCCTTTCCTCTGCGCCGCGCGACGAATATCCATCTTCAGGAGCAATCCGTCTCCAAGGCGACGCGCGCACGTCTCAAGCATCAGACGCCTGCGGTCCTATGGTTTACCGGGCTTTCCGGGGCGGGAAAATCGACGATCGCCAATCTCGTCGAATCAAAGCTTGTCGAACGTCACGCCCATACGCTGATGCTCGACGGCGACAATGTGCGGCACGGCCTCAACAAGGACCTCGGCTTTACTGAAGCCGATCGCGTCGAAAACATCCGTCGGGTGGGAGAAGTCGCGAAACTGATGGTCGACGCGGGCTTGATCGTGCTTTGCGCCTTCATTTCCCCCTTCCGCGCTGAACGGCGAATGGTGCGGTCGCTCGTCGGAGAACAGGAATTCATCGAGATCTTCATCGACACGCCTCTCGATGTGTGCAAGGAGCGTGATTCCAAGGGATTATACAGGCGCGCGCTCGCCGGCGAGATCAAGAATTTTACCGGCGTTGATCAGCCATACGAAGCGCCGGAATCCCCGGAATTAAGGCTCAGTTCCGCCGAGCACTCGGCCGAAGCCATTGCTGACCAGATTATCGCTTATCTCGAGGCGAACGAATTGCTGAGCGTTTAGCGGCGCAACGCGTCACTCAGAACGCCGTAATCGTGCTCGCGCTGTGGATCGCAAATGGCCGCGGCTGCGTGATCTGGCGGAGGTTTTTGGGTAAAGTGGGCAAGATGAAGCGCATCGCCGTCACCGGGCTCACCGGCCAGGTCGTCAGCTCTCTGATCGAGCGCGCGCCGAGAGGCGTCGAATTGCTCGCGCTCGGCCGTCCGCGCTTCGACCTCTCCTCGCGCGACATGGTTCTCGCGTCGCTGCGCAGCGTGCGCTGCGACGCCATCGTCAACGCCGCCGCCTACACTCAGGTCGACAAGGCCGAGAGCGAACCCGACGTCGCGATGCGCGTCAATGGCGCGGGCGCGGGCTTCGTCGCCGAAACCGCCGCCGAACTGAAGGTGCCGCTGCTGCATCTTTCGACCGACTATGTCTTCGATGGAACGCTCGATCGCCCCTATCGCGAAGACGACGAACCCAGCCCGACCGGGGCCTATGGACGTTCGAAACTCGAAGGCGAAAAGCAGATTGCCGCGCGCTGCGAAAATTCGGTCATTTTGCGCACCGCCTGGGTTTACAGTCCGTTTGGAGCGAATTTCGTCAAGACGATGCTGCGTCTTGGCGAAGCGCGCGATGAAATCGGCGTCGTCGCCGATCAGATCGGCAATCCGACGAACGCGCTCGACATCGCCGACGCGTTGCTCGCCATCGCCGAAAGGCTGGTCGAAGATTCCGATCCGCGTCTGCGCGGCGTTTTCCACATGACCGGGCAGGGCGAAGCAAGCTGGGCGGACATGGCGGACGCGATCTTTTCCGCGGCGGAGAGGCAGGGCCGCAAGCCCGTGCGCGTCAAGCGCATCGCCACCGCAGACTATCCGACGCCGGCCCGCCGCCCGGCGAATTCACGGCTCGACAACGCCAAGCTGGAAGCCAGCTACGGCGTCGCGCTGCCCAACTGGCGCGACTCCGTCAGCGCCTGCGTCGCCCGATTACTTCCCCTCTGAACAGGATTCCCATTCGGCGATTCCAACCTCGGAAAACGAACGCGCTTCGATAATGGGGCGCGCCCGAACGATCGAGAATTACGTCATGCCCGGGAAACTCTGGGCGCATCGCCGCGAGGTCAACATGCACGCTCGCAGCAGTTCTCGCAAAATTACATGTGAATTCAAAGGCCTCAATGATTGGGGTCTTGCGCCCCTGCGCGCGACGTTCGACGATCGGCTTTAGGTAGTGTCCTAATTTGAATTTTTCTTAGCCTTTATTGGTCTAAGGTCATACCGTTTGGCGCTTTCATAAAGCCTTGTGTAGCCCTCATAAACTTCAGGCGCGCCCGCGCGCCGGTCATTCAGATAGTCCTCCAAAGCTTCATATGTCCAACATATGGGATACCACCAATGACGCGCAAAGAATCTGCGATTGGGGCCAGTCGCCAAGAACCCCACTATATCAAATGATGAGCACACAATAGCGGCGGCTCGCTCCGCACAATCTTCACGCCACCATTCTTCGCCATTGGTTTGATTTTTCTTTTTATAGATCAATCGACGCGCTTCTCTGACCCTGGGTTCTTCCAAAAGTTTAAGCAGTTCAAACCTCCTAAATGTTGTAATCTGTATAAAAGCACCAATCGCCGCAGCAAAGGCGACTCCAAGAAGCAAAATCTGAGATATGTAATAAGCTTGCTCTAGTGTCATTTTTGTTCTCGACGCTCTGCCACGATCGCCGCTCTTACCGCATCCTGCGGCGATCGTATCCCGCCAAGATGCAGCACGGCATAGAACCGCCGTTTGTCGCTTCCTTCAATAGGTGACGACCACGCATAGGCGCGGGTTGATTTAGCATTGCCCTCTAAATCGAAAACTTCGACCATGCCTTCCCAGACCGTTTGGCCTTGGAAGGTTTCTTTGACAGGGACGGATTCGACGTACGTTGCAGCGCTGCCGTGCTGCGCCTCAACAGACTCTTTTAATTGGGATATTTTTGTTGATGCCATTCTAGCGCCTCTTGCGCAGGAAATAATGGACACGATTCCAAGTAGATGCTATAAAAATGACGGCGGCCACGCCGCCAAGAGGGCGACTCTTGGCAACGTGACCTGTCCCGCTACGGTTCTAACATGCGGTCTTTCCGCATTAAGCACCACCTGCCTTTTCGGTTACGCCCTGCTTCAGGGGCTAGGTTAGCGGGCGCGACCCGCCATTGAGGGCGAGAGCTGGCGGCTCTCGCCCAATTCTTTTTATCTGATAGCCCAAACGCCTTCCCCTTGGCTTACGAAGTCATCAGAGAAGTTAGAAAGGTAGATTGCGAGAGACTGCATTGGGTCTTTCTCATTACCCATCAGCTTTTTCGCTATCAGAACTTCCAAAATTCTATTTCTGTGCGTCGGGCCTTCTTGTCTGAGCAAACGATCAATCTCTCTTTTTACTTTTGCTTTCTTCGATTCATGCACGTCTGCGGCTGGGGGCGGTATTGAAGTTTTTTCGACCACTTTCTGAGTTGCCGGTGATTTTGTCTCATATTCCCCCAGCAACTCTCGAATGTGCATCGCCTTTCGATAGCGAGGGTCATTGCCAAGTTCGGCTTCGAGTTGGCTAAGTTCTTCACGGAGGGCTGCTATCAGACTGCTCATAGTTTCTTCCTAGAGCTTTATTGACGGCGCGTCAACCTTGCTCGTTAACGTCATTAACTAGAGCGCAAAGCTTGCTTTTCCAAAGCGTCTATAAGCAACTGTAATGACTTACACTTAGCCCTCGCCAACTTGATTACAGCCCGCTCCCAACCCGGCCTTGCGGGCCTGTAGGCATTTGCGGTTTCCGCCAACCTGGCTTGGCGAATCGCCGGAATTGACAATCCAAGCTCGCTAGCAAGCCGTTCATGCGGAATGCCCGGCAAAAGTATGTCAGTTGCTTCTTTGAAGTTCATGTATGCACCATGCTTGACAAGTCTGCGCATGTCAATCATAGTGCATACAACATATATTGCAAGAGGCACTCAATGAACCGCCTTTCTCTTGAACGCCGCACTCAGATCGTCGCCGCCCTCGTTGAAGGCAACAGCATCCGCTCAATCGAGCGGATGACCGGAACGCATCGCGACACCATCATGCGCCTGCTGGTCGAAGTTGGGGAAGGCTCAAAGAAGCTCTTGGATGAGCAAATGCGCGACCTCTCCTGCCAACGGCTCCAGTGTGATGAAATTTGGGCCTACGTCGCGAAGAAGCAGAAGCAGGTTACGAAGGACGATGATAAGTCCCGCGTTGGCGACCAATGGACCTTCGTTGCCATGGACGCAGACACGAAGCTTGTCCCTTCGTTCCTTATCGGCAAGCGCGACCTTCCGACCGCGACCAAGTTCATGAATGACGTCGCCTCGCGTCTTTCGAACCGGGTCCAGCTTTCGACCGACGCCCTCGGCGCCCTATGTGGACGCTGTTGAGCAAACCTTCGGCTGCGAAGTCGACTACGGGCAGGCTGTAAAATTTTACGATGCTGAACCCGCTGGCGCGGGCCGCTATAGCCCGCCGAGCGTGGCCAAGGTAGAGCGCAACGCCATCGCCGGCGCGCCCGACCGCGCGCATATCTCGACCAGCCTTATTGAGCGCCAGAACCTGACCATGCGCATGTCGATGCGTCGCTTTACTCGCCTCACGAATGCGTTCTCAAAGAAGATTGAGAACCTGAACGCGGCGGTTTCGCTTCACTTCGCACATTACAACTTCGTCCGGGTTCACAAGACGCTTCGTGTTACCCCGGCAATGGCAGCGGGAGTCGATAGCCGTCTCTGGTCTATGGAAGAATTGGTGGATCAAACTTCGAGGTAAGCCTCATGGCATCATATCGAGAAATTCAAAACTACATCAGAGCGCAAAACGGCTTCGTCCCGAAAACTTGCTGGATCGCCCACGTAAAAGCGGATTTTGGTCTCACTAAGGGCAACGCCCCAAACCGCACGAACCCGGAGCGGCAATACCCGTGCCCCGATGACAAGAGGGCGGCAATCGAGTCCGCCCTTCACCACTTCAAGATGATCCGAGCAAATTAGGACACTACCCGGCTTTAAGATGTCTTGATTTTTCGCGATTTTGTGCGATATAGGGACGAACTTCATCTCATAACGGTCATTCTCGGATGATCGCCGATTGAGAGTGGGGCCCTCCGGGGACCCGCTCTTTTTGCTTTGATCGTTCGAGAGCTTCAAGGACAAGGCTTGACGCAAAACGCCGCCGCCAGCACGACCTTTGACGAACCGCGTCTCGTCAGTGAGACCGGCGTCGCCGCGCGCGTAGCGCATCTTGTAGAGCCGGTGCTGGCGCAGTTGGGCTACCGACTCGTGCGCGTGCGGCTCTTGCAGCAGAACGGGCCGACTCTGCAGATCATGGCGGAGCGTCCCGACGGAACGATGACCGTTAATGATTGCGAGGCGGCGAGCCAGGCGCTGTCGCCCGAACTCGATGTCGCCGATCTCATCGCCAGTGAATATCGTCTGGAGATTTCTTCTCCGGGCGTTGATCGTCCGCTGGTGCGTCTGTCGGATTTTCACCGCGCCATCGGTCATGAGGTCAAGATCGAACTGACCCATCCTGTCGCGAGCGGACGCAAGCGCTTTCGCGGCGTCATTCGCGGCGTCGAAGGCGAGGGATCTGGCGCGACGCTCGCGCTGGAGCGCACTGACGCGCGCTCGGATGAAGAAAAAGCCGTGTCGCTGCCGCTCGCCGACCTCGACGAAGGCCGGCTGGTGCTGACCGAGGCGCTCATTCGCGAGTCCCTGCGGGCCGGAAAGCTCCAACAGACTGAAGACAAGCAGGAGGAGGCGGACGCGGAGGAACGTCCGCGCCGCGGACCGGGACGCTTTCGCGGCCCCGCGCAAAAGAAGCAAAAACCGCTGGCTCCGGCCGGCGTTCAAACCCAGTTCAAGAAGGCCGGCGGCAAACCAAAGCCCTCCGGCCGTTCGAGGGGAGACTAAACGATGGCCGTCAGCGCCAACCGACTTGAGATTTTGCAGATCGCCGAAGCCGTCGCGCGCGAAAAGTCGATCGACCGGTCGATCGTCATCGCGTCGATGGAGGACGCGCTGCAGAAGGCGGCGCGCTCGCGCTATGGCCAGGAAACCGAGGTGCGCGCCGAGATCAATCCCAAGACGGGCGAAGTTCGCTTCTCGCGGCTGCTGCTCGTCGTCGACGAGGTCGAAAACGACTCGACGCAGATTTCGCTCGCCGAAGCGCGCAAGCGCAATCCGGCCGCGCAGTCCGGCGACTGGATCTCCGAAACGCTGCCGCCTTTCGACTTCGGCCGCATCGCCGCGCAGTCTGCAAAGCAGATCATCGTGCAGAAAGTGCGCGAGGCCGAGCGTGACCGCCAATATGAAGAATACAAGGATCGCATCGGCGAAATCGTCAACGGCGTGGTCAAGCGCGTCGAATATGGCAATGTCGTCATCGACCTTGGCCGCGGCGAAGCCATCATCCGCCGCGACGAGATGATTCCGCGCGAAATGTTCCGCCCGGGCGATCGCGCCCGCGCCTATGTCTATGATGTGCGCCGCGAGCAGCGGGGCCCGCAGATCTTCCTCTCGCGCACCCATCCGCAATTCATGGCGAAGCTGTTCAAGCAAGAAGTGCCGGAGATCTATGACGGCGTCATCGAGGTGAAGTCGGTCGCGCGCGATCCCGGTTCGCGCGCCAAAATCGCCGTGGTGTCGCGCGATTCCTCGATTGATCCGGTCGGCGCCTGCGTCGGCATGCGCGGCTCCCGCGTTCAGGCGGTCGTCGGCGAGCTACAGGGCGAGCGCATCGACATCATTCCCTGGTCCGCGGACGCCGCGACCTTCATCGTCAATGCGTTGCAGCCGGCGGAAGTGGTCAAGGTCGTCCTCGACGAGGACAGTTCACGCATCGAGGTCGTGGTGCCGGACGATCAGCTTTCGCTCGCGATCGGGCGGCGCGGCCAGAATGTGCGTCTCGCCTCGCAGCTGACCGGCTGGGACATCGACATTCTCACGGAGGCCGAAGAGTCGGAGCGCCGGCAGAGGGAATTCGTCGAGCGCACGAAGTCGTTCATGAACGCGATCGACGTCGACGAGGTCGTTGGCCGGCTGCTGGCGTCCGAGGGCTTCCGTTCGGTCGAGGAGCTCGCCTATGTCGATCTCCCCGAACTCGCGACGATCGAAGGCTTCGACGAGGATACCGCCGCGGAAATTCAGAACCGCGCCAAGACCTATCTGGAGCGCATCGAGGCGGAGAACGAAGAGCGCCGAAAGGCGCTTGGCGTCGCCGACGAACTGCGCGAGATCGAGGGCCTGACGAGCGCGATGATGGTCAAGCTCGGCGAGAACGACGTGAAGACGATGGAGGATTTCGCCGGCTGCGTGCCGGACGACCTCGTCGGCTGGAGCGAGAAGAAGGATGGCGAGACGGTCAAGCACGAGGGCTTTTTCGAAGGCATCGAGCTGTCGCGGGAAGAGGCTGAAGCGATGATCATGTTCGCGCGGGTGCGCGCAGGCTGGATCGAGGAGCCGGTGGCGACAACCGAAGTCGAGGCTGAAGCTCAGGCGGAAGGCGAATAGCGGATTGATCGAGGGCATGACGCGCGAGCCGCATGTTTCGGAGAGGACTTGCATCGTGACGCGCCAGAGCGGCGCGCCCGAGGCGATGATCCGCTTTGTGCGCGGGCCGGACGGCGCGCTCGCGCCCGACATCAAGGCGCGGCTCCCTGGCCGCGGCGTCTGGGTGACGGCGCGCGCCGACGTCGTTGCGCAGGCGGCGCAAAAGCGTCTGTTCGCGCGCGCGCTGAAGACGCAGATCGACGCCGCGCCGCAACTGGCCGAGGACGTCGACCGATTGCTCGAAGCCGATTGTCTGCAGATGCTGTCGCTGGCCAATAAGGCGGGCGCCGTTGCGGCCGGCTTCGGCAAGGTCGCCGACGCCCTGGCGCAAGGTTCTGTCCGCGCCCTTATCGAAGCGCGCGACGGCGGCGAAGACGGCAAGCGCAAGCTTGCCCAAGCCGCCCGGCGCGCGGGGTCGACGACCCCCGTCATCGGCCTATTTTCGTCGCTGCAATTGGATTTGGCGTTGGGCCGCACAAATGTGATACATGCTGCCCTCGCCGGGAGCGGTCCGACGACGGCTTTCATCGGGCGATGCCGTCGACTCGCAGCCTATCGGGGCGTATGCATCGACGGCGCGACGGCGACGGGCGACGAAATCGAAGCGAAGCCGAACGGCTGCGCAGAGTGAAATTAACGGGTCGTAGCGACCCAGGATTGGGAACTGGATGAGCGAAGGCGAGAACAGCGGCGACAAAACTCTGACCGTCGCGCCGTCGAAGACGTTGCACTTGAAGCAGCGACCGGTCGAGCACGGCATGGTCCGTCAGAGCTTCTCCCATGGCCGCTCAAAGGTGGTCGTGGTCGAGAAGGTGAAGCGTCGCGCGCCCGGACAGGCCGAACCGGCGAAGCCGGCCGGCGCGACGGCCCCGATTGCGGAGTCGCCGGCGCCGCCGCCGAAGGCCGCGCCGAGATCCGCGACCCAACGTCCCGCGCCCGCGCCGCGCTCCGGCTCCGGCGTCGTGCTGCGCGCGTTGACCGATGAGGAGCGCGAAGCGCGCGCCCGCGCGCTAGTCGACGCAAAATCGCGCGAAGAAGAAGATCGCCGCCGCGCGGAAATCGACGCCAAGGCGCGCAACGAACGCGAGGAGCGCGAACACGCAGAGCGCGCCGCCGCCGACGCGCGCAAGCGCGAGGAAGAAGAGCGTCTTGCGCGCGAAGCCGAATCGAAACGCAAGTCCGAGGAAGAGGCGCGTCGCCGGCTGCCGGCGGACGCCGCCGGCGTCGGGGCGCCGCGCAGTCCTGCCGTCGGGGCTGCCGCGCCTGGTCCGGCCGCGACGCGCGCCCCCGTTCGCACCGAGGGCGAAGCCGCGGTGCGTCGTCCGCCGGTGCGCACCATCGGCGGCTTTACGCCGCCCCAGCCGCCACGCCCGACTCCCTCTCGCGGCGGCGCGATGAAGGATCGCGGCCGTCTGACGGTCTCCACCGCCACCGCCGGCACCGACGAAGAGCGCACCCGCTCCGTCGCCTCATTCAAGCGCCGGCAGCAGCGGCTGTTCCGCGGTCAGGTGGAGCAGAAGGAAAAAGTTCTGCGCGAGGTGATCCTTCCCGAGACGATCACCATTCAGGAACTCGCGAACCGCATGTCGGAGCGCGCCGTCGACGTCATCCGCCTGCTGATGAAGCAGGGCGAGATGCACAAAATCAACGACGTCATCGACGCCGATACGGCGCAGCTCGTCGCCGAGGAGATGGGCCACACGGTCAAGCGCGTCGCCGAATCCGACGTCGAGGAAGGCCTGTTCGACACGCCCGACGTCGACGCCGATTTGACGGCGCGTCCGCCGGTCGTCACCATCATGGGCCACGTCGACCACGGCAAGACGTCGTTGCTTGACGCCATTCGACAGGCCAATGTCGTCTCCGGCGAGGCCGGCGGCATTACCCAGCATATCGGCGCCTATCAGGTGACGGCCCCGAACGGTCACGCCATCACCTTCATCGACACGCCCGGCCACGCCGCCTTTACGGCGATGCGCGCCCGAGGCGCCAAGGTGACGGACATCGTGGTGCTGGTCGTCGCGGCCGACGACGGCGTCATGCCGCAGACGATCGAGGCGATCAATCACGCCCGCGCCGCTCATGTGCCGCTGATCGTCGCCATCAACAAGATCGACAAGCCGGACGCAAAGCCTGAGCGGGTGCGCACCGAACTGCTGCAGCATGAAGTGCAGGTCGAGACCATGGGCGGCGAGACGCTCGAAGTCGAAGTCTCGGCGAAGCAGCAGACCAATCTCGACAAGCTGCTCGAACTGATCGCGCTGCAGGCTGAGGTGCTCGACCTGAAGGCCAACGCCGAACGCGCCGCCGAGGGCACCGTCATCGAGGCGCGGCTCGACAGAGGCCGAGGGCCTGTCGCGACCATGCTGGTTCAACGCGGCACGCTTCGCGTCGGCGACATTGTTGTGGCGGGAACCCAATGGGGCCGCGTGCGCGCGCTGCTCGATGATCAGGGCGTCGCGCGTCCCGAGGCCGGACCGAGCTTCCCCGTCGAGATTCTGGGCTTCAGCGGCACGCCGGAAGCTGGCGACCGCGTCGCTGTCGTCGAGTCGGAAGCCCGCGCCCGCGAGATCGCCGAATATCGCGAGCGTATGAAGCGCGACAAGATCGCCGCGCGCGGCGGTTCGGCGCGCGGTTCGCTTTCCGACATGATGAGCCAGCTCAAGACGGCGGGCCGCAAGGAATTCCCGCTCGTCATCAAGGGCGACGTGCAGGGCTCGGTCGAAGCCATCGCCGCGGCGCTCGAAAAGCTCGGCACCGACGAGGTCGGGGCGCGCATCGTGCATGCCGGCGTCGGCGGCATTTCGGAGTCCGATATTTCGCTCGCCGAAGCCTCCAACGCCGCGGTCATCGGCTTCAATGTGCGCGCGCACAAAGAGGCGCGCGACGCGGCCGAACGCTCCGGCATCGAGATCCGCTACTACAACATCATCTACAATCTCGTGGATGACGTGAAAGCGGCGATGTCCGGGCTGTTGGCGCCGACGCTGCGCGAAACCCTGCTCGGCAATGCGACGATCCTCGAGGTCTTCGACATTTCGAAGGTCGGCAAGGTCGCCGGCTGCCGCGTGACGGATGGCAATGTCGAGCGCGGCGCTAATGTGCGGCTTATCCGCGACAATGTCGTCGTGCATGAGGGCAAGCTCTCGACGCTCAAGCGCTTCAAGGACGAGGTCAAGGAAGTCGCCGCGGGACAGGAATGCGGCATGGCTTTCGAGAACTACCAGGACATGCGCGCCGGCGACGTCATCGAGTGCTATCGCGTCGAGGAAATCAAGCGAACGCTGTAGGCGGCGCTGCGCCGCCGCAAAAACATCATGGCCGGGCGCGTCCCGGCCATCCTCGTCGCGCTGAGTCGCGCTACCTTCATTCGATACGCTTCATGCGCGGGATGTCCGCCGCCGGCGCGGGCGTGAGACGACTGCAATCATCGGGTCCAAAATGTCCAGAGCTCATCACTCACAGGCGGGCGCGCCGTCGCAGCGCATGTTGCGTGTTGGCGAACTCGTGCGCCACGCCGCCGCCCGGCTGCTCACGCGGGGCGAAATCAGCGATCCGGTGCTCGAACAGCATGTCGTGACTGTTTCGCGGGTGAAGATGAGTCCCGATCTCAAGCTCGCGACGATCTACGTCGTTCCGCTTGGCGGCAAGGATGAGCCTGAGGTGCTCGCCGCGCTGGATCGCCACAAGCGATTTTTGCGCGGGGAGATTGTGCAAGAGGTGAATTTGAAGTTCGCGCCCGAAATCCGCTTTCGCATCGACGACACATTCGACAATGTGTCGCGCATCGACGCGCTGCTCAGTTCCGACCGTGTGAAGCGCGATCTCGCCGATGGCGACGACGCCAAAGAGGATGGCGTTGAGGAATGAGCAAAAAAAGATCGGACCGCGTCGTCGTCGATGGCTGGGTGGCGCTGGATAAGCCTGTCGGGCTCACGTCCACACAGGCGGTGTCGCGCCTCAAGCGCATCTACAACGCCCAAAAGGCCGGCCATGCGGGCACCCTCGATCCGCTCGCGTCCGGCATTCTTCCCGTCGCCTTCGGGGAAGCGACCAAGACCGTGCCTTTCGTTCAGGACGGCGAGAAGGCCTATCGCTTCACCGTGCTTTGGGGCGTCGAGACCGATACGGACGATTCTGACGGGCGCGCGACGCGGGAGAGCGCCGTGCGGCCGGAGCGCGCCGCAATCGAAGCTCTGCTGCCGCAGTTCGTCGGCGAAATCATGCAGACGCCGCCGCAGTTTTCGGCGATCAAAATCGCCGGTGAGCGCGCCTATGACATCGCCCGCGAGGGCGAACTGGTCGATTTGAAGCCGCGAGCGGTCAAGATCCGCTCGCTGACGCTGATCGACGCGTCTCAAGACGACGCGACATTCGTCATGGAATGCGGCAAGGGCGCCTATGTGCGCGCGCTGGCGCGGGATATCGGCCGGCTATTGGGCTGCTTCGGCCATGTCACGGCGCTGAGGCGCACCCGCGTCGGACCTTTCCTCGAGGAAGACGCCTATACGCTCGATGAGATCGAAACGCAGAACATGGCCGCAGAGGCGCTGCTGTCGGTCGAGGCTGGACTGGCCGAACTGCCTTGCGTCGTGGTCGATCGCGACACGGCGGCGCGTCTACGACGCGGCGGCTCGGTGATTTTGCGCGGCCGCGATGCGCCGCATGAGGGCATTGTCTACGCCGCTTGCGGCGGCGTGCCGGTCGCCTTCGGCGAAATTGTCCAGGGCGCGCTGGCGCCGGCGCGGGTGTTCAATCTGCCGTTCTGATCAAGCGTGTCTCGCTGACTGCTGACGGCCATCGCGAGGACAGGTGCGCCTGACGCCTGACGCCGCATTTTCGACGATGTTGATCTTGTTCCTCGAAGCTTGTCCTATGGGCTCCGAGATTCGCCGCGCATGACCCGTCCGCCCAAACTCCTCATCTTCGATTCAGGCCTTGGCGGCCTCACGGTTTTCGCCGAGACCGTCAAGCTGCGCCCGCACGCGGATTATGTGTATTGCGCGGATGACGCCGGCTTTCCTTATGGGTCCTGGAAGGAGCCGGAACTCGTCGAACGCGTGGTGGAGCTGATGGAGAGGCTGATCGCTGAGCACGCGCCGGACATCGTGGTCATCGCCTGCAACACCGCTTCGACGATCGTTCTGCCCGATTTGCGCGTGCATTGGCCCGCCTTGCCTTTCGTCGGCACGGTGCCGGCGATCAAGCCGGCGGCGGAGCGCACGCGGTCAAGGATGATTTCCGTGCTCGGCACGCAGGGCACGGTGGCGCGCGACTACACGCAAAACCTCATCGCGCAATTCGCCGCATATTGCTCGGTGACCCTCGTGGGCTCGAAACGCCTGGCGGGTCTCGCTGAGAGCTACATGCATGGGGAAAGCGTGAGAGACGCCGACATCGGCGCCGAGATTGCTCCCTGTTTCCAGGAAGAAGGCGGCAGACGCACGGACGCCATCGTTCTCGCCTGCACGCATTATCCGCTGCTGGTCGACGAACTCAAACGCCTCGCGCCCTGGCCGGTCGAGTGGATCGACCCCGCGCCGGCGATCGCGCGGCGCGCGGATCAATTGCTTGGCGAGCGCTTTGGCGCCGATGCTGCGGGAGACCGCCAGGGCTCCCGCTGCGCCAATTTCACCAGCGGCGTCCGTCCCCCGGCGCCGCTCGCCGCAACGCTCGCGCGCTACGGCCTTACGTGGACCGCTTTCGCCCCTACCGCTTAGTGCGGCGCGTGGTCGAGTTTCGCCAAAGCCGCATAGGCGTGCTCCAGAGCTTCCCTGGCGTGACAGTCTGGCGAAGCTGTCACACCCTACGCTTCATAGAGACGTTATGGCTTGGTCCGGTCAGTCAATGTTTCGAGAAAAGCGACGATGGCGTCGATGTCTTTTTCGGACAGCCGCGGCTTTTCCCCCGGCTTGCGATCGTAGGGAACCTCTTCGACGTTGACGTTTTCATGCGCGGAGGGCGGCAGGTCGTCATATTTTTTCGGCTTGCCTCGCGCGTCTTTGGGATACCAGCGGCCGGGATCGGTGTCGCGCGTTGCATAAAAGGCGACGACGTCGCGCAGCTTGTCGAAGACGCCATTGTGCAGATAGGGGCCCGTGACGGCGATATTGCGCAAGGTCGGCACTTTGAAAGCGCCGCAGACGCTCTCGACCTTGAAGTCCGCAGGGGCGATTTCAGCGAGTCCTGGTCGCGCGCACAGGCCAAGATCGGGAGCCGAGTCAGGCTTCGCCGCGGTCGGAATCGCTTTGTTTCTTGGGCCGCCGAGCGCGTCATAGGTGAAGTCGGTGAAGAGCCAGTCCTGCGGATCGCGCGAATCTTCCTTGCCGGCGTGACAGGCCAGGCAATTGCCCTTCTTCGGGTCCTTAAAGAGCTCAAAGCCTTTCTTCTCCAGCGCCGTCAACTGCGCTTGCCCGCGCAGATAGTCGTCGAATTTGGAAGCGAAGGGATGAAAGCGCGCGCTCGCCTCGAAGGCGACGACCGCTTGCGCGAGCTTCACGAAGGCGGCGTCTGGGTCGGCGAAAACCTTGTCGCCATAGACCTGGCGGGCGAGGTCGGCGTAGGCCCCGCCCTGCACCGTCTCGACGACGAAACGTTTCGACGGCGCGTTCATTTCAAGCGGATCGAAGATCGGGCCTTCGATCTGGGCGAGGAGATCGCGCGCGCGGCCGTCGAAAAACTGTCCGCCCGCCGGAATTTTTTCGACCTTGCCGGTCTCTTCGTCCTTGTCGTCGATGAATTCGAAAGGCGGCGCGAAGGACGCATACATGATCGACGGCGTGTTGCGCTTGCCCAGAGAGGTTGGCAGCGAGCCCCGCGCCACGGCAGGGACGCTCGAACCATTATTGCCTTGAAAGGCCGTCGCAGCGTCATGGCAGGAGGCGCAGGAGACGCCCGCCGGACGCGACAGGCTCGCGTCTTCGAACACGCGCTTGCCGAGGAGCTCAAGCGCCGTCAGGCCGCGTTCGTCGGCCGCGCCGGCGCCCGATGGCGCGGGCTCTGCATAGAGCGGGGAGCCGAGCACTGCGAAGGTGGCGCAAAGCGCGGCTCGGCGCGCCTTGCGTAGATTGGAAAGGGTCACTTGAGCAGCCCGTTGGAGAAGAGAAGCGCGTTTCTCGCGCCCTGCGAAACTTTAGGAATCGCGCGGCGCAAAGGTCAATTTCGTTAATTTGGATATCTTCCAGTAAGCGTGCGGGCTTACGCCGCATGCGGCGCGCGCGGCAGCAAGCTGCGCCGTAAACTCACATCCAAGAGACTGATATTAACCAGGTTTAATGTCCTCAAAGCAACCCGGCGCAGTACAGCCACATTTTAACGTTTGTTTGGGCGCGGATGGTGCGACCGCGCGCGACTCATCGCCGAGTCCTTGGCGCGCGGCCAATGAAAGGGTTCAGGCATGATGGATATCGGCGACGATAAGGAGCTGATGGCTGAATTTGCCCAGTTTAAAGAGTTACTGCGCCGCGACCTCGGCCACGCCCCCGAGCCAACGGCTCAGGGCTTCGAACGCCCGCCGACGAATACAGCGATCAATCGGGGTCCTTCTCCTCAGGCGCCGCGCGCAGAGGAAGCTTGGAGCGCGGTCCATGCGACCGAGGAAGAATTCTACGACGAGCCGGAGGACGAACGCGAAGGCGGCCGTCGGGCCCTGTTCTTCGCGGCGGCGGCGGTGGTTATCGCCGGACTCGCGGCCTTGACCTGGGTCTTGGGGCCGTGGAGCACGGTCGAGCCGAGCGAGGATCCGGCGCTGGCCACGGCGCCGCCTTTGGCCGCGCCGGAAGCCGCTGAACCCGTTCTCGGCAGCGCCGCGCCGCAACCGCAAGAGGCTGCGCCGATGGACGAAGAGGCCGCCAAAGCGCCCGCACTTGAGGAAAGCGCCAAAGCTCCGGCCGAGCCTGCGCCGGCAGCGGCGGCCGCCGCCGAACCCGCGTCCGGCGCGGACGTCCAATCGGAGATAGCGCCGGCCGCCGGCGCCGCGATGATGCCGCCGAATCCGGCGGCTGCGCCGCTTGGCGCGACCATTCCTGTTCCCGCCGGCGCCGCGGCTGCGCCGCAACTCGCGCCACTGCCCACGGCGCCGCTGCCGATGACGGCGACGACGCCGTCGGCGGCCGTTCCGCCGAAAGCCGCGGCGCTGGAGCCGCCGCAAGCGGCTGCGCCCGCCGCGCCCATTTCGGAGCCGCCGACCGCCGCGGCCAAGACGATCGAAACGCCAAAACCCGCGCCGCGCGCAAAGGTCGTGAAGCAGAAGAAGCCGACGAAGCCGGTCGCCAGCCGACCCAGGCCGGCCGCCGAGGCGCCGGTGGCCGTTGCAGCGCCTGAGCCGGCGCCGGTCGCGCCGCCTCCTCCACCGCCCGCGAGCGACGGACCTTTCGGCTTCGTCAAGCGCTCGGTGAACTCGGTCGGATCGGCCATCGGCGGCCTCGTACGCTGACCTGAGAAAGGCTCCATTCGAAACGCCGGCGCGAGCGCGCCGGCGTTTTCTTTTGGCGAATGGGAGCGGCAGTGGCCTTTGCCAAACGCTCTAGCCTGTGACTTTATCCAGCAACTGGGCGGCGCGATCCGTCCCGACGATCCTGGAGAGCTGAAGGCATGGCCAAACCCACTCAAGCTGACGCAGAAGCGGCCGTGCGGGTTCTCATCGAATGGGCGGGAGACGATCCTCGTCGCGAGGGGCTGATCGACACGCCGGAGCGGGTGGCGCGTTCCTATCGCGAGCTTTTCGCCGGCTATGAGGTCGATCCGCGCGATTATCTCAAGCGCACCTTCGACGAGGTCGGCGGCTATGACGAGCTCGTGGTCCTCAAGGACATCCGAGTCGTCAGCTTCTGCGAGCATCATATGCTGCCGGTGACCGGCCGGGCGCATGTCGGCTATCTGCCGAACAATCGCGTGGTCGGCATCTCAAAGCTCGCGCGGGTCGTGCATGGCTTCGCCCGCCGGCTGCAAATTCAGGAAAAGCTCACCGCCGAGATCGCCGAAGCGATCCAGGATATTCTGGAGCCGCAGGGCGTCGGCGTCGTCATCGAGGCGGAGCACAGCTGCATGACGCTGCGCGGGGTCAACACCACGGGGTCGCTGCTGACGACGAGCCGCCTGCTCGGCGTCATCCGCGACGACCCGCGCACCCGCGAGGAATTCCTCGGCATGGTGCACGGGAAGTGAATTGCGCGGAGACCTAAGACAGCGTCTTCTTCAGCTCCGCGACGATGGCGTCACCCATCTCCTTGGTTGAGACGGTCGAACGCGCGTCGCCCTTGATATCGGCCGTGCGCAGACCCTTCGCCAGCACATTGGCGATCGCCGCGTCGATGGCGTCGGCCGCCTTCGGCAGATCGAAGCTGTAACGCAGGGCCATGCCGAGCGAGCCGATCATGGCGATCGGATTGGCGATCCCCTTGCCGGCGATGTCGGGCGCCGAGCCGTGGCAGGGCTCATACATCGCATGGCGCTTGCCCTTTTCGTCAGCTGCGCCGAGCGAGGCCGATGGCAGCATGCCGAGCGAGCCGGTGAGCATCGCGGCCTCATCCGACAGCATGTCGCCGAAGAGATTGTCAGTGACGATCACGTCGAACTGCTTGGGCCAGCGCACGAGCTGCATGCCGAGCGCGTCGGCAAGCATATGTTCGAGCGTCACGTCGGAATATTCGCGCTTATGCAGCGCGGTGATGACTTCGCGCCACAGATAGCCCGACTTCATCACATTCGATTTTTCGGAGGAGGTCACCTTGTTCCCGCGCTTGCGCGCCAGCTCGAAGGCGACCCGACCGATGCGCTCGATCTCATAGGTCTCGTAGACCTGCGTATCGACGGCGCGCTTCTGGCCATTGCCGAGATCGGTGATCTCCTTCGGCTCGCCGAAATAGACGCCGCCGGTCAATTCGCGCACGATCATGATGTCGAGACCGTCGACGATGTCGCGCTTCAACGAAGAAGCGTCAGCCAGCGCGGCGTAGCAGATCGCGGGGCGCAGATTGGCGAAAAGACCCAAATCCTTGCGCAGCCGCAGCAGGCCGGATTCGGGACGCAGGTCATAAGGCACGCCGTCCCATTTCGGCCCGCCGACGGCGGCGAGCAGCACGGCGTCGGCCTCAAGCGCGCGCGTCATGTCGGCTTCGCTGATGGCTTGCTTATGCACGTCATAGGCCGCGCCGCCGACGAGCCCCCGCTCGACCTCGAAGCTCGCGACGCCCGCTTCGTTCAGAACGGCGAGAACCTTCTCGGCCTCGGCGGAAATTTCCGGACCGATGCCGTCGCCCGGCAGGAGCAGAAGCTTGTAAGCGGCCATGAATGCCTCGTCGTCGGCGTTGAAACTCGCGTCGTCAATAGAGCGCGCGACAAGGCGACGCAACCGCGCGAAATCTCTTTTGGTCGTGCGACAATTCGCCCGCCACGCCGCCCTTGCCGCAGCGGGTTAAGCCGTGCAGCTTGAAAAATGTCAAACGCAAGGGGGCTTCGCGCGAGACGCGTCAATCAACGAGCGACGTCGGCGAGAAGCGATGCGCAGTCTGTGCGCAGTTGGGAGACGCAAACATGAAGAGCTATAAAACCATCGTGCATATCATGGCGCTTAGCCTGTTCGGCGCCCTCGCCGGCGCCGCGCCCGCCAAGGCCTTCTGCCTCATCAATTGCGAGCCCAAGCCCGACGACGCGAAGAAGGTCTTCGAAAATCTCATCAAGAAGAAATTCGACAAGGACGTGGTGATCGAGGACTTCAAAGTCACGCGCTTCTGGCCGCTCGACGTCGAAGGGGCCGGTCACGCCGGCTATGAGTTCTACTACACCGCGAAAGTGCGCTTCCCGAACGGCGCCAATCTCGAATGCAAGCCGGAGGGCGGCGCGGCGAAGCCCGGCTGTTCGGACAATACGAGCTATTATTCGACGACGATCCAGAACCAGATGATCAAGGACAAGCAATATATCGAGCCGGGCAAGGTCATCGAGTTCAAGGACGAAACCCGCTTCGACGAAGAAGGCGGAAAGTGGAAGGGCCAGGACGGCAATTCTTATTGAGCGGCGTCCACGACGCGGACGATCGCGAGCCGCAAGGCTCGCGATTCTTCGTTTAGACGGCTGATCGCACGGTCTTTATCCCTTCCTTGCGCGTGACGCTTGGTGTAAAAGGCCGCCCAACGGATTGCGCGTCGAGCGCGGCTCAGGCGCGGCTGGAAGGGTGCACATGCAGCAGGTCATTATCGCGATCCACCTGATGGTGGTGACGGCGCTCGTCATTCTGGTGCTCTATCAAAAGTCGGAGGGCGGCGCGCTCGGCATGGGCGGCGGCAGCGGCGTGTTCACCGGCCGCGGCCAGGCCAATGCGCTCACCCGCGCCACGGGCATCCTCGCGACGATCTTCTTTATCACCAGCATCGCGCTGACCGTGCTGCCGGCCTGGGAACGGCGCAGCGAGGGCGGCGACGACTGGACCAAGGCGCTTGATCCAGGATCGATCCAGATCAAGGAGCTTCCCAAGACCGAAGGCAAGGGCGGGCAGGCCGCGCCTGAAACGGCGCCCGAACCCGGCAAGGACAGCATTTTCGAGCAGCTCCAGCGCGCCCAGCAGAAGCGCCAGCAGAGCGCGCCGGCCGCCGCGCCGCCGCCAGCCGCTGAGGCCCCCAAGCCCGTCGCGCCGCCTGTCGAAGCTCCCAAGGCGGAAGCTCCCAAGCCTGAAGCGCCGAAGCCTGAAGCGACTAAGCCTGAAGCGGTTGCGCCCGCCGCGCCGTCTGCCGCAACGCCGCCGGCCGCCGAAGCGCCGAAGCCTGACGCCTCGAAGGCTGACGGCTTGAAGTGGGAAGCGCCGAAGACGGAGGCCCCGGCGACGACGGCTCCGCAGGCTCCGGCCGCGGAAGCCCCGAAGCCCGCCACGCCGCCTGCCGAAGCCCCCAAGGCCGAAGCTCCCAAGGCCGAAGCTCCCAAGCCTGAAGCGACTAAGCCTGAAGCGGTTGCGCCCGCCGCAACGCCGCCGGCCGCCGAAGCGCCGAAGGCTGACGGCTTGAAGTGGGAAGCGCCGAAGACGGAGGCTCCAGCCGCGCCGGCTCCGCAGGCTCCGGCCGCGGAAGCCCCGAAGCCCGCCGCGCCGGAAACCAAGCCCGCGCCTTCGACGATCTGGAAAGCGCCGACCCAGTAGCGGGCCTCAAATCCGCCATCCGATGATCTTGGCTGGGGGCGACGCCCCCGGCCCGATAGAATCCGCTATCAGAATCGCTGGAAAGGCGTTAGGCGTTAGGTCCCATGGCGCGGTACATCTTCATCACCGGCGGCGTGGTCTCCTCACTTGGCAAGGGTTTGGCGTCAGCGGTGCTCGGCGCGCTGTTGCAGGCGCGCGGCTATACGGTCCGGCTACGCAAGCTCGACCCCTATCTCAACGTCGATCCGGGGACGATGTCGCCCTATCAGCACGGCGAGGTCTTCGTCACCGACGATGGCGCCGAGACCGATCTCGACCTTGGACATTATGAGCGCTTCACCGGCCGCCCGGCCTCGAAGCAGGATAATGTCACCACCGGCCGCATCTACCAGGACATCATTAGCAAGGAGCGGCGCGGCGATTATCTCGGCGCGACGATCCAGGTCATTCCGCATGTGACCAACGCCATCAAGGAGTTCGTCGTCGATGGCAATGAGAACGTCGATTTCGCGCTGATCGAGATCGGCGGCACGGTCGGCGACATCGAAGGCCTGCCGTTCTTCGAGGCGATCCGCCAGCTCAAGAACGATCTGCCGCCGCATCACTGCATCTATATCCATTTGACGCTGCTGCCTTACATTCCGAGCGCCGGCGAGTTGAAGACCAAGCCGACGCAGCATTCCGTGAAGGAGCTGCGCTCGATCGGCATTCAGCCCGATATTCTGCTCTGCCGCACCGATCGCGAGATCCCGCGCGAGGAACGCCGCAAGCTCGGGCTCTTCTGCAATGTGCGCGAACAGGCGGTGATCGAGGCGCGCGACGCCGCCAACATCTATGACGTGCCGCGCGCGTATCACTCGGCGGGGTTGGACGCGCAGGTGCTCGCCGCCTTCGGCATCGAGCCGGCGCCCAAGCCCGACATGAGCCGCTGGAACGCGGTGACGCAGCGCATCAACAATCCCGAGGGCGAAGTCACCATCGCGGTGGTCGGCAAATACACCGAGATGAAGGACGCCTATAAGAGCCTCATCGAGGCGCTGGCGCATGGCGGGCTGGCGAATCGCGTCAAGGTCAATCTCGACTGGATCGAATCGGAGATTTTCGAAAGCGCCGATCCGGCCGCGCATCTTGAGCATGTGCACGGCATTCTCGTGCCGGGCGGCTTCGGCCAGCGGGGCGCCGAAGGCAAGATCCTCGCGGCGCGTTTCGCGCGCGAGCGCGGCGTGCCCTATTTCGGCATCTGCTTTGGCATGCAGATGGCGGTGATCGAGGCCGCCCGTGCGCTCGCCGGAATCGACAAGGCGAATTCGACCGAGTTCGGCCCCTGCGCCGAGCCGGTCGTCGGCCTGATGACCGAATGGCTCAAGGGCAACGAACTCGAAAAGCGCGGCGTCGGCGAGGGGCTCGGCGGCACCATGCGGCTTGGCGCTTTTCCGGCACTGTTGAAGCCGGGTTCGCGCATCGCCGGCATTTACGGCGAGACCGAAATCTCCGAGCGCCACCGCCATCGCTATGAGGTGAACTTCGCCTATCGCGAGCGCTTAGAGGATTGCGGGCTGTTGTTTGCGGGCTCGTCGCCCGACGGCCTGTTGCCCGAGACGGTGGAGATACCGGAGCACCCCTGGTTCATCGGCGTGCAATATCACCCGGAACTGAAGTCGCGCCCCTTCGAGCCGCACCCGTTATTTGCAAGTTTTATCGCGGCGGCGAAGGCGCAGAGTAGGTTGGTTTAAAAAGAAGGCTGCTAAACGCTATGAATTCGGATGTTTCCGCTTTTAAAGAGGAAATTTCGGAGGCAAGTCAACCACCTTTGCCAGACCCGCCGGGCGCTTTTGTTTCCGGCGTTGCCGATACGCGCTCCGTGAGAGCTCGACGTTGGAGCAGGATGGAAAGCATTGAGATATCAAGCTTCAAAGCCATTGAAGGTGCTAAAATCGCTCTAGCAGATGTTACAATACTAGTGGGACCCAACGGTTGTGGAAAATCTTCTGCACTTCAAGCAATCCATTGGGCTGCGCGAGCAGCGAGTTACATTGCTCCTAAAAATGCAAAAGAAATGATTGCGTTCGATCGGATCGACTACGTTCCTAGCAGTGAGCCGCTTAAATCTGCGTATCGTAGTGAATTGGGAAGCCACTCCAAGTCGCAGCCAACTAAAGTTATTTTTAACCATGCACCCGGGAGCGATGAGGTCGCGTCCCAACCAGTGACAGTTCGAATTTTTGCAGCAAGAAACAGGGGCGGAGTTACTGCGCACATAGAGGGTGGGGCTGCAGTAACACCCTACAAGCAGAGATCCACGTTCATTACGGCTTATATTCCGGGGCTTGCGGGCTTGTCCGAGCGCGAGGTGGTCTTGGCTCAACCTCCACTGCGAAGACAAGCCGCTAGCGGTGACGCCGGCAGCGTTCTTCGTAACGTCCTTCTAAATTTAGCCTCTAGAAATGTATCGGAAGCGGATACCACTGCAGCTGTAGAACGGCTCAAAAGGCTTAATGAATTAGTGGGTCTTGTGCATCCTGGTATCGAATTGATCGTAAACTTCGATGAGCGAGAAGACTTTAACATTTCTGCCAGCTATCGCGATATAACATTGTCTGGTCACTCGAGATCGTTGGAAACTGCAGCTACAGGAGTTTTACAGGTCGTTCAAATTTTTGCATATTTGATCCTCTTTAGACCAAAAATCATGTTGATCGATGAACCTGATGCTCATCTGCACCCGGACAAGCAAGAGCGCTTGATTGAGGCGCTGGAAGGTGCGGCAACAGAGTTTGATACCCAAATCATCCTGACGACTCACAGTCCTCATATTGTGCGGGCAGCAAGTGCTCAATCGCAACTCGTGTGGATGCAAGATGGTGTGGTCAAGTCAGAAGATGACGGCACAATTCGGCGGCTCCTTGGCTGGGGCGGCCTGGACAAGGAAGTAATCTTTTTCGTGGAAGACGAGGAAGATTTACCCATCCGAACTATTTTACGTCAATGGCCCAGCCTCAACCGAAGGCTGGCAATATGCCGCTGCTTCGGTGTTGAAAACCTTCCAAAAGACAAGATGCTTCAGGGGCTTATTGGTGATGGCTCCATATTGGCGCGAGCAATTGTGCACCGCGATCGAGACTTCATGACAGATGAAGAGTGTGAGATGTGGAGATCGCTTTATAGCACTCCGGGGGCGGCATGTTGGATAACGCTGGGCGCAGATATCGAAGCTTATTTCTGTGACACAAAATATTTGTCGGCCTTGTATTCCGTTTCCGAGGAAACGGCAGCGGATTGGCGACGTGCCGCAACGATGAATGTATCGAAGGCGAAGAAGATTTTTTTCGAAAAGCGTCAGAGCCTCATCCGTTTTCTCTGGCCAGATGGGGGGTCGCCAAATAGCGATCAGCTTTGGGTTGAGGGGGGTGGCCCGTCTCCTAGTACGGTGAAGGGGAAGTCTCTGCTGAAAGCGCTGAAACCTATTGTCAAGGCTGCAGGCAAAGACGACCGGCTCTTAGATAAGTACGTTGTACCTTCGCACTTTGAAATGGCTACGGAACTGAAGGAGCTTATCCTGAAAGTTCTCGCAAAGTAGGTCGTAAGCGTCTCCTAAGAGGAGTGTCGCAGCAATCATCTGCGCAAGCAGAAGAGAGCCGATCGCTTTGCGTAAGGCTCTCGATGACGGCGTGAAACCTCACATCATCTCATAAGCCTCGTCGATCGGCACGCCGAGCGCGGTGACGAGGCGGTTCGTCTCCGACGCCATGCCGACGATCGCCAGCACCTCGCGATATTCTACGCGGAATGCTTTCTTGGCGGCTCCCTTGCCACGGTCGCGGCAGCCTTCGCGCTTCGAGACGCGCCTGCGGCGCTCCCCATCATGAGGGCCACTTGTTGGCGGCGAGGGAGAGCCGCTTTGATGCCCGGGTTAAGCGTAAGCATCCGGCGTGGGCCGCAGGGGATGATCTCGCGCTGCGTCAGACGCCGGGGCGGGACTTCAAGTCTTTGTGGATTTCGATGAGCTCGACGAGAGTTTCGATGCCGAAGTCGGTGAATGCGAGAACGCCGTCGTCC
>NZ_JBPFEA010000048.1:0-263279 GCF_051061285.1 Methylocystis sp.
CCGTCCCGCGTAGCCTTCCTTCGAAACGCCCATTTGGGCGTCCATTTTGACGTCTCTGGTCATACAGCCACCCTAAAAAGCAGGGGCTTCTTCGCATGATCAGAAAATTTTCGGCAGAAGGGGATCAGCTAAGCGCTTACAATCCATCGCCATTAGCGTGAAATGCATTGAATGTCCTGATGTCGCGATAGGAGAAGAAACGACGACCGCATTCGGCGGCGTATGCCTAGTCGCTCGCTCTTCAAAGATTTTCCAAAGGCGCTCGCGCTCGGCTGTTAGTGGCTCGCCAGCTTCGGTTTCCTCAAAGACTGAATGATCGAAGAGAGCAACAACGGTAAAGGTATCACGTGTCACGTAGGCGAACAGAAGCTCCTTCCCGCGCCTCACAAAGCCTTGGGGCTCGATTGAGCTGCTTAAGTGGAAGTGATGGTAACCCATGATGTTCAGCACCATGTCCTTATCGGCCCAGCGGGCGACGCTCGGTCCTGCGCCCGCTGCGGCGGGCGTATAGCCACGCGTGTGCGGTTCAAGGGACAAATGCGGTGTGAGGTCGTCGCCGCGCTCCACTTTATCAAGAAAGTTCGTGATGTCGGTCTGCAGGGAATCCCAACGGCAGTCTGACGATGCAGCGGCTTCAACAATCACTTTGCGCGGTCTCGGTGCCACAAAACGGATGGCCCAATTAGCGTAATCTACGAGTAGCGAACCGAGAGACTTTCTTTCAAGTGATTGCAGGGATGCCTTATCGTTTGGAAATTTCGGAATAGTTTTGGCCAAGCCTAGGCGAAACGCTCGAATACGTTTTGAATCTGATGGTTGAATATGGTTGGTCATATAGCAAGCCTCGAATCCTGCTCCGTGAAACATTGAACGCCGCGCAGTGTCGACCTGCATCGCCTTGCCTTTGGCGAGGCCGCGAAAGGCGTCCTCGCGCTGGTGCGGTGTGAGTGCAAGGGAACGGCCCATGTTAACGCCTCGCGCCTTGGCGCGCGCGCAGCCTTCGCTCGTTCGCGCACGGATGAGGTCGCGCTCAAATTCGGCGAGGGGTGCCGGAACAGCTGAACTTTTGCAACGGCTCGATCACAATCGCTAATCGCTCGGATCAGCTACGACTCTCACTATCTGGGCGCTCATTCTTTGGAACTCAGGTCCGTCAAGCGGATCAGCTCCTATCTCTTTTCCGCATTCAACCCTCACCCAGCGCATCCAAATATTTGGAGTTGCTCCAGATTTTAGTCGGATTTCAGCATCCTCAGGTATAGCAAACTCCAAGACATCCCGCTTGCCGTTCAGAATATCGCACTGCGATTTACCTGCTCCGACAGGGATTGCTTGAAGATCAACGCGCCTCAGAATAAAAGCCGCACTCATGTCCCCAATTCTTATGTCTCGAACGATCTCGACCCAGTAATGATTTTGCTGGCCCCACTCTTCGGCTGCTCCAGCAGCTCTTACTAAATCTCGCTCATTCCACTGCGGCTGGCCTCGCAACGTACCGCGTAGTTGCAAAACGCGATTTGCTCTATCAATTGGCCAAACGCCTTCTGGGTTAGGGGGAGCGCCCGCTAGTCTGCGATAATCTGTTGGGTCAAGGTACTTTACGAAAACAATTCGACCCGGGGAGCATTGTCGCTTTTCCAGAGCGTTGTCAGGCAATCCAGTCTGCGGATTGATTTGAACGCATTTATGAGGAGCAGATCGGAAGAACCCGTTGACATACCTAGCTGCATCAACGGCTCTAAATATCGGGCTTAAAAACTGCCCGAGCAAAACGGTGATCAGCATCACAAGACTGATAATGAGCCAACGTAGCGGCAGGAACGTAACCGCCCGAATCCAGAAGGGCAGTGTTTGCCATTTGTCAGCTGGTTGAGGCTCTTTCCCCTCCAGAAACGGCACCCAAAACTTCGAACAAAACGCCGCAGTTAAAAAATCGCTGTGGTGAAAGTCCTTATGCCATCGGTTTTCAGCGGCAGGATGATTGAGCCCATACGAACCGATGGAGCCATACCCCCATCCGGCACTTTCGCCAATTGCTGGCCAGAAATCCCTTGTACCGATATGATTGGCGAGCGGTTTAGTGAATGTGTGCAGCACAGGATCGAAATCATAGTCTTCAGGCAGGATGCTGCCACAAAGTATGATGCGATAGAATTTCAGCCCAGGATTCTCGCTAAGAATGCGCATGAAGAGCCAAGAGCCAAAACTGTGTGAAATCACTGAAGTTTTTTTCGGAGCATTTCCGTTGTTATCGTCTCGATAAATGCGTTCAGCAGTCCTGATGCCTTTTAAGACTCGCTCCTTGGCGGCATCTCGACACGTCGGGAACGAGAGAAATCGGAGAAATCCGAAATAGCCAAAGCTCGTCGCGCCAACCGCAAAGCCGTGCTCTTCAAGAGCAGGCTTTACATCATTCATCCAATAGGCCCGGGTATTAAATCCATGAATGAGAATCACAAGGTGATCCGAGTTTTGCTTCTGTAATTCAGTTGAATTGATTGCAGCCATAGCGGTTACGTTGTCCATCGTAAGGCTCACAATGAACTTAAAATGGCGGACTAGCTCCTGACCATTGGTCAGGAAAACCAACGTTTTTGAGACTCTCTGCCAGATGCCTCAACGGCAGCGCTGTAGACTTTTTTCGCGTCTCAAATCTTTTTGTCTTGAAGCCTGTCGGCTCATTCCCACCAGCCTCATGACGAGAATTGAGGCTAATCCAAGCGCATCGGTTCCGCCAGAGTATCGACCTCGACCAAAAATCCCGAACTCCAGCTCCAAAAGCTGCGCGACGTGGGTGCGAACTCTGGCGTTCGGGCGGATATGCCGGAGCTGACAAGCCTTCTGCGCGACATGCAGCGCTGAGGCGACACGCTTGTCAACTGATAGCTCGACAGGCCGATGCGATCGCTCAAGCAGCTTATCGAAACCGCTGAGCACCTGAAGGGCAGAGGAATCGGCCTCGTCTCTCTGACGGACACTATCGACGCGTCGTCGCCCGGGAAGTGATCGTCTTTCCCATGCTTGGCGCAATAGCCCGCATAGCATGGGGATAGGCGACGCGCGAACGCGCATCAATTGCCCGCCGCGCCCCTCAATCGAAAAGCGTCGGCTGCGGCTCGCCCGGCGGCGGGGCGCTCATCGTCTCGACGGCGGCGGCGAGCTGCGCGAGGTCTTCGGGGCGGGACAGCCGATGATCGCCGTCGGCGATAAAGGTCAGCGTCACGGGGTCGGCGTTCAGATGCTCCACGATCGTCAGCGCATGCCGCCAGGGCACGGCGTCATCGCGCATGCCCTGCAGAATATGCACGCGCGCATAAGCGCGCATGAGGCCGCCAAGCAGCAGATGATGGCGCCCCTCTTCGATCAACCGCCGCGTAATCGGCCCGTGATCCGGCTCCTTGGCGGGCAGGACGCCTTTCTCCATGATCTCGCGGCGCGTCGCTTCGTCGAAGCCTTGCCACATCAGCGCCTCGGTGAAGTCCACCGCCGGCGCGAGCAGAATCAGTCCGGCGAGCCTTGCGCTCTCGCCTTTTTCCGCCAGCCGCCGCGCCAGAAGCAGCGCGATCCAGCCGCCCATCGAACTGCCGATGACGATCTGCGGCCCTTGCGTCGAGCGCTCGAAAACGGCGAGGCTCTGCTCCAGCCAATCGCCGATGCAGCCCTCCTCGAATTTGCCGGACGAGCGGCCGTGGCCCGAATAGTCGAAGCGCAGAAAGGCGCGCCCCCTCGCCTGCGCCCATGCGTCGAGGGCGCTCGCCTTGGTTCCGTCCATATCGGAGGCGAAGCCTCCGAGCCAGACGAGGCCCGGCGCGTCGCCGGCCTCGGCCGTCGCGGCGCGCCATCGCCGCGCGAGGCGCCAAACGCCCCCCGCCGGATTGGGAATGTCGAGGAAGTCGAGCGCGTCCGACAAGAAGGTTCACTCAGGTTCACTTGGGATCGAAGAGGCGACGCGATTGAAAATAGGCGGTCTGCTCACAGTTGGTAAAGGATCTCGCAACAGAATGCTGCGGCCGGACGATTCTGTCCGAGGCTTGCGTTAGCCCAGCGATGTCGCAACAGCACGCCACGATCGCCGCGCCGGAACAGCGGCTGGCCGGACGAACGATCCTGCAGATCGTGCCCGATCTCCAGTCGGGCGGGGCGGAGCGCGCGACGGTGGACGTGGCCGAGGCGTTAAGCCGGGTCGGCGCCCGCTGCCTCGTCGCGTCGCGCGGCGGCCGCATGGTCAGCGAGCTGCAGTCGAAAGGCGGCGTCTGGGCGCCGTTTCCGGCGGCGACGAAAAATCCCTTCGCGATGGCGCTGAATTCGGTGCGGCTGGCGCGAATCATCCGCGACGAAGGCGTCGACATCGTGCATGCGCGTTCGCGCGCGCCCGCCTGGGTCGCCTATTACGCGGCGCGTCAGACCGGCGCAAAGCTGGTCACCACCTATCACAGCGCCTATAGCGGCGCGTCGGCGGTCAAGCAGCGCTACAACGCCATCATGTCGGCGGGCGACGTGGTGATCGCCATTTCGGCATTTGCCGCCCAGCGCATTCGAGAATTGCATCCGGAAAGCGCGGAGCGGATTGTGGTCATTCCGCGCGGCGCGGATCTGCGCGCCTTCTCGCCCGCCGCCGTCGACCGGCGCCGCGTCGAGCGCCTGCGCGCGGCGTGGGGCGTCGCGGCGCATGATCGCGTCGTGCTGCTGCCGTCGCGGCTTTCCGCGCGCAAAGGCCATTCGGTTCTGGTCGAGGCGACCAAGCGGCTGATCAAGCAAGGAATCTGCGATCTGCGCGTCATTTTCGTCGGCGACCCGCACAGCGATTCCACTCGCCGCGCCCTCGAAACGCAGATAGAGCACGCCGGCTTGCAGGACGTCGTTCGCAACGCCGGCTACTGCGAAGACATGCCCGCCGCCTATATGGCCGCGGCCGTCATTGTCGCGCCGGCGACGGAGCCGGAGGCGTTCGGGCGGATCGCCGTTGAAGCGCAGGCGATGGGCGCGCCGGTGATCATCTCCGATATCGGCGCCGCGCCGGAAATCGTCCTGGCGCCGCCGCAGACCCCGCGCCATCTTGCGACAGGCTGGCGGACGCCGCCCGGCGATCCGGCGGCGTTGGCGGACGCCATCGCCGAGGCGCTGAGCCTGCAGGCCTCGGCGCATGACGACCTGGCGCTGCGGGCGCGCCGAAACGCGCAGGAGCGCTTCTCCGTCGAGGAGATGCAGCGCGCGACGCTGCAGGTCTATGAGCGTCTGCTCGGGCTCTAGCCGAGGTCATCAGCTCCGTTCATGCTGACGTTTTGGCGCCGGCGAGTGGCCGAAGAATCGCCCAGAAGCCGCGCCAGCCTTGCATCTCATCGCCTCGACAATGGAGCGATCGAATGAAGAGCAGCCGTGTATTCGACATTCTAAGTCGGCGAGGCTTCCCAAGTCGGCGAGGCTTTCCAAGTCGGCGAGGCTTCGCAGCCGCGGCGCTTCTTGCGCTGGCCGGCGCGCCAACCGCTCAGGCCGGAAGCGAGCCATACGGAGCCTGGGCGCGGCCGGAAGCGGGCCAGCAATTCAGCTTTTACGACTGCGGTGGCCTGCTGTGCGCGAAGCTTGTTTCAGTCCAGAAAGCCGAGGAGCAGGGCGCGGTCGGCACGGTCATTCTGCGCGGGGCGACGAAAAGCGGCGCCAAGCAATGGCGCGGCAAACTCTACAACGCCAAAGACGGCAACACCTATGACGGCGTCATCACCCTCAAATCCGCCAATGTATTGACTCTGAAGGGCTGTCTTTGGGGCGTGCTCTGCAAGAGCGAGACGTGGAGGCGGGCGACGGCCTCCGCGGCGGGAGCCAAAACGCCGGACAAGGCGCAGGATTCGGGCGACGAGGAATAGTCACTCAAGCTGCATGACAAGCCGATTATCCGCGGAAACTTCGCGTCGATAACGATCTGCGGAACCACGAGCTGCACGTCGCCCCGTTTTGCCAAGTCCTCCAAAGCCGCAAGGGTCGGTTGTTCGCGGCGATCCTTGGCCAAGTCGAGCCAAACGCATGTATCCACCAACAGAACGAGTTTCGCCGGCTTGGGGCCGGTCATGCGTCGCCGCCTCTGTTCGATCGTGGCCCCCGAGTTGCGACCGCCAATCATCCCTCGGGGAACAGCAACGGTTCATAGTGCATGGCTACACGCAGCACATGGATCACATCAACCGTTTCAATCCCGACCCGATAGAAAATGAGATAATTGCCGTGGACGCGCCGGCGAACCCCGGCGTGTTCATAGTGCGCGACGAGCGGAAATCGTTCCGACATGGCGCCCAGTCCCGCGCACGCCTCTCGGAGGTCGCGCAAAAACGTCACGGCCCTCTCGGGGCTTTCTTGCGCAATATGATCGCCGATCGATTCAAGATCGGCTTCGGCCTCCTGGGTAATGACGACAATCATCGGCGCCTGGCTTGCGCCTTGGCCTTGAATTTAGCCTCCAAGCGATCGAACACCGCCTTCGCGGGCTTGGCGCGGCCGGCGTCAGCGTCGGCAATGCCCCTCGCAATCGAGGCGTCCAGGGCGGCAAGACGGGCCTCGCGCTCCTGAATGAGGCGAACCCCCTCGCGCAAGACCTCGCTCTTTGAGTTGTAGCGGCCCGACGCCACCAGCTTGGCGACGAAGGCCTCGAGCTGGCTTCCCAAGTCTGCGCTGATGGCCATGACACGATCCTCCTTGTGGTTAACATGTCACCGACCAATAACTATTAACAAACGTTCCGACGCTGCGGGCGCGAGACAGCCGCCGAATCGGATAGAGTTCGGCGGTCAATCGGACGGTTCTCGCGAGCAGCGCTATGGCCGCGCCAGTCGGGCTTCCCCTAAGCTCGCCCGGCGGCGCGACTCTTGCTGTTTTCATCGCCAATCGCCGCGTGACCCATTTATTCCTTCGCTAAGGACCAGCGCGCGAGCAACGAGGCGGCATGACGAGCTCTATCCATCTTGAATCCTATCGCGAGGCGCTGGTCTTTCTCGCCACGGCGGGGGTCGTCGTTCCGCTGTTTCATCGCATCAAGATTTCGCCGGTGCTGGGCTTTCTCTTCGCCGGCGCTGCGCTCGGGCCGTTTGGTCTCGGCCGCTTGGCGAGCGATCATGAATGGGCGCGCAATTTCACCATCACCAATGTCGAGGGCGTCTCCAATCTCGCTGAATTCGGGCTGGTCTTCCTGCTGTTCATGATCGGCCTGGAGCTATCCTGGGAGCGTCTTGCCCGCCTGCGGCGGCTTGTCTTCGGACTAGGGCTCGCGCAGGTGGTGGTGTGCGCAAGCGTGCTCGCGGCTGTCGGCTACTATCATTTTAACGTCGAATTCGGTCCCTCGATGTTGATGGGCATCGCCCTCGCGATGTCGTCGACGGCGGTGGTGCTGCCGGTGCTCGCCGAGGCGCGGCGGCTGAACAAGACGTCCGGACGCGTCGCGTTCTCGGTGTTGTTGTTTCAGGACCTTGCCGTTGCGCCGGCGCTTTTCCTGGTTTCCGCGCTCGCCGAAGCCAAGAACGGCGGCTTCACGGGCGAACAGGCGGCGTGGGCGTTTGGGCGCGCCTTCCTCGCCATGGGCGCGCTGATCTTCATCGGCAGGCTGCTGCTGCGTCCGCTGTTTCGCATGGTCGCGGCCGTGCAGCTGACCGAACTGTTCATGGCCGCCTGCCTTCTGGTGGTCATCGGCGAGGCGGCGCTTTCGGCGGCCGCCGGGTTCTCCATGGGCCTTGGCGCCTTCATCGCCGGGCTGCTGCTGGCGGAGACGGAGTTCCGGCGCGAGGTCGAGGTGACGATCGAGCCGTTCAAGGGCCTGTTGCTCGGGCTCTTCTTCGTTTCGGTCGGCGCCGGTCTCGACATGGGGGCCGTCGCCGCGGATCCCTTTCCGATCTTCCTATACGCCGCCGGGCTGATCGCCGTTAAGGGCGCGATCATCTTCATTCTTGCGCGGCTCTTTGGCGTCGAATGGCGCCCCTCAGCCGAGGCGTCGTTGCTGCTGGCGCCGGGCGGCGAATTCGCCTTCGCGCTGCTGACCTCGGCGATGGCCGTCGGCGTGCTGCCGGGTCATTATGGCGCCGACGCGATGATCGTCGTCACGATCAGTATTTTCGCCATTCCCCTGCTGGGCCGGATCGGCGCCGCTCTTGTCCCGCCGGCGACGGAAGCCGAGGACGAACTGCTCTATGCGGATCTCGCGCCGGCGGCTGAAATCGCCGAGGACCGCGTCGTGATCGTCGGCTATGGCAGAATCGGCAGCCTTGTCGGCGAAATGCTGAAGCGCCACGACATCCCGTTCGTCGCCATCGAAAACGTCGTGTCGCTGGTGACCGCGGGCCGCGAGGACGGCGTCGAAATCTATTGGGGCAACGCCACGCGGCGCGAGTTCCTGATGCGTTGCGGCGTGGCGCAGGCTCGCGCGCTCGTCGTGACGATCGAAAATGTCCACGCGACGGGAGAGATCGTCCGTCTGGCGCATGAAATTCGCGGCGATCTCACCATCGTCGCGCGGGCCCGCGACGCGCGCCACGCCACCGAGCTCTATAAGTTTGGCGCAACCGACGCCATTCCCGAAACCGTCGAAGCCAGCCTGCAGCTCGCCGAAACCGTGCTCGTCGATATCGGCGTGCCGATGGGCTATGTCATTGCCTCGATCCACGAGAAGCGCGACGAATTCCGCAAGCTGCTGCAGCCGACCAATGAGAAGGCGCGCGTCCGCCAGGCGGAGCGCAACCGCAAGATCAGACGAGAACATGCGCGCCAGCGCATTTCGGGACGCGCCGCCGAGGAAAGTGGGGAGGAGGCGTAGCGCCTCCTCACAACTTCCACAGCCCCAGCGCGATCGTCGCCAGCGTCAGCGGCGCGCCGACCTTGAAATAGGTCCAGAAGCCGATCGTGACGCCCAGCGCGCGCGCCCGCTCGACGACGATGAGATTGGCGATCGAGCCGACAAGTGTGAAATTGCCGGCGAGCGTCGAGGCCATCGCCACAATCAGCCAGGCGCGCTTCGGATCGCTCAGTCCGACGATGAACGGCTTCAGTGCGAGAACGGCCGGCACATTGCTGACGATATTGGACAGCACGGCGGAGACGAGCGCGAGCGTCGGCGCGTCATCGAGTCGGAGCCGCCCGACGTCCGCGATCTCTCCTGGCGTCAGCACCACCTTATCGAAGCCGCCGACGACGATGAAGAGCCCGGCGAACATCAGCAGCAGCGGCCAGTCGATTTCGCCGTAGATTTTCTTCGAGCCGATGCGCCGCGTGAGCAGCAGCAGCCCGCCGGCGACGATCGCCGCTTTGGCGGGCGGAACGCCGGCGAAAAAGAACCCGATCATCGCCGCGGTGATCAGCAGCGCTTTAGAGGCGAGCGCGCGATGAAAAGGGCGCGGCGCCGCGACGATCGGCGTCAGTCTCTCGCGCGAGAAGAATTCGCGCGGGAAGGCGAGCGCCACCAAAAGGATCGTGAGCGCGACGCCGACGAGTGCGATGGGCCAGAGCGCTTGAGCGAAGTCGCCGTAGGAAATGCCCGAGGCGGTCGCGATGATCATATTTTGCGGATTGCCGGTGATCGTCGCGACGCTGCCGACATTGGAGGCGAGCGGGATCGCCAGCACATAGGGCGTCGGATCGCGCTTGAGCCGCTGCGCCAGATCCACGACCAGCGGCGGCATGACGAGGCAGATCGCGTCATTGACGAGAAAGGCGGAAAACAGACCGGTCGCCGCCGCGACCGCGACGAGCAGAAAGATCGGGCGGCGCGCGACATCCGCCAGCCAATCGGCGGCGCGGCGGAAGAAGCCCGAGAGGCGCAGATTGGCGACGACGATCATCATGCCGAGCAGCAAAGTGATGGCGTCGAAATCGATGGCGCGATAGGCCTCGTCGAGGCTCAAGGCGCCGACGCCGATCATCAGGCTCGCGCCGAGCAGCGCGGCGCCGGCGCGGTCGAGCCGATAATAGGGCAGCTTGCCGATCGCCAGCACGAGATAGGTCGCCGCGAAGATCGCGCCGACGGCCGCGGTCTCGGGAGACGGCGCCGGGAGACGGCTCGCGAGCGACAGAAATTCGCCGAGCCCGAGGATCGCGACAGCGGCCAAGGCCGCGCTCCCCGCGACAATGATGGTGACGAGAATCCCAAGCCAGAGCGTGAGGAACGGGTGGCGCGGGCGATTCGGCGCGGGCTCGGGCGAGGAGGGCATGCAACCCGGCAAATTAGAGCGCGCGGCGAGGAAGACGACGCAGGGAGGGGGGTTATGGCGCCTGGCCGCGCGCGCGCCAAGCCGGCAGCGCCGATTTCCTATTGTGCGGCATGGTTAATAGATATATTCCTATTCGCTAGGAAATTCTTCCGAGCGCGGCCAGACATGTCCGACATTCTCACCCATGCTCAGATCTGGGCGGCGATCGACGCGCTCGGCGAGCGATATGGCATGACGCCGTCGGGCCTGGCGCGTAAAGCCGGCCTCGATCCCACGACCTTCAATCGCTCCAAGCGCGAAACGGCGAGCGGGCGCCAGCGCTGGCCGTCGACCGAATCGATCGCCAAGGTGCTGGCCGCGACCGGCGCCGGGCTCGACGAATTCATGTCATTGGTGACGGCCAACAGCGCCGCCGGCCGGCTGCGCCATACGCGGCCGCTGATCGGCTTGGCGCAGGCGGGGGTCGGCGGCTTTTTCGACGATGCGGGCTTCGCCACCGGCGCCGGCTGGGACGAGATCGACGTCTTGGCCGAGGCCGACGAACATTCCTACGCGCTGGAGATCTCGGGCGACTCCATGGCGCCGCTATATCGCGACGGCGATGTGGTGATCGTCTCGCCGGCGGCGCCGGTGCGGCGCGGCGACCGGGTGGTGGTGAAGACCACCTCGGGCGAGATCATGGCCAAGGAGCTGAAGCGCGAAACGGCGCGCACCATCGAATTGCGTTCGGTCAATCCGGCCTACCCGGACCGCACGATTGCCCGCGACGAGGTCAGCTGGATGGCGCGCATTCTCTGGGCGAGCCAATGACGTGTGACGCTTAGCCGCCGACCGATGCATCTCGCCTCGCGCCGATGCGGCTGTGTTATAATCTCCTACTCTTTTGCGCCGCTTCCATCCGGGTGAAATCCGCCATGCGTCTTTCTTCGATCGTTTGTCTTGTCGCGCTTCTTGTCGGCGGCCCGGCGTTTGCCGACGCAGGCCTGAGGGACCGGGCGAAGGAGCTTTTCCAGCCCATTCCGTCAGCGCCGCCGGCGATTCCTGGAGAGACGGCGACGCCGGAAAAACTCGCGCTCGGCAAGATGCTGTATTTCGAGCCGCGACTTTCCGAAACCCACGACATCAGCTGCGCCGATTGTCACAATCTGAGCATGGGCGGCGTCGACGGCGGCGCGCTCTCGGGCGGGCGCAATGCGCAGCTCGCGGGCCGGGAAGTGCTCACGGTGATGAACGCCATCTTCAACAAGTCGCAATATTGGGACGGCCGCGCCGCCAATCTTTCCGACCAGGTGGTCAATTCGGTGATGGCTAATCCCAAGGCGATGCTGAAAACCCGCGGCGGCCCGATGCCGATCAATCCGACGGAACATGCGGCCGCAAAGCAGCGCGCCGTCGAGCTGTTCAAGGGAATCCCCGGCTATGTGGCGGCGTTCAAACTGGCCTTTCCCGAGCAGAGCGATCCCGTCGCCTATGCCAACATCGGCCGCGCCGTCGCGCTGTTCGAGGCGACGCTGATCACGCCCGACGCGCCGTTCGACCGCTGGCTGAAGGGGGACGATCAGGCGCTGTCCGACGCGCAGAAGGATGGTCTGAAGCTCTTCATCGAGAAGGGCTGCGTAACTTGCCATAACGGCGTCAACGTCGGCGGCGGCATGTATGCGCGCTTCGGCGTCGTCAAACAGCCGACGGCGGAATTTCTGCCGCCGGACGACTGGGGCCGCTACGCGGTCACCAAGGCGATCGCCGACAAATACGCCTTCAAGGTTCCCTCGCTGCGCAATGTCGAACTGACGGCGCCCTATTTCCACACCGGCGCGACCTTCGATCTGAAGAAGGCCGTGGCGGTGATGGGCGAAAGCCAGCTCGGCGTCGAACTCAGCGGTGACGAGACCGATAAGATCGTCGCCTTCCTCGATTCGCTAACCGGGCGCCAGCCAGAAGTGGTTCTGCCGATTCTACCGCCGCGCACAGCGCCGCCGGTCAGCCAGGCGCAGTGACGATCAGGCCGCGGCGCTGGGCGTCCAGCGCAGCACCGGCTTCCTCGCCGCGAGCGCTTCATCGACGCGCCGGCGCGGCGCCAATCGCGGCGCGGGGCCGAAGCGCGCGACTTCGCCGGCTTTGGCGCTGCGCGCGAGATCGCGCAGCGTCGCGATGAAGAGATCGAGCGAGGCTTTCGATTCCGATTCCGTCGGCTCGATGAGCATCGCGCCATGGACGACCAGCGGGAAATAGATCGTCATCGGATGATAGCCTTCGTCGATCATCGCCTTGGCGAAATCGAGCGTCGTCACGCCGGTGCCGCGCAGCCAGGCGTCGTCGAACAGAACTTCATGCATGCAGATGCGATCGCCGAACGGCTGAGTCATCACGTCACGTAGCGACGCGCGGACATAGTTCGCCGACAGCACGGCGTCTTTCGACGCCTGCGCGAGCCCGTCGCCGCCATGCGCGAGCATATAGGCGAGCGCCCGCACGAACATGCCCATCTGCCCATGAAAGGCGGTCAGGCGACCGAAGCTCTGCGTGCCCTCTGCGTGTTCCACGAGCTGCAACGCGTCGCCGTTGCGGCGGATGAACGGGACCGGCGCGAAAGGCGCGAGACGTTCTGAGAGAACGACCGGGCCTGCGCCAGGTCCACCGCCGCCATGCGGCGTCGAGAAGGTCTTGTGCAGGTTGATGTGCATCGCGTCGATGCCGAAGTCTCCGGGCCGCGCGACGCCGGCGATGGCGTTGAAATTCGCGCCGTCGCAATAGAAGTAGCCGCCGGCCTCGTGCATCGCGTCGGCGATGTCGACGATCTCGCGCTCGAACAGCCCGCATGTGTTGGGGTTGGTCAGCATGATCGCGGCGACGTCCGAACTCAGCGCCTCTTTGACGGCCTCGGCGCGCACGGTTCCATCCGCTGCCGCCGGAACGACGCGAACCGAAAAGCCGAGCAGCGCCGCCGTCGCCGGATTGGTGCCATGCGCCGACTGCGGAATGAGGACGACATTGCGCGTCGCGCTTTCGCCTCTGGCGGCGATCGCAGACTTGATCGCCATCATGCCGCAGAGTTCGCCATGCGCGCCGGCTTTCGGCGACATCGCCACCGCATGCATATTGGTGAGCGTCATCAGCCAATCAGCGAGAATCTGCATCAATTCCAGCGCGCCCTGCGCGGTCGACTGCGGCTGCAGCGGATGCAAATCGGCGAAGCCTTCATAGCGCGCGATCTTCTCATTGCTGCGCGGATTGTGCTTCATCGTGCAGGAGCCGAGCGGATAGAGCCCGGCGTCGATCGAGTAATTTTTGCGCGACAGCCGCACGTAATGGCGCATCATCTCCGGTTCGGTGAGTCCCGGAAGGCCGATGGGCGCATTGCGCTCCAGCGCGCCGAGCCGCGCCGCGACGGGCGCAGGATCGTCGACATCGACGCCGGTCGCGTCAAGCCGGCCGATCTCGAAGATCGGCGGCTCTTCCTGATCGAGCCCGCGATTGCCGGTGAAGGTCGCAGGCGTTTTGTCGTCATCGAGCGGTTCGACGACTGCGGGTCTGTCGAGCATCAGAGCGACTCCTTGAGCGCTGCGACGAACGCGTCGCGATCTTCGTTCGTGTTGGTTTCAGTGCTGGCGACGAGGAGGAGATCGTCAAGCCCGGCGTGCGGCAAGAGCCGCGAGACGGGAACGCCGGCAAGAACGCCGCGCGCCGCCATTCTCTCAACAAGCGCGGCGGCGTCGCCTTCGACGCGAAGCGTAAACTCGTTGAAGAAGGTCTCGTTGAGCACCTCGACGTTTGGAACGTCGGCGAGCATCTGCGTCAGCAAGACCGCGTTGGCGTGATTGACGCGCGCGAGCCGCGTCAGTCCGGCTTCGCCAAGCAAGGTCAGATGGATGGTGAAGGCGAGCGCGCAGAGGCCGGAGTTGGTGCAGATGTTTGAGGTCGCCTTGTCGCGGCGGATATGCTGCTCACGTGTCGAAAGCGTCAGCACATAGGAGCGCCTGCCGTCGGCGTCGACGCTTTCGCCGGCGAGGCGGCCGGGCATCTGCCGCAGGAATTCGTGCCGCGTGGCGAAGAGCCCGACATAAGGCCCGCCGAAATTCAGCGAATTGCCGATCGACTGGCCCTCGCCGACGACGATGTCGGCGCCCATCGCGCCAGGCGATTTAAGCAGACCGAGCGAGACTGCTTCGGTGACGACGGCGACAAGAAGCGCGCCGTTCCGATGGCAAGCCTCCGCGATCTTCGTCAGATCGCGCAGATTGCCGAAAAAATCGGGAGTCTGCACGACGACGCAGGAAAGCGTGTCGTCGATGCGCGCGACGAGATCTTCGACGGCGCGAATGTCGGGCGCCATCGTCTCGACTTCATCTTCGGCGAGCCGCGAGATGGTGCGCACGACTTCGGCGTAATGCGGATGCAGGGCGCCGGACAGCAGCGCCTTGCGTCGCTTCGTCACGCGATGCGCCATGAGCACGGCTTCGGCGGTCGCCGTCGAGCCGTCGTACATCGACGCGTTGGCGACCTCCATGCCCGTCAGCAGAGCGACCTGGGTCTGGAACTCGAAGAGATATTGCAGCGTACCCTGGGAGATCTCCGGCTGATAGGGCGTGTAGCTCGTCAAGAATTCCGAACGTTGAATGAGATGATCGACGCTTGCCGGAATGTGATGCTTATAGGCGCCGGCGCCGACGAAGAAAGCGGCGCGCGACGCAGGCATGTTGCGGGCGGCATGCCTCGCGAAAAAGCGCTCGACGTCGAGCTCCGACTTGCCGTTCGGCAAGTCGAGCGGCGTTTTTAGCAGCGTCTCGCGCGGCGCATCGGCGTAGAGCGCCTCGATCGAGGGAACGCCGATCGTCGCGAGCATGGCGCTTCTGTCGGCTTTTGACAGCGGATGGTAGCGCATCGTTCTTTTCCTTCGCGCTAAGAGCGCCTCTCGATCACATGAAATCATGTGATCGATAAGGAATCGCTCAAAAGCAAAATGCTAGAGCAGGTTTTGATCGAAAAAGTCTGTCAACTTTTTCGGAACCTGCTCTAGAGCGTCTTCAGGAAGCTCGAATAGGCGGCGTCGTCCATCAGCGATGCGCATTCGCCAGGGTCGCTGACTCTCACCTTGATGAGCCACCCGCGTCCAAGCGGATCGTCGTTGACGAGCGCCGGCGCTTCGCCAAGCTCCGGATTGACTTCGACGACTTCGCCGCTCACAGGCGAATAGACTTCGCTCGCGGCTTTCACGCTCTCGATGACCGCGATCTCTTTGCCCTTTGCGACCTTCTTGCCGACTTCGGGCAGTTCGATGAAGACGATGTCGCCGAGCTGCGACTGCGCATAGTCCGATATGCCCAGCGTCGCGAGATCGCCATCGAGCGCGACATATTCATGATCCTTGGAGTAGCGAAGATCGGTCATCTCGCATCCTTTCCAGCCGGCGTTTTGAAGTACCGATGTGGGACGAAGGGCAAAGCCGCCACTGTGACGTCGACGCGTTTGTCGCGCAGCGGCGCCGAAAGCGTCGCGCCGAGGTTTGCGTGACTGCTGGCGACATAGCCCATCGCAATCGGGCGTTGCAGCGTCGGAGAAAAGCCGCCAGAGGTCACATGGCCGACAGCTTCGCCTTCGCCCGCTGAGAGCTCCGCGCCTTCGCGCAGCGGCGCCTTTGATTGCGGCTCGAGCCCGACCCGCCTGCGGGCAGGACCCTCTTCAAGCGCGATCCGAATACGCTCGAAGCCGGGGAATCCGCCTTCGACGCGTCTGCGTTTGCCGATCGACCAGCCGAGTCCCGCTTCAACCGGATCGGTGGTTTCATCGAGGTCGTGGCCATAGAGCGGCAGGCCCGCCTCCAGCCGCAAGGCGTCGCGCGCGCCGAGGCCCGCCGGCGCAACGTCCTCATACGACAGCAACAGGCGCGCAAGGTCTTCGGCATGCTCGGCGCGCAGCGACAGTTCAAATCCGTCTTCGCCCGTATAGCCGCTGCGCGACACGAAAAGCGGCGCGCCGCCGAAGTCGAAGGCGCGCCAGCCCATGAAAGGAAGGTCCTCGGCGCCGGGGAGGAGTGCGCCGAGGACCGCGGACGCGCGCGGGCCCTGAAGGGCGAGCAATGCGCGGTCCAAAGGATTAAAGTCGAACTGGGGCAACGCGGCCGTGATAAGCGCGAAATCGGCTTGCTTGCGCGAGGCGTTGACGACAAGCAGCAGCCGCTCCTCGACGCCTGGCAGACGGGTGACGAGAAGATCGTCGAGAATGCCGCCGCGCTCGTTGAGCAGCTGCGTGTAGCGCGTGCGCTCTGACGAAAGCGACGCTAAATCCGCCGGCGTCAGACTTTCAAGCGCCCGTGCGGCGCGCGCTCCGGCGAGGATCGCCTGACCCATATGCGAAACGTCGAACAGACTTGCGCGACGACGCGTATGGAGCGTTTCGGCGACGATGCCCTGCTCATATTGCAGCGGCATATCGTAGCCGGCGAAAGGCGCCATGCGCGCGCCAAGCCGTCGATGCACCGCATCGAGCGGAAGTTTCGACAGCGCAGGAGGCGCAGCGGTCGCGACGTCGGGTTCGGTCACCATCAACTCCGCCAGACATGGTTGGCGCAGCAAAGCCGAACTTCGCTACGCGCCCCCTCTGTCCGGTGACCTGAGAGATTTCCCTGCGCTAAAAGCGACAGGTTACGCCCGTCGGTGGGCGAAACGCTTACGCGCTTCGCCGCTTTCCAGAGTTTCTACTTCGTCGCGGTCCTTTGGGCCTGAGCGTTTCCGGGGCGGTTTCGCCTTCGGCGCCGGCGCGAGCGCCGGTCTCTCCCGCGATGAAGTTCGACCTGCATCCAAAATGTGGTCGATTCGCGCGATCGTCAATCCCAGCGGCTGCGCGTTTTTTTCGCAATGCGGCAGCATTCGGACTGAAGAGAAGCGCTGCCGCTCAGTGGCGCTTAGGCGCTCGCATGCGGTAAACGCCATCGCCATCGCGCTCGAAGGTCTCGTCGACCTGTGGATGGCGCACCGGCTTGTTGGTGTTGTCGGGCAGCAGATTTTGCTCCGACACATAGGCGACATATTCGGTTTCGGCGTTCTCGGCGAAGAGATGGTAGAAAGGCTGATCCTTGTTCGGACGCAGCTCTTCCGGAATCGAAAGCCACCATTCTTCGGTGTTGGCGAACACCGGATCAACGTCATAGATCACGCCGCGGAAGGGATAGCGGCGATGCTTGACCACTTGGCCAATAGAGAATTTAGCGACGTTCTCTCGCGGCATTCGAAAGCGCCTTTAACACGCTGTTTACTTGCCTTTTAGTAACGCAGCAGGGCCGCAGCCGTCAATCGGACGTCGCGCCACAGCCAAATCCTCTCAGAATCCGTAGATCCTGGCGAGGTCGGCGTCTTTCGTGGCGACCTGCTTGGCGAGGTCGACGACGACCTTGCACTGCTTCCAGGTGGCGTCGTCCTGCATTCGGCCGTCAATCATCACCGCGCCGGTCCCGTCCGGCATCGCTTCGAGCACCCGCTTGGCGAAGGCGACTTCCTGCGGATCGGGCGAGAAGACCTTCTTGGCGATGGCGATTTGCGACGGATGCAGCGACCAGGCGCCGGCGCAGCCGAGCAAAAAGGCGTTGCGGAACTGCGCTTCGCAGGCCGGGGCGTCGGAGAAATCGCCGAAGGGGCCGTAGAAGGCCTTGATGCCGGCGGAAGCGCAAGCGTCGACCATCTTGGCGATGGTGTAGTGCCAAAGGTCCTGCTGGAACGAGGCGCGCAGGCCCTGGCCGGGCTCGGCGTCGGCGATCACCTTATAGTCGGGATGGCCGCCGCCGACGCGGGTCGTCTTCATTGCCCGGGAAGCGGCGAGATCGGCCGGTCCGAGCGAGATGCCATGCATGCGCGGCGAAGCCGAAGCGATGGCGTCAACATTCTTGACGCCTTCCGCGGTTTCCAGAATCGCGTGAATGAGGATCGGCTTTTTCACGCTATGCCGCGCTTCGAGCTGCGCCAGGAGCTGGTCGAGATAGGCGATGTCCCAGGGTCCCTCGACCTTGGGCAGCATGACGACGTCGAGCTTGCTCCCGACCGCGCCGACGATCTCGATCATGTCGTCGAGCGCCCAAGGGCTGTTGAGCGCATTCATGCGCGTCCACAGGCCGGTCGAGCCGAAGTCGGTCGCTTTGGCCATTTCGATAAAGCCGGCGCGCGCGGCCTCCTTGGCGTCGGCGGGAATCGCGTCTTCAAGATTGCCGAGCACGACGTCGACCTGTTTGACGAGCTCGGGAACCTTGGCGCGGAATTTTTCAAGATGCGGCGGCACGAAATGGATCATCCGCTCGACCTTGACGGGCGGTTCGCGCAGCGGCGCCGGGGCGCCGATGGCGAGCGGACGATAGAATTGATTGGGAAGTTTCATCTCGACGCAGCTCCAAAAAACTGCGTCGAGTTAAGCCAGATGCGTCGGCTTGGCAATGCGCGGTCTGTCACACCCGCAAGGCGTTCAGCCGGCGACCGCGTCCCACAGAAGCTTCGCATTCAGCGCGATGATCACGGCGGCGATGAGCGCCGCAAGCGCGGTGGTGCGTCTGGGCGCGACGAGGTCGCCCATGACGCTGCGCTGCGCCGTGAAGGCGACGAGCGGCACGACGGCGAAGGGCAGCGTCACGCTCAGCGCCACCTGGCTCAGGACGAGCAGCTGCGCCGTCGCCGACTCGCCCGCGTAGAGCGTCACGCCGATCGCCGGCGCGATCGCGATGCAGCGGGTGATGAGCCGGCGCGTCGCCGGTTTCATCCTCAGCCGCACGAACCCTTCCATGACGATCTGGCCGGTGAGGGTGGCGGTCACGGTCGAATTGAGTCCGCAGGCGATCAGCGCGACGGCGAAGAGCGTCGCCGCGACCGGCTGCCCGAGTAGCGGCGCGATCAGCCTATAGGCCTCGCCAAGCTCCGCGACTTCGGTATGCCCGGTCGCGTGGAAGACCGCGGCCGCGAGAACGAGGATGGCGCCGTTGACGAACAGCGCGAGAAACAGCGCCAGCGTGCTGTCGATCACCGCGAAGCGAATCGCCTCGCGCTTCTTTTCGAGCGGCTCGGCGACGGCGCGGGTTTGCACGACGAAAGAGTGCAGGAAGAGATTATGCGGCATCACCGTCGCGCCGAGGATGCCCAGACCGATGTAAAGCATCTCGGGATCGGTGAAAAAGCGCCGCGTCGGCACGAGTCCTTGCGCGACCTGCGCCAGATCGGGGTGCGCCATGATGAGTTGCGCGAGGAAGGAAAAGGCGATGAGCGCAAGCATCGCCACGACGAAAAGCTCGATCTTGCGAAAGCCGGCGCGCTCCAAAGCAAGGACCAGAAAGGTGTCGAGCACCGTGATGAGGATGCCAACCGCGAGCGGCAGGCCGAACAGCAATTGCAGGCCGATGGCGGTGCCGATCACTTCCGCGAGATCCGTGGCGAAAATGCCGACTTCCGCCAGGAGCCAGAGCCCCACCGCGGCCGGGAAGGGATAATGCCGCCGGCAAGCCTGCGCCAGATCCAGCTCCGCGCCGACGCCGAGCCGCGCCGCAAGGGACTGCAAGACGATCGCCATCAGGCTCGACAGCACGGCGACGAAAAGCAGAGCTGTGCCGAATTTCGAGCCGCCGGCGAGCGCCGTCGCCCAATTGCCGGGGTCCATATAGCCGGTGGCGACGAGATAGCCGGGACCCAGAAAGACGAAGAGACGCCGAAAAAATGCGCCGCCTTCGGGCACATGCACGGATCGGCGCATATCGCCGCGTTGCGGAGCGGGCGCGTTGGCGGTCGTCGCTGGCGTCACATTTGTCTCCACGAGGCGTCGGCGACGGCCGGACACGGGATGCCTAGTCAGAAATTTCGCCTTAAGGCGTTCCTTTGTCACGCATGTAAATCGTCAGCGCAAAATTTCACGTGGCGACGCCGATCGCCGCAGCTCCGGCTTGTCGAGCGCGCATGTCGAAGGCATGCTGCCAAGCTGGGACGTCGCCACGCAGAATCAGCCAGTTGCGTTTGTCATACGCCGGAGCGAGTCCTTTCGATCCAAACATAGACCAGCGGGGCTTCTCATGTTCCAATTGACGATCCCGATCAGCTCGGAAGGCGGCCATACGAGCTTCCATAATAATGCGCCCGATCCCGTGACCTCGGGCGCCGAGCTGCCGACGTTCAAATTCGAACTCGAAAAATCTCAAGGACGCGTCGACGGCGCCAGCTATGGCAAGGAAGCGACCGTCGCGCAGCTGCCGATCTCCAAGGATATCGCCGGCGTTTCGATGCGCATGGAGCAGGGCGTCATGCGCGAGCTGCACTGGCACGCGACCGCGGCCGAATGGGGGTTCGTCACCGAAGGTAGGGTGCGCACCACCGTCATCGACCCGGCCGGCTGCTCGGAGACCAATGACTTCGAGGCGGGCGATCTTTGGTATTTTCCGCGCGGCCATGGCCATGTCATCGAGACGCTCGGAAAAGACCTGTGTCATTTCATCCTTGTCTTCGACAATGGCTATTTCTCGGAGTTCGGCACCTTCAGCATCAGCGACTGGATCGGCCACGCGCCCAAGGAGCTGCTGGCGAAGAATTTCGGCGTCCCGGCGTCGACCTTCGACAGTTTCCCCAAGCAGGAGGTCTATTTCGCGCGGGGGAATATTCCGCCAGAGATCCCCTCGAAGCCGTTGCAGGGATGGAAGCCGCCGCCGCTCACCCACAAATACAGTCTTCTGTCGCAAAAGCCCTATGAGACGTTTCCGGGTGGAATCGAGTGGCGCGTCGACGGCTCGCAATTCCCGATTTCGACGACGATGACCGGCGTCGTACTGGAAATGGAGCCCGGCGCGCTTCGCGAACTGCATTGGCACCCCAATGCGTCCGAATGGCAATATGTGCTGAGCGGTCAGCTTTGCGTCACGCTGTTTGGGTCAAAGGGCCGCTGGCGCCAGGAGACGTTCTCGAAAGGCGACGTCGGCTATATCCCGCAGGGCATGGGTCATTCGCTCGAAAATGTCGGGACCGACACGGTGCGCGTGCTCATCGTCTTCAACAACGCGCATTATCAGACGATCGATCTGTCGCAGTGGATCGCCGGCAATCCGACCGACATTCTCGCGACGAATTTCGGGCAGGACCCCTCGGTCTTCGAGAAATTCCCGCGCAGGGACGTCTTCATGACGAAATAGCCGCAAGAGGCGCGCGTGAGCGCGCCTCGACCGCGCCCGTTATTTGCTGACCTTTCGCAGCAGCGCCTCGAGCCCTTCGGGGAAAATCAGATCGTGCGAGACCGCGATCTCGTCCGCGCTCCACCAGCGCCAGCCGAGCACATGGATTTTTTCCTCGTCGGTCAGGTCGCGCGGCTCGACCGCGAAGCGTTCGGTGCGGATGAGATAATAGCGCTCCACCGCCTGATGCCAGTCGTCGCCGATCTCCATCGGAAATTCGCGGGTCGCGACGACTGGACCGGGATCAAGAACGGTGAGGCCCGTCTCTTCATAGACCTCCCGACGCAGCGCCGACTCGAAGCTCTCGCCCTCCATGACCGCGCCGCCCGGCGTCGCCCAGAAGTGATGATGTCCGAGCGCCAGAAAATGCGGAGTCAAACCGCCGGCGTAGCGCATCAGCAGGACGTCGTTATCCTGATCGACGATCAGCGCGCGCGCGGCTTCGCGGCGCGGCAGCGCGCGGCCGTCCCAGGGCGCGGCGATTTCGGCGCGCCCCTGCGGCGTCGCCCAGTCGACGAGCGACCACTTGCCGTCCTCATAGGCGATCCAATTCGGCGTGGCGTTGAGCACCGGATGCTCGCGCTTTTCGTCGAGCTTCTTGCCGGCGGCGAGTCGCCAGGCGATGTCGAGCACGCCGGCATGGGCGACGACGAGCACGGTCTCGCCGGCGCTTTCCTTGGCGATCTGGGTCAAGGCCTTGCGCACCCGCGCGGCGAAATGTTCCAGGCTTTCGCCTTGCGGCGCGGCGAAATCCGGCCGGCGAGTCAGATAGTTCGGATAGATGTCGGCGTGCGTCGCCTGCACTTCCGCATGCGTGTGGCCCTGCCAAACGCCGTCGTCCTTCTCGCGCAGCGCCGGGGTTTTGGCGACGTCGAGGCCGCGCGCGCCGGCGATCGGCGTCGCTGTCGCGAGCGCGCGGCGCAGGTCGCTCGAATAGACTCTGTCGAAATGCGCGCCGGCGAGCTCCTTCGCCAAGGCGGCCGCCTGCGCGCGTCCGCGCGCGTTCAGCGCAATGTCGAACTGGCCCTGAAAGCGCCTTTCGATATTCCAGTTGGTCTCGCCGTGCCGTGCGAGACACAGAAGCGTGCGGGGCATGTCGTTTCGGATTTAAGGCGCGGGAGTCGCTGTGCAAAGCCGCCGGGCGTCTACGCCTGCGGCGTCCGGCGTTCTAGGGCCTTGCAGTGCAAAAGTCAGTCCGCATTCGCAGGGTCGCGGCGAATAACCGCAAGCCTTGGCGCGCGCTGCGCAAATGGGGCCCTCGCTTTTTCGCGTAGAGCGCGCCATAAACTTTTGAGATTGATCGCTTATTCGGTCGATTTTGCCCAAATGCCGCGTGATCTAATGTCTCAGGCCGGTGGTGAATTCCCCCGCCCGCAGCCTCGCGGGCAGCGTTTCGGCGAAGGCCGCCACCGAATCCTCGCCATAGGTCGCCACCAGTTCGCGCAACGCCGCGCAGAGGGCGGCATGCGCGAAGGAATCGCTTTCGATCCCCGCGAGAATCGCCTCGGCGAAGGCCTCGGTGACATAGGCAAGGGCCGCTCGGTGCTGGTCCCCGCCCAAGTCATAGAGCGAGGCGACGTCCAATTCGTTCATGACGCCACTCTAGAGAAGCCGCCCGCGCTGCGCGAGGCGACGCTCGCCGAAAGGTTAATTTCGCGCATCGGCGCTTAGAGCAGGTTCCGAAAAAGTTGACAGACTTTTTCGGAACCTGCTCCAATATTTTGATTTTGAGCGATTCCTTATCGATCACATGATTCCATGCGATCGGGAAGCGCTCTAAGGGTTTCCGTAGCGATAGGTGATGTCGCGAGTCAGCCGGGAGGCCTCCGCAAGATAGCGGGAGATCACCGTCTTGGCGTTGGGCGTGCAGGCGCGATAGGTCAGCTCATAGCCTCGAAATCCGTGGTTGAACGACGCCATGAGCCTCTGGCGGCGCGCGCCGCTGGGGGCGTCGGCGTCGAGCAGCGCCGACATCTTCCCCCGCCATTCCTCGCCGTCGCCCGACCCGCAGAGGTCGCGCAAGAAGGCCAGCGCGCCGAGGACCTCTGAGAGCCGCGTGATCTGGGGATCATAGGGCGGCGGCGGCCCCTCCGGCCCGCTCGGCGCCGCCGGCGCTCCGGTCGTCCCTGGCGCGCCCGGAGCCTGCTGATTTTGGCGTTTCGTCTGGGTTTGCGCGGCGCCGTCTCGCTTGCGCGGGGGCGGGCGCTCGGATCGCCTCGGTTCGGGCGCCCGCCGGTAACGGCGGGGGCCGTCGAAGCCGCCGAAGAGGAAATCGAACGGGTCCTGGGCGGCGGCCTCGGCCGAAAAAAGCGCAGCGGCCGCCGCCGCCGCGAGCGCCGCCGTCGCGCGCTTTGCACGCGCCGTCTTCTGCGCCATCTTGGGTGCCGTCATGGGTAGAGCCGCTCCTTTCGCCAATCTTGGCCTGGCTCCGCCCGAAAAAAGCGGACGCGGTCGTGGAGCCGGAACGGCCGATCGGACCAGAATTCCATCGCGACCGGCGCAATTCGAAAGCCGCGCCAATAAGGCGGGCGGGGAATGCCGCCCACCGCATATTTTGCGGCGAAGACGGCGACCGACTTTTCGAGCGCGAACCGGCTTTCCAGCGGCCGCGACTGTTGGCTCGCCCAGGCGCCAATGCGGGAGTCGCGCGGCCGGCTGGCGAAATATTCGTCCGCCTCGGCGTCGCTGACGCGGCTGACGGGTCCGCGCAGCCGCACCTGCCGGCGAAGCGACTTCCAGTGAAAGAGCCCCGCCGCCTGCATATTGGCCTCGAGCTGGCGCCCCTTGGCGCTCTCGGCGTTGGTGTAGAAGACGAAGCCCTCTGGCGTCCATTCCTTCAGGAGCACCATGCGCGCGTCAGGCAGGCCATGCGCGTCGGCCGTCGCCAAGACCATCGCCTCGGGATCGTTCGGCTCTTTGAGCTTGGCCTCTTGGAACCATTGGCCAAACAATGCGAAAGGTTCGGCGGCCTCGACAAAGTCACCCGGCGTTAACGCGTTCAAGCGAGAATCCTTTCTCAAGCCGATTCAAAGATCGGCGCTTCAAAGGTGGCGCTTTGCACTTCCAGTGCGTCAGACATACCGCCGCTTGCGTCATTGCTCAAATGTCGCGTGGCGCAACGCTCATCGTCCTGGCGGCGACGGCCGGCGGCCTCGGCGCCTGTTCGATCGCCGTGCCGATGGCCTCGGACCCTTCCGTCATGTGGAATTCGGAGCGCGTCGCGTCGGACGTCACAAGTGCGATTCCAAAATCTCCTCCCAAACTGTCCGGCGCGCTCGATTCGGAAGATCAGCGCCGGGCCATCGCGGCGCTGAGCACCGCGCTCGACCCGCAAGGAAGCGGCGCGAGCGTCAATTGGGACAATCCGCAGAGCGGCGCCAAGGGCTCCTTCACGCCGGTGGGCCAACCCTATCCGCTGGAAGGCAGAATTTGCCGCGCCTTCCATGGCGACATCGTCGTCAGCGACACTCAGGAAAGCCTTCAGGGCGCGGCCTGTCGCGAAAAAACCGCTGAGTGGGCGCTCACCGAGGTGAAGCGCTCCAGGAAAGGATGACATGTCGGCGCCATTCGGCAAACGCCTCATTGTAACGACCATCGCCGCGATCCTGGCGATTCCGGCCTTCTTTTTCGTCGCGCGCGCCATCACGGCTTGGAGGCAAGGCTACGGCTGGGCGGAAATGGATTGGGACGACAAGGGCCATACGTCGATGACGGATTTCCTGCGCGCGGCTGACGTGGGCAAGCGGCCGGTCGACGTCAATGGTCAGTCTTGCGTCGAATATTTCATCTATAGGGACGGGATCACGGTGAAGATCGTCTGCCCGCAAGGACGAAGCTAGAGCAGCACGCCCGGGTTGAGGATGCCGTTCGGGTCGAGCGCCGCCTTGATGGCGCGCATGGCGTCGAGCGCGACCGGGTCTTTCGTCTGTCGCAAGAGATCGCGCTTCAGCCTTCCGATCCCATGTTCGGCGGAAATCGAGCCGCCGAACTCGTGCACGACGCCGTGGACGATGGCGTTGACCTCCGCCCAACGCGCGATGAATTCCGACTTATCGGCGCCGACAGGCTGCGAGACGTTATAGTGGATGTTGCCGTCGCCCATGTGGCCGAAAGGCACCGGCCGCGCCTGCGGGAAGGCGGCGCTTAGCCTCCGCCCAGCCTCCTCGATGAAGCGCGGAATCGTGTTCACCGGAACGGCGATGTCGTGCTTGATCGAGCCGCCTTCACGCTTTTGCGATTCGGACAGGCTTTCGCGCAGCTTCCACAGCGCGCGCGCCTGATTCAGCGATTGCGCCAGGGTCGCGTCCTGCGCCAATTCCGCGTCGATCGCCGCGGCGAGAATTTCGGCGGCGGCGCGCTCGGCTTCGCCATCGGCGAAGGCGGCAAGCTCGATCAGCGCATACCAGTCGTGCGGCTGCGCCAGAGGATCGCGCAGCCCGGGAATGTGACGCAGGACGAGCTCAAGCCCCAATCGCGACACGAGTTCGAAGGCGTGGAGCATCGGACCCGCGCGGCCTTTGACGAAGTTCAGCAGTTGCAGCGCCTGAGCCGGATCGCGAAGACCGAGAAAGGCGACGGCGCGGGAGCGCGGAGACGGGAAAAGCTTTAACGTCGCAGCGGTGATGACGCCGAGCGTGCCTTCCGAACCGACGAAAAGGCGCGTCAAATCGTAGCCGGTGTTGTCTTTGCGCAGCGCGCCGAGGGTCGAGAGCAGCCGTCCGTCGGCAAGCGCGACTTCGACGCCAAGCACCAGGTCGCGCATCGAGCCATAGGCGAGGACATGCACGCCGCCGGCGTTGGTCGCGAGATTGCCGCCGATGGTGCAGCTTCCTTCGGAGGCCAGCGAGAGCGGGAAATAGCGGTCGGCGGCCTGCGCGGCGTCTTGCGCCTGCGACAGCGTTACGCCGGCCTCGATCGTCATCGCGTCGGCCGTCGCGTCGACGGCGCGAATCCGATTGAGCTTTTCCAGCGAAAGGACGATGGATGCGCCGCTCGCGTCGGGGGTCTGTCCGCCGACAAGTCCGGTGTTGCCGCCTTGAGGCGTTACGGACGCGCCGGTTTCATTGCACAGCGCCAGGATGCCGGCGACCTCTTGCGGGGCGCTTGGCTTGAGAACGCAGAGCGCGCGGCCATGATAGAGGTCGCGAGGCTCAGCCAGGTAAGGGGACATCGCCGTCGCATCCGTTACGACGGCCGCCTCGCCGACAATAGCCGCGAGACGAGAAAGCAAAAGAGGCGCGTCAGACCGAATGGCTGTCACAGTCAGTAAGATGCGCCCTTTTTGTCGCGCTGTCCTTAGCGATAGTGACGGCGGCGATCATCTTTGCGGCGGGCGTAGACATAAGCGCGCATGGCGACCGGCGCGCTTGCGAGGACGATACTGCATAATGTCGCGGCGATAAGCGCATTCATCATGACGTTCTCCTTCCAGACCACGGAAATCATTTGAATTTCCGGCTACGCTGGACGACTCGCAAATCCTATGCCTGATTTGGGCGGCCGGCAACTCCGCTTTGCCAGAACCCCGCCCCGCCTCGGCGTTTCTTGACCATCCTGTGACATTCTTGGCACGCAAGAGCGACGCAGGCGCCGACAATTTCATCCAAGCAGACGCCGTTTTGCGGATTTGCGTCCACTCGTCTTCTCGAAAACGGCCACGATCTCAACATGCGCCGCATAGCGGAACTGGTCGAGCGGCGTGATCTCCCGGATGACGTACCCGCCTTTGAGCAAAATTGCGGCGTCGCGGGCGAAACTTTGTGCATGGCAGGAGACGGCGACGACGATCGGAGCTTCCGATCGCGCGATTTCAGTCGCCTGCGCGGCGGCGCCGGCGCGCGGCGGATCGAACACGACGGCGTCGAACCCGCTGAGTTCGCTGGCGCTGAGCGGACGCGTAAAGAGGTCGCGCGCGAGGCCTTCGAGTGCGCGCAGGCCTGGCGTCGCATGCGCCGCGGTGCGCATCGCCGCCAGTGCGCCGGCGTCTGTATCATAGGCTTTCACTTGCGCGCGCCGCGCCAGTCGAAGCGCGAAGGCGCCGACGCCGCAAAACAGATCGGCGACGTTTTGCGCTTTCGCGGTCGCGCCTAAAACGCGCGTCGCGAGCGTTTCTTCGCCGGCCTGGGTGGCCTGCAGGAAGGCGCCCGGCGGAAGCGTGAGCGTCGATTCACCGATTTTGACCTGTGGCGCCCGGCGGCGCGCGACAAGCTTGCCGTGATTCGTCAGCCGCGCGAGATCATGCGCGTCAGCCGCGGCGAGCAGCGCGCGGGTTTCGGCCTCGTCAAGAGGCCCGGCGCCGCGCAACTCGACGTCCAAACCGCCGAGCGTCGCCGTGGCGGCGATGTCGAGCGGCTTGCCGCGCGGCGCAAGAATCGCCGCGATCGCGCGGGCGGCGGGCAGCGCGCCGGCAAGCTCGGGCGCGAGCAATGGACAGGCCTCGATCTCGACGATTCGATGCGAACGCGCCGCCATATAGCCGACCCGCGCCTTGCCGGCGTCGAATCGCGCGTGGAACGTCACGCGCCGCCGGCCGGCGCCATGCGCGTCGATGGTCGGCGCCACGTCGAGCATCAGCCCCGCATTTGCGAGCGCCGTTTCGACGAGACTGCGCTTCCAGTCCGCATAGCCGTCGGCGCGCAGCGTTTGAACGGCGCAGCCGCCACAATCCTCAAAGTGCGGACAGATCGGCGCGATGCGCTGCGGCGACGCTTCGACGATGTCGACAAGGCGCGCGTGCTCGCCGTCGACCTCTGCCGTCACGGTCTCGCCTGCGAGAGCATAGGGGACGAAAACGCGCCGCCCGCCAAGCAGCGCCACGCCCTCGCCGCGATTGCCGAGCCGTTCGACGCGAAGACGCTCAACGCTCATGATCGCGCCGCATGAAGCAGGAATTCGCGATTGCCGTCGCCGCCCTCGATCGGCGAAGGAATGACGCCGCTTACACGCCAGTCCAAAGCTTCGATTTCGCCTTCGATGCGCGCGCAAACCTGTGCGTGAATCTTCTCGTCGCGCACAACGCCCTTCTTCACCGCCGCGCGCCCCGCTTCGAACTGCGGCTTGATCAGCACGACAAGGTCGGCGCGCGGCGCGGCGAGCGAAAGGACATGCGGCAAGAGCGCCGCCAGCGAAATGAAGCTCGCGTCGATCACGATCAGGTTCGGCGCCTCGGTAAGATGCTCAGCCGTCAGCGTGCGGGCGTCCTGCCCTTCGAGCGAAGTCACGCGCCGATCCGCGCGCAGCCGCGCATGTAATTGCCCGTGACCGACGTCGACCGCGACGACATGGCGCGCGCCGCGCGTCAGTAGAACGTCGGTGAAGCCGCCGGTCGAGGCGCCGACGTCGAGACAGAAGCGCCCGTCAGGGTCGACGCCAAACTGGTCGAGCGCATGCGCCAGCTTCACGCCGCCGCGCGACACCCAGGGGTAAGCCGCCCGCGCGACAATATGTGCCTCGGCGGCGATTGGCTCGGAGGGCTTTTTGACGATGCGGCCGTCAACGGTGACAAGCCCGGCTTCGATCGCCTCGCGCGCCTTGGCGCGACTCTCGAAAAGCCCTCGCGCATGGAGCGCGGCGTCGGCGCGGCTCGCGGCCATCGTCACTCTCCCGTCTGCAGCAGCGTGCCGGCGCGCCGCGCGCCTTTCAGCAGCAGGCCGAATGCCGCCGATGCGGCCGCGAAGAGAAAAACGTCGATCGCGAAGCCCTGCGCCAGCAGATCCCAACGGATGACGTGATCGATCAACACGCCGCGCAGCCCTTCGAACACATAGGTCGGCGGCAGCGTCCAGGAGATCGGCTGCAGCCAGTTGGGCAGCGTGGTCACCGGATAATAGACGGCGCCCAGCGGCTGCACGAAGAACATCAGCGACCAGACGAGGTTTTCCGCGCCAAGTCCATAACGCAGCAGAATGCCGGAGACGAAGAGACCGATGCTCCAGGCGAACAACATCAGCACGACGAAGAAGGCGGCGAACGCGATCCCGAGCGCCCAGAGATTGAAGCCGAAGAACAGGATCGCAAAAATTGTGACGGGAAGCACGCCGACGGCGAGTCGAATGAGGCTCATAGCCACAAGCGCGCCGACGAACTCCGCCGGCCGCAGCGGGCTCATCAGAATGTTCGGTAGATTGCGTGACCACAATTCCTCGATGAAGGAGAAGCAGAAGCCCTGTTGTCCGCGCAGCAGAATGTCCCACAGAAGAATGGCGCCGATCAGCGTGCCTGCGGCCTGCGCCGCCCCGCCCGGCGCCGCGAGAGCGCCGGCGCGCACGAGATAGGTCTGCAGAAATCCCCAGGTGAGGAGCTGGACGGTCGGCCAATAGATGATGTCGAGCACGCGCGTGTAAGACGCGCGTAAGAGATAGGCGTAGCGCAGCACCATCGCGCCGATGCGCTTGAAGGAAAAATTCATGCCGGGGCCCCGTCAACGCGGCCGCGGGCGACGTCGAGAAACACTTCTTCGAGCGTGTCGCGGCCATAGCGCGCCAGGAGGCTTGCGGGCGAATCGTCGTCGACGAGCGTCCCGTCCTTCAACATCAGCACGCGGTCGCACAGACGCTCGACCTCGCTCATATTGTGGGAGGCGAGCAGAATGGCGCAATTATGCGTGCGCCGATGCGCCTCTAACCGCGCGCGCATCCAGTCCGCCGTGTCGGGGTCGAGCGACGCGGTCGGTTCGTCCAGCAGCAGAAGCTGCGGGTCGTTGATCAGCGATTTGGCGATGGCGACGCGTGTTTTCTGGCCTGCGGACAGGCGTCCGGTCTGCCGGTCGAGAAAATCCCCAAGCGCCAGATCCTTCGCAAGCTGCGCGATCTTCGCGTCAAGATCCTCGACGTCGTAGAGCATGCCGAAGACGCGCAAATTTTGCCGCACGGTGAGGCGATGCGGCATGTCGACATAGGGACTTTCGAAGTTCATCCGGCCGAGCGCGCCGTAGCGCTCGCGCGACATATCGCAGCCGAAGGCGTGGACCGAACCTTGCGTCGGTTCGATCAGCCCCATCACCATGCCGATGGTCGTGGTCTTGCCGGCGCCGTTGCCGCCGAGCAGCCCGGTGACGGAGCCGGCCTCAAGCGAGAAGTCGAGCGGGCCGACGACTCTACGACGGTCGTAACTCTTGGAAAGGCCGGCGACGACGAGCGTCGGCGCGGCGGGGGAGGCGGACATGCGCGCACATTATCGTCGCTCGCCGGCGGCGCAAGTCCATTGGCGCGGCGCCGCTCAATGAAAGACGAACTGCTGTCTCGCGAGCGCATAAGGACCCGGCGGAGGACGCAAGCGGAACGACCTGAGAATCCAAAGCGCCATTTGAACGTGCGCGAAGGTCGAGCCGTAATATCTCATTACAGTGACGCGGCTGGAGGGCGAAACCTTGAAGTCAACGCCAGCGCCGCCATAACCAAGACTGGTGGCGGGCGGCGTCTGTTCAAGAAATGTTTGGTGGACGTAGGCCATATAGGCGGCGCAGGCCGGAATATCGCTTTTCCCGCCCAGCAGGGCGGCGCGCTATAGCCGCGGCTTTTTGCATGGGCGGGATTTAAGCCGACATGCAGCGCAACGACAGCGATGGTTAAGGGCAAAAGCCGCGTTTTTCCTTCTCCAATTAGCCGAGTGACGCGCATTCTTCAATGAAAAGCCTTCACTATTTCTGGCACGCGGGACAATAAAACGTCGAGCGGCCGGATTGAACGACGCGCGTGATCGTTCCTTTGCAGCCCGGCGTCGGGCAGGCCGCGCCTTCGCGGTCGTAGACGCGGAAACTATGCTGGAAATAGCCGAGCGAGCCGTCGATCTGGCGATGATCGCGTAGGGACGATCCGCCCGCCTTCAGCGCATCCGTCAAGACATCCTTGATCGACTGCGGCAGCCGCGCCAGCGCCGCCGTCGGCCGGCCGCTGGCGAGAACAAGCGATCCCGCGGCGCGCAGCGGCGAAATATGCGCGCGATGCAGCGCCTCGGAGACATAGATATTGCCGAGGCCGGCGATCAGGCGCTGGTCGAGCAGCAGCGCTTTCGCCGGCGCCGCGCGTCCGCGAAAGACGCGGGCAAGGAATACGGCGTCGAGCGCGCCGCTCAAAGGCTCGACGCCGAGGCCGCGAAAGAGTTTGTCTGCATCGATCGCATGCGTGGCGATGAGCAGCATGTAGCCGAAACGGCGCGGGTCGTTGTAGACGACGCGCCGCCCATGATCGAGATGCAGGACGACATGGTCATGCGCGGCGTTTTTGTCGCGCTTGTGGTGAAATGCGCTTGGCGTTTCTTCGTCGATGCGAAACGAGCCGCTCATGCCAAGATGCATGATCAGCGAATGGCCGTCGTCGAGATCGGCGAGGAGATATTTCGCGCGCCGGCGAAGGTCGAGAATGCGCCGGTCCTGAAGACGCGCGGCGAAGCGTTCGGGGAAGGGAAAGCGCAGATCCTGGCGCCTCAGCTCGACGCCCTCGATGATCGCGCCGACGAGCGCGGGCGCCAATCCCCGTCGCACGGTTTCGACTTCGGGCAGCTCTGGCATAAACTGGGTTGACCCCATCAAAGCGCCGGCGGGCTGGGACGGCGCGGGCGTAGCCACCGGCTCGGCGACAGGCTATACCGTCCCCTTCCTTCCTCGTCACCCGAGCGCCTGATGATTGATCGAACTTCCGAGCGAGAGGGCTCGACCCATTTCGGCTATTCCGAGGTTCCCTTGAACGAGAAACAGGGCCTCGTCGACGACGTCTTCCACAAGGTGGCGCGGCGCTACGATATCATGAACGACCTCATGTCGGGCGGTATGCACCGGCTGTGGAAGGACACGCTCGCCGCCAAGGTCAATGCGCGGGGGCGCAGGGGCTTTCGCCATCTCGACGTCGCCGGCGGCACGGGCGATGTCGCCTTCCGCATCGCCGCCGGCGCGGCGCATGACGCGGAAATCGTCGTGCTCGACATCAATGGCGACATGCTCGAAGTCGGCCGCGATCGCGCGCGCGAGCGCGGCGTTTCCGGCGTCGAGTTCGTGCAGGCCAATGCCGAATCGCTGCCTTTTCCCGAAGCGCATTTCGACAGCTACACGGTCGCTTTCGGCATTCGCAACGTGCCGCGCATCGACGTCGCGCTCACCGAAGCCCATCGCGTGCTGAAGCCCGGCGGCCGTTTCCTGTGCCTTGAGTTTTCGCAGGTCGCCGTTCCGGGCCTCGACAAGCTCTATGAAGCCTATTCGTTCAACGTCATTCCGGCGATCGGCAAGCTTGTCGCGGGAGATTCGGAGCCCTACCGCTATCTCGTCGAATCGATCCGCAAATTCCCCAGCGCGGAAGAATTCGAGCGGATGATCCGCAGGGCGGGCTTTCGGCGCACGGGCTTTGAGCGGTTGACGGGCGGCGTCGTCGCGATCCATTCCGGCTGGAAGAGCTGATCTCTAACGAGCGCGCTGCGAAAAAGCGGGATCCGGTTTTTCGCGTGACGCCGCGCTCTAATCTTTGGATTCGATCACCTTATCTGGAGTTTGGGCGATTTCGCCCGAATGCAGCGTGATCTAAAGAGCGGCGGCGTACGTGATCCTTGGCGTCGGTCATTTCTATCGTCTGGCGCGCGCCGGCTACATCATGGCGCGCGAAGGCGTCTTTGCGCTTCTTGATCCGGCGCTTCTGCCGCCGGCGGCGGCGCCGCTCGTGCGCTTCGCCAATCTCTTCGCGGGCGGCAAGCGCGACGGCGCCGGGCGGGCGCTGGTGCGCGCGCTGGCGCAGATCGGCCCCTCCTATGTGAAGCTCGGGCAATTTCTGGCGACGCGCCCCGACATCGTCGGGGGCGAGATCGCCGATGCGCTGACCGCGCTGCAGGACCGGATGGAGCCCTTCGGCCGCGACAAGGCCGTCGCCATCGTCGAGAAGGCGCTGGGCCGCAGCATCGACGAGCTGTTTGTGTCTTTTGGCGAGCCTGTCGCCGCCGCGTCCGTCGCGCAGGTGCATGTCGCCCAGGCGCAATACAAGGAGGGCGTGCGCAAGGTTGCGGTGAAAGTGCTGCGGCCGGGCATCGAAGGCCGATTCGCGCTCGATCTGCGCGACATGTATCGCGTGGCGCGATTCGCTGAGCGCTATTCCTCCGAAGCGCGCCGGCTGCGTATGATCGAGGTCGTCGATACGCTCGCGCGCACGGTCAGGCTTGAAACCGACTTTCGTCTCGAGGCGGCGGCCGCCTCCGAATTCGCCGATAATGTCGCCGGCGATCCGGAGATTCACGTGCCCAGCGTCGATTGGAGCCGCACGGATCGCGAAGTGCTGACGCTCGAATGGGTCGACGGCGTTCCTCTCTCGGATATCGAGCGCGTTGCGGCCGAGGGCTATGACCTCAAGGCGATCGGCCGTAATGTGCTGCAGTCATTCCTGCGCCACGCCATGCGCGACGGCTTCTTTCACGCCGACATGCACCAGGGCAATCTCTTCGTCGACAAGAAGGGCCGTCTCGTCGCCATCGACTTCGGCATCATGGGCCGGCTGGGATTGAAGGAGCGCCGGTTCCTCGCCGAGATTCTCTACGGCTTCATCATTCGCGACTACAAGCGCGTCGCCGAGGTTCATTTCGAGGCGGGCTATGTCCCCGCCGCCCATTCCATTCAAGAGTTTGCGCAGGCGCTCCGCGCCATCGGCGAACCGATGCATACGATCAACGCCGCCGATATTTCGATGGCGCGGCTGCTGACTCTGCTCTTCGAAGTGACGGCGCTGTTCGACATGCGCACGCGCACCGAGCTGGTGCTGCTGCAAAAAACCATGGTCGTCGCCGAAGGCGTCGCCCGCGCCTTCGATCCCAAGCTCGACATCTGGAAGACCTGCGATCCTGTGGTGCGCTCCTGGATTGAGGAGAATCTCGGCGTCAAGGCGAAGATCGAGGACGCGAGCAGAAGCGTCACTGAACTGGCCAAACTCGCGACGCATCTGCCACGAACACTGGCGGAGGCGGAACTCGCCATCCACCGTCTTTCGAAGATGGCGGACGAAGGCGTCGAACTATCGGACCGCTCACTTAGCGCGCTTGAGGGGATGAGACGCCGGTCCGACCGCTGGTTCGTGCTGGCCGTGATCGCTGTGGCGCTTTTAGCGATCTGGCTACTTTAAAGAGGCGAATTTAGCCAACGTTGCTTAAACAGCGCAGCTTGCCACCGAAGATCGACACGCGCTGGAACGAATCCTGAAAGAGACCGTTGCGAGACTTGGCCTGACGCGAATGCCGCTCGGCTAAGAACTCTCAGCTCAACACATAGAAGAGTCCATGAACTCTCAACCGATGGAAATCGCCGAAAGCTACCTGCGCGGAGCCGAAAGCAACAGCATGAGCTTTCCTGAAATCGTCGGGAAGCTGATGCAGGCAGGGTTTGAGAGCTACGCAATCGATTTCCGCCGCGCAACGGCGACTTGTTACTTGACGGATGGCGAAAGCTGGTTTTTTCCACGCATCGGCTCGAAGCGCCGATCGCTCCGACGCTCGATACAAACATTGTGCGGACCGCCATAAGGGAAGCCCAACAATCTGCGCCCGGCTACACATATTTGGGATTCTGTACGAAGGTCATGGCAGGCGGTTGCGCGGGATATGTTGTGTCGTTCTCCGGTCGCCGCGCCGTATATTTTGGCCGCACAGCCGAGACGCACGTTGAACCCTTTCCTCAGTAGCGAATCGATCCGGGCAGGCGGCAAAGGTTAGACCTACGAATTTGCCGCCGGCTCTCAGGGCTTCGCCGTGATGCGCAGATTGGTGTCTGGTTGAGGAATTCTACCTGATCGGATGGTCGGCAAATCCCGCCACTGTGCGCCTATTTCCGCGATTTCCGCGGCGCGCGTCAGCATAGCGTTGAGAACTTCGGGCGTCTGCTCGTATTCCCGCGCAAGCGCGGGGTAGCGCTCCAGAAAACGACCGAAGGACTCGACGATCGGACCGCTACTCGTCTGCGCGACCCCTTCACACGAACGGGTGAGATCGTCGAGCGTCTGCTCCATGCGGGCCATGGCGACGAGGAAGCGGCGCCAACGATGCGCGTCCATGTCGTCGCTGTCAAAATCCGCCAGCCGTTCGCCCGCTCTTTCGCCGAGCGCGACCAGCTTTCGGACAGTTTCCTCCGTCATCGCGATATTGAGGCCGCCCTCGTCGTCCGAAAGTCCGACATGGACGATGCGCTCACGGTAGCCCGGCAGAACGCTCTGCAGATTATCCTGCCAGTCCTTCGCTGCGTCGACGAGCCGGAACAGGAAGTCGCCGAAGCCCGAGAAAGGCAGAATGGGCAAGCTTGCCCCTTCGCGCGGATTGCGGAACATCCAGATGCGCCCGTCGCCCTCCTTGGGATCATGCCGCTTCGGATCGAAGACGTCGAGCGAGATGGCGAAGGTCGGCGTATTCGGCAGCAGCTTGTCGAAAAAATGGATTGGGAAGTTGCTCGAGAGCCCTCCGTCGCTAAAAAGGCAGCGTCGTAATGTCTGCTGATCGGGCTTCGAGGCATATTTGTAGTCGCGTCGCCAGAGCGGAACAGCGGAAATTAGCCCTGGGAAGCTGAGGCTCATGCGCGCGGCGACGACGATAGGCAAATCGTCCCGGTGGGGAAACGTATAAAATTCGCCGGGCTCCCCCTGCGACTGAAAATCTCGTTCGCAGACATTGAGGAGGTAGTCGATGACCCGTTGGGGAAAGAGCCTCTTCCACTCTCCAATCTCAAAGACGAAACCATAGGTGGCGTCGCCCTCGCGTCCGCTATCGAGCGGCAGCGTATAGGGACGCTTTTCCATCAGACTCGTCGTCATCATCAGCAGCGTGATCGGACGCCCGTCCTGCGGCGGCTTCTTGAGCTCGCCGAATGTCAGCGGCGCCGCGTCGGGCGCGCGGTCTGCCGCTTCGTCGATCAGCCGAGCGAGCCAGTCCGTAAAACCTTCGTCTTCGCCTCCCTCTTGTCGGAGGCCGGGGCAGAGGCCGTAGTCGTTGTCGGGCAGGTCGCGCTTGAACGCTTCTATCAGACGCCAGACGAGCGCGACGGCGACTCCAAGCGTAACAGGCAGAATAAAAAGGACGAGACTCGGCCAGAAGGCGACGCCCTGAGCGATGAGCGGCAACGCAAGGAAGAACCCAAGGCTTCCCCCGATGATCGCCACCTTACGGTAGCCAAGCAAGGCTGCGCGCAGCACGCCGGCAATCTTCCCGAACGCCGATCTCGATTCGAGCAGCGCGACGAAAATAGCGAACAGCGGTTTTAGCGCGGGCGTTGGTTGAAACAGGCTCTTGAGATGTGGCCCGACTTCGTCGGGCACTGTCGCGAGCCTTAGGAAGCCGCCTTTGTCGGACAAGCGCCCATATTCCGCGGCGGCCGCTGCTGCAGCGGCGATGGCGCCTGCGGACGTGCCACCGATGTTCGAGAAACGATACTTCTTGGCGAGAGATGTCAGCGCCAGCGGATAAACGACGCCGGACGTGATGCCGCCCTTCATGACGATGTCACAATATTCCTGCGGCGCGGCGAACGCCGCTTGCGATTGATCGCTGCTCATAATGGTTGCCTCAAAAAACAAAAAAAACGCCGCCCGCATCAAATATGGCGGGCGGCGCTTTGGTCGGTCAACAGCCGACGCGGCGTTTATTTCACCCCGACCAGATCAACATCGAAGATCAGCCAGGCGTTCGGCGGAATGACGCCGCCGGCGCCGCGCGCGCCGTAGCCGAGTTCCGGCGGAATCACGAGCGTGCGCTTGCCGCCGACCTTCATGGTTTCGACGCCCTCGTCCCAGCCCTTGATCACCTGGCCCTGGCCGAGCGGAAATTCGAAAGGCTGGCCGCGATCACGGGAAGAGTCGAATTTCTTGCCCTTCTCGCCATTGTTGTAGAGCCAGCCGGTGTAATGCACGACCGCGGTCTGGCCGATCTTGGGGGTCGCGCCGGTCCCGACCTTCGTGTCCTTGTACTGAAGGCCGGTAAGGCTTTTTGTCATCTGCTCCTCAGCGCGCGCTTCAACGGTGAGCGCGAGGCTCGCGACTGCGGCAAATGCGGCCAGAACCGTTTTGGAGACAAGGCGCATCTTTCGTTCCTCCAGCTTGTTTGAATCATCGATCGAGCGCCTCAGGTCGAGGAAACCCGAACTTATTCCAGCACGCCAGTGTCGCGGGCGAGTTGCAGCAAATCCTTCTGCGGCCGCGCGCCGACGTGAGAGATGATCTCCGCCGCGGCGAGCGCGCCGAGCGTGGCGCTGCGTTCATGCGGCAAGTCCTGCGTGTAGCCGGCGAGAAAACCGGCGGCGAAGAGGTCGCCAGCGCCGGTCGTGTCGACGACCGCATCGACAGAACAGGCCGGCGCGGCGAGGGCGCTCGCGCCATTCGCCACGACGCAGCCCTTTTCCGACCGGGTGACGACGCCAAGAAGCCCGTCTTCGGCGCGCAGCGCCGCGAGGGCCGTCTCGAAATCGCCGGTTTGATAGAGCGCGTGCAATTCGCTTTCATTGGCGAAAACGATGTCGACCACCCGATCGCGGATGAGAGAGAGAAATTCGCCGCGATAGCGATCGACGCAGAAACTGTCGGAAAGGGTAATCGCCACCTTGCGTCCGTTGGCGCGCGAGATCTTCGCCGCCTTCAGGAAGGCTTCCTTGGCGCCGGGCGGGTCCCAGAGGTAGCCCTCCATATAGAGGACCTTCGCGCGCGCGACCGTCGCCTCGTCGATGTCCGTCGGGGCGAGCGCCTGACAGGCGCCCAGAAAGGTGTTCATCGTGCGCTGGCCGTCCGGCGTCACGAAAATCAAGCAGCGCGCGGTCGCGGCGCCGTCGGCGGCCGCCGGCGTGTCGAAGGCGACTCCGGCCTTGCGGATGTCATGCGCGAATTCGCGTCCCGCGTCGTCCTCCTTGACCTTGCCGACGAATCCCGCGGCGCGACCCAGGCTCGCAAGGCCGGCCATGGTGTTGGCCGCCGAGCCGCCGGAAATAACCGTCGTGGGACCCATCGCTGTATAAAGTTCAGCGGCCCGCGCTTCGTCGACCAGCGTCATCGAGCCTTTGCGCAGTCCGGCCTGCAGCAAATCGTCGTCCTCGGCGCGCGCGATCGTGTCGACGATAGCGTTGCCAATGCCCAGAACGTCAAATGATAAGGTCATGAGCGTCGTTAATCCGTTTAGGGAAGGCAATCGGGCGTCTGCGCGCCGCGGGCGCGTTGTTTAGCATTGCGGCGCGGTCCCGTCGATCACATGCGAGGCATTCGCGAAATCCGCGAAACGCGGCGGCCGGGCGCCGCGCCGTCCGAGTATCGATTTGCCGCTATCTGCTGATCGGCGACAGGATCACTTCGATGACGATGACGAACAGCGCCGCTGCGAAGAAGGCCGGCGCCGGGCGCAGCGACACGTGCCGGAACAGGAAGGCGTACATGAACACCATCCAAATCAGAATCGGAAAGAGCAGAAAGCGCAGCAGCTTTTCGGTCGGCAAGGGCGGCGGCAGGGCGATGCCGAAGAGGAGGTGCAGGACAGTATAGATGAGCGCCGCAAGCCCGCTCATGATGGCGAGCGCCGTGGCTGTGCGCTGAAACTTTGCATCCTCTTTCAGAACGCGCAGCAGGCCGTACGTCCCGCCGTAGAGAAGGACCACGCTCATCACGCCGTAGATCAGGCTCCCGAGCAGCGAGTGGTTGAACGACTGCGCGATCGCCTGGAGCACGCCATAGGCGCCGAAAGCGCCCCACATCAATTCGCGCGAATCCGGCAGCGAGAGCTGCGACGCTTCGAGATTGATCATCTTGAGCACGGTCTGCGGCGTCTGCTGATTGAGAAGCGGAATATTGATCTGCATGGAGAGCGTTTCCGTTTTTGGCGTGGGAGAAGGCGAAAGCCCTACCCGCATTGGAAGCGAAAAGTCGTGCGGTCCAGCGCGCCGCAAGAGCGCTGGCCGGGCCGCACGACCTATTGGTCGCCTATCTACCATGCTTTCACGGAGCGCGGAAATACGGCGATTCTCATGCTGCGGCGCAAACCGGCAGGCTAATGCAGGCGCCGGCTCCAGTCCTCGCGCGCGATCACCTCGACGATGCGCCGCGCGGAGTCGCGCCAGGCGTCGCGCAAGACCTGGTCCGGGTCGGCGAAGCGGCGGCCGTCGAGAAAGTCGGCGATCGTCTCGGCCAGCGCCCTGGCGTCATTGACGCGAAAATAGAGCGCGCCGGCCCCTCCGACCTCGCGAAAGACCGGGATATCGCTGCAGATCACCGGGCGGCCGCGCCGCGCCGCCTCGACGATCGGCAGGCCGAAACCTTCCGCATAGGACGGGAAGATCAGCGCGGCCGCGTGATCGTAGAGAAACGAAAGCTCGTCGTCGTCCGAATCGTCGAACCAGAACAGCCGACGACCGAATTCTTTGTGTTCGAGAATTTCGCTCGCCACCGCTTCTTCAAACCAACCGCGCCGGCCGACGAAGACGATGCGGACGTCGCGCCCCCTCGCCCAGAGTTCTTCAAAGGCGCGAAGGGCGACGCGCTGACCCTTGCGCGGTTCGATCGTGCCCACGGCGAGAAAGACCGGCGCATCGCCGGCGACCGCCGCTTTGACCTTGTCGCGCGGCGCGGCGTCTGCGCGCAGCGCAAGATCGGAGCCGCAGTGAAACCAGCCGATCTTGAGGCCGGGACGATGCGGCAGCCCATGCGCAGCGACATAGTCGGCGAGTTCGTCGGCGACCGTTTGCGAAATCGCCAGGAAACTGTCGCTCTCGAGGAGCGCCTTGCGCAGCCAGGCGCGATAGCGCGGCACCGTCACTTCGTGGCAGGCGTGCGGATAAAGCTCCGGAATGAGATCGAAGATGCAGGTGACGACCTCGCCGCCCTCGTCCCGAATCTTCGCGAAAATCGGCGCGAGTTCGTCGAAGGCGTTCCAGCTGTCGGAAAGCATTAGAAAGCGGTCGCCGCCGGCGATCGCGATCTCGGAGTCGGGCGCAATGTCGCCGCCGACAAGCTCCGCGACGAAGCCGTTGGCGGTCAGCAGCCGGCCGCCCTCGCAGCGAACCGCCAGAGCCGGCAGGTCGAAGCTTTCGCCGCTATAGAGGCCGCGCGTCACTTCCTTGACGACGCGCTGAATGCCGGTGCCGGCGTCGCGCTTGATCGTTCCCGTCACATCGACCAGCAGCCTTCGCGCCGGCAGCGGCGCGCGAGCGGGCGGCGCGCCCTCACCAGACGTCGATGGCGTCGTCGCGTCGGGTGGCGGCGGGCGAAAGCGCGCTCTGAGCGCGTTCGCGGCGTCGGCGAAGAACGCTTCGATCGGTCGGAGAAAGCGATAGATGTGGCCGGAGACCGAGTAGATCAGCCGATAGCGCTCATGAGTCAGATGCAGGAGTTCGGCGCGCAAATGATCGAGCTGAAATTCGAGCAGGCGGATGCGTTCGCGCGCCTGCTCGGGCTCTCGATTTTGCCGCTCGCTCATGACGTCGCCGTTGCGGCCTGCGTTTGGGCCGCGCGGGCGTCGTCGAGGAGCGCCTGCAGCATGTCGTCGATGTCGTGGCGGGGACGCCAGCCGGTCGCTTCGGTCAGTCTCGTCGCGTCGCAGGCGACGCTGGCGATGTCGCTTTGGGGGCGCAGCAGCGTCGGATCGACCTCGATCGCAAATTGCGCCTTGGCCCGCCCCCGCAACCGCTCGAGCAGCGTTTCCAGGCGATGCGCCGTTCCGGAGGCGATGTTGAAGATCGAGACGGAGGCGGGCAGATCCCGCGCTTTTTCGATCAGCCGCATATAGGCGTCGACGACGTCGCGCACGTCGAGGAAATCGCGGGCCTTGGAGAGATCGCCGACCAGGAGTCGCGGCTCGGCGCGGCCGGTCTCGATCGCCGCGATCTGCGCGGCGAAGGAGGCGAGAGCGAAGTTGCGATTGCGCTGGCCGGGTCCTGAATGATTGACCGGCCGCGCCACAATGAGTCGCCCTTTGGCAGCCAGCAGATCGGAAAGCGCGCTCTCGGCGGCGACCTTGGAGCGGCTGTAGACGTCCATCGGCTGCAACAGGGCGTCCTCGTTCAAAACCCCGTCGCGAAAACTCGCGCCATAGGCGGCCGCCGTCGAGGCGAAGAGAAACGCCGCCGTCGGGCAGTGACGGGCGACCGCCGAGCCGAGCGCGAAGGAGCCGTGAAAATTCGCCCGCCAGGTCAATTCGGCGGCGTGCGGCGCCTGACCGATCGACGACTGACCCGCGAGATGCACGACGAGATCGGGACGCGCCCGCGCAATCAGCGCGTCGATCGCCGCTTCGTCGACAAGATCCGCGACGGCGGCGGTGAAAGCCTCATGGCCGCCGTGTTCGCCGGGACGCAGCAGCAGCGACAGCGTCGCCTGCGGATAGGCCTCGGCCAAAGTGGCGCAGAGGTGCCCGCCGACAAATCCGGCCCCGCCGGTCACCAAGATGCGCTCGAAGGCGGCCATCGCGGGCGCCCTTTTCAGGTTAGGCCGACTCGCGCCGCAGCCGCGCGAGATCGGCGTCCACCATCTCGCAAATCATTTCGCGAAGATCGATCTCCGGCGTCCAGCCAAGAACCTGCCGCGCCTTGCTGGAATCGCCAAGCAAAACGTCCACCTCGGCCGGACGATAGAACGCCGGGTCGATGATGACGAATTTTTCCATGTCCAGGCCGGCGTGCTCGAAAGCGATGTGGCACATATCGCGCACCGTGGTGGTGACGCCGGTTGCGACGACGTAATCGTCCGGCTTCTCCTGCTGCAGCATCAGCCACATGGCCCGCACGTAATCCTTGGCGTGCCCCCAGTCGCGCTTGGCGTCGATATTGCCGAGCCGCAACTCGGTGGCGAGGCCGAGCTTGATCGCGGCGACGCCGGTCGTGACCTTGCGGGTGACGAATTCGACGCCGCGCAGCGGGCTTTCATGATTGAAGAGAATGCCCGAGGAGGCGTGAAGGCCGAAGCTCTCGCGATAGTTCACCGTGATCCAATGGCCGTAGAGCTTCGCCACGGCATAGGGGCTGCGCGGGTAGAAGGGCGTTTTCTCGCTCTGCATCGGCTCCTGGATGAGCCCGTACATTTCTGAGGACGACGCCTGGTAGAAGCGCGCTTTGGGCGCGCCGAGCCGCATCGCCTCAAGCACGTTGGTCACGCCGACGCCGGTGACGTTCGCGGTGAGGAGGGGCTGGCGCCAGGACGATGCGACATAGGATTGCGCCGCGAGATTATAGATTTCGTCCGGCTGAACGGCCTGCACGGTGCGCAGCAGGCTTGAGAGATCGGCGAGATCGGCGTCGTGCAAATTCAGCTTGCCGCTGATGCCGAGCCAACGCAGGCGATGGTCCTCGACGCCCCGGTGCGACGAGCGCCGCACCACGCCATGCACCTCATAGCCCTTGTCGAGTAGAAACTGGGAGAGATAGGCGCCGTCCTGTCCTGTAACGCCGGTCACCAACGCGCGCTTGGTCATTAATGGTCCTATTCAAATTGGCCGGCGGCCGTGGCGAAGGCGAAGCCCCCGCCGCCGCGCGGCCTCAGGGCGTTTCTCGCCCTAGCGCGGCGCAAAAGGGCGCGCGCGACGCAATTACAGAATCAGGGCGCCTGAAGCAAGAGCGTGGGCGGGAACAGGCCGGACGGCGGCAGGCGCCGCCGTCCGCAGCGTCGAGAACGGCGTAGGTCCGCTTACGCCGGTTTGTCGGGCGGCGGCAGTTTGCCTTCCGGCGTCGCCTTGTCGATGGCCTCGGGCAAATACTGGGCGAGAAGCGCTTTCGCCTTGTCGATGTCGACGCCGGCGTTCTTGGCGATTTCCATCAGCTTGTCGGCGTTGACCACCTTGCTGATGTCCATCTCGCTGATCTTTTCATTGGGACCGAGGCCGACCCAGGAGTGGATCTGCTTCCCCAGTCCGGAGTTCTCGAAATTCTTGACGACGCCGTCGAGGCCGCCCTGCTTCTCCACATAATCCTTAATAAGGCTCAGGGCTTCGGCGCCGATCACGCCGCCCGCGATGGCTTTAAGCCAACTCATGGTCATTCTCCCTTTTTAAAAAAGCGCGCGCCTTGCGCCGCGTTAGCTGAGATATGGCAGGGCATAGGCTTTACAATGGCAGGGGATCGGGCAGGGGATCGGGCAGGCGATCGGGCAGGCGATCGCCGACACAGGCTAGGCCTTCATTCGAATAGGAGATCCTCCTTGCGTTCGCCCCAGCGCCGGATTTCCGCCCAAATGTCCGGAGCGCTTTCGGCGTAGCGGAAGATATGGCGGTCCTGCGCGTCGATCACGCCCTCGTCGACCAGGAAATCGACGTTGAAGGCGCGTCGCCAATAGTTTTCCCCCACGAGAATGATCGGGATCGGCTTGACCTTACCGGTCTGCACAAGCGTGAGCGTCTCGAACAATTCGTCGAAAGTGCCATAGCCCCCCGGAAAGGCGACCAGCGCCCGCGCGCGCAGCATGAAATGCAGCTTGCGCAGCGCAAAATAGCGGAAGCGCAGGCAAAGCGACGGCGTGACGTAGCTGTTGGGCAACTGCTCGTGCGGCAGGGTGATGTTGAGCCCCACCGTCTCGGCCCCCGCTTCGAAGGCGCCGCGGTTCGCGGCCTCCATAATGCCCGGTCCGCCGCCGGTGACGATCGCGAGGCGCGGCTGGTCGCCGCTCTGGCGGGCGGCGCCAACGAGCGCGCCGAACTCGCGGGCGATTTGATAATAGCGCGAATTTTCGCACACGCGTTTCGCCGCCGCGAGCTGTCTGGCGAGGGTCGCGTCCTTGGGATTTGCCGTCGCGAGCGCCTGCGCTTCGGCGAGGCGGCTTTCGGCTAAGGCGGGTTCGACGATGCGAGTCGAGCCGAAGACGACGATCGTATCGGTCACGCCATGGCGTCGCAGCAGCAGTTCAGCCTTGAGATATTCCAGCTCCAGTCGGGGGCCGCGGGCTTCGGCCGAGGTCAGGAAATGAATGTCCTCGTCGGCCTTGTGATAGGACGGACTGGAGAGGATCGCCTGCAGCCGCTTGGCGGCGGCGAGGTCAGGGATGTGCGGCGCCGGGAGTGCGGGAGGAGCCCGCCCATCGGGCTCAGGCCGAGAATTTCGCTCTTCATCGCTCGCGCTCAATCATGCTCTCCTTGGCGCTTTTCTTTATTTCCGTATACGTCCGGCGTATATGACCCGCCGGACGCCGAAAGGCGAAGATTGATCGAGGAGCAGGGCGAGAGCGCATGGCCGGGCATAGTCAATTCAAGAATATCATGCACAAGAAGGGCAAGCAGGACGCGATCCGCTCCAAGCTATTTTCGAAGCTTGCCCGAGAAATCACCGTCGCCGCCAAGATGGGCTTGCCCGACCCGAATATGAACGCGCGGCTGCGGGCCGCCGTTCTCGAGGCCCGGGCGGAGAATATGCCGAAGGACAATATCGAGCGCGCGATCAAGAAGGCCTCCGGCGCCGACGCCGAAAATTATGATGAGGTGCGCTACGAGGGTTACGCGCCCGGCGGCGTCGCGGTGATCGTCGAGGCCCTGACCGACAATCGCAACCGCACGGCCGGCGAGGTGCGCTCCTATTTCACCAAGGCCGGCGGCGCGCTCGCCGAGACCGGCGCCGTCTCTTTCATGTTCGATCGCGTCGGCCTCGTCGAATTCGATAAGAAGGCGGCGACGGAGGACGCGATGATGGAGGCGGCGATCGACGCCGGCGCCGACGACGTCTCGACAACCGACGAGACGCATGAGGTGATCACGTCCGTCGAATCGCTGCGCGACGTCGCCAAGGCTCTCGAGGAGAAATTCGGCGAGCCGCGCAAGGCGGCGCTCATCTGGCGCCCGCAGAATACGATCAAGGTCGACGATGATTCCGGCGAGAAAATCCTCAAGCTCGTCGGTTTGCTCGAGGACAATGACGACGTGCAGAACGTCTACGCCAATTTCGAGGTTTCCGACGCGCTCGTCGCCAAGCTCTCGGGATAACTCGGCGACGGGGCGATGACGCCGATCCGCGCCGGGGTGAGAGATGCACAATAAGCGAGGCTATCACCACGGGTCGCTCAAACAGGCGCTGATCGACGCCGCTCTTGAGATTCTCGCCGAAGGCGGACCGTCGGCGCTGACGCTCACCGAGGCGGCGCGCCGCGCCGGCGTTTCGCCCGCCGCCCCTTACCGTCACTTCAGTGGACGCGACGCGCTGATGAGCGAGCTGGCGCGCCGCGGTTTCGAGACCTTTGGCGCACGAATTGAAACGGCGTGGGACGAAGGCCGGCCCGACGCCAAGAGCGCGATGCGGGCGATGTGCGCCGCCTATCTAAAATTCGCGCGGGACGAACCGGGGCTTTACGCAGCCATGTTCGGGCAGGCGCAGACGCTCGCCGATCCGGGAGCGGGCGGCGCCGCCGACCATGCGCTCGAAATCCTTTGGCGCGCCGTGGTCGCCTGGCTGCAGCAGGCGGGCGCGCCGGCGCAAGGCGCGCGCTACGCGGCGCTGCAAATATGGTCGCTGGCGCATGGCGTCGCGATGCTGACGATTTCCGGTCATTTCGACCCTGTCAAAAGCGCGGATCCGGCGCTGGTGCTTGAGAGCGCCGCGCAAGGCGTCATGGAGAGCGCTGCGGCGCGCGCCAAAGCCGCGCCGGCATAATCTCTTGATAAAGCGCGACCGGGCGCCAAATTACGCGCGCGCTTTAATCCTTCATTAACGTTAACGCCCTCAAATGACGCAAATCCTAATTGCGTGAGGGCTTCCGTGACGCAAGCGTCATCCCGACACATCCGCTTCAGAGGCAGGTCCTTTCCCGTTCTGACGCTGGAGCCTGAGCAGCCGATCGAAGGCTGGTTCGAGCAGCTGGACGCGTTGCTTGAGCAGTCGCCCGCCTTCTTCAGCCGGAAATCGATCGTCATCGACCTCGCCAAATTGACGCTCGAGCGACCGCAGCTCACCGAGCTTCTCGAAAATCTCGCCCGGCGCGCCATACGCGTCATGGGACTGTCGGGCGTCGACCCGTCATGGGCCGGCGACGATCTACCGCCGATTCTGGCCGGCGGTCGCGCCACCCCGCAACCGCCGCCGGACGCCGGCGCAACGCGCGCCAAAGACGCAAATCCTGGAACGCTGTCCCCAAGCGAAGAAGCAGCCTTCGAGGATATCGCCAACGCGCTCGGCGCCGGCGGCGCGCAGGCCGTCGATGTCAAGGCGTCCGAGCCGCCGGCTCCATCGGCTACGCCGCTGATCCTGCTGGAGCCGGTGCGCTCCGGTCAGTCGATTTATCACCCGGACGGCGACGTGACCGTGATCGGTTCCGTCGCGTCGGGCGCGGAAATCATGGCGGGTGGCTCCGTGCATATCTACGGAACGCTGCGCGGCCGCGCGATGGCCGGCGCCTATGGCGAAAAGCGCGCGCGAATTTTCTGCCGCAAGCTCGAAGCCGAGCTGCTCTCGGTTTGCGGCGTTTATCTCACCGCCGACGAGATCTCGGCAAATGTTCAGAGTCAATCCATCCAGGCCTGGCTCGAAAACGAGACGGTCAAGATCGCGCGGCTCGATTAAGAGAGGACGAAAAATGGCCAAGACTTTGGTGGTGACCTCCGGCAAAGGGGGCGTCGGAAAGACAACGTCAACCGCGGCTCTCGGGGCCGCGCTGGCCCAACAGGGTCACAAGGTCGCGGTCGTCGACTTCGACGTCGGTCTGCGCAACCTCGATCTCGTCATGGGCGCCGAGCGGCGCGTCGTCTTTGATCTCATCAACGTCGCCCAGGGCGACGCCAAGCTGCATCAGGCGCTCATCCGCGACAAGCGCTTGAACAATCTCTATCTGCTGCCCGCGTCGCAGACGCGCGACAAGGACGCCTTGACCGAAGAGGGCGTGCAGCGCGTCATCGGCGAATTGCGCGAAAAATTCGACTGGATCGTCTGCGACAGTCCCGCCGGCATCGAACGCGGCGCGACGCTCGCGATGCGCTTCGCCGACGTCGCGGTGGTCGTCGCCAATCCGGAAGTCTCCTCGGTGCGCGATTCCGATCGCATCATCGGATTGCTCGACGCCAAGACCGAACGCGCCGAAAAGGGCGAGCGCGTCGAGAAGCATCTGCTGCTGACGCGCTATGACGCGCAGCGCGCGGGCCGCGGCGAGATGCTCAGCGTCGACGACGTGCTCGAAATTCTCTCGATACCGCTGCTTGGAATCGTGCCGGAGAGCGAAGACGTTCTGCGCGCGTCGAACGTCGGCGCGCCGATCATTCTTCACAACGCCATGAGCCCCGCGGCGCGCGCCTATTCGGAAGCGGCGAAGAGGCTGTGTGGCGAAAAACTGCCGGTGAACATTCCCGCTGACAAGAGGGGACTTTTCGTTCGGCTCTTTGGTCGGAGGGCGGCATGAATATTTTCGGATTGTTCGGGCGACGCGGCGCCACCGCGCCGGTTGCGCGCGAGCGCCTGCAGATCCTTCTCGCGCATGAACGCAAATCGGCGCGCGATTCGGATCTCATCGCCGTGCTGCACAAGGAAGTCCTCATCGCGATCTCCAAGCACATCAACGTCGATCCTGAAAAGGTCATGGTGAAGATGCATCGCAAGCAAGACATGTCGCTGCTCGAAATCGACATCGAAATCGAGCCGGAGGCGACGCGCGAAACGACCGTGCCGTTCGCAGATGACGCCGTGCTTGAAGATGATCTGAGCGGCAAGGCGGCCTGATTTCCCGACGCGAAACGCTTCCAGTTCCGAACCTCTCCGGCGCCGCCGCTCGACGGCGGCGTCCGCACGTCGACCGCAAGCGCCTGACGGCGCCGCGCCGATTTCTTGGCGCGGCGCTTTCCCTTGCGCCAATGTTAATGCATATTACATTGGTGTCGGCCCCGCTTTGGCGGCGGGCGCGCCGTTGACAAACTGGAGCCCATCATGAGCTGCCATCGTTATTCTCGCATGTCGTCATCCGGAGAGCGCGGATCGCCCTGGGGGCGTTGCGGACGAATGTCCTGGAGGCCCTACGAGATCGCGGCGGTGATCCTTGGCTTTTTGATCTTCTGGCCGCTCGGCCTGGCGATGCTGGTCTGGAAGCTTTGGCAGCGCAGCCAGGGCTTTGAGGGCGATTTCTTCGCCTTCGCACAGGAGCAGGGCGCGCGGGTGAAGGACGCCGTGAGCGGCGTCGCTCGAGAGGGATCGGCCGCTTGGGGCGGCCCCTCCTTCATGCGCTCGACCGGCAATGTCGCCTTCGACGAATGGCGCGAAGGCGAACTCGCGCGTCTCGAGGAAGAGCGCCGCAAGCTCGCCGAAGCGGAGCGCGACTTCGCCGAACACATCGACCAGCTGCGCCGCGCCCGCGACCGCGAGGAGTTCGAATCCTTTATGCGCGGCCGCAAAGGCGAGGGCAAAGGCGCGTAAGGCCGGTTAAGGCTGCGCAGGCGCTGACCTGAACAGAAGAGGCGCAAATCGGCGATGTCCGATTTGCGCCTTGACGTTTTTGCGCCGGCTTCGCGGCCGCTTTCTCTCGCCGCGCCCGCGCCTTCTTAACGGGGAATGACGGACCGTTGGCGCGTCAGAAGACCCCCTCTGACGAATCCGGTCTTGCCCTGATAAGAGACGCGGCACCAGCCCCTGCCGAGTCCACTTCTGCAGCGAAGGACATCGACCTTTTTGCCGCCGGGAATCACCGTGATAACCGAGGAAAACATGCTGGCGCGCCGTTTAAGACTGGCTGCGTCAGTCGTCACAACTGGCGCAACGAAGACCTGCGATCCGGACGTCCCGAGCGCAGGCGCGTTCACCCACCCCGTCTTCGAACCGAAGCGGACTTGGCACCAGCTGTGACGCCAGCCCGGGTTGCAGCTCAATACCTGCACATCGGCTCCGGCCGGGATCTGACCGACTTTACGCCACGACGTTCCTGGTCCGGAGCGTAGCACGGCCGGACTTTGGGCGGTGGCCGCCTGGGCAATGTCCTGGACGAGAAAAGCGACGAGGCCGACCGTCGCTGCAGCGAGCATGTTTCGCATGACTAAATCTCCCAAATGAACGACAACGGACTTCTGTCTTCTCACGTTGCGCCGACATATCAGGCGAGCGGATGGAGGGTTTTACTGAGATCGTTTAACGGGTCTTTCAGCAACGCTCCGACTCATTCGTTGTTCAAGAGACAAGAAAAAGCAAACCGCAGCGCTTGATGGTTTTTCAGTTGGGATAGACCTGAAGCTTTTCTAGAGGGGGTGCACAATATTTCCGAGATAGCAGGACGCAGCCACGCCCACAGCCGCAGCGTGTGTCTGCAACCTGACTGATCGGCTCAAAACGGATGTGAGCGCGCCACGTCTCGGCGAAAGACGAATTTAAGTTTGGACTCTACATTGTCCGCCATGCACGCCGCCGTCCGATACGAACTTAGGGTCGCCGCCAGCAAAGGGAAGCAAAAGGAGCGCGCAATTGGTTCAAGGAGCTGAACAAGGCGCAAATCGGCAATGTCCGATTTACGCCATCAGCGCGCCTTGACGGTGACGTGTTGCGCCTTTTCTGTTATATGTAGCAAACGTCCTTCGTCCCAGACGCTTGGACTGAGCGTCGTGCCCGAGCGTTTTCTCAATACTCAATTACGCTTGTGCCGAGGCGGGTCTTTCAAACGACCTTCCTTGCCATATACGTCAACAGAAAGATCTTCAGCTTCAATGCGCCAACCCACGCGTCCGTTCATAACGGCATATAAAGGTCGGTCTCCCAAATCTCGGATTTCCAATCCCTGGAAGATCGAAGAGGCTGAAAATGCTGCTGGGAGCATATCTCTTAGGGACCCGGGCGCTGCGGCGGCCGTCGAGGTCGAACGTGACGCCACATATTTGGCGGCTCTAGACGCGGCGGACGCGGTTTTCGGCGGCAGAGCGGCTGACCGTTCCCAAATTCCGCCGGAGCCGAATGGCCCTCGGGGGCGCGTGCTCCCGAACCTGCTGGAAAACGACGTCATTAGCGATCCTCCGGCGAGAGGCGCATCAACGCGGACGCGTCGTGTGCGTCAGCCGGCCAAAGTTGCAGAGGCCGTTCCTGCGGAACCCAAAAAGGTGAAGCCGCAGCCAGCAGTGGCGGCCCCGATTCTCTCGGCGCCGCGCGTGAAAGAACCGGAACCGGAAGTCATTCTCAAGACATCGTCGCGGGCGATCAGGACGATTCGAAGGAAATGGGTGTTGAAGACTGAACTCAAGGCCGGCGAATCATGGAAGCGGCGCTTGAGCAGATTTGCTCGCTGATCACGCCTCCCGCGCTACCGCGCTCATGCGCAGCGCATCCCGTGCAGCTTGCGCGGGCGTGTGGATCGCCCGCCACAGTCCTCAAATATCTGAGCATTAACCACAATTCTCGACCCTGAATTAACGGCCTGGCGCCCATCCTCGCGGCATGGTCCGCCGCGCCCATCACTCGCTGCTCGTGCTGGCGCTCGTCGCGGCGACGCTTTCCGCTTGCTCGATCGGGCAAAAGCCGCAACGGCCGGCCTGGCGCACGCAGGCTGAGAACGCCTGTCTCGCCGAAAGACGCGTCAACCCTTCCGACTACATCGCGCTCGCGCCCGAAGTCGACGGTCCGGGCATTTGCGGCCTCACCAGGCCGTTCAAGGTGACGGCGCTGCAGGGCGGGGCCGTTTCCTTCAACGCGACCGCCACCCTCGACTGCTCGATGGTCGCCGAGCTCGACGCTTGGCTCGCCGACACCGTCCAGCCCGCCGCTCAGGCGCGCTTCGGACAGCAGGTGGTTCAGATCAATTCGATGGGCTCTTACGCCTGCCGCGGCATGAACAATCAGCGCGGCGCGCAGCTTTCTGAACATTCCTTCGGCAATGCGCTGGACATCGGCGGCTTCGTGCTCGCCGACGGCCGCGAGATCACGCTTGTGCGCGACTGGCGCCGCGGCGACGAACAGACGCGCGCCTTCCTGATGGACGTGCATCGCGGCTCATGCGGGCATTTCTCGACGGTGCTGTCGCCAGGCTCCAACGCCTTCCACTACAACCATATTCACGTCGATCTGGCGCTGCACGGCCGCTCGGGACGCAGCATCTGCAAGCCCGAGCCGCAAGAGACGCTGCCGCCGCCCGACCCGTCGCCGCTGATCGCTCAGGGGCGGCGCGCGCCGCCGGCGGCGGATGACGAGACCGACAATGACACGACGGGCCAGCCGCCGCTCGCCGCCTTCGAGGGGCCCGGAGTTGGCGCGCGGGACGGGTTTGGAGCCGTCGCCGGACCGGAGGCCTATGCGCCGCCTCCACCGCCGCTGCCGCCGCGCCGCGACGGCATCGGCCAGCTCCTCGAAGATCCGGATCGGACGTCGAGCATCGGCCGGCGCCGAAGACTATAGATCTTCCCGCGCCAGTCCTGTTCGTTTGGCTATCCTCGCCAACATTCGTGGCCGAATCTCCTCGCCATCGTGAAAAGCAAATATGAAATCTGGGAACCCACTTTTGGCATGCGTTCGGTGAGAGCCGGCGGATCGCTTTTCCGTCCAGCCTTTTCTTTCCAGCGCTGCACTAAGACGCTTCGCCTTTACGCCCGGCCATGGCGTCATGCGGCCGCGAAAGTGATATGAATCGGCTCAGTCGGGCGTTCGCCATGTTCAATGCGGTCTGCGATGACGCGTAGGGCCAGCGCCTCCACCTGAGCGATGGCCCCCTCCCGGGTTGTGGCGTATTTCAACGCGCCGGGAATTTCCAGGATTTCGGCGATCCAACGGCCGTCCACCTCCTGCTCGGTCTCCACAGTCAGCTTCATCGCTTGCTCGCGCCCACATTGATGAGCCGCAGAACGAGCCACGCCGGCACGACGAAAATGGCGCCGGCGAGCACATAGCTGACAAGCTCCCGCACCGCGCCGAAGCCCAACTGATAGATGCGGTCGAAGAACGCCTGGACGCCGCGAAAAATGTCGATCGGCCGCAGTTCCAGCCACATCAGTAGGGCGCCCACGACCAGCGAAATGACGAGCAATCGCGCGAAAGTGTTTAGCGGCGAGCCGCCGAGGAAATTTTCAAGCGTGTTGTTCGACGCCATCTGGTTGGTTTCCTGTGATATTTTATCGGAACTCGGCAGGAGAAGCACGTCGCGCGGGGCCTCCGGCCGCTCAGGCTGGCGCGGCTTGTCGAGATGCGGCCAATTGGCGAAAGGTCCCTGATCAGCCATTGGGGCGCTCCTACGGATGCATCTTCTCTCTGGCCCTCACAGAGCGCCTCCGGGCGACGTCTCTTCGCGGAAGAGGCGCATTATGCGGCGCAGAAAGCGCTCGGTAAAGGAGAGCGCGCGCTCGAATTCCTCCTCGCTCGGAGCCATGTTCGGCCTTGCGGTGGGCGGGACGGGCGCGGCCTCGGCGCGCGCTTTGAGCGCGGCGTTCTCCTTGCGCAGACGCTCGATCTCCGCCTCGAACGCGGCGCGCTCCTCGGCGCCGAGCCGACACGCCGTGACGCCGTCCTTCACCGAACAATAGGACAGGGCGCCGGTCTCTTTATTCAGCCGGACGTAGCCGCCCTCGGCGGGGGTCAGCGTGAAGCGTTCGCTCTCGGGGGCGATGATCGGCGGCGGCGTTTCGGCGACCGCCCGCGCTCCGAATGACGCGGCAAGGATGATCGCAAGGACAATCGCGAGGAAGAGATGCTGTGCTCGGCCCATGGTCGCCGCTCTTAAGGGGAAGCTTGCTCGCACATGGGCGTTTGGCGTTCCCGCGTCAATGGCGGCCGCGCGCATCGGCCGCGCTTGAATGGCGCGGCCGGCCCGGCCATATAGCTGTAGCCGGAGCGCTTTACGGGCTCTGGCCGAAGAGGCGCCAACAGGGCTTCAACGACATGTCGCGTCCGCCGCTCAATTCGCCGTTTCTGCTCGGTTTCGATGAGGTCGAACGGGCGCTCGACCGCGTCGCCCGCACCGCCTCCGACGGCTACCCGCCCTATAATATCGAGCGCATTCCGCGCGTCGAGAGCGCGCCGGAGCGGCTTCGGATCACCCTGGCCGTCGCGGGCTTCACCCGCGACCAGCTCGACGTCTCGCTCGAAGAAAATCAGCTCGTCATTCGCGGGCGCCAAACCGAAGAGCGAGAGCGCCATTTCCTGCATCGCGGCATCGCCGCGCGGCAGTTTCAGCGCGCCTTTCTCCTCGCCGAAGGAATGCAGGTGCTCGGCGCCGATCTCGTCAACGGTCTGCTCTCCATCGATCTGGCGCGGCCAGAGCCGGCGCGGGTCGTCAAGAAGATCGAAATCGCGGCCCGCGACTGATCGATAAGGGATCGTTCAAAATCAATGGTGGAGCAGGTTCTCATCGAAAAAGTCTGACAACTTTTTCGGAACCCGATCCGCGGCAAATCGTCGTTTTCGGACCGGTCGAGGCCGTCCTCTTCGGCGAGATCGACGTCCAGGAGACAAATATCGTCGCCGTCAACGCTTGCCGGCGCCATTTGCTTGAGAGCCTTCGCAGAAAGCCCTATCAGGAGTCATGTTCGAGCTTGCCGTCGCGCTTGTGTTGATAGTTATCAACGGGATTTTCTCGTTGTCCGAACTCGCCATCGTTTCATCGCGCAAAGTGCGGCTGAAGACTTTGGCCGCCGAAGGTCGCCGCGGCGCCGCCGCCGCGTTGGCGCTGGCGGAAAATCCGGGACGTTTCCTCTCCACCGTGCAGATCGGGATCACGCTCGTCGGAATCCTCGCGGGCGCCTTTTCCGGCGCCGCGCTTGGTCAGCGGCTTTCGCAAGAGTTGCGCGCCCTTGGTCTCTCTGGGCCTGCGGCGGATTGGATCGGCTATGGCGGCGTCATCGGCTTCATCACCTATCTTTCCGTCGTGATCGGCGAATTGCTGCCCAAGAACATCGCGCTGCGCCATGCGGAAGCCATCGCCTGCCGCATGGCGGCGCCAATGACATTGCTTTCCACTCTTGGCACGCCGGTGGTTTGGCTGCTCGATGAGTCGACGAAGCTCATCTTGCTGTTCGTCGGCCAGGCGAATGAGCTTCAGTCCTCGGTCACCGATGAGGAAATCAAGACCTTCGTCGCCGAGGCGCATTCCGCGGGCGCCATCGAGGCCGACGAACAGCAGATGATCGCTGGCGTGCTGCGGCTGGGCGACCGCGCCGCGCGCGCGTTGATGACCCCGCGCACGGAGGTGGACTGGCTCAATCTCGGCGAGCCCGAGAACCTTCTGCGCGAGAAGCTCATCGAGACGTCCCATGCGCGCCTGCCCGTCAGCCGGGGCGATATGGACGACATGATCGGCGTCCTGCTGATTCGAGACCTGCTCGGGCCCGCGCTGCGCGGCGAGCCGCTCGACCTAGAAGCCCATGTTCGGTCGGCGCCGGTCGTGCCCGATTCGATCGACGCGCTCGACGCGCTGAATGTTTTGCGCGAAGCCGAGACGCCGATGGCGCTCGTGCATGACGAATATGGCCATTTCGAAGGCGTGGTGACGCCGGCCGATATTCTCGACGCCATCGCCGGCGCGTTCAGGTCCGACGAGGGGCATGAAGAGCCCGAGGCGCTTCAGCGCGAAGACGGCAGCTGGCTGCTCGCCGGCTGGATGCCGGTCGACGAAATGGCCGAACTCCTGCACGTCGCGCTCCCCGAGAACAGGAGCTTTGAAACGGTGGCCGGCCTCGTCCTCGACGGGCTCATTCGGTTTCCGACTCTCGGCGAAACGGTGGAGAAGCTCGGATGGCGCTTCGAGGTCATCGACCTCGACGGACGCCGACTCGACAAGGTGCTCGCGTCGAAGCTCACCGCCGAGAGCCACAACGGCGCACAGCAGAGAAGCTAACGGATGAGTTGCGCTTAATCTGGGCCGGGAGGCAGGCGCGCCGGCGGCGCGCCTCTGTCGTGGGAGGGTTAGTGCAGGCTCACCATCTGGAGATGATTTTCACGGGCGTTGCCGATGCAGCCTTCTTCCGAATCCGCAAGCACGATCGGCGCGCCATCCGCGCCGAAAAGCGCAAAGATCGTCAGCCCTGGCGCAATCTGTGGCGCCTGCGGGTAAAGCCGGTTGACGTCTTCCGAGCGCATTGACCGCACATAAGCGATGAGGCCATCGCCAAGCTGCGCGAACTGCTCGGGCGTCAGCGGAGACTCTCTGGTTTCGGTGGCGGTTTTCATTTCCATCTCTACCTCCATGGCGGTCCTTTCGCCCCGCCGACGGCGCCCATAGTCGGCGCGCCGTCTGAAATTAGATGTGTAGCCTTTGGAGATTTTGAAGGGGTCGCGGCTACAGGCCGAGCGCCAGCCGCGCAGGATCTTCGAGCAACTCTTTGACGCGCACCAGGAAAGTCACGGCCTCCTTCCCGTCGACGACACGGTGATCGTAAGAAAGCGCCAGATACATCATCGGCCGCGCTTCGATCTCGCCGTCGACGACCACAGGGCGCTCCTGAATCTTGTGCATGCCGAGAATGCCCGATTGCGGCGCATTCAGGATCGGCGTGGACATCAGCGAACCATAGACGCCGCCGTTGGAAATCGTGAAGGTGCCGCCCTGCAGATCGGCGATGTCGAGCGCGCCCTCGCGCGCTTTGCGGCCGAGTTCGGCGATGGTTTTTTCGATCTCGGCGAGCGACAGACGGTCGGCGTCGCGCACCACCGGCACGACGAGTCCCTTCTCCGTGCCGACGGCGACGCCGATGTGGCAGAACCGCTTGTAGATGATGTCCGTCCCGTCGATCTCCGCATTGACGGCGGGGATCTCTTCCAGAGCCTGGCAACAGGCCGTCACGAAGAAGCCCATGAAGCCAAGCTTCACGCCGTGCCGCTTCTCGAACGCCTCCTTGTAGCGTTTGCGCAATTCGATGAGCGCCGACATGTCGACTTCGTTGAACGTCGTCAGCATGGCGGCGGTGTTTTGCGCTTCTTTCAGCCGGCGCGCGATCGTCTGACGCAAGCGCGTCATCTTCACCCGCTCTTCGCGGCGGGCGTCTTCCTGCGGAATGGGGACGCGGGGCGCCGGCGCCTCGACTCGCGCTTCCTGGGCGGGAAGCTCCTGGACGCGGCCTTCTTGCGCGGGCTGCGTGGCAGCCGCCTGACGCGCGGCGAATTGAACGACGTCCGATTTCAGCGCCTGACCGCGCTTGCCGCTGCCGGGAACCTGAGCGATGTCGATCCCCTGCTCGACGGCGATCTTGGCGGCGGCGGGCGCCGGCGGCATCGTCGTCGCGGCCGGCGCAGCCGGAGCCGAAGCGGATTTGGGCGCAGGCGCTGCGGGGGCCGGCGCCGGTTTAGGCGCGGCGCTCTTGCCGGCGGTCTCGCCGCTCTTCGCCGGCGCGACGGCGCCCTCGGCGATCTGTCCGAGCAGCGCGCCAGGACCGACAGTTTCGCCCTCCTTGGCGACGATCTCGGCGAGCACGCCGGCGGCGGGGGCGTTGACTTCGAGCGTGACTTTGTCGGTTTCAAGCTCGGCGAGCGCCTCATCCGCGCGCACCGCGTCGCCCGCCTTCTTGAACCAGCGGCCGATCGTCGCTTCAGTCACCGATTCGCCCAAGGTCGGCACGCGTATTTCAGCCATCGGCTCTCTCTTCGCTCGCGTCGCGTCTCAAGGCGCGAACGCTTCCTCCAGGAATAATTTCAGCTGTGCGAGGTGCCGGGACATGGTGCCCGTGGCCGTCGACGCCGAGGCGGTGCGTCCAATGTAGCGGGCGCGCTTCGACTTGCCGCCGATCTGCGTCAGCACCCATTCGAGATAGGAGTCGACGAAGGACCAGGCGCCCATGTTCTTGGGCTCTTCCTGGCACCACACGACGTCGGCGTTCCTGAAGCGCCCGAGCGCCGCGACGAGGCCTTTGAGCGGAAAAGGATAGAGCTGCTCGACCCGTAGCAGATACACGTCGTCGACGCCGCGTTTCTCGCGTTCGTCCAGGAGATCGTAATAGACCTTGCCCGAACACAAAATGATGCGGCGAATGTTGTCGTCGGCTTTGAGGATGAACGTCTCGTTCGGCGCCGTTTCGGCGTCGTCGAGCAGCAGCCGCTGAAAGCTCGAGGCCATCCCCATCTCGCCGAGCCGCGAGACGGCGCGCTTATGACGCAGCAGCGATTTCGGGGTCATCAGCACCAGCGGCTTGCGGAAGCTTCTGTGCAGCTGACGGCGAAGGATATGGAAGTAGTTCGCGGGCGTCGTGCAATTGGCCACCTGCATATTGTCTTCGGCGCACAGCTGCAGATAGCGCTCGAGCCGCGCCGAGGAATGTTCCGGACCCTGGCCTTCGTAGCCATGCGGCAAGAGGCAGACGAGTCCCGACATGCGCAGCCACTTGCGCTCGGCCGATGAAATGAACTGGTCGAAGACGACCTGCGCGCCATTGGCGAAATCGCCGAATTGCGCCTCCCACAACACCAGCGCGTCGGGCTCGGCCAGCGAATAGCCATATTCGAAGCCGAGCACCGCCTCTTCAGAAAGCATCGAGTTGACGACTTCGTAGCGGCCCTGGCCTTCGGCGATGTGATTGAAGGGCAGATAACGCGCTTCATTCTCCTGATCGATGAGCACGCTGTGACGTTGCGAAAAGGTGCCGCGCTCGCTGTCCTGCCCGGAGAGCCGCACATTGTAGCCTTCATAGAGCAGTGAACTGATCGCGAGCGCTTCGGCCGTCGCCCAGTCGATCGGCCCGCCATGTTCGATGGCCGCCTTTCGATTGTCGAGAAAACGCTGGATCGTGCGGTGGGCGTGAAAATCTGGCGGCGTCGACGTGATCTCGGCGCCGATGTGCTGCAGCGTCTCGAGCGCCACGCCGGTTTGTCCGCGACGCTCGTTCTCCGAAAGTTGCCAGCCGGATTTTTTTCCCGCCCAGCGGCCGTCGAGCCAATCCGCCTTGTTGGGCTTGTAGCTCTGGCCCGCTTCGAACTCTTCGTTGAGGCGCGTGCGCCAGTCTTCCTTCATGCGATCGACGTCTTCGCGAGTCGTCACGCCTTCCGCGATCAGACGGTCCGCATAGATATCGAGCGCCGTGCGGTGCGCCCGGATCTTCTTATACATCAGCGGCTGGGTGAATCCCGGCTCGTCGCCCTCATTATGGCCGAAGCGGCGATAGCACCACATGTCGATGACGACGGGTTTTTGGAACTGCTGACGGAATTCGGCGGCGACGCGGGCGGCGAAAACGACGGCCTCCGGGTCGTCGCCATTCACGTGAAGAATCGGCGCCTCGACCATCTTCGCGACGTCGGACGGATAGGGCGAGGACCGCGAGTAGCGTGGGTAGGTGGTGAAGCCGATCTGATTGTTGATGATGAAGTGGATCGAGCCGCCAGTGCGATGCCCCTTCAATCCGGAAAGGCCGAAACATTCCGCCACGACGCCCTGGCCGGCGAAGGCCGCGTCGCCGTGGATGAGGAGCGGCATCACCGAGCGGCGGTTGCCGTCGGCGCAATGATGCTGATCCTGCTTCGCGCGCACTTTGCCGAGCACGACCGGATCGACGATCTCGAGATGCGACGGATTGGCGGTGAGCGAGAGATGCACCTTGTTGTCGTCGAATACGCGATCCGATGATGCGCCGAGGTGATATTTGACGTCGCCGGAGCCTTCGACTTCATCCGGCAGGAAGGAGCCGCCCTTGAATTCGTGAAAGAGGGCGCGGTGCGGCTTGCCCATCACCTGCGAAAGCAGGTTGAGACGGCCGCGGTGCGCCATGCCGAGAACGATTTCCTGGACGCCGAGCGCGCCGCCGCGCTTGATGATCTGCTCCAGCGCCGGGACAATGGACTCAGCGCCGTCGAGGCCGAAACGCTTGGTGCCGGTGTATTTGACGTCGAGGAACTTCTCGAAACCTTCCGCCTCGACGAGCTTGTTGAGAATTGCGCGTTTGCCTTCCGGCGTGAAGACGATCTCCTTCTTCGGGCCTTCGATGCGCGCCTGCAGCCAGGCCTTCTCCTCCGGATTGGAGATATGCATGAATTCGAAGCCGATCGTCCCGCAATAGGTGCGGCGCAGGATCGTGACCATTTCAAAGAGCGTGGCGTATCGCATCCCCAACACGCCATCGAGGAAGATTTTGCGCTCGTAGTCCTCGTCGGAGAACCCGTAGGTCTGCGGATTGAGCTCGCCGTGATCGTAGCGCTGCTCCAGTCCGAGCGGATCGAGATTGGCGTGCAGATGGCCGCGCATGCGATAGGCGCGGATCATCATCAGGGCGCGGACGGAGTCGCGCGTCGCCCGCAACACGTCCTCGCCGCCGGGCGTCGGCGCGGCGACGGGAACAACTGGCGATTTTACAGGCGCCGGCGCCTCGCCGATGATCGCGCTCACCCATTCGCCGTTCGGCTGAGGCCAGTCGCGCCGCGCCCAGCTCGGGCCGTGGGCGACGGCCTTGTCTTGCGGTCTGACGCCTATCTCGGCGAAGAAATTGCGCCAGTCGGCGCTGACCGAGGAGGGATCGGCCTCATAAGCCGCAAGCAGGCTCTCGAGATAGCCGGCGTTCGCGCCCTGCAGAAAGGATGTCGAAGCGAGAAAGTCATTTTGCGGCGTGCGCGCGCCCACCGGCGCGGCGGGTCCGGCGCCGCCATTGGTTTCAAAACGCGCCATCTCAATCTTTCCCAAAAGCGCCGGCGCTCAAGGCCGCCGACGACTTTCGAAGCGATGAGCGGGCCAGCGCTAGCCCTTCAGCGCTTCGACCAAGGTCTTTCCCAGCCTCGCAGGCGAGGGCGACACTTTGATGCCCGCCGACTCCATGGCTGCGATTTTACTTTCGGCGTCGCCTTTGCCGCCCGAGACGATCGCGCCCGCATGACCCATGCGGCGGCCGGGAGGCGCGGTGCGGCCCGCGATGAATCCGACCACCGGCTTCTTGCGGCCGCGCTTGGCTTCGTCTTTCAAGAATTGGGCCGCGTCTTCCTCCGCCGCCCCGCCGATCTCGCCGATCATGATGATGGACTTAGTTGCCTCGTCTGCGAGAAACAACTCCAGCACTTCAATAAAATCCGTGCCTTTGACGGGATCGCCGCCGATGCCGACGGCCGTCGTCTGACCTAAGCCTTCGCGCGTCGTCTGGAACACCGCCTCATAGGTGAGCGTGCCGGAGCGCGACACGACGCCGACCGAGCCGGGCGAGAAAATATTGCCGGGCATGATGCCGATCTTGCTCTCGCCGGCGGTGACGACGCCCGGGCAGTTGGGGCCGATGAGGCGCGACTTCGAGCCGCAAAGCGCGCGCTTGACGCGGATCATGTCCTGAACCGGAACGCCCTCGGTAATGCAGACGATCAGCGGGATCTCCGCCTCGATCGCTTCGCAGATGGCGTCGGCGGCGCCCGGCGGCGGCACATAGACCACGGAGGCGTCGGCGCCGGTCTTTTCGCGCGCCTCGAGAACCGTGTCGAAGACCGGAAGATCGAGATGGATCGAGCCGCCTTTGCCGGGCGAGACGCCGCCGACCATTTTGGTCCCATAGTCGAGGGCCTGGACGGAGTGGAAGGTGGCGGTCTTGCCGGTGAAGCCTTGGGTGATGACTTTGGTGTTCTTGTCGATCAGCACGGACATGAAGCGCAAATCCCGAGAGCAAGCGAAAACGGCGCGCGCGCCTTTGAATGAAGCGAAAAACCGGAGCCGCCGCCCGTCGTCGCCCGCGCGGAACCTATTGACAAAAGCTCAGCCGCACAAGGCGGCGAAAGCCCCTGCGACAGGGGGCCGCGACGCGTTCTCGCCGTCTGTTTTGGCGCGGCGAGTCTTTACGTTGGATGAACCAAAACAAAAAAGCCGGCGGTCGCCCGCCGGCTTTTTTGTCGAAAGGCGTCCGCTCAGTGCGGGGCGGCGCCCAGGCTGGACACGTCGATCTTCACGCCTGGTCCCTGGGTGGAGCTGAGCGCGACGCGCTGAATGTAGGTGCCCTTGGCGCCCTGCGGCTTCGCCTTGGCCACGGCGTCGACGAAGGCCTTGATGTTCTCGACGAGCTTGCCGTCGTCGAACGAGGCCTTGCCGACCGTCCCCTGCACGATGCCGGCCTTCTCGACGCGAAACTCGACCGCGCCGCCCTTTGAGGCCTTGACCGCGCCGGCGACGTCCATCGTCACCGTGCCGACCTTGGGGTTCGGCATCAGCCCGCGCGGGCCGAGCACCTTGCCGAGCCGCCCGACGAGCGGCATCATGTCCGGCGTCGCGATGCAACGGTCGAAATCGATCGTTCCGCCCTGCACCGTCGCGACCAGATCCTCCGCGCCGATGACATCGGCGCCCGCCGCCTTGGCTTCGTCCGCCTTGGCGCCGCGCGCGAAGACCGCGACGCGCAGAACGCGGCCGGTGCCGTTCGGCAGATTGACGACGCCGCGCACCATCTGGTCGGCGTGTTTGGGGTCGACGCCGAGATTCATGGCGATCTCGACGGATTCGTCGAATTTCGCCTTGGCGCGCTCGCGCACCAGCTTCACGGCGTCGGTGAGGGGATAGAGCTTGGTGCGTTCGATGCCCTCGCGGGACTTGGCAATGCGTTTTCCGATGTGCGCCATGATCTTACTCCACCACCTCGAGGCCCATCGCGCGGGCGGAGCCGGCGATCATCGACATCGCGGATTCGATCGAGGCGCAGTTGAGATCGACGATCTTCTTTTCCGCGATTTCGCGGATCTGCGCCTGGGTGATCTTTCCGACGACGTTGCGGCCCGGCAATTTGGAGCCGGAGGCCGGCTTCTTGCCGATCTTGAGGCCCACCGCCTTCTTGAGGAAGAAGCTGACCGGCGGCTGCCTCATCTCGAAGGTGAAGGAGCGGTCCTGATAGGCGGTGATGACGACGGGGATCGGCGTCCCCTTCTCGATCTGTCCCGTCTTGGCGTTGAACGCCTTGCAGAACTCCATGATGTTGAGGCCGCGCTGGCCGAGCGCGGGACCGATCGGCGGCGACGGATTGGCCGCGCCGGCCGGCACTTGCAGTTTGATATAGCCGGCGATTTTCTTCGCCATTTGCTTTCTCCAACGAAAGGCGCCCGCCGCGATATTTCACGCGTCGGCGCCGGTTGCAGGTCGTGGTCCGGTCTGGAGTTCCCCGATGGCGTCAGGGCAAACCCGCCACGTATGAATTCCTCGGGCGGCGGGACCGTCCAAGGAATGGCGGCTTTTAGGGGAAGGCGCGAAAAAGGGCAAGAGCGACCCGGTCTTGCGACTGTCTCTTGCAAGAATCGCTCGCGCCATCGGAACCTCGGCATTTGGCGGAAGACCAACTCACCAACGTCGTCTGTCCGCCGTAACACGAAATGACTGTCAGGAGGGCAAAGAGCGTGGGGACGAACATCGAGCCCGTCGTGATCATCACCGGCGCGTCGCGCGGCATCGGGCGCCGGCTGGCGCTGGACTGCGCCCGATATGGAATCGCGGTGGTGGTCAATTATCGATCGGACGAGGCGGCGGCTGCGGCGGTCGTGGAAGAAATCCAGAGCGCGGACGGGCGCGCCTGCGCAGTTCGGGCGGATGTGAGCGACGAACACGAAGCGCGGCGGTTGGTTGACGCATGTATCGATCAGTTCGGCCGATTGGATTGCGTCATCAACAATGCGGGCGCGGCAATCATTCGAACGATCGACGAACTGGATGCCGCGACCTTCCAGCAGACACTGAACGCCAATCTCCTTTCGGCCTTCTACGTGTCGCAGGCGGCCATTCCGCATCTCAAGCGAGAGGGCGGGCGGCTCATTTTCATGTCATCCGGGGCCTCGCGGATCGGCGGCAGGGTCTCCGCCGCCTATGCGGCGTCCAAGGCGGGCATGGAAGGGCTGATGCGCTATTACGCCCTCTATCTGCGCGAAGATCGCATCACCGCGAACGCCATTGCGCCGCTGCTGATCGAGACCGATATGCTGGCCGGAATGGACCTGCCGCCGCCATCCGATCTGCCGCTGGGACGGACGGGACGGCCCGACGAAATCTGGCCGGCCGTGCGCATGATCATCGAAACGGAATATCTGACGGGACAGACGATTCATCTCAACGCCGGGCGCTACATGACGTAACGCGCAGAAGCGTGATGCGAGTCTTGCTTTTGGCGCCGGGCGATTGCGTCGCCCTCCGTTGTGAGCCTCAATGCCCCTCGGGCGTGAGGCCGACGTGCTCTTCGAGCCTGCGCAGGCGCTCCACGAATTCGGTCAGCAGAACGCCGTGGCCGATTTGCGAGGAATGATATTCCATCACCGAGCGGCGCAAACCGGAAATCTGGTCGCTCAAGCGCTTCTCTTGCTCCTTGATCTGCTTTTCCAGATTCATCATGTCCGAGGCCACGTCGGCGCGCAGCGAATGAATCTCGGAGCGAAGCTCCGAGCGGACGTCAGCGACGTCGCTCTTCGTCGCCATCTCTTCGCGAAGGCCGTCCACCTTGCCGTCAATCTTGCGCAGCAGCGCCAGCGTGAAATTTTCGGGCTCGTCGCTCATCGCGGCTTCCATCGACTGCGGAAATGCGCCGACCCAACATAGCGCCGCATTGCGCCTTTGTCTCCGGCTTCCCACCTCCATCGAGGAAAGGAAGCCTGCATGTCAGATTACGCAAAGCGCCTCGCCTTCATGGCCGCCGGACTCGCGGCGATGATCTTCTCCAATTTATACATGGGAGAGACGCTGCTCGGCTGGGCTGGCCTGCTCGCTGGAATCGGGTTCTATTATTACGGATGGCGCGGCGTTTGCCCGGCGTGCCGAGCGCAGCGTTGCGCCGTGGCGCCCCCTGAGCGGAAAGATGCGCCCGCGGACGGCGGCGCCAAGGGAGAAAGCGGGCCGGATAGATCGCCCGCGCGTTAGGCCTTACACCTTCTCGACCTGGGCGAATTCCAGCTCGACCGGCGTCGGCCGGCCGAAGATCGATACGGCGACCTTGAGGCGCGAACGCGCCTCGTCGATCTCCTCGACGAGGCCGTTGAAAGAGGCGAAAGGCCCGTCGGCGACGCGCACCGTCTCGCCCACCTCGAACATGATCGTCGGCTTTGGCCGCTCGACGCCATCGGCGACCTGGCCCTTGATGCGCAGGGCCTCTTCCTCGCTGATCGGCATCGGCTTGTTGTCGGCGCCGAGAAAGCCCGTGACCTTCGGCGTATTCTTGATCAGCGAGAACACCTGATCGGTGAGTTCGCATTTCACCAGCACATAGCCGGGGAAGAATTTGCGCTCGGCGGAGACCTTGCGTCCGCGTCGCACTTCCATGACCTGTTCGGTCGGGACCAGAATCTCTTCGAATTGGTCGGCGAGTCCGCGCTGCGCCGCGCCCTCGCGGATCGCCTCAGCGACCTTCTTTTCGAAGTTCGAATAGGCGTGAACGATATACCAGCGCATGCTCATAGCGGCGCGACTAGCTCCAATTGTCTATTGACCGACGCCCAGCATCAGCCCGACGCCGAAACGCAGCGCCGAATCGACGACGACAAAAAACAGGCTTGCGAATAGCACCATCAGGATGACGAGGCCGGTCGTGATGAGCGTCTCGCGCCGCGAAGGCCAGGTGACCTTGCCCGCTTCGGCGCGGACTTCCTGTAGGAATTGAAACGGATTGACCATTCGGCTACCGGGCTGTGCGGGGGCGTGCGATCCGCCCCTCTGACTCGCGTCGCAAATGACTCGCGCCGCAAAACGATCGCGGCGCGGGACCTGCCGGCCGCGCGCCACGAATTCCAGCGCTTATAGCCTCTCGCCGCCACGCCGCCAAGCGGAAAAACGCTCGGGCGGGACGATCGAGCCGAAGGGTCACGCGCTGACTCGGGCGAGCGACGCCAGCTCCGGCGGCAGCAGGTCCTGCTCTTCCGGCGTGATCGCGGCGATCTTCCCCGCGAGATCGGGGCCAAGCCGCGCCATTGCCTCCTTCAGATTCGGAGGGTCGTAACGGGCGTTCGCCGCGCCATAGATATTGCAGCTGCGGCCGAGCTTGGCCAGCACGCTCCAATGGACCTTTTCGTTGACCTGCTCCTCCGCGGGGTCCCCGCCGGCGCTGACAAAACTATTCGTCGGCGCCCCGGCAGGAAACATCTCTCGCGCGCGCGGAAAATTCCTGTCGATGGGAAATTTCTCGGCCGAGTCTGGAATGTCGCCGTCGATATTGGGCTTCAGCGCGCGCCTGATCGCGGCCGCGTCGAAGGAGAGCCCCGTCAGCGCCTGCGTGCGCGCGATCATCCAGATCAGCGCAATGTCGGAAAGCCCCGATTCCGGATAGCCGCCGCCGACGTTGCAATGGACGCCCGGAAACCAGTTCTGCTCGATGTTCGCGGGATGCGGCGCCCCCTTCTTCACCGTCCAGAAGGTCGGCGTAAACGGACGGCGCCGCTCGTCGACGCCGATTGCGTGCAGCGCGTGATCGACATGCGCCCCGAGCTGCGTGTCCTCGAACCCGCCGAACACCATCAGCGTGACGTAGCGGCCGAGCGGGGCCAGTCCGCTGAACCCCGCGGGCACCCCATAGGAGCCGACGGTGTCGAACACGCCGAGCAGCTTGATGCGGTTGTTCGCCTGAATGTCGGGACCGCTCGGCGGCGCGCCCGACTGGGAGGCCTTTTTCGCGCTCTTGTTGGCGCGCGCGATGCCGAAGATGCTTTTGTCTCTGGTCTTTCGGATGCCACAGTCGCCGATCAGGCCGGCCAAAGCGCGGGCGGCGTAGGCGCCGCGCGAAAATCCATAGATGTACAGCTCCTGATCGTCCTGATAATTGTCGACGACCCAATTGTAGGCGTCCTGCACGATGGTCCGCAGGCCGAGGCCGGCGGCGCCGCCGACGATCTTGTATCCTTCGGCGCCGACGCCCGAGAAGTAGCGGACATTCTGTTCGACGCCGTCCGCGCCTTTCGCAGGGATGAGCTTTTCGGCGACTTTCTCGTCCCAGGACTTCTTGCAGATGTTGGTGAAATCGCGCGGCGTATTCCATGTGCCGTCGAGCAAGACAATGTTGCGAATCATTTTCCCTCCAACAACTTGGGAAGCTTAAGCAACTGCGGACAAAAGAGCGTCAGGGCGCTTTGCGATGCTGACGCGGTTTGGCGGCGTCGGCAAGCGAAGAGGAAATATTTGCCCAAGACGGGCGCACGCCGTTATGAGAAGCCAAACTTCAGCCAAGCATCGGAGAAACGGATGCGCGCAGGTTTGCTCTTCTTGGCCGCATGCGCCGCGGCTGGCCTCGCCGGCTGCAACGCCGCGCGCCAACCGCAGATCGTCCCTCCCGGACCAGCGGGCCCGCCGCCGGCGCGGATGAGCGAAGCGCCTCCGCCGGACGCCCCGGGCTGCGCCGGCGCCGTCGCGCGCTATCGCTCCGTCATCGACAATGACCTCGCGATGGGACACGTCAATCGGAGCGTCCACGCCCAGATCTCGAATGAGATCGGCGAGGCGGCGTCAGCCTGCTCCAGCGGCGCCGACAGCCGCGCGCTGTCGCTGCTGCGCGCCTCGAAATCTCGGCACGGCTATCCAGGGTAAGGCGCGCGACCCTGCGACATCAGCTTGGAAGCGCTCCAGACTAGATTGATTGACCTCATGTTTCGGCCTTCTTACTTTCGATGTGGACGCGGCGGGACCGTCGGCGCCCAGCAAACTCGGGAGATGCGGTTTTTGAAGCGCGACCATTTTGTGGGGGTCCTCGTGGCCTCGGTCTTAGGCATTTCCGCCGCCACTGCGGCAGAGAACGCCTTCACGCTCACGATCAAGGATCACCGCTTCGAACCGGCCGAGCTTCGCGTTCCAGCCAATCAGCCGGCGACGCTGACCGTGAAGAACCTCGACGCCACGCCCGAAGAGTTCGAAAGCAAGAGCCTGCGGATCGAGAAGGTGATTCCCGGCAATAGCGAAGCGACCTTCCCGCTTCGGCCGCTAAAGGCCGGCCGCTACAAATTCGTCGGCGAGTTCCACGAGGACGCCGCCAAGGGCGAGGTCATCGCGGAATAGCCATGCTCGGCGCGCTCATCATCGTCTTTCGCGAGGCCATCGAGGCCGGCCTCATCGTTGGCATCGTTCTCGCCGTGACGCGCGGCGTCGCCGGGTCGCGCGGCTTCGTCGCCGCCGGCGTCGGAATCGGCGCGCTGGGCGCAATTGTCGTCGCCGCTTTCGCCGATCGACTCTCGCAAGCCTTCGCCGGCAGCGGTCAGGAGCTCTTTAACGCCGCCATCCTCGCGGTCGCGGTCGTCATGCTCGTCTGGCACAATATCTGGATGGCGCAGCACGGGCGCGAGCTGGCCCAGAACCTATCCGACGTCGGGCGGGCGGTGGCGCGCGGCGACGAGACGCTCTTCGCGCTGACCGCCGTCGTCGGCCTCGCCGTGCTGCGCGAAGGCGCCGAGGTGGCGCTGTTTCTTTACGGCATTCTCGCCTCGGGCGAATCCGGCTGGGACATCTTCGCCGGGGGACTCGCCGGACTGGCGCTCGGCGCCGTGACCAGCGTCGCGACATTCTATGGGCTCGTCGCCATCCCGCCGCGACGCCTGTTCGCCGTAACGACATGGCTCATCACGCTGCTCGCCGCCGGCCTTGCGGCGCAATGCGTGGCTTTTCTACAGCAGGCGGGCTTTGTGACGGCGCTCTCCGACACCGCCTGGGATACGTCATGGGTTTTGTCGGATAAGAGCATCGTCGGCCGGGTGCTGCATACGCTGATCGGCTACGCCGACCAGCCTTCCGGCATGCAGGTCGCGGTGTATCTCGCGACGCTCGCGGCAATCGTCGCGGCCACCAAGTTTTTCGCCGCGCGGCCGCCTTCGGCCTCGGTGCGCGCTCCGGCGGAGTAGCCTTTGGCCGGTCGCGCGCGCGAGGCGATCGACCGCTGCCTCAGCCGCCGCCGAAGAGATCCTCGAAAATGCTTCGTTCCGGCGCGCTGCGCCTTTGCCGCGGCCGTTCGATCGAGCCGACCGTCGGGATGTCTTCCGGCGGCAGAAGATCGTCGATCGCGCGCGGCGGCGACCTGGGCGGAGCGTCGCGCGGCGCGGGCCACGCCTGCGCGACAGGCGGTTGCTCGGGCGAGTCGGCGGGGATTGGCGCGGGCGGGCGCGGCGCCGGCGCCGTTCTCGCGGATTGCGGCCGGGGCGCCGGCCTCGACTCCCCGGTGAACAAGCCGATGAGGTCATCCATCGGCTTGGCGATCTCCTCGGGGAGCGCAATGTTCTCCGACCGCCAGGCGCCCGAAGGCAGTCCGGCGACGGGCTGGCCCTTCAAAGCGACGCTCATGAAGCGGCTCCAGATTTCGACCGGCAGATTGCCCCCGGAAGCTTTTTTTGTCGGCGAGTTGTCATCATTGCCGAGCCAGACGCCGACGACCAGCCGGCCGGTGTAGCCGACGAACCAGGCGTCGCGGAAATCCTGGCTCGTGCCGGTTTTGCCCGCGGCGTCCCATCCCGGAAGCTCGGCCTTGCGAGCGGTGCCGGTGAGCAGCGTCTCCCGCATCATGTCGTTCATCATCGCCACATATTGCGGCGCGATGACGCGGCCGAGCGACGCGTTCTTGCGCTGATAGAGCGTCTTGCCGGCGGCGGTCTTCACCTTGAGAATGACATGCGGCTGGACGCCGATCCCGCCATTGGCGAAGGGCGTATAGGCGGCGACGAGTTCGAGCGGCGTCACCTCCGACGTGCCGAGCGCGATCGAGGCGTTCGCCTGCAGGTCGGACTGGACGCCGAGGCGATGCGCGGTCTTCGCCACGGCCTTGGGGCCGACTTCCAGGCCGACGCGCACGGCGACGGTGTTGAGCGACAGCGACAGCGCCTTGGCGAGGGTGACGGGTCCGAGATACTGGCGGCTGTAGTTTTCGGGGCGCCAGCCTTTGACGTCGAGCGGACCATCCTCGCGCACGGACTCAGGGGTAAGTCCCTGTTCGAGCCCCGTCAGATAGACAAAGGGTTTGAAGGCGGAGCCGGGCTGGCGTTTCGCCGAGACCGCGCGATTGAACTGGCTGGCCGAATAGTCGCGTCCGCCGACGAGCGCGCGAATCGCGCCGGTGGGATCGAGGGCGACGATCGCGCCCTGAGCGACGCCGAATTTGGCGCCTTTCTCGTCGAGCTCCTGCTTGAGCGCGCCTTCCGCCGCCATCTCCATGCGCGCGTCGATCGTCGTCGTGACGACGATATCCCGGTCGATGGCCCCGATCGTGTCGTCGAGCATGTCCATGACATAATCGGCGGCGTAATTGATCGACCCGCCGCCGATGTCCTGGCGGGCGCGCGCCGGATGCGAAAGCGCCGCCTTCGCCATCGCCTCGGTGATGTGGCCCTCCTGCGCCATGGCGGCGATCACCTGCGCCGCGCGCTCGGCCGCTCCCTCCGGATTGCGGTCTGGGGCGAGCTTGCTCGGCGCCTTCATCAGCCCGGCGAGGACGGCGGCTTCAGACAAAGTGATGGTTTTCGCGCCATGGCCGAAGTAGCGCTCGGCCGCGGCCTCGACGCCATAGGCTCCGGAGCCGAAATAGACGCGGTTGAGATAGAGTTCGAGGATTTGGTCCTTGGAATATTTGTGCTCGAGCCAGAGCGCGAGGATCGCCTCCTGGATCTTGCGCGAGATGGTTCGCTCCTGGGTCAGGAACAGGTTTTTGGCGAGCTGCTGCGTCAGGGTCGAGCCGCCCTGCATGCCGCCGCGCCCCGTGACGTTGCGGACGATGGCGCGGCCGATGCCGATCGGATCGACGCCCCAGTGCGAATAGAAGCGGCGATCCTCGATGGCGATGAAGGCCTTCGGGACATAGGGCGGGAGGTCGGCGAGCCGGACCGCCGCGCCGCCCGTGTCGCCGCGGTTGGCCAGAAGCTCGCCGTTCATGTCGAGGATGGCGATATTGGGCGGGCGCTTGGGCACCGCGAGCTGATCGATCGGCGGCAGGCGCGAACCGTAATAGACGGCGAGGCCGCCCCCGGCGATCGCCCCCCAGAGCGCCAGCGTGAAGCTCCAATAGATGAGCGCGCCAAAGAGCGAGCGCGAGCGCCGCGTTTTTTTGCGCGCGCGCGGGCGGGGCGGCGGACGGCGCTCGGCGCGCAATTCGCCGTCTTCGTCGTCGTCGAACCGCGGTTCGCGACGCTTGTCGCTGCGCGCCATCGGATACTCGCCTGTCGCCGCCGCACGGCCTGAAATGCCTGATGAAGCGTAACGAAGGCCGTTTAAGGGCCGGTTAAGGGCGAGTTCGCCCCGGAGCAGAATCTATTGGACAAGCAAGTCCTAAGCGTCGCCCGCCCTTGCGCTTCGCGTCCTGCCGCGCCAAAGTCTTCGCCCCGGCGCGGCGGCCTGCCGCGCCGCAATGATATGCGGATTTTCCGGCGATGAAGGTCACCATCGAGAGAGCGGCGCTGTTGCGGGCGCTCGGCCATGTTCACCGCGTGGTGGAGCGGCGCACGACCATTCCGATCCTGGCGAATGTGCTGCTGTCCGCCAAGGACGGCGCGCTGACGCTCAAGGCCACCGATCTCGATCTGGAAATTACCGAGAAGACCCCGGCGGAGGTCTCGCAACCGGGCGCGACGACGCTGCCGGCGCATACGCTCTATGACATCGTGCGTAAACTGCCGGAGGGCGCGCAGGTCTCTTTGGAAGCCACCGGCGACGCCGGACAGCTGACGCTGCGCTCCGGGCGTTCGCGGTTCAACCTCTCGAGTCTTCCGGAGAGCGACTTTCCCGACGTCACCTCCGGCGACTTCAGCCATAAATTCGCGCTCGCGCCGGCGGATCTCAAGCGGCTGATCGAAAAGACCCAGTTCGCGATTTCGTCCGAAGAGACGCGCTACTATCTCAACGGCATCTATCTCCACACGCTTGACGTCGAGGGGCGGCCGATGCTCCGGGCCGTCGCGACCGACGGCCATCGTCTGGCGCGGCTGGAGCTCCCGGCGCCTGAAGGCAGCGCCGGCATGCCGGGCGTCATCCTGCCGCGCAAGGCCGTCACCGAAGTGCAACGTCTCATCGAGGACGCGCAGGGCGAGGTTTCAGTCGAGCTTTCGATCAATAAGATGCGCTTCACTTTTGGCGACGCGCTGCTGACGACGAAGCTGATCGACGGCACGTTCCCCGATTACGGGCGCGTCATTCCCGCCGGCAACGACAAGCGGCTCACCGTCGAGCGCGACGTCTTCGCCAAGGCCGTCGATCGCGTTTCGACGATCTCCTCCGAGCGCGGACGCGCCGTCAAGCTCTCTCTCTCCGAGAGCAAGCTGGTGCTGTCCGTCACCAATCCGGACCAGGGCTCGGCGGTGGAGGAGCTCGAAGCCGACTATGACGGGCCGCCGCTCGATATCGGCTTCAACGCCCGCTACCTCTTGGACATCACCCAGCAGCTCGACAGCGACACGGCGCTCTTCAAGCTCGCCGACCCCGGCTCGCCGACGCTGGTGCAGGACCGCGACGGGGCCACCGCGCTTTATGTCTTGATGCCGATGCGCGTTTAAGTCTCGGAACGACGCCTTTAAGGCTTGGAGAGACGCCTTCAGCCCGTTAGGCTCGGCGGGTGCTTGTTGAATTTTCTCGCCTCTGGCCATGGCTTCTCGCCTGTTTCGCCATCGGCGTCGCCGCCGGGGCTTTGACTCGGCGCGCGCCCGAAAACGGCATCGTCGCCCGCTGGCTGGTATGGACCGCGCTCGCTTTCGGCGTCGGCGTGCTTGTCGTTCGTCTCGGCGCGCTCGACGCCGCTGCGCCTTTGGTCGAGGGCGCGCTCGCGGCCTATGCCGTCTTGATTATCGGCGCCGCGCTAGGGGCGCTGGCGCGGCATCGGTCGATCTGGGCGCACGAGGGCTGGGCCGTAGGGCTGGTCGCCGCCTCGCTCCTCTGGGTCGGAGCGGTCGTGATCGGCCAGTCCGACGGCGAAGTGGGTCGCCGCTTTGCCGCGCCGACAAAGAGCGCGAACGCCGACATGCCGCCAGAACCTTCGCCGCCTGCCGATGAAACACCGACCGCCGGCGCGACCATATCGCCCGTGCACGCGCAAGGGCCAAGCGCGCCAGCCGCAGCTGTATCCGGCGGCTTGACGCTCGCCGATTGCAAAGCGGCGCTTGAACAATCGTCGACTCCGGGCGAACTCGCCTTTGCCAAAGGCAGCGCGCGGCTGACGTCTTCGTCGGCGCGCGCGCTCGCCAAGGCGGCGCCGGTCATTCGCCGGTGCCCGGAATACGCGACGATCGAGGTTCGGGGGCATGTTCGCGGTTCCGCCGCCAAAACGGCCAATGACGCGCTGGCGCAGCGGCGCGCGGAGGCGGCGATGGGCTATCTCGAGGGTCAGGGCGTTGGCGGGCGGCGCCTCGTCGCATCCCACGGCGAACCGGATCAGGCGGAAAACCGCGCCCTCACCTTTGAGGTTCGATAATCGCGCCTAGGCGCCTCAACTTCAGGCGCCGGCGCGGCCCGGTAGCGCCAAATTCCAATTCTACCTACAACAGCCGCTTCTGAGACATGTCCTTCTGAGACATGTCTTGGACCGGAAATCCGGTCCATCGCGAAAGGATCGCCTTGAACGCTTTCGACCCGCCCGAGGCCGCTCACAAGGCCGTCGTCGCCGCGCTGCGCGACGACGTGCAGCGGCGCCTCACCTATACGGTCGGCAAGGACAACGCCGACGCCAGTCCGCGCGACTGGTTCGTCGCGACCGCGCTTGCGACCCGCGACCGGCTCGTACCTTCTTGGCTCGCGTCGACGAAGCGCAATTATCGGGAAGACCGGCGTCGCGTTTATTATCTCTCGCTCGAATTTCTCATTGGCCGTCTGCTCATCGACACGCTGACCAATCTCGGCCTGACCGAGGTGATGCGCGACGCGCTCGCCGAACTTGGCGTCGACCTCGACATGCTGCGCGCGCTGGAGCCGGATGCGGCGCTCGGCAATGGCGGGCTCGGGCGCCTCGCCGCCTGTTTCATGGACAGCATGGCGACTCTCGAAATCGCCGCCATGGGATACGGCATTCGCTACGACCACGGCCTGTTTCGGCAGACGCTCAAGGACGGCTGGCAGCACGAATATCCCGAAGACTGGCTCTCCTTCGGCAATTCCTGGCAATTTCCGCGGCCGGAAATCACCTATGACGTCGGCTTTTTCGGCCATGTCGAAAGCTCGCGCCTCGCCGACGGCATGCTGGCGCATGTGTGGCGGCCGGGCGAAACCATCGTCGCCGTCGCCTATGACACGCCTGTCGTCGGGTGGCGCGGCAAGCACGTCAATACGCTGCGCCTGTGGTCGGCGCGAGCGCTCGACGCGCTGCGCCTTGACGCTTTCAATCAGGGCGATCATGTGGGGGCGCAATCAGAGCAGGCGCGCGCCGAAGCGATCTCCAAAGTTCTTTATCCAAGCGACGCGACGCCCGCGGGACAGGAGCTGCGGCTGCGGCAGGAATATTTCTTCGCCTCGGCCTCCTTACAGGATCTGATCCGCCGTCACATGCGACAGACCGGCGACATCCACAGGCTCGCCGACAAGGTGGCGATCCAGCTCAACGACACGCATCCGGCGATCGGCGTCGCCGAGCTGATGCGGCTTCTCGTCGACGTCCACGGCGTCGAGTGGAAGGAGGCCTGGCGCATCACCCAGGCGACCTTCTCCTACACCAATCACACGCTCTTGCCGGAAGCGCTCGAAACCTGGCCGGTGCAGCTGATGGAGCGGCTGCTGCCGCGCCATATGCAGATCATCTATCTCATCAACGCCATGCACCTCGACCTATTGCGCGAGAAGGGCGCGAGCGACGCGGCGACGCTCGCCTCAGTATCGCTCATCGACGAACGTAACGGACGGCATGTCCGCATGGGCCATCTGGCGTTTCTGGGTTCGCACAAGGTGAATGGCGTCTCGGCGTTGCATAGCGCGCTGGTCAAGGAGACGGTGTTTAAGGATTTCCATCGGCTCTATCCCGATCGCATCGTCAACAAGACGAATGGCGTCACCTTCCGCCGCTGGCTGCTCGAGGCCAATCCGCCGCTGTCGCGATTGCTCGCCGACACGATCGGCGCAGGCGTCTTCGATCAGCCGGAGCGACTGATCGAACTCGAAAAATATGCCGATGACGTCGAGTTCCAGAACCGGTTCGCGGCGGCCAAGCGCGAGAACAAATCGCGCCTTTCGGCGACAATCTTCGAGCGCGTCGGCGTCAGAGTCGATCCTGCCGCGCTGTTCGACGCGCAGATCAAGCGCATCCATGAATATAAGCGCCAGCTGTTGAACGTGCTTGAAGCCGTTGCGCTCTACCAGGACATCATCGCGCAACCGGCGCGCGAATTTGCGCCGCGGGTGAAGATTTTCGCCGGCAAGGCGGCGGCGAGCTATCACCAGGCCAAGCTCATCATCAAGCTCGCCAACGACGTCGCGAAGATCGTGAACGCCGATCCGGCGACGCGCGGTCTTTTGAAGATCGTGTTCCTGCCGAACTACAATGTGAGCCTCGCCGAGACGATCATTCCGGCGGCCGATCTCTCCGAGCAGATTTCGACCGCCGGCATGGAGGCGTCCGGCACCGGCAATATGAAATTCGCGCTCAACGGCGCGCTCACCATCGGCACGCTGGACGGCGCCAATGTCGAAATAAGGGAGCGCGTCGGCGACGATAATATTTTCATCTTCGGCCTTGCGGCGCAGGAGGTGGAGGAATGCCGCGCGAAGGGCATCGACGCGCGCGAGACGATCGCCGCCAGTCCGCGTCTCGCCGAGGCGCTGCGGGCCATCGCCGCCGGCGTCTTTTCGCCCGACGATCCCCACCGCTATGCGCAGCTTGTCGATACGCTGACCTATTACGATCACTTTCTCGTCGCGAAGGATTTCGACTCCTACTGGGAGGCGCAGCGCCGCGTCGATGCGCGCTGGCGGGACCAGAAGGCGTGGCGGCGCTCGAGCATCCTCAACACGGCGCGGGTTGCATGGTTTTCTTCCGACCGCACGATCCGCGAATATGCGCAAGAGATCTGGAATGTCGCTGTGTGAGGCAGGCCCTCGACGATGAGGCGTGCATTTTCACTGTCGCGGCGCCTTCAGCGATGCTAACTTCCACAGAGCAAGTTAGTTCGCGCATTCCCTCTCCCGTAAGACGGGAGAGGGTGGCCCGGCGAAGCCGGGTCGGGTGAGGGCGCTTGCAAATTTCCCTCATCCGTCATGCTTCGCATGACACCTTCTCCCGCAAGCGGGAGGAGGGGGCTCGTTTGAATGAACGAAATGACTGAAGCCAACTGGCGCGCTTCCGCAGACGACATCGCCGCCATCATCGGCGCGCGCCATGGCGACCCGTTCGCGGTGCTCGGCCTGCATGAAACGCCCGCGGGCTATGTGATTCGCGCGTTCGTTCCAGGCGCGACGAGCGTGGAGGCGATCGCCCCCGACGGCGGCGTGATCGCGCCGCTGGGTCGCGTTCACGCCGACGGCTTTTTCGAAGGGGTGACGCCGCTGAAGGCGCGCGCGCCCTATCGCCTTGTCGCCTCTCACGACGCGGCGCGATGGGAATTCGCCGACCCTTACGCATTTTCGCCGGTGCTTGGTCCGACAGACGACCATCTGCTCGTCGAGGGCGCGCATCAGAAGCTCTATGACAAGCTTGGCGCGCATGTGCTGACGCATGAGGGCGTGGAAGGAACGCATTTCGCCGTCTGGGCGCCGAACGCCAGACGCGTCTCCGTCGTCGGCGACTTCAACCAATGGGACGGGCGACGCGCGCAGATGCGCAAGCGGATCGACAGCGGCGTCTGGGAGATCTTTATTCCCGGCGTCGGCGCCGGCGCCAATTACAAATATGAAATCATCGGACGGCATGGCGAGCTCTTGCCGCTCAAAGCCGACCCACTCGGCTTCGAGGCGGAGCTTCGGCCTTCGACCGCGTCCGTGGTCGCGTCAAACGCGCCCTATCACTGGGGCGACGAGAGTCACATGCGCGCGCGCGCCAATTTTGACCCACGACGTTCGCCCATGTCGGTCTATGAGGTTCATCTGCCGTCGTGGCGGCGCGGCGAGGATGGGCGCTTTCTCACCTATGACGAACTCGCCGATCAGCTCGTGCCCTATGTCGCCGATCTCGGCTTCACCCATATCGAGCTGATGCCGATCAACGAGCATCCGCTCGACGCCTCCTGGGGGTATCAGCCGATCGGGCTTTTCGCGCCGACGCGCCGGCACGGCGACTCATATGGCTTTCGCCGCTTCGTCGACCGCGCCCATCAGGCGGGCCTCAGCGTCATTCTCGACTGGGTGCCGGCGCATTTTCCGACCGACGAACATGGCCTCGCGCAATTCGACGGCGGGCCGCTCTATGAGCATGCCGATCCCAAGCGCGGTTTTCATCCCGATTGGAACACCGCGATCTATGATTATGGGCGTCGCGAGGTGGCGAATTTTCTCATCGCCAGCGCGCTCTATTGGCTCGATCGCTTCCACATCGACGGGCTGCGCGTCGACGCCGTCGCCTCCATGCTCTATCTCGATTATTCGCGAAAGGCGGGCGAATGGTCGCCCAATCCCGACGGCTCCAACGACAATCGCGACGCGGTCGCCTTTCTTCAAAGGTTCAATGAACGCGTCTACGCGCTTTATCCCGGCGTCGTGACGATCGCCGAAGAATCCACCGCCTGGGGCGGCGTGACGCGGCCGACATATGCCGGCGGCCTCGGCTTCGGCTTCAAATGGAACATGGGGTGGATGAACGATACGCTGCGCTATCTCTCATCCGAGCCCGTCCATCGCAAATGGCGTCATAACGAGCTGACCTTCGGCCTGCTCTACGCCTTCACCGAGAACTTCGTGCTGCCGATCTCTCATGACGAGGTCGTGCACGGCAAGGGCGCGATCGTCGGCAAAATTCCCGGCGACGAATGGCGCCGCTTCGCGACCGCGCGCGCCTATTACGGATTCATGTTGGGCCATCCCGGCAAGAAGCTTCTGTTCATGGGCCAGGAGTTTGGTCAGACGGGCGAATGGAGTTTCGCGAGCAGCCTTGACTGGTGGTTACTCGATTTTCCGCCGCATCGCGGACTTCAGGCGTTCATTCGCGATCTCAACCGCATCTATCGCGATCACGAAGCGCTCTATGCGCGCGACTGCGAGGCCGAAGGCTTTCAGTGGATCGTCGCGGACGACGCGGAGAGTTCGGTATTCGCCTTCGTGCGTTTCGGCGCGGATCGTTCCCGCGCGATCGTCGTCATATCGAATTTCACGCCGGTGACGCGCAGCGCCTATAAGCTCGGCTTGCCGCGCGCGGGACGCTGGCGTGAACTCGTCAATTCCGACGCTGCGGTCTATGGCGGCTCTGGACTTGGCAATCTCGGCGCCATTCATGCGCGCGTCGAAGCGTTCCGCGACTTTCCCGCGAGCGCCGAAATTCTTTTGCCGCCGCTGTCGACTCTCTTCTTCGCATTCGAAAGCGATGAACTAAAATGAAGATCGAATCGAGTGAGACGATGCAGATGTCCGCTTCAAGAGACTGGGGCAGGGGTTTCCTCATCCTGAGGAGGCCCGAAAGGGCCGTCTCGAAGGACGAGGCAACCCCGAGAAGCGACAAGCTTCGCCCTCGCGCTTCGAGACGCCTGCTTCGCAGGCTGCTCAGCATGAGGGCGAAGTTACGCCGTTCACCCGATGATAGGCTCGTCGGCTTGATGGGAAGTGGCGATGTCCGCCTTTGAAAATCCGCCCCTCGCGCGCCACGCCATGGCCTATGTGCTCGCCGGCGGCCGCGGCGCGCGGCTGATGGAATTGACCGACAGGCGCGCGAAGCCCGCGGTTTATTTCGGCGGCAAGTCACGCATCATCGACTTCGCGCTCTCCAATGCGCTCAATTCCGGCATCAGGCGCATTTGCGTCGCGACGCAGTACAAAGCGCACAGCCTCATCCGCCATTTGCAGCGCGGCTGGAGCTTCTTTCGCACCGAGCGTAACGAGAGCTTCGACATTCTGCCGGCGAGCCAGCGCGTTTCCGAAGACCACTGGTATCTCGGCACGGCGGACGCCGTCTATCAGAACCTCGACATTGTCGAGAGCTATGAACCTAAATATATCGTGCTGCTCGCGGGCGATCACGTCTACAAGATGGACTATGAGCCCATGCTGCAGCAGCATGTGGACTCCGGCGCCGATGTGACGATCGGCTGTCTCGAGGCGCGGCGCGCCGAGGCGTCGGGCTTCGGCGTCATGCATGTCGACGAAAACGACCGGATCCTGTCGTTCATCGAAAAGCCCAGCGATCCGCCGGCGATGCCGGGACATCCCGACCGCGCCCTCGTCAGCATGGGCATCTATGTGTTTGAGGCGAAGTTCCTTTACGAGCAACTGCGCCGCGACGCCGGCGACGCGCGCTCGACGCATGATTTCGGCAAGGATTTGATCCCCTACATCGTCTCGCAGGGCAAGGCGGTCGCGCATCATTTCGAGCGTTCCTGCGTGCGCGCGGCGAGCGAGCCGAACGCCTATTGGCGCGACGTCGGCACGGTGGACGCCTATTGGGCGGCGAACATCGATCTTACTGACTTCACGCCGCAGCTCGATCTTTACGATCGCAACTGGCCGATCTGGACATATGCCGAAATCACGCCGCCGGCGAAGTTCGTGCACGATCAGGTCGGACGGCGCGGACAGGCGCTGTCCTCGCTCGTCTCGGGCGGCTGTATCGTTTCCGGCTCGACGCTGCGCCGAACGCTGCTCTTTACCGGCGTGCGCGTGAATTCCTACGCGACCGTCGAAAACGCCGTCGTCCTGCCCTATGTCGACGTCGGCCGCTCGGCGCGGCTCACCAATGTCGTCGTTGACCGCGGCGTGCAGATTCCGCAGGGACTTATCGTCGGGGAGGACCCGGAGTTCGACGCCGCGCGTTTTCGCCGCACCGAGGGCGGGATCTGTCTCATCACGCAGCCGATGATCGACAGGCTCTGCGCATGAGCGTGTTGCGCGCGCTCGCCATCGCTTCAGAAATGGCGCCCTTCGTCAAGACCGGCGGACTCGCCGATGTCGTCGGCGCGCTGCCGCATGCGCTCGCCGCCGAAAACATCGAGCTGCGCACGCTCATTCCGGGCTATCCCGACGTAATCGCCACGCTGGGCGCGGGCGAAACGGTTCTCGAGTTCGATGATCTCTTCGGCGGCCCGGCCTGGATTCATGCCTCCCACCATCACGGCGTCACGATTTATGCGCTCATCGCGCCGCATCTTTATGCGCGCGAAGGGGGGCTCTACACGGGGCCGGACGGCGCCGATTATCCCGACAACGCCTTCCGCTTCGCGGCGCTCGCCTGGGCTGGCGCGCAGATCGGGCTCGGCGCGCTCGATGAATTTGCGCCCGATGTCGTGCATGCGCATGACTGGCAGGCGGCGCTCGCGCCGGCCTATATGCATTATGCGGACCGGCCCCGGCCGGCGACGATCGTCAGCATCCACAACATCGCCTTCCAGGGACAATTCTCCAAGGAACTGCTGGAGCCGTTGCGACTGCCGCCGCGCGCGTTCGATATCGACGGCGTCGAATATTACGGCGCGATCGGTTTCCTGAAGGCTGGCCTGCAGTTCGCGGACCGCATCACCACGGTGTCGCCAAGCTATGCGCGCGAGATCGAGACGCCGGAATTCGGCATGGGCCTCGAGGGCCTGTTGCGCGCACGCGCGGATCGCGTGAGCGGCATATTGAACGGCGTCGATGAAGAGACCTGGGATCCGGCGACCGATGCGCATCTCGGAACGCGCTACGATCATTGGAGCCTGCCGTCGCGCGCCCGGAACAAGGCGGCTTTGCAGAAACGTCTGCGACTGCGCGTCGACCCCGACGCCTTTCTTATCGGCGTCGTCAGCCGGCTGTCCTGGCAAAAGGGTCTTGATCTGCTGCTCGATGTTCTGCCGCAGCTGATGCGCGGCCGCGCGCAACTCGCTCTGCTCGGCGCTGGCGACAAGACGCTTGAAGAAGGGTTTGTCGCTGCGGAGGCGGCGCATGTGGGCCGTGTGGGCGTTCATATCGGCTATAGCGAAGAGCTTGCGCATATGATCCAGGCGGGCGCCGACGCCTTTCTCGTTCCGTCGCGCTTCGAGCCATGCGGACTGACGCAGCTCTATGCGCTGCGCTACGGCGCCGTGCCGATCGTTTCGCGCGTCGGCGGGCTGAAAGATACGATCGTCGACGCCAATGAGATGGCGCTGCAGGCCGACGTCGCGACCGGCCTGCAATTTTCGCCGACGACCGCCGAGGCGCTCGCCATCGCGCTGCGCGAAGCCGAAAATCTGTTCGAGGACGCCGAGACGTGGCGCAAGATTCAGGTCAACGGCATGAAAACGGACGTCTCCTGGCGCAATCCGGCGCGCCGCTACGCGATGCTCTTTCGGGACGCGGTCGCCGCGAAGATTGGGTGACGCCTCACAAATTCCCCGTCATGGCCGGCCTTGTGCCGGCCATCCACGCCTTCATCGGGCGCAATGATGCAAGTTTGCGAAATGCCTCGAATGATATCGCCCGATCGAACCGCGTGGATGCCCGCGACAAGCGCGGGCATGACGAATCGGGCAGGAGCCGAGTCACATGATCGGCCGCCTCGCCGAGGGCGCGCCGGAGCCGCTTGGCGTCACGCCGGACGCAAGCGGCGCGAATGTCGCGGTGTTTTCCGCGCATGCCGAGGCGATCGAACTTTGTCTCTTCGATGACGCCGACGAGGAGATCGCCCGCATAAAATTGCCGGCGCGCAGCGGCGATGTTTTTCACGGCTATGTCGAGGGCTTCACAGAAGGCCAGCGCTATGGCTTTCGCGCTTATGGGCCCGATACGCCGGACGCTGGGCATCGCTTCAATCCCGCGAAACTGCTCGTCGATCCTTACGCGCTGGCGCTCGATCGCGCCTTCGCGCCGCATCCGTCGCTCTTCGCCTATGGAGAGACGGCGCGCGCCGACAGCGCCGCGCATTTGCCGAAAGCGCTTGTCGCAAAGCCAGTCTATGCGGAGTCGCTGCGGCCAAAGCATCCCTGGCGCGATACCATCATCTATGAGCTGCACGTCAAGGGTTTCACCGCGACCCATCCTGACATTCCGCAACATCTGCGCGGGACCTTCGCCGGTCTCGCGCATGACGCGGGAATCGCGCATCTGACGCGGCTCGGCGTCACGACGCTGGAGCTTTTGCCTTGCGCGGCGTGGATCGACGAGCGCCATCTCCCGCCGCTCGGGCTCTCCAATTACTGGGGCTATAATCCCATCGCCGTGATGGCGCCCGACCCGCGGCTTGCGCCGGGCGGCTGGCGTGAAGTGCGGGAAGCCGTCGCCAGACTTCACGGGGCCGGGCTCGAAGTCATTCTCGACGTCGTCTTCAACCATACGGGCGAAAGCGATGAATTCGGCCCGACAATCTCGTTCCGAGGATTGGATAACGCCAGCTATTACCGGCTTGCCGACGACGGCGCGCGTTACGTCAATGACTCGGCCTGCGGCAATATTCTCGATTGCGGGCGCGCGCCTGTCGTGCGGCTCATCATGGATGCGCTGCGCGCCTGGGCGCTTTACGGCGGCGTCGACGGCTTTCGCTTCGATCTCGCGACGACGCTCGCGCGTCGCCCCTCGGGGTTCGATCGCGACGCGCCATTGCTTTCGGCGATCCTGCAAGACCCTGTGCTGCGAGATTTAAAGCTCATCGCCGAACCCTGGGACATGGGCCCAGGCGGCTATCGGCTCGGCGACTTTCCCGAGCCTTTCGCCGAATGGAACGATCGCTATCGTGACGGCGCGCGCGGCTTCTGGCGCGGGGATTCCTGCGGCGTCGCCGAGCTCGCGACGCGACTCGCCGGCTCGCAGGACGTGTTCGCGCGCAGGCGCCCGTCACGCAGCGTCAATTTCATCGTCGCCCATGACGGCTTCACTTTGCGCGATCTCGTTTCCTACGCGCATAAGCACAATGAAGCGAATGGCGAAGCGAACCGCGACGGCGCCGACCACAATCTTTCCTGGAACAATGGCGTCGAAGGCGTGAGCGAAGACGCCGCGATCAATGCGGCGCGCGCGCGGGATGCGCGCAATCTGCTCGCCACGCTCCTTTTCTCTCGCGGAACGCCGATGCTGGCCATGGGCGCGGAGTTGGGTAAGACGCAGTCCGGCAACAACAACGCTTATGCGCAGGACAACGCCCTTTCATGGATCGATTGGGCGCATGCCGACGAAGAACTGATCGCGACGACGGCGAAGCTCATCGCGCTGCGCAAGCGACACTTGGCCTTGCACGATGATCGCTTTCTCGAGGGCGCGCCGCATGACGTTTCGCTTATCCCCGATGTCGAATGGCTGCGTCCTGACGGCGCGACGATGCGCGAAGACGACTGGCGCGACGGAAAGGCGCAAACGCTTGTCGCCGTGCTCTACGCGGAGAGCGATCGCGTCATCGTCATTCTGCATCGCGGTCTGGAGGAGATAACGGTGCGGCCGCCGCCCGCTCGCGACAATCGCGGTTGGAGATTGGCCTTCAATTCGGCGAAGGACGGCGCGAGCGAAGACATTGAAGAAATCCTCCGTACGACGCCGCGATCTGTCGTGCTTCTCGTCGAGGAAAGGCGCCCGCGGCGCCGGCCTTCTGCGCTCGCTTCGGAGGACATCCTCTCGCGTCTCGCCGAGGCGGCAGGCGTCGAAAGACAATGGCGCGACGTCGAAGGCGCGCTGCACGACGCGCCTCGCGAGACAGTCTGTGCGCTGCTAGCGCAATTGGGTTTTCCGTCCGGCACGCTCGATGAGGCCCGCGAGAGTCTCGTGCGTCTTTCAGACTTCCGTGACAGACGCGCGTTGCCGGCGAGCCTTTCGGCGAAGGAAGGCGAGACTTTCACGCTTCGGCTTGCCGCACGCAACGGCCGCACGCCAAGCTGGATCGTCGTCACGCAGCAAGACGGAAGCTGTTCGCGCGTCACGCTGCGCGCGGAGAACGCCGCGCCGGTCACATGGCGCGGATTGGATGGCCGGCGCTGCGACGGCGTCGAGGCGCGTCTGCCGCCGCTTCCCGCCGGGCGTCATCACTTGTCGCTCGAGAGCGGCGAGAGCTGTGCGCTCACTGTCGCGCCGCCGGGCTGCTACTTGCCAGACGATGCGCGACGCGAATTTGGCCTCTCGGCGCAGCTCTATTCCGTGCGCCGCGAGCGCGATCAGGGAATTGGCGACTTCTCGACGCTCGCGGAGCTCGCGCGCATCGGCGCCAAGGCGGGGGCCGCGCTCATCGCCATCAATCCGCTGCACGCCTTGTTTGCGCATGATCGCACCCGTGTCAGTCCGTACTATCCGTCCGACCGACGTTTCCTCGACCCGCTCTATATCGATGTCGCTGAATTGCAGCGCACGCTTGGCGTCTCGATCGATTTCGACGAGAAGACCGCGGCGGCTCTCAGCGCCGCCGCGGATGTCGACTATCGCGGCGTTCATGCGCTGAAGATGGCGGCGCTCGAACGCGCCTTCGCCGTCTTCCTTGATCGTTCGCGCCGCCAGCCCGACGCAGCGCCTGTCGTTTCATTCGCGGGCTTCATCGACCAGGGCGGCGCGGCGCTCGCGCGCTTCTGCGTCTTCGAGGCGGTCAGCGAGGCGCGCAACGGCCAAAGCTGGCGGATGTGGCCGCAAGAGCTGCGGGAGGCGCGCGATGCGGCGCTGAGCACCTTCGCCAGCGAACATGCGACGCGCGTCCAATTTCAGCAATTTCTGCAATGGCTCGCCGATGCGCAATTCGCACATGCGGCGCAGGATGCGCACGCAGCCGGCCTGTCGCTCGGCTTCTGCCGCGACCTCGCCATCGGCGCGGCGCCCGATGGCGCCGAGTGCTGGAGCCGCGCGGCAAGTTTCGTGGACGGCTTCTCGATCGGCGCGCCGCCCGACGCCTTCAGTCGGGAAGGCCAGAATTGGGGATTGCCGCCGCCAAATCCGATCGAAATGGAGAAAAGCGGCGGCGCCGATTTCGCGGAGCTGCTGCGCGCCAACATGCGCCACGCGGGCGCGCTGCGCATTGATCACGTCATGGGCCTGGCGCGGCTTTTCGTCATTCCGGATGGCGAAAAGCCCGCGGCCGGCGCCTATATGAGCTATCCGTTCGAGACCTTGCTTGGTCAGCTGGCGCTCGAAAGCAAACGCGCGCAATGCGTCGTCGTTGGCGAAGATCTCGGCACGGCGCCGTGGGGCTTCCGCGAGCGCCTCGAACGCGCCGACGTGCTGAGCTACCGGGTTCTAAGGTTCGAACGTTCGGGCGAGGGCTTCGCGCCGCCGGCGTTCTATCCCAAGAAAGCCATGGCCTGCGTTTCGACGCATGATTTGCCGACGCTCGAAGGCTGGTGGGCGGCGGCGGACATCGCCGAGAAGCAAGCGCTGGGGCTGATCGCGCCCGCCGCCGCTGAAGCCGCTCGCGCCGCGCGCTGCGCGGAAAAGGACGCGCTGCTCGATGCGTTGCGCGCGCAGGCGCTCATCGACGATTCGCATCACTCGTCGGACGCCTTCGACGACGCATTGGCGCTGGCGCTTCATGCGTTCATCGCGCGCACGCCGTCCTTGCTCGCCATGGCGCAACTCGATGACCTTGCGGGGGAAACGCATGCGATCAATTTGCCCGGCACCGATCGCGAACGCTTGAACTGGCGACGCAGACTGCCGGGATCGGTCAACGCGCTCGTTGATTCGCGCCGCGCCCGCGCGATCCTCGCCGGGCTTTGCCGCAATGTGGACGCGATTCCCGGCGCATATCGGCCTCCGAGCGAAATTGATGCCGCGGACGGACATGAGCGTTTCGAGCATGGCGGGTAACGAAGCCACCGAGCGCGGGCTCATCTCTGCGGCGCTCCTTGCGATTTCTGTCGCATTTTCCGCGCATGCCGAACAACAAGGTCCGGACGCAAAGGACATCTCGTCAAAGCAACAAGAATTGCGCGGCGTCGAAGACACGATGGGCGCCGCCCAGGAGCGCGCGCGTCGACTCGAAGAGCAGCTTGTCGATCACGCCGCCGCGCGCGAACGGCTGAATGGCGCGCTCATCGAAGCGACCCAGCGGCTGCAGGAAACGGAAGGGCGCGCGGCCGAGATCGAAGAGCGGCTTTCGGCGCTCACCGAGAATGAGCGCAAGATCGTCTCTTCGCTCGAGAGCCGCCGCGGATTGATCATGGAGATTCTTACCGTCCTGCAGCGGATGGGCCGGAAGCCGCCGCCGGCGCTGATCGCGCGCCCGAACGAGATTCTCGAGGCCGTCCGGGCGTCGCTCGCGCTCGGCGCGCTGTTGCCGCAAATGCGCGCCGAAGCGCGCCAGCTGCAGCGCGATCTTTCGGAACTCGAGCAGGTGCGCGATGGCGTTCGGCGCGAGCGCGAAAGCCTCGCGGAGCAGCAAGCGAGTCTCAGCGCTCAGCGGGAAAGGCTCGCCCCGATGATCGCCGAACGTCAGGACGCGCTTTCCTCTGCGCAGAGCGCCTTGCAGGCGGAGACGGAGCGCGCACGCGCGCTGGCGCAGCGCGCCACGAGCCTCAAGGACCTGATCGCGCGCATGGAGGCGGACAGTGCGGCGGCGCGGCGCGCGGCGGAGGCGGCGCGCAAGGCCGACGACGAGCGCGCCAAAGCTCAAGCGAGGCTTTCCGAGCGAGAGCGGCTCAAAGCGTTGTCTGCGCCGTTCAAGGATCCGGCGCGGCTTGCGCCCGCTGTCGCCTTCATCGATCTTAAAGGCCGGCTGCCGGCGCCGGCCGCGGGATCGGTCGTGCGGCGTTTCGGCGCGCCCGACGGTTCTGGGGGCAAGGAGAAGGGCCTGTCGATCGCGGCGCGCGAAAACGGCGTCGTTATCGCCCCTTGCGACGGATGGATCGCTTTTTCAGGGCCTTACCGTAGTTATGGACAACTCTTGATCATTAATGCCGGCGGCGGTTATTATGTGGTCCTGGCCGGCATGAGTCGCACCAATGTGAACGTGGGACAGTTCGTTCTCGCAGGTGAGCCGGTTGCCAGCATGGGAGACGGAGCCGCGCAAACCGCGGCGACCATCGCAATTGGCGCGAAACAACCCATTCTTTATGTTGAGTTCCGCAAGGACGGAGCGTCAATCGACTCGGGCCCATGGTGGGCAAAGTCAGACAGTCGGAAGGTCGGCGGATGATTCGCAAAACAGCCCTTATCGCCACAGGAATTGCTATTGGAGCGGGATGCGCCACGCTTGGCCAGCAGGCGCGCGCCGTCATCGGCGCTCCTGCTCAAGCTGCTTCCGCCGACACGTATAAGAATCTCAGCCTGTTTGGCGACGTGTTCGACAAAGTGCGCGCCGACTATGTCGAGAAGCCCGACGAGCAGAAGCTCGTCGAAAACGCCATCAATGGCATGCTGACCTCGCTCGATCCGCATTCGAGCTACCTTGACGCCAAGGCGTTCAAGGATATGCGGACGCAGACCGAGGGCAAGTTCGGCGGCTTGGGCATCGAGGTCACGCAGGAAGACGGGCTCGTGAAGGTCGTCACGCCGATCGACGACACGCCCGCGTCGCGCGCCGGGATCATGTCCGGCGATCTCATCGGCGCCATCGACGACGAGACCGTGCAGGGCATGACCCTCAATCAGGCCGTCGACAAAATGCGCGGCGCGATCAACACGCCTGTCAAGCTGACGCTGTTCCGCGGCAAGAACAAGGACAAGGTCGAGGTCAAACTGGTCCGCGCCGAAATCCACATCAAATCCGTGCGCTCGCGTAAACAGGGCGACGACATCGCCTATGTCCGCATTTCGCAGTTCAACGAGGAGACGGCGGAAGGCCTGCGCGCCGCCATGGCCAAGGCGCAGCAGGACATTCCCGCCGACAAGTTCAAAGGCTACATCCTCGATCTGCGCAACAATCCGGGCGGCTTGCTGGATCAGTCCATCCAGGTCGTCAACTCCTTCATCGACAAGGGCGAGATCGTGTCGACGCGCGGCCGCAACGCCGATGAAACCCAGCGCTACAACGCTCGCGGCTCCGGCGATCTGTCGAAGGGCAAGCCCGTCGTCGTGTTGATCAACGGCGGTTCGGCCTCGGCGTCCGAAATCGTCGCCGGCGCTTTGCAGGATCACAAGCGCGCGACGCTGATCGGGACGCGGTCCTTCGGCAAGGGCTCGGTGCAGACGATCATTCCGCTTGGCGGCTCCAGCGGCGCGCTGCGGCTGACGACGGCGCGCTATTACACGCCGTCCGGCCGCACGATCCAGGCCAAGGGCATCGATCCCGACATGATCATCCTGCAGGACGTGCCGGACGAGCTTAAGGGCAAGGACGACACCAAGGGCGAAGCCTCGCTCAAGGGCCATCTCAAGACTGGCGACGAGGAAAAGACCGGCTCGCAAGCCTATGTGCCGCCGGATGAGGCGAAGGACAAACAGCTCAACGCGGCGGTCGAACTTCTGCACGGCAAGCCGAGGGCGCAAATCCTCGCCGAACAGACCAAGGAGGTCGCCAAGGACACGACCAAGCCGCCGTCCAAGGCCGCCAATTGACGGTAATGGCCGTGGGGCTTAGACGGTCGGCGGGAGTTTCCGGCGGTCGATGAGCTTTCTGTCCACTTACGCTAATCCAACGCGCTTTCTGCGGTTTGCAGAACGCGCGTTGCCATGGCTTTCGGGCGCCACGGCGCTTCTGCTGGCGATCGGGCTCTACGGCGCCTTCACGGCGCCGCCCGATTATCAGCAGGGCGAAACGGTGCGGATCATGTACATCCATGTTCCGTCCGCTTGGCTTGCCATCTTCGCCTATGTCGTGATGACCTCGGCGTCGCTCGGCGTTCTGGTGTGGCGTCATCCCCTCGCCGACGCAGCGCAGAAGACCGCCGCCAGCCTCGGCGCCGCTTTCACCTTCGTCTGCCTCGTCACGGGCTCGCTTTGGGGCAAGCCGATGTGGGGGACGTTCTGGGTGTGGGACGCGCGCCTCACCTCGATGCTGGTTCTTTTTCTTCTCTATCTCGGTCTCATCGCCGTAAGGCAGACGATGGACGACACGCCGCGCGGCGCGCGCATCGCGGCGATCATGACGCTCGTCGGCGCGATCGACATCCCGATCATCAAATATTCGGTCGATTGGTGGAACACCTTGCACCAACCGGCCTCGGTGTTTCGCATTGACGGACCGGCGATCTCCGGATCGATGCTGTGGCCGCTCATCGTCATGGCGCTCGCCGCGACGCTGCTGTTTTTGACGCTGCACATCATGGCGATCCGCAACGAAATCCTGCGCCGACGCCTCGCGCGCCTCTCGATGCAGGCCGTCCGCGCCGGCGAAATCGCCGGCGACGAAAGCATGGAGGCGGCGGAATGAGCGGCCACTGGTTCTATATCGCCGCCGCCTATGGCGTGACGGCCGCGACGCTCGGCGTCGTGACCTTGCGCATCGTCCTCGACTATCGCCGCCTGCGCGCGGCGCTGGCGCACTTCGGCGCGGCCGGCGCGCGGGATGAAGGAGAGGGCGCGTGAGCGACGCCGTCGCGCCGCGCTCGGCGCTGCGCTTTCTGCCGCTGGCGCTCTTCGCGCTGCTGGCGCTGGTCTTCCTGGTGCGGCTGTTCTCCGGCGACGCGTCGCGCATCCCCTCGGCGCTGATCGGCAAGCCGGCGCCGACTTTCGATCTGCCGGCGCTTGAAGGACTGGCCGGCGTTCCCGGTCTCTCGACGCAAGATTTGCGCAAGGGTCACGTGAGCCTGGTCAATGTCTTCGCCAGCTGGTGCGGACCCTGCCGACAGGAGCATTCGGCGCTCATGTCGATCGCCGGCGACGAAGCGCTCAAGGCCAGAGGCGTCGAGCTCTACGGGCTTTCCTACAAGGATGAGACGACAAAGGCCTTAGGTTTCCTTGAGGAGGGCGGCAATCCTTTCGCGCGCGTCGGCGTCGATCCTGCCGGCCGTACGGCGATCGACTTCGGCGTTTATGGCGTGCCGGAGACTTTCGTGATCAAGGGTGACGGAACCATCGCCTATAAATTTGTCGGACCGCTGACGCCTTCGGCCATCGCGACGACGCTCATTCCCGAGATCGAAAAGGCGATGGCGGGCGGGGCGGCCTCGCCGCGCTGAACGCGTCGGGCGCCCGGATTATGGCGCTCTGAGAAAGAGACCGACGGTCAGCGCCGCGCCGACCACGATGATGAAGATGCGCAGGATTTTTTCGTCGATGTGATGGATCAGGCGGGCGCCGGCGACGCCGCCGATCGTCGCGCCCACGCTCGTCACCAGCGCCTGCGGCCAGTGCAGATCCGGCGAGAACAGGAAGATCGCGACGGCGGAGGCGTTCATGACGCCGGCCAGAACGTTTTTGGTGGCGCTGGCGACGCGCACGCCCTGTCCGGCCATGGTCAGCGCGGCGACCATGAGAAAGCCGATGCCGCCGCCGAAATAGCCGCCGTAAACCGAAATCAGAAATTGCGCCAGCGCCGCTCCCGGCGCGCTGAGATGCCTATGCGTGTCGCCTGACTTGCGAAAGAAACTGCCCCAGGCGAAAACCACCGTCGCAAACAGCACGAGCCATGGCACGAGACGCGCGAAGAGCCCCCGCGGCGTGCCCAGCAACACCGCCGCGCCGACGGCGCCGCCGACGATGCTGATCACGAACAGCGTGCGCAGCGAAAGCCCATTGGCGCCCGTCGCAAGCTTGCGGCCGGTCCAGCCGGTCGCGACCTGCGCCGGAAACAGCGCCGCGCATGACGTGATATTGGCGGCCAGCGCGTCCATTCCGGTCAGCATCAATGTGGGAAGGGTGAGGAACGAGCCGCCGCCGGCAAGCGCATTCTGCGCGCCGGCCCAGGTCGCTACGGCAAACAGCAGAATGAAAGTCATGCGCGCCTATGTCAGCTCGCGCGGCTCAAATCAAGCGGGCCGACTCCATCATCAGTCCCGCCGCGAGAAGCCGTATCAGCACGCCGAGCTGCTCATCCAGCAATTTTGGCGGGGTCTCAGCGATCTTCTCCTCAAGCCCCAGCGCGACGACTCCATGCACGGCCGAAAACAGCGTGCGCGCGAGCGCGGCGCGCGCCATCGCGTCCCTGCCCGGCAACAGTTGCGCAAGCGGCGCGTCCAACCGACTGAACAGGCGGTTGCGCGCGTCCGCATACCAGGCCGGCACCGGCGCGCCAGGAGGCAATCGGTGCTCGAACAGCGCGCGCCAGCTTGGCTCTTCTTTTCTCGCGAAGCTCAGATAGGCCCGCGCCATGGCTTCCAGCGCCTGCTCCGCCTCGGCGTCCACGAACGCCGCGTCGAGCGCGGCCTCCAGGCGCGCCAGGGTGCGCGCGTTGACCCGCAGGATCAGCTCGTCGAGGTCATGAAAAGCGGTATAGATCGCGCCGAGCGCGCAACCGGCCGCCGCGGCGAGATCGCGCGCCTTAAGTCCGGCGAGACCCTGCGCCGCCACCGTCTCCTGCGCGATGTCGATAAGCCGGTCACGCAACTGCGTCCGGCGGTCGGCTCCCGCGTCGGCGTTCTTCTCGTTCAAGGAACGTCTCCCAATCCAGCATGAACGTCGTTCATTTTTCTGTTGACGGCAGAGCAAAAGCGCTGCAGTCTCCATATTGAACATAGTTCATGGCGAAAGGCTGACCTTCAACCCGATCACAACGCCCATTGCAACGCGCCCGACTTGACCGATCCTTAAGGGTCATCGACGAAAGTCACGACGCATCTCCCGGAAGCTTCGACATGACGCATTCGCTTCTCGCTTCGCGGCGTTTCGCGCCATTGTTTTGGCGTCAGTTCTTCGCTGCCTTCAACGACAATTTCCTGAAGAACGCCCTGGTGCTCCTGATCCTGGCGCACGCGGCCGAGAGCGGCGCGTCGCTTGTTACGCTTGCCGGCGCGGCCTTCATCGCGCCGTTTTTTCTTCTGTCGGCGATCGGCGGCGAATTCGCCGACAAGTATGACAAGGCGCGGGTCGTGCGCTGGCTCAGCGTCGCGGAGATCGCCGTGGCGGCATTGTCCGCGACCGGCTTTCTGTTCGCCAATATCCCCACGCTCTTTGGCGCGCTCATTCTCTTTGGCGTCACCGGCGCGCTGTTCGGCCCTGTCAAATACGGCATCTTGCCCGACCAACTGACGCGCGAGGAACTTCCGGCGGGCAATGCGCTCGTCGAGAGCGCGACCTTTTTCGCAATTCTCAGCGGCACGGTCGCCGGCGGCATGGCGTTGCATGTCGGCGACGGGGTGATCCTCGCCGCGGGAGTCATGGGCGTCGCGGCGCTGGCGCTTGGCGCGGCGTGGCTGATTCCCCCAACGGGGCGCGCCGATCCCGATCTTGCGATCGACGCCAACGTCTTCCGCTCAACCTTTAAATTACTGCGGCATCTGCGTGGTCAAATAGCGCTGCGGCGGCTTGCCGTGGTGACGAGCCTCTTCTGGCTGTTCGGCTCCGTCGCCATGTCGTTGACGCCCTCGCTCATCACCCAGACGCTGCATGGCGCGGAGATCCTCGTCAGCATTCATCTGGCGCTGTTCGCCGTCGGCATCGCCATTGGATCGGGGCTCGCCGCCTTTCTGCTCAAGGGCAAGATCGTGCTGCTGCCGTCCGCCGTCGGCGCGGCGCTCGTCGCTTTTGGGTCCGCGGACCTCGGCCTCGCGCTGCTCCTTTCGCCAGCGCCGGACGCGGCGACGGCGCTGTCGCCGCAAGCCTACTTCGCTCAACCGCTCGCTTGGCGCGCCGCGATTGATCTTTCACTGCTCGCGGTCGCCGGCGGGCTGATGATCGTTCCGTCCTTCGCCGCCATTCAGGCGCAGAGCGCGCCTCAGCAGCGCGCCCGCACCATCGCCGCCGTGAATGTGCAGAACGCCGCCTTCATGGCGCTCGGCGGCGTCGGGGTTGCGGGTCTGCAGAGCTTGGGCGTTTCTTTCGCGGCGCTGCTGATTGGCCTGGCCGTCGTCGCGCTCGTCGCTTCGATCTGGATCGTCAAGGCGGTGGTCGCGTCGCCGCTGCAGGATCTGCTCTCGATCTATTTTCGCGCCTTCTACCGTCTCGAGGTTAAGGGATACGAGAATTTCGAGAAGGCGGGACCCAATCCGATCGTTGCGCTCAACCATGTGAGCTTTCTCGACGCCGCGGCGATTTTCGCCGTCATGCCAAAGCCGCCGGTCTTCGCCATTGACCGCACGATCTCGAAGACATGGTGGGCGAAGCCGTTTTTGAAATTCATGCGCGTGATCCCGCTCGATCCAGCCAATCCGCTTGGCGCGCGCGCGCTCATCAATGCGGTCAAGGACGGGAATCCGCTTGTCATCTTCCCGGAAGGCCGGTTGACGGTCACCGGCAGTCTGATGAAGGTCTATGACGGTGCGGGGCTGATCGCGGAAAAATCCGGCGCGATGGTCGTCCCGGTGCACATCGACGGCGCCGAGGCGACGATGTTCTCGCGGCTGACGCGTGAACAGGCGCGCCGGCGCTGGTTTCCGAAATTCACCCTCACCGTGCTCGAACCTATCCGTCTGACGGTCGATGACGCACTGAAAGGCAAGGCGCGGCGGATGGCGGCCGGCGCGGCGCTCTATCAGATCATGTCGGATCTCATCTTCCGCGCGACCAACGCCGATCGCACGCTTTTTGAAGCCGTCGTTGAAGCCGCGCGCACGCACGGGCTGTCGCGCGTCGCTCTCGAAGATCCGATCGCCGGCAAGCTCAGCTATCGCGGGCTGCTGATCGGGACGCGCGCGCTCGCCGGCAAGATCGCGCGCATCGGGAGGCCGGGCGATGCGATCGGACTGATGCTGCCGAACGCCAATGGCGCGGGAGTGGCGTTCCTCGCGGTCATTTCGGCCGGCCGCGCGCCGGCGATGATCAATTTCACCGCCGGCGCCGCCAATATTCTGGCGGGCTGCGAGGCGGCGCAGGCGAGGACGATTTTGACGTCGCGCGGCTTCATCGAGAAAGCCAAGCTCGAAAAGCTTGTCGCAGCACTCGAAGAGAAAGTCGCGCTCGTCTATCTCGAAGACATGCGGGCGCGCATTTCCTTCGCCGACAAGCTCGACGCGTTCCGACGCTTCCGCAAACCTGTCGCCCCGCGCAAGGCCGACGAGATGGCGGCGATCCTTTTCACCTCGGGGTCGGAAGGCGCGCCAAAGGGCGTCGCCTTGTCGCATCGAAACATGCTCGCCAATGCGGCGCAGGCCGCCGCGCGCATCGACTTCGGACGCACCGACAAGGTCTTCAACGTGCTGCCGATGTTCCATTCCTTCGGTCTGACGGTCGGCTTCACGCTGCCGCTGATCTCCGGCGTTCCGATCTATCTTTATCCCTCGCCTTTGCACTACCGCATCGTGCCGGAGCTTGTTTACGGCTCAAACGCCACGATTCTTTTCGGCACGGACACTTTTCTCGCCGGTTACGCGCGCCCGGCGCACGCCTATGACTTCCGGTCGATCCGTTATGTCGTCGCCGGCGCCGAGCCGGTGAAGCAATCGACGCGCGATCTGTGGATGGAGAAGTTCGGCGTCCGCATCCTTGAAGGCTATGGCGTGACGGAAGCGTCGCCGGTCCTCGCGCTCAACACGCCGATGTTCAACAAATTCGGCGCGGTCGGACGGCTGATGCCGGGCGTCGAACATCGGCTCGAGCCGGTTCCGGGCGTGGAGGACGGCGGAAGGCTCTTGGTGCGCGGTCCCAATGTGATGATGGGCTATCTCAAGATCGATAAGCCCGGCGTCGTGCAGCCGCCAGAGAACGGCTGGCATGATACGGGCGATATCGTCACCATCGACGCGCAAGGCTATGTGACGATCAAGGGTCGCGCCAAGCGTTTCGCCAAGGTCGGCGGCGAGATGGTGTCGCTCGCGGCCATCGAACAGCTGGCGGCGGAACTCTGGCCCGACGCGCTGTCGGCGGCGGCGACCGAGATCGATCCGCGCAAGGGCGAGAGAATCATTCTTGTTACGCAGCGCAAGGACGCGACGCGCGCCGATTTCCAAGCCTACGCCAAAGCGAAGGGCGCGTCGGACCTGATGATTCCGGCGGAAATCATGCTCGTCGAGCAGGTGCCGCTTCTGGGCTCCGGCAAGCTCGATTTCGCGGCGGTGACCAAAATGGTGCGCGAGCGCGGGCGCTATATTCTGCCCAATCCGCGCCTGCCCAACGGCCTGCAGGGGCGCATCGACGGAAACGCCGCTGCGTCTGCGTGAAATTCCAAGAAGTTAAATTTAAGTCGCGCTGCGGTCCTCGCCCTTCGAGACGCCGCCATTCGGCGGCTCCTCAGGATGAGGACCGCAGAGGCTCTCAAAAGATCTGCCCTCTAAAAACAGGTCAGTTTTGCGAAACCAATGGCCCCTCATCCTGAGGAGCCCTCGAAGAGGGCGTCTCGAAGGACGAGGGGCCCTTGCGCGTCTTCATGACTTGATGAGCCACGACCCCCATGTCGTCGAAGACGCCCAACTGGCCTGCGTGTCGCCGAGCGCGGGCAAAAGCGCGGGCGCAGCGCCACGCCATGCGCGCCGCCCGCGCATACTCAAGCTCTTGATTAATACGTCCATGCTTGCTTTATCGCGGCGCAATAACTTTCTCGGGAGCTGCGCCTCATGTCGACTTGGCCAAACTACGGCAAAATCACCGGTCCGATCGTGCTGATCGGCTTCGGCTCCATCGGCCGAGGCATTTTGCCGCTGATCGAGCGCCATTTCGATTTCGACAAATCGCGCTTCACCGTCATCGATCCCGTCGATACGCATCGCCGTCTGCTCGACGAGCGCGGCATCGCTTTTCTCAAAACCAGGCTCACGCCGGAGAACTACCGCGAGGTCTTGACCCCGCTGCTGACCAACGGCGGCGGCCAGGGCTTTATCGTCAATCTCTCGGTCGACGTTTCTTCGCTCGCGATCATCAAGCTCGCGCGCGAATTGAACGCGCTCTGCGTGGACACGGTGGTCGAGCCATGGCCGGGCTTCTACTTCGACAAGACCATGTCCAATGAAGCGCGCACCAATTATGCGCTGCGCGAGACGGTGCTCGAAGAGCGCCGCAAAAATCCCGGCGGATCGACGGCGGTTTCCTGCGTCGGCGCCAATCCCGGCATGGTCTCCTGGTTCGTCAAGCAGGCGCTCGTCAATATCGCGCGCGACACCGGCGCGCTCGACAAGGAGCCGGAAACGCGCGCCGAATGGGGCGCGCTTGCCCAAAAGCTCGGGGTGAAGGGCGTCCATATCGCCGAGCGCGACACGCAGCGCGCGCGCGATCCCAAGCCGCTCAACGTCTTCGTCAACACCTGGTCGGTCGAAGGCTTCGTCTCCGAGGGCATGCAGCCGGCCGAACTCGGCTGGGGCACGCATGAAAAGGCGCTCCCCGACATCGGCCGCACGCATCAGGGCGGTTGCGGCGCGGCGATCTATCTGCTGTCGCCCGGCGCCAATACGCGCGTGCGCTCCTGGTGTCCGACGCCGGGCGCGCAATACGGCTTTCTCGTCACCCATAATGAATCGATCTCGATCGCCGACTATCTGACGCTGCGCGACGATTCCGGACAGGCGATCTATCGTCCGACCTGTCACTACGCCTATCATCCCGCCGACGACGCCGTGCTTTCTCTGCACGAGATGTTCGGCGCAGCCGGCAAGATGCAGGAGAGCTGGAAGATTCTCGACGAACACGAGATCGTCGATGGAATCGACGAACTCGGGGTGCTGCTCTACGGCCACGCCAAGAACGCCTATTGGTATGGGTCGCAGCTCTCGATCGAGGAGACTCGCGATCTCGCGCCCTATCAGAACGCCACCGGACTGCAGGTGAGTTCTGCGGCGCTCGCCGGCATGGTCTGGGCGCTGGAGAACCCGCAGGCGGGAATCGTCGAAGCCGACGAGGTCGACTACAAGCGCTGCCTCGACGTGCAGCTGCCCTATCTCGGCCCGGTGAAGGGCTACTACACGGATTGGACGCCGCTCGATGGGCGTCCCGGGCTGTTCCCGGAGGACATCGACGAGAGCGATCCCTGGCAGTTCAAGAATATTCTGGTGCGCTGAGGGCGCCTCAAGCGCAGAATTAGGAAGCGCGCCGTCGAGAGTCGGCGCGCTTTTTTGTTCGGAAGGCCGCTTGCGCCAGTATCATGTTCTCTATATGTTCTGACGAGCATCAAGTTCTGAGCACTCGCGCAGCGAAGCTCGGGGCGACGCTGGGCAGAGGCTGCGAACATGGGGCGTGCGGCTCAGGCATCGGTAGAGATAAATGGCGCGCCGCCGCCGATCGACGGCGCCGCGATCATCGACGCCGATCGCCGGCGCGGACGCGGCGCGTTGTCGAAGCGCAGCGGCCGCTTCGAAAAGGAGACTCGCGAGGAGGCCGACGACGGCTGGGGGTCGCTCGAGAGCCTGCCGGCGCTCAAGACCAATTTCCACGTCGAGAAGCCGCGCACGATCATCACCAGGAATGATTCGCCGGACATTTCCTTCGATCGCTCGATCAATCCCTATCGTGGTTGCGAGCATGGCTGCGTCTATTGCTTCGCGCGGCCGACGCACGCCTATATGGGCTTTTCGCCCGGCCTCGATTTCGAGACCGAGATTTTCGTCAAGGACGGCGCGGCGCAGCTTCTCGAACGCGAATTGTCGGCGCCGCGCTACGTCCCCAAGACGATCGCCATCGGCACCAACACCGATCCCTATCAGCCCGCCGAGAAGAGCCATCGAATCATGCGTTCGATCCTCGAAGTGCTGGCGCGCGCCAATCATCCGGTCGGCATCGTGACGAAGTCCGCGCTCGTCTTGCGCGACCTCGATCTGCTCGCGCCAATGGCGGCCAAGGGCCTCGCGAAGGTCGCGATCTCGGTGACGACGCTCGATCGCAAGCTCGCGCGCCTGATGGAGCCGCGCGCCGCGACGCCCGAGTTGCGGCTCGAAACCATCGAAAAGCTCAGCGCCGCCGGCGTGCCGACGGCGGTGATGACGGCGCCGATCATTCCCGCCATCAATGACGACGAGATCGAGCGGATCTTGACGCGGGCGCACGCCGCCGGCGCTCGTGAGGCGGGCTATGTGATGCTGCGCCTGCCGATCGAATTGCGCGATCTCTTCACCGAATGGCTGGCGACGCATTTTCCTGACAGGGCCCGCAGAGCCCTCGCGCTCATGCGCGCGACGCGAGACGGCAAGCTTTACGATCCTTCCTTCGGGACCCGCATGAAAGGCGAGGGGCCCTACGCCTGGATGATCGGCCGGCGTTTTGAACTCGCGGCCGCCCGGCTGGGGTTCACGCAGAAAACCAGGCTGCGAACGGATCTGTTCGAGCCGCCGCGCCGCGCGCCGCAGCAGCTCAGCCTCTTCTGAGCCCATCTTAGGCTGGTCTCCCGGCGAGCTTATCGCGCTTGCGCGGCCGAGAATTCTTTGGACGCCGCCGCAAGCGCCGTCTTTCCGGTTGCCAGCCGACCGCCCGCCGCGCTTTATTCGCTGCGCGGTCCTGCACTGACGCCACCGTCGCAGGACCCATAGCGATCCGCCCGGGGGAGCGTTTGTGACGGCCAAGGGGCCCCATTTTCGGCTGGAAGCGCAGCTGCGCCGGAAAGGCGTCTGGCCGATCGCCGGCGTCGACGAAGTCGGACGCGGGCCGCTCGCGGGTCCGGTGGCGGCGGCGGCGGTGATTCTCGATCCCGAACGACGGCCGCGCGGGCTCGATGATTCGAAGGCGCTGAACCAGGCGCAGCGCGAAGAAGCGTTTGAGCGCATCATGGTCAGCGCGCTCGCCGTGAGCGTCGCCTTCGTCGCCCCCGCCGAGATCGACCGCATCAATATCCGCCAGGCGTCGCTCGCGGCGATGGCGCGGGCCGTCGCCGGCCTTTCCCAGGCGCCGGCCTATCTTCTCATCGACGGCAACGACCGGCCGCCGGTCAACTGCCCCTGCCAGCTGATCATCAAGGGCGACGCGACCGCGCTGTCTATCGCCGCCGCCTCGATCGTCGCCAAGGTCGCCCGCGACGCCATGATGCGCCGCCTCGCCGTCCACTATCCGCACTATGGTTTTGAGACCAATGTCGGCTACGCCGTGCAGCGTCACCTTGACGCGCTGGCGCTGCACGGCGCGAGCCCGGCGCACCGCGTCAGCTTCGCGCCCGTCCGCGAGGCGTGAGGCCTTCGTCAACTATTCGCTAACCTTTTTATTTCTTTAAGACTTCCGTTCGAAAAAGAGACGCCGGCGTTTTGCCAATCTAAACGCCCCCTTTACCTCCCTCCTTCACTATCTCGCATGTTGGTTGCGTTGATGGTGTTCAGTTCATGCGTAGCGCGCGCGTCGGGGCGGCTCGCCTCAAAGCCCGAAATCAGGTCACGCGTATCGGGCGCACAAATGAAGGGCCGCTCCGCGCGACGGCGCGCAACGAAATCCTGTGCGGCGACTGCGTCGCATCAATGGAGCGACTGGCGCAGGAGAGCGTCGATCTCGTCTTCGCCGATCCGCCCTATAATCTCCAGCTCGCCAATCGTTTGCATCGCCCGGATCAAAGTCTCGTCGATGCGGTCGATAATGACTGGGACAAATTCGCAAATTTCGCCGCCTATGACGCCTTCACGCGCGACTGGCTCGCCCAGGCGCGCCGGGTGATGAAGCCCTCGGCGACGATTTTCGTGATCGGCTCCTACCACAATATTTTTCGCGTCGGCGCGATCATGCAGGATCTGGGGTTCTGGATCCTGAACGACATCGTCTGGCGCAAGAACAATCCGATGCCGAACTTTCGCGGCCGGCGCTTCACCAACGCCCATGAGACGATGATCTGGGCGGCGCGCGACCAAAGCGCCAAGAACTACACCTTCAATTACGAGGCGCTGAAGGCGGCGAACGAGGATTGCCAGGTTCGCTCCGACTGGCTGCTGCCGATCTGCGGTGGGACAGAGCGTCTCAAGGATGGCGCGGGCCGCAAGACCCACCCGACGCAAAAGCCGGAAGCGCTGCTCGCGCGCGTCATTCTCGCGGCCTCGAGCCCGGGCGATCTGGTGCTCGATCCCTTCTTTGGCACGGGAACGACCGGCGCCGTCGCCAAGCGCCTCGGCCGCGACTGGCTGGGCATCGAGCGCGACGGCGACTACAGAGCCGCGGCGCGGGAGCGGATCGCGGCGATCGAAGCCTTGCCGCATGAAACGCTCGCGACGGCCCCGTCTAAGCGCACGGAGCCGCGAATCGCCTTCGCCAGCCTCGTCGAAGCGGGACTCATCGCGCCGGGCGCGACGCTCGTTGACGCTAGGCGGCGCCATCGCGCGGTGGTGCGCGCCGACGGCGCGCTGTCGCTCTCCGGCTTCGTCGGCTCGATCCACAAGACCGGGGCGCTGGCGCAGGGCCTGCCGGCCTGCAACGGCTGGACCTTCTGGCACTACGAAGAAAAGGGCGCGCTCGCGCCGATCGATGATCTGCGGGCTGAGGCGCGCGAGCGCCTCAAAGTGGCGGCGGAGTGATAACCCTCTCCCACGCAAGTCGAGCCTGCTCGACTTGCGATTAACAATGCTGAAGTCGGCAACAGCCGACTTCAGACCGGAGAGGGTCGGACCGAAGGTCCGGGGTGAGGGGAAACAACCTCGATTGCTTCCGGATTCAGGCGATCAGCGCGCGACCCCTCACCCGGCTCGCTTCGCTCGCCACCCTCTCCCAATGGGAGAGGGTTAGGCGCTACGCGAGAAAGCCTGCGTAGAAGCCGACGAGCAGCACGATTCCGATGAAGGCGCGATAGTAGACGAAGGGCCAGGCGGAAAAGCGTTCGAGAATCCGCAGCAAGCCCCAGATCGCGACAAAGGCGGAGATCGAGGCGACGAATAGTCCGAGCGTCAGCACCGCCCAGCCGTGGAAATCGAGCTGCGCCTTATGCAGCTCCCACAGCTCCTTCAGGCCCGCGAGCGCGATCGCCGGCAGGCCGAGCAGAAAGGAAAAGCGCGCCGCTTCCTCGCGCTTGAGGTCGAGGAATAGCGCCGCCGTCAGCGTCGAGCCCGAGCGCGAGACGCCCGGAATGAGCGCGCCGACCTGCGCGAAGCCGACGATCATCGCGTCCTTCAGGCTGACATGTTCGAGCGTGCGCTTGTGATTGCAATAGAGTTCGGCGATGGCGAGCAGCGCCGCCATCACGATCGAGGAAATGCCGATCACCGGCAGCGTGCGCAATGGCGAGCCGCAGGTGTTGAGCGTATGCGACAGCGCGAGGCCGGCGATGCCGATCGGCACGGTCGCGAGCGCGATCCAGACGACGAAGCGAAAGGTCCAATCGTTGAAGTCGCGCCGCACCAGCGCCCGTACGGACCCCTCGGCGAGCGCGCGGATGTCGCTCCAGAAATAGCTGACGACGGCGGCGAGCGCCGCGAGCTGCATCGCCGCGGAGAAGGCGGAGCCAGGGTCCTTCCAGCCGAGCAGCGCCGGAACGATGCGCATATGCGCGGTCGAGGAGATCGGCAGAAGCTCGGTGATGCCCTGCACCACGCCAAGAACGGCGACTTTCATATAACCGAGATCGACAAAACCGGTGTCGAGCCCATTCGTGCAAGCGGTCGCCATAGAGGCCCTCGTCTCGTTTGTCGGCCCCGCAACGAATCACGAAGGCGCCAAGCGACTCCGACTTCTGGCAAACAAGCCGGCCGCGATCAAGGCGACGCGGGGGCAATCGCAGGGGAATCGGATGAAGGGCTTCCTCATCCTGAGGAGCGTGCGCAGCACGCGTCTCGAAGGGCGAGGAAGCCCGATTTCGCGTATTTTTCCTCACCTTCGTCCTTCGAGACGCCGCCTGCGGCGGCTCCTCAGGATGAGGGTGAGGAAAACAATCCTTCCCCCGATTCCCCTGGGGGCAATCGAGTGAAGGCCGGGCGTTTGCGCGTCCCTCCCCTTTACGGGGAAGGTGGCCCCGCGAAGCCGGGGCGGGTGGGGTAGCATCGGCTCGATCTGTTACGCCAAGCCCCCACGGGCTGCGCCCTACGACCTCCCCGCAAAGAGGAGGCATTTCGCGCGCCTTCATAAAATCAGTGAAACAGCGCGGCGGTTTTGAGGAGCGTCGTCCAGACGCCCCAGGCGAGGGGGACGCCGACGGCGGCCCAGGCGAAAACCAGCAGCAGCGATCCGCCTTTTGAGCCGGGCGGCGCGCGCGCGGCGGCCGGCGGATCGGCGTCGGTCGCGGCGGGGTCCAACCCTTCTTCGACAAAATCCTCGAAATCGGCGTGGATGTCGTCATCTGCCTTGACGACCTCGGCGACCGTGATGTGCTTTTGCGCCGCGACCTCTTCATCGCTCATGTAATATTTCTCGGCGCAGGGCCGCACGAGCAGATTGCAGACGAGACCGCAGAGCAGCAGGCCCGCGAGCACATACATCGTCTGATTATAGGCGGCTTCGCGCGGGACGCCGACGCTCAGCTGATATTCGCGAATGTAATTGACAAGCACGGGCCCGAGCACGCCCGCCGTCGACCAGGCGGTCAGCAGCCGTCCATGGATGGCGCCGACATGATGCGTGCCGAAGATGTCGGCGAGATAGGCGGGGATCGTCGCGAAGCCGCCGCCATACATGGTGATGATGACCGCAAAGAGCAGGACGAAGAGGCCGACGATCGCCCCGCTCGCGGCGAAGGGGATCGCCGAATACAGCGCGATGCCGACGATGAAAAAGATCGCGTAAGTGATCTTGCGGCCAAATTTATCGGACGCCGACGCCCAGCCGATGCGCCCGCCGATGTTGCAGAGGCTCAAGAGGCCGGTGAAGCCCGCGGCGATCGCGGCGATCTGCTTTTTCTGATCGGCGTCGAGCTGATCGAATCCAATGTCGAGGCCCATCAGTCTGCCGCCGAAGACTTCCTGCAGCATTGGCGAGGCCATGCCGAGAACGCCGATGCCGGCCGAGACGTTGAGGCAGAGCACGGCCCACAGCAACCAAAACTGCGGCGTCCGCCACGCGACGTCGAGATGCACATGACGATGCGTCACCATGGCGTTCTTGGCCGCCGCGGACGGCGTGAATCCTTCCGGCGCCCAACCCTCGGACGGCACCCGGTAGCCGAACGCGCCGGCGACCATGAAAGCGAAATAGATCGCCGCCAGCGTCACGAAGGTCTGCCAGACGCCCGGCGAAGCCGGCGTGGCGTAGAAGCTCATCAGCCGGTCGGCGAGCGGCGCCCCGATCATCGCGCCGCCGCCAAAGCCCATGATGGCGAGACCGGTCGCCAGGCCGCGCCGGTCGGGGAACCATTTGATGAGCGTCGAGACCGGCGAGATATATCCAAGCCCGAGACCAACGCCGCCGATGACGCCGGAGCCGATCCACAGCATCCAGATCTGATGGAGATAGACGCCAAGCGCCGAGATCAGCAGGCCGCCACACCAGCAGCAGGCCGCCGCGAGCCCCGCCTTGCGGGGGCCTGCCGTCTCCAGCCAATGGCCGAAGACCGCCGCCGACGAGCCCAGAAACACGAAGAACAGCGTGAACGTCCACCCTAACCAGCTGATCTTCCAGTCGCAGTCGGTGGCGACGAGCGTCGCGAAAAGACCGAGCGTTTCCGGACATTCCTTCGGCTGCGCGCCGCCAATGATCCGCGACAGCGGCAGCCAGAAGACGGAAAAGCCATAGGCCATGCCGATGCACAGATGAATGGCCAGCGCCGCCGGCGGCACGAGCCAGCGATTGAATGCGGGGGACGCGATGGTGCGCTCCCGGCTGAAAAAATCGGGACGGGCGATGGCGTCGGCGGCGGACATGAACGCTCCTGCGGCGATGTTGCGGCGCAATATTGCGCAAGCGCTGTGCGCGGCACAAGTCCGGGCAGCCCAAAGCAATCCTCATCCTGAGGAGCCGCCAAAGGCGGCGTCTCGAAGGACGAGGATTGCGCCGCCATGAGGCCGTGATTTCTGGAGACGGTCCCTCGTCCTTCGAGACGCGCGCTCCGCACGCTCCTCAGGATGAGGGACCTTCCATTGGCGCCTTAAACCGCCGCCTTCTCGATGATGTGGGCGAGGTCGGTCATGATGGCGTTGAGGTCGTAGTTCTTCGGCGTGTAGACCGCCGCGACGCCCGCTTCGCGCAAGAGCTTCTCGTCGGCCGGCGGGATGATGCCGCCGACGACGAGCGGCGCATCGACGCCCTCCTGCTTCATCAATTTGATGACTTCATGCGCGAGCGTCACATGCGAGCCCGAGAGGATGGAAAGGCCGATGCAATGCGCGCCCTCCTTCTTCGCGGCCTCGACAAGTTCGGCCGGCGTCGAGCGGATGCCGGCGTAGATCACGTCGAAGCCGGCGTCGCGGGCGCGCACCGCGATTTGTTCCGCGCCGTTGGAATGGCCATCGAGGCCGGGCTTGCCGACCAGAAACTTCGCCCGTTTGCCGAGCTTTTGCGACACGCGTTCGACTTCGCCGCGCACGGCGTCGAGCGCGCCGCCGACCTGACGGGCGGTCGATGAGACGCCGGTCGGCGCGCGGTATTCCCCGAACACGCCGCGTAAAACATTGCCCCATTCGCCGGTGGTGACGCCCGCCCTCGCCGCGGCGATGGACGGCTCGACCATGTTGCGGCCTTCCTTGGCGGCGCGCGCCAGCTCTTCGATGGCGGCTTGCGCGGCCTTCTGGTCGCGGCCTTCGCGCCAGGCCTTCAGCCGCGAAATCTGTTCGGCTTCGACATGTTCCGGCACGACCATGATCTGATCGTCGCCCGAGGCGAGCGGCGACGGCTCGCCGCCGGTGAATTTGTTGACGCCGACGACGATCTGCTCGCCGGCCTCGATCGACTCGAGGCGCGCGGTATTGGCTTCGACGAGCTTGCCCTTCATATAGCCGATCTCGACCGCCGCCGCCGCGCCGCCGAGCTCCTCGATCTTCTTGAGTTCGGCCATCGCCTCGGCCTTCAGTTCGGCGACCTTGCGGGCGATCTCGGGATTGCCGTCGAAAATGTCGCCATATTCGAGCAGATCCGTCTCATAGGCCATGATCTGCTGCATGCGCAGCGACCATTGCTGGTCGAAGGGGCGGGGCAGGCCGAGCGCCTCGTTCCAGGCCGGAAGCTGCACGGCGCGAGCGCGGGCGTTCTTGGAGAGAACGACGGCGAGCATCTCGATCAATATGCGATAGACGTTGTTCTCCGGCTGCTGCTCGGTGAGCCCCAGCGAATTGACCTGCACGCCATAGCGGAAACGGCGGAGCTTCTCGTCCTTCACGCCATAGCGCTCGCGCGTGATCTCCTCCCAAAGCTCCGCGAAAGCGCGCATTTTGCAGAGTTCAGTGACGAAGCGCATGCCGGCGTTGACGAAGAAGGAGATGCGGCCGACGACCTGGGCGAAGTCTTCCTCAGGCATTCCCGCGGCTTTCACGCCGTCGAGAATGGCGACGGCGGTCGCCAGCGCATAAGCGAGCTCCTGCGACGGCGTCGCGCCCGCTTCCTGCAGATGGTAGGAGCAGACGTTCATCGGATTGAACTTCGGGCATTCCTTCGTGGTGAAGAGAATGAGGTCCTGCGTGAGGCGCAGCGACTGCGTCGGCGGGAAGACATAGGAGCCGCGCGACAGATATTCCTTGATGATGTCGTTTTGCGTCGTGCCCTGCAGTTTTGCGCGCGGCGCGCCTTGCTCTTCGGCGGCGGCGATATAGAGCGCCATCAGCCACACGGCGGTGGCGTTGATGGTCATCGACGTGTTCATCTCGCTGAGCGGGATGCCGTCGAAGAGCGTGCGCATATCGCCCAGATGCGAGACCGGCACGCCCACCTTGCCGACCTCGCCGCGCGAGAGGATGTGGTCGCTGTCGTAGCCGGTTTGCGTCGGCAGATCGAAGGCGATGGAGAGACCCGTCTGGCCCTTGGCGAGATTGGAGCGATAAAGCTTATTGGACTCGCTGGCGGTCGAATGGCCGGCGTAGGTGCGAAACATCCAGGGCTTGTCGCGGCGCGGGGCGGACATGTCGTTCACTTTAATGGCTCCTTCGCCCGTTGCGATAGCACATGACCCTGTTTTGACAAGATGAGGCCGCCAGCGGCTCAAACGAGCGTCTCGACTCCCGCCGCCTTCGCGGCCCGCGCCAGCGCGGCGTCGAGGGTTGCGAGCGGCAGACGGCGGCGCTGCGCAAGCTCCAGATAGGCGGCGTCGTAGACGGTGAGGTTGTAAAGCGCGGCGAGCCTTATTGTTGTCATCCAAGCCTGTTCGTCGCTCTCTTCGTCGAGAACGATCGAGATTTTCCCGAACCGGTCAACGGCGATTTTCGGGAAGCCGGACATCACCCGTCCTCTCCGCTCGGCGAGCGCCAGAACATTGGCGACTTCATATCGCCACAAGCTCGGAACGACGATGCCTTCTTCGATAACCCTGTCGAAGATCGCAAGAATCTGAGGCGTCATCTCTTCATCGAAGCAATAGGCGAGTGCAACGGAACTATCGAGGACCAGACTCACGGCCGCCCTTCGTTAATCAGATCCTTGATCTTGAGACCGTCAAGTCTGTTGCCTTTCGAGAGTTCGCGAAGCTCTGCCATCGCCTTGCGCGCCCGCGCGATGTCGTGCTCCGTTCGCACAGGCGCGAGCCGCGCGACGGGCTTGCCGCGGCGGGTGATGATGATTTCCTCGCCCTTCTCGACCCGGTCGAGCAGGCTGCCGAGCGTGTTTTTCGCCTCGAAGGCGCCGATTTCCATCTTTCGTCCGATCGACTGGCTCAACCAGCTTAATGATAGGGGCAGGGACGCTATCCGGCAATGCGCGACGACCGCCGCCGCGCCGGGAAGGGCCATGCCGCCCTCAACTTAGGGACTATTCGCGCCGCGCCGCCACGTTTATAAGCTCCCGCCAATGCCAAGGCCCGATAAGGGCGGTAAGGCGAGGAGCCCAAAATTGACCGATAAGAAAGACCTCTATGAGATGGGCGAGATTCCGCCGCTCGGGCATGTTCCCAAGAACATGTACGCCTGGGCGATCCGCAAGGAGCGGCATGGGCCGCCGGAAACCGCCATGCAGCTCGAGGTCTTGCCGACCTGGGAGCTCGACAGCCACGACGTGCTGGTGCTCGTGATGGCGGCCGGGGTCAATTACAACGGCGTCTGGGCCTCGCTGGGCGAGCCCATCTCCGTGCTCGATGCGCACAAAAATCCCTTTCACATCGCCGGCTCCGACGCTGCCGGCATCGTCTGGGCGGTCGGCTCCAAGGTGAAGCGCTGGAAGGTCGGCGACGAGGTGGTCGTCCACTGCAACCAGGACGACGGAGACGACGAGGAGTGCAACGGCGGCGACCCGATGTTCTCGCCCTCGCAGCGCATCTGGGGCTATGAGACGCCGGACGGCTCCTTCGCCCAGTTCTGCCGCGTTCAGGATCGCCAGCTGATGGAGCGCCCGAAGCACCTCTCCTGGGAAGAGGCGGCCTGCTACACCTTAACGCTCGCGACCGCCTATCGCATGCTCTTTGGCCACGCGCCGCACCAGTTAAAGCCGGGCGACAATGTGCTGGTGTGGGGCGCCTCCGGCGGGCTCGGCGTGTTCGCCGTGCAGCTCTGCGCCGCCTCGGGCGCCAACGCCATTGGCGTCATCTCGGATGAGAGCAAGCGCGACTACGTGCTCTCGCTCGGCGCCAAGGGCGTCATCAACCGCAAGGACTTCAAGTGCTGGGGGCAGCTGCCGAAGGTCAACACGCCGGAATATGTCGAATGGACCAAGAACGCCCGCGCCTTCGGCAAGGCGATCTGGGACATCACCGGCAAGAAGGACGTCGACATCGTCTTTGAACATCCGGGCGAAGCGACCTTCCCGGTCTCCTGCCTCGTGGTGAAGCGCGGCGGCATGGTGGTGTTCTGCGCCGGCACCACCGGCTTCAACCTCACCTTCGACGCGCGCTATGTGTGGATGCGTCAGAAGCGCATCCAGGGCTCGCATTTCGCGCATTTGAAACAGGCCTCGGCCGCCAATCGCTTCGTGCTGGACCGCCGCGTCGACCCCTGCATGTCGGAGGTCTTCCCTTGGGAGAAGATTCCTCTCGCCCACACCAAGATGTGGAAGAACGAACATGCGCCCGGCAATATGGCGGTGCTGGTGATGGCGCCAAAGCCCGGCTTGCGCACGGTCGAGGATGTGACGGAAGCCTATAAGCAGAAGTAGAGCTCTTCGACGAGAGCGGTCCAAATTTTTTTGGCGTTTCCATCATGCTGTTATGCCGTGATAATTTACGAAATGACCTTGCATCTCTCCGAGCGTCGCGATCTGTCGCGGATCGCGCGCTCGGCGACAATTTTTTGTTCGAAGAACGGGTGTCGGACGCTCGTCGCGACGACTTCGAAGCGACCGATCCAGCGCTCGCATCGTTGGGAATGATACAAGCCGCTCACTTCAGGATTAGAGTTCAAGGCGCGCGCCGCGCCCATGTTCCGGCGACTTTCCAGTCGATCAATGATTTGGCGCTCTACATGCCGGACATCGAGCCGAACCAAAAACTGGTGAGGCTTGAGTGCATCGACGGCATTCTGAATCGGACGGGACAGAATTTCGTGGACCTCGAAAACGCGCTGCTGTCATCACCTCGCGACAACTCGTTGATCGCGCAAGTCGCAGATCAATGGAAAAGTTTTCCCGGCGCTCGTCCGGCCTTTGTAGCGTTTAAATCGGAACTGGCGGGCGACCTCGCCGAGAACGATTGGCTCACTAGGCTGCGCAACCGTTTGGGCCTTGGTCATCATTGCCCGGCCTCCGGCGAGCGCAAAGCCTTCGCGTTGATGGAATATCTCGTTAAGGACGTGCTCGATGAATGGAGCTGGGTCAGTCCGCGAGGCGCTTTGCGCGCCTTCGCCTTTCCGACCGTGTTAGAAGCGCCGGGCAGCCCCTATTTCTTTCCTGCTCCGAATGAAGCTGGTTCGAACTTTACAGTCGATCTGACCGAGGGCGCCGCCGCCCGGCCTTCGATTCGCGAACTTCTTCATGTTCGGATAACCTATCGACCGCAACATCTCGTTCGGGTCGGCGAACTCGTCGGGCCATTGCCCGAGATCAGGCTCGCCGCCAAACGGGACGCGCATCTCGATGAACTGCGGAGAATTTCTGGCCGCGCCGATTTTGGGGCCCATATGAACGGCGAGGTGGACGATTAGCATGGAGGCGGTTGCGACCATCGCGCCTCGGCGTCACGTCTGGCTGGATCGGCTGATCGCCGCTCCGGAAGCGGAAGTTCGCGCCCTGGTGGAAGGGACCGCCGACATCCACCCCTTTGGCCGCGCGGAACCGAGCGACGCCGCCGCAACGCTGCTGTTTGGCCTGTCGGGTGACGACCCGGCGTCGCACGCTTTCGACGAAGGGGCGCTCGCGGCGCTCGAAACCTACCGTAAGACATTGCCGCGCATCACGGGAGCGCAGCGGGACCGGATCGCGCTGGCTGCGCTGGACCTGATGACGGTGGTTCAGCGCCTTGCTCCGCGCAATACGGTCGTCGATTTTCACCGGCGCTTCCCCTATTGGAACAATTGGGCGGAAACACTGGTCATCGACCAGGGGCTCGATTTGCGGCGTGAATATTGGCGTGTTCTCGCCCTGACGCAGGATATTGCGGAAGAGGCAGGGCTGGCGGCGAGACGTTTGCTGCCGTTCTGGCTGAGTGTTTGCGGCGAGGCTGGCCAGCGTGGAGCCTACGACGAAACCTATCTGACGGTCGGGCTGCTCGGCTTACGGCGGCTGCCGCTCGAAGAAGGCGGCGCCAATGAGGAGGCCGCGCTGCATGGTCTCGCCCGCTGGGCCGAGGCGCAGCGGCCAGACAAGAAGCGATTCTTGCGGGAATGGCGGGTGCTCGAAGGCGCCTTTCCGCGCGATCCGACCTTCTGGACGCCACTGGTCGCACGGGTGCTGGAGTCGGTGGAATCGGAACTCAGCCGCAGGACAAATCACACCCAAAGCACATTTCTGGCGGCACATTGGTGGCGCGAAGACCTGGACCTCATTCGCGGGGCCAAGGTCGACGTCCCCGATAGCTGGATCAGCCCACCAGACCGGTCGTTGCACGAGACGGTTCTCGACGGGATACGGAACGAACGCCCTTTCCGAACATTGCAGATCGCTCAACTTGTCGCGAAGCATCAGCGTTATGCTGCTCGCACGGGGGATACGTATTATCTCGTGCGCACAGCCTGCAACGTCGGCATGAAACTCTTGAAGGGCGGCGACGAGCCAGTAAAGCGGGCAAGAACAGCCCGCGACCTTGCGCAGTTGGCCCAACGTTTCGAGCCTTCCAATGTTTACGCATGGGCGTTGTGGCGCGACGCCCTCGCCGCGATGGGTCATTTGGACGCGGCGGAACGCGTTGGCTGGGAAACGCTTCGCCGATTTCCGGAAAATGAGCAGTGGCGCAATCAACTGGCGTTGCTGCTATCCGATCGCGTCGGCCGCGGGGGGGAAGCAGAGGCATTGCTGCGCGAAACGATGCGGCTCTTTCCTCGCGACGTAGTGGCGCGCACCCAATTGGCGGATATTGTCGGTCGAGAAAGCGCAAGGCTTCCAGAGGCGATCGGCATTCTCGAGGGGGCGCTCGGGATCGAGCCTGAAGATCGTATCGCAAACGACATGAAACAACGTTTCGAACAGGGCCGGACGAGCAAACCGCGGCCAGTTTCTTCGACCACCGCCATTGTGGCGGAAAGAGCCGAAGGTGATTCTGATGATCTTCCGCCGCACATCGCGACGACAGCGCGTGCGCGGAGGGCGCTGTTCCAGTTTCGAAACGGACAGACCGACGCCGTGGCCGAGGTGCGGCGCCTTCTCGATGAAGACGAGAACCTCGCCTATGCGCGCTATGTCGCCGCCGCCGTGGGCGTGATCGAGCCTTCGATCGACAATACCGTGCTCGCTGCGGCTTTTCTCGCGGCGGCGAAGGCGGGATCGGCGGCGGCGCTGCGCCCGTTCCTCGATCGCGCCTGGGGGGTTGACGCGGTTATCATATCGCTTGCTGGAGCCGCGCGAGGCGATATGGATGCCGCTTCGAACGTGCGGTTCTGGCTCGCGGAGCCCGCCAACGATCTACAGCCACGGGATGCTAATATTCGCGCCATTGCAGCTCGGCCGGCTGCTTCCATTCCCACGGAATTGCTCGCTGACATGCTGGCAGCGTCCCAGGGCATTGCCATCGCCGCCTGACCTCGAAGAGGAGCTCTCACTGCGAGCCTTCATCGCCCGCTCGCTTGACGGCCACCGCGCGAAGGGGCAGGCTTGAACAAGAGATCATACTTGACGCCGGCGCGAGGCCAAGCGCGCTGGCGCAAGCCGTAGGGCGGATGCGGCCATGCTCGAAGCGTGCAATCTCACCAAGCGTTACGACGGCGCCGACGCGCCGGCGCTCGACCGTCTCAATCTGACGGTGCCGGGCGGCGAAGTCTTTTGCCTGCTCGGCCCCAATGGCGCCGGCAAGACGACGACCGTCAATCTCTTCCTCAATTTCATCGATCCGACGGAAGGCCAGGCGCTGGTCTGCGGAATCGACGCCGCGGTTGATCCCTCGGCGGCGCGCGCGCGTCTCGCCTATATCCCCGAACAGGTGATGCTCTACGGCGCGCTCACCGGTCTCGAAAATCTGCAATATTTTACCGAGATATCTGGCGCCGAGGCGCCCCGCGATGAGCTTCTCTTGCTGCTCGCCGCCGCCGGCCTGCCGCGCGACTCCTTCGAACGTCCGGTGAGCTTCTATTCCAAGGGCATGCGCCAGAAGGTCGGCGTCGCCATCGCGCTCGCAAGGCGCGCGCAGGCGCTTGTGCTCGATGAGCCGACCTCCGGCCTCGATCCGCTCGCGGCCAATGAGTTCGCCGCGCTGATCGAGCGGCTGCGCAAGGAAGGCATGGCGGTGCTCATGGTCACACATGACCTCTTCCTCGCCAAGCAATGCGGCACGAAGATCGGCATCATGGCGCAGGGGCGTCTCGCATCGGTCTTCGGCGCCGACGACGTCGATCATCTCGGGCTTGAGCGCGCCTATCTCGATCTCTTCGCGAGCGCGGCGGCGTGAGCGATCTCGCTCTCGCCCCGCTCGCCACGACGGCGCCGGCGAAGAGCCGCTGGCGCATCGTTCGCGCCGTCGCCGCCAAGGAATGGCTGGAGCTGTTCCGCGACCGGCGCCTCGTCTGGCTCTGCGCCTTCATTATGGCGCTGATGCTGGCCGCGCTCGCCTTCGGCTATGTCGAGAACGCCCGCGTCCTGCGCGAGCGCGAGGCGGCGGCGCAGGCCGATCGCGAGCTTTGGGTGGGACAGAGCGCCAAGAATCCCCACGCCGCCGCGCATTTCGGCCAATACGCCTTCAAGCCGCTGAGCCCGCTGGCGCTCGCCGATCCCGGCGTCGACGCCTATGTCGGCTCGGCGGTGTGGCTCGAGGCGCATAAGCAGAACGAGACCCAGTTCAAACAGGCGCGCGACGGCGGCGTCGGCGCGCGGCTCGGCTCGCTCTCGCTCGCCTTCATCCTGCAGACGATCGCGCCGCTCATCGTCATCCTGATGGGCTTCGCAAGCTTCTCCGGCGAGCGCGAAAGCGGCACGCTGAAACAGCTGCTCAGCGTCGGCGCCAGGCCGCGCGACATTCTCGCCGGCAAGGCGCTGGCGCTGATCGGCGCGATTTTCGCGCTGCTCGCGCCGGCCTTTTTCGTCGCGGCGCTCGCCCTCATCTTTTTCGTCGATCGCGAACGCCTGTCGCTCGCCGATCAATTCCTTCGACTGGGGGCGCTCGGCGCCGCCTATGCCGCCTATCTGGCGGGCTTCGCCTTTCTGGCGCTTGGCGTTTCGGCGCTCGCCAGAAGCTCGCGCGCCGCGCTCGTCACGCTGCTCGCCTTCTGGCTCGCCAATTCCTTTCTCGCGCCGCGCCTCGCCACGGACGCCGCGCGCGCCTTTGCGCCGACGCCGACATGGCAGGAGTTTCGCGCCGGCATCGCGCAGGACAAGGCGAAGACATTCGGCCATGATGACAGCCATCCCGCCTTCGTCGCCTTCCGCGACGAGACGCTGAAAAAATACGGCGTGTCGCGCATCGAGGATCTGCCGGTCAGCTTCCGCGGCCTCTCGCTGCGCAAGGACGACGAGAGCGGCTATCTGATCTTCGATCGCCACTTCGGCGCGCTGCAGTCGGCCTTCGATCGTCAGGACGCGCTGCGCGCCGCGCCCGGCTTCCTGTTCCCGCTGCTGGCGCTGCGGCCGATTTCGATGGCCTTCGCCGGCGTCGACAGCCGCAGCCAGTTCGATTTCGCCACGGCCGCCGAGGCGCATCGGCGCGATATCCAAAACCAGGTCAGCGACAACCTCATCCATTTCGCCCACGACAATAGCTATGTCGCCGGACCCGAGCTGTGGCGAAAGATCGCCTCCTTCGCCTATCGGGCGCCCGGTGCGGTCTTCGCCCTGGGCTACAGCGCCCTCCCGATGATCGGCCTGTTCGCTTGGCTCGCGCTCGCTTGCGCATTCGCGCTCTTGGCGGCGCGGCGTCTGCGGCCGGTATGAGCGCGCCGATGTCTTCCGCTTTCCTCTCTTCCGCTTTCCTCGCGGGCATGCGGTTTGAGGCGCGCATGATGCGCCGTGACGGCGCGATCTGGTTCGCGCTGCTGATTTTGGCGGGCGTGACGCTTTTTGCGCTGGCCATGGGCGCGTCGCGCGTCGCGGCGCAACAGGCGGCGATCGCGGCGGCGCGCGCCGACGAGACGCAGCGCCTCACAAACCTCCAGAAGACGCTGGCGCAATTGCAGCAGGGCGAGACGCAGGGAAAGCCCGCGCCGGAGCCGCCGCCCTATCGCGATCCGCGCAACGCAGCCTTCATGGGCGGCGGGCCTGCCGCGGCGGTCGCCGCGCTCGCGCCCGCGCCTTTGGCGCTCGTCGCCACAGGGCAGAGCGATCTTCTGCCGCCCGCCGTCCGGGTGACGACCGGCTCCAAGGACAGTTTCCTCTTCGCCGACGAAATCGACAATCCCGCCAATCTGATGTCGGGCGCGACCGATCTCGCCTTCGTCGTGGTCTTCGTCTATCCGCTCGTCATTCTGGCGATGGCCTTCAATCTGCTCGCCGGCGAGCGCGAGCAGGGAACGCTGGCGATGACGCTCGCCTCGGCGCGCCGGCCCAGCGCCGCGCTCGCCGGCAAGCTGACGGCGCGCGTCGCCGCGCCGATCGCCGCGACGCTGCTGGCGGTTATGGCGGGCGTCTGGATTTTCGCGGGATGGGAGCGCCTTGCCTCGCCCGGCTTCGCGGCGCTGCTTTTCGTCGTGCTGCTCTATGGCCTGTTCTGGGCGGCGCTCGCCGCCGCCGTCGATGGGCTCGGCCGGGGGTCGGCGTTCAACGCGCTGACGCTGATCGGCGCCTGGGTGGCGATCACCATGATCCTGCCCGCCGCGATCAACAGTATCGCCGCTTTCGCCCATCCGGCGCCGTCGCGCATCGACATGGTGCTGGCGGCGCGCGCCGCCTCGACCGACGCTGACAAGGCGCGCGACGCTTCGCTCGCCCGCTACGCCGACGAACATGGCGGCGGCAGGCCGGCCGGCGGCTCGCAGGAGATGACGCTACACCGCCTCGCGACGCAGGAGGCCGCCTTCCAGCGAGTCGAGGCGATCGTCGCACAGCATGACGCGCAGCTCGCCCGCCAGCGCGACATGGCGGACAGGCTCGGCTATCTCTCGCCGGCCTATCTGACCTATCAGGCGATGGCGGATGTCGCCGGCTCCGGGGAGGCGCGCTATCGCGCCTTTCTCGACCGCATCCGCGCCTTCCATGTCGACTGGCGCGAGTTCTTCCTGTCCCGCGCCAAGGCCGGCGCCTCGCTCACCGCGCAGGACTACGCCGCAATGCCGAAATTCACGCAGGCGGATGAAGAGTTGATGGCGCGGGCGCCGGCCGGACTCGCCGGCCCGCTCATCGGCGTCGCGCTGCCGATGCTGATTCTCGCTATTTTTGCTTGGCGCGGATTTCGCCGCTGCAGGATTTGACCGGCGCTGCCGACTTCTTTTTCTGCGCCGATTTTTCGCGCAGGTTCGCAGGCCGATCGGGTGAAGGGCTTCCTCATCCTGAGGAGCGTGCGCAGCACGCGTCTCGAAGGACGAGGAAGCCCGATTTCGCGTAGTTTTCCTCACCCTCGTCCTTCGAGACGGCCTCTTCGAGGCCTCCTCAGGATGAGGGTGAGGAAAACAATATTCGCCAGATCCACCTGCGCGGGTTCGCCCTCGTCATTGAAGCGAATATCTTCGCGGCGCAGGAGCTTTGCGATGTTTCACGATCCGGATTTCACGCCCTTCACGCCAAATGAGCGGCCGTCCTGGCGTTCAACCAAACGCAATTTTCTCGAAAACTGGCCGCCTGCCGCCTATCGCGAACATTATTTCACGTTTCAGAGCGTCTGGCCGTTTGTCGGGCGCACGCATTATCTCACCGATCCCGAACTCATCGAAGACATGCTGATCACGCGCGCGGACAGTTTTACGCGCGACTTCATCACAATCGGCGCGTTATCGTCCGTCATTAACCGCGATGCGTTGTTCTTTGTCGAAGGCGCGGACTGGAAATGGCAGCGGCGCGCGCTCGCGCCCGCCTTCCGACACGAAAATCTTTTGGCGCTCACGCCGACATTCGTCGATTGCGCCAAAGCCCAGGCGGAGGCTTGGCGCCTTGCGCCGCAGGGGGCGCCGGTCGATGCGATGAACGCCATGTCGAACGTAACTTTCGCGGTGATCGAGAAAGCCGTGCTCGGCGTCACCGGGGCCTTCGATCGCGGCAAGTTTGTCGCCGCCTTGCAGGAGAGTTTCGCCGCCATCTCCTGGTCGCGGATCTTCACCCTGCTTCGACTGCCGACATGGCTGCCGTTTCCGGGGTCATCGAAAGTCAATCGCGACATGCGCTACCTTTACGACGAGACCGCGCGCCTCCTTGCGACGCGGCGCGCATCGGGCGGGCAAACGGAGGCGATCATCGATCGGCTGCTCGCCGCCAAGGACCCCGAAAGCCGCCGGTCGATGACCGACGCCGAACTCATCGCCAATCTCTACGGCTTTTTGGTCGCGGGGCATGAAACATCGGCCGTCGCGCTCGGCTGGAGCCTGTGGCTGCTCGCCAAGGATCAGGCGTCGCAGGAGCGCCTGCGCGACGAAGTGCGCGCGATCGCCGGCGACGCCGACATCAGCGGCGACAGGATCGAGGGGCTGCAATTTACAAAGCAAGTCATACAGGAATCGATGCGCCTCTTTCCGCCGGCCGCCGCGATTGGGCGACAGCCGCGCGAAGACATGATGCTCGGCCCGCATAAAATCTCGAAGAAAGAGCCGGTCTATGCGGCGCTCTGGGCGCTGCATCGTCACGAGAAACTCTGGGACGCGCCGAACGCTTTCGACCCCGACCGTTTCGCGCCGGAAAAAGCCAAGGCGCGCCATCGCTGCGCCTACTTGCCGTTCGGCGCCGGCCCGCGCATCTGCATCGGCATGGGGTTCGCGATGCTGGAAATGACCGCGATCCTTGCGACGCTCGTTCGCGACTTTCGTTTCGCGCCGGTCGAGGGTCATCGGCTGGAGCTTGCCCCAGATTTTACGACGCGGCCCAAAGGCGGGCTGCCGCTTCACGTCTGGCCATTATAAGGGGGCGGATACCGATATTCCCTTTATCCAATCGAAGGCATGCACGAAAAGAGTGGTTGCCCCTGCAATTGAGGTTGCTATAACTGATACCACAATTAGTGCCACCAATATTGATGCATCAGAAAGCGCAGCCCGTTTAAAATCCATAAATGACATGTATGGCCCACTTTTGATCCTAGTTTTGACATCTTGAACTCGACAGTGGATTTTGCAATCCTTCGTGACACCATCCGAATAGACCAGAACTTTAAATGATTCTGAGCCGTTGAAGAACGGTACGATGTTAAAACGTATCATCGGATCTACATCTACGCGGGGCTCATCAAAATTAAGCTTGACAGCTTTTTGCAAGTCAGAGTTATCTACGATAACCTCTGCCATATATTCATGATGCAAATTTGGAATTTCAATATCAAACCGAAAATCTGCAATTGATGTGTTACCAGTATTCTTGATGAATACTTCTGACCTGTTTAGGTTTAGAAATTCGCGCCCGCTAACCTTAAAAGAGATGGCGTTATTGTGCTTCCGCAGTGGCAACGTCACATCCTCTGTCTCAGTCACCCAAAATGTCACCGCCTTCCGCTTTGCAATGATAAAATATGTTGCCACGGCACCCGCCGCCGCCGAAATCAGAGCGGAAACTATTGTTGCAATAGGCTGAAAGGAAGACAGATCGGACATTTTGTGATCCTTAGCGCGCAAGGAAGCCATCTGTGAAAACGAGCAAACTCTATGCTTAGCACCGACTGTGAAGTCCAGCGGCAGCCAGAACCTCAATCCAAAATCCATATAGGACAGCTTTGGGCCGCGCGCGCGGTCTTTGAAGACAGCCGTTCGATATCCGCTCATGGCGCGAAGCAGGCATTCCGCCTGCCAGCGAAAAGTTTCAGTTTTTCGCCCAAAGCTGAAATTCAAACTGAGGCGCTACCCCGCTGGCGCGGTTGCGCGGCGAGCCAAATGGCGGCATGTAGGGCGCGAATTTGCTCAGCGCCGAAGGGGCGCCTCGACTTCCGGAAAGCAGAATGACCGCAGCCGTCGCGACGAAACTTGCAGCCGCCGATTGGACCAGTGACGCGAAAGAGGCGCTCGCCGCCGTCGAGGCGCTTTACAAGGATGCGCTGGCCAGCGTGCGCGCCCGCGACTCCCGCGACGGCAAGATCGCCAATGATCTGTTCGAAGCCGACCAGCACGCCGCCCATGGGCTCGCCTGGCTCGCGACCTATGTGCAGGGCCTGCGCGAACTGATTGACTACGCCGAGCGCCTGTCCTCTGAGGGCGCCTATGGCGAGACCGAAGAGCTGTTGAACCGGATCGGCTTCGCCGAATTCCTCGCCCAGGTCTATGGCGGCATTCCGATGAGCCAGGGCGAGATCGTCCGGCTCAGCGATTTCGGCCTGACGAACCAGCAGATCGCGGCGCGGCGTCCCGCCTGCGTCGACCGGCTGATCCTTTCCGGCAATACGCCGGCGAACCGCGCCCGCCTTGCCGAACTCATCGACCATCACGCCGCGGCGGAGACCATCGGCGCGTCGGGCCTCGACGAGACGCTCGAAGCCATCCGCAGCGAGATGCGCAAATTCGCGTCCGCCAATGTCACGCCCTATGCGCAGGACTGGCACTCGAAGAATGAATACATCCCGCTCGACGTCATTTCCGGCCTGGCCGACCTCGGCGTCTTCGGCCTGACGATTCCGGAGGAATATGGCGGCTCCGGCATGGGCAAGATCGCCATGTGCGTCGTCTCCGAGGAATTGTCGCGCGCTTACATCGGCGTCGGCTCGCTCGGCACGCGCTCGGAAATCGCCGGCGAACTGATCCTCGTCGGCGGCACGCCGGCGCAGAAGGAGAAATATCTCCCCAAAATCGCCTCGGGCGAAATCCTGCCGACCGCGGTTTTCACCGAGCCCAACAATGGCTCCGACCTTGCCGGCCTGCGCACCCGCGCGACGCTGGAGGGCGGCGTCTATAAGGTCTTCGGTAATAAGACCTGGATCACCCATCCGGTGCGCGCCGATGTGATGACGCTGCTGGTGCGCACCAACCCCAATGAGAAGGGCTATAAGGGCCTCTCCATGCTGCTCGCCGAAAAGCCGCGCGGCACCGACGAGAACCCGTTCCCCGCCAAGGGCATGACCGGCGGCGAGATCGAAGTGCTCGGCTATCGCGGCATGAAGGAGTTCGAGATCGGCTTCGACAATTTCGAAGTGCCGGCCGAAAATCTTCTCGGCGGCGAGGAGGGCAAGGGCTTCAAACAGCTCATGGAGACCTTCGAGTCGGCCCGCATCCAGACGGCGGCGCGGGCGCTCGGCGTCGCCCAATGCGCCCTCGACCTCGGACTGAAATACGCCAAGGAGCGCATTCAGTTCGGCAAGCCGCTGTTCTCCTTCCCGCGCGTCTTCAACAAGATCGTCTCCATGGCGATCGAGATCCACATCGCCCGCCAGCTCACCTATTTCGCCGCGCGCGAGAAGGACGAGGGCAAGCGCTGCGACCTCGAGGCCGGCATGGCGAAGCTGCTCGGCGCGCGCGTCGCCTGGGCGGCAGCGGACAACGCTTTGCAGATCCATGGCGGCAACGGCTTCGCGCTCGAATATCCGGTCTCGCGCGTGCTCTGCGACGCCCGCATCCTCAATATTTTCGAGGGCGCGGCCGAGATTCAGGCGCAGGTCATCGCGCGAAGGCTGCTGGAGGGGTAAGGGCGACAGGATCGTGCCCCCTTCATAGAAAGGGCCTGGCATGAGCATTTCGGCTAAGTCCCTACGCTTTGACGACGATAGCATGTGGGTCGAGCTGTCGGACGGGCGCACGCTCGGCGTGCCGCTCGTTTGGTTCCCGCGTCTTCTGCATGCGACGCCGGCGCAGCGCCTCGTTTACGAGATCAGCCGCAAAGGCCTGCATTGGGACGAACTCGACGAGGACATCTCCATCGAAGGGCTGCTCGCCGGCCGCGGCGACGAGACGCGACACACGCCGGTCGCGGCGCAGTAGAGCGCGAGCAGCGCTGACGGCGAGGGGCGGAGCCGATAAACAAAAAGCCTGGCGACTGAATCGAAGAAGCGCAACTTATCCGCGTCATGCCCGCGCTTGTCGCGGGCATCCACGCGCTCATGAGCCGTCGTCTCGGAGATTGAAGCTTTTCGTCTCGAATCGGTGAGCGCTCTGGAATAAATCGGCGGCCGCGCGCATAATGCAGCCATGCGCGAAACAGATCTCTTTACGTCCAGAATTGAGCCTGACCCACTCTATGCGGGGCGGTTCCGTTGGACTGTCTGCGAGGGGTCACAGATTCATCTGCGCTCCCCGCATTCCTACGCAACCAAGCGCGAAGCTGAGCAGGAAGCGGATAAGGCGCTGCAAAAACTTGCTTCCACATGGACGGGCAAGCGCTGACCGAGCCATTGGAACGCCCGCGCGACCTCGACGAATGGTCAAGGCGCCTATTCGACATCGCCACGGGCGCGATCGAAGACCTTTAGGCGCGCGGCGCTATCTCGGTTCACCGTCTTTCTCGCGGGCGCCCGGCGCCTTACCTTCCGCTCATGAGCAAGCGCGTCTATCGCCTCGTTGACGGCTCACGCGGGCCGCGGCGGGATTTCCGCATCACCGTCGGGCTGCGCGAGGGCTGGGAGGCAGAGGGCCGCGTCTATGACCTATCCGAAGCGGTGCGCTGCGCGCACGCCTGGATGCGCCGCCGCGTCGAAGCCGGCCAGCCCGCGCTCTCCGGCATGTTCACCCGCGGCGAGGTGACCTACGCTTGGCCCAGGGACGACGGCACGGTCGGTTCGGACCGCGAGCCGGTCGCGATCTTCACCGGCGAAGCGGTGCACGCCTATCTCGGCGGCCTTCCCGACGCGCAGATCGAGGCGATGCTGAACGAACTCGCCGGCGCGCTCGGGGCGGCGCTCGGGCAGGAGCGCCTCTATGTCGCCTTCTGCGACAAAACCTGGATCCTCGACTGCGGCGAGGGGTAGGCGCGACCCTCCTGGGCCGCCGCCCTATTCTAAGAGCGACGCTCTCAATGGAGGCCCCTCATGGTCACGCTCTACTATCATACAGGCGCGTGTTCGCTCGCGCCGCATATCGCGCTCGAATGGATTGGCGAACCTTACGAGACCAAGGCGGTCGAGTTCGGCGACAAGGAATATTTGAAGATCAATCCGGCGGGCGCAGTGCCGGCGCTCGACACCGGCGAAGGCTGGATCCTGACCCAGGCCGCGGCCGTGCTGCGCTATATCGCCAGCCGTTTCCCGCAGGCGGGGATCGCCCCCGACGGTTCGCCGCGCGAAGAGGCCGAGGCCGACCGCTGGGCGTCCTTCATCACCGGCGATCTCCACCCGGCCTTTTTCCCGCTTTTCTCGCCCAATCGTTATACCCGCGCCCGGGAGAAGGAGGCGTTCGACAATGTGCGCGAAGCCGCAAAAGCGCTCGTGCGCAAGAAATTCGATATTGTCGAAGAGCATCTTGCCGGGCGGCGCTTCATGGTCGGCGACAAGCGCAGCTATCTCGACGCCTATGTCTTCCCGATGGAGCGCTGGGGCGCGTCGTTGCTGGAAGATGGGCTGTCGAAATATCCCAATGTTCAGAAACATCACGACATGATGGCGGCGGACGAAGGGGTCAAGCGCGTGCTCGCCGCCGAAGGCGCGTGATCGCCTCAAATGATCGCCTCTTACGAGCTTGACCGCGACGGCGGCGGGTGAAAGCTTCCGCTCAGGCTCGGGAGGGGCTCATGGCTCGATTTGACGGTAAAGTCGCGCTCGTCACCGGCGCGGCGAGAGGCCTTGGCCGGGTGACGGCGCTCGCCTTCGCCCGCGAAGGGGCGAGGGTAGCGCTCGCCGACATCGATGAGGCCGGCGGACACGAGACTCTCGACATGATCCGCGCCGAAGGCGGCGAGGGGCTCTTCACGCCAGCCGATATGCGGATCGAGCGGGACGTCGAAGCCATGGTGGCGAAGACGGCTGAGACCTATGGCCGCCTCGATTGCGCCGTGAACAACGCCGGCGTCGTGCGCTTCAAACCCATCGCCGAGGAGACGGAGGACGGTTTCAATTTTCATATCGACGTCAATCTGCGCGGCGTGTTCTTCTGCATGAAGCACGAGATCCGGCAGTTGCGCCAAAACGGCGGCGGCGCCATCGTCAACCAGTCGTCGATCACCGGCAGCCTCACCGGCAATCCCACGGAGGGCGCCTATGCCGCCTCCAAGGGCGGCGTCGACGGCTTGACCAAGACGGTCGCGCTCGAGGTCGCCAAGGACAATATCAGCGTCAACGCCATCTGCGCCTGCGGCATCGACGCCCCCGGCGACGTCTTCCGTCAATGGATGGAGAAGGAGCGCATCAGCCCTGAGCAGGCCGGGAAGCTGTTTCCGATCGGACGGATGGGCAAGGCCGAAGAGCTGACGGAGGCCGTGCTGTTCCTGTGCTCCGAACAGGCGCGCTTCATCGTTGGCCACCTCCTTGTCGTCGACGGCGGATGGATCGCCCGCTGAAGATTCATTCTCCGCCCTTGATTCTCCACCGCGCCTCCCGTAACGTCGGCCGTGAACGAAGGGGCGGAACGCGTAAATGCGCGCAATTCTCGTATTTGAAGCGCCACGGACGGAGCAGGGCTAGGCCCGGCCTCCGCCAATGGCGCTTGACCCAAGGCCCCAAGAGGGCCTTTTTTGTTGCCCGAAGACGAAAAACATCCTAGTCGCCCGCCGCGAGAAGCAAGACGGAAAATGATGATGTCGAAGGAAATGTCCGGCGCCGAAATGGTGGTCGAAGCCCTGAACGACCAGGGCGTGGAGATTCTTTTCGGCTATCCGGGCGGCGCCGTCCTTCCGATCTACGACGTGCTCTTCCAGCAGGAGAAGGTGCAACACATTCTCGTGCGCCACGAGCAGGGGGCCGCCCATGCCGCGGAAGGCTATGCGCGCTCCTCAGGCAAGGTCGGCGTGCTGCTCGTCACCTCGGGACCTGGCGCCACCAATACGGTGACCGGCCTCACCGACGCGCTGATGGATTCGATCCCAATCGTTTGCATCACCGGCCAGGTGCCGACGCATCTCATCGGTTCCGACGCCTTCCAGGAATGCGACACGGTCGGCATCACCCGCCACTGCACGAAGCACAATTATCTCGTCAAGAACATCGCCGATCTGCCGCGCGTGCTGCACGAGGCCTTCTATGTGGCCTCGTCCGGCCGGCCCGGACCGGTTGTCATTGACATCCCCAAGGACGTGCAGTTTGCGCGCGGCGTCTACGCCCCGCCGCGCAGCGCCGCGCATAAGACCTATCATCCCAAGCTCGACGCCGACATGGCTGCGATGCAGCAGGCCGTGCGCCTGATGGCGACGGCGAAGCGTCCGATCTTTTACACGGGCGGCGGCGTCATCAATTCCGGACCCGCGGCGTCGACACTGCTGCGCGAACTCGTGAGCCTCACGGGCTTTCCCATCACCTCGACGCTGATGGGGCTCGGCGCCTATCCGGGATCGGGCGAGAACTGGCTCGGCATGCTGGGCATGCACGGCACCTGGGAAGCCAATCACGCCATGCATGACTGCGATCTGATGATCGCGATCGGCGCGCGTTTCGACGACCGCATCACCGGACGTCTCGACGCCTTTTCGCCGGGCTCGAAAAAGATCCACATCGACATCGATCGTTCGTCCATCAACAAGAACGTCAAGGTCGATCTCGCCATCGTCGGCGATTGCGCCCATGTGCTCGAAGCCATGGTGCGCCTGTGGCGCGCCGAGGCGATGAGCGCCGACAAGCAGCCGCTCGACGATTGGTGGGCGAAGATCAACGAGTGGCGGGCGCGCAAATCGCTGGCCTTCCGCAATTCGGAAACGGCGATCAAGCCGCAGCATGCGGTGCAGCGGCTCTATGCGCTGACCAAGGATCGTGACGTCTATGTCACCACCGAGGTCGGGCAGCATCAGATGTGGGCCGCCCAGCATTATCATTTCGAAGAGCCGAACCGGTGGATGACCTCGGGCGGGCTCGGCACCATGGGCTACGGCCTGCCGGCGGCGATCGGCGCGCAGCTCGCGCACCCCGGTTCGCTCGTGATCGACATCGCCGGCGAAGCCTCGATCCTGATGTGCATTCAGGAAATGTCGACGGCGATCCAATATCGCCTGCCGGTGAAGATCTTCATCCTCAACAATGAATATATGGGCATGGTGCGCCAGTGGCAGGAGCTGCTGCATGGCGGGCGTTATTCCCATAGCTATTCCGAGGCGCTTCCCGATTTCGTCAAGCTCGCTGAAGCCTTCGGCGCCAAGGGCATCCGCTGCTCTGATCCCGCGTCGCTCGACGCCGCGATCCAGGAGATGATCGACTATGACGGACCGGTGATCTTCGACTGCGTCGTCGACAAGGTCGAAAATTGCTTCCCGATGATTCCCTCCGGCAAGGCGCATAACGACATGCTGCTCGCCGATCTTTCCGACGACGCTGGGATAGAGATCGGCGCGATCATCGACGAAAAAGGCAAGATGCTTGTTTAGGCGGTCGGGTTTCGGCAATCGGCAGTCGTGGCGCTGCAATCGACTGCCGACTGCCGATTTGCCGACCGTCCAGGAAAAAAGATGAACGCTCCTGCTTCTCCGCCATCTCCCTATTCTGCGGCCGCGCCGAACTCCAAGGTCGAGTCGCATACGCTCTCCGTGCTCGTCGACAATGAGCCGGGCGTCTTGGCGCGCGTCGTCGGCCTGTTTTCCGGCCGCGGCTACAATATCGAGAGCCTCACGGTCGCCGAGGTCGCCCACGCCGAACATCTCTCGCGCATCACCATATTGACCTCCGGCGCGCCGGAGACGATCGACCAGATCCATCACCAGCTCGAGCGACTCGTCCCCGTGCATCAGGTGACCGACCTCACCATGTCGATGCGCTCGCTCGAACGCGAACTCGCCATGGTCAAAGTCAAAGGTCGCGGCGACCACCGCACCTTCGCGCTACAGCTCGCCGAAGCGTTTCGCGCCCGCATTGTCGATGCGACCACGGAGAGCTTCATTTTCGAACTGACCGGCAAACCGCACAAGATTGATGAATTCATCGACCTGATGCGTCCGATCGGGCTCGTCGAGGTTTCCCGCACAGGCGTCGCCGCCATCTCGCGCGGGCCCGATCCGATCTAAGGCGCGAGAATTTTGACCTTGCCGGGCGGCCCGCGTAGAAGGAGCCCGCCAGCGAATTCGACGGCGCGGGGCGCGCCGTTCCCCTACGAGCGCACGCACATCAAGGAAGCAGAGCACATGCGCGTTTATTACGATCGGGACGCCGACATCAATCTGATCAAAGGCAAGAAAGTCGCCATCGTCGGCTACGGCAGCCAGGGCTTCGCGCATGCGCTCAATCTCAAGGAGTCCGGCGTTCAGGAAGTGGCGGTCGCGCTGCGCCCCGGCTCCGCCTCGGCCGCAAAGGCGGAAGGCGCCGGCCTCAAGGTCATGACCGTCGCCGAGGCCTCCAAATGGGCGGACGTCATCATGATGCTGACGCCCGACGAGCTGCAGGGCGAGATCTACGCCAATGAGATGGCGCCGAACCTGAAGCCGGGGGCGCTGCTGCTCTTCGCCCACGGCCTCAACATCCATTTCAACCTGATCGAGCCGCGCAAGGATATCGACGTCGCCATGATCGCGCCGAAAGGCCCGGGCCATACGGTGCGCGGCGAATATCTCAAGGGCGGCGGCGTGCCCTGCCTGATCGCGGTGCATCAGGACGCTTCCGGCAACGCCAAGCAGATCGCGCTGTCCTATGCCGCGGCGATCGGCGGCGGCCGCGCCGGCATCATCGAAACGACCTTTCGCGAAGAATGCGAAACGGATCTTTTCGGCGAGCAGGTCGTGCTCTGCGGCGGCCTCGTGGAATTGATCCGGGCCGGATTCGAGACGCTGGTCGAGGCCGGCTATGCGCCGGAAATGGCGTATTTTGAATGTCTTCATGAAGTGAAGCTGATCGTCGACCTCATCTATGAGGGTGGCATCGCCAATATGAACTATTCGGTGTCGAACACGGCCGAGTATGGCGAATATGTCACCGGTCCGCGCATCATCACCAAGGACACCAAGACCGAGATGAAGCGTGTGCTTGACGATATTCAATCGGGCAAATTCACGCGCGACTGGATGCTGGAGAATAAAGTCGGCCAGACCTCCTTTAAGGCCACTCGCGCACGAAATAATGCGCATCCAATCGAAGAGGTCGGTCTTCGCCTGCGTGGCATGATGCCCTGGATCGGCAAGAATAAGTTGGTCGACAAGGACCGCAATTAGCGCATAATGATTCCAAAAAGGCGAGCGCGCATTCGGGTTTGGGGCGTTGCCGAGGCGCAGTCAGCGCATCGCGCATCGCCATAGCGGGGGATGAATGCACGGGCCGGGCGGGCGGTCGAGCCAGCTTATCGAGAGCGAAACGCGTCGGCGCGTACACGAGATTGTACGGAGCCGCATGACGTACGACGTCTCGACATTGGTCGAACATTTCGTCGAAGACGTCGAGTTGAACTACAGCTGCTCGCGACTTGGCGTGCTTCCCCCGGGACAATGGCGCGGGCGCGATGCGCTGCGCGCGCATTTGCGTCGCGTCGATATCGATTATGAACCGCTCGACGCCGAAATTCTCGCGGTTCTCGTCGAAGGCGACAATACGGTGGTGCGATGGATCAGCAGTTGGCGCCACCGCGCCACCGGCCACATCCATCGCATGGACATGGCGCATTTTCTGCGCTGGCGGAACGGACTCGTTTCGGAAATGTACGAGTTCCGGGATCAGCGTTGCGTCGCGCGCGGCGCCGATTTCTTGCCGCAAAGCCTCGACGACATTCTCAATCCCCCCAGCCCGGGATTGGCGCGCGATGAAATGGCGCGCCGGCTAATCGCCATGGGCAGTTTCTCCCGCAGTCCCGACATCGCCCTGATCCGTAAGCTGTGCTCGCCGGACGTCGTGTGCGAATTCGTTGGCGACCGCACGACGGTTTCGCACGCCGGACGACATCGCGGCGTCGAGGCGCTGATCAATATCGTGCGCAGCATCGAGGTCGAATTCGAGCAACTCGGAACCGCTATGCCCGAGGCCATCGTCGACGGCGGCGCTGCCGCTGCGCGTCGAATCGTTGAATGGCGTCATCGCGGCACCGGTCGTCGCGGTCAGGTGCAGCTTGCGGATTTCGTGCGCTTCGAAGACGGCCGCATCGTCGAGATCGTCGAATTTCGCGACAGCATGGCGCTTCTGCAGATGCAGGCGTAACGAAGCGCGTGACGTGTGCGATGCGGCTTCGTCAGTCCAGGCGAAATCCGGGGTGCAGCGCGCGCAATCGAGTCCAGTACAGATGTGACGGCTCGGCGCGCCGTTGCGGCCAAGGAGCGGCCCGCCTGTGACCATCGAAATTGCGGAGATTGATCGCCTCGAGTGTCGCTGCGTCGATCATCGCTGGGGCTTCGTTGAGGAGCGCGCCGCCGACATCGAGCGCCATTGGGAGGAGCGTCGGCGCGCCAATCCGGCGCTCTACGACGGTTCGGTGCTGCTCGCCTGCCGCGTCGAGCGGACGACGGGCGAAGATGGCGCGCGCATCTTGCGCATGGCGTTCTTCGAGACGCCTTTCTCGAGCTTTCTTGCCTGGCGAGAATTCGGCTGGCCCGACGAAGCCGTATATAATTGCTTCTCGATGCCGGCGGCGCGCGCCCGCGACGGCGCCTATCTCCTCGGGGAAATGGGGCCAAGCCACTCATTCGCCGGCCAGCTCTATTTTCCCTGCGGCACCCCCGACCCTACCGACGTCGTATCGGGCGGCCGCGTCGATCTCGCCGGCAGTCTCGTGCGCGAACTCGCCGAAGAGACGGGCCTCGCCGCCTCGGACGCGCAAGCGTCGGCCGGCTGGACGGCGATATTCGATCGCCAGCATGTCGCCTGCGTCAAGAGGCTGGATTTCGACGCGCCGTCGCACGCCCTCCTCGCCAGGGTGAAAGCCTTTATCGCGACCGAAAGCGCGCCCGAACTCGCGGACGCGCATATGGTTTCGAACTTGACGGCGCTTGCCGACCCGCGCCTGCCCGCCTTCATGGTCGCGTATCTTTCGCGCGCCCTCGGCGGCGCAGATGAAATTCCGCGCTGCGCGGGTTAGATTTGCGCCAATGACTCGACCGCAACACTTCGGCGTCCTCCTTTCAGCTCCGCAAGCGATGAATGATGAGCGTGCTTTGGCCGTGCGCGCCGCCCTGAACGGCAGGGCGATCGTGCTTGTCGGCATGATGGGCTCGGGCAAGAGCGCCATCGGCCAGAGGCTTGCCGTGCGACTCGGCCTTCCCTTCGTCGACGCGGACGCTGAGATCGTCGCCGCGGCGGCCGGCATGTCCATTCCCGAGATTTTCGCCAAATATGGCGAGCGCTATTTTCGCGACGGCGAGAGGCGCGTCATCATGCGCCTGCTGAACGGCGGCCCGGTCGTGCTCGCCACCGGCGGCGGCGCGTTTCTCGACCCTCGCACGCGCGACCGCATCGCCGAACGGGGCGTATCGGTGTGGCTTGACGCCGATCTGAAGACCCTGCTGAAGCGCGTGCGCCGCAAAAACGATCGTCCCCTGCTGCAAACGGAGGATCCGGAGGAGACGCTGCGCCAGTTGCTGGAGGCGCGACGCCCCCTATACGAACTCGCCGATCTTCGCGTCGAGTCGCGCGAAGTTCCGCAGGATGCGATGGTGGATGATACGCTCGCCGTTCTCGCTGCAGGCTTGCCGATGTTGGAAGACTTGCGGCAGCGGGCGCAAAGCAGAGGTTTCGCCAAGGCCATGACGCATCTGTATCCCGCGCGCGCGGAAGGCGACGCTCGCCGCCAGGAAATTGTCCGGGTCGCGCTGGGCGGGCGCTCCTACGACATTATCATCGGCGACGGGCTGCTGCAGCGCGCCGGCGATTATATTGCGGAAATCGCGCCCGGAGCGGCGTGCGCCATCATCACGGACGAGAATGTCGCCCGACTGCATCTTCCAACAGTTGAGCAGAGTCTGAAGGACGCCGGCCTGCGTGCGACGACCATCATCGTTCCGCCTGGCGAGGCGTCCAAATCGCTTTCGGTTTATGGCCGCGTCTGCGACGATGTGCTGGCCGCGAGGATCGAACGGCGCGATCTGATCGTCGCGCTTGGCGGCGGCGTCGTCGGCGACCTCGCCGGATTCGTCGCCGCGAGCGTGCGGCGCGGCTCGCGCTTCGTGCAAATTCCGACGACGTTGCTGTCGCAAGTCGATTCTTCGGTCGGCGGCAAGACCGGGATCAATTCGCGTCACGGCAAGAATCTGATCGGCGCCTTTCACCAGCCCGCGCTGGTTCTCGCCGACGTCGACTCGCTGCGGACATTGCCGCTGCGCGAGTTCCGCGCCGGCTACGCCGAAGTCGTGAAATATGGCCTGATCGGCGACGCGCGGTTCTTCGATTGGCTCGACGCCGACTCGGACGCGGTGTTCCATAGTCAGGCGGAACAGATTTGCGCCGTCGCAGTGAGCTGCGAGACCAAGGCGACGATCGTCGCGCGCGACGAAACGGAGCAGGGCGAACGGGCGCTGCTCAACTTCGGCCACACGTTCGGCCACGCCTTCGAGCGCCTGACTGGTTACGACAGCGCCCGCCTGGTTCACGGCGAGGGCGTTGCGATCGGCATGGCTTGCGCCGCGCGCTTCTCCGTGCGCCGCGGTCTGTGCGCCGAGGCGGCGGCGGAGCGCGTCGAACGCCATCTGAAGGGCGTCGGTCTGCCGACGAAGATCCACGACATTCCGGGTTGGCGCGACGACGCCCAGGCCATTCTCGACGCCATGTATCAGGACAAGAAGGTCGAGCGCGGCGCGCTGACGTTCATTCTCTTGCGCGGCATCGGCCAGGCGTTCATTGCAAAATCCGTCGACGCCAATGAGGTGCTTGGCTTTCTCAAAGACGAGCTAAAGCGGACATAGCGCCATGCATGGGCTCGAATCCGGCGCGCCGCAGGTCGACATATGGACTGCGGTTGGCGTCGTCATCGTTTGCGTGTTCCTGTCCGCGGTCTTTGCCGGATCGGAGACGGCGCTCACCGCCGCGTCGCACGCCCGGATGCACTCGCTGGAAAAAGAGGGCGATAAGCGCGCCGCCGCCGTCAATCGGCTGCTGCGCCAGCGCAACCGCATGATCGCCGCGCTGTTGCTTGGCGGCACCCTCGTCAACATCGGCGGCTCCGCTTTCACCACGAGCGTGCTGGTCGTTGTCGCGGGCGACAATGGGGCGGTGTATGCGACCGTCATCATGACCGTGCTGCTGCTCGTCTTCGCCGAGGTTCTGCCGAAAACGCTGGCGATCAACCATCCCGACGAAACGTCGCTGCGCGTCGCGAAGTTTATCGCGCCCTTCGTGCGCGTCGTCGGGCCGCTCCTCGCGGGCGTCGAATATATCGTGCGCACGGTGCTCGCGTTGGCGGGCGTCGAGGTCGGCTATGGCCGAACGGTTCGCTCGCCCTATGACGAACTAAAGAGCGCCGTCGATATTCTGCATGACGAGGGCAATGTCGAGCGCGCCGCGCGCGACATGTTCGGCGGCGTCCTCGATTTGCAGGTGCTGCATGTTTCGGACGTTATGATCCACCGCACCAAAATGCACACGATCGACGCGGATCTGCCGCCGGCCCAGATCGTGCGCGAGGTGCTGTCGTCGCCCTTCACCCGCATGCCGCTCTGGCGCGCGCGACCGGATAATTTCGTCGGGGTCCTGCATTCGAAGGACATGCTGCGGGCGCTGAACGCCGCAGGCGGCGACGCCTCCAAAATCGATGTCGGCGTGGTGATGTTCGCCCCGTGGTTCGTGCCCGAGGCGACGACGCTCGAGGATCAGCTCGAAGCCTTCCTCAAGCGCAAGACGCATTTCGCCTTGGTCGTCGACGAATATGGCGAGGTGATGGGACTCGTCACGCTTGAAGACATTCTCGAAGAAATCGTCGGCGATATACGCGATGAACATGATCTCGCGGTGCAGGGCGTGCGTCCGCAGCCTGACGGGTCGGTGCTGGTCGACGGCGCCGTGCCGGTGCGCGATCTCAATCGCGTCATGGCGTGGGATCTGCCTGATGAGGAAGCGACAACGATCGCGGGACTGGTGATCCACGAGGCGGGCGCCATTCCGGAAGCCGGGCAGGTGTTCACCTATCACGGCTTCCGTTTCGAGGTGATGCGCAAGATCAGGAATCGCGTCACCGCCCTGCGGGTGACGCCGCAGCAAGCCGCATGACGAAACGCGCAGAGGACCGATTCTTAAATTTCGGCGGACAATTCGGCTTGCAGGCCTTCGGCGCGATACGAGAGCCTGACGTCGCCGCCCATCTGGCGCGCGAGCACATTGGTGATCAGAAAATGCCCGACTCCCGTTTGCTCGGGGTTTTCGACCTTTGGTCCCCCCGTCTCCGTCCAATTCAAGATGAGACGCGGACGATCTTCTTCACGATCGATACGCCAGCTGATCGCGATTCGGCCGTCGTCATCGGACAGCGCTCCGTGCTGCTCGGCGTTGGCGAGCAGCTCGTTGATGGTCAGACCCAAGGCGGAGGCGACCGCTGAGCGCAATTCCACGTCTTCGCCCGACATCGAGATGCGGTCGGCGTAGTCGTGGCTGCCACAAGACAGCGCGATCATGAGCAGGTCTTTGAGCGGCGTTCGTTCCCAAGAGGTCTGCACGAGCAGCGTGGAGATGCGGCTCAGACATTGCACGCGATGAGAAAAGCCTTGCTGAAAGCTCGAAAAGTCCTGAGCCGTGCGCGCCGTAATATTGGCGATTCCCTGGATCATCGCCAGTGAATTGTTCACCCGGTGATGCAGCTCGCGATTCATCATCTGATTGTGCATCTCCGTGTTCTTGATGTCGTCGATGTCGGTAATGGCGACGATCGCGCCGATAACGGAGCCCTTGTCGTCGCGGATCGGCGCGCCGACGATGTTAATCCAGATGTATGCGCCGTCGCCGCGCTCGATCTTGCACTCGAGCTGCGGATGGTTCTCCCCAGCAAGGGCGCGCGCGAGCGGATATTGCTCATTCGCGACCGGTTGGCCGTCCTGATGAATGGCGTTCCATTCGGAATAGGCTTGGGTGCTTTCCGAGTAGCGAACAGGGCGACGCAGAATCGTTTCAATGACGTGATTGCCCTCGACGATTCGTCCGCTTGGGGCTTCGGCGATGATGATTCCGACCGGTACGGCGTCAAGCAGCGCGCGCAATTGCAGATTTGCCCCGGCGCGGCTGACGATCGTCGAGCTTTTCATCAGTAAATCGTTCAGCTCGGACACCCTCTTGCGCTTTTCGCGCAGGCGCTCGTCCATGTCCTGAAGGCTATGCGCGATCGCATCGACCTCAGGAACTCCGGTGTCGCTCCAATGCGAGGCGCCGCGCGCTTCCACGGCCAGACTCAATTCGGCGAGTTCATGTTGCGCCCGTTGCGCCTCCCGGCGCTGTCTCACCAGCCAGAAAATCACCGTAAGCGTCAGCGCCAGCGCGACTGCGAGCGCGCCAACGGCCAGGCGCCAGACCTCGGCGATGTTTGGCGCGCCCTCCGCGGCGCGGGCGGCAGACGTCATCGCCAGAAAGAGCGCCAGCGCAGCCCGCAGGGCGGCGACCCCCTGCGCCCGCGCATCCGCTTTGGCCGTCGCCGACAGGGGCGGCGACCGCCGGGCTGAGTGACCGTCACGGCCTTGCGTCATTACGCTGCCAAATTCTCTGGACCCTGCAGGGCGTAACCGTCAGATAGCGCGAATTCTCGCTCGCGCATCCCACGTGAAGTCTTGGCCTGTCAAACCGCGCGGGAGGGTCGGCGCGCTGCGAGGTCCGATACGGTGGGATCGGTGTCAATGTCGCTTGGCGTGAGCAGGCCCAGATGTTCGGCAAGCTTGGCGCGCGCGCGGTTCAACCGGCTCTTGACCGTGCCAATGGCGACGCCGCAAATCTCCGCCGCTTCATCATAGGAGAGCTCGGTGATCCCGATCAGCAACAGAATTTCCTTGTGTTCTGGAGCGAGCTTATCCAGAGCCGCCTGAACGTCCGTAAGCGTGAGGGCCGACTCCTGACCGCCTTTCACAGGGATCTGCTGGGCCAGAAGATTGTCGCTGTCCTGCACTTCGCGCGAGCGTTTCCGATAGCTGGAAAAATAGGTATTGCGCAGAATGGTCACGAGCCAGGCGCGCAGATTGGTGTTTGGCTGAAAGGAGTCGGCATGCGACCAGGCCTTGACCAGAGTGTCCTGGACCAGGTCGTCGGCGAGGCTATGTGATCCGCAAAGCGAAATGGCGAAGGCGCGCAGATAGGGCATCTGCGCCACCATCTGATCTCCGAAGGCCTCGTCGCTCATTTCTTTTCGCGCTGTTTGGCTTCCAGCTTGGCCAGCAGCACACTGAATTTGTCTGGAATGGGTTGGTGGATAAGATCGTCGCAATAGGCGCGAAATACTCGCCCGAGCTGAGCTTGAACCTTTGGGTCTAGCGCAACGCCGTCCGCTTGGCAGCCGTCAGCATCCTGGGAGCCGTCAGCATCCGCCTCCTCCCGACCTCCAGCCTTATTGTTCAAGTTCGGTTCCGCGTCGCGGGAGGGGCCATCGTTGTCGTGAGGATTTTCGCGTTGGCTCATTCTCGACCCCGAGCTCGCCCCGAGACTGGCCGCCTCTACCCGGGGCGGCCGAGCGACGACCTCCCTTGTTGGAACGCGTAAGAACACTAATTGTTCCGTCATTGCAAGCGAGGAACATTGCGAAATATCAACCGGCGCTTGAATTGACTTGGGCGTTTGACGCCATAGGATGAAGACATGAACCTCTCCCGAGAAATCGCGGTGCATCTGCCGTACCTCCGCCGTTTTGCGAGGGCGCTCTGCGGCTCGCAAAAGAGCGGCGACGCTTACGTCGTCGCCACGCTCGAGGCGCTGGTGGCGGATCCGGATGCATTTCCACCGAATATGTCGCCCAAAGTCGGGCTTTACCACCTCTTCATGACGTCGTGGTCGTCGATCCGGCTGAACACCGAAGCCGCGCCCGATGACGAGATATCCGCGGCGCAGCGGAATATCAGCTTGCTGACGCCGCGGTCGCGACAGGCCTTTTTGCTGCGCACGGTCGAAGGGTTTTCGGTCGCTGACGCCGCCGCCATATTGGGCGCGACCGAAGAAGAGGTCGAAGCGCTCGTAACGGAGGCCGGCCGGGAAATCGCCGAACGCGTCGCGACGGACGTGCTCATCATCGAGGATGAATCGCTCATTGCGCAGGACATCGAGTTCATCGCGCGCGATCTGGGCCATCGTATCATTGGCGTCGCCCGCACCCATCAGGAGGCCGTGGAGCTCGCGGCGCGCAAGCGGCCGGGGCTGATTCTCGCGGACATTCAGCTCGCCGACGGCAGTTCTGGTCTGAACGCCGTCAACGAAATGCTCGAAAGTTTCGACGCCCCGGTGATTTTCATTACGGCATTTCCCGAACGCTTGCTGACCGGCGAGCGGCCCGAGCCGGCGTTTCTCATCAGCAAGCCCTACAAGGTCGATACGGTCAAGGCGACGATCAGCCAGGCGCTGTTCTTCGAGCGCAAGGCGTCTCGCGCGGCGTAGCGCTCGCCGCGCAATACCCCATCGGCGACGCCCAAGTTTCACGAAAAGGCAGTTTTAAAGCTGCAGTCTAGCTGTTTCGGCGCGCCATATAAGACACGCGCATCAGGGCTCCGCTGAGCCGCTCGAGAAGAGCCTTCGTCGGTGTCGGCGCGCTCGAGCCGAGGGGGCTCTCAGACCGTGAACAGTCAAGCTATAGCGCCAAACGCGGCTGCAGAGGCGCCGCGGCCTGCTCGGGCGCGTTGGCGCGAGTTCTGCGCCCTTGCTCTGCGATTCTGGGTTGGCGAGACCCGCCGACGGGCATGGACTCTGACGGGGTTGGTCGCTCTTTGCATTGCGCTGCAGCTAGGGGCGCAGCTCAGCATCAATGAATGGAACCGCAAGTTTTTCGACGCGCTCGAAAGCAAGAACGTCGAAGCGTTGAGCTGGGCGACGATCCTGTTGCCCGCCCTCGTCGCATTCAGCGGCCTCGCCATTAGCGGAACGCTCGTCGCGCGCATGACCTTGCAGATGCGCTGGCGAGAATGGCTTACTGAAAAACTCGCCGGCTGGTGGCTCGAGGACCAACGCTACTACCGTCTCGAGATCGCCGCAGCCGAGCAGACCTCGCCGGAATATCGAATCTCCAAGGACGTGCAACTTGCCGTTGAGCCGCTGGTCGAATTCGCCGTCGGCTTTTTGACCGCGCTGGCGACGGCGTTGGCCTTCGTCGGGGTTCTCTGGACCGTTGGCGGCGCCCTGGAGCTTAATCTGTTTGGCGCGCGCCTCGTGTTGCCGGGATATCTCGGCTTCGCCGCAGTGGTTTATGCGACGATTGCCGGCGGCCTCGCCTACTTCGCCGGCCGTCCGCTGGTTCCGGCCGTCGCGCAGAAGAATGAAGCTGAAGCGCAGTTCCTCGCCGAACTCACGCGGCTAAAGGAAAACGCGGAAAGCATCGCGCTCATTCGCGGCGACGCCGACGAATTGAGTTCTGTCCTGCAGAACTATCGACGCGTCGCCGCCGCCTGGATTCGCCAGATCCATCGCAACGGAGTCATCGCCACCGTGCAGAGCGCCAATGGCGCGCTGACGCCGCTGATCCCGCTCGTGCTCGTCGCGCCCAAATATCTCACGGGCGCTCTCACGCTCGGCGCGGTCATGCAGCTTACCGCCGCCTTCGTCTCGGTGCAGATCGCCTTCAACTGGTTCATCGACAATTCGGTGCGCGTCGCGGAGTGGATGGCCTCAGCCAACCGGGTCGACGAACTCGTAGAAGCGCTCGAGAGTCTGGATATAGCCGTTATCATGGAGGAGAAGGAGTTTATCGATTTCGGCGTCAGCCACGACGACACGATTCACCTCGAGGATCTCGCGGTCGCGCATCGCAACGGTCGAATCGTGATTGCCGGCGCGAACGTTGTCATTCCCACTGGCGAAAAGCTGCTGGTGGCGGGGCCGAGCGGCACGGGAAAGAGCACGCTTGTTCGCGCCCTCGCCGGATTATGGCCGTGGGGTTCGGGGCGCATCCTCTTGCCGAAAGACGCTCACATCGCCTTTGTGCCGCAGAAGCCGTATATCCCTCTGGGCACGCTTCGCCAGGCCATGCTCTATTCAATTTCCGACAAGGAAATCACCGACGATATGCTCGAAGGCGCGATGCGGCGATGCGGCCTGGGCTATCTCGTCAAGCACCTCGACGAAGCGCAGCGCTGGGATCAAACGCTTTCCGGCGGCGAGCGGCAGCGAACGGCCTTTGTTCGGCTCTTGCTGGAAAGGCCGCAGATCATCATCATGGATGAGGCGACGTCGGCGCTCGACGAAGAGAGCCAGGTTTCGATGCTGCGCCTGTTCAATGAAGATCTCGCCGGCGCGACGGTGATCAGCGTCGGCCATCGCGTTGGTATGGAAGATTTTCACGACAAGAAACTCGTTCTTGAGCGCCGCGCCGCCGGCGCGCATATCACGAGCCGCAAGCTGCAAAAATCCCTGTGGCACTTGTTCGACGACGCCGCACCTTTTTGATTTTTGTTTGGCGCTAAGCGTTCGCCGCGCATGTATCCTCAACTGTGCCCAACGATACATATATTGGGCTTCCCAAAGGACTTATCGTTTGCTCTGCGTCGATGAGCAGATGCGACATGCGTTTGAGCGGCGCAGATTTCTTTGACCCTTTGGGAGGATCAGATATGCAAGTCGCTTACAATGGAACAGCGCCTTCGGTCGCGCCGATGGGCATGGTCGCCGATCAGATGTTTGCGCCGCAAGGCTTCATCGGCGGCGCGCTCGGCAGCGCGCTGGGCGGATTGGGCGGCGGCGCGCTTGGCCGCGCCCTGGGCAACCAGAATCTCGGTCGGCAGATCGGCAGCGTCGCGGGCGGCGTGCTCGGCGGCTTCCTGCCGTTCGACGCCGGCCCGCAGCAGGCCTACGCTGGAACCTATTACGTCCCGCAGGCTGCTGCGCCCGGCTTTGCGCCGCAGGGAATCGTCGGCGACGCGCTAGGCGCGATCGGCGGGCCTGTTGGCGGCTGGATTGGCGGCCGGTTTGGCAACGCCGGTCTCGGTCAGACGATCGGGAGCACGGTGGGCGGTCTCGCGCAGCGTTTCCTGCCGTTCGACGCCGGCCCGCAGCAGGCCTACCCCGGGACCTATTACGTCCCGCAGGCGGCTGCGCCCGGCTTTGCGCCGCAGGGAATCGTCGGCGACGCGCTCGGCGCGATCGGCGGGCCTGTTGGCGGCTGGATTGGCGGCCGCTTTGGCAACGCCGGTCTCGGTCAGACGATTGGGAGCACCGTGGGCGGTCTCGCTCAGCGTTTCCTGCCGTTCGACGCCGGCCCGCAGCAGGCCTACGCCGGAACCTATTACGTCCCACAGACGGCCGCGCCCGGCTTTGCGCCGCAGGGAATCGTCGGCGACGCGCTCGGCGCCATCGGCGGGCCTGTTGGCGGCTGGATTGGCGGCCGGTTTGGCAACGCCGGTCTCGGTCAGACGATTGGCAACACGGTGGGTGGATTTGCCCAGCGCTTCCTGCCTTTCGACGCTGCGCCGCAGCCCGTCTACTACGTGCCGCAGATGCAGGCGCCGATGTATGGCTGACGTCTGAGCGACGCAATCGACGCGACGCATGAAGGATGATCTGCTGCCGCTCTCGGGCCGACTCATCGGCCCGGGAGCCCTCAAGAGATCAGGATCACGAAATCATGAGCGCAACGAACGGCATCGATCAATTTCTGGTGGCGCCGCGGAACGCGGCGGACGCAGGAGATTTAGCGGCTTTCGAACAGGCGATGCAGTCTGTTCCCGGCGCCGCAATTCTGCAGCGCGCCGGCAAGGCCGGTCAACCGAGGCTGGTCGTCGCTCTCCCTGCGGCGGTCGCAAGTCAATTGCGCGAACAATTTGGCGCGACCCTGATCATCGAACCAAACGCTCCGCTGAAAGCATTTTAGCGCCGGCGCCGCATTCTTCCTAGCGATGCGCAGGCTGGCCTCATTTTATTAGGAGAGTCGAAATGGCTGGTCCCGATACTGCTAATCCTGCGCCGAATGGTCAGAGTTCCGGGCCCGCGGCGCCGGCGCCCAATGGCGCCGATACGCGCGTGGAGCCGATGGCGATTGCGCCAACGGAGCGCTTTATGATCGCCTCGCGGCGCGTGCCCGGATTTGCGCCCGCTTCGGCGATGGATCTCGCCAATGCGCTGCCCGACATAAAGATCGTGCGGCGGATTCAGCCGCGCGGGCTCACCGCCTTTTCAGCCGGCGGACCATCGTCTCAGACGCCGGAAATTCTCGTCGCTGAGATGGACCCTGCGCGCGGCGCAGCGCTGCAGGCGTCGGCCCCGCCCAACGTCGTCGTGGAGCGCGACGCCTTTCTTCGCGCCTCGGATGATTTTCGGCCCTTCGACTTCAACGGAGTCATGCCGATTGCGGCGGGCGTCGGAGTGGACGTGCAGCTGCGCGTCGTGGGCGCAGGCGGCAAGCCGCTGCCCAAGGCCACCGTCTATGTCTATGGTCAGGGCTTTCCGGGCCAAGGCGTCACCAATGAGCGCGGCGAAGTCGTCGTGACGGTTTTCGGCGGTCCGATCGAGACCATCCAGGCGATTTATGTCAAACCCGCCGCCGATCATTGGGATCGGATGCTGCGCGCGCCAGCGCTTCAGGCCGGCGCCATGAATACGGTGCAGTTGCGTCCGTTGACCGAACGCTTCAACGGCTTTCCCCAAAGCGGGATGGTCGGCTGGGGCCAGCGCCTGATGAAGCTCGACCGGCTTGATCCTTCATTCACCGGCGCCGGCGTCAAGATCGGCATCATCGATTCAGGTTGCGACAGCGCGCACCCGCAATTGCGCCATGTGACGCGCGGCGCCGATCTCACCAATGGCGGCGACAAGACGAGTTGGTCGAACGATCAAATCGGCCATGGAACGCATTGCGCCGGAATCATTACGGCCGCCTCCGAGGGCGTCGCCGGCATTCGCGGCTTTGCGCCGAAGGCGGAAGTTCACGCGTTGAAAGTATTTCCCGGCGGTCGTTTCAGCGATCTCATCGACGCGCTCGACGAATGCATCGAACGGCAGCTCGACGTCGTCAATATGAGCCTTGGCAGCGGCGATCCTTCCGAACTCGTTGCGCAGAAAATCGCCGAAGCGCGCCAGAGCGGCGTCGCCTGCATCGTCGCCGCCGGAAACTCCAGCGGACCCGTGCAGTTTCCCGGCATGCTGCCGACAGTGCTGACCGTTGCGGCGATCGGCAAGCTGGACGAATTTCCCGACGACAGCTACCACGCTCAGACGGTCGTTCCGCAACTTGTCGCGGGGACGATGTTCTCGCCGAAATTCACGTGCTTTGGGCCGCAGATCGCTGTCGCGGCGCCTGGCGTGGCGATCGTCTCCACCGTGCCTGGCGGCGGATATGCGGCGTGGGACGGCACCTCGATGGCGACGCCTCACGTCACCGGCATGGCGGCGCTGCTTCTCGCGCATCATCCGCTGCTCGCGGCGGCGCGGACGGCGCGCAATGAGCAACGCGTTGCGCAGCTCTTCTCGCTGTTGGCCTCATCCGGCGTCCGCTATCTCGGCGATTCCACGCGCGAAGGCGCCGGCGCGCCGGATTTTGAGCGCGTGCCCAGTCTGGCCGCAGCTCAGCCGATGGGCGCTGCGGCGCCGGCTGGCGCCGGACTGGCGCCCGCGGGGGCGATGATCGATGGATTCGCTCCGCTGAGCGCGCCAGCGCCGTGGGCCATCGATCCTGTGATGATGCAAAGGATCAATCCGGCGATCATCCAGCGCATGATGCAGCTGCGGGCCGCGGGCCTTATTTAGTCGCAAGCGCGAGCGGTTCTCGATCGATCGGCGAATGGAGCGCTCCTCCGTGATTTGCGGAGGAGCGCTTTCGCATCGAGTGCGCCGCTTCGCCGCGACCGCGCACTTGCAGCTTCTGCAGAACATTGTGTACGTGATTCTTCACCGTGCCGAGTTCGATGCGTAGCCGACGGGCGATCTCCTTGTTCGACAGCCCCCGCTCGATCAGTTCGAGAATTTCGCGCTCGCGCGCCGTAAGCGCATTCTTTGCGTCCGCGCTGGACGAGTGCGACTCCTTGCCGATAGCCCGACGCTCCTCGACCGATCGAAACGCCGACGCCGCTGTCAATCGCTCCAGCAGTTCGACAACGTCTTCAATCGAGCCCTCGCGAGGAATGACGCCGACGATCGATGGACAAGCGGCCGCCAATGCTGCGCCAGCCGATGCCGGCGCGCCGATGGCGACGATCTGCAGATCTCGATGTTGCACGCCGAGAGCTTGCGCAATCGCGAGCGCTTCCAGTTCGCCAACGTCAAGCAGCACAATGTCAAGTTCAGATTCGGCCGCCGCCGCCAAAGCGGCGCCACACGCGACGACGGAGACGACGGACATTCCGGCGTGCTGGCTCAGACGTAAGCCAAGCGCCTCGCTAAACAGGCGCGTGTCGCTGACAATCAAGATGCGCGCGTTTCGGGGCAAATTTGCCGACGCAGAAACAAACGCACTCTGCGCCGACGAACCGATTGCCTGAGCGGAATCGTTTCGGAAAGCCGCAAATCGGGGCATGAGCTACTCCTGAGCGCTATGTCCGAAGGGAGCGCCTAAAGAATTGGCGCGCTTTGGCAGGCGCAACGCTCTGGCGTCATCGCCTGCAATTTCTCGGCTTCAGCTTCATGTCGCTAAACCGCATCGTCATTGAGCCATCATGACGCTTTCGGACGACACATGAGGCGATAGTCAACATAACGAGCTTCATAAGCGCGCTTTCTGGCGCCTTGTCTTCCTGCAAATGAATGGTTTGTGCGAAAGGCCTCGACGGCTCTTTCCCGTCGAGGCCTGCTTTCAAGAAGCCAAGGCGCAGTTCGTAGTGAGCAAAAGATCGGCGTCGACTATCTTTTCATCGGATAGAGAATGACATGCTCCTGCTCGTCGCCGTCGTTGCGCGCGACGATTGCGATCGCTGCTTCGCTGTCGCTCAAGTTCACGGGCTGATGCGGCACATCTGCAGGAATGAAAATGAAATCACCGGCGACGTTCACGACGCTCTTTTCCAGATTTTCTCCGTACCGCGTCTCGACACGTCCTTGCAACAGATAGATCGCGGACTCGTGCCCCTTGTGCGTGTGGGCCTGCGCCTTGCCGCCGGGAGGAATGACGACCTTCAATAGAGACAGCCCTTTTGCGCCGGCGGTTTTTGTAGAAATTCCAGAAAAGATCGGGAGCGACTGTTTGGATTGCGAGGCTTCGCCGACGCGCACCGTCACGATGTCCTTCCCGTCCTTTTTGCCTATGATCGAGGTCTCGGACGCCGCCGGCGCCACAAGGGCTGCGAAGATCAAGGAAAGAAGCAATGTGTTGCGCATGGCGTTCACTCCAGAGGTTTGAGGCGCGAGACTATAGCGCAGGCGCGAGACGCATCGACACGCGGCTGGTTCGGCGATGACTGACGTCTCGCTAATGATCCATGGCGGCGCCGGCGCGATCCGCGATCCGCATCGTTATGAGGCTTCCTTGCGCGCGATCGTTGAATCGGGCGTCAGTCTTCTTGCAAAGGGATCGACGGCGCTCGATGCGGTCGCTCACTGCGTCGCGCTGCTCGAAGACGATCCGCTTTACAACGCCGGTCGGGGTTCCGTGCTCAACGCCGAAGGCGACGCATTGTGCGACGCGTCGATCATGGACGGCCGCACCCTCAAGGCGGGCGCCGTCGCGGCGGTTCGCGGCGTCAGAAATCCGGTGCGCCTTGCATATGAGGTGATGAGGAAGAGCGGCCATGTGCTGCTCGTCGGCGCCGGCGCCGAGCGCTTCGCGCGAGAGCAACGGTTCGAGTTCGAAGGCGAAGACTACTTTAGAACGGAGGAACGCGTCGCGCAGCTCGCCAAGGCGAAGCGAAAGCACGAGACCGCGCTCGATCATTCCGACGCGGCCGATGCGAAACTTGGCACGGTGGGGGCCGTCGCGCGCGATCGCAACGGCGATCTTGCGGCAGCGACGTCAACTGGAGGCGTCGTGAACCAGCGTTTCGGCCGCGTCGGCGATTCGCCGCTCATCGGCGCGGGAACATTCGCCGATAACCTCAGTTGCGCGGTGTCCTGCACCGGAGTCGGCGAGGATTTCATCCGCACTGCGCTGGCGCGCACGGCCGCCGGCTTCGTCGAATTTCGCTCAATGCAGGCTGAAGAAGCCGCCTGCGCCGCGATACGCTATCTCGTCGACAGAGTGGACGGCCGCGGCGGCCTCATTCTTGTCGATCGCGAGGGGAGATGCGGACGGGCGCACTCGACTCCGGGGATGCTGACGGCGACGTTCGCTGCGGGCGGCGTACGGGTCGAGACAACATAGGCGCAGTCGTCTCAGGGCGCTCCCGTGCGCGGCGCATGCCGTCGACGCTCGGCGAGCCGCTGAGCCAGCGGGTGCCTCCGATCGAGCGCAAGTTGCGTCAACGGCGCAACGAAACTTGGGGCGTCGGTTTCACCAGCGATCTCGAAGCGGCACATCAAACCCTGCGGTCCGCCCGCATCGAAGATGTCGACGATGACGAGCCGCGGCGCGCTTCGCCCGATCGCGCCGCGCGCGCGCAAAAATGCGAGGAGCGCCGGCCGGGGGCGAGCGGAAAGCGGCAGGGCGTCGCGCAGACTGTGGATAAGACTTTCCCGTTTGACGCGATCGAAATCCATTTGCCGCTCCATCAATTTAAAAAAGTCGATGCAATCACAGGCGTTTAGGCAGTCTCCGAAAAAGAGACGCGGCTTTAAACAATCCGTCAAGCTAAGCGGCGTTGCTTTCCTGTGCATAGAACGGCGTCGCCAGCCGTCGGCGCCGAATGACATTTATCAAGTTAACAGCGATCGCTCAGCGATATTTGGAAATGAGATCCTGGCGGAGAGCGAAATTCTGCGCGCGCGTTCAGAAGTCCGCCATTGAACGCTATCCGATCCGCTCATGAAAAACGCCAGGCTCGGTCAGTCCAGTTCGAACTTCTCTTTATAATCGTGCTTGAGCGATGTGTCCTGATCATCCTTGCGCAGATAGCAGTCGCCGATCACCAGCGTGTCCATCTCCGTGCCCATGAAGCAGCCGAAGGCGTCCTCCGGGGTGCAGACGATGGGTTCGCCGCGCACATTGAAGCTGGTATTGACCAGAACGGGACAGGCGGTCATTCGCTTGAATGCCGAAAGCAGCGCGTGATAGCGCGGATTCGTCTCCTGATGCACGGTCTGAATCCGCGCGGAATAGTCGACATGGGTCACGGCCGGAATGGCGCTGCGCGGAACATTGAGCTTGTCGATGCCAAACAGATTCTGCTGCTCGGTCGTCATTGCATGACGATGTCTTGCGGCGACGTCGGCGACGAGCAGCATGTACGGGGAATCGCCTTCGAGTTCGAACCAGTCGGCGACATCCTCACGCAACACCGATGGCGCGAAGGGCCGAAACGACTCGCGATATTTGATTTTGAGATTGAGCGTTTTCTGCATCGTGTCGGAACGTGGGTCGCCTAGAATCGACCGTCCGCCAAGCGCGCGCGGCCCGAATTCCATTCGGCCTTGAAACCAACCAACCGCTTTCTCGTCGGCGAGGTCCCGCGCCGCCGCTTCTATGAGATCGCCTTCCGCCATCGGCACGAATCTGGCGCCAACGGCGTGCAGCCGGCGCTCGATTTCGGCTTGCGGGAATGAAGGACCGAGATAGGAGCCGCGCATGGCGTCGCCGCCGCCGTTGAGGCTTCGGGAGTTTTTCTTGTAGTGATAGTAGCCGGCGAGCGCCGCGCCGAGCGCGCCGCCAGCGTCGCCCGCCGCCGGCTGAATCCAGATCTGGTCAAAGCTGCCGTCGCGCAGCAGTTTTCCATTAGCGACGCAATTCAGCGCCACGCCGCCGGCGAGACAAAGATTGCGTGCGCCGGTCTCTTTGGCGAGCGCGCGGGTGAGCCTAAGGACGATCTCCTCGGTGACCGCCTGTATCGAGGCGGCGATGTCCATGTGCCGCTGCGTCAGGAGCTCCTCCGGCTTGCGCGCCGGGCCGCCGAAAAGTTCGTCGAACTTGGCGTTGGTCATCCGCAAGCCGGTGCAATAGTCGAAATACGACTGATCGAGCCGGAAGGTGCCATCCGGCTTGAGGTCGATCAGGCGGTTCAGGATCAAGTCGGCGTATTTCGGCTCGCCATAGGGGGCAAGGCCCATCAGCTTGTATTCGCCGGAGTTCACCTTGAACCCGGTGTAATAGGTGAAAGCCGAATACAGCAGGCCGAGCGAATGCGGGAAGCGCAATTCGCGCTGCATGGTCAGTTGATTGTCACTGCCGAAAGCGACCGACGTCGTCGCCCACTCGCCGACTCCATCCATCGTCAGAACGATCGCGTCCTTGAACGGAGAGGGGTAGAAGGCGCTGGCGGCGTGGCTGAAGTGATGCTCGGCGAACAGCAGCCGTTTCGCCCAGTCGACATCCGCCGAATAGGCCTTCATCTCTTTCAACAGCAGCGACTTTTGAAAGAGCTTTTCGCGCAGCCAGAGCGGCAGCGACATTTTGAACGACTGGAATCCGCGTGGCGCAAAGGCGATATAGGTTTCCAGCAGCCGCTCGAATTTGATGAACGGCTTGTCGTAGAAGGCGACGAAATCTATGTCTTGAGGCGTGGCGCCGGCCGCTTCAAGACAGTAGTCGATCGCGTGACGCGGAAAGCGCGAGTCGTGCTTTTTGCGCGAGAATCGCTCTTCCTGAGCGGCGGCGATAATTTCGCCATCCTCCACCACGGCGGCTGCGCTGTCGTGGTAGAAGGCGGAGATGCCAAGTATCCGCATCGCGCTTTAAAACAGCGTATAGATGAACGGAGCGACCGCGGTGCCCTGCAGAACGATCAGCGCGCCGATCAGCAGCATGATGACCAGAACCGGCGCCATCCAGTATTTCTTGCTGGTCTTGAGATAATCCCAAAGTTCGAGCAGGAAGCTCATTTTATCTCTCTCCTCAGAACTGCTTGCTCATGTCGCTCGTCCCTTCGGGCGTATTGCGCATGGTCCAGTAGGACGTCGCGTTCTTATCGAACGAAAGTTTGAGCGGATCGGCGCGGCGCAGTCGGAAAATCACCGCGATCGGGAGGATCACTCCAAAGAACAGGACGCCCATGATGATCGGGTTGGTGATTTTGTGCAGCGCCAAGCCCAGTTGGTGCCACAGTCGGTTCAGCGGCCGCAGTTTGGCGGGCGCGATGAACGCCGCGGCGGCGAAACCAAGCGCAGCAGCGAGCCCCCAGAAATGAGGCGCCTCGCCGCGCCGAAGCGGCAGCATGCTGATGACCGTGATCGCCGCGGCGATCACCAGACCGAACGATCGATCGGACCCCATGGCGGCGGAACGGTCTCTCGAATAGTCCTCATGCGACATTCAGACGAGACCCCCCAAGTCGCCTCAACAACAAATTATCTGCAAGGCTGGCGAACCGCAAATTTTCGTATCCTTCCCATGGCCGCATGGCTTCGCTGCCCGCGCCCTCATTCGTAATTCTTAATGAGACCTTGCGCCAGGAGCGCGTTGCCCTTCGCGTTGAAGTGAAAGTCTCCCCAGAAATACAACGATCTAATGAAATCAGGGTCTTGCGCTTTATAGGCGAAAAAATCGGGAAAGTGATCGAAAAACTTTCTGCATTTGCCGGCGCACCAGTCGCGCCAGATGCGCGCTTGTCGCGAATTTTCAACGTCGTAAAGCAGCTGCTGCGGCCATGGATAGACCCCAATTGACAGCGCGATCCCGCGCGACGACAGGAGTTCGTAGAGGCGATCCAATTGCTTCTTCGCCTTGTCGATAGACGCTTCGATCCCTAACGGGCCGTAGCAGCTTGAATTCTCGCTATATGTCCAGCTCGCACGCGTGTAATCGGGGCTGTAGACGACGCCCGATTTTGAAAGCTCCTCGAAGGTCGCTCGCCCGAGCGCTCTCCCCAACTCCGCTGAGTAGCGCATCTGGCCATAGAACTCCGCCATATAAGAGACTTTCTCCCACCACCTCTTTGGTGGTTGTGGCAGCGGCGGCCGCGGGACAGGGGAACAAACGTTTGCAGTGGGCTGAAACACGCCCATCTGCAATACGCCATTTTGATCATACGAATAGAAAACGCCTTCGTCCTGTATGTCGGAGATATCAATGTAAACCACAGCCTCGTCGAACTTGAGGCCGGCGTCGAGGAGATATTTGAGTTTCTCGTAATAGACGGACGGCGCGTAGCTCGAGACTCCCGCATTCAACACATCGAGTGCGGGAAAAGCCTGCGCGAAAAGGCCGACGAAAGACTGTTCATAGGGGACGCCGGGACTCTCAGTGAAGGAATCGCCGATAAAGATGACGCGCTTGCGGTCCACCGTCATCGGCACGCTGCGTACGGCGGCGTCTCTAAAGCCCAGCGAATTGGTGAAAATGGGAACTATATTGGAGCCCCAGGCGTCGAAGCCGTTAAAATTGGGCTTCAGGCCATGGGTGTAATGCGGATCGCGAACCCTCAACTCGTTTTTCACCGGCGCCAGAAACGGATTGCCGCCCCTATAGACGAGATGAAGAACAATCTCCGCAACGACGACGAGACCGACGAGCAGGCCAAAGTTGATGAAAAGAATGCGAAACAGCTTGTAAGCTGAGTTTTTGCGCGACCACGACATCGACATTGGCCAAATTTGGCTTCCCCAGGATTGTGAGCATCACTCTTGTCATGGATCGACTGAAATGAGCAAGCTTCCTTTGCAAAAAAGTGTTTTGCGGCATCGAACGCCGGAAGGCCTTTGCGGTGCGCTAAGAAGCCGCAGTCGATCGCGTCTCGGAGCTGCTCATGACCCCGCGTCTCAGTCGTTCGCTTGCTGAAATCCTGCCGGGCTCGGCGTCGTTGCGGATGTTCTGCGCGGCCCTGGCCGTCGCATGGAGCGGCTGCGCAGTCCATGCGCGCGATGTTTTAAGCGCCGCCGCCGTGCGCGACACGTCTGCGGCGCTGGAAGGCCTGCGCGGCAATGGCGCCGCTCTACGCAGCTTCCTTGTCGAAATGCCGAAAGGCGCCGATTTGCACAATCACCTTGCGGGCGCGGTCTATGCGGAGAGCGCTTTGGCTTGGGCGCGGGCCGAGGGGTGGTGTTTCGACGTCAAGAGCAAGGCCGCGCTGCCGCCGCCTTGCGACGCCGTGTCGAAGCCGACTCTCGCGGAAGCGCTGCGCTCGACGCAGGCCTATCGAGACGCGATCAACGCCTGGTCGATGCGCGACGTCATCACCGCGCGCGTGAGCGGTCATGATCAGTTCTTCGACAGCTTCTTTCGGTTCTCAGACGTGACGGGAAACAATATCGGCGCCGCCCTCGCCGAGGTCGTCGAGCGCGCCGCCGCGCAGAACGTCTTGTATCTCGAATTGATGATCGGTCCGCTGATGGGCGAGGCGCGCGATCTTGGCGAGCAGATCGGCTGGAAGGACGATCCCGACGCAATGCTTGCGGCGCTCGACGGCAAAGGTCTCGGCGACCTCGTCCAGCGCGCGGCGGAGAGCGTCGTCGCCGTCGTCACAGACAAGGACCGGCGGCTCGCCTGCAGTGACGCGGTTCATCGTCGGCCCGGATGCGACGTCACGGTACGGTTTCTCGCCCAGGTCTATCGCAATGTCGACCACGCGAAATTGTTCGCGCAGACGACGCTTGCCGCTCGTCTCGCCTCACGCGACGGGCCGGTTGTCGGATTGAACCTCGTCGCGGCGGAGGACGATGAAATCACGCTGGGAAATTATAGCGAACAGATGCGGATCGTCGGCGACATCGGGCGCCGACACCCGAAGGCGCGGATCAGTCTCCATGCCGGGGAGCTGACATTGGGGCTCGTTCCTCCCAAGGACCTGACCTTCCATGTCCGCGAGGCGGTCGAGGTCGCCGGCGCAAGGCGCATCGGCCATGGCGTCGACATCGGTTTCGAGCGCGACGCCAAAGGGCTGATGGCGCGAATGGCGCGCGATGGAATAATGGTCGAGATCAATCTCACGTCCAATGCGCAAATTCTCGGCGTCGAAGGCGCGGACCATCCATTCCCGCTCTATCGCAACGCGGGCGTGCCGACGGCGTTGTCGACCGACGACGAGGGCGTATCGCGAATCGATCTCACGCACGAATATCAGCGCGCCGCGCGCGTCTACCAGCTTTCCTACCGCGACTTGAAACAGCTCTCTCGAAACAGCCTGACGTACGCCTTTCTTCCCGGCGAGAGCCTGTGGCGCGATCCTGCGGCCGCGCGCCCCGTTTCGGCTTGCCTCAACGCTCAGCTTGGCGGGACTTCGCCTTCCGCCGAGTGTCGTCGTTTCTTGGCCGGTTCCGAAAAAGCCAGACGGCAATGGGAACTCGAGACGCGCTTCGCGCGCTTCGAGTCGAAATGGAGTATGCGCGAGGGAAAACCAGCGAACAGCGTTGCGCTCGCTTCCCCGCCTTGGTCGTCGGCCAAACGTGAGCGTTCCTCGCGCGGCGTTCGCTAAAGAAGGCTGCGGCCCTGAATGACGCGCAGAATGATCACAATGACAGCGATGACAAGCAGGATGTGGATGAAACCGCCGAGCGTATAGGAGGAGACCAGGCCGAGCAGCCACAGAATGACGAGGATGACCGCGATCGTTTCAAGCATTGTTCAGCCTTCCATTTGGCCAGCAAGGGGGTCACAACTTTTTGCCAAGCGACTTTGCGTCGGTCTCGACCTTTTTCCAAGCGCCCTTGAGTTTGCTCCAGAAGGACTCTTGCGGCGCCTTCTTGCAATCGTCGATGACCATGGGAATGACCTTTTCCGTGCCTTCGATATCGACGTCCGTTGCGAGCGGCTTGCCTTTCTTGCTCTGCGCAGAGGACCAGTAGATCACCTTCGGCTGAAATTGGTCGTCGACCGCTAGGAAATCCTCGCATGTCCATTTGGACGTCGGCTTCTTCGTATCGGCGAGCCCGTTCGTCGCGTAAAAAGACAATGCGGCCGCGGCAACAAAATAAACTGGCTTCATAGGATGCTCCTTCGAGTCCACGCCTTCTGCGAAAAGCGCCGCAGCGAGACTATTGCGGAATTGAGCCGGCATCCAGTCGGAGTTCGCGCCGTCGCCGACCGGCTATTCCACCGCCAAAATGACGTCCGCAGCATCGAAGGTGGCCAGGGCGGCGTCGCCTTCCTTCAGTCCCATGTCTTCAACATGGTGGCGCGGCGTCACCGCGGTCATGGTCTTGCCGAATCCGACGTCGAGCAGGATTTCGCTATTGCGTTCGGCGTCGACCCGCTGCGTGACCACGCCGCGGAAGCAATTGCGCTGCATCGGCGTCGCGTCGCCGGCGGGCGCCAGATTGACGAAGGACGCCTTGATCAGCGCCAGCGCCTTGCGGCCGCGAGAAAGGCCCAGTCGCTCGGCTGATTCATTGGTGACGATCGCCAGGATCGTATCCTTTTCCGACACGCGCAGCGTCACTTCGACGTCGACCGGCCACTTCTTGACCTGAGTCACTTCAGCGCGAAAAACATTGCGCGCGGAAATTGTCATGCCCGTGGTCCACAGCAGAAAATCCTCGGCTCCCGCGAGACCCTCTTCGGCGATCGTCTCGGAGATGCGCGCAAGTTTCTCTTCGAGACGGTGGAAGGTGGCGATCAGCCGGCGTCCCTCCTCGGTCACCTCGGCGCCGCCGCCGCTGCGACCTCCAGCCTTGGTGATGAAGGCGGGCGTCGGCAAAAGATTGTTGATCGCGTTCACCGCGTCCCATGCGGCCTTGTAGCTGAAGCCGACGGCCTTGGCGGCCTTGGTGATGCTGCCGTGGGCCGCGACGGCCTCTAACAGCTTAACGCGGTCGCGGCCGACAAGGAGTCGGCCCTCGCTCCGCAGCGCCAGTGAAGCATCGATCTTGCCTTCGGCCATGTCAGCGCCCCGCCTCATCGCCCCGATACAGGGCAAGACGGCCGGAAGCAACTGCAGCTCAGGATGTTTGGGTCAGTGAAGCGTTACCTTAGCGCTGAGCGGGCTCCGTCCCCGCGCCGGCGCGGAGGCGATCGCCCTGACCACCGCCTCGGCAATGGCGCGGCCGCGTTCGTCGGTTCCGGTCCAGTTCGAGGCGCGTCCGCGCGGATCGATTTCCACGAGCTTGACGCCCAGCGCCGCATGCGCCCCGTCGCGCGCGATCCCGCGCAGGAAGCCGTCCATCGGCGCCTGGATGGGAAGGCCGTCGAGTCGACCGAGCAGATAATCCCTGAAAACCCGAGCCCCTATGTCGAGCGGCGTCCGCCAGACGCCGTCGCGCGCCGCATAGATGAAGCGCTCCTTGCCGACGCCGCCGAGAATGCGAGCGACGCCGTCTGAAGGCAGCGTGGCGCCGTTTTCGAGCAATTCGCCCGTATGCGCCGGATGAGTCTCGATCGCCACGTCGCAGTTCCAGCCCGCCGTGAAGTTTGGACCCATCCCGATCACGAGTCCTGCGATCCCGCGCAGATCCGGCGTGACGCGGTGCTTTTGCATGCGGGCGTCGATCAGAACGTCGGGGGCGCGCAGAGTGATGAGGTCCGTCAAGGGCAGAGGCGAAACGGCGACGCGTCCCGGCCGGGACAAGACGTCGACCACATCCAGCGTCGTTTGCGTCAGGTCGGCGACGACGCCGTCGACTTCGGCGCGATCTCCATAAAGCGCGTCGTGAAAGGCCATTCCCCGGCGGATGACCGGCGGGTGTGCGTCATGGCTGAGAACCACGCGGCGCCGCTCCCATGTCAATCGCGCCGCGACCGCGGAGGCGATCTCGTTGGTGCCGAGGATGATGACGAAATGCTCACTGCAGTCGGAGAGGAATTCTTGTGCTGAAAAGCCTGGCATGGGGCGCCCTCCGGCGCTTTTTCAGCAAATCACGCGCCAAGTCGCACGCCTTGTTTTGCAGGGAATCCGGTGGCGGCCGGGCGACGGGAGAATCCTCGTTTCGCGCATCTTGTATTGAAATCGACAAAAACGGAAAAAAGCCGCCAACACGCGCGCAGCGCTGGGCTGGCTCAGTTTATCATATTGAAAAACATCACTATTTTATCAAGAAGCGATATGTTGTCAGATAATATATCAATTACCGATTGGCCTATGGAGTTTGCACATATACTGATCATACGCTGCTTAAAGTTCGGATGTTGACTTTTATACCGCTCGTTTGTAGTCAATCAATATGTAAGCTAACTACATAACGGTTCTCGATCACATGATCCGCGCTGTCGCCGTCGCTGCATTCGCAAGCCTTTTCAGCATTCTTGGCGCTGCGCAGTCCAGCGCGTCGGACAATGAGGCGATCGTCGTCGTCACAAGCTTTCCCGAAGAACTGACGACCCGTTACGAGCGGGAGTTCGAGCGCAGCCACCCGCAAAGTCACGTTCGATTCATCTGGAAGCAGTCCCGCGACGCGCTTGCCGAACTCGCCAAGCCCGAACAGGGCGGCGCGGACGTCTATTGGGCTCCGGCGCCGGCGAATTTCGCGCGTCTTCGCGACCGGGGCGCCTTTCGCAAGATAACGGTCGACCGCGCTGCGCTTCCCGGCCGGCTCGGCCAGCAGCAATTGTCCGATCCCGCTGGCTTCTACGAAGCCTATGACGTCGCCGGCTATGGGATCGTCGCGAACTCAAGCGCGCTGGCGGCGGCCAGCCTTTCTGCGCCGCGACGCTGGCGCGACCTCGCGTCGCCCGAATATGCGCGCCGGCTCGCCATGCCGATTGCTTCAAAGGTCGGCTTCTCGCCTGCGCTCTATGACATCCTCTTGCAAAGCGAAGGTTGGGACGCTGGTTGGCGTCTCCTCAGCGAGATGGCCGGCGAGGCGACGCTGCTCGATTCCGGATTCGCGCCGACGGCCTCTGTGCGGGAAGGCAAAGCGGCGCTCGCGCTGACGATCGATTTTTTCGCCGAGATCGCCAAAGCCAATGGCGCGGCGGTCGAGATGATCTATCCCGAGCGTACGGCGTTCCTGCCCGCCCATGTCGCGATGACCGCCGCCTCCAAGCATGTCGCCGGCGCGCAGGCCTTCATCGACTTCCTGCTGTCGACGGACGGCCAGCGACTGATGATGGAGCGGGACAGCCGCCGGCATCCAGCGCGACCCGACGCCTATCCGAGCGCGTCGCAGGGCTTTGCGAATCCCTTTGCGCTGCCGGCGTCAACGCTCCTCGACTATGATTCTGAGATCGGCCGCCGCCGGCCGCCGCTGATCGCACTGCTCTTCGATCTCGCGATCGTCGAAGACCATGCCGAGAGCGCCGAACTATGGCGCAAGATTCACGACGCCGAGAAAAAATTCGCCGGCAATGCGAAAGCCACGGCGGCGCTCGGCGAAGCGAAGCGACTCGCCGGCTTCATTCCGGTTTCCGAAAGCGACGCGGGCGCAACCGCCTTCCTTGAGCGCTTCCCACGTCGCGACGCCATCGATCCGCAGCAAATCGCACAATGGCGCGAGGAGATCGGCGCGGCGCGACGACAGGCGCGTGAGCTCCTCAAAAGTTTGGAGCCGGCGCCATGAAACGCTTCGGCGTCCTTCTATGCGCAGTGCTGCTCGCGGGCGCCGCGCGATACGAGACGAACGGCCCTGCGAGCGAAGCCTTTACCCAGTCGATTGAAGGACTGGACGCCGAACATGCCGCGAGCTTTCGCAAGGGGAGCGGCATTTTCCGCCAAGCCTGGGTCATCGGGCCTTCGCAGGACCATCCCGACTTTATCGGTCTAGGTCCGCTCTATAATCGACTTTCCTGCATCGCCTGCCACGTCAAGAATGGTCGCGGCGCCGCGCCTGACCGCGAAAACGGCGTCGCGCGCACGATGGCGGCAAGGCTGAGCGTCGAGGGAAAGGACGCGCATGGCGGACCGCGCGTTCATCCTGAATACGGCGCTCAGCTCAATCCCGAAGGCGTTCCCGGCGTCGCTGGCGAAGGCCAAGCCGTCGTCGAATACGCCGAATTCGATGTGGCGCTCTCTGATGGCGCGACAGTAAGGCTTCGTCGGCCGACGCTCTCCTTCCGCAATCTTGCTTACGGTCCGCTCGGGCCCGAGACGAAGACGTCGCTGCGCAATGCGCCGCCGGTTTTCGGACTGGGTCTGCTCGAGGCGGTCACGGAGAGCGAAATTCTCGCCGGCGCGGGCAGACCGAATTTCGTCTTCAACGTTGAGACCGGCCAGAGAACGCTCGGCCGCTTCGGACTCAAAGCCAATCAGCCCAATCTCAAGCAGCAGATCGCCAACGCCTTCGTCGAAGACATCGGCGTCACCTCGTCGCTGTTTCCTGTCGAGAACTGCCCTCCGTCTCAAAGCGAATGCCGTCGCGGCGGACTGAACGCGGAATTGACCGACGCTCAACTCGACGCAGTCGTTACCTACATCCGCGCGCTTGCGCCGCCGGTCAGGCGCAATCTTGAAGACCCGCGCGTCAAGGACGGCGAAGGTCTGTTCCATGAGATCGGCTGTTCGAACTGCCATCGCGATGCGCTGCATGTTGCGGACTTCTCGCTGCAGCCCGCGCTCAACGGCGTCGAGATTCATCCCTACACCGACCTTCTGCTGCACGACATGGGCGACGGGCTCGCCGACGGGCGCGACGACTTCGAGGCTGGTCCAAGGGACTGGCGCACGCCGCCGCTCTGGGGACTGGGCCTCGCCGGCAAAGGCGGAGACGGCGCCGATTTTCTGCACGACGGCAGGGCGCGCACGCTCACAGAGGCGATCCTCTGGCACGGCGGCGAAGCGCAATCATCCGCCGACGCCTTCCGCAATCTACCCGAACCCCAGCGCGACGCGCTGCTCGCTTTCCTCAATTCTCTCTGACGTTCACGGGGGCAATGATGACCAGACTGCTGACGACGACGGCGATTTCAGGCGGCGTTCTTCTCGCGCTATCAGCGCCCGTCAGCGCGCAGACGCCGCTGCCGCCGATCGAGGTGCGCTCGCCGAAGGCTTTCGAACTCGGACAAATCAAGGTCGGCGAACGCCGCCTGGGGCTTCCGACCAAGGTCGCCGCGCCCGCAGGCGCGGGTGGCGTTGGCGCCGGAGCGGGCGCGCCGCCTCCCACATGGTCTCCTTCGGAAAAAATCGACAATGGCCCCACGCCCCAGCAGCATACCGACGCCTTCGGCGGCTATACGATCACCAACCGACAGATGGAGACCTTCGCGCGGCCGACGCTCGACAGCGCCGTCAATATCGCACCCGGCGTTGACAGTCAGATCGCCTCCGGCGCTGGCGGCGGCGGCGCCCGCAACGAGCCAAACATTTACGTGCGCGGTTTCGATCGCTGGCAGGTTCCGCTCACCGTCGACGGGGTTCGCGTTTATCTGCCGGTCGACAACAGACTCGATTTCGCGCGTTTCCTGACCGCCGACATCGCCGAAGTGCAGATCGCCAAGGGCTATGTCTCGGTGCTTGATGGTCCGGGCGGCATGGGCGGCCAGATCAATCTGGTGACGCGCAGGCCGACTCGCGAGATCGAAGCCGAATGGCGCACGCGATTCGAGTTTGGTCGCGACGGCACATTCCTGGGACCGATGACCTACGGCTTCGCAGGCACGAAACACGATCTTTGGTACGCGCAGCTCAGCGGCACTTTCCAGAACTACGACGGCTGGATGCTACCGGCGAGCTATCGCTCGACGCTCGCTCAGGGGCCAGGCATGCGCGGCCAATCCGCTACGCAAGACTATAACGTCAACGCGCGTGTGGCGGTGACGCCCAACGCCACCGACGAATATTCGTTGAGCTTCACCCGTCAGGAGGGTCAAAAGGGATCGCCGCTCCATACGACCGATCCGCTGACCGGATCGGGCAGTCAAAAATTCTGGCGATGGCCCTATTGGCGCCTTCAGAACCTCTATTTTCTGTCGAGAACTCAGCTCAATGACGCCGCCTATGTCAAGACACGCGGCTATTGGAGCAAATACGATAATTCGCTCGTCAGCTATGATGATCCTTCCTTCATCAATCAGTCTCTGCCGAAATCCTTTAATAGCGCATACGCTGATTATGCGCTCGGCGCAGAGGTCGAGGCCGGCACGCAGATCGGCGACATCGACACGCTGAAAGCGCTGTTCTTCTATCGTATGGATAATCATTCCGAGTGGCAGGAGAATTTCGGACAGAATATTCGTGGAACGCGCACGGGCTGCGTGGCCGGCGTGCCGTGCTACACTCAGCCGATCATTGGGGACATAGAGGACACTTATTCGGCGGCCGTCGAAAATACGTTCCATCCGCGACCGGACATCGATATTGTTGGAGGCTTCAGCTACGATTGGCGCCATCTGCGCCAGGCGCAAGGCTTCGCCGTTCCGCAGGGCGTCATCAATTATCAGCCCACTGACGTGCAGGCGCCGAACTATCAGGGCGCGGCCATCTGGCGCTACAATGATACGGACCGCGTCTACTTCAACGGTTCGAGCCGAACCCGCTATCCGACGCTGTTCGAGCGTTTCAGCACGCGCTTTGGCGGCGCGACGTCCAATCCGGCGCTCAAGCCGGAGCGCGCCACCAATTTTGATCTCGGCTGGTCAAGCCTCTTTGCGCCCGGCAGCCGGGTGTCGATCGACGTCTTCTACAGCCTCGTCGACAAACTCATCCAAAGCGTGCCGGCGCCGCAATTCGGCGCCAATGTTACGCAGTCGCAGAATGTCGGCAGCGGCAGATTCTATGGCGCGGAAATCTCGGCCGATTATTTCGTGCGTGAGGATTTTTCGCTCGGCGGCAATGTCACCTTCATTCGGCGCCGCGTCTATTCGCCGTCGATCCTCAATTTTCAGCCGACGGGGGTGCCCGACTTTAAGATGTTCCTTTACGCCGGTTACCGCCCCATTCCCCAGCTGACCCTGACGCCAAGCCTGGAAGTCGCCGGCGCGCGGTGGACGACCATTACAAATGGCAACTGGTATTATCGGACCGGCGCTTATTGTCTGACGAACTTCAACGCCGATTATACGCCGGGCGACAACATCAAATTCTCCGCCGGCGTGCGCAACGCATTCGATGACTATTATGTGCTCGCTGACGGATATCCCTCTCCTGGCCGCACATTCTATCTTGCGTCGAAAGTGAACTTCTAGACGCGCTCGCCGCTGCGACGCGCCGCAATATCGGCTGCGCTGCGCTCGCGCGGCGCCGCGCGCGCGTCTATTTCAGCTTTGCGTCCCAGGTCGGCGACTCCGGCGCGCGAAAATCAAAGTCCCAGGCAAATCTCCGGATGAGATTGTAGCCGATCAGGAAAGAAACGTCGCGGCCAAGCGCGGCGCGCAAGGCCCCGAAGTCATAGGAGATCGCATAGAGGTTGCGCAGGACGCCGCCTTCGCCGAGGTCAAGCGACTTGATCTTGTAGACCTTCAAGGAAATGCGTTTTCCGCCGACGCCGCTTGCCCGGGTTTTGGCCTTCACGGCCGTGAACAGCCGCTTGTGCTTGCGTATGAACTGCTGATCGACGGCCGAGACTTCCGCGCCCGAGTCGAACAGGCCGACCGCCGCCGTCTTGCCCAAGCGCAGGTCGATGCCGACAAGACGCCCATCGGGTCCCAGCCGCCGAAACGGCTTAGGGCGACCGCTCGCCGTCGCGTCACCGAAAAAGGTGAGTTCGCGGCGATCGATATCGAGGCTGAATCGCGCGCCTTTGAAAAAATCCAGCCCCAAAAGATCGTCAGCATCGCCAGGCGGACATCGCGTGAGTTGATATTTCGCTCGCGCGACGTTGTTTCCTTGATCGGCGACGAGTTCGACATTTTGCGCTTCGACATCGTCACAGCGCATTGTCGCGCCGGACGCCCCGGTGGAGAGACTTGCGCCCAGAACCGGCAGGTCCTCGTTCCAGGGCGCCAGCCTGAGGCGCGTGCTCGAGGCGCCAGTGTCAAGGCGCATGGTCCCCAAGACGTTGCCGATGCGGACCGGCAGGTAGATGCGCCCGCCGGCGTATTGATCTTCGTTCAAGGTCAGCGGAATGACGGAACGGCTCCTCTCGGCGCCAACGGCGGCGATTGAAAACGATAGCGCTGCAAAAAGGAAAAAAGCCGACGCTCGAATAAGCTTCATGGACCGCTTCCCGCTCCCGAACATTCAGCGCTAAGCGCTTCCCGATCACATGGAATCATGTGATCGATAAGGAATCGCTCAAAATAAAAACGTTAGGGCAGGTTCTCATCGAAAAAGTCTGTCAACTTTTTCGGAACCTGCTCTAAGAAACGCGTCTTGAGCTTCCCGCGCAAGCTCCGCGCCCTCGCCCTTGTAGCGAGGCGAGTAATGGAAGGTCACGAGCCGGTTCACGCCGGCGCGGCGCGCGATCGTTCCTGCCTGACGCGCCGTCAGATGTCGCCGCTTGGACGCGGCGGCCGAGTCGCGCTCCGCAAATCCTCCTTCGATAAAGAGCGTGTCCGCGCCTTCAGCGAGCTTTACGATTCGTTCGATGTTGCATTCGGTATAGGCGCAATCGACGACATAGGCGATCTTGCGGCCCGAGGAGATCTTCATGATCTCCTTCTTGAGCATTCCGAAGGGCAGGGCGTCGGGTTTCTTGTCTTTCGCGTCAGCCCAGGCGACCTTGATGAGGTCCGCGTCATCGGCGCCGCCAAGCGTCGCCTCTTTGAACGCCCGCAGCCATGGGCCCACGGCGAGCCCCAATGCGTCCAGCTTGTTACGCCAAATGTTGATATGCGCGCGCTCCTCGAGCGCGAACGCCAGCACCGGAAGGCCATGATCGAGCGTCGTGGCGCGAACCTGTATTCCGGACTCTTTCAGCAGCAGCCCCTCGCTCGATTGGCGCTTCTCTTCGTCGCGACGCGCAAATTGCGTTCGACCTGAAAATGAAGCGGAAGCAGCGCGCCCGGAGTCGTCCATTTCGGTCACCCGGAATGTCAGATTGCCCTCATAGCCGCCGATGAGGTTCCAGGAATAGGCTTTGAGCTTATGCTCCACCGCATCGATGACGCCCGGCGGTCCGTAAACGCCGAGCGTCATTTCCCGTCCGAGCAGACGCCGCAGCAGCTGATCGAAGCCCGCGAAGTGATCCATATGCAGATGCGTGACGAAGACATCGCTGATTCGCAGCATCTTACGGGGCGAAAGCCGTCCAAGATCGCCAAGATCGAACAGCAGCGCCCGCTTTTCGAAAACGAGATCGACGTAAAGACCCGGATCGTCGAAAGGGTCGTTGATCAGAGCGGGGTCGAAATGGCGCGGCACGTCTCTCTTGCTCTCATTGGCGCCTCAGCGACAGCTCATGCGGGCTGGCGCGCAACGCCGTCCGGTGGAATATAATTGCGCTTCGCGATCCCTCTAGCCGCAGGCCGGAGGGCAGATCTTGAGAGTCCTCGATGATTGCTCGCCAGCTTGGCGCGAACGGCCCCGTCGTATCAGCTATCGGCCTTGGCTGCATGGGCATGTCGGCCTTCTACGGCGCGTCGGATCACGCGGAAGGCGTCGCCACCATTCACGCCGCTTTGGACGCTGGCGTCACCTTGCTCGACACCGGCGATTTCTACGGCATGGGCGATAATGAAATGCTGATCGCGGAGGCTTTGCGCAGCCGCCCGCGCGATGCGGCGATTCTCAGCGTCAAATTTGGCGCGCAGCGCGATCCGGACGGAAACTGGATTGGCTTTGATGGGCGGCCGTCCGCCGTGAAGACGGCGCTCGCTTACAGTCTGAAGCGACTTGGGGTCGATCATCTCGACATCTATCGTCCGGCGCGACTCGATCCAAACGTGCCGATCGAGGAGACGGTCGGCGCGATCGCCGACATGGTCAAGGCGGGCCATGTGCGGTTTATCGGACTCTCGGAAGTCGGGCCGGAGACGATCCGCCGCGCGGCCGCCGTGCATCCGATCGTCGATCTGCAGATCGAATATTCGCTGGTCTCGCGCGGGATCGAAGACTCGATCCTTCCGACGTGCCGCGCGCTCGGGATCGGCCTCACCGCCTATGGCGTCTTGTCGCGCGGGCTGATCAGCGGCCACTGGCAAGCCGGCGCGCAAGCAGGAAGAGGAGATTTTCGCGCGAGCATTCCGCGCTTCCAGGGCGAAAACCTGGAAAAGAATTTGGCGCTCGTCGATGAAATCAAGCGCATCGCCGACGCCAGAGGCGCAACCGTCGCGCAGGTCGCCATCGCCTGGGTGCTGTCGCGTGGCGACGACATCGTGCCGCTCATTGGCGCGCGGCGGCGTGACAGGCTCGGCGAATCGCTCGGCGCGCTCGCGTTGACGCTCGATCGCGAGGAGCTTTCCGCCCTGGAGAATCTCGCGTCTTCCGTCTCCGGAGAGCGCTACGCGAAGGCGCAAATGGCGCATCTCGATAGCGAACGGCGCTGAAGCGCGGCTCAGAGCGGGCCGAGGGCGGACGGCGACCGAGACGAGGGCGGCCAAAGTCCGCGCCATTCCTGATTCGGCGCGAACCCGAACGCCGCCATCCGTCAAATCTTTCCGTTACAATTATCGGCTTGCTATTTGCGTCTAATCGGCAAAGATTCCGCTTTCCTCATCTCACCATGGAAGCCTTAGATGCAGCGACAGTTTGACTCTTTCGTTTCAGGCGCCCCCGATGTCCTCGCCGTTCACTGGGGCTGGGTCATCGCCTTGGGAATATTGATCGGGGCGCTGGGAATCCTCGCGATCATCCGAGCCAGGATGGCGACGTTCATCGCGGTCGGCTTTCTTGGCGCGCTGCTCATCGTCAGCGCGGTGTCGGTTCTCATCTTCGCCTTTTCGGCCGCGGGCCTGTGGACAGACTTCTTCGTCCACGTCATCTGGGCGGTTCTTCTGGCGATCGTCGGAATCATGCTGCTGACGCGCCCGGCGATCAGCGCCGAAGCGATCACGCTTCTCATCGCCTTCTATTTCATTGCCGAAGGCATACTCGTCATCGGTTTTGCGCTGACCTCCCAGATCGACGGTCTGTGGATGTATCTCCTGCAGGGCGGCGTCGCGCTGCTGCTGGGCGCGCTGTTGGTGACCGGCTGGCCGTTCACCGGGCTTTGGGCGATCGGAACCTTCCTTGGCATCGATTTGCTGTTCAAAGGATGGGGAATCATCGCCCTGGGCTTTGGCCTTCGGGCGATCTCGGAAGGCGCTCTGCTGTAGTCGGAAACACCTGGATGTCATTCCCGACGCGCGAAGCGCGATCGGGAATCCAGGGGTCACGACAAACATCATGAAAGTTGCTCTGGATTCCCGGTCAGGCCTTCGGCCTGCCGGGAATGACAGCCGGATTCGAGCAGAGGCCTTCGATGGTCCGCTCAATGGACGCCGCCAGTCGAGTTGGCGAGCCACCGTCTTGGAGATACGCAATGCCTCCCCTTGACGATAGCTAAACTGCAGCCCACTAACGTCCAAATTGTTCGTGCGGTTTGGAGCGCCGAATGCCTCATACCGGCTTGTCCGTGATTGAATCGAGATGGTGGCAAGAAGGCAACGACTCGGTTCGACCTCTTTTTGAGACGCTTGCCGGGATTGTCGAGGGCAATCCGCACTCAGTTCGCTATGACATGTTCATTGAGGAGGCTTCTCTCTCTGAACTCATCAATGATGTTGCCCGCAACTCACACCTCCATTCGATATACATAGGCGCGCATGGGGATGGCAATTCGATAGGCGGCCTTGGCCAGGCGACAATTTCGCGAGCGCGACTAAGGAACATGTTCCGCAATGCAAATGCTCGCGGATCGATTGGAGGCTTGTATTTTGGGAGCTGTCTCATCGGCACCGCGCAAAATGCCGCTTTTTGGCTATCTGAGCCTCCAACCACAGGACTAAAATGGGTTGCTGGGTATACAAGAGCCGTCGATTGGGTGGATTCCTCCGCCGTGGACATGATCTTCTGGTCAAAGTATTTACACGAAAGGCGTAAAAATCGTGCGCGGCGCAGAGGAAAATGGTCAGAGCTTCAGATGGTGAAACAAGCATCATCCGAAATGAAAATACTCATGCCAACCGTTTTCAATTATATGGGGTTTAATGTATATTACTTGGACACTGGAGGAACATTAACGGCAGTGTGGTGAATAGGCGGCGCATAGTCGCGGGACCGACGCAATCCCAAGCGCTGAAGGTTGGGCGCGGCTTTCTAGATTGCTGGCCGTCCCTTACCGATTGCCAGACCGCCCCGAGAAAATTTCAAAGTTCACACGGCCAGCAGCTTTGACCCGATTGATTTGAATTCATTCCGCAAAGGGGGTGCTTGAGGGCACGACACAAGCTCTTACGCAGTTCGGTGCAAGTCGATAACGCGCACCACCATTCGGGGAAAGCTAATTAAAGTGTCGTCGAGGAAGGCTTCGATGAGCGACAATGCACGGTCGTCGGCCGTGCCATGCTCAGTGATAGATCGTGAAATCACTTGTTGCCAAATTTGGGGACGATAGCGAACAAGTGAACTTAAGAGGAAGCTTCCCAAAAATTGCAGCGAGTATTCAGGTAGCATGGCACCTGTCAATGGTAGCATAACGTGAGTGGCGCCGGCTCTAACATACCCTCCCGACAGTGGAGGGAGAATATCAGAGACTGCAACAAACCTATTCGAGCCACCTACCAGGCCATCTGCAGCCTCAATCCTGTTGTCGTCGCCATGGACTAAACTCGCGTGGGAGAGATCATCTAAATCTTTTTTTGCATTGTCAAAAATCAGAATCGAGGAGCCCCATGCGTGTGACGCTTCGACGAAACGCCATTGGTTCAGAAAAGGGTAGGCTGATCGCCAATTTTGTATGGCAGTGATTAGGCTATCGCGATCTGTATAAAGATAGGGATCATCGATGCGCAGTGTGCACCGTTCGAGGGGGTCGTCGAAGTGCAGTTGGATAGATAAGTTAGCGGCCGATGAACCGAACGTCTGCTGATACATATCTGACAGGCCCGGCATCCTCGCGAGCACTTCTTTGATCGTGACTTTTTGGGCGCAAAGCCTTTTTGAGAGGTCGAAAGCCTTTTCGAACCATCGCGGCATCATATTGTCGAAATACCAAATGCGTCCGAGCGGCGCGATAGTGTCATTGAATTCGCAGAATGTACCTGCACCCTGAAAACACAGCTCAAGATTTTCTAACTTCGCTCCTCCGGGAGTGACATCCGATAGGCCATGACTACGTGTCAACGTGCATAAGGAGGCACATTTTGTTGCGGTCACGACGGCCTGAGCAAACGCCACAACCCCATAATATAAGAGCAAAGGCTTGATCTGGATTGGCGCATCAGCAGCAGCCTCAAAAAACAATCTCCCTTGCTGAATGCATACTGAAACATCGCGTGCAACTGTAGCGCTAGGGTTACGCCCGTTTGAACGGCGGATGACTTCGCGGGCGTTCGCCGCGCTTTCTAAGAATTTTATATCGTACCAATCGCTCTTGGGCATCGAACCATCCCGGCTTCCTAATGTTGCAGGGCGGGCTGCGTTTGTCGAAGAAAGTGTATCGAATTTCGAACACGTACCTACTCGGAATCCAAGCAGCCCTAAAAATTTCGCGCCGCAGGGCCGCTGACAGACACTCAGAAATGGGCCTTTAAATTTCTAACAATGCACCGCGGAGAGGATTACAGAAATCATCAACTTCGCATTCAAAATCTAGCTCTTTGGCGCGGTCGAACTGAGCCAAGCGCACAAACGCTCCATCGCCTTGTCGTAGGAAGAAAGAAGTGGGGCTTGACAGGACGAGATCAATTAAGGTTCCTCGCCACAAGCCACAGGACAGTAGCTATTTGGTAGCTCGGTTGAGCTGCTATCAGAGTTGATTTCACTTAACTATTTTATTTTCATGGTACCGCCACCCCGGCTCGAACGGGGGACCCCCAGATCCACAATCTGGTGCTCTAACCAACTGAGCTATGGCGGCGTTTAGCGGCGCGAACCTAAAAGCAAGCGTTCGCGATTGCAAGCCTTCGCAGGGGCGCCTCGGGGCGCCGTCAAGCGTCGCCAGCCGCGCCGCCTGGGCCGGCGAGCGCGCGTTCGCCGAGCCGGATGAGCGCGTCGCGCAGGCCTTCCTCGGCGACGCCCTCGGCCGCCTCGATGGCGCGCGCGCGCGCCGCCGCGTCGGGCTTTGGCGCCCTGCCAAGGCTCGGCCGGGACGCGGTTGCGGGGGTTATGGCTTCCTGTCGCAGCGCGATCCGCGCGACGCAGCGCCAGCCGAGATGCGCATTGACCCGATCGATAATGGTCGGGGCGAGATGCTGCGCCTCAAGCCCGAAGCCCGGGTCCACCCGCAGCACGAGGGTGGCGGGGTCTCGCGGCGTCTTTTCGCGGCGCTTGCCCGGCGAAGGGTCGGCCGGCTTGGCCCGCCGCTGCGGCGGCCACTGCAGCGAGGCGGGCGCGCAGATTCGCGCGATTCGCGCCCCGACGATTTCGCGCCAGCACAACAGCAGCGAGGCTTCGCCGAAGCCGCGCGCGGCGATGAGCGGGTCGAGTTCGCGCGCAACGTAATCCGCGAGCGAGCGCGCTTTGAAGCCTTTGGCGCGCATGGGGACGCTCATTGGACTTGCGGCGACGCCGCCCTCCTTGCCGGGGCGAGGCTTCGCCCTCTATCAATCGCTCTCATGATAAAGCCTCGCGCGAGATCGACCAAACCGGGCGCGGCGCTGCTCGCCTGGTACGACGCCCATCGGCGCGAACTGCCCTGGCGCGAACTGCCCGGCGAAGCGCCGGACCCCTATCGAGTCTGGCTTTCCGAAATCATGTTGCAGCAGACGACCGTCGCGACGGTGAAGGAGCGCTATGCGGCGTTTCTGGCGCGCTGGCCGGCGATCGACGATCTGGCGCGCGCGCCGCTCGACGACGTTCTCGCGCAATGGGCGGGGCTCGGCTATTACGCCCGGGCGCGCAATCTGCACGCCTGCGCCCGTGCGGTTGTGGAAGCCTATCAGGGGCGCTTTCCGCGCGAGGAAGCGGCGCTGCGCCGGCTTCCCGGAGTCGGTCCCTATACGGCGGCGGCGATCGCGGCGATTGCTTTCGATCTGCCCTGCGTCGCCGTCGACGGCAATGTCGAGCGCGTGATCGCGCGTCTTTACGCGATCGAGACGCCGCCGCGCAAGATCGCGCCGCTGATCCGCGAGAAGGCGGCCATACTCATGAGTCCCGCGCGCCCGGGAGATTCCGTCCAGGCGCTGATGGAGCTTGGCGCGCTTGTTTGCGCGCCGCGAACGCCGGACTGTCCCGCCTGTCCGCTGTCGCCCGATTGCGCCGCGAGGCGTTTGGGCGCGCAAAGCGACTACCCGGCGCGGGAGGTCAAGCGGCCGAAGCCCAAGCGCCGCGGCGCGATCTTTATCCTGCGCCGCGGCGACGAGGCGTTGCTCCTGCGCCGGCCGCCGCGGGGGCTCTTCGGCGGCATGAACGCCTTCCCTTCGACGCCTTTGACGCAGGATATCGCCATCGCGGAATTCTCGCGTTTCGCGCCCGCGCCAGCGCGGTGGCGCGCGCTCGAAGAGCCGGTGACGCATATCTTCACGCATTTCGCGCTGGAGGCGACGGTGTTCGTCGCGCATACGCGCGGCAAAGCGGCGCCCTCGGATTGCCGCTGGGCGGCGCGCGCCAATCTGGGTAAAGAAGGATTGCCCACCCTCATGCGCAAGGCCGCCGCTCACGCCGGACTTCTCGACGCATGAGAGCTGCGGGGCTGGAGGGAGCGATGGCGCGACGCGCAGGCGGCTATCAGGTCGAGGTGACGGAGGGCGCGATTCGCGTGCGCCGCGCGGGGAAAACGCTCACCATTCCCGCCGCGCCGCCGGATGGCGAATCAGAAGAAGACGCCGATTTCATCGTGCGTCTCGACGACCTCGAACATTGGGACGCGCCCGACGATGAAACGCTGATCGGCATCGAGGAGCTGCAGAAAATCCTCGACGCGGTCGAAAAACAGCTCGAAAAGCACGGTTTGAGCGTCGATTTCGAATAGCGCGGGCAAGGCTCGGACAGGCAAGGCTTGGATATGTCAGATCGCCCAGCCGAGCGAGCGCTCGACGGCCTTTTCCCAGGATGCGATCAGGCGCGCCCGCTCCTGCGGCGTCATATGGGGCGTAAAGCGACGTGATTGTCGCGTGTGCGCGGCGATGTCATCCAGGCTTTTGTATACACCGACGGCGAGGCCCGCCGCATAGGCGGCGCCGACCGCCGTCAACTCCAGCTGGCTGGGGCGGACGACCGGCGCGTCGATGAGGTCGGCCTGAAACTGCATCAACAAATCGCTCCCCGCCATGCCGCCGTCGACCTTGAGCGCGCTGATCTCGACGCCCGCGTCGGCGATCATCGCCGCCAGCACCTCCCGGGTCTGAAACGCCGCGGCTTCGAGCGCCGCGCGCGCGATATGGCCCTTGTTGGAGAATCGCGTCAGCCCGGCGATGATCCCGCGGGCGTCGCCCCGCCATCGCGGCGCAAAAAGCCCGGAGAACGCCGGCACGAAATAGACGTCGCCATTGTCCGGCACGCTTCTCGCCAGCGTCTCGATCTCGCGGCTCTCTTTGATGATCCCGAGATTGTCGCGTAGCCACTGCACCAGAGCGCCGGCGATCGCGATCGAGCCTTCCAGCGCGTAACAGGGTTTGGCGTCGCCAAGCTGATAGGCGAGCGTCGTCAGCAGGCCCTTGGTCGAGATGCGCGGCGTCTCGCCGACGTTCATCAGCAGAAAACAGCCGGTGCCATAGGTGTTCTTGGCGTCGCCAACATTGACGCAGGCTTGCCCGAGCAGCGCGGCGTGCTGGTCGCCGAGCGCGCCAGCAAGCGGAACGCCGGTGAGCGCGCCGACGCACTCCCCATAGACTTCGCTCGACGAACATATTTTCGGCAGGCAGGCGGCGGGAATGTTGAAGATGCGCAGCAGTTCTTGATCCCATTGCAGGGTTTCGAGAGTCATCAGCTGCGTGCGCGAGGCGTTGGTCGCGTCGATGAGATGACGGCCGCCGCTGGCGCCGCCGGTCAGATTCCAAATGATCCAGGAATCGATCGTGCCGAAAAGCGCCGCGCCCTGCGTGGCTCTTTCGCGCGCGCCGGGGATTTCGTCAAAGAGCCAGCCGAGCTTGAGCGCGGAAAAATAGGTCGCGAGCGGCAGTCCCGTCGTTGCGCGGACGAGATCGCCCAAACCTTGCGCCGCGATCCGGTCGACGGCGGCTTGCGTGCGCGTATCCATCCAGACGATCGCGTGATGAAGCGGCGCGCCGGTCGCCGCATCCCACAAGACCGTCGTCTCGCGCTGATTGGTGACGCCGACGGCCGAGAGGTCGCTGGCCGAGACCTTGGCCTCGGCCAGCGCCGCCTCGATCACCGCCTGCGCATTGCGCCAAATTTCGGCGGCGTCATGTTCGACCCAGCCGGGGCGGGGATAGATTTGCCGGTGCTCGCGCTGCGACGTAGCGACGATCCCGCCGCTCTTGTCCATCAAGACGAAGCGGGTGCTCGTCGTGCCCTGATCGAGCGCCCCCAGGAGTTTGGACATTCATAACCCTCTGGTGAACGGAAGCTTCAGCTCAAAATGAGGATGCTCCAAAATGAGGATGCTCCATGAGATCGGCGGCCGTCAAAACCCTATCGGCGCCAATCGAGCCGGCCCTCGCCGCGCTTCTTTTCGTTCTCGCTTCGAGCCCATTCGCGCCAGAGGCTTCCGCGCTGCCGGGGATTGATCGCGGCCCTGCGGCTCAGCTGGCTCAGGGCGTCGCGGCTCATTTTTTGACACTTGCCGGGAGACCGATTCGTCCAAAATGTATTTGATAAACCGGCATGGTCCTTGCCAATCAAAGTTCATCAGCGCGGGTCTGTCCGAAAGGCGACACGCGAGAGTTGGCAAACGACAGGAGATGTTGTAACCTACTGATACGAAAGGTAGTTTGCAATCTTTCCAAAGAAGGGAATTTTGCAGCCTTTCCAGAAAGTAGTTTGCAACCTTTCCAAACTGGGCTAAGTAATGATCGTCTGTTCGTGCAACGTCCTGTCGGACCGCGATGTGCGCGATACGCTTGGGCCACGCGGTGACCGGCCTTCGGTTTCAGCTGTGTTCCGGCATATGGGCTGCGAGGCGAAATGCGGGCGCTGCGTGCGCAGCATTGTCGCCATCGTCGACCAGCACGCCGCCAGAGGATTGGATGAGTGCCCGGGGAGCGGCGATTGTGAAGGCTGTCGCGCCGACGAACTGGCGGCCTAAGTCTATTTTCATGGAAAGGATGCGGACATGCGCGGTGACGCGAAGGTCATCGATTATCTCAATCGCGGGTTGCGCGCAGAATTGACCGCGGTCAATCAGTACTGGCTGCATTTCCGCATTTTCCACAATTGGGGTTTCCTCGAACTCGCCAAGAAATGGCGCGAAGAGTCGATTGAGGAGATGCATCACGCGGATCATTTCGCCGAGCGTATCCTCTTCCTCGAAGGCTTCCCGAATATGCAGGTGCTCGATCCGCTGCGCATCGGCCAATCCGTCGAGGAGATCATCAAGGCGGACCTCGAGACCGAACTCGGCGCCCGCGACCTGTATCTCGAAGCCGCGGCCTATTGCCTCTCGATCAACGATCGCGTTTCCGAGCAGCTTTTCGAAGGCGTGGTGAAGAGCGAGGAAAAGCACATCGATTTCCTCGAGACGCAGCTCGAGTTGATCAAGCAGCTCGGCGTCCAGCTTTACTCGCAAAAGCACGTCGGCGAATTGCACTCCTGACGCACGGAGCGCGTCATCGGCCGCCGCAGGCGCTTTCACGCCCTGCGGCGGCGAGTCATTCCATCGCCGCCGCCTTTAGAATGCACACCATCGTCGCCTGCGCCGGCGTTTTGCCGAGGTTGCGGATAATGTGCGGCCGGTCGCAGCGATAGCGCAGGGTTTCGCCTGCTTTCACGCTCGATTTCGCTCCGGCGACCTCGACCTCAAGCTCGCCGTCGCGCACAGACAGGCTCTCGACCGAGCCGCGCTGATGCGCCTCGGATTCCAATACGCCGCCAGGCGCGGCGGCGAATTCATAGCACTGCAGCCACTCGACCGTCTTGATCCAGCCGATGATCTCGAGCCGGCATTTGCCGTCGTCGGACACCAGGATGGGCGTGTCGGCCTTGCTGGTTTTCTCAAGGAAGGGTCCGTCTTCCGTCGTCTGCAAAACCCGCTCGATCGAGACATCGAGCGCCTGCGCGAGACGCCAGATGGTGGCGAGCGTCGGATTGGTTTCATTGCGCTCGATCTGGCTGATGATGGATTTGGCGACTCCAGACTGCTGAGAGAGTTCGGAAAGCGACAAATTATAGGCCTTGCGCAGGCGCTGCACGGTCGCGCCGAGCTGCCCAGAAAGCGCCAGCGCGCCCGCCTCGAGCATTTTTTGCTTGTCCTGACCTTCGACGCCCATCATCCCCAGCGCTTCAGCCGCGCCCATACGTTTCAGAATCGATCGGCAAGATAGCCGACTGCGTTCGAAATATCGAACAGCGAACCCTTCCGCCTTTCCCCGACCTTGCGTTTGCTGGAGCCCGAGACGGCCATGTCATCTGGCCATGTCATCTGGCTGTGATGCGAATCTGGTCAATCAGGCCAAGCGGCGAAGGCGAGAGGCGAACAGCTCATGCTCGACAGAAACGCCAGGGCGAAGGTCTCCCAAGCGGTGCGCTCCAACACAGCGCAGATGTCGGATCCGGCAAGTGAACATGCAGTCAAGCGCTATCGGACGCTGTTTTTGTCCGATCTACATCTGGGCGCGCGCGGCGCCCAGGCCGAACTGCTGGTCGATTTCCTCAAACATAATGACGCCGACACGTTCTATCTTGTCGGCGACATCGTCGACGGCTGGCGTCTGAAGAACGGCTGGTACTGGCCGCAGGCGCATAATGACGTCGTCCAGAAGCTCCTACGCAAGGCGAGAAAAGGCGCGCGCGTCATCTATGTGCCGGGCAATCACGACGAATTCGCGCGCGATTACACCGGCCTCAATTTCGGCGGCGTCGAAGTCGTCGACGACGCGCTGCATGAGACCGCCGACGGCAAGACCATGCTGGTCATTCACGGCGACCAGTTCGACATTGTCGTGCGCAACGCCCGCTGGCTCGCCTTCTTTGGCGACTGGGCCTATGATTTTGCGATTGTCGTCAACACTTGGTTCAACCGTGCGCGCCGGATGTTCGGCGTCGGCTATTGGTCGCTTTCGGCCTGGGCGAAGCTGAAGGTCAAGAACGCCGTCAATTTCATCGGCGATTTCGAGAACGCTTTGGCCTCCGAGGCCGCGCGGCGCAATGTCGACGGCGTGATCTGCGGCCATATCCATCACGCGACGATCAAGACCATCGCCGGCAAGCTTTATGTCAATACCGGGGACTTCGTCGAAAGCTGCACCGCGATCGCCGAACATCAGGACGGCGCATTCGAGATTTTGCGCTGGCATAACACCGCGGCTGAACGCGAGGCGGCGGAGGCCGCAGAAAGCGCCAAGGCCGTGCAAAACGAGAGAGCTGTGGCGGCCTGATGAGAATATTGGTGGCGACGGACGCCTGGCGTCCGCAGGTGAATGGCGTCGTCCGATCGCTTGAAACCATGGCGCAGTCAGCCCGCGCGCTGGGCGCCGAAATCGACTTTCTGACGCCGCGCGACTTCAACTCGCTGCCGATGCCGACCTATCCCGAAATCGGGCTGGCGCTTGCCTCGCCGCGCGCCGTTCGCCGGCGGCTCGAGGAAGGCTATGATCACGTCCATATTGCGACGGAAGGCCCCATCGGACTCGTGACCCGCGCCGTGCTGCTGCGGGCGCGCCGCTGCTTCACAACGAGCTTTCACACGCGCTTTCCCGAATATATTCAGGCGCGCTTCGGACTGCCCGTCGGACTTTCCTATGCGGCGTTGCGCCGCTTCCATAACGCCGGCGCCGGCGTCATGGTGTCGACGCCGAGCCTTTCTCGCGAATTGTCGGAGCGCGGATTTCGGCGGATTTTGCGCTGGTCGCGCGGGGTGGACCAAGCGCTGTTTACGCCCGACGCAGCGGCGCCGCTCCCCTTCGAGCGGCCGATTTTCCTTTATGCGGGGCGACTCGCCGTCGAGAAAAACATCGAGGCCTTCCTGGCGCTCGATCTGCCGGGCACGAAGCTCGTCGCCGGCGATGGGCCGGCGCGCGCCGGGCTCGAAGCCAAATTTCCGCAGGCCCGGTTCCTTGGCCTGAAATCGAGCGCCGAACTTGCGGCGCTTTACGCCTCGTCGGACGTTTTCGTCTTTCCGAGCCGCACCGACACATTCGGCATTGTGCTGCTCGAAGCCATGGCCTGCGGCCTGCCGGTCGCGGCCTATCCGGTCATGGGTCCGCTCGACGTCGTCGGCGCGAGCGGCGCTGGCGCGCTGGACGAAGATTTGCGGTCGGCGGCGCTCGCCGCGCTCGACATCAGCCGAGAGGCGGCGCGGGCGCATGCGCTGACCTTCACTTGGGAGAATTGCGCACGGCAGTTCCTCGACAATATCGCTTACGCCCGCGGCGCGGCCGCGCTCGGCGGCGTCGGTCTGGAGGCGCTGCGCGCGACAAGCCAGGAATCGACGGACGAGCGCCGCTCCGCCAAAAAGCGCCAGCCTGTACAACCATAAACGTCGTGTCGTCGCCCCGCGTGCGGTCGCCATGGGCTGGAGACCGGCGGGCGAAGCCGCTATGGTCGGCCTCGCCGCAATCCTAGCGTGCGCCGGAGCGCCTTGTTGAATCTTTCGCCTGAAGAGATCGAACGCTACGCAAGACATCTCGTGTTGCGCGACATCGGCGGGCCGGGCCAGAGCAAGCTCAAACATGCGCGGGTTCTCGTCGTCGGCGCCGGCGGGCTCGGCGCGCCGCTCTTGCAATATCTCGCCGCGGCGGGCGTGGGCGCGCTCGGCGTCGTCGACGACGACGCCGTTTCGCTGTCCAATCTCCAGCGTCAGGTGATCCACGCCACGCAGGACGTCGGCCGTCCCAAGGTGGAAAGCGCGCGGGACGCCATCGCGCGCCTCAATCCGCATGTCGTCGTCGAGCCCCACGCGCTGCGACTTGACGAGACGAACGTCCGATCGCTGATCGCGCGCTACGATATCGTCGCCGAAGGCTCGGACAATTTCGCCACGCGCTATCTCGTTTCGGACGCCTGCTATTACGAAAGAAAGCCGCTGGTGACGGCGGCGCTTGGCGGTTTCGACGCGTCGCTGACGACGCTGCGGCCGTTCGAACGCGGCCCCGGCGGCCCCAATCCGACCTATCGCTGCCTGTTTCCGACGCCGCCGCTGGCGGGGGAAATCCCGACCTGCGAAGAAGCCGGCGTTCTCGGCGCGCTTGCCGGAATGGTCGGCGCGATGATGGCGCTCGAAGTCGTTCGCGAGATCGTCGGCTTCGGCGAGGGACTGGTCGGCCGTCTGCTGCTCGTCGACGCGCGCGACCTGCGTTTCGAGACCGTCCGCTACGCCTTTGACCCGGAAAATCCGCTCAGCGGCGCCGGCGCGCAATGATGAATGCGCGCCGTTTTTAGTGGCGCATTTTCAGCGCCGAACCGGCGCCCACTTCGGCGGAAACGCGCTAGAGCGCCGCGATGACGGCGATCTCGACCTTATAGGCGGGCGACACGAGCTTCGCTTCGACGGTGGCGCGCGCGGGCGGATTGGCCTTGTCGACCCATTCGTCCCAGACGCCGTTCATCTCCGCGAAGGTCGCGATGTCGGCAAGATAGATCGTCGCGGACAGGATATTGGCCTTGGCGCTGCCGGCTTCAGCGAGAAGCGCGTCGATCTGGGCGAGGATTTCGCGAGTCTGATCGGCGACCGATCCGCCCTTGGTCTTGTCGGCCACCTGGCCGGCCGTATAGACGGCGTTGCCGCGAACGACGGCCTGGCTCATACGCGGCCCCGCGCCGATCCTTTTGATGCTGCTCATTTCGCCTCCATGCGTGCCGCGCCGGTCTAGGCGAAGCGCGTGTCGCGGGCAAGCCGGGATGAAGCCGAACGCCGCGAAACCCGCCGCGCGGCGGGCGGGTCCCGGCCGACGAACGATCGATGCCAATAGTCTAGCGACTTGTATACTGGGAAGCGGATGCGGGTCGAGTTTGGCGAAGCACAAGCCGGTGCGGCGAATTAGTCGCGCTGCGAGCGTCCGGCCACCGAAAGCTCCCGACGCAAGGGCCGCGCTTGGCCGCCTGTTTGGCGCAGACGATCAGCGTCGCCTCCCGCGTCCTGCTTTAGGAGCGCGCTCGAAGCGAGCACGTTGGGTTGTTCGATCAGTTGGGCTATTCCGACACAGTGGCCATTGCGGTCACGCAAAGGCCATTTGTCGCCAGGCGCCAAGCCTTGGTCCAACAAATCCGCCGCGATGGCGATTAGAATGTTGGCAAGCTCCTGGCTTCGCGAGATTGAATCCCCGCCAAGCGCCGCAGTGCTACATTCGATTGTGACCTGCAAATGCATATTGCAAGCCTCCTGATTATTCAGACAACGCAATGCGCTCGACGACAAGAGCCAGCATCTTCAATTAACTCTCTTCGAAACGCCTCACAAGGGATTGTCAACTATATCACGTGGCCGAGCGCTTTGAAGTCCTGTTTGTGCAAGATCTTTGGGCTGCGACCGGCCGGAGACCCTGTTTGATGTTGATCCGCCCTATTACGGGACCGAGGGCTACTATCAGGCGGGCTTTCCTCGCGCCGATCATGAGGCTTTGGCGGAGCTGCTGTGGAGGCCGAACAGCTTAGGCAAAGGCGTGCTGTTAGATCGCACAATATTTCCGAGCGTCGCGCGCCTTTCGATCAGAAAAGAAACGTAGCCGAAAACGCCTCGCGGTGCTTTCGGCTACAGAATTGTTCTTCGCCAATGCGGGGACTTAGCGCCGATCGTCCGGACGCTGTTCACGCTCGCCTTTGAGCTGAGATCGCGCAGCAAAGATCGGAGTTGGGCCAGCAGCCGCCATTCGTCCGCTAGCCACTTGCGGAGCCTGAGCCGCCCAGGGAGGGCCTCAGCCGCGCTTCAGGGGTGCGGCCATTTGATCTGTCCCCAGAGGCCATTCGTTTTGTCGCGCTACATCTCGCCACCCTAGCGGGTCTGGACAAGTCGTTGCGCGCTTTCTATAAGCCCGACACATCGCGTCCGCGCGAGCCCAGGTAGCTCAGTTGGTAGAGCATGCGACTGAAAATCGCAGTGTCGGTGGTTCGATTCCGCCCCTGGGCACCATTAAAATCATTGAGTTAAGGCGGAACGCCAAAGGCGTGTCGACACTTTTTTCGGCCAATGTTGACAACTCTGACGGCCATGTGTTCTCGGTAAAGTCGAGCTGCCTGGCGCCCGCCGCGCTTGGCGAGAAGCGTCAGCGGTCTCCGAATAATGCTGAGCGTTCGCTGGCCAAGAATGCGGCGGATCAGATCGAGGTCTGACGTGACCCTCGCGCAGCCCTCGCCCCAGCGTATGCCTTAAGCCGCGTATCGTCAGTCGCGACTTTATCGCCGCCAATCGTCGCGCCGATTCCGACGCGCTTCTTCCTCCGGATCCAAAAATCGCAAGGTTTCGAGCGAAACGACCACATGCTGGCGACGCCGCCAATCGGCGTCATCGTCTTTCCCGGGTCAGGAATCTCCGCCAATCTCGCCGATAAGGCGCGAATGCTCGGCATCCGGGTATGGAAATTCATCGACGGCGGCGCGTCAGCGCGTCAGATCGACCCTTGATGCGGTGGTCAATCTTCGCCGATCGGTTGATCGGCGCGCCTTTCGATGCCGCCAGCATGTCGAGCACGGGGCATGATGGCGCGGGGTCGCCCGAGCAGCGGGAGACTGTCTCGGCCAGAATACTCTCAAGTCTGGCGAGGTCGGCCAGCTTCGCACGAACCTCTTCGAGATGCGCTTGCGCAATCTCTCGTACCTCGGCGCAGGACGCGCGGGACGGTTCGGCGAGCGCCAGAAGCGCGCGGATTTGCTCGATGCTGAAGCCCAGCTCGCGGGCGCGGCGAATAAAGGCCAGCCGTCGGATATGGCCTTCCCCATAGGCGCGGCGCCCACTCGCCGTCCGCGCCGGCGACGGCATGAGTTCGATGCGCTCGTAATAGCGCACAGTTTCGAGATTGACGCCCGTCGCCGCCGCAAGTCGCCCAATGGTGAAAGGCTGCATATTTCGCTTGCACCCGTAGTTGCTACGGGTTGCAGAATAGTCCTTACGCTGAGAAAGGGCGAGCCAAGCTATGACCGTCAACCACGCCGCACAAAAAGGCGCCCCAGGCGCTTCGTCTTCCTCCGCCGCGCCAGCGACGCCGAAATGGTTCGCGGCCTTTGGACTTGGCGCGGCTCTCGGCGCGGTCGTGGCGTCGTCGTGCTGCGTCATTCCCCTCGGGTTAGCCGCTCTCGGCGCAGGCGCGGGCGTGCTGGGAGGACTCGAAGCGGTCGCGATGTGGCGCGCTCCGCTGCTCTCTGTCAGCGCCCTGGCGCTTGTCGGGGGCTGGGGAGCGTGGTGGTTGAAGCGTCCCGTCGCCTGCGCATCGGACGCAAGCTGCGCGTCGCCCGGTCGCTCGCGCGCAACGCTGGCGTTGCTTCTCTGCGCGTCGACGGCCGTACTCGCGGCGGCAAGTTGGAGCTATATCGACCCAATGCTGCTCAAGCTTTTTAGAGGCCGCTGAATGCAACTCGTCTCGACCATTACTTGCCCGTCCTGCGGTCATGGATCGGCGGAAATGATGCCGACCGACGCTTGTCAGTTCTTCTATGAATGCAAGGGTTGCGGCGCCCTCCTCAAGCCAAAGGCGGGGGATTGCTGCGTGTTCTGCTCCTATGGCGACGTTCCGTGCCCGCCGATTCAGGAGGCAAGAGAGCATGGCCGCGCCGCCGGATGTTGTTCGGGCATGCAGCAGGGAGATTTATGAAATCGGTTCGATGGCCGGTTACAAATGTCCGAAGATGGATCTCTTGATTGGCCGCGGCCCATACGATTTCATTACGAGATCGGCTACGGTTCGAAATGCGTTGTGGCGGTTCCGAAGAGACCGTTGGGGCTGGCCAAGGGAACGCCATTGTCGGAGCGGATGGCGCAGGGGAGGCCGCGCTCGCGGAACAGCCGGCCGAAGGCTCCGGCATCGTAGCTCGTATCGTAAGCGGAGCGCAGCGCGAGCCCATGGCCGCCTGAGCGCGCCCGCCGCGACCCGGGATCGCGTCTTTGGCGGATCAGTTGGTCAACGCCGGACTTTCGCGATAGAGCGTCGGAAAGAGGCGCTTGAGATCGTCGATCTTCGGCAGGTCATTGTAGACGATGTAAGGCTGCGCGGGATGGCGAAGGAGATAGTCCTGATGATAGGCCTCCGCCGGGTAGAACGCCGTGAGCGGTTCGAGCGTCGTGACGATCGGCGCGAAGAAGGCCTTCGAGTCGGACAGCTGCGCAATATAGTTGCGCGCAGTCTTTTCCTGCTCGGCGTTCGCGACGAAAATCGTTGAACGGTATTGCGCGCCTGCGTCAGGGCCCTGGCGGTTAAGCTGCGTCGGATCATGCGCGACGGAAAAGTAGACGCGCAACAGTTCTCCAAGACTCACGGTCTTCGGATCAAAAGTGACTTCGACCGCTTCAGCGTGACCGGTGTCGCCCCCGGAAACCTTTTCGTAGCGGGCCGTCTCCTTGGCGCCGCCGGCATAGCCGGATACGGCGCGCGAGACGCCCTGGACGCGCTGAAACACGCCCTGCACGCCCCAAAAACAGCCGCCGGCGACGACGAGCTTCTGTTCGCCGCCGCTCGCGGCTGGCGGATCGTAAGCAGGCGGCGGCAAGACGACGGCGCGCTCGGCCGCGCCGGCATGCAATGGAGCAAGAATCGTCAGAACGGCGATGAGAAAAGCGGAGCGCCTCATGAGGAAGTTTCCTACGCTTGTCCGCGTCCCACGAAACGCAGCGCGACGCCATTCATGCAGTAGCGCAGCCCGGTCGGCTTGGGTCCGTCGGTGAAGACATGGCCAAGATGCGCGTCGCAGCGCTTGCAGGAGACGGCGACGCGCCTCATGCCGAACGACGTATCGGCGCTTTCCACGACATTCGCCTTGGAAATCGGCGCGAAGAAGCTCGGCCAGCCTGTGCCAGAGTCATATTTCGTCTTTGAGTCGAACAGCGCGGTATCGCAGCAGACGCATCGATAAAGACCGTCGGCGTGATTATCCCAGTTGGGTCCAGTAAACGCGCGCTCCGTGCCGTCCTTGCGCGTGACCTCAAAAGCGAGTGGCGAGAGCTGCGCACGCCATTCGGCATCGGTCTTGACGATTTTTTCCAGGCGCGAAAGTCCAGCGCTCCTGCCGTTCGAGTCGAATGTTTCGATCTCGACCATTTCAGCGGCGGCATGGGCGTTCCGAGCGAAGGCCAGAAAAAAGGCGCCAGACATGAGGCTGCGACGGTTCACGATCGGCTCCTGCGTTCTCGTTTCTATTCGTGCGGGGGCCGGAAAGGTTACGCCCCCTCTCACCTTTTTGAGATCACCGGCGTCCGAAAAGCTTCTCGATGTCCGCGAGCTTCAGCTCGATATAGGTGGGCCGGCCGTGATTGCATTGGCCTGCCCCCGGGGTCGTCTCCATCTCGCGCAGCAGCGCATTCATCTCGGGCGCCGAAAGCCGCCTGCCGGCCCGCACGGAATGATGGCAGGCGCAGGTGGCGAGCACGTGATCGAGCCGGCGCGAAAGTCCGCGCGCGTCGCCTTCCTCCGCCAACAGGTCGGCGATGTCCTCCACGAGACGCTTGCAGTCGACCTCGCCGAGCAGCGCCGGGGTCTCGCGCACCAGCATGGCGCCGGGGCCGAAACGCTCAAGCGCCAGACCCAACGCCGCAAGTTCGTCCAGCGCCGGCGCAAGCGCGTTCATGCGCGACTCATCGAGTTCGACGACGGCGGGGATCAGCAGCATCTGTCGCGCGACGCCGGCCTCCTCGCGCTGGCGTTTGAGCTTCTCATAGACGATGCGCTCATGCGCCGCGTGCTGGTCGACGATGACGAGACCGTCCTGCGTCTGCGCGATGATGTAGGTTTCGTGCAGCTGCGCGCGCGCCGCGCCGAGCGGCGCCTCGGGCTCCTGCGCCGGCGTCTCATGCGCGCGCGAATCGGCCATCGGCGCGCCGGCCTCAAAAGCCGCTTGCGGCTGGTCTTCGAAGCCGGCGGGCGCGTAAGGCGAGCGCGGCAGGCTCCAGTTCGCCGTCGCCGGCGCGCGATATTGGGCGCCCTTGCCGCGCGCCAAAGCGTCGATCGCCGCGCGCGCGTTTGTATCGGCGCTGCGATGGCTCTTCTCGGCGAGCGCCTGCTTCAAGGCGCCGACGACGAGGCCGCGCACCAGCCCCGGATCGGCGAAGCGCACCTCCGCCTTGGCCGGATGCACATTGACGTCGACGCTGCGCGGATCGCAGTCGATGAAAAGCGCGGCGATGGGGTGGCGGTCGGAACTCAAGAAATCGAGATAGGCGGCGCGGATGGCGCCGGCGAAGAGTTTGTCGCGCACCGGCCGGCCGTTGACATAGACATATTGTAGCTGGGCGTTGCCGCGACTGTAGGTCGGCAGCCCCGCGAGGCCCGAGAGCTTCACGCCTTCGCGTTCCGCTTCAAGCCGAAACGCGTTGGCGGCGAAATCTTCGCCAAGGATCTGGAAGATGCGCCGCGCGGAATCGTCGCCGCAGGGCGGATAGTCGAAGAGCGCGCCGCTGTCGGCCGACAGCGAGAACCGCGTCTGCGGATGCGCCATGGCGAGTCGCTTGACGACATCGACGATCGCCGCGGTTTCGGTGCGCTCGGTTTTGAGGAACTTCAGCCGCGCCGGCGTCGCGGCGAACAGCGCGCGCGCTTCGATCTTGGTGCCGCGCGGCCAGTTCGAGGCGGAGAGTCCGCGCTTTTCGCCGGCGTCGACTCGGATTGAACAGCCGTGCGGGGCGCCCGTCGCCCGCGTTTCAATCGTCAGGTCCGCCACCGCCGCGATCGACGGCAGCGCCTCGCCGCGAAAGCCAAGCGTCGCGATCGCGGTCAGATCGCCGTCGGGGATCTTGGACGTCGCATGGCGCTCGATGGCGAGCGCCAGGTCGCGCGCGTCCATGCCGCTGCCGTCGTCGATGACGCGAATGAGGCTTTTGCCGCCCTGTTCGACCGCGACGTCGATGCGCGTCGCGCCGGCGTCGAGCGCGTTCTCGACCAGCTCCTTGACGGCCGACGCCGGCCGCTCGACCACTTCGCCGGCGGCGATGCGATCGACGAGAAGGGGATCGAGGCGGCGAACAGGCATGGGTGAATCGGCTCAGCGGGCCAGGGCTTTGTGGATTATAGCGGCTTTGCGAGGACGGGGCGGCCAAAATAGGTCTCTTGAAACTATACCCCTTGGGGGTATATATTAGCGCTATTGGCTTGGAGCGGTTTTGCGGATTTTCAAAACCAAATGGTTCGCGCGATTTGCACGAAAGGAAAGGGTCGGCGATGCGCGACTGCGCGAAGCGATCGACCGCGCGGAGAAGGGCGGCATTGACGCCACGCTTGGCGGCAACCTTATCAAGCAGAGGGTTGCGCGGGATGGCGGGGGCAGGTCGGGCGGATTCCGCACCATCATTGCCTACCGCGTGAAGGAACGAAGCATTTTTCTCTACGGCTTCGCCAAGAACGAGCGGGACAATATTGACGCGGATGATTTGGAGATTTTGAAAAAGCTGGCGCGGCAATTCCTGCCAATGAGCGTAGCGGAGATTGAAAGGGCAATCGAAGAAGGCGAACTCAACGAGGTGGAACATGACGACTAAGGCCAAGAAGAAATTTCGCAGCACGATAGCGGAAGCGGCGCACGAAACCGCAAGCGGCCTGCATCGCATTGGCCTTCTCGACGCCAAGACGATGCGCGAATTTGATGCGGCGTGTCTCACCACAATTGAGCCGCTGACGGGCAAGCAAATCCTCGCGCTGCGCGAGCGCGAAGGCGTGAGCCAAGGCGTGTTCGCCCGCGTGATGAACGTCAAGCCGAAACTGGTGAGCGAATGGGAGCGCGGCGAAAAGAAGCCAAGCGGCCCCTCGCTCAAGCTGCTCTCACTCGTGAAAGCGCGCGGGCTTGAGGCGATAATTTGAATGCAAAGGGTCTACCGTTTGCAATCGTTATCGGTTGAGCGGGGATAATGTAGGGGATCAGTTTCAGCTGAGAGATCCATGTATACCTGAGCCAGCTGATCAAACGACATGGCAGGTAGGTCTGTCTCGTAAACAATTTCTCTGACTGCGATGCCAACGCCTAGAATGGACATGCAAAGCAATTGAAGTGTTTCGACGGCTTCCGCCTCGGTGACTGGTGGCTCGAAATCTATACCACCAATCTCATCGCCGTCAGTTTTTGGAATGATATATCTGTTTAGAGCGTCAACGCTTGGGTGCGCCGCGTCAGACGAGAGAGCAGCATAAAAAATGTAGGACTTGCCATTATCCCCAGCCGCTTTAGCTACCTCGCTCGGACTGAGAGACTGCAGGTTTGGAAAATCCTTACCGGTGTTCCGCATCCAAGCGCGTAGCCGTTCCTCAACTTCTTGAGGCATCTGAAGACGATTATTGAACAAGAATTGGCCGCGTGCGCGGCGATGATGCAGAGTGTCGTGAAGCATTTTTCGCGCGAACGCTTCACCCTCTTGGCGCAACGACACTACCCAAAACAGGTTTTCAAAGCAGCATCGGGTAATCGTCCGAGCTTCTACGATGCGCTTTTCGTCAAGTAGAATACGGGCTCCCTTGAGATGGGAGATTGTGCGTGCAAGCAATAACAGCGCCAGCACTTTTTCGTCTGAATACCCTTTTTCAGAGATGGGCAGCTTTACCGCTCCGACGAGATCATAAGCTGCGCGTCCTAGGTCGTCAGCAAAGGTGCGCCAGCGTGTCAGAATGTCCATCTGCTTCCATCGCGTTCAAGGTTCGGGGGCAGCCTCGAAATCGTAATTCTGCTGACATTATAGCGCTGCGCGAGATCAGCTCCCGTGGCGCTGCCTTCGGCGACCGTCGCAACGCCTCCTCGCGTTGATGGCGGGTGAACTTGGGCGGGTCGCGCCAAGTGAACGCCTCCCGCCCTCGCGCGGCTGCGGCCTTCGCCTGTGCGGGCGCGGATGAATTCGCGCTCGAACTCCGCAAGGCCGCCCAACACGGTGAGCATAAGCCGCCCGTGCGGGGGTGTCGTGTCGGCCGATGCGTCGGCGAGCGAGCGGAATCCGGCTCCTGCTTTCCCGATACGGCGCGCGGCAAGCCGCCTTTATTCCGGCGTCCATTCGATTGCGGCAAGATCGCGCGCGCCGTCGATGATTCGCACGATCTGTGCGCCATATTCGGTGAGACGGTAAAGCGCCAGCCAACGCTCGATCACCCTTACCCGCGCGTCGGGCGCAATCTCCGGACGCGCCTGTCCGATGTGCGGATGCTGTGCGAGACGCGCGCAGCTTTCCTCGATGCGGTCATAGATCGCGTCGGCAAGCGCCTCGCTATTCCTTGCAGCAATGTAAAGCCAGATATCCAAAAGGTCTTCGCGCGCGCGGCGCGTGTAATGGAGTTTGGCCACGCGGTCAGTCTTTTGCAGCGGCTCGGCGCGCGCGCGCTTCCTTCTTCAATTCGGAAAAGTCCAGCTCGCCAACGTCGCCGCTGTCGACGCCTTGTCGCCAGGCTTCTCGCAGGAGCCGCAGTTTTTCTGCCTCCTGCCGCTCGGCCTTCTCCATCATCCGCAGCGCTTCGCGGACAACCTCGCTCGATGAGCTGTAGCGCCCGCCCGCGACCTTCGCCTTGACGAAATCCGCCAGTTCGTCGGTCAAGGACACGTTCATATTCATGGGATGCCTCTTGGGTATGCCTAACGACAAAATACTGCGAAATAGCAAACTTTGCTAATGTTAGGCATTTGAGGCATCAGATCCGCAAATTTGCGTCAACGCGAACAACGCGCTCCGCGCGCGAACCTCACGCGAGCGGCGCCAGCATCAGCGCCAGATTCTCCACAGCCACGACACGCGCCCTGGCGCCGGGCGCGAGGCTCTCGACCGGCGAATCTTCGGCGAGTCGCGCCTGCCATTCGACGCCCGACCAGAACACGACGCCGCGGGTTTTCGTCACCTCATGCGTCGTCGTCAGTTCGCGCCCGATTAGATCGCTGCTCTTATCCTCTTCAATGTCGGCGTTCTGAAACCGCTGCAGCGGCTTCCTGCCGACGATGGCGATCAGCAGGCCGGCGCCGGCGACGATCGCCGCGGTTTCGACCAGCGACGGCCGCCAGCCGGTGGCGTAGAGAACCGCGCTGGTCAGTAGCGCGCCCACCGCCACGAACATCACCGGCGACAGGCCGATCACCATAATGTCGAGTCCAAGCAGGATCAGGCCGGCGATCAGGCTCGCATTGGCGGGATCATAGAGGAAGGCCGTCTCCATCTTTATTCCGCTTCCCGCCAGGGCTGCGCGCGGCGCTGCTGCGAATCGTTCGACGCCGGGCTGGCGTTGACGGCCTTGAGCACCGCCATCGCCTTGGCGATCCAGCCGGCGGGGTCGGCGCCGTCGCCCATCAGCACTAAGGAATTGCCGGCCTTGGCGAGGCGGCCATATTGCTCGATGGCGCTTTTGGCGACTTCGAGCTGCACCGCCTGATCGCCGCCGACCTGGGTGATTTGCGTGCGCACCAGCTCGATCGCCTTCGCCTGGCCTTCGGCGCGCAGAATCGCCGCCTGTTTCTCGCCCTCGGCGCGGTTGATCTCGGACTGTTTCACGCCTTCCGATTCGAGCACCGTCGCCCGCTTGTCGCGCTCGGCCTTCATCTGCCGCTCCATCGACTGGCGCAGCGATTCGGGCATGGCGATGTCCTTGATCTCGTAGCGCGTCACATGCGCGCCCCAGAGCTGGGCGGCGTCGGAGACGGCGCGCACCACCCGCTCATTGATCTCGCTTCGGTTCTCGAAGGTCTTGTCGAGCTCCATCGAGCCGATCGCCGAGCGCATCGAGGTCTGCGCCAGATTGATGATGGCGCGGCGGATGTCCTGCGCGCCATAGGCGGCGTCCTTGGCGTTGACGATCTTGTAATAGAGAACGCCGTCGATGGTGACGGTGGCGTTGTCCTTGGTGATCGCGTCCTGCTCCGGCACGTCGATCACCTGTTCGCGCAGATCGAAGGTGTAGGCCACCCGCTCGACGATCGGCCAGACGAAATTGACGCCCGCGGTCAGCGATCGGTTGTAGCGGCCCAGCCGCTCGATGACGAGCACGGTCTGCTGGCGCACGAAGCGCACCATCGTCGACAGCGCCAGCAGCGCGACATAGGCGAACCAGAACAGCGGATTTTGGAAGAGGCCGATGGGCAGGCCGAGGTTAAAGGATCGGTCGATGATCAAGAGGCCGATGGCGGCGGCGCCGACGACAAAAAGTGCGAAACCCATGGAATGAACCCTCCGCGACAGGCGCGTTGAGAGAATGTTATCGAGCGACTGGGACACGGGCGCTCCTATTCAGTGCGCACGGGGCGCAGGCCTTCCCGCGAAGGCCAGCCCTGGGCGCCCATCGACGTCTAGCGCGTCAGACACGCCGAAGGCGTGCGCCGGCGCATGTCTCGCGCGATGTTCAGCGCTGTCGCCACCAGCTTTCGAGAGTCGGACCGAACATCGGCGACGCATAGCGCGGCAATCGCGCCGGGCGCGCGATGTCGGTCGAATGCGCCAGCCATTGGTCGGACGCATGGAACAGCGGCACGACGTAGAAGCCGGACAGCAGCACGCGGTCGTAAGCGCGAACGGCGGTGATGAAATCGTCGTGGCTTGTCGCGGCCAGCAGGGCGGCGATGAGCGCGTCGATCGCCGGCGCGGCGGCGCCGGCCAAATTGAAGGAGGCTTCCTGGTTTGCGCTCGAAGACCCCCAGCGCATGCGCTGCTCATTGCCGGGCGAGGCCGAGGCGACCCACTGGCCGAGCATCATGTCGAAATCGAACTTCTGCCGTCGGCGTTGATATTGCACCTCGTCGACGAGACGCACGCGGGCGTCGACGCCGATGCGCTGCAGCGAGCCGGCGTAGTTGAGCGCAAGCCGTTCCTGGTTGCGGTCCTTGACCATGATCTCGAAGGCGACAGGCTCGCCGTCCTTGCGCAAAACGCCGTTTTCGATGCGGTAGCCGGCGCTCTCGAGCAGATCGAGCGCGCGCTTGGCCATCTCGCGGTCGCGGCCTGACCCGTCATTGACCGGCGGTCGCCAGCGGCCTTCCAAAATGTCTTCGCGCACGGCGTCCGGAAACGGCGCCAGCAAGGCGCGCTCCCCGGGGGACGCCGGGCGGCCGGAGGAAGACAATTCGGATTCGTCGAAGAAGCTTTTCGTGCGGGTGTAGAGGCCGGCGTAGAGATTCGTGTTGACCCATTCGAAGTCGAACATCATGCCGAGCGCTTCGCGCAGGCGGATGTCCTTGAACAGGGGACGCCGCGTATTGAAGACGAATCCCTCCATGCCTTTGGGATTTTCGTTTTTAAGCGTCTCCTTCACCACACGTCCATCGGTGAGCGCCGGGAAGTCGTAGCCGCTCGCCCAGCGCGTCGTGCTGGTTTCGTCGCGATAGTCGAGCAGGCCCGCCTTAAAGGCCTCGAAGAGGGAGTTGCCGTCGCGGAAATATTGAATGTCGATCTCGTCGAAATTGTAGAATCCGCGCTGGCTCGGCAGGTCGGCGCCCCAATAGTCCTTGTTGCGGCGCAGCAGCAGGCGCGCGCCGACTTGCGCGTCCGCAATCACATAGGGACCGGAGCCGACGGGCTTGGCGAGCGTCGCTTCGGAAAAGCGCTCGACGTCGGTCGCGTGTTTGGGCAGCACCGGCATGATCGCGAGAATGAGCGGCAGCTCCCGGTCGCCGACGCCTGAGAGGTCGTAATGGACGGTATGCGCGTCGGGCGCGTCGATCGATTTGACCAGCCCATAGGCGATGCGCTGCTGCGGCCGTCCCTTCGTCTTTAAGAGATCGAACGAGAACAGCACGTCTTGCGCGGTGATCGGCTGGCCGTCGGAAAAGCGCGCGCGCGGGTCGAGATGGAAGGTCACCTGCGAACGCGCCGGATCGACGTCGATCGAGCGCGCGATCAGGCCGTAGAGCGTGAAGGGTTCGTCCTGCGAGCGGGCCATCAGGCCCTGGAAAACATTGCCGACAAGCCCTTGCGCCGCGGTTCCCGATTTCAGATTGAACGGGTTGAGGCTGTCGAAGGTGCCGGCAAGGCCGACGCGAAGTTTGCCGCCCCGCTTCGCGCCCGGCTCGGCGTAAGGAAAGTGATGGAAATCGCTTGGCAAAGCGGGCGCGCCGTGCATGGCGATCCCATGCGTCGGGCAGGGCGCTTCGGCCGCCCGCAAGGCTGGGGCGGCGCCCGAAGCGGGCGCGGCGATAAGGAGCGACAGGGCGAAGCTGAGCGCGCGGCGCCCCCGCATTCGCTGTTCGCCGCCGCCGCTGGCGGGGCGTCTGGCAGGGGTCGGGTGAATCTTCATCGGCGGACCATAATCCAACGTCCTGTCGCAAGAAGCGAGTCGCGCTTAAGTTTTCGGCCATTTTTTTGCGATAGTTGTGGGCAAAAAGCGCCTTCTCCAAGCATTGAGCGCTCCGTCCGGCTGGAATTTACTGCCGCGACCATGTAAGAGCGGTGCCGTCGCCTCGTCGGCGTCTCGCGATCGCGCTGGAACACGGGCTGGTACAAGTTCCATGGCGCTGTGGCGCGAAGGCGGCTCCCGTTATGACGCGATCTCGAAACTATCCGGAGCCGGAGAGCGCCGGCCAGCAGGACAATCGAAAGGAACTTCCGATGTCGACCCATATCTCGCGTTCTTGCGCGATCGCCCTTGCGGGAGCGTTGCTGTTCGTCGGCGGCGGCGCGTTGGCTCAGCAGGCGCCCGCGGCCGGCGCAGGGCAGCAGCAACAGCAGCCTCAAGGGCCGATCGCCGCCGAACTCGTCGCTGTCCAGCCGGACTGGACCAAGGTGTGCGGCGCTGATCCGCAGACCAAAAAGGAAATGTGCTATACGACGCGCGACTTCGGCGTGTCGGCGAAGGAGGGCGAGGCGCCCCAGCCGCTGCTCGCGCTCGCGATTTACGATCCCAAGGGCGACGATCAGAAGATCATCCGCCTGCTGCTGCCGCCTGGCCTCATGCTGAAACCCGGCTTCCGCTTTTCGATCGATAAGGGAGCGCCGGAAAGCGGCGCGTTCGAAATCTGCTTCCCCAATGGCTGCTTCGCCGAGGCGAAGGTCAAGAAGGCGGTCGTCGACGGCATGAAGAAGGCCGAAAAGATGACGGTGGTCGTTAAGAATCAGGCGAACGGCGAGGTCACCTTCTATCTGCCGCTCGCCAATTTCGGCAAAGCCTTCGACGGCCCCGCCGTCGACCCCAAGGTCCTCGAAGAGCAGCAAAAGAAGCTGCAGGAGGAACTGCAGAAGAAGGCCGAGGAAGAGCGCAAGAAGCTCGAGGCCCAGAAGGGCGCCGCCGCGCCGGCCGCCACGAAGCCCGCGCCGGCCGCCGCGAAGAAGTAAGTTTGTAACGAGCCCGAGACGAACGCCCGCGCGGGACGCTCCCGCGCGGTTTTTTTTGCGGGCATGGCCTCGGGCGCGAATGACGCGTGGCGCGGCGTCGCCCTTCCGCCCTCCGCTTTTCCCGGAGATTCGCTGAACCCCCGACGAGTCGCGCATAACGACAGCGTCACTTTGACGCGCGACGATGAGCCGGTCTATATAGGCCGTCGGGCCATATCGATCGCAACCACCGGCGAGGTCAAAGCACGCATGTCTATCGCCATCGCTATGGTCCTGGTCGTCGCGGGTTCGATCCTGTTTCACGTGTTGAGTCCCTGGCGGGCGACGCCGATCGCGTCGAACTGGGGCTTCATCGACGATACGATGGGGCTGACCTTCCTGGTGACGGGGGCCGGATTCGTCGCCGTCATCCTGTTTATGGCGTATTGCCTCTATCGCTTTCGCCATGTGCCGGGCAGGCGCGCCGCCTATGAGCCGGAGAATCAGAAGCTCGAAGCCTGGCTTGGAATCGTCACGACGATCGCCGTCATCATTCTCCTCGCGCCCGGCCTGTTGGTCTGGGGCCAGTTCATCACCGTGCCTAAGGACGCGATGGAGATCGAAGCGGTGGGAGTCCAGTGGAACTGGAGCTTTCGCCTGCCGGGCGCTGACGCCCAGCTCGGCTCGAGCGATGTGCGCTACATCGACTCAACCAATTCCTTGGGTCTGAGCCCGGCCGATCCGAAGGGACAGGATGATCTGCTGATCACAAGCGGGGAACTGCACCTGCCGCTCGGCAAGCCGGTCAAGGTCCTGCTGCGATCGATCGACGTCCTACATGACTTCTATGTCCCCGAGATCAGGGCGAAGATGGACCTCGTGCCGGGCATCGTCACATATTTTTGGTTCACGCCGACCAAGATCGGCGAATATGAGATACTCTGCGCCGCCTATTGCGGCACAGGGCATCCGCAGATGCGCGGCAAGATGGTCATAGAGTCGGAGGCTGACTTCGAGACCTGGCGCACGGCGCAGCAGACGTTCGAGCAGTCGCGCAAGAGCGACGCAGGCCGAGACAAGCGGGCCTCTGCTCAATGACGCTCACCGATGCGAGTTGCGCCGCTTTGACATTCATCGCCGCTGATCGAGCGCCGCTGCGACGGGGCTCGATCAATCGCCGGAAGCGCGATAGCGGCGAAGGGAGGATCGTTCCATGACCGACGCCAGCGTACCACAGAACGTCGCGCCGCCGCCGGCGGAGGTGGCGGACGTCGAACTCTATCACGCTCACAGCTGGATCACGAAATATGTGTTCAGCCAGGACGCCAAGGTCATCGCCATTCAATACGCCGGCACGGCCATCACCGTCGGCATTTTGGCCCTGGTGCTGTCATGGGTGATTCGCCTGCAGCTCGCCTTTCCAGGCGCAATCCCGTTCATTGACGCCAATGTCTATTACCAGTCCGTGACCATGCATGGCATGATCATGGTCGTCTATATGCTTACCGCCATCTTTCTCGGCGGCTTCGGCAACTATCTCATTCCACTGATGGTGGGCGCGAGGGACATGGTGTTCCCTTACGTCAACATGCTCAGCTACTGGGTCTATCTGATCGCGACCCTGGTCCTCGTCTCGAGTTATTTCTTCCCTGGCGGGCCGACCGGCGCCGGCTGGACCCTTTATCCGCCGCAATCGATCCTGACGGGCACGCCGGGCCACGAATACGGCATCATCCTGATGCTCGTTTCGTTGATCCTCTTCATCGTCGGCTTCACGATGGGCGGACTGAATTACGTGGTGACGGTGCTCCAGGCGCGCACCCGAGGCATGAGGCTGATGCGCATGCCGCTGACGGTTTGGGGGATCTTCGCCGCCGCCGTGATGGCGCTTCTCGCTTTCCCCGGCCTCTTCGTCGCCTGCGTCATGCTGCTCCTCGACCGCACGCTCGGCACGAGCTTCTTCATGCCGTCGCTCGTCGAACTCGGCGAGCGCAAGGACTATGTCGGCGGCAGCCCGATCCTGTTCCAGCACCTGTTCTGGTTCTTTGGGCATCCGGAGGTCTATATCGTTGCGCTGCCGGCCTTCGGCATCGTTTCCGATCTGATCAGCGTGCATGCGCGCAAGAACATCTTCGGCTACAGAATGATGGTCTGGGCCATCATCGCCATCGGCGTGCTCGGCATGGTGGTCTGGGGCCACCATATGTATATCAGCGGCATGGACCCGTGGTTCGGGTTCTTCTTCGCGGTGACGACGCTCGCGATCGCGGTGCCGACGGCGCTGAAGGTCTATAATTGGGTGCTGACCCTCTGGCACGCCGACATCCATTTCACGACGCCGATGCTGTTCGCGCTGGGGTTCCTCGTCACCTTCGTCAACGGCGGCATCACCGGCCTTTACCTCGGCAATGTCATCGTCGACGTGCCGCTGTCGGCGACGCTGTTCGTCGTCGCCCATTTCCACATGGTGATGGGCATCGCGCCGGTGCTCGTCATCTTCGGCGCCATCTATCATTGGTATCCGAAGATCACCGGCCGCATGATGGACGAGCGGCTCGGCAAGATTCACTTCTGGATCACCTTCCTTGGCGCCTATGCGATCTTCTTCCCCATGCACTATCTCGGCGTGCTCGGGATGCCCCGGCGCTTCTATGAGATGGGCGAAACCGCCTTCGTTCCCGCGTCGGCCGCCACGCTCAACATTGTCATCACCGTCATCGCCTTGGCGGTCGGTTTCGCGCAGTCGATCTTCTTCTACAATCTGTTCAAGAGCCTGAAGCATGGCGCGCCGGCCGGCGGCAATCCGTGGCGCGCCGCTTCGCTCGAATGGCAGACTCCCGAAACGCCGCCGGGTCACGGCAATTGGGGCAAGAATCTGCCGGTGGTTTATCGCTGGCCTTACGCCTATAGCGTGCCCGGCGCGCCGGAGGATTATCTGCCGCAGAACGCGCCGCCGGTGAGAGGAGAGCGTTCGCCATGAGCGTCATGGGGCTCTTCTTCGTCTTTATCGCCACGGTTGCGATCATGTGGTTGGTGCGCCAGGGGGTGCTGGAGTCGCCCTGGCTCGAGGAAGGCGAGGTCGCGCATTATCGTCGCGCCGGCGGCGCCGAGCCGCCGACGGCCGGGAGAGTGGGGCTCGCGGTCTTTCTCGCCGTCGCCGGCTGTCTGTTCTCTCTGCTCGCCGCCGCCTTTTTCATGCGCGGCGACGCGCCCGACTGGCAGATGCCGCCGATCCCCGGCGTGCTCTGGGTCAACACTTTTCTTCTCGCCGCCAGCAGCGTCGCGCTGCAGGTCGCGGTCTTCGCCGCCCGGCGCGCCAACGCCGAGCGGGTCAAGACGGCGCTGCTTATCGGAGCCGTAACCGCGGCTCTTTTCCTGATCGGCCAGATCTGGGCGTGGCGCGAGCTTCTCGAGCTGCGATTCTTCGCCTCGAGCAACGCCGCCAACGCCTTCTTCTATCTGCTGACGGGCGTGCATGCGCTGCATCTCATTGGCGGTCTGGTGGCGCTTGCGCGAACCACCGACAAGGTGCGCGGCGCCGAGCGAATCACCAAGGCGCTGACGACGAGCGTCGAGCTCTGCGCCATCTATTGGCATTTTCTGCTGTTCGTCTGGTTGCTGATGTTCGCCATGCTGATCGGTTGGGCCGATGGTTTCGGCGCCATCTGCCGGCGTCTGCTTTCGTAAAGGGAACGCGCTATGACGGCGGAGCCTGTCACGACTGAACATGTAACGACTGAGCCCACGCTGCGGAGCAGCCTGCACGGCATGGTCGCTGACTGGTCCTCGGATCAGCGCTCTTTCAAGAGCGCGTCCTGGGGCAAGGCGATGATGTGGATCTTCCTCGTCAGCGACACCTTCGTCTTCAGCTGCTTTCTGATTTCCTACATGACGGTGCGCATGTCCACGACGGTGGAATGGCCGCACCCGAGCGAAATCTTCGCTCTCGAGATCGGCGGCAAGAAAATCCCGCTCATCCTCATCGCCATCATGACGTTCGATCTCATCACGAGCTCGGGCACCATGGCGATGGCCGTCAACTTCGCCTATGCGCGCCAGCGCAGGAAGGCCGCGATTTTGATGCTGGTGACGGCGTTCTTTGGCGCCGCCTTCGTCGGCATGCAGGCCTTCGAATGGACCAAGCTCATTCACGAAGGCGTGCGGCCGTGGGGCAATCCCTTCGGCGCGGCGCAGTTCGGCTCGAGCTTCTTCATGATCACCGGTTTTCACGGTTTCCACGTGTCGATCGGCGTGATTTTCCTGCTCATCGTGGCGCGCGCCGTCTGGCGCGGCGATTATGACGTCGGACGGCGCGGTTTTTTCACGAGTCGCAAGGGCCGATACGAGATCGTCGAGATCATGGGCCTATATTGGCACTTCGTGGATCTTGTGTGGGTCTTCATCTTCGCATTCTTCTATCTGTGGTGACGTCTCCGACAGGGGGAAATGATGACGGCGACGACGGACGATACGACCCATAGCCATGTTCATGTCGCGCAAGCGGCGCAGCCCGCGGCGCAGGCGCATGGCCAACAGCATCCGATCAAGCTCTATCTTCTGGTGTGGGGGCTGCTCTTCTTTCTGAGCGCCTGCTCCTATCTCGTCGATTATTTCGACTTTCAGGGCTATTTGCGCTGGTTCCTGATCGTCCTGTTCATGCTGCTGAAGGCGGGGCTCATCGTCGCCGTCTTCATGCACATGGCATGGGAGCGGCTGGCGCTGGTCGTCGCCATTCTGGCGCCGCCGATGGCGGTGCTGGTTCTGATGGCGATGATGGCGTGGGAAGGCGACTACACCAATTATCTGCGCGTGATCTTTTTCGGCGCGTGACGCGGGCTTGCCCGCTCCGCCTGAATGAATCGCGCCGATCTCGGGCCGTCGGAGAATCGCGAATGCGAAGGGACGATCAGCGCGTCGCCAATAAGGCGATCCTCATCGTCCTCGCGGCGGTCTGCCTCGTCATGATCATTTTTCTCGGCGCTTGGACGCTGGTCGCGCATCTGCAATAGCGCCGCCTCGGCTATTCCTCGAGCGCTCCCTCCTCATTGACCGCATGCGCCAGGCCGGCCGTCGTCACCAGCCCCGCGACGCTGACGGCGACCATCAGGGCGACGACGCCCGTCAGTCCCCAGCCGGCCTGCAGCTGCGGCACCACGAACGTGCCGAAAGTGGCGCCGACCTTGGCGCTGGCCGCCGCGAAGCCGCTCGCCGAGGCGCGAATGGTCGTCGGGAAAAGCGTCGGCGCGAGGGTGAAGGTCGTGGCGTTGGGGCCGGCGTTCATCGCGAAATTGAACAGCATGAAGCCGCCGATGACGAAGGCGAGATGCGCATTCGCGCCATTGTCCGACATCGCGGCGAAGAGCAACAGCAGCATGCCGAGCCCCATGCCGCTAAATCCCGCGACCTGCATGGTGATCCGGCCAAAGCGCGGAACCGCCCAGAGGCTCGCCACAAAGCCGATGATCAGAAAAGCGTCGACGATGGCGCTGCCTTCCGCGTCGGCGAAATCGGCCGCGAGCGAGCCCGCGTCGGCGGCGCCAAGATGCATGGCGCCGAGAATGACGGGCGTGAACAGGCCGACGCCGTAGGTCGCGACGTCCATCAGCATCCACGGCAAGGAGACGAGCATCGTGCGGGCGCGAAAGGCTTCGCTGAACAACGCTGAATAGCCGACGTCCTGCGCCTTGGGCGCGGAAGCCCGCTTCGACGCCGCAAGGGCGACCGGTTTGGCGCCGAGGTTCTCGGGCTTCTCGCCGAACTCGACCAATAACGTCCTGAGCAGCGCCCTTGCCTCGCCGATCCGCCCCTGCGCCACCAGCCAGCGCACGCTTTCCGGCGCCCATAGGCGCGCAGTTAGAAAAAGCAGCGCGATGGCGCCGCCGGCGCCGAACAGCAGCCGCCAGTCTTCCGTCGAGGGCCTTAGCTTCAAAATGGCGAGGCCGGCGAGAGCCGCCGCCGCCATGCCGACCGACTGCAGGGCGATCGTCGCAACCGTCATTCTGTTGCGCGTCGCGCGCGGCATGAGCTCCGACACATAGGCGCCGCTCGTCGGAAAATCGATGCCGACGCCAACGCCAAGCAGGAACTGCGACAGCAGGATGACGCGGGCGTTCGGCGCCGCCGCGCCGATAAAGCACGCGAGCGCGATGATCGCCATGTCGGCGATGAAGATGCGCTTGCGGCCGAATCTGTCCGCGCCGATGCCGCCGAGCGCCGACCCCGCGACCGCGCCGAGCACCAGCGCCGATCCAATCAGGCCGACGAAAAGCGGACTGATCGGAAAGTCGCGCTTGAGCAGCGGCAGCGCGACGCCCAATCCGGACACTGAGAAGCCGTCCAGAAAGGCGCCGCCGCTCGCTGCGAGCCAATAGGCGTAATGGCGCCATGTCATCGGCGCTTCGTCGAGCGCGGAAAAGACCGAGGCGGCGTTCAATGGCGAGGCCGTCACCCGGCCTTGCTCCGTTCCTCGTCGTTCTTTGCTTGTTGATAAAGCTTGCGGATTTCGTCGATGTCGACGGAGGGCTTAGGCAGCTTCAGATTAAGACCGTCGAGCGTATCGGCGATGATGCTGGAAACCGCCAGATTGCGAAACCATTTGTGATTTGCCGGGATGACGAACCAGGGCGCATGTTCGGTCGAGCAGCGCGACAGGGCCGCCTCGAAGGCCTTGATGTAATCGTCCCATTTTTGGCGCTCGGAATAGTCGCTGGCGCTGATCTTCCATTGATTCGCCGGATCGTCGAGCCGCGCCTTGAAGCGCTTGAGCTGTTCTTCTTTGGAGATGTAGAGAAAGAATTTCAGAATCGTCGTCTTGTTTTCTACCGTGAGCAGCTTTTCCCATTCATTGATGAAATCATAGCGCGGCTTCCACACCTCTTTTGGCGCGAGCTTATGCACGCGCACGACGAGCACGTCTTCGTAATGCGAGCGATTGAAGATCGAAACGTAGCCGCGCTGCGGCGCATGCGGATGGACGCGCCACAGAAAGTCGTGCTCCTGTTCTTCGGGAGTCGGCTGCTTGAACCCGGTCACTTGCACGCCTTGCGGGTCCATGGCGCTGATGACATGCCAGCAGGTGCCGTCCTTGCCGGCGCTGTCGATGCCCTGCAAGACGATCAGCAGAGAATGCGTGCGGTCGGCGTAGAGTTTGCGCTGCAGCTCGGTGATGCGCGCAAGATGGCGCTGCAACTCCTGCGCCGCTTCGGCGTCATTCGCATAGTCGCCATGAAAACCCGGGTCGATTGATCCAAGATTGACGTCCGAGCCGGGTTCGACGCGGAACTTCTTGACGAATTTCATGTGCTCCGCCTCCTTCGTCTCGTCGCTCTCGTTCAACCGGCGAGAGCGACGCGGCTCGCCGTCAGGTGCTTGTCGCGCCGCCCGGCCAGACGCCAGTAGATCATCTTCACAATCTCAGCCATGACCACCCAGAGCAGGCAGTAAAGCCACACGCCGACGATCGCCGCGCCGGGAACGGCGTCGACGCCGACCCCGAAGAGGCAGAGCAACACGGCGACGACCTGCGTCGCCGCGATCGCCCAGAAGAGTCTGGCGCTGGGATAAGGCGGCGCAAAAATCGCTTTTTTGGTGCGCACGCTGAGGAGCAGCAGATGGCCGCCGACGGCGAGTTGGAGAAACAGTAGGGTCTGGAGCTGGCCGGGATCGATCGGGATCATCGTCTGCAGCGTATCGTCGAGCGTCCAGCGCATGCCGATCAGCAAAAACCCGAAAGTCTCGGCGACCGCGATCAGTCCCATCAGTGAAGCGAAAATGAAGATGCGGTGCATGTCCCATCTGACCGGCTGCGGCGCGACGGGGACATTGTCGTAGGCGATCGTCATGATCGGGATGTCGTCGAGGAGCGCGAGCGCGACGATCATGATGGCGGTGAGCGGCTGAAAGTCGAAAAACACGATCGACGCGACGACGACGATCATGATGTCGAGCGTCATGGCGATCCGATAGTAAATATAGCTCTCGATGCGCTGGAAAATCTGGCGCGACACGCGGATCGCATTGACGATGGTCGAAAGTCCGGGCGCCGTGAGGATCAATGCGGCGGCGCTTCGCGCCGCATCGGTCGCGCCGCTGACGGCGATGCCGCAATCGGCTTGTTTCAGGGCCGGCGCGTCATTTACGCCGTCGCCGGTCATCGCGACGATATGGCCGACCGACTGAAGCGCCTTGACGATCTCATATTTGTGTTCCGGGAACACTCTGCCGAATCCGTCGGCCCGCTCCACCGCGTCGACGACGCTGCGCGGCAGAGCGCCGGCCTTGACGTCCCCTTTGAAGACATCGCTCGCGACGAGAAGATGCGAGCCCATGCCGAGCTGGGCGGCGATCTCATCGCCGATGGCGACGTCATCGCCGGTCACCATCTTGACTTCCAGGCCGAGCTTGCGCGCCTCCGCGATTGTCGTCTTGGCGTCGGCGCGCGGCGGGTCCATCAGCGAGATCAATCCGACCAGTTGCCACCGCGCGCCATCTTCCGACATGGCGACGCCCAGCGCGCGCTGGCCTTTGACGGCGAGCGCCGCCACCTCGTTCTGATAGCGCTGCAGAGTCTGCGAATCGGGCCGCACGAGCGCGGATATCGCCTGCGGCGCCCCCTTGGCGTAATGGCGAACGCCGCCAGAGGCGTCGGCGACCGTCGAGATGGTGCGTTTGCTGACGGGATCGAACGGCGTGAACGCCTTCTGCTTGAAGGCGTCGAGCGCATCATGCGCCGGCAGCGCCGCCATCACGGCGAGGTCAATCGCGTCTTCGCTGCTTTTTTGCGTCGCCAGCGCAGCGAAGAGCAACACGTCGTCGCTCTTGAAAGCGCCATAGGAAATGGCGCTTTGCACCGTGAGCTTGTTCATCGTCAGCGTGCCGGTTTTGTCGCTGCACAGCACGTCGACCCCGGCAAGCTCCTCGATCGCATTCAGGCGCGAAACAATGGCCTTCTGCAAAGAGAGCGCATAGGCGCCGATCGCCATCGTCACGGACATGACCGCCGGCAGCGCGACCGGAATCGATGCGATCAGCAGCACCAGCACATATTGGGCGATGGAGCCGACGCGATCCCAGCTCCAGTCGTCCGGCGCGATGACTTCCCGATAGAGCTGCGCGCCGACGAGGATCAGCGCCAGAAAAAATGCAAGCACGAGGAGAAAGTCGCCGACCTCCGTCACCGCGCGCTGCGAATGCGAAACCGCGCCGGCGGCGCCGACGAGCTTCGCCGTGCGCCCGAAGAAGGTGCGCTCGCCCGTCGCCGTGACCACGCCAGTCATGGCGCCTTGTTTAGCAATTGCGCCCGCATAGGCGTCGTCGCCGATTTTCTTGGAGACGGGCAGCGATTCGCCGGTGAGCGCCGCCTGATCGCAGCTCAAATAATCGCCTTCAATGAGCAGGAGATCCGCGGGGATGATCTGGCCCGCGGCGACGCTGACAATATCGCCCGGCGTCAGTTCGGCGGCCGGGATCGTCGTCCAGGCGCCGTCGCGCATTACGCGCGCGCGGGGCGCGAGGTTTTTCTTTAGGGCCGCGAGCGCGTTCGCCGCCTTGTTGTCCTGCCAGAAGCCGACCACGGCGTTATAGAGAAGAAGACCCGCGACGACGCCGAAATCCGGCCAATCCCGCCGCACGGCGGAGATGACGGCGGCGGCTTCGATGAGGAACGGCAGCGGCCCCCAGAAATAGTTGAGCAGACGGCGCCACTTGCTTTCCGTCTTGTCCTCTAGCGCGTTTGGGCCGTATTCCGCGAGCCGCCGCGCCGCTTCGGCGGCGGTGAGGCCGCTCTCTGTCGTCTTCAGCGTCTCAAGGCGCTGCGAGATTCTGACCTGCGCCGGATCGAGCGAAAGGGCTGGCGAAGATTGGCCCGCCGGCGTTTTCGCGCTGACGTCCGGCATGCTTGCTCTCCCCATCAGATCATCAAAATATCCGAACCGAATCTTACGGCGTGATCCTAGTCTCGCCAAGAGACTCGCTCAAAAAGGCAAGCGCGAATCGAAATTAACCGTGCACAGTCTATTCGGCGGCTGTGCAGGCGCCGCCGTCGTTCGACGCGCCTATGGCGTTATCCTTGACGATCTTGTCGGCGCGCGCCTTCGCATCTGCGAGATCCTTGTCATAGACGTCGGTCAGATATTCATTCGTCGTCGTCTTGACGATCGAGTGATTCGGCGATTGCAGCGGGCCGGACACATCAATCGAGGCGACCGTCGACAGGCCAGGACGCAAGGGCTGTTTCTGGAGTTCGTCCGGCCGCAGGGCGATGCGCACCGGAATGCGCTGAACGATTCGAATGAAGTTGCCGGTCGCGTTATCGGGGGGCAGAGCGGCGAAAACGGCGCCGGAGCCCGGAACGAGCCCCGCCACTTGTCCGTGGTAGATGTGTTCCGATCCATAGAGATCGACCTTGATCGTCGCCGGCTGCCCGGGGCGAACCCTGGCCATCCTGTTTTCCCAGAGATTCGCTTCGACCCAGAGATGGTCGAGCGGCACGATATTGAGAATGGCGTCGCCGGGGCGCACCCGCCTGCCGACCTGAACGCTGCGCTTGGCGACATAGCCGGTCGCCGGCGCCCGAATGTTCTGGCGCACGAACTCGACGTAAGCGTCGTTGTATCGCGCCTTGGCGGCTTCGATGTCGGGATGATTCATCCGCGTCACGCCGACGACGCGCGCCTCGACCGACTGATATTCCGCCTGCGCTTCCCGCAGATCGGCTTCCAACGCGGCGAGCTGGTCCTCGGTATTCTGCAGCACCTGTCGCGAGGCGGCGCCGCTCAGCGTCGCCTCGCGGTATCTTGCGAGATCGTGGCGCGTCCTGTCGCGAAGCGCGGCGCGGGAAATGACCTTTTGGCAGACCTGTCGGCGCTGCGCGTAAAGCGCGCCGACGGCGCGAACCGCGCGGCCGAGTTCGGCCTCCGCCTGTGCGAGCGCCGCTCTTGCGCGTTGGCCGTCGAGGCGCACGAGCACGTCGCCCTTCTTGACGAGCTGCGTTTCTTCCGCGAGCACGGCGGCCACGACTCCCGTCGCGTCCGCCTGAACCGGGATGATGTTGCCGGTGATGAAGGCGTTGTCCGTCGTCACCCAGTCGCGGTCGTAAAAATACCATCGCGAGAAAGCGATCAGCGCGCCGACAAGACCCGCCGCAATGACGATCTTGAGCAGAAATTCTCTGCGGGAGCGGATGCTTTTGCGGGATAGCGCCATCGATGGGGTTCGCGTTCTTCTGATAGAGGCGTGGCGCGTTCAGCCGCCGCCAAGCGACTGGATCGTCTCGACGGCCGGCGTCAAAGGGTCGGATTCGGGCGCCGGCTTCGGCGCGGCCAGCGGCGGACCATCGGCATAGCCGCCGCCCAGCGCCTGATACAAGTCGACGGCGGCGATCAGCCTGTCGCCTTCAAGCGCGCGCTGCGCGAAGCCGGACTCAAGAAGATCAACGCGCTCGGCGACGATTTCGCGGCGATCCTTAATGCCGTCGCGCAGCCGCGATTGCGCGAGCTCATATTGCACGCGCGCCACACGCAGGTAGCGGCTTTGCGCCTCATATTCAGCGCGCGCGCGCTTGAGATTGGCGATAGCGTCGGCGACCTGCTGCGCCGCTTGCAGCAGCGTCTCATTATATGAGTCCACCGCCTGATCATAATCGGCGTGCTGAAACTCCAGATTTCCACTCAGGCGGCCGCCCTGAAAAATGGGCAGGCGCAGTCCGGGCGAGACCGCGTAGCCGATCGCCGATGGCGTGAAGAGATAGCCCGCGAGTTTGCTGATCTTCGTCGAGGTCACCGAGCCTTCGAAGCCGCCGGTGATCGCGAGATCGATCGAGGGAAGAAACATCGTTTTGGCGACGTGAACCCGGGCCGCCGCCGCCTCGGCGCGGCGCAGCGCGGCGGCGAGATCGGGGCGGTGCGCGAGCAGTTCAAGCGGCAGGCTTCGTGGCAGCGGCGGCGACGCCGGCGCTGGCGCGCTTCGGCCGGCGTAAAGGTCGCGCGCGGCGTCGGGTCCTTCGCCCATGAGCCGAGCGAGCGCATCCTTCTGCAGCGTCACCAGCGCCTGCGCGGCCGCTTCGCGCCGGACGGCGTTTTCGAATTCGGCGCGGGCGATCTGCACCCCGTCCAAGGAGTCGAGTCCGGTGCGATAGCGGGTTTCAGCAAGCGCAACCAGATCGCGGCGCAGACGCGTCAAAGCTCTGGCGACCTGGAGCTGGCGCGCCGCGGCGTAGCCGCGCAGATAGGCGCGCGCGACCGAGGCGGTCAGCAGCAGGCGCGCCTGCTCCAATTCGGCCTCCTGCGCCGCCGACTCGCCGATCGCCGAGTCGAGCAGAGCCCGGTTTTTCTGCCAGAAATCCAGCTCCCAGGTCAGCGCAAGCGGATTGATAAAGGCCATGGTCTTCTGCAATCCGCCCTGCGCCGGATTGTAGGAGGCCACGACGCCATGCAGCGGGTTGCGCGACTGCCGCATGCCGAAGGTCGCTTGGACCTCCGGCAGAAGCCTCGCGCCGGCGACCTGTACAATGGCGTCCGCGCCGCGCAGAGTGTCTTCCGCTTTCTTGAGGCTTTGATTATCGCGCAACGCCTTGTCGATGACGCCGTCAAGCTCTGCGCTGCGAAAAGCGCGCCACCATTCCTCGCGGGGCCAAGCCATTTCGCCAGCGGCGGCTTTCAGGCCGGATCTGGCCAGCGTGCGCTCCATGGCCGGCGCGCCGAGAAATCGGGCGCGCTCTACCGGCATCGTGGGCCCGCAGCCAGCGAGAAAAAGCGCGATCGGGGTTCCGCAGCACAGCCATCGAGTTGGCGTCCCGCGCCGAATCGCGCCGATGCCCCAGGCGGCGATGCGCCCGCGGGAAGGGCGCAGGCGGCAAGGGCGCAGGCGGGAAGGCGCACGACAGGGTGCGGGCTCGTTAAGCAACAGACACTCCTACCCAGCGCCGACGATCTTAAGAAGGCGGCGGCGAGTTCGCAGGAGTCATCAGCCTTGCGGCGGTTATCGGGGGAACCCCATCCCCATCCGTTAAAACTTAGTTTACGACCGAGCTACCGGTCAATAAGTCCAGATGGCGAGTTCGCGCGCTATCCCCAGAGCTCCGGCGCCGGCGGCATGAGGGTCGATCCCTCATAGGACAGCCCGGGGACGCGATCGCGGGCCAGAAGCAGAGGCCCGTCGAGGTCGACGAAGGCGGCGATCTGCCCCACCAGAACGGCCGGCGCCATGCCGAGCGACGTCCCCACCATGCAGCCCGCCATTATGGAAAAGCCCATCTCCTGCGCCGCGCGCGCCAGCGCCAGCGCTTCGGTCAGGCCGCCGGTCTTGTCGAGCTTGACGTTGATTGCGTCGTAGCGGCCCTTGAGCGGCGCGAGCGAGGCGCGGTCATGCACGCTCTCGTCGGCGCAGATCGGCACGGGGCGGGGCATGGTCGCGAGAATGTCGTCCCGGCCCGCCGGCAGAGGTTGCTCAACGAGCGAGACGCCGTGATCGGCGCAGGCGGCGAGCTGGCGGGGAAGGGTTTCCGCCGTCCATGATTCGTTGGCGTCGACGATAAGGGCCGAATCAGGGGCGCCCGCGCGCACCGCGGCGAGGCGCGCTTCATCGCCCTCGCCGGCGAGCTTAATTTTCAAGAGCGGGCGGTCTGCCGCCCTTTCCGCCGCGGCGCGCATCTGATCGGGCGCGCCGAGCGAGATCGTGAAGGCCGTCACGAGCGGCAAGAGCGCCTCGAAACCTGCCGCGACATGGGCCGGAACGCCCGAAAGCTTGGCCTCGAGGTCCCACAGGGCGCAATCGAGCGCGTTGCGCGCCGCCCCCGCCGGCAGCAGGCGCTGCAGAGCGGCGCGGTCGGCGCCGGCTTCGAGGGCGTCGCGCGCGCTTTCAATTGTGGCGACGACGCTTTCGGCGCTTTCGCCATAGCGGGCGTAGGGCACGCATTCGCCCCGCCCGACGCCGCCGCCTTGAACCAAAGTCGCGGTCACGACGACGGCTTCGGTTTTGGCGCCGCGCGAAATCACGAAGCTGCCGGCGATCGGGTAACTCTGTATGGCGACAGATAGTTTTCGCTTCAAATCTCTCTCCGGCGCCCGCGTCGCGCGGCTGTGTTCGGCGCTTGCGATGTGCGCCGACGCGCTTGCTGACGTCAATTCACGAAGTTATGACGCTTTTGCAAGAGGCGGCTTTACAAGCGGCTGCGCGCCGGCCCGCGTCAGCGGCGCGCCACAATCGTCGGATAGGATGACGCCATCAATGAGCCGATTACTGACTCCAGCGCGGAGCGAAGCCCGATGACCGTCGCGGCGATGCAGCGTCCGCCCAAAGTCACGCGCCAGTCCTCGGCGGCGGGCGTGCGCCTTGCGCTTTCGGGCGACTGGACGCTCTTCGCCTCTCGGCGCCTGGAGGAGGAGGGGAGTCGAATTGTCGAGGAGGCCCGCCTCGACCGCATGGTCGCGATCGATCTTTCGCAAGTCTCGCAACTCGACACGGCCGGCGCCTGGCTGATCAATCGCGCGCGGCATGATCTGGCGCGCCGCGACGTCGCGGTCACGCTCGAAGATGTGCGTCCTGAATATTCGACTCTGCTCGAAGAAACGCATTACCGCGCCTTCGCTGCGCCCTCGCGGCCGCGTTTCAACGTCATCTTCGTTCTGCTTGCGGACTTTGGCGAATCGATCGCGGATGCGCTTCACGAATTTTACCGCGGCGTCGGCTTTCTCGGCGAATTCGTCTCCTCGATGATGTATGTGGCGGCCAATCCGCGGCGGTTCAGGCTCACTTCGCTCGTCGCGCAAATCGAGCTGGTCGGCTTTCGCAGCGTCCCGATCATCGTGCTGATCAACATTCTGGTTGGCGGCATCGTCGCGCAACAGGGCATCTTTCAGTTGCTCAAGTTCGGCGCGTCCAGCTACACGGTCAGCCTGATCGGCATCCTTGTCTTGCGCGAACTCGGCGTGCTGCTCACCTCGATCATGATCGCCGGCCGTTCAGGCTCGGCGATCACCGCCGAACTCGGCTCGATGAAAATGCGCGAGGAGATCGACGCGCTGCTGGTGATGGGACTTTCGCCCTTCGAGGTGCTGATCGCGCCGCGCGTGCTTGGTCTGGTGATTTCCCTGCCGATTTTGACGTTTCTCGCCGACATAGCGGCGCTCTTTGGCGGCCTGCTCGTGTCCTGGTGGTATGGGGGGATAAGCCCGGTGGCGTTCGCGTCACTGCTCAAAGAAGCGATCGCGCTGCATACGTTTCTTGTCGGCATCATTAAAGCGCCTTTCATGGCGCTGGTGATCGGTCTCATCGCGTCGATGGACGGACTCGCGACGCAGGGCTCCGCCGAGTCGCTTGGCCGGCAGGTCACCTCGTCGGTCGTGAAATCGATCTTCATGGTCATTGTGATGGATGGGGTGTTCGCCGTATTTTTCGCGGCGATCGACTATTGAGCGCGGCGATGACCAGTTCCTCGGCTGACGCCAACGACGCTCAACCGCGTCCGAACCGCGACGTCATTATCAGCGTGCGCGATCTCGTGGTCGGCTTTGGCGATAAAACCATCGTCAAAGGGCTAAATCTCGACGTTTACCGCGGCGAGGTGCTCGGCGTCGTCGGCGGCTCCGGCCAAGGAAAATCGGTTCTCACCCGCACGATACTTGGACTCACGCCCACGCGGAGCGGCTCCGTTCAGGTTTTTGGACAAAATCGTGACATGCTGCAGCCGCTCGAGCGGCGCGCCTTGGAACAGCGATGGGGGGTGCTATTTCAGAACGGCGCGCTGTTTTCCGGCCTCACGGTGAAGCAGAATATTCAGATGCCGATGCGCGAAACGCGCGACCTCTCCGAGCGACTGATGGACGAGCTGGCGTTGCTGAAGCTTGAGCTTGTTGGCCTCAGCCCCGACGCCGCGGACAAATTTCCGTCAGAATTGTCAGGCGGCATGGTGAAGCGCGCGGCCCTGGCGCGCGCCTTGGCGCTTGATCCCGAGCTTGTGTTCTTGGATGAGCCGACATCGGGACTCGATCCGATCGGCGCCGCCGAATTTGACGCGCTGATCGGCACGCTGCAGCAGACCCTCGGGCTGACCGTGTTTATGGTGACGCACGATCTCGACAGCCTGTATTCTATCTGCGACAGGGTGGCCGCGCTCGCTGAAGGTCGGGTCATCGCCGCAGGGCCGCTGGAAACCTTGCTCGCGTCCGACCACCCGTGGCTGAAAGCCTATTTCCACGGCGTGCGCGGCGGCAGACTGACTGCGGCGCGCGTTGAGCAGAAGGACGAACAATGGAAACCCGCGCCAACTACGCCCTGATCGGCGCTTTCACGCTGGCGGTCGCCTTCGCCGCCTTTCTCTTCGTCTACTGGTTTTCCGGACCGAGCCAGCTTGGCCGGCAGGACACTTTCCAGATCGTCTTCACCGCGGTTTCAGGGCTGACCCGCGGGTCCTCGGTGCTGTTCAACGGCGTGAAAGTCGGCGAGGTCACGCATCTTGGCATTTCTGAACAAGATCCGAGCAAGGTCGACGTGCTCGTCAGGATCGACAGCAGAACGCCGGTCAAGACGGACACGCGCGCGCGTCTCGAGACGCGGGGCTTTACGGGCGTTTCCGACGTCCTGCTCGTCGGCGGCACGCCCGGCGCGCCGGCTCTGACGGCGCAAGTCGGCCAGAAATATCCCCAAATTCAGGCTGAGCGCTCCGAAATCCAAAATTTGCTGGTCAATGTTCAGAGCCTATCGACGAAGGCCGCTGAACTCCTCACGAAACTCGACAAGCTCATTGACGATAACGGTCCGGCCATCACCGCGACGCTCAAAAACGCTGAAATCGTCAGCAAGACTCTCGCCGACAACTCCGCTTCGATCACAAGCTTCATCCGCGACGCATCCGATATTGCGCAGTCGATGAAGCCGGTGGCGGCGCGGCTCGATAAGGTCCTCGCGGCCGGCGAAAAGACGATTAAGGCGATTGATCCCAAGCAGATCAAGGCGATCACCGGCAATATCGCCGGGGCTTCGGAACGCATCAACCGTTTCGCCGCGACGGGGCTGCGCGAATATGAACAGCTTGCAGTGGATGGGCGCAAGGCGGTCGACTCATTCGATCGCACGCTGCGTTCGGTCGAGAAAAACCCGTCACAATTCATCTTCGGGCCGTCCCAGTCCGTGCCGGAGTATCAAGGCCGCTAAATCAATCCAAGGCGTGGCTTTGAGCCGATGCGCGGATCGTTTAGAAGGACGTCGCGCCCGACGGGGCGCGCGGGCGAAATGGGGCGACGGGTCGGCATGAAACTGGAGGCGTCCGCTACGACGCAACGAAAGGTCGCGCAGGCCACGGCGATCGCATCGCTTGCGTTTCTCGTGACCGCCTGCGCCCAAGCGCCGCGCGAGACGTTCGATCTGACGACCGAGGCGGGCGTTTTGCGAAGCGTCGCCTTGCGGGGCGGCCCCGCGGTCTTCGTGCCCGAACCCGCTGCGCTCGCTCCGACCTCCTCAGATCGCATCGTGGTTCGCGCCGGCGACGACAGCGTGGCCGTTCTTCCCGGCGTGCAGTGGTCGGATCCGATGCCGCGTCTTTTCCAGCGCCGCCTGATCGAAGCGCTGCAGCAGCGCGGTCTTTCAGCCTCTGCCAACTTTGGCGGGCAAACAATACTGCAGACGGATGTGCGGCGTTTCGAGGTCGACGTCGCCCGCAATCTCGCCGTCATTGAAGTTTCCGTCCAGCTCGTCGACTCGGTCGGCGGCCGGGCGAAAGCGGCGCGGATCTTTGTCGAAGAAACGCCGGCGCCGGAACACACCGGCTCGCCGGCCGCGCGGGCGCTCGGTGAGGCGGCGGCGCGTATCGCGCTGCGCATTGGCCAATGGACGCGCGCCCGGCTGTAGCGACGCCGGCAGGGCGCAATCGCTCAGTCCGGGATCGAACCGTCCCACAGCATGATGTTCAGGCACGCGAGAAACGCGCCGCTTTGGGACGCCGCTTTAGACGCGCTCGACCAGTCTTCCGCCTCGTCTCGCGTCAAGACGCCCGCGGACACGCAGTTCTCCGTCACGCGCGTGAGGTCGAAGATGACCTCCGCCGCGTCGAGGCTTCTGACGATCAGAGCATGCGCCTTGCAGTCGATGTTTTCGACGCCGCACTTTTGCAGCAGAACGCCGATCTCTCGGCCGATGTAAGGATTGGCGAAAGACTTCTCCCATCGTCCCGCCAGCTTCGCCCCGGTTTCGAGCTTTCCGTTGTAGACGAAATATGTTCCCCAATCGGGCTCGGCGACGACGATTCTGCCGCCCCTGCGCGTCACCCGGACCATTTCGCGCAGCGCCTCGATGGGGGCGCTGATGTGCTGCAAGGAGCGGTCGATTCGAACGCCGTCGAACTGGCGATCGCCGAAGGGCAGGCGGCGGGAGTCGCCGCCGACGAAAAGCGCATTGGGAAGCCCCCGCGCCCGCTCGCGCGCCAGGCCGAGAAAGCCATGCGCCGAATCGAGCCCGAAGACGTCGGCGCGCGGGAAGCGCCGCGCGAGTCCGATGACGTCGAAGCCGACGCCGCAGGCGACGTCCAATATCTTGCTGTTGCCGGATATTTGCAGCGCGTCCCAGGTCTCCTGCTTGTAGCGCTGGAAAAAAGGCGTTTCGTTCATGAAATCGAGACAGCCGGTCAGCTCGGACCGCAGCGCGCCATCGGCGTTCCGGAAGCTTAAAGCGATGTCTGTCATATGCGCGCCTCTTTCGGCCTTCGCCGGTGAATTCATCGAATGTGGCCTGGGGTCGCGCGCGCTGGGAGGGGCTAGCGCCGCAAACGGACGGGTGCTAACTGAACGGCGACAATTTGGGCAGCGCTGGCGGCGCAACCGCACGACGCGCGGAAGAACAGTGGCTCGTGGCTTCCCGCTTCAAGCACAGTCGGGACCGCCGCTAAAGTCGAGCATGCATGAGGAAGAGACAGGCGTCATGGCGAAGATGAGCTTTGAGGATGCTGCGACCCGCTATGGCGCGGAACCGGGGGGCGGCGCGCCGACAAAGGTCAAGATCACCTTCGTCGACTCCCAGGGTCAAGCCCGATCCGTCGAGGGCGAGGTCGGCTCGACTGTGATGGAGACAGCCCGACGCAACGATATTCCCGAGATCACCGCGGAATGCGGAGGCGCCTGCGCCTGCGCCACCTGTCACGTCTATGTCGATGAAAAATGGGCCGAAAAGACCGGCAAGGCGTCGCAGATGGAGGAGGATATGCTCGACTTCGCCTTTGACGTGAAGCCGAATTCGCGGCTGTGCTGCCAGATCACCGTAAGGCCGGAACTGGACGGGCTGGTCTTAACGACCCCCGCCCAGCAGGGCTGACGCGCAATTTTTCCAGACTGCGCCCGAGCGGGTTTGAATCTCTCGACAAATGCGATAGACGAACCGGCGGGGCGAAATTTGAAGCCGGCCGCCGCGCAAGACGCGCGCGCAGCGCCGGGCGGCGGCCCGCACGCGGCGCGAACGGCGCCTTCGATCTTCCGCGTTTGAGGATTTAGTCGGGAATTGACGATGAACCAGCTTAAAGAAGCCGCGATCGAAACCGATGTGGTCATTGTCGGCGCCGGCCCGGCGGGTCTTTTTTCGGTGTTCGAACTTGGCCTGTTGGACATCAAGGCGCATGTCATCGACATTCTTCCGCGCGCCGGCGGCCAGTGCTCGGAACTCTATCCCGAAAAGCCGATCTATGACATTCCCGGCCTGCCGGTCTGCACCGGCCAGGAGCTAACGGACAATCTCCTGAAGCAGATCGAGCCGTTTCATCCGACCTTTCACTTCAACGAAATGGTCGAGACGCTCGTGTCGCTGGGAACGGCCGAAAAGCCGGAATTCCGCCTCAGCACCGACGCGGGAAAAATTTTCCACGCCAAGGTCGTCTTCATCGCCGCCGGCGGGGGATCGTTCCAGCCCAAGAAGCCGCCGATCCCGAAGATCGAGTCCTATGAGGGGAAGTCGGTGTTTTACGCCGTGCGCCGCATGGAGGACTTCCGCGACAAGAACGTCGTCATCGTCGGCGGCGGCGACTCGGCGCTCGATTGGACGCTCAATCTGCACCCGGTGGCGAAAAGCGTCACGCTCGTTCATCGTCGCGACCAGTTCCGCGCCGCGCCGCATTCCGTCTCGGCGATGCAGGAGCTCGTGGCGGCGGGCAAGATCGACTTCAAGCTCGGCCAGATCACCGCGGTCGAAGGCGAGGATGGCGAACTCGCGAGCGCGATTCTCAAGGGTAATGACGGCGTCGTCGAGAAGCTCGCCTGCGAGCGCCTGATGCCGTTCTTCGGCCTCACCATGAAGCTTGGCCCCGTCGCCGATTGGGGGCTTCAGCTCAATGAAAACCTCATTCCCGTCGACACCGAGAAATTCGAAACGAGCCATCCCGGCATTTTTGCCGTCGGCGACATCAACTCTTATCCCGGCAAATTGAAGCTCATCCTTTCGGGCTTCCACGAGGTCGCGCTCGCCGCGCAGAAGGCCCATCGTTACGTCTATCCCGACAAGAAGCTTCTGTTCCAATACACGACATCCTCGACCAATCTGCAAAAGAAGCTCGGGGTCTCCTGACGTCGGCCGACGCTGAGACGTCCGCCGCCTTCGTCGATGTGTTCATCATCGACGTCGCGCAGATCGCCGCCGACGAATGGCCGAAGCTCGCTGCGCTTCTCGATGAAGCCGAAACAGCGCGGGCGGCGCGTTTCGCTTTCGAGTCCGATCGCCGCGCCTATGTCGCCGCGCATGCGCTGTTGCGCGCAAGCCTTTCCGAGCGCGCGACATGGGTTGCGCCCGCCGCGTGGCGATTTGGCGCGACGCCGCACGGCAAGCCCTTCCTGCTGTCGCCGCGCGCCGGCCTTGACGTCAGCCTGTCGCATACCCGCGGCATGGCCGCTGCGGCGATCGCGTCGGGACGCGACGTCGGCGTCGACGTCGAGTCGTTTCTCAAGCCGCGAGACGCGCTGAAGGTGGCCGAGCGCTTCTTTGCGCCCGAAGAGGCGGCGATCGTGCGCGCCCAATCCGATCCGGAGTCGCAGAGCGAAGTTTTCTTTGCGATCTGGACTCTCAAGGAGGCTGTCTTGAAGGCGGACGGGCGCGGCCTGGCGGGCGGGCTCGACAGCTTTGTCGTGAGCCTGTCGCCGCTCGCCGTTAGCAGCGGTCCCGACGAGAGCTACGGCGTTGCGCAATGGCGGCGCGCGGGTTTCTTCGTCGCTGCGGCGGCGCGCGGCGGCGATGTCACTTTCCGAATCGAGGAAGCGCGCGCGAGCGCGCTGATCCGGACGGGTCAAATCGTTTGAAGCCTGAGCCCGGCGCGCTAGTTCTGTCGCGAGCTCTTGTCGCGCAGGCATTGGAGGAGATTCATGGCCACCTTGCTATTTATCGTCATTTGCTATGGCGCCGCTTTGCTTGCGTTGGCCATTTATCTTCAGCCGGATAGTTTCGTCGTGCGGCGAGAGGCGGTCATCAATTCGCCGCCGCGCAAGGTTTTCGCGGCGATCAACAATCTGCGCAATTGGGAATCTTGGTCGCCCTGGGCGAAACTCGATCCAAGCGCTGAAACCCGTTACGAGGGACCCGCCGCCGGTCCCGGCGCCGCCTTCGAATGGGCGGGCGACAAGAATGTCGGCGCAGGGCGCATGACCATCGTCGACAGTCGGCCGAGCGAGCGCGTCGATCTCAGACTCGATATGCGTAAGCCCTTCGCCGCGGCCAATGACGTGACCTTTTTTCTCGCTCCTGACGGCGAACTGACGAAAGGTCGCTGGCTCGCGCGCACGCTGGGTTTGGGCGGCGATTCTGCGGCGCATAAGACTCATGTCGTTTGGAGCATGTCCGGCAACGCCAGTCTCGCCAGCAAGGCGATGAACATCTTCGTCAGCCGCGACAAGATGATCGGCGATCAGTTCGAGAAAGGCCTCGAAAATCTCGGCGCGCATCTCAGCACATAGCGACAGACCTCTGACCCCGCGCGGCTCTTGCGTCGCGCGCTGCGAAACGCCATCTGGATGGCGGCCGCAGCGCGCTCGCCGATTCTGCGGCGCGACTCGCCGTGATTGATGCAGGTGTTTGACTCGTTATGACCGAAATGTTCGAAGCCGCTTTGGCGGCGCTGCGCCAGATCGTGACGCCGCCGTTCCGGGCGGTCCTCGTCAAGAGTCTGGGCATGACCTTCCTGCTGCTGGCGCTGGCCTGGGTCGGTCTCGATAAGCTCGCTATGTCCTTCGTGATGGTCGAGCATCCTTGGCTGCAGACGGCTCTCACCTATGCGATGGGCGCCGGACTGTTCTTCCTGATGGCGTTTCTCATCGCCCCCGTCTCCGTGCTGGTTTCGGGATTATTCCTCGACGATCTCGCCGATCATGTCGAAGCGGACCTCTATCCGCCGGGACAACACGGTCGCGCCATTCCGGCGACCCAGGCGATTTTCATGGGCCTGCGCTTCGCGGGGATTTCGGCGGTCGTCAATTTTTTCGCGCTGCTGCTGCTCTTCGTGCCGGGAATAAACGCCGCGGCCTTTCTGCTCGCCAACGCCTATCTCTTCGGTCGCGAATATTTTCTCTTCGCCGCGACGCGCTTTCGTTCGCTACAAGAATCGGAAGAGTTGCGCCGTCGCCATGCGCTGCGGCTCTTCGTCGCCGGACTGTTCATCGCCGTCTTCGTCGCGACGCCGGGACTGAACGTGCTGACGCCGCTCTTTGCCGTCGCCTTCATGACCCGCATCCATCGGATGCTGCCGCCAAGCCCGCGCGGAGAAACGGCGCAGTCCGCCCGCCGACGCTAGCTCGGAAGCGACGTCGTCAACGCGAGGCGGATTCGCCCAGCCGCTGCGTCTGATATTGCCCCACTTTGCGGAAGCGATAGAGATAGGTGGGAACGATCGACTCGATCGATTGCGGATCGGCGATTCCCAGCCCCTGGAGGGTGCGCGCTTCCGCCTTCGCCGCATCGCTGACGACATTGTCGCGTTTGAGCAATTCGACCTGATCACGCGTCATGCGCAAGAGCGTCGGGAACAGTCCCAGCGAAAGCTTGGTCAGCAGCTGCGTCACGCTGGCCATAAGCTTGCCGGCGCCGAAGGAGAGTTTCAGGAGGCGGCGCTGGCGCTGCGTCACCTTTAGAACATAATCGACGATCTCCGCGAAGCTTTTGACCTCCGGACCGCCGAGTTCATAAGCGACGCCCGGCTTGGCGCGGCCGGCGAGCGCGATCGCCACCGCGTCGGCGACGTCGCCGACATAGACCGGTTGGAATTTCGTCTCGGCGCCGACGATCGGCACGAGGGGAAAGTAGCGCGCCATGGTGGCGAAGCGGTTGAAGAAATCATCTTCCGGCCCGAAAATCACAGAAGGGCGCAGGATGACCGCGGAAGGAACCGCCGCAAGCATGGCGGCTTCGCCTTCCGCCTTGCTTCGGCCATAGGCCGAACGCGACTGCGGATCGGCGCCGATGGCGGAGATGTGGACGACATTATCGATGCCGGCGGCTTTCGCCGCCTCGGCGATCACGCGCGCGCCGCCCGCCTGCACGCTCGAGAATTTCTGCGCGCCGGTTTCAGCAAGGATGCCCACGAGATTAACCACCGCCGAGGCGCCGCGCAGGGCCGCCGCGATCGACTCCGGACTGCGCACATTCGCCTGCACCGCCATCACCTGGCCAACACGGCCGAGCGGCTGAAGAAAGAAGGCAAGGTCCGGCCGCCGGCAGGCGACGCGCACGCGCCAGCCGTCGCGGGCCAGCGCCCGGACAACATAACGGCCGACAAAGCCGGAGCCGCCGAACACCGTCACCACCCGTCCTTCGCCAATGGTCTGGTTATTGTCGCCGATCATCGCGATTTGCTCCGCTTGCGCCGCGCCGGATTCCGCCGGAAAAAAGGTCGCTAAGGCTCTAGCGAAATTTGACGACGAAGGAAATGCGCGAGGCGGGCGCCGCCGCGACCTCGGCGGCCATGTGGTTTTGCATAAAGCGCGCATTGACACGAGGCGGCCGCTGCCCCTATGAGACGCGCTCTAAGCCCAGGTGGCGGAATTGGTAGACGCGCTGGTTTCAGGTACCAGTGGTGAAAGCCGTGGAGGTTCGAGTCCTCTCCTGGGCACCATCCAGATGGATTTAATCAATATTTTTCAAGCAGTTGCGCGTCAGGATGTCAGTCGGTCCCACAACTAGTCCCACACTCGCATGATTTCCCGATTTGCAGCCGAGCTTATTTGGCTCGGCGCGCGCTATCCCTCGCATGCGCGCCTGCGCTTCCGGAAGAACTGACAAAGTGAGCGCGGCGGCCCGGTGTGGGCTCGTTCTAATAGGCGCCGTTGTGAACACCGCCTTCGCATTCGGGGAAACTAATGGCGGTTTGCGCTTTTCCGTCCGCATTGACAGGACCGATTTGAGTTGCCGTAAGCTCGTTACAAAATTCGGTGCGATGAACTTTCCTATCTTCGAAAACATCAAAATATTCAGTCCATCCCCAAACGAAGATTCTGATTTTTCCCTCTCTAGCCAATTTGAAAGTCTGCAAAGGGATTCTCATTACCGCACTTCCGGTAGTTTGTCCGGGTCCCATTACGGTTCTTTCGGGGGAGCTGGAGCTGTAATTCTCATCTTTTTCGAGATCGGGGAACGTATAATTGTCAGGCAGCCCCTTTCCACCGAATGCCTTCCAATTAATCCAACGAGAAACCCTCATTGCGGGTGTCGACCCGCTATTTTTCCAGAATGCAGTGACTATCTGGAAATCTCCCATTATCCCGCTTTCGAAGGAAGCTCGGTAGACGAAAGCTTTTTGGACGGATTCGAAATCGTTTCCCGAGCTATGCGTTTCATTCCACTGCAATACAGCTATAAAAACCAAAACGCCGGTGAATATCGCGAGCCAAGCCGTGAATCCGGCAATAGCGTCTGTTTGCCCAAGATACAAACACCTCGAACGTCCCTTTATCCTGCTTTCTATTTTTTTGCGACGCTCGGCTTCCTTGGCCTCATACTTCTCTTTGGTCCATTCGCGCATAAGCAATCCGTCCGCCGAGAAAACATCGGCTTTGCAATGGCAGTAATTGGTTCGATCTCACCATGGCTATGATGGCGATCGTAATTCTGATCGAGGCTAGTTGCCGTTAGATGTCTCCCAAGTCTATGCCGGTTACGCCGAGAACGGCAATGCAAGCTAGAAGAAAAATCGCGGAGAATGTTCCCCGCTTCAGCTTCATCGGGATCGAGGCTTCGGTTTCGTTGAAACCCGGCCGTCAGCGAGCGCTTCCCGGCAAAGGACGATCTTCTCTGTCCGCTTAAATATGTGGTGAATATCGACGTAGGGCTTCACGTCAGCGTCTGAGTCGAATATTTGCATCGACGCCAATACATGCGCGCGATCGGCGCGGGCTTGTTCTAGCTGGCGCTCATAGAGCTTAATGACGGCAATGATTTCGTCGCGCTTCTCTGCGCAGGGTGGTGACTGTGCGTATCTCAGCCATGCCGAAAAAATAAGGCGTTGCCGGCTGTGGCGTTTGCGCCATAATACCGAACTGGCGCTCCGAGCGGATCGAATGCTTGCAGTAGCATTGCACCCCAGCAGCATCTCCGCCGGGATCGACGGGCGGCCAATCGGCGTATATAGCGGCCGAGAAATCGCCTGCCAGCGCCGCCAAAGTCTTGTTCACAAGCAATCGGATCGCTCGCAGCGGAAGATCCTTTCCAACCTGCGCTTCAAGATCGACATAGCTGAATAGCGATCCTGTGCGCCGATCTTCGCCCCGTATGATTCATCCCTCGTCGAGCAAGAAAAATGAGTCACATCGTGATCGAGCGGCCCGAGACGTTTTCAACAGCGTCTCATAGTAAAGAATGATTGGTCGAGGCTGTGCCACTCGTCTCACCAGCTGGTCAGTCGGCGCATCTGCGGGTTTTTTTTGTGAAAATGCGCGTCCATTCGGCCGATTAGGCGGTCAATCTCGCCGATCGCCTTGATGAGATGCGGCCCCTTATTCAGCATCACGCATTCGGCCCGCGCCGCCATGGCCGCGTCGGTCATCTCGCCCCGCGAAAAGGCGCCCGTTTTAACCAGATTCTCCATCACCTGCGTCGCCCAGATCACTGGAACCCGCGCCGCTTCGCCGATCCACAAGATTTCCTCCTGCATTTCGGCCAGACGCGTAAAGCCGATTTCAATCGCCAGATCGCCGCGCGCGATCATCACCGCTATTGGCTGGCGTGCGGCGGCGCGCACGATCAGGTCCGGGAGATGGCGCACGGCGCGCGGCGTTTCGATCTTCAACACCAGCGGAATGGTTCGCCAGTCGTCCGGACGAATTTCGGCGAGCCTCGCCTGCAGTAATTCAATGTCTTCAACACTTTGGACGAAGGAAAAATCGATGGCGTCGGCATGGACGGCGACAAAGCGCAAATCCTCGCGGTCTTTCGCGGTCAAGGCGGGGATGGCCAGTTCCGCGTCGGGGAAATTTAGGCCTTTTTCGGATTTGAGTTTATAGCCTTCCGCGTCGCAGCGGGTGATGCGGGCGATGACGAAATCGTCTTCGACCCGCTCGATCCTCGCCTCCGCCTTGCCGTCGTCGATCGAAAGGCGGTCGCCCGGCTTCGAGGCGTCGAGCGTCTCGGTCAAAGTGCATTCGACAGCGAAAGCGGCGTCCTTCTTGCCCGGCCGGTCGAGTTTGCCGGGCGCGACCAGCGCAATCAGATCGTCGATCCGGACACGCTTGTCGTGGTGGAGCGCGCAAAATTCGCCGGTGCGGACCTTTGGACCGGCGAGGTCCATAAAAATGCGCATCCTTCGCCCGGTGTGCTCGCCAGCGGCATGCACATGCTCGATCATCCGCGCCCATTTGTCGGCGTCATCATGCGCGCAATTGATACGCACGGCCTCCACGCCCTTCTCTGCCAGCGACAACATGAAGCTTCTATCCTCCGCCGCTTCCGACGGGCAGGTGACGAGCAATGAGGCGATGCCGTCGGTGGATATGTCGCCGAAAAGGGCGCGTGTGCGGGCGGCCAGCTCCTTTTCGCCCGCGAAAAACGCTTCCTCATCCGGCTTCGCCCATTTTTCGCGCCCGGCGAGAGCGCTCAGCGCGGCGCGCACGGCCTGCAGCGTCGGCAGGACGCGGCTTTCCAGCCGCCCCAGCGAGGACAGGCCGAGCGCCATCAGTTCGCGTTGCGTCGCGCGCAGATCGTAACGGCGCAGGGCAAGATAGGCGGCGAGATTTTCGGCGCTGGCCACGAAATCCGGGCGGATCGCCCAGTCTTGCCACTCTTCCGCCTGACGCGCCGCGTCGAGTTGCAGTTGCGCGCACAGACGATCGATTTCATCGTAAAGCGCCGAAGGATCGGCCATGACTCGCCCCAGAATCTCCAGGTTCAGGCCTAGGCCCGGCCTAAGTCTGTTACGTGACAAGAATCAAAAACCCTGCCGCACGGCGCGAGGGGGGCTGATTTCAAGTGCAGTTCGATAGCACGAAGTTCGGCAGGCGGCGTTTTTCGTGCGGTTCGGCGATTGATCGCGGTGTAGCGGCCATGCTTGAGGGCATGATTATTCCCTTTGACCGCGCGCAGTAGCCACTCTGTTGAGGGACGCCCTGGTTCGCCGTTGGCGTCGGCTCGGCGGTCAGTCTGATCGGCTGTCGCTGTTGGCGGCAGAATGCGAATTTTTTCAGCGCTCGCTGCCGCCTCTCAAGCAAAGCGCGCCACGCGAATGGTTCCTCGTGAACGTTTCGCTTGCCAGCGTGTGTAACCGCGAACGCTCGCAAAAGCCTGTCGTTCAGCGTGACTAAGCGACTAGCGCCATACGGCTTGGCTGTAGGTGGCGCCTTCATTGCATCCGTTTAGCGCGAGGGCGTCGCTTGCGACGTCACCCGGTCCACAGAAGGGCCCCCAGCATCGCCGCTGTCCTGAACGTCTGCTTCGCAGGCGTTCAGGCAGCGGCTTTTTTCGTTTCTGGGGCGCGCGCAGGCGAGATGCAGATGAGGTTCGCGATGAAGAGAGCACAGTCCCAGCGATCGATGCGCCGACAGCCGCCATGGCGCGGCGCAAGATTGATAGTCGTGGCGTCCGCGCTCGTCGCGACCGACGCGAACGCCGCGCCCCGCAAGAACGCGCCGTCCGAGGCGACTTCGATACAAGTTCAAGCGCCGCCGCCATCGCTCGCGGCGCCCGCGCCGCCTCCGCCGCCGCCGGCGCCCATGGGGGTATTCGGCGCCGATATGCCGGCCGCCGGCAAACTCGTTTTCTCCATTACGCCCGTTTTCGCCAATCTGTCGGGCATCAAGATGGGAACGCGCACGGTCTCAAATGAATATATCGTCACGACCGTGCCGTTCTTTCTCAATCCCAAGCAGACTGTGCGCATTATTCCGCAAAACATTGCGGTCGCGACGCAAATTGTCGGCCTGAGCTATGGCGTCACGAAAGATTTCGCGGTGGTTCTCACGGCCGGCATGATCGAGAAAAATCTCAATGCGCTAACCTTCAAGGGCGCGTCGGGCATTCTGCCGCTCGGCAGGAGTTTGCCGGGAACGACGAGCCTTGCCGACGTCACTTTGTCGGGCGTCTATCGCATCTATCAGGACGACGTCCACCGCATCCAGCTCTCGCTTGGCGTCTCCTTGCCCGCCGGCAGTTACACCGCCACGTTCAAGGACTTTCTTCTGCCCGACGGTTCCCGCCGCAACGTCCGCGCGTTCTATGGGATGCAGCCCGGCACCGGCACATTCGATTTGCTACCGGGCATCGTCTATGCGGGCTATCTGGGACCATGGTCGTGGGGGCTTGGCTATCGCGGGCGCTTCCCGCTGGCCGCAAATTCGCTGGGCTATTCCTCGGACTACCTGCTCGAATATCGCCTGCGCTTCCCGCTCGGCCCCACTCCTTCCGGAGGCTACCGATGGGGCGATCTGCATGAATTCAACGCCTGGGGCGGCTATACCTGGACGCCCGGACTCACCACCACCTTCCGCGTGAGCGGTTCGACGCAGGGCCCGATTCGCGGCTTCGATCCGGAAATCCGTGGCCCGGCCGTGCCGGCAAATCCGGCCTTTTACGGCGGGCAGCGGGTCGAACTCTTCGGCGGCGCGACGATCAGCGGCAAATTTGTCGGCTATGACAATGCGACGGTCGCACTCGAGGCCGGTTTGCCCGTCTATCAGAATCTCAACGGTCCGCAGATCATGAAAAACTGGCAGGCGGGCATGTCGCTGCGGTTCAAGATATAACGTGCGTTGGTCGCGGCCTGGCGGGCGGATCGCGGAGACTTTCGGCGATGCGCCGCCGCTGGCGCGACCCATACATGCGCTCACTGGACGCCGTGAATTGAAGATCGTCATTGTCGACGAAAGTCCCATTCGCTCGTTGATCCTCGAGGAGGGACTGCGTGACGCCGGCTTCACGCAAGTCGAGCGCATCAGCGAGATGCACAATCTGCTGAAGCACATCTACGCCAGCGACCCTGACGTGATCCTGATCGATCTCGAGAATCCTTCGCGCGATACGCTTGAGCAAATGTTTCAGGTCAGTCGCGCCGTGCGTCGGCCGATCGCCATGTTTGTCGATCAGAGCGATACGGCGTCGATTCAAGCCTCGGTCGACGCTGGCGTCTCGGCCTATATCGTTGACGGATTGAAAAAGGAGCGCATCAAATCGATCCTCGATCTGTGCGTGTCGCGGTTCAACGCCTTCTCGAAGCTTCAGGATGATCTCGAGCAGGCCAAATCCGATCTCGAGGAGCGCAAGACGATCGAACGCGCCAAAGGCATATTGATGAAGGCGAAGAAGCTTTCCGAAGACGACGCCTACAAGATGCTGCGCGGCGCCGCCATGCGCGAAAACAAAAAGATTATCGAAATTGCGCGCTCGGTCATCACTGCGGCGGAGATGTTTAAATGACCGGCGAAGCGCATGTGAAAATCGGCTTCATTCCGCTCGTCGACGCCGCTGCGCTGTTGATTGCCGCGCATAAGGGATTCGCCAAGGTGGAAGGTCTCGACATCGAACTGATCCGCGAAGCGTCTTGGGCGAATATTAGAGACAAGCTCGCCATTGGCCGTTTCGATGCGGCGCATCTGCTGGCGCCAATGGCGGTCGCTTCCACGCTCGGACTGGGCCATGTGCGAGTCCCGCTTGTCGCGCCGATGAATCTCGCGATGAACGGCAATGCGATCGCGGTGTCGACAGCGCTTTATGGGGAACTCGCCGCGGAAGGCGAGGTCGCGCATCCGGCGCAAACCGCCCGCGCGCTCGCCAAGCTCGTCGCGCGGCGAAGGGCCGAGGGACGGGAGCCTCTGACCTTCGGCATGACCTTTCCTTTCTCCATGCACAATTATCAGCTGCGCTACTGGATGGCGGAAGGCGGCGTCGATCCGGATGAAGACCTGCGGTTGATCGTTCTGCCGCCGCCCTACATGGTCGAAAATCTGGCGCGCGGCCAGCTCGACGGCTTTTGTGTTGGCGCGCCCTGGAGTTCTGTCGCGGTCGACGCCGGCGTTGGCGTCATTCTGCATTTCGGCTGCGAGATTTTCGCATGCGCGCCCGAGAAAGTCCTCGCTCTGCGCGAAAGCTTCGCCGACGATGATCATAATCTCGTCGCCGCGCTGATCCGCGCGCTCGATAGGGGCGCCGCCTTCGTCGACGAGCCGCAAAACCTAGGCGAGGTTTCGCAAATCCTCTCGCGACCGGAATATGTCGGCGTCGACGCCGAGATCATCCGCCGCGTGCTCACGGGCAATTTGCGCGTCAAGGCGCGCGATGAACGAAGCGACGCCAACTACCTCATCATTGGACGAGACGGCGCCATGCGGCCGGATCCACGGCAAGCCGAGTGGATTTATGCGCAAATGCTTCGCTGGGGGCAGACGCGCCATTCGCCAGAGATGGCCGATCGTGCGAAGAGCGTCCTGCGCCCGGATCTTTTCGACGCCGCCATTAATTGCGCGCACATTCAGCGCGAAATCGGGGCCTTTGCGGGACCGTCGTTCGACGGCCGAAGCTATGCGGATTATCTCGCCGGCTTCGATATCGGACAGCGTCTGTGAGCGCTGAACTGATGCTCAAAAGGGACAGCCGTTAGGCGCCTCGCGCCTAAGCATTCGGCACCGCAAAATGCCGCCTGCCGCCGTTGGTCAGCGCCAAACGCCCGCATTCTGCAGGAAAAACCCCGCCGGCGCGTCTGGCCCGAAATGTGCAATCACCTCATCGGTCAACGACGACCGCCGGTCCGCCGGAACGAGCCCAAAGCTGGGCTCCGTCACAGAAGCGATTTCGCAATTTGCGTCGCGCTTTGGTCGTCTTGCCCGTTCACATCCCACGTAAGGCAAAGCGACCTGTGACCGGACCGTTCGGCCGTTCAGCAGAGTCGACACATGACTGGATTGCAGGAGTGTAAAAGTCGCGAGAAGCTTGTCGTCGTCGGCGCGGGCATGGCCGCCACGCGTTTCGTCGAGGAGCTGACGAACCGGGCGCCGAATCGATACGACATTCTCGTGATCGGCGACGAACCGCGGCTTGCCTATAACCGCGTGCTGCTGTCTTCGGTGCTCGCCGGGGAATTGTCGGTCGACGACATCGAGCTCAAGCCCCGGCAATGGTGGCGCGCCGCCGGCGTTGAGGTCCTGAGCGGCCGCAAGGTCATCAAGATCAACGCCGCGGCGCGGCGCCTCCTTCTCGATAATGGCGAGAGCGTCGCCTATTCGAAAGTCGCGCTCGCCACCGGGTCGCGCGCGGCAAGGCTGCCGATCGAGGGCGCCGATCTTCCCGGCGTTCACGTGTTTCGCGACGTGGAGGACGTCGACGCGCTGTCGCGGCTGGGAAAGGAGATGCGCGCGCTTGTGATTGGCGGCGGCCTTCTCGGATTGGAGGCGGCCTATGGCCTTGCGCGACGCGGCGTCGACGTGACGCTCGCCCATGTCATGGATCGGCTGATGGAGCGCCAACTCGATGCGGCCGGCGCCGACATCTTGCGCCGCCTCGTCGAAGAAAAAGGCGTGCGCGTGCTTCTCAACGCCAGCGCGACGCGTATCAGCGGTTCGGGCCGAGTCGAGAATGTAGAATTCGCCGACGGACAAACGATTCCAGTCGACGCCGTGATTTTCGCCGTCGGCATTCGCCCCAACGCCGACCTCGCGCGACAGGTCGGTCTTGACGTCGGCCGAGGCGTAATCGTCGACGATGGCCTCGAGACAAGCGCGCCAGGCGTTTTCGCCATCGGCGAATGCGCCGAACATCGCGGCGTCTGTTACGGCCTCGTCGAGCCCGCCTATGAGCAGGGCCGCGTTCTCGCCATGCGCCTCGCCGGACAAGACGCGTCCTATGGCGGCAGCGTCGTCTCCACCAATCTGAAAGTCTCCGGCGTGCGTGTTTTTTCGGCCGGCGATTATCTCGGCGAAGGCGATGCACGCCGCATCGTCTGCAAGGACCCGCGCATGGGCCTCTATCGCAAGCTTGTCGAGCGCGACGACAGGCTCGTTGGCGCGATCCTGATCGGAGATACGAGCGGCGCGGCTGATCTTCTCGATCTCATCCGTTCCGGCGCGGACATTTCATCTCTGCGCGACGAATTGATGTTCGGCGCGCCGATGCAAGAGGCGGCCTGACATGTCCGTCGATTTCACGCTCGACCAGAAGCGCTATCTCGAAGGTTTTGCAGCCGGCTTCTCCGCGCGCGGCGGACAAAAGGCGCCGCCCGCGCAAGCGCAGCCGATGGGGCCGGACGCCGCGCATTTATCCGCGCAGGACCGCGTCACGGCCGCCGGCGGCAAGCTCAACGATCAAGAAAAATGGAAGCGCGAAGAGCATCCATTCGACGCCTGGCCGCGGCTTGTCGCTCAAGCGAAAGAGAACGCGCCGCCAAAGCCCGCCGACAATTTCCGCTGGCGCTACTATGGGCTCTTCTATGTCGCGCCGGCGCAGGATTCCTATATGTGCCGGTTGCGCATTCCCAATGGCGCGCTCAACTATTGGCAATTCGCTGGGCTTGCGGATCTCGCGGAAAATTATGGCGGCGGCTATCTGCATGTGACGACGCGCGCCAATATCCAGATCCGCGAGGTCGCGCCGAAAAACGCGACGAATATTTTGGAGGCGATTCAGGATCTCGGACTGTGGAGCAAGGGCTCCGGCGCGGACAATATTCGCAACATCACCGGCACGCCGACCGCCGGCGTCGATCCGCAGGAGCTCATCGACACGCGCCCCTATGCGCGCGCCATGCATCATCACATCCTCAACGATCACTCGTTGTATGGCTTGCCCCGCAAGTTCAACATCGCCTTTGACGGCGCGGGATTGATCGGCGCGCTGGAAGACACCAATGACATCGGCTTTCAGGCCGTTGCCGTAAAGGATGCCCACGGCGTCGCGCCGGGCGTTTATTTCCGTCTCGCGCTCGGCGGCATAACGGGTCACAAGGATTTCGCGCGCGACACGGGCGTCATCGCTTCGCCGGACGAGGCGGTGGAGGTCGCCGACAAGGTTCTGCGAGTCTTCATCGAGCATGGCGACCGCACCAATCGCGCCAAGGCGCGGCTCAAATATGTGCTCGACGCGTGGGGCTTCGACAAATTTCTCGCCGCCGTCGAAGAAAAGCTGGGCCGCAAGCTGCTTCGCGTCGACGCCGCTGCGATCGCCGTCCGCCCGCGTCAGGATCGCGCCGCGCATATCGGCGCGCATCCGCAAAAGCAGCCGGGCTTCAATTGGATCGGCGTTGCGTTGCCGGTCGGTCGTATTACCCCCGAGCAGGCGCGCGGTCTCGCCGAGATCGCGCGCCAATTCGGCGACGGCGGCCTGCGTCTCACGGTCTGGCAGAATGTGCTGATCACCGGCGTTAGCGACGCACAGCTTGCCGAAGCTGTCGCGATGATCGAGGCGCTCAGCCTTTCCACGCAAGCCTCGCCGATTCGCGCCGGACTCGTCGCCTGCACGGGTAATTCCGGTTGCCGTTTCGCCGCCGCCGACACCAAGCGGCATGCGGAAGAAATCGCCGCCTATTGCGAGACGGCGGCGCCGATCGACACGCCGATCAACATTCACCTCACTGGCTGTCATCATTCATGCGCGCAGCATTACATCGGCGACATCGGACTGATCGGCGCGCGCGTGCCGGTGAATGACGAGGGCGACACGGTCGAGGGCTATCACATTCTCGTCGGCGGCGGCTTTGCCGAAGACGCCGGCATTGCCGCCGAGTTTTATCAAAATGTGAAAGCGGAAGAGGCGCCGGAAATGGTGGCGAAGATTCTTCGCGCCTATCGAAAGAACCGGGCGAACGCGGACGAAACCTTTGTCGGCTTCGCGCGCCGTCACGACATCGAGACGCTGCGCCGTCTCGCCAATGAGGAGAGCGTGGCGTGACCCATATGTCCTCTCCGCCGTTCCTTATTCCGCCGAACGCGCCTTTCACGCCCGAGCAGCGCGCCTGGCTCAGCGGCTTCTTTGCCGGCTTCGCCGCGCCCGATGACAGCTCGATCACGCCGCTCTCGCCAGAGGCCAACGCCGCCGTCATGGCCGGCGCCGATAGCGACGATGGCGAGGCGCCGTGGCATGACCAGACGCTGGCGCTCGAATCGCGCATGCAGCTCGCCCAAGGCCGGCCGTTGCGTCGCCGCCTGATGGCGGCGATGGCGCAACAGGACTGCGGCCAGTGCGGCTACATTTGCGAGACCTATGCGGACGCGCTCGCGGTGCGCAAGGAGGCTCGCCTCAATCTCTGCGCGCCCGGCGGCAAGGACACGGCGCGCATGCTGAAGGCGCTTGCGGCGGAGCTGGATCAACCTTCGCCAGCGCCAACCATTGTTGCGCAAGTTGAACCCACTATCGTTGCGGCGCCCGGCTGCTCACGCGACAATCCGGCGCGCGCGACTTTTACGTCGCGCCGTCGGCTGAATATGGAAGGCTCCGAGAAGGAGACCTGGCACGTCGAGTTCGATCTTGGCGCGAGCGAACTGAATTACCAAGTCGGCGATAGTTTCGGCGTGTTTCCCAAAAATGATCTCGGCCTCGTCGACCAGATCATCGCCATGCTTGGCGCCTCGCATGTAACGCCCGTGCGCGACAGGACTCTGCGCGAAGCATTGCTCAGCGACGTCTCTCTCGCTCCGGCGCCTGATGCGCTTTTCGAACTGATCTCCTTTGTCACCGGCGGCGCGCAGCGCGAGAAGGCGCGCTTGCTGGCGCAGGGCGAGGATCCAGACGGCGACGCGGCCAAGCTCGACGTGCTCGCCGTGCTGCAGAAATTCCCCAGCGCGCGGCCGCATCCGGAAGCCTTTGTCGAAGCGTTGGAGCCGCTACAGCCGCGCCTTTACTCCATCTCCTCGTCCCCCAAGGCGACGCCGGGACGCCTGTCGCTGACTGTCGACACGGTTCGATATGTCGTCGGCAAGCGCAAGCGTCTTGGCGTCGCCTCGACCTTTCTGGCCGAGCGCATCGCGCCGGGCGACAGCCTTCCGGTCTATGTGCAGCCTGCGCACGGCTTCGCCCTGCCGGATGATCCCGCGACGCCGATCATCATGATCGGGCCTGGCACCGGCGTTGCGCCATTTCGCGCCTTTCTGCATGAGCGCGCGGCGACCCGCGCGCCCGGCAGGAACTGGCTCTTCTTTGGACACCAGCGCTCGGCCTGCGATTTCTTCTACGCCGACGAATTCGAAACGATGAAGGCGATGGGTCTGCTCACACGTCTGTCGCTCGCCTGGTCACGCGATGGCGCGGAAAAATTCTATGTGCAGGACCGCATGCGCCAGTCCGGCCGTGAATTATGGGCGTGGCTTGCGGAAGGCGCGCATTTTTACGTCTGCGGCGATGCGCAGCGCATGGCCAAGGATGTCGAACGCGCGCTTGTCGACGTCGTCGCCGAATTCGGCGCCCGCAACGCCGATGAAGCGGTCGCCTTCGTCGCGCAGCTCAAGAAGAGCGGGCGCTATCAACAGGACGTCTATTGAGGCCGCTCATGCTCGAAGACGTCCTGGCGCCCGCGCCGCTTGAAAATCTGCAAGAGCACGCGCCATCGATTCAGGCGGCCGCGACGCGTTCCACATGCCCTTACTGCGGCGTCGGTTGCGGCGTGCTCGCGTCCGCAAATGGCGCCGACGTGATTGGCGATCCGGCCCATCCCGCAAATTTCGGCCGGCTCTGTTCCAAGGGCTCAGCTCTCGGCGAAACGCTTGGGCTGGAGGGGCGCCTTCTCTATCCGATGCGTCGTCAGTCTGACGGCGCCTTCGCGCGCGTGAGTTGGGATGCGGCGCTGGACGAAGCCGCGGAGGGATTTCGCCGCATCGTCGACCAGCACGGTCCCGACGCCGTCGCGGTCTATCTCTCCGGTCAACTGCTGACCGAGGACTATTACGTCGCCAACAAGCTGATGAAGGGCTTTATCGGCTCCGCCAACGTCGACACCAATTCGCGCTTGTGCATGGCCTCCACGGTCGCGGGCCACAAGCGCGCCTTCGGCGCCGACGTCGTGCCCGGCTGTTACGAGGATCTGGACGAAGCCGACCTCATTGTGCTCGTCGGCTCCAACGCCGCCTGGTGTCATCCCATTCTGTTCCAGCGCATCATGCGCAACAAGGAGGAGCGCGGCGCCAAGCTCGTCGTCATCGATACGCGCCGCACGGTGACGGCGGAAAGCGCCGACCTGTTTCTGCAGATCGCGCCGGGCGCGGATCAGGCGCTGTTTTGCGGCCTCCTCGTCAATCTGGCGAAGGTCGGCGCCTTCGACATGGATTACGTCGGCCGCCATACGGCGGGCCTGGAGCGCTCACTGACGGCCGCGCGGCGTCTCGCGCCGTCGATTGCAGCGACTGCCGCGTCGACCGGCCTGCGCGAGGTCGACATTGCGTCCTTCTTCGGATGGTTCGCGCAAACGCCCCGCACGGTCACGGCATTCTCGCAGGGCGTCAATCAGTCGGCGCAGGGGACCGACAAGGTCAACGCCATCATCAATTGTCACCTCGCGACAGGCCGCGTCGGCAAGCCTGGCGCGTCGCCCTTTTCGCTCACGGGCCAGCCCAACGCCATGGGCGGGCGCGAAGTCGGCGGACTCGCCAACAGCCTCGCTGCCCATATGCACTTCGAGCCCGCAAACATCGACCGCGTTCGCCGCTTCTGGAATGCGCCGCGCATGGCGACGCGCGAGGGGCTGAAGGCGGTGCAGATGTTCGACGCCATCGGGCGCGGCGACATCAAGGCGCTGTGGGTCGTCGGAACCAATCCGGCGGCGTCGCTTCCAGACGCCAATGCCGCACGCGCCGCACTTAGCAAGCTCGAACTCTTCATCGTCTCCGACAATGTGGCGTCGAACGATACGATCAATAGCGGCGCGCATTTGCTCCTGCCGGCGCAGGCGTGGGGAGAAAAGAGCGGCGCGGTGACGAATTCGGAGCGCCGCATCTCGCGTCAGCGCGCCTTTATGCCTGCCCCGGGAGAAACGCACGCCGACTGGGCGATCTTCGCGGATGTCGCGCGACGCATGGGCTTTGCAGGTTTTGATTACCGCTCATCCGCAGATGTTTTTCGCGAACACGCCGCGCTTTCGGCTTTCGAGAATGACGCAACGCGGGCTTTCGACATTGGCGGTCTCGCGCGGCTGAGCGACGCTGAATATGACGCGCTCGAGCCGACGCAGTGGCCAATCCGCGATGGCGACGGCAAGGGCCGCGCACGCCTCTTCGCCGACGGCGCGTTCTTCTCGCAGGGCGGACGAGCCACATTCGTCGCGCCAACGAAGCCGACGTTGGCGACCACATTGACGAAGGATTTTCCGCTTCGGCTCAATACCGGCCGCATCCGCGATCAGTGGCACACCATGACGCGCACGGGCGCGAGCCCCCGCCTTGCGCGACATCTTCCTGAACCCTTTGTCGAGATCCATCCGTCAGACGCGACGGATCTTGGAGTAGAAGACGGCGGCTTCGCTCGCGTCGCGACGCCCTATGGGAGCTGCGTCTTGCGCGCGGTGGCGACGGATCGTCAGCCCGCCGGGCATGTTTTCGCGCCGATCCACTGGACCGATGAAACCGCCGCGGATGCGCGCATTGGCGCGCTCGTCGCGCCCTTTTTTGACCCCTTCTCGGGTCAGCCGGAATCCAAGGCGACGCCCGCCATCGTCACCCCTTTGCGCTTTGCGCGCCAGGGTTTCCTCCTCTCGCGCGGCTCGATCACGCTGCCCGAGGGCGTATGGTGGGCGCGAGTCGCCGTCGCTGATGGCTACGGCTACCGCGTCGCCGCCGACCTGTCGGATGACGGCTGGACAGACGTCATCCGCGCCGCTGCGGCGAGCGAAGACGTCGCACAATTGATCGATGAGACGACGGGCCTCTTTTCGGGCGCCGCCTTCGTCGAGGACCGCGCAGCGCTCATCTGGGCTCTGGCGCCTGTTTCGCCATCTTGGGATTTGGCGCTCGAACTCTTCGCCCGCGATCGTCTCGATCAGTCAGAGCGGCTGTCGCTGTTGTCCGGTCGCTCGGGCCGACAGCTGTCGGATGACGGTCCGCTCGTCTGTTCATGCTTTAGCGTCGGCCAAAAGCAAATCGAAGCCGCAATCCAGCAAGGCTGCCGCTCGGCGCCCGCCGTCGGCAGGGCCACCCGCGCCGGCTCCAATTGCGGCTCATGCCGACCGGAAATTCAACGTCTCATCAAGATTTCTCTCGCCGCCGACTCTGCGATGGATTTGGCGCGAGAGGACCAAACAAGCATGAAAGAAGGAGCACCTGATGAAACTGTCGGATTTTAAAAAGGCCGGTCATTGGCCGACGCTGCTTGCGGCCTTCCTCTATTTTGATATCAGCTTCATGGCTTGGGTCTCGCTCGGGCCGTTGATGATCTACATCGCCAAAGACATGCCGATTTCCGTCGAGGACAAACTCTCGCTTGTCGCGATTCCGGTTCTCGGCGGCGCCTTCTTTCGCGTTCCGCTCGGCCTCCTCGCCGACGCGATCGGCCCGAAGATGACGGGCATCCTCGCGCAGGCGATCGTGATGTTCGCCGTATCTCTGGTGTGCGTCTTTGGCCTGAGCAGTTCGATCGCCATCGCGCTTTTCGGCTTGTCTCTCGGACTCGCCGGCGCCTCCTTCGCCGTCGCCTTGCCGCAGGCGGGCCGCTGGTATCCGCCGCAATATCAGGGTCTGGTGATGGGCATCGCCGGCGCCGGCAATATGGGCGTCGTGCTCGACACGCTTTTTGCGCCCTCGATCGCCGAGGCTTACGGTTGGCAGACGGTTTATGGCGTTCTGCTCGCGCTGATGGTCTTGGTGCTGCTCATTTATTCGCTGGCCGCCAAGGACGCGCCCGGCGGCAAAACGACGATTGCTCTTGCCGACTACGGCAGAATGCTCGCGGACTCCGACAGCCGCTGGTTCATGTTTTTCTACTTCATCACCTTCGGCGGCTTCGTTGGCCTTGCTTCGGCGCTTCCGCTCTATTTCACGACGCAGTATCACGCCACGGGAGTCGCCGCGGGCCTCATGGTCGCGCTGATCGTCGCTTTCGGTTCGGGTTTCAGGCCCGTCGGCGGCTATATCGCGGATCGCATCGGCGGGGTGAAGACGCTGTGCTTCCTCTTCGTTCTCGTTTCCGCCTGCTATTTCGCCGTCGCCTTTCTGCCGGCGGGACCGGCCCCGGCGAAGGGCGTTGCGGGATGGGGTCTGATGCAGCTGCCGCCCGTCGCCTTTGCAGCGGTGGCGCTGTTCTCTGTCGGCGTGCTATCGCTCGGCATGGGCAATGGCGCGGTGTTTCAGTTGCTGCCGCAGCGGTTCCGCCGGGAGATCGGCGCGATGACCGGCCTCGTCGGCGCCGCGGGTGGTTTTGGCGGATTTTTCCTCGCCAGGACGCTCGCCTACTCCAAGGGCGCGACGGGCGGCTTCACCGCCGGGTTCGTCTTCTTCGGTTTCCTTGCGCTGCTCGGTCTCGTGGGTTTGATCTTCGTTAAGACGCGCTGGCGGACGACCTGGGGCGCCGTTTCCGGCGCGCGAATCTGAGCCGAGGAACAGCCGTGTCGGTCCGCGTCGTTCATGATCTTCGAATCGAAGCGGGCTTTGCGACGCAAAAAGGCCGACGGCCCGACAATCAGGACTATGTCGGATTTTGCCTGGGTTCAGGCGGCGCCGGTGCCTTGCAGGGCGTCGTCGCCGCCGTCGCCGATGGCGTCGGCGGCCACAAGGGCGGACGCGCGGCGGCTGAGACCGCTGTCCGCGCCTTCGTCGACGGCTACTATGCGCAGCCGGAGACTTTGGGGGTCAGTCGCGCCGCCGCCCGTTCACTCGAAGCGGCCAACAGCTGGATCGCCGCTCAGTCGAGAGTCGATCCTTCGTTGGAAGGCATGGCGACGACGTTCAGCGCCCTGATCCTGTCGCGCCGAACGGCCTTTATTCTCCATGTTGGCGATACGCGCGTCTACCGACTCGCTGGCGCCAACCTCGAAAGACTGACGAAAGATCACACTATCGGTCGCGGCGATTTCGCCCATGCGCTTCTTCGCGCGGTCGGTTTCGACGATGCGCTTTTGTTTGACCAAGGAATGCATAGTCTCAATATCCATGATCGATTTCTGCTGTGTTCGGACGGCGTTCATGGCGTGTTGCCGGACGCGAAGCTGCGTGCGCTGCTCGCCGAAAGGGGCGGGCCGCAGGAAACGTCGGAGAGGATCGTTCAGACGGCGCTCGAGGCGGGTAGCCATGACAATGTCACTGCGCTTGTCGTTGACGTCGTCGATGTGCCGCCCGCCGACGAGCGCGCCCTGTCGCGCGCTTTCGCGGCCTTGCGGATTGGCGAGCTGCCGGCGATCGGAGATCTTGTCGACGAGTTTCGAATTGACGGCCTTCTCTCCGAAGGGCGCTACAGTCGGCTGATGCGGGCGACGGATACGCAGAACGGAAATGCGGTCGTTTTGAAATTTCCGCATCCGCACGTCGCCAATGACGCGGCCTACCGGCTCGCCTTCGTCAATGAAGCCTGGGTTGCGGCGCGGGTGAGAAGTCCGTTCATCGGCGAAGTCGTCGAGCTGCTCCCGGGCAGACAAAGCCGGCTGTATTCGGCGATGCCATATTACGATGGCGAGACGTTGGAGCGGCGGCTGCGGCGCGAACCGCGCATCGACCTTGCTGAGGGCGCCTCGATCGCGACGCGCCTGTCGCGCGCCATCGCGACCCTGCACCGCTGCGGCGTCATCCACCGCGACATCAAACCGGATAATGTTATATTGCTCAGGGATGGCGGGCTGCGCCTCGTCGATCTCGGCGTCTGTCGTGCGCCAAACCTCGAGAACTTGCCGGAAATACACGCGCCAGGCACGCCGAGCTATATGGCGCCGGAGCTTTTCGACGGCGCCGCCGGCGACGAAGCGTCGGATCTTTATGCGCTCGGCGTGACGGTCTATCGCATGTTCAGCCGTTGCTATCCTTACGGTGAAATCGAGCCCTTCAGCCGACCGCGCTTCGCCAAGCCGCCGCCGCTCGCCCACAAGAGACCCGACCTTCCGTCCTGGCTCGACGCCGCCATCCTCAAAGCGATGGCCGTCGAGCGCGCCGATCGCTTCGGCGACGTGTTGGAGTTTGCCTTCGAGCTTGAAAACGGCTCGGCGCGCGCGCAGCCGTTGACGCTGCGCAAGAAATCCCTTTACGAACGCAACCCTGTCGTGTTCTGGCAAACGCTCTGTTTGCTGCTGGCGCTCTTGTTGGCGGTCGCGCTTTTCTATCGCTAGGAGCGCGTAGGGAATCTCCTTGAGCCGGGCGATTTCCGGCGTTCATGGCTTGTGCGTCGGCGCACAGCGCCAGCGCGCGTCTCTCCTTAACTTCTGATTAACGCAGAAAGGAGAACGTCATGGGACCGATCATCACGACAGGAATTTTCGGAGTCGTCGCCATCGCATTGGCCGCCGAAGCGCTCAACATCGCCATGGCCCTTGGCGAATTCAGTCACGTCGCCGCCTATAATGCGGGGCTCTTCTGACGCTTCGCAGTAGCGCGCCGGCGGCGGCGCTGGCCGACGCGCATAACGCAATCGTCATCGATCGCGGCCGAGCGCGGGGAAGAAACCTTTACCAACATGCCGGGCGGCGACGTCGCCCAGAAGATCACGCCACATGCGATAGGGATCGTTGAAAACGCCTTCTCCGAGATCCCTATCGGCGAGAGCCGCAGCCAAACACGCCATCGCCTGAGGCAAATCATGCGCATTCTCGAGATAGAGAAGCCGCGTTCCGACCGACTCTTCGCCCATCAACGACATGGCGGCTGCGATTTCGACATTGTCGCGGCGCCCAAAGGCCACGCCGCAAACGCAGACGAGACAGGTCTCCCAGACGGCCGGGTCGGTCTCGTCGATGAAGCCGTGCAAGCCTCTGACGATGGATGCGTAGACCGCCTCTCCCACCGCGGTGATAATCTTTTCAAGTTCAACCTGAACCTTTTCGAGAGCTTCCGGGAGCTCCGTAGGCGTCGCCATCTGACCTGCGGCCCAGTTGACTGAGAGCTGAAGCAGCTGACCGAGAACGATTTGCGCGGGGGACACGAGTTCGGCAGGCAGCTCACGCGACAGACGCGAGACGGCGTCCTCCAGCGCCCTATTCAGGCGTACCGCCGCAAGCCGTGAGGACTCGAGGTCCTTCCCGCGCACCAGGCGCGCCCAGGTTCCCTGGACGCCGATGACCGCATGCATCAGCGACTTGATCTGAGTTATCCACGGCGTTGGCGGATAGGACTTTACGACCACGCCATGCTCGATGCGCCAGATTTCGCCGGTCCCGATGAATGTGATCGCCGAGAGCGGCGTCGATGCGAACACCTCGTCGCGATTTGCGCCATAAAGCATTCGGAAGGTGGCGTTGATCTCGCTGAACGGATCGCTCTGCATAGATTTCAGTCTCCCAATATCGGACATCCATCAACAAGACAGCGCGCATCGTATCGCGCGCCGCAATCCTCAACGTCCAAACATTTAACGCGCGATGTAACATAGCGCCAAGGCAATCCAAAGATTACCAAGGAAACGCCCATTGGCGCGCCGCTTGCGACACCGTCATTTCCAGAACGGGCGGGTATGTTCGAGATCTTTCCAGAGCGCTTTGGCGCCGATCCATCCCAATTCGGCGCGCGCCTGACTCGCCCCGATCATCCAGCCGATGGCGCGCTGTACCGATGGATCTTCGGCGCCGGGAACATCCGTTCCCGTGAACATGGCTTTCATTGTCGCGGCGTCGTTGAGGTCGCCAAATACGGTCTGCAGCTTCTTAAGCCGCTTCAAGAAAGGATCGATTCGTTTCTCCGGATATAAGGAGCAAAAGAACTCGACTGCATAGCGCAGCTTTTTGAGTTCTTTGCGCAGCTCGTGGCGCTGTTCGACGGTCAGCGTCGCAAGTCCCTGAGCGTGCTTGGCGGTCTTCTTCCAGCGCTTGTTGAGAGACTGGCGCGCTAACGCCGCAACCGGCGCCGCCAGCCGTTCGGTCTGGCCGAAATCCTGCGCGACAAGCCAGCCACGCGTCTCGACGAACCGCGCAAGATCAATGAGGAACGCCTGCACGCGCGCGCCGGCGAGAAGCTTGCGCAGCTGCTCGCGCCGTTCTCGCGCCTGCCGCGCGACCACATCGGCGAGGGCCGAAAGTCCAGGCTCGTCGGGATGAGTTTCGGCTTCCCGCCGCGCCATGTCGTTCGCCACCACATCGAGATCCCTCAGGCTCCCCACCTCCCGGCCAAGCCAACGGGCCTCGCCATCGAGCCGTTTCATCACCGCATTTCCCAACACGGAAGCATAGACCGAGAACGCGCTGCGCAACCGCCGCAGGCCGACCCTCAGCTGATGCGGTCCTTCGTCGTCGTCCAGCTGGCGAACGACGAGCACATTCGTGGCGATCTGATCGAGGCATTCGCGCAAGACGTCACGCGCCGCTTGCTCGACGGTTTGCGCCGGATCGAGCAAAATATTTTGAGCGTTGCGGGGCGCGAGAGGCTGATCGATCCGCCCCTCTTCGGCTAACAAATAGCCGCGGGCGGCCTTGGATAGTCGGGAGAACTGCAACCCGCCATCGGGAACCAGGATCAGCGCAATGTCGAACAATCCGCTTGCATTGCCTGTGAGGAGTTCGATTTCCAACTCGGAGAGTTCAGCAGAGCGTTCGCCGGCCCGAACTTCGCCAATGTCGAGCGCGAGCTCCGCGCGCGTGCCGTCCGAAAGCATCAGCTCGCTCGTCCTGCGCGTGATCACCGTCTCGCAAACGGGCTGAAGCGGGGCGCCGTTGACGCGGTCAACGATCTCCTCCCGAATCGATGAGTCAGAAATTGCATCGAGACACAGACGTCCGCCGGGCGCCGGGTTCTCTACCTCGCCGACCTGCGATAGGCCGCCATGCAAGGTCGCCCTGGTTTTTACGCCCTGAATCCACCGCCGCCCATCGCGCCTGAGCCTGAGCGCAATTCCCGCTTTGTTCAGTGCGTGCTCGGGCGTATCGAGATAAATGCTTCTGAGCGTTCTCGTTACAGGAGCGCCGTGAGCCAGCTTCGATGCCTTCACGCGCGCCCAAATCTCACTCGACTTTGTCTTGTCCAGCAGGAGTTTTAGCTCGATCTCGCTCATGTGACGAATTTATATCATTTTTGTAGCGGCGCGTAGCGCTCGACAGGCGCTACCGCGGCGGGTCGGTCCGGAGCGACTATGGCTGTTTTTGGTCGGACCCTTTTTTCTGCTTCTTTTTCTTCAGCACGATGGTCAGCTTATCGCCTCTTTTTGACACCTCTACAGATTTCAACAGGCTCTCTCCAAGAGAGATGCCGCCGCCGACAGCCTCAATCCACTGCTGCAAAATTTCCGCTTCGGTTTTGTCGCTATCTGTCATGTCGTCCTCTTGAATGCGTGGCTTTGCATGGAATTGATGGTCTGAGCCAAGTGTGCATCGGCCAACGATCGATTACAGACCCAAGTTATTCGCCTGACGAAGCAGAATGGCAACGTCATAAATGGCGAGAACCGCAGCTTGGTCCTCTTGTTTTCGGGTGACCGCTATGAAAGCGCCTACCGTCAAATCTCGTATTGTCGCCTCGGGGCAATCGCCATGGACGTGAGCGAGCAGCTTCTCGCCACAAAATCCTTCGGAGGCGCGGCGAATAAACCGCGCCGCGATTGAACGGCGTTCAGCGCTAAACATTCTCGCAGGACCAGGTTCGTCGAACTTCGGTTCCCGTGTTACCAAACATTAATGATAACATGGGATTGAACAAAGTTCCTGGATTGCATGTAGGCTTCATCTAGAAACACGCGAACGTTCCGGCAAGCGTCGCCTGACGACCAGTTTTTGAATAGATTGAGCAGGAGCCGCCCTCCAAGGCCGCGGACCTTTTCGGCTTTAGGTCTGTGATCGCGCCTATCGTCAGGCTCTCCCAGCGCAGCAGAAAACCCCGCCGACTCGGCGCCGGCGGGGCGAAAATTTCCGGGTTTTGAAAGCCGCATCGCTATCGCCTGTCGGTTACGCTCTCGTGACGGGCGAGTTCTACCGCTCGCCAATAGGTGTGCCGCGGCGGCGGGGTTGCTGCTGTGCGAGTCGCGCGCCGCCTCAGCGGCCGTGCGAGCTCGTCCGCCCATGTTGGGCTAGTTTGGCGCCTGCCAATTCGCGATCCGATCGCGACCTGCGGCTTTAGCGACGTGCAACGCCTGGTCGGCGCGCTCAATCGATTGCTCGACCGGAACGGATGGGTCGAGGAGCGTAAGCCCGAAGGAAGCCGTTACCGTGAGCGGCAAATAGCCTTCGACGAAGAATTCCCTGTCCGATAAGCCTTTTCGCAACTGCTCTGCGATTGCGCGACCCTGTTCCAGGTCCGCATCCGCGGCGCAGTAGAGGAACTTCTCGCCTCCAAAGCGAAAAAACTCATCATGGGGCCGCAAGTGGGACATCACGAATTCCGCGTATTGCACGAGAAATTCATCGCCGAGCGTGTGGCCGTATGTGTCGTTCACCTCCCTGAAGTGATCCAGGTCCATCATCGCGAGACATGTGGGTCTCGGCGCGAGGGCCTGCCGCTCGCTCAACGCCGTCAACATCGCGATATGGTTCCCCGCGCCCGTCAACGGATCGCGATTACGAAGCGCATCCTCGAGTTCGTGCTTGATGGTCACTAATTGGGCGCGAACCTGCTTGAGGGCCGACAGGAATAATTCATAGTCGTCGAGAGGAATGGACCGGTGCTCCGACGCGGTTCGCAGCATGATAGCCGCGTGCCGGTGCATAAGCTCATGCGCGAGCAAAATCTGCGAAAAACTTTGGTGCGAACCCAGACGACTGGCGCCAGCGCCATGCAGCCATTGTCCGAGCGGCCACCTATGGTTCGCATCTTCCCGGAGATCCCGCTCGTCGGGAACCTGATCGCAAATGATCGTTCTGTTGAAATTCTCGTACCAGAGTTCGTGCTGAAAAAGTGACTGCCGGAGCTCATTCAGAGTCGTCCGCTTTTGCTCGCGGCTCAATTTGGAAAAGGGCATGGGGCACCGAAGTTTTCAGCGTTGCTTGCGCCACGCGTTCCGCGGCAGAATATTCCAATTCAGTGTCACATTCTTGCGAAGGGACCTGGTTGTCGCTTTCGCGGCTTTGCAAGCGAGCGGGGAGGCAGCTTGATTCGGCGGCTCTGACGAGAGAGCGAAGACAGCGTTCTCCAGCGATTGTCCGGGCGAACGGCCGCAAGCCGCGCGGCCTTGGCCATCAGCGTCCAAATATACCGCGCATCGCAGCAATTAATCCCTTCGACCGCTCCTGAGCCCGCGGCGCCTGCGCGAGGCTGTCGGCTTCGCGCCGCGCGGCGTCGAGTTCGACGCCGGCGCGCGCGACGAGCGCGGCGAGAGTCGGCGCTTCGTGCGGCGGCGTCCAGCCGCCGGCGCGCCGTACGTCAAGGTAGGCGTTGAGCATGTCGGCGGCGTCCCTCGCGCCAGCTTCCGCAAAATGCGCGCGCGCCCGCTCGACCGCGGCGGCGTCGACGATGAATCGCGCCGCCTTCGCCGCTTCGCGCCGGACGCCGTCGTCGATCGCCAGAGCGACGCGCGCCTCGCGCAACGCGGCGACGTCCGGTTCCTTCAAGAGCGCGCGCATGAGCCGCGCTTCTTGCGTGGCGTCAACGCCAGCCGGCGCCATGCCTTGGGCGCCGCACGCGTCGAGATAGCGGGCAAGCAGAGAAGGCGCGCCGCGCGCTGGCGCGGTTTCGGCGGAAAGGCGCGCGGACTGCGCAAATTCGCCGCCCTCCGCAATCCCCGCCGCAAGCGCGGGATCGGCGCAGAAGGCGCCATAGCCGCCGAGCTGCTGCAGGCGCGCGCGGGCCGGCCCCGCCTCGCCGATGACGAGCGCGGCGAAGCTCGCTTGCGCCAAGGGTTCGAGCGCATCCCACAGGCCCGGCGGCTCGAAACGCGCAGCGACTTCCGCGCGCGCCAGAGCGCCATTCAGCGAAGCGACAAACTTGTCGCGCCGGCCCTTCAGACCGGCGGCGCGTTCTGCCACGGCGCGAGCGGCTGCGCCGGTCGCGGCGCGCGCGGCGTCGGCGGCGCGGCGCATGAGCTCGTCGAGAAGGCCGTCGTCATCCGTCGCGCGGCGCGGCGCGAGCCCGTCGCCTTCAACGCGAAAAAGCCGCGCGAAGGCGGGGCCGCCGGGATCGATCGGGGCGATGCCGAGATCGCCGGGCCCCGCGGCCGGGCAAACGATGCCGACGTCGTCGCCAAGGGCCGCGCCGTAAAACTCGATTTCCGCGGTTTCGCCCATGCCGGGGGCAACTTTCTCGCGGCTGCGACGCAAGGCGATTCCGTCGACCTCCGCCTCTTCCGGATCGACAAGCAGCGCCAAAAGATTGCCGACGACGACCGGCTCCGCCGTTTCCGCCGCGTCCGGATGTTCATGCGGATCGCCCGTCGCCTGCCGCAGGTCGTCGAAGGTGAGCGGATCCACGGCGGGTTCTCCCGCCGATCGCTGCTCGAGCGTCCAGCCTTTCAGCCGCCGGCGCTGGTTCATCGCCAGCGCGACGCTGCATCGGCCGAGCAGCGTGGCGCTCTCTTCGATCGAATCGGGAATTCGCAGGCGAAGGATAATGCGCGGCGCGCCGGATTCGCGCAGCCAATGCTCCATGATGGCGAAGGGCGCCTCGCGCGCGTCGGCGGCCGCCGAGGATTCGAACGGCGCCGCCTCCAGGACGAGTCGGCTTTGATAGGCCGGGAAGATGCGGCGCGCCGGCGCGAGGCGGATGATGACGGCGTTGTCGGCGCGTTCGACGACGCGGCGCTGGCCGATCGCCCATACCAATCGCGCGCCGGCCGCCGCGGTCTGCTCGCGCGACAGCCGTTCGACGTCGCCGCGCGCCGGAAACGCCGCCAGCCGAAAGGCGACGGGGTCGGCGCCGCCGGCGTCCGGCAGCAACGTCAGGAGCAGACGCCAGTCGCCGCCCTGGGGCAGCTCGCGCTCCGCGGAGAGCGCCAGGATGAGTTCGGCGCCGTCGGCGGCGGTCAGTCGGACGAATCGATGCTCAGGCGGCACATCAACGACAATGATGCGGGCGCGCCAGCGCGCGGCGCCGATGACGTCGACAAGCGTGGGCGCGCTCGTAAAGCGCTCGTCGCGCGCCGAGACGACCGTGAGCTCCGGCCGGACCGCCGCGCGTTCGGCGCCCTCGAACCAGCCGATGGCCAGCCGGCGCCGCCCATCCCAGTAATAGTCGAACTGCTCTCTCCACATTGACGGCCGCGCCCGAGCGTGAGGCATGGCGCCGTAGCCATGCGAAGCTGAAGTCTGGCGAAGCATATCCGCGCGCGCGGCAATCGCGCAATTCAGCGCCATCGCGCGCGCGGCCGCGTGAAACTCCTATGCAGCGCCATGACGTCGTTCCGCCACAGAGTCCGCGTAAACGGCTTGAGCGGCTACCGCCGCCTTCGCAATAAGGCTCGCCCTGGCGGGCGTGTGGGCGCGAAGCGGATTTGCGCAATGCGCAGGGCGGATCTGACGCGCCTCATACCAAAATGAAATACAAATTATCAAATTAAGTAACTGATAAAGCCTATGAATTTGATGAAGCCGGAGTCTCGCGTTTAAACGCAGCGTGACACGGTTACAGGATAAGTCCCTCTTACTCGGACTCGATAAATCGGTAGCCGACGCCGGGTTCGGTCACGATGATTTTGGGCGTCGCGGCGTTTTCCTCTATCTTCGCCCGTAGCTGGCCGATGAAGACGCGTAAATATTGACTGTCGTTCTGATGCGCAGGCCCCCAAACGGTCTTGAGGATTTCCCGGTGCGTCACCGGTCGGCCCGAATGTCGCGTGAGAAAAGCCAGAAGATCGAATTCCTTCGGCGTCAGTTTCACCGGCGCGCCATTTTTCGTCACCAAGCGCTTATGCAAATTCACGACAAGCCCGTCGACCGCAACGCGTTCCGACTCCAAAGTCGTATCATGCGAATGACGTAAGGCTGTGCGCATGCGCGCCAGCAGCTCTCCCATCGCGAATGGCTTCTCGACGTAGTCATCCGCGCCGAGGTCGAGCGCCGCGATCTTTTCGGATTCGCGGTCGCGCGCCGAGAGAACGATCACCGGCGTTCGCGTAAGGATTCGCAGCTTTCGCAGCACTTCCTTGCCGTCCATGTCCGGAAGGCCAAGATCGAGGATGATGAGTTTGGGCGAATATTCGCCTACCGCCGCTAGCGCCTCGCGGCCGGTCGCCGCTTCGCGCACCTCATAGCCGCTCGCCGTCAGCGAAGGCCGCAAGACGCGCTGTATTTGAGGCTCGTCGTCGACGACGAGGACGCGCGCGCCGCTCATGCCGCCACGCGCCGCTTCGATTCGCCCGCGGCGGGAAAACGCATGATGAGTCTCATGCCTCGACGGCGGGCGGCAGGGCTTTGCGCGACGATGGTTCCGCCCATGGCCCTGACCAGACCGCGGCAGATCGAGAGGCCGAGGCCGGTGCCGGCCTTGCGGCCGTCGACGCGCCCGCTACGATAAAATTTCTCGAAAATGCGCTCGAGGTCGGCTGCTTTCACGCCGGGCCCCTCGTCGGTCACGGTGATGACGACGTCGCCGCCTTCGCGCCGGGCGTGAACGATCGCGCCGGCAGGTCCGCCATATTTATGCGCATTGTCGATCAGATTGAAGAGAACCTGTCCGAGCAGATTGGCGTCGCCGCGAATAGGCGGAAGGTCGGGCGCGATGCTGATCGAAGTATCTTTGCCTGGAAAACTTCTCTTGGCTCTTTCGAGGACGCTGCGGATCACCTCCGCCACATCGACGAGATCGCTGCGCGGCGCCAGCGCGCCGGACTCGATGCGCGACATGTCGAGCATATTGGCGATGAAGCGCGACAGGCGCCCGGCCTCTTCTTCAATCGACAGCAGAAGGTCCTTGCGATCCTCCGGCGGAAGCTTCTCGCCAAGTTCGCGCAGGCTCGTCACCGCGCCGGTGATCGAGGTCAGCGGCGTGCGCAGATCATGCGACAGGGCGGAGAGCAGGATCGTCCGTAGTTTTTCATTTTCCTCGAGAGCCGCCGCCTTGACAGATTCGCCGACGAGCATCGAACGGTCGATCGCGATCGCGGTCTGTTCAATCAGTGAAGCAATCGTGCTTTCCGCGGCGGCGGAAAGCGGCTCCTCGGGCGTCTTGGGCTCGATCCCGCAAACGGCGACGACGCCGCGCGCCGTCGCGAGTGGCCGGAATTGAAAACGCACATTCGGCAGCGTGTCCGTCCGCCATCCGGCAGGCTCGGATTTTTCGAGCGCCCAACGGGCGGCGGCAAGTTCGCCGGCGTCCAGCCGATCGACCGGCGGCCAGGCCGCCGACGCTTTCAAACCGCCCTCTTCGGGGATCAGCATGATGACGCTGGACGCTTCGCCGGCTTTTTGAATCTGCAGAGTGGAGGCCCAGAGAATGTCGTCGAGCGTCGCTATCGTGGAGAGTTTGCGCGAGAATTCGAACAGCGACTGCACGGCTTGAGACCGCTGCCGCATGTTTTGCGCGTAAGTGCGCATTTTGCTCGCGAGCATTCCCGTTATGACCGCGACCACCAACGCGACGACGAGCGTTAGAAATTCCTGCGGTTGCGAAATGGTGAGTTCATAGCGCGGACTGAAAAAGAAAAAGTCGCAGGCGAAAAAGGACAGAACCGCAGCAATGATCGCGGACCACATCCCTAGCCATACGGCGCAAAGCACGACGGGAAGCAGGAAGATGACCGACGGATTGACGAGGCCGAGCCAGCGCTCGAGGCCATGACCGATCAGGACCGTCATCATGACGGAGACCGCAGCGCCGCCGAAGCCGAGCCATGTCTGTGACAAGGTCGGCAATTTCCGAGCCTGTCGGCTTTGCGGCGGGCTGTCCTCCTGCACGACGACGTGAACCGCGATATCGGTCGACCGCCGAAGAATCTCGTCGGTTAGCGAGCGCCGCAGCAGTCGAGAAAAAGGCCGCGCGCGCGAGCGGCCCAAGACGATCTGCGTGATATTCTCGCGTCGCGCGAAACGCAGCGCTTCGCCCGCGAGATCGTCGCCTGGCGCGCGGGCGATTTCCGCCCCGAGCCGTTCCGCGAGCCTGAGCGCCTGGTCGACGCTTCGCACCACCTCAGCAGATTCTTCTTCCTGGCCGGCGCGCTCGACGTAAAGCGCAATCCATGTGGCGTTGAGGGCCGTAGCGAGGCGCGCGCCGGCGCGAACCACCGCCTCGGAGTTTGCATTCCGGCCGACGCAGACGAGCAAGCGTTCCGCCGTCGCCCAGGGGCCTTCGATCGCGCCTTGCCGAAGGAAGTCGACCATCTGATCGTCGACGCGTTCCGCGGTTCGACGCAGGGCAAGTTCGCGCAGCGCCGTGAGGTTGCGCGGCGTGAAGAAATTCTGCGTCGCGCGTCTCGCCGTCTCGGGAACATAGACCTTGCCATCCTTCAGTCGCTGCAGCAACTCTTCCGGCGTGATGTCGACAAGGATGACGTCGGCGGCGTTCTGCAGGACGCGATCCGGCACCGTCTCGCGCACCGCAACGCCGGTGACGCGGGAGACGACATCGGCGAGGCTTTCAAGATGCTGGACATTGAGCGTCGTCCAGACGTCGATGCCGGCGTCGAGCAGCTCCTCGACGTCCTGCCAGCGTTTGGGATGGCGGCTATCGGGCGCGTTGGTGTGCGCGAGTTCATCGACGAGGATGAGCTGAGGTTTTCGCGCCAGCGCCGCGTCGATGTCGAATTCCTCGATGATCCGACCGCGATATTCGCATTTGCGACGTGGCAGAGTCTCAAGACCGTTGAGGAGCGCTTGCGTCTCAGCGCGCCCATGAGTTTCCGCTACGCCTACGACAACATCGACGCCCTCAGCCTTGGCCGTTTGCGCGCGCGCCAGCATTGCGTAGGTCTTGCCGACGCCGGGCGCGGCGCCGAGGAACACGCAGAGTTTCCCTTTGCTCTCCTTGTCGCTCAGGGCAAGGAGAGCGTCGGGGTCGGGTCGGCGCTCGAAGTCTCCGTCGTCGCGGGCCAAAGACGTCTACCTTCTAGGGCCTCAGCCTCATTTTAAGCGATCAACAGCCATATTGAGCAAGAGCACATTTACGCGCGGCTCGCCGATCGCGCCAAGAATGCGCCCTTCGACATTCGCTTCGACAACGGCGCGCACCTGCGACTCGCTGAGATTGCGGGCCTTGGCGACGGCTGCCGCCTGAGCCAGCGCGAACTGCGGCGAAATATGCGGATCGAGGCCGGAGGCGGACGTTGTGGCGGCGTCAGCGGCGACGACATCGATGCGGCCGGCGGAAAATTCCGCCTCGATCGCCGCATTGACGCGGTCGACGAGCTTCTTCGACGTCGGCCCGAGATTGGAGCCCATCGAGTTCGCCGCGTTGTAGGGGGCATCGACCATCTTGGAAGGATCAGCCGGGTCGGGGCCTGTCGTTGCCGAAGGCCGGCCATGAAAATAGCGATCGGAGGCAAAGTTCTGTCCGATCAGCGCCGAGCCGATCACTGTTCCGTCGCGTTCGATCACGCTTCCATTCGCCTGCGTCGGCAGGGCGAGTTGGGCGACCCCGGTGATCGCGAGCGGATAGACGAGTCCGGTCAGCGCGGTGAAAAGAACGATCATGACGATCGCCGGACGAATTTGGGAGAGCATCTGAGGACTCCTTACGCGAGATGAATGGCCGAGACGGCGAGATCGATGAGCTTGATGCCGATGAACGGCGCGATCAGGCCGCCGAGCCCATAGATCAGCAGATTTCGCCGCAACAAGGCGGCGGCGCCCACGGGCCGGTACGGGACGCCCTTCAGCGCGAGCGGGATGAGCGCGATAATGATGAGCGCGTTGAAGATCACCGCCGAGAGGATGGCCGACTGCGGCGAGGCGAGTTTCATGATGTTGATCGCCTCCAGTTCCGGATAGGCGACGACAAACAGCGCCGGGATGATCGCGAAATATTTGGCGACGTCATTGGCGATTGAGAAGGTGGTCAACGAGCCGCGCGTCATCAGCAGCTGTTTGCCGATCGCGACGATCTCGATGAGCTTTGTCGGATCGCTGTCGAGGTCGACCATGTTGCCGGCTTCGCGCGCCGCCTGGGTGCCGGTCTGCATGGCGACGCCGACGTCCGCCTGAGCCAGCGCCGGCGCGTCATTGGTGCCGTCGCCGCACATGGCGATCAGGCGGCCGCCCTGCTGCTCCTTACGAATATAGGCGAGTTTGTCCTCGGGCTTGGCTTGCGCGATGAAGTCGTCGACTCCCGCTTCTCCGGCGATCGCCGCGGCGGTGATCGGATTGTCGCCGGTGACCATCACGGTTTTGACGCCCATCGCGCGCAAGGCCGCGAAGCGCGATTTTATGTCGGGCTTGATGATGTCTTTGAGATGTATGACGCCCAGCAGCATGCCGTTTTCCGACACGGCGAGGGGCGTGCCGCCCGAACGCGAGATGCGCTCGACGGCGGCTTCGAAATCAACGGGAACGGACTTAGCTTGCGCCGCGACCGCGTCGACGGCGCCCTTGCGCAGCGTCCGGCCGGGAAGATCAACGCCGGAAATGCGCGTGTGCGCCGAAAAAGGGACGATCTGCGCGTCCGGTCCGAGGTCGGGCGTCGAAGAACCAAGCGCGCTTTTCGCCAGAGCGACGATGGAGCGCCCCTCCGGCGTTTCATCCGCGAGCGAAGCAAGCAGCGCGGCTTCGACGAAAGCATGTTCCGAAACGCCTTCGACCGGAACGAACTCGTCGGCCATGCGATTGCCGAAGGTGATGGTCCCGGTCTTGTCGAGGAGCAGCGTGTCAACGTCGCCCGCCGCCTCCACAGCGCGACCCGAGGTGGCGATGACGTTGAAGCGGATCAGTCGGTCCATGCCGGCGATGCCGATCGCCGATAAGAGTCCGCCGATCGTCGTCGGGATCAGACAGACGAGCAGCGCGATCAGCACGGTGACCGAAATCGCCGCGCCGGAGTAGATCGCAAGCGGCCAAAGCGTTACGCAGACGATCAAGAAAATGATGGTCAGCCCGGACAGGAGAATCGACAGCGCAAGTTCGTTCGGCGTTTTCTGCCGCTGCGCGCCCTCGACGAGCGCGATCATCCGATCGATAAAGGTCGAACCGGGCGCCGCGGTGATCTTGACCTTGATCCAGTCGGAGAGAACCGTCGTGCCGCCGGTAACGGCGGAACGGTCGCCTCCCGCCTCGCGGATGACCGGCGCTGACTCGCCTGTGATCGCCGACTCATTGACCGAGGCGACGCCTTCGATCACTTCGCCGTCGCCGGGGATGAGTTCGCCCGCCTCGACCAGCACAAGGTCGCCGAGTTTGAGATCGAGCGCCGAAACGCCTTCGTAGACGTCCGTCATGCCGCTCTTGTTCTGCGGATCAAGCAACCGTTTGGCGTGTGAATCGCTACGCGTCCTGCGCAAAGCGTCCGCTTGCGCCTTTCCGCGTCCCTCCGCCACCGCTTCGGCGAAATTGGCGAAGAGCACGGTGAACCACAGCCAGGCGGCGATCTGCCCCGAGAAAAAGGCGGCGCCGTTCTGCGCAAGGAGATCGCGCACAAAGAACGCCGTGACCACCGCCGACACGATTTCCGTGACGAAAATCACCGGATTGCGGGCGAGGCGCCGCGGATCGAGCTTCCTGAAGGCGTCGATTGCGGCGCGCTTCGTGATCGCGGCGTCGAATAGACCTGGAGCGGCGACCTTATGCGACATCGGACATGCTCCTTAGAAGGTTTTTCCGGCAAGCAGCGCGAAATGCTCGACGATGGGGCCGAGCGCGAGCGCCGGGAAATATTGCAGCAGATAGAGGATGACGATGACGCCGAGCAGCAGGCCAATGAAGAGAGGCCCATGCGTCGGGAAGGTTCCCACCGAGGCGGCGCCCTTCTTTTTCGCCGCGAACGCGCCGGCGATCGCCAACACGGGAATGACGAAGGCGAAGCGTCCGAGCAGCATCGCGACGCCGAGCGTCGTGTTGTACCAGGGCGTATTGCCAGCCAGACCTGCGAAAGCCGATCCGTTGTTATCCGTCGCTGAAGCGAATGCGTAAAGGATTTCGGAAAGCCCGTGCGGCCCGGCGTTGTTCAGACTGGCGAGGCCGGTCTGAAGCATGACTGAAACGCCGGTGAAGACAAGCACGCTGAGCGGATAGATCAGCACCGCCAGCATCGCGAGCTTCATCTCGCGTGTCTCAATCTTCTTGCCGAGGTATTCCGGCGTGCGGCCGACCATAAGCCCGGCGATGAAAACGGCGATGATCGCCAGCACCAGAAAGCCGTAGAGCCCGGCTCCGACGCCGCCCGGCGCGATGCTGCCCATCAGCATGTTGAACAAGGGCACGAGACCGCCGAGCGGCATGAAGGAGTCGTGCATCGAGTTGACCGCGCCGCAGCTCGTACCCGTGGTCGACGCGGCGAAGAGCGCGCTCATCGCGGGGCCGAAGCGGACCTCCTTGCCTTCCATATTGCCGGGCGACGGATCGACGCCGATCTCGGTCAGCAACGGATTGCCGCCTGCCTCGGCCCAGTAAGCGACCAGAACGCCTGCGATGAGCACGATCATCATCGTGATGGCGATCGCGCGACCTTGTCGATAGTCAAAGACCGCACGCCCGAAGGCGAAGGCCGCGGCGAAGGGGATGACGAGCAGAGCCCAGATTTCCAGCATGTTGGAAAGGGCGTTCGGGCTCTCGAAAGGATGCGCGGAATTGGCGTTGAAGAAGCCGCCGCCATTGGTTCCGAGTTCCTTGATCGCCTCTTGGCTGGCGACTGGGCCTATCGCGAGCGTCTGCCTGGCGCCCTCGAGCGTCGTCGCTTCGATCGAACCCTGTAGCGTCTGCGGCACGCCGAGAGCGATGAGGGCGAGCGCGACGACGATCGACAGCGGCAGGAGCACGTACAGCGTCGAACGCGTGAGGTCGACCCAGAAATTGCCGATCGTCGGCGATTCGGCGCGCGAGAAACCGCGCACCAAGGCGAAGGCCATTGCAAGGCCCGTCGCAGCGGACACAAAATTGTGCACCGTGAGGCCGAGCATCTGCGTCAGATGGCTCATCGTCGACTCGCCGCCGTAGTTTTGCCAATTGGTGTTGGTGACGAAGCTCATCGACGTGTTGAAGGCGAGGTCGGCGGGAACCCCGCTAAAGCCCTGAGGATTGAGCGGCAGATAGGCCTGGAGCCGCTGCAGGGCGTAGAGGGAAGCAAATCCGACCACGCTGAAGGCTAGCATGGCCATCGTGTAGGCAAGCCAGTTTTGCTCCCGCGCAGGATCAACGCCGGCGAGTCTGTAGAAGACGCGCTCAATGGGTGAGAGCGCGGGCGAGAGCAGGCTGCGCTCGCCCGCTAACACGGTGGCTATGTAATTGCCGAGCGGAACAGCCGCGACAATAACGGCGAGCAGGACGATGGCGATTTGCGCCAGCCCAATGGACGTCATGGCGAACGCCCGGCATGCGCCGAGCCTCCCTTTAGAATTTTTCCGGATGGAGCAGCGTATAGGCGAGATAGGCGCCGAGAAGAACGGCGACGATCAGTCCGATGACAGGTTCAAACATGCGGTGCTCCTAAAGGCGCCCGCAGGCCCGCGCATAGGCGCCGACGATCGCAAACAGGAAAAGACCGAGGCCAACGTACAGAATATCGAGCATGTGTCCTCGCCGCGCTCACCGGCGCCGTGAATCAATGCGCGCACGCCGCGCGCGCATCTCGTGAAACAGATTGTTCGCGATCACAAAGATAAAGGCCGCGACGCCGAGGCCAATGAGAGATAGAGGCATGAGCGCATCTCGCTTTAATGTCGCGTTCTCGCTTCGGTCTTCGCCAAACGAGAATGACGAACCGCAATTTGCACGGGAATGATGTAAAGGCGCTATTAGGATTTTGGCTGGTCGAGGCCGCTCACATGGCGCTCGCTCGCGGCTCGTCCCAAGGTGGTGAGCAGAATGGATAGATGAGGCGGCGATCAAACGATATTCGCATCGTAAAATTAGTTTGAAGCGGTCCCGTTGCGACATCCCGTTGCAACGCGCGAAGTTCCCTCTCGCCTGTATGCTCTCAGAAAAGCATCAATTCCGGCGTCGACCTTCGCGGCAACGGAGGCTTCGGCTCCCGGTTCGAGACCGAGCGCCGTGTGAAGCGGTAGGTCCCCGCGGACAAGACTCAAAAAATGGCTCGCGGCTTCATTCGCGTCTGAGAACGTCAGGAGGCCGCGGTCTTTGGCCTCTTCGAGCAACGCCGCGACGCGCATGAGCTCGTTTTTCGGCCCACTTTCAAAGAAGAGCCTGCAGAGTTGCGGAAAGCGCATGCGCACACTGGAAATCGCCTGAAAAAACGCCATCGACTCCGGCGTCAAATACACCTCGACAAATTGTCGCGCGAAGCTTCGAAGCGCCTCGACAAGGCCGATATCGAGATCTGGCATCTGCAGCCTGCTCGCTTTCAGGCGGCATTCCCCTTCGATCAAATGAGCGAACAAAGCTTCCTTGCTTGGAAAGTAAGCGTAAAGCGTCGCCTTCGACACGCAAGCGGACCGCGCGATCGCGTCCATGCTCGTCTCGGCGAATCCCTGTTCGAGGAATAATTTTCGCGCGGCCGCGATCACGGAACATTCCTTCCGTCCCGCAACATGCGCCTCTGTCGATCCTGCCGCCGTCGCATGATCCGTCGACGGGCTCTTCATGGCGGGTTCCTCGATTTCAGTCTTCATACCGGCGACGCCGCCGACTTTTGCTTCAAGGCTCTGCCCCTGCGCCATACGCTCATTCCCCACGCCTCCACCGAGGCTGAACCGGCAAAGGCCGGTGGCGTGACGTAACTATCGGCCCCCTTTTGAAAAGTTTCAAACTGAACGATCCAGTTCAATTTAACGTTGACAGGCGCCAAAGGGCAAGCATAAAACTGAACCGTTCAGTTTAACCTGGGTCCGATATGAGACGGAGGGCGCCTCAAATATTCCGGCCGTTGCTCAAAACGCTTGTGGGGGATCGCCCCGCTGTTCCGCCGGAAAGCCCGAAGGCGCGAAACATCGATCGGCTCCAAAGGACATTGATGAGCTCAAAGGGTGGGGCGGCAGTGCTGGGGCTTCTGCTTGCCGTGCTGCTTTCCGGCTGCGCGGTGGGCCCCGACTTTGCCGCGCCCGATGCGCCGTTGGGCGCGGGCTATGCGGTGGGCAAGCCTGCCAACGTCACCCAATCGGCGGCTATCGCGGGCGGCGGCGCACAAAGGCTCATTCATGGCCGCGACATTCCGGGGGAATGGTGGCGACTGTTCCGCTCGAAGCAGATTTCGGCGCTCGTGGCCGAGGCGGTGAACAATCATCCGAACATCGCGGCCGCGGAAGCGGCGCTTCGCCAGGCGCGGGAAACCACGGAAGCCGATGTGGGCTCCTTCTTTCCGTCGGCCACTCTGAGCCAGAGCGTGGCGCGCACGCAGATGACGACGGCGCAATTTGGCGGCTTCTCGCAAAGTTCCTCCTCGAGCGGATCGTCGAGCGGGGGAACGGCGCTGCTCTATACGCTCCATAATTCGAATGTCGCCGTGTCATTCACGCCCGACGTCTTTGGAAAGACGGCGCGTACGGTTGAGGGCGATGTCGCCGCGGCCGAATATCAGCGCTTCCAGCTTGAGGCGACCTATCTGGCGCTGGCCGCCAATGTGGTGACCGCGGCGATCGCCGATTCCTCCTACGCCTCGCAGATCAAGGTCACGCGCGTACTCATCGCCGACTATCAGAAACAGCTCGACATTCTGCAGAAGCGCTTCGAACTCGGCGCCGTGAGCGCGGCCGACGTGGTCTCGGAAAAGGCGCTCGTCGCTCAGGCGCAAGCGACGCTGCCGCCGCTCGAAAAGGCGCGGGCGCAGACGCGCAATCAGCTCATGGCCTATCTCGGCCGCTTTCCCAATGACGATAAGGGAGAGGCGATCGACATAGAGCATCTGCATCTGCCGCGCGATCTGCCGCTCAGCCTGCCGTCCAATCTGGTGCGCCAGCGTCCCGACGTGCTTTCGGCGGAGGCGCAGTTGCATCAGGCAAGCGCCAATGTGGGCGTCGCCACGGCCAATATGCTGCCGCAGCTCACGCTGACGGGCAGTGGCGGCAGTCAGGCGCCCAATTTTTCGCAATTATTCTTGCCGCAGACCTCGGTCTACAATCTTGCGACGCAGCTCTCCGGCCAGGCGTTCGACGCCGGCAGATTGTTTCACCAGCGCGAGGCGAAGCTCGCCGCGCTCGAACAGTCGGAAGCGCAGTATCGCGCGACCGTGATCAGCGCCTTCCAGAACGTCGCCAACGCCTTGCAGGCGATCAAGCATGACGCCGAGACGCTGCGCGCGCAGGTTGCGGCGGAAAGGGCCGCCGCTGAAAGCCTGGATATCTCGCAAGCCCAATATACGGCCGGCTCGACCACCTATACGACGGTGCTCAACGCCGAGCAGACTCTGCTCAGCGCCCGCATCAATCGCGTCCAGGCGCAGGCCGCGCGCTTCTCCGATACGGCGGCGCTGATGCAGGCGCTCGGCGGCGGTTGGTGGAATCGCATCGACGAGACGCCGGCGTCGCTTCCCAAACCCACCGACCTCATTTCAACCCTGCCGATCGCGGCGGCCATACGCGCCGAGGCTGAGGAACGCTCCCGTGCCCGTTAACACGCTTTTGCAAGACCGTCTCGGATCGATGTTCAAGCCCATGATGATCATGCTGGCCAGCGTCGCCCTCGTGTTCGCAGCCCTTTACGGCTTCGTCAGTTTCCGCTCGATGATGATCGGGCGGTTCCTCGCCTCCATGGCCAATCCGCCGCAGACCGTGTCGGTGACGACGGCCGCCTATCGGGAATGGCGCCCCAAGTTTTCAGCGATCGGCACGTTCCGCGCCGTCAACGGCGCCGACCTCTCGCTCGAAACCTCCGGAATCGTTGAGAAGATCCATTTCCAGTCGGGCCAGGACGTCGAGGCGGGGCAAATTCTCCTCGAGCTGCGCAAGGATACGGACAACGCCCGGCTCGAATCGCTGAAAGCCACGGCGGAGCTCAACGCCATCAATCTGCGCCGCGACCAGTCGCAACTCAAAATCAAGGCCGTGAGCCAGGCGACAGTGGATTCGGACGTCGCCAATCTGAGAAGCGCCAACGCCCAAGTCGTGCAGCAGGAGGCGGTGATCGCGCAAAAGACTCTGCTCGCGCCCTTTGCCGGAAGGCTCGGCATCCGCCAGATTGATCTTGGCCAATATATCGGCGCCGGCACGGTGATCGTGACCTTGCAGGCGCTCGATCCGATCTTTCTCGACTTTGTCCTGCCGCAGCAGGACTTGAATGGCGTGTCGGTCGGACAAACGATCGCCGCGACGGTCGACGCCTTTCCCGGCCAGAGCTTTACGGGCAAGATCGACGCCATCAGCTCCAAGGTGGATCTCGCGAGCCGCAATGTGCAGATACGCGCGAGCCTCGCCAATGGCGAACGCAAGCTGCGTCCCGGTATGTTCGCTTCGGTGGAAATCGCGACCGGCAAGCCCCAGCGCCTCATCACGCTGCCGCAAACGGCGATCGTCTATGCGCCTTTCGGCAATTCGGTGTTCCTTGCGCAAAAAAGCCAGGAGAGCGCCGATAAGAAGGCGCCGCAAGGCTCCGGGCTCGTCGCGCACCAAGCCTTCGTTCGGCTTGGCGAGGCGCGCGGCGACGAAGTGTCGGTGCTCGAAGGGGTGCCCGAAGGCGCCACGGTCGTCACGGCCGGTCAGGTCAAGCTGCGCAACGGCGCGCCGCTCGCCATTTCGCAAGAGCCGTCGCCGCCTGTCGACGCCTATCCCAAGCCCGTGGATCAGTGACGGAGATTTCGCAAGATGCGTTTCACGGACATTTTTGTGCGCCGCCCGGTGCTCGCCAGCGTGTTGAGCCTGCTGATCCTGGTGCTTGGCCTGAGATCGCTGGCGACTCTGTCCGTGCTGCAATATCCGCGCACGCAAAACGCCGTTGTCACGGTGACGACGTCCTATTTTGGCGCCGATCCGGCGACTGTCGCCGGTTTCGTCACGACGCCGCTCGAAAACGCCGTCGCGCAGGCGAATGGCATCGACTATCTCACCTCGACGAGTCAGATCGGGGTGAGCACGATCACCGCCAATCTGCGGCTGAACTATGATTCCGGCAAGGCGCTCACCGAGATCAGCACCAAGATCGATTCGGTGCTCAACCAATTGCCGCAGGCCGTGCAGCGTCCCGTCATCACCGTCAAGATCGGCCAAACGACCGACGCCATGTACATTGGCTTCAACAGCGACATCCTCTCGCCGAGCCAGGTGACGGACTATCTCATCCGCGTCGTGCAGCCGCGTCTGCAATCGGTGCCGGGCGTGCAGACGGCGGAACTCATCGGCGGCAAGACCTTTGCGCTCAGAGCCTGGCTCGATCCGGTGAAGCTCGCCGCCTATGGACTCACCGCCAGCGAAGTGGCGGCGTCCCTCCAGAGCAATGACTATATCGCCGGCCTCGGCTCGACCAAGGGCCAATGGGTTCAGGTCAATCTCTCGGCGGCGACCTCGCTCCACTCGCTCGAGGAGTTTCGCAACCTCGTCGTCAAGCAGGTGAACGGCGCCAATGTGAAGCTGCGCGACGTCGCCAATGTCACGCTCGGCGCGGACGACTATGAATCCTCGGTGTCGTTCGACGGCAAGCAGGCGGTTTATATCGGCATTCTCGTGGCGCCGAACGCGAATCTGCTCGATGTCGTCAAAGGCGTAAAAGACGCCTATCCCGACATTCTCAAAGCGCTGCCGCAAGGCTTGAATAGCGAGATCGTCTACGACACGACGAATTTCGTGAACAGCTCCATCGACGAGGTGATTCACACGCTCATCGAAGCGGTCCTCATCGTCACCGCCGTCGTCTTCGTGTTTTTGGGATCATGGCGCTCGGTGCTGATCCCGATCATGGCGATCCCGCTTTCGCTCATCGGCTCGCTGACGTTTCTCCTCGCTTTCGGCTTCTCGATCAATCTGCTGACGCTGCTGGCGCTGGTGCTGGCGATCGGCCTCGTGGTCGACGACGCCATCATCGTCGTCGAAAACGTCAACCGGCATCTCGGCGAAGGCCTGACGCCTGTCGACGCCGCGCTGCAGGCGGCGCGCGAACTCGCCGGGCCGATCATCGCCATGACGATCGTGCTGATCGCCGTCTATGTGCCGATCGGCTTTCAGGGCGGCCTCACCGGCGCGCTTTTCGTCGAATTCGCTTTTACGCTGGCGGCGGCGGTCACCGTGTCGGGCATCGTCGCGCTCACCTTGTCGCCGGTCAGCTGCGCTTTGGCGCTCAAGCCCCCGAAGCGAGGCGAGGAGACGCTTGAGTCCCGCATCGTCGGCTACATCGATGCGCGGATGGACGCCGTACGCGATCGATATCACCGCCTGCTGGACTCCTCCCTCAATTACGTCCCGGTGACGCTCGTCTTCGGCGGGCTGGTGCTTTCGAGCATCTATTGGCTTTACGCCAGCGCCAAGAGCGAACTCGCGCCAAACGAGGATCAGGGCATCATTCTGGCGCAGGCGACTCCGGCGCCCAACGCCACTCTCCAACAAAAGCTGTACTACGCCGATCAGGCATATAAAATCATCGCCAAGCATCCAGAGACCGACAGCGTGTTCCAGATCAATTCGCCGGCGGCGAATCTATCCGGCGTCGTGCTCAAGCCCGCGGATGAGCGCAAGGTCGGGGCGGAGGATTTGCAGCATATGCTCCAGCAGGAGCTGAGCGCCGTTGCGGGCGTGCGCTTCGTCGCCTTCCAGCCGCCGCCGCTCCCCGGCTCGATGGGCTTGCCGATTCAATTCGTCTTTCAGAGCACCGACCCTTTCGAGAAGATGGACGGCATCTCCCGCGAATTCCTGTCGAAAGCTCTGGCGACGGGAAAGTTCATGTTCCTCGACACCGATCTCAAGATCGATCAGCCGCAGTTGTCGCTTGTCATCGACCGCGAAAAGACCGCGCAACTCGGCCTGAGAATGATCGACGTCGGCGGCGCGCTCACCACCGCGCTAAGCGGCGGCTATACGCAATATTTCGGGCTCGCCGGCCGTTCGTACAAAGTCATTCCGCAGGTCGCCCAACGGTTTCGACTGAATCCGGATCAGATCTTGAATTATTACATCAAGACGGCGGACGGCTCCTTGGCGCCGCTTTCGACCGTCGCCAAGCTGGAAACCGCCATCGTTCCCGAGTCGCTCAATCATTTCCAGCAGATTAATTCGGTGACGATTTCTGGCGTGGCCGCGCCTGGCGTCATCGCCGGCGAGGCGCTCGACACGCTGAAAGAGGTCGCGCGCCAAACATTGCCCTCGACCTATACGATCGACTATGCCGGACCCTCGCGTCAGTTCATTCAGGAGTCGACCGGCTTCGCGGTGACGTTCGGCTTCGCCCTCATCATCATCTTTCTGGCGCTGGCCGCGCAATTCGAGAGCTACCGCGATCCGCTGATCATTCTCGTCTCCGTCCCGATGTCGATCGCCGGCGCGCTGGTGTTCATCATGCTCGGCTTTGGCGGTGCCAGCATCAATATTTACACCCAGGTTGGCCTGGTGACGTTGATGGGCCTGATCAGCAAACATGGCATTCTGATCGTGGAGTTCGCCAATGAATTGCAACACGGCGGCATGTCGAAACGGGAAGCGATCCTGCAGGCCACGTCCATTCGCCTGCGTCCGATCCTTATGACCACCGCGGCGATGGTGCTCGGCGTCTTCCCGCTCATCATGGCGGCGGGCGCGGGCGCGGCGTCGCGCTTCAACATGGGTCTGGTGATCGCCTCGGGCCTTTCCATCGGCACCTTGTTCACGCTGTTCGTTCTGCCCGCGGTCTATCTCGTCCTCGCGGCGGACCACTCGGGGGCGCGCAAGAAGGCCGCGCTCGATCTCGTGTCGCCAGCGCATCCATAAATACGGTCGACATGCAGGCGCTGCGCGACGTGTTTGGCGCCAACCATGACGGCAAGCTCAGCGCCAGCGACGCGAATTTCTCGCAATTCAAGCTGATCGTCAGCAACGCCGACGGCCCCACAGTCGCGACGCCGATCGGCGGGACGGCGGGCGGGGCCAATCAGTATAAATCCGTCACGAGGGTGAAAAAATCCCGATCTATATATCTGAAAGCGGCTTGACGGCGTAAGCGAAGCGGTTAGTCTGTTTAAAGAATATTGGCGTTGCCTATCCCCGTATCGCGGCGAATGACGGGAAGATTTGTCTTGAGGATTTTCAACGCATATTTGCGCAAGTCGTCGTTTGCTGCGCCCCGGCTGGGCCCGGCGCGCTTGTTTTTTCCGCGATGCCTGTCGGCGGCAGCGCTCCGGTCGGAGCGGCGGAATACTATAGAGGCGATGATCCAGGCTCCTGAGAGGGCGGTTCGGATCGCCAGATTCTCAACCGATTTTCCGCGCCGCCGATCGGCTGCCTACGGGCAAACTGGATCCGCGCGATACAATCTCGATCGCTCCAGGCGGCCCTGTCCGATCAAAAGCACACAACATCCTCTAAACGGCGACGGGCATTCTCAGCAATCTCAACAACCGAATTCAGCGCAGCGAAGGCGCTTCAGGTCGTGCATACAAAGAAGGTCATTATTTCAGGACTCCTGTCGACTGCGAAGTAGCTGAAGAGGTCGTTGGTGATCTATCCTCGCTTTTGGCTGAAACACGCGCACGTAAGGCGCGCGCTTAAGGGTTATCCGCTTTATGACGTGCCGCACAAGAAGTCCGAGCAAAAGCTGAGCGAAGGCGAAGCGAGAGAGAATTTCGATTATTTCATGTGTGTTCGGCTCGAAAGGCTCGCGTTTTTCCGCAATTGGCTGCGTACAAATTTCGGCGTCGTCGCGACGCTTGACGGAGACGGGATCAGAGCTGTCAGCCGATGGGTCGACGATTATGGCGGGGGACTGATTGGAGACGAAACCTATACGATGGCAATTTTTGCGGATTACCAGCCACGTTGGGAGGGCGTCTATGCTGGCTACAACGTGATGATCGATATTGGGATTTACATTGGTGAATATCTGATCTCAAAACGCCCTCGGCTCTATTGGGATATTTACCGCGGGCACGTGGAAGAGCCTGCGACTTTCAGGAGTGTCGGCTATATGCGCCCACATCTCGGCGGCATGCCGCGCGGGGGCGCATGCGACGTGCTTACATCGGGATACGGGACGGTGGCGGGAAGTCGAGAACTATCCGTCATCGGCTGTGGCGGCCCCTACCTTGAGCAGAATGTGTTGATCAGAGTGGCGAAGGCGCAACTGTACTATTCACGTCTGCCCGACGGCGATGAGCCTATTATAATAGGGGATTCCACGAATGAACCCTTATAAAAACTCGAACGGATCCATCGTCCCCGGTCTATCGATCGGAGCCTTTTCGATCGGGACTACTCTGATCGTGAAATATCCGGCGGCGTCGTTCGCCTGGAGCTTCTATACGAGCCCGCTCGCGAACGCCGGCGGACCCACGAAGGCGCTATCGGACTTTCTGACGACGTCAGGCATCAAATTCAATAAAGCCGGCGCATATCCCATCGCTCCCGGCTCGCTTCAGGGCATCAAAGGCACGCCCGTCGTCAATAATTTCAATCACTACCAGGCGGTTCTGGCGGAAAGGGCGAGGCTCGAGTCATACTACGGTTCGTCGATCATAGGCGAAGTCGCGACGAATGGCCCGTCGCTGCGTATGAACAATCCAATCACCGGCAACGCGCGGACGCTGGACCTGACGTTACAGACGAGGAGCTTTTGGTCCGGCGCCACACAACACTTTATCGAGGTAAAGACCGGCGTTCACGATTTGAATGGCGTTAGAGGCGGTAGCACAGGCGTGCAGGCGCCCGCGGACGCCGCGAACCTTTCGTCAATGAATAAGGCAACCGCGGGCTATCGAGCGGCGGGGCAATTGTTGCGTGGCGCAGGCGCTTTGGGCGCGGTTGTCGATATTGTCATGACCGGAGCACAAATCCAGCAGCAACTTTCCGCGGGTGACAATCTGGGCGCGAAAAGAAGCGGCGCGCAGTTCGGCGGCCGCTGGGGCGGCGCGGCGGCTGGCGCTTGGGGCGGCGCTTCTTTTGGGGGCGTCATCGGCAGCGTCATTCCCTTCGTTGGGACTGCCGTTGGGAGCCGGCGGAGGCGCCCTCATCGGCGGCGTAGCCGGCGCATTGGGCGGCGATCAGTTGACCGGGCGGCTGTTCGACGCGGCGGTTGGAACGAATGACGCGACAAACGGTCCCGGATCTTCGTTCTCGGGCGAAGTTTACGGAAGCATTGCGTCCTACCAGAGCAATCTGGGAGGAAGCGGGAATTATAACTCCGTGTCTTTGGGAAATTCAGTCACGCCCGCCTTCGCCAGTGGTCTCCCTGGCGACGCGACGAGCGGGCTGGGCGGTCTCTTCGACAATGCGACGAGCGCGCTGGGGAATCTCCTCGGTTCGGCCAATTATTCCGCGGGCTTCATCCCGAACGGCTTCGTGTTCAGCGCGAACTTTGGCTATCAGGGGCAGAACATCAATTTGCCCGACTTCGGAAAGCCGGTGCTGCCCTTTGACGGCGGCGGGTCGGAGAGCGGGATCGGCTTCAACAGCCTTTCCGACCTCGGCCGCATGGCGCAGGGATTCTGGTCGGATACGAAGGCGCTGTTTTCGAGCGTCGGCCATTTCTTTAGCCATATCGGCAGTTTCTTCCGCCATCTCTTTCCCGTGGCGCTCGATTTGAACGGCGACGGCGTGCAGCTGACGCCGGTGACCTCGTCAAACACATTTTTCGACATGGCCGGCGACGGCTATCAGCATCTCACGTCCTGGGCCGCCCCTGGCGACGCGCTGTTGGCTTATGACGCCAATAATGACGGGAAGATCGACCAGCAGAACGAAATCGACTTCACGCAATGGGACCCGACGGCGACCTCCGACATGCAGGCGCTGCGCGACGTGTTCGACACCAATCATGACGGCAAGCTCAGCGCCAGCGACGCGAATTTTTCGCAATTCAAGCTGATCGTCAGCAACGCCGACGGCACGCGGACGCTGCAGACGCTGGCGCAGGCCGGGATCGCCTCGATCAATCTCATCGAGGACCAGACGACCCGCACCTTCGCCGACGGCTCGTCGATCGACGGCCAGACGAGTTTCACCCGCACCAATGGAACGACGGGAACGGCGGCGACGGTCAGCCTCGTCTATGACGCCGCGGGCGCCGCCCTGCGCTCGACGACGACGCAAAACGCCGACGGCTCGAAGACCATCGACAATAAATCGCTCAATGCGGATGGGAGCGTCGCCAGCGAGCGGATTCTGTCGACCTCGGCGGATGGCAAGACCAAGACGCTGTCGGTCGATCTCGACGGCGACGGGGTGATCGACCAGATCCAGACCTCGGTTACGGTGGTCAACGCCGACGGCTCGAAGACCGAGACGGTGACCGACAAGACCGCCGGCGGCGCGGTTCTGGCCCGGCGGGCGACGACGACCAGCGCTGACGGAAAGTCGATCACGATCCAGACCGACCCGGATGGCGGCGGCGCCTGGACCCGTGTCGAGACGATCGTCGTGGCCGCCGACGGCTCACGCACCAACACGGTCTCGAATTTGAACGTCAACGGGTCGCTGATCGACAAAACGGTGGTGACGACGAGCGCGAACGGGCTGACAAGCCAGACGAAGACGGACGCCAACGGCGACGCCCTTTTCGATTTAACCACGAACGACGCCATCGTGGTCAACGCGGACGGCAGCCGCACGGAGACGGTCAGAGAGACGAACGCCAATGGCTCCCTGCGCGACGCATGGGTGAAGACCACCAGCGCTGACGGTCTTTCGAAGACGACGGTCTTCGATCTCGACGGCAATGCAACGACCGATCTGACGACCACGGAAGTCGTCGTGAAGAACGCCGACGGCTCCTACACGACCACGACCACGAACAATAATGGAAACGCCTCGCTCCGCGATCGGACGAAAATTCTACTTTCGGCCGACAATCTGTCACAGACGACGCAGTCGGACGTCAATGGCGACGGCGTCTGGGACCTGACCACCACCGACGTCACGACGATCAACGCCGACGGCAGCCGGACGCAGACCGTGACAAATTTGAACGCGGATGGGACCAAGCGCGACAAGACGGTGATCGCCAAGGCGGTGGACGGCCGCTCGAGGACGATCCAGATCGACCAGAACGGCGACGCGATCTGGGACAGCGTCGAAACCATCGTCGTCGCGGCGAATGGCTCGAGCGTCGATACGACGACCAGATACAACAGCAACGGCAGCATCATCGACAAGTCGATCGTCTCGACGAGCGCCGACGGGCTGACGCGAACCAGCCAGGTCGACGCCAATGGCGACGCCATCATCGATCTGATCACGACGGAGACGACGGTAAAGAACGCCGACGGCTCGTCCACCCAGACGACTGCGAACAAGGCGAACAACGGCGCGCTGAAAGACAAAACGATTACGACGACGAGCGCGAACGGGCTGAATGTTTCGACGCAGCTGGATATCGACGGCAATGGGACGATCGACCAGACGATTGCCGATGTGACGGTGGTCAATGCGGACGGCAGCCGCACGGAGACGATCACGCAGACGAACGGCAATGCATCATTGCGCTCGAAAACAGTCGTGTTGACCAGCGCCGACCACAAGACGGTGACCACGACCACGGATTTGAACGGCGACGGCGTGACGGATGTCACGGAGAGCGTCGTGACCGCGACGAACGGGGTCACGACCGACACGGTCGCGGAATTCAATCCGAACGGAACCATGCGCGCCCGGACAATTTCAGCCGTCAACGCCACTGGCCTGTTGAAGACCGTTCAGAGCGATGTGAACGGCGACGTCGTGTGGGACACGACGGTTACGGACTCGACCGTGCTTAATGCGGACGGCAGTCGAACCCAAACAGTGTTGACCAAGAACGCCAATGGCTCCCTGCGGTCAAAGGTCGTTGAGACAACGAACGCCACGGGCCTGTCCGTCACGACGCAATCCGACGTCAACGGCGACGGCGTGAACGAATTGACGACGACGGATGTGACCGTGCTCAACGCCGATGGCAGCACGAGCGAAACCGTCACTGATTTCAACGCCAATGGGACGAAGCGCGATCAAACGGTCATCGTGACCAGCGACGATGGGCTGTCGGTCACAACCTCCGTGGATCTCGACGGCAATGGGAGCGTCGACCGAATTCGCACCGACGTCACCACGCTGAACGCCAACGGCGGCCGCGTGGAGACCATTACGGACAAGAATGGCGACGGAACGCTGAGAGACAAGATTTCAATTTCGGCGAGCGCCGACGGCCGATCGAAGATCATTTCGAGCGACCTCAACGGCGACGGGCAAAACGATAGCGTCGAGACGATTTCGGTCGGCGCGGACGGCTACACGGTCGATACGATCGTCGATTACAATCCCAACGGCTCGCTGCGGGACAAAACTGTCGTACAGACCAGCGCCAATGGCCTGTCGGGGCGAACACAAACGGACGTCGACGGCGACGGCGTGTGGGATGTCACCCGGACCGACGTGACCACGCTGAACGCCGACGGAAGCACGAGCGAGACCGTCACCGACCTGAACGCGAATGGCTCGACGCGCGCCCGGACGGTCATCTCGACGAGCGCGAATGGGCTCTCGAAGACAGTCCAGACGGACGTCAACGGCGACGGAACATGGGACACGACGACTGCCGATATTACCGCGCTGAACGCCGACGGTTCGAAGACAGAGACCTATTCGGAGACGAACGCCAATGGCGGGCTCCGGGGCAAGTCCGTCACGACGACGAGTTCTGACGGCAAAACCACCTCGATCAACCGAGACGTCGATGGTGACGGAATAACCGATCAAACCGAAACAATCGCCCTCCAGGCCAATGGCGACGTTCTCGACACGCTCTCCGACCTGTCCAGAACAGGCGCGCTGCAGAGCAAGCGGATCACGACAACCAGCGCCAATGGGCTCGCGAAGACCGTCGCCTATGACAATAATGGCGACGGAGCCGTCGACCGCACGGAAACCGATGTCGCCGTCTTAAACAGCGACGGGAGCCGTGTGGAGACCTACACGGACTACAACGGAACCACGGGCGGCGCCGTCGTCGAGCGGATCGTGAAGACTGTCAGCGCGAGCGGTCTGAACGTGACGACCGAGCGTACGGGCGTGAACGGCTATGAGACGCTCAATTTCTATGCGACCGATACGACCGTTCTGAACGCCGATGGCTCGACGACGGAGACGGTCGCCGTGTCGGCGACGTCGGGCGGCGCGCTCAAGACCAAGGTCGTCACGTCGACGAGCGCCAGCGGCCTGTCGAAGACGACACAAACCGACGTCAATGGCGACGGGCGGTTCGACGTGACGGATACGACGGCGACCAATGTCGACGGCAGCCGGGTCGAGTCCCTCACCAATCTGAACATGGACGGGACGCTGCGCCAGAAGGACGTTTTGACGACGAGCCGTGACGGCCTGACGCAGGGCCTGCAGCGGGACACGAACGGCGACGGCGTCTTCGATCATTTTGAAACCAAATCGCGTAACGCCGACGGCTCGACCTCCGACATCGTCTGGGACACGACCGCCGCCGGCGCGTTGACCTCGAAAATCAGCACGACGCTGAGCGACGACCAGTTGTCGAAGACAATCTCGATCGATTCGAACGGCGACGGCGTGGTGGATTTGAGCCGGAGCCAGACGACCGCGCTGAACGCCGACGGCAGCCAAACGATCACGGACGCCGATTACGGCTCTGGCGGGATTTTGCGCGGCCGGACAGTGACGGCGGTGAGCGCCGATGGTCTCACCAAGGTGTCGAAGATCGATGTGAGTGGCCGCGGAACATCGCTCGAGACACAGAACGATGTCACCGCGCTGCACGCCGACGGCGGCAGCACGCGCACGATCACCAACACCTACGCCGACGGAACGATCAAGGATCAGACCGTTGCGGCGACGAGCGCGAATGGCTTGACGACGAATATTGTGACGAGGGGCTATGGGACGATCCCAGACGTTAACGAGACGATCACGGTTGCGCCTGACGGCGCGAAGACCGACACGGTCTCCTTGACCTATTCGAATTCGGGCTTGGCGACGACCGTCACGACGACGACGAGCGCCGATGGATTGATCGTCACATCCCATGAAACCGGCACGGGGATCGGATGGCAACAGGGTCCCCCACTTTACGTCTATGGCAACCCGATCCCGACCGTTGGCCTAGCGGTCAAGGGCGTCGACGTCACGAGCACGAAGGTCTACGTTCCAAGCTCCAACGGAAGCTATGCTTGGTACGTGACATCCCCAGACAGCTATTCGATTAACCTCCTCGGCCTCAGTTCGGGATATCTGGGCGCTTATGCGTCGCATTCGATCGACGAGAATGGAGTGGACACTTGGGTCTGGAATGAAAGCCCAACATCGAGCTTTAGCCTGTATGGATACACATTCAGCACCTACAACGGCGGCGGGGCCAAGACGATTACGATTGACGTTGCGTCCGAACAAAAATTCGTCGCGATGGCCGAGCGGATGTATGACACGCTTCTCAATCGCGACATGACCGAGAGCGAAAAGCAGTTTCTCGCGGACTATATTACGACGAGCGGCGCTGGTGCGGAGTTCAATCTCAACAAGCTCGCCGCCGATGTCATGACGAACAAGGCCTATTTGGCGGCTCCGCCAGCGACGATCGTCGTCGGGAACTCGCCGCCGCCGACGGAATTTGCCGGCAAATATGGCGCTCTAACGGACGCCGAATTCGTTGAACAGATGTCCCAGAACGCTCTTGGCCGCTACGCTACGCTCGCGGAGCTGAATAAATATCTCTCTCAGCTCAAGGCCGGGACGGTTACGCGCGCCGACATCGCCGTCGCCCTGTCGGAAAGTTCCGAACATGTCGCCGACGGCAATGTCCATGAGACGACAAACAACACGTTGAGCGGCGGGCAACTCGTTTCTATCGATCATACGACCGACAAGCAGGTTGCGACGGATATTCTGGGGCAACTCTATTACGCTGCGTTAAAGCGGACCATGACCGGCGCTGAAATCGCCGCGCAGCTGCCGCGGATTCTCAACGGATCGGCGACGGAGGTTCAGATCGCCGGCGAACTCATCGCGTCTTCGGAATTCGCGACGAAATACGGAACGACGACCGACGCCGCCTTCGTCAATCTCGTCTTTACCAACGTCTATGGCCGAGCGCCGACGTCGACGGAGTCTCAAACCTGGGCCGGCATGCTGACCGCCGGGACGATTTCGAGGGCGGATTTAGTTGATTCGGTTGCGCGCACAATCGATCACGCCAGCCTTGGCGGCGTCAACGTCACTGCGATCGACGTGACGAATACCGGCGCAACGGTCAACACGGCTTCGACCCCCGTGATTTTCGAAAATGGATCTGGCGGAACGGTCTCGAGCAGCGGAAACGCCATCACCCTCAAATCGAACACAAATGTCACGGTCAGCGGCTCCGATGATCCGGTCGCCGTGATAGGAACCGGAAATCAACTGACCGTGAGCTCCGGAAACGTCACCATCGACGCCGCCGCCAGCGCAACTGTCACCGGATCAGCCAATAAGCTCGCGACCGACGTAAACGCGACCTTGTCGGTCGCGGGTCACGACAACGTCGTCAATGCCGGCGGCGGTTCCACAGTGAACGTCGCAGGCGGCGTCATTAGCACTGTCGTGATTGGCTGGTATTGGGTATGGGGATGGCCATTCCCGATCTACGGGACGGAGAATCATACGAATACGATCAACGTCAGTGGCGGCAAGGTCAACATTGCCGCCGGCGACACCGATACGATCAACGGTTCAAATAATGACATTGCCCTTCTCGGGTCCTCAACGATCACGGAGAATGGCAACAACAACAATTTCGTGTTCCATTCAGGGTTCGGGACGGATGTGATCTCCGGTTTCGACGCGTCGGACACGCTGCAATTTGATCATGCGATCTTTGCGGATTGGTCGCATCTTCTTGCCGCTTCATCTCAACAAAGGGCAGATACGCTCATCACGCTCGACGCCAATAACACCATCACGCTCCAGAATGTCGCCCTGTCGAGTCTGACTCAGTCGCAGGCGCAATTCGTGTAAACAGAGGAGACGCCGGCGAAGCCCTAATGGGCGAAATGAATGTCTTTTGGGAAGAGTAGGCGTAGGCTCTGGGGCGATTGGTGGAATGCGGCGATTAGGCGTGCATGGTCTATGCAACAGACCGCCCAACTTGTCTTCAAGCAATCTGATTGCGCGAGTTAGGGTCGGCTGGGAGTCGCGGCCGCAGCGCTCAGCGTCGGATGTAAGATATCAGTCCTAAGCAGACCCATCGGCTTTCTCTGTGACTCATCTGGGCCATCGCCATGCAGCGTGGATAGTGCGCAAGGCATTTCGGCGACTTCAAAAGCGTTCCCGTCATCAGATCGGTTCAACAGGTAAGACATGCGTAGGCGAAGTATCTTTACATGTGAGGCCGGAGGGAATAACCGGCGGCGGATCATAGGTTTAAGGTTCGGCTGAAAATGCACGACGCCGCGACGGATGAACCCGGGCCGACCGGCGAAAAGCCCCGTGAAGAGTCGGCGGGGCGCCATGAGGACTCCGGTTTGCAGGGCCTTTGCGGGATCGCCGCCTACTATCGCATTGTCGCGAGCCCTTATCAGATCCGGCGGGAACTCGCACTTCACGGAAAGAGCGTCAGTTGCGAAGACCTCGTGCGCGCCGCCGCTCTTATCGGACTCAAAGCGCGCTTAATTCGTCCCATACATAAGCAAAGGCTTGCCGCTCTCCCTTCGCCTGCGATCATTCGAACGCGCGCTGGCCGATTTGAAATCTTTGGCGGCAAAATGCCTGCTGGCGATTATCGCCTCGTCGATCCGATCACGCGCTCGGATCGTAGCCTTCCCTTAGATCAAATCCATGAGGCGATCGACGCGGTCATTCTTGTTTCTCGTAGGCTCGGCGGCGCCGGCGTCGAGCCCAAGCATTTTAGTCTTCGCTGGTTTCTACCTTCGATTTGGCGCTATCGTCGGCCGCTGCTTCACGTCCTCGTCGCATCGTTCTTTGTGCAAATCTTTGCGCTGGTGACGCCGCTGTTCTTCCAGGTCGTTATCGACAAGGTCCTCAGCCACAGGGGCTACGATACGCTATTCGTTTTGATCGGCGGATTGGCGGTTATCGGCGTTTTAGACGTTGTGCTTCAGTATTTGCGCACTTATGCGCTGTCGCATACGACCAATCGGATTGACGTTGAACTCGGGCGCCGCCTGTTTTTTCATCTCTTCCATCTGCCGATGGCGTATTTCGAGACGCGATCCGCCGGGCAGACGGTGGCGCGCGTAAGAGAGCTCGAGACGATTCGGTCTTTCTTGACGGGTCAGGGGCTGTTCTCGCTTTTGGACATCTTTTTCACCATCGTCTTTCTCGCGGTTCTTTGGGCTTACTCCTGGAAACTAACCCTGATCGTCATCGCGTCGATACCGCTTTACCTTATCGTCGCGGCGTTCATTCGTCCGATCCTCCAAGAAATGATCAAGGAGAAGTTCAACCGCGGCGCCGAGAGCCAGCAGATGTTGGTGGAAGCGGTCGTTGGCGTGCAGACAATCAAGTCGACCGCTGTCGAGCCCTCGATGCAGACGCAATGGGAGGAAAAGCTCGCTTCATATGTATCGAAATCATTCGATACTGGATTGCTGGGGGCGGGGGGCCAGTCGGCAATTCAATACATCAGCAAACTCACAAACGCGCTGCTGCTGCTGTTTGGCGCCAAGGCGGTTATCGACGGCGAGTTGTCTGTTGGGGAACTCGTCGCGTTTAACATGATTTCCGCGCAAGTCGCGCAACCAATCTTGCGGCTCTCGCAAATCTGGCAAGATTTCCAGCAGGTGCAGATCTCGATCGAGCGTCTGGGCGATATCCTGAATGCGCCCATGGAGCCGTTAAATCTGGCGCATGGGAGTTTGCCGCCTGCGAAGGGCGAGATTGAGTTTAGGAACGTCACGTTCCGCTATCGGCCCGGTTCGCCTGAAATATTGAAAAACATCTCATTTACAATAAAGCCGGGAGAAGTCATCGGAGTGGTCGGACGCTCCGGATCAGGCAAGTCAACCCTCGCAAAATTGATTCAGCGCTTTTATGCGCCTGAAGAGGGACAAGTTCTTGTCGACGGCGCTGACATCCTGCAGGTCAATCCGGCGTGGCTTCGCTCGCAGATCGGCGTCGTGCTCCAAGAGAACCTGCTCTTCAACCGCAGTCTTCACGATAATATCGCGCTCGCCAATCCTGCGATGTCTCGGGCTCAAGTCGTCGCCGTGGCAAAAATGTCCGGGGCGGATGAGTTCATCAGTCGGCTTGCCAATGGCTACGACACCATGGTGGAGGAACGGGGAAGCAATCTTTCCGGCGGACAGCGACAGAGAATCGCCATTGCGCGCGCGCTTGCGATCAATCCTCGGATCCTCATTTTCGATGAAGCGACCAGCGCCCTGGACTACGAAAGCGAACGCATCATCCAGAAAAACATGTTCGAGATTGTCAAGCGCCGCACGGTGATCATCATCGCTCATCGTCTGCAGGCCGTCCGGAGATGCGACAGAATCATCAGTCTCAGCGACGGGCGCATTCAAGAGATGGGCGCGCATGATGAACTCATCCGCAATCCGAACGGTCTCTACGCTCACCTCTGGTCTCTTCAGAACGATTTGGAAAACGTTTGATGCGGCTAAAGAGGAGAACCGATCTTTCGGAGCCAAGCGCTGACGCTCTGCCTCGTCTTCGCGCTGCGGCGGAACGGCTCGCGCTCGTGAAGTGGGCGCGTTCCGACGGAGAGTTTCTTCCGGCAGCCATCTCGATTCTGGAAACGCCGCCCTCTCCGATACATATCGGTCTGCTCTGGGTAATCTGTTTGCTGTTGAGCGTCGCGCTGACGTGGATGTATTTCGGCCATATCGACATCATCGCAATCGCGCAGGGAAAAATTCAGCCTGCTGGCCGCGTAAAGACGATCCAACCGCTTGAGACCGGCCGCGTGGTCGCGATTCATGCAGAGAACGGGCGGCATGTCACTGCCGGAGAGGTCTTGGTGGAGCTCGATCCGGCGGAAGCCGCCGCGGACGAAAGGGGGTCCTCGATCGTCTACCTGGCCTATGTCGCGGAGAAAGCGCGCCGGAAGGCCGCCTTGAACGCGATCGCCAATAATTCCTACGACAAGGAAATAGCTGTTGATTGGCCGACGGAGATTCCAGACCAGCTCAAGGCGCGGGAAGGTCGCATCCTCAGAGGGGATGTAAGACAGCTTCTGAGTTCGCTTAAGAGCATCGATGCGCAGCTCGATCAAAAGGAAGAGGAACAGAAGCGCCTCAAAAATACGATCGTGAGTCAGGAATCGCTGCTCGCGACTCTCAAGGAGCGCGTCCTTATGAGAAAGGGGCTGCTCGCCCGCGGATCGACGCCAAGGGCGGCGGTCATCGATTCGATCGAGGCGCTGCAGGTCCAGCAAACCAACCTTGCGACCCAACAAGGGCAGCTCACCGAAGCTCAGGCCGCGAGCCGCGTGCTGCGGCAGGAGCGCGCAAAGCAAGTGGATGCATTTGTCGCTGAGAACGAACAAAAATTGGGCGAAGCAGAGCGCCAGATCGATGATTTTGAACAAAGGCATAAGAAGGCGCACGAGAAAACCGAGCATATGACGATCAGGAGTCCGATCTCTGGGACAGTATTTGGACTGTCGGTCACCACAAGAAATCAGGTTCTTGCGACTGGCGAAGAACTCATGCGGATCGTGCCTGATGACGCTGAGCTCGAAATCGAATGCTATGTCCAAAACAAGGACATTGGATTTGTAACCAAGGACCAGCCAGCTGTTGTGAAGGTGGAATCATTTCCCTTCACGCGCTATGGCTCGCTTGACGCGACGGTGACGCGTGTTGCGCATGACGCGATACCTGAGCCTGACGCGCAAGCGCTCGAAGGCAATCCGGCAAGGCCCGCCAAGAATAGCTATTTCGGCGGCGGGCAACGCACCCAAAATCTCGTCTTTCCGGTGACCCTTCGCTCGGAGCGTTCGACGATGAACATCGATGGCGTCGACATTCCGTTGTCTCCAGGCATGGGCGTTTCCGTAGAGATAAAGACCGGACGGCGCCGCATTCTCGAATATTTGTTTTCTCCACTGCTCGAAGTGGCGTCTCGCGCGATGAAGGAAAGGTAATTTTAGCTCAATGTGCAGGCTTGGAAAAACGCCGATGTGCGCGCGCGCGCCGAGCGATCAGCCGCGCCGGCGACATTTTGTTCTAGCCTGTATTGTGTGCTGTATATTTTATGCGCCGGCGCAGGCGCGTGGAGATACGATACACGGCGCGTTAGAGAAGGTTTACACGACAAATCCCGAAATCGGCGAACAGCGAGCGAACGTTCGCGTGCATGATGAAGAGATCTCAAAGGCCTATTCCTACGCGTGGCCAAAAGCCAGCATATCCGCAACGGGCGGGCCGCAGAGGACGCTGATCCGCGCTCCGGCCGGGATCGATCAGTTCAGCAGCAGAAAATATCAGAGCGACAAATATTCGGGCAAGCCGCTCAATGCGACCTTCTCTTTTCAGCTGCCTGTGTTGGATGGCGGCAAGGCGAGCGCTAGTCTAGGTCAAGCGGAATCCGGCGTATTGGCCTCAAGGGCAATTCTTCGTGACGCCGAGCAGCAGGCGCTCTTAAAGGGCGCGACCGCGTATATGAATGTGCTGCGCGACGCCGCGGTCGTTCGTCTCAAGAAGAATAACATCGGCGTTCTGCGCGAACAGTTACGGGTAACAGTGGATCGCTTCGATTTCGGCGAAGTGACCCGCACCGACGTGGCTCAAGCCGAAGCCGCGCTCGCCCAATCCCAAGCCGATTTCGCCGCCGCTTTCGGCGCGCTCGAAAATAGCGCCTCGGTCTATCATCAAACGGTCGGCGAGGAGCCAAAGCTGCTGCAACCGGCGCCCTCGCTTGAGGCGCTTCTTCCAGAAAGCCGCGACGACGCAATTGCGGTGGCTCTCGCCGATCACCCGTCCATCGTCGCCGCAGTTCACCAGATCGATGCCGGAGAATCGGCCGTCAAAATTGCGGAGAGCGCGATCCTGCCGACGGCGTCGGTCGGCGCTCAAGTCATTCAACAATTCGATTCATATTTTGGCTATCCAAAAACCCGGCAGTTTGGCGCGCAGGTGTTTGGCCAATTGAACGTGCCGCTTTATCAAGGCGGCGGCGAGTATTCGGCCATACGGCAGGCGAAAGAGCAGCTCGGTCAGGCCAGAATTCACGCTGACGTCATCAAGAATTCTGTCAGAGCGGCGGTTATTCAGGGCTTCAGCCAATTCACGACAGCGAAGGCCGCCGTTTCATTCAACATGAAAGCCGTCAAAGCCGCTGAGGTGGCGCTGCGCGGGGTCAGAGACGAAGCCGCTTTCGGACAACGCACGACGCTCGACGTGTTGAACGCGCAACAAGCGCTGCTTACTGCTCGCGTGAATCTTGTGACGGCGCAACGAGACAAGGTTGTGGGCTCCTATGCGGCGCTTGCGGCGATCGGGCGCCTCTCCTATGCGACTCTCGACCTCGACGTTATGCCTTACGAGCCATCGGCGCATCTGGAACAAATTCAACATAAGTGGATCGGCGTCTCCGTTCCCGGGGAGCAGCAGAATGAAGCTCAGTCAATAGCCGATCGCTTCTTCCCGTGAGCGGCAAAGAAAGGGCACCCGTCTAGCGCGATCGATCTGCGGTTTGGGCATGGTGGCTGCGAGATGCGGATAGAACGTCGGAATCGAGCGGCGATTTCATTTGGCGAAAAGTTGATTGACGATCGTCCGCCCAGCCACGCCGACGATTTCTGTGCGACGCGCAGTATATCACATTTTCGACTCCTTTGCCGACGAACATTATGAGTTCATTTCCTAATTTTTGAGGAAGAATGCCCCTCACGCCCCATCTGCGCCGGCTCGAAGCCGAAGCGGTTTTCATTTTGCGAGAAGCCGTGGCCGAGTTCCGGCGTCCGGTGATGCTCTATTCTA
>NZ_JBPFEA010000049.1:0-42940 GCF_051061285.1 Methylocystis sp.
CTTGATCCCGTCGCCTACATCGCCAAAACGCTGCAAGCCATTCTCGACGGACATCCTCAAAGCCGCATCGACGAACTGATGCCGTGGAGCTTCGTCGCCGCGTCAAGCCTCGCCGCATAGGTGATCGGAAAGGCGCTTACAGATGTATTCCGAACGCGCGAAAGTTCGCTGGAGCCGTATCTTCCCTGGCTTGACGCACAATGGGCCGCTGGGCTTCACAACGGCTCTGAGCTATGGCGACGTCTAAAGGGCCAAGGCTTCCGAGGATGTTTGCGGGTTGTCTCCGAATGGGCCGGGCGGCGTCGCCGTGCCGAGAAAGCTGACGCCGGAACTTTGCGCCGCGTCCCTTCCGCCAGAACCATCGCGCGGCTGATGACGACTGGTCGCGACGCGCTTTCCAAATCAGAGGCTGTAACGATCGCAGCGGTAGAAGACGGCGTCCCGCTACTCGTCGCCGCGCGAAGCATCATCGCTGCTTTCCATGCGATGATCCGGAAGAAAGACGGGGAAGAACTCGACGCCTGGATTGAACGAGCGAAAGCAAGCCTTGTCGCGTCCTTAGCTAACGGGATCATGAGAGACAGGGCTGCCGTGCAAGCCGCAATCATCTCCGCTTGGTCCAACGGCCAGACCGAAGGACAGATCACAAAGCTGAAACTCGTGAAGCGGCAAATGTATGGGCGCGCATTACTCGATCTACTCGAGGCGCGCCTCATCGGCGCGAACTGATCAAGGACTGCACCAAGTTTGCGTCAGAGCCAATTTTGGACGCCGATCGAGGGTCAAAGTTCAACGCCGATTGACAACCGACATTTGTATAGGATGTGGAAATTTCTGAATGGTGGGGAAATTTCCATTGGAAAAATCCGCGATCAAAAAATCCATTCGGTCGGGATCGTCTCTTGGCTTCATACCTGAAGCTCCTCTTTTGCTCGCCCCATCGCTTCTGAGCCGGGTGCGTTGGCCAATTCTGCACAGAGCGCGGCAAGTGGGTGATCGCCACTTATTCAGCCTGTGGCCGCGGCAAGGCGCACGCCTCGCGCATTCACTTACCGCTTCAATGAAATACCGAGTGCGCGAAGGATCACATTGCATAGCCTCGCGCCATGGCTGCCGTAGGCTACGATTCGCTGCTTAATTGTCGAGCTACTGTCGATGCCAAGGTCCGCGCGGGTCAATCGCCTAAGGTCCTCGATAGCTGACGTGCCCCTGAAAAATCCCACCAGCATCGATTAGAGTCCGGCCGATTGCAGGACGGACACGATGAAGAAGAAACGGTTCACGGAAGAGCAGATCATCGGGATTTTGCGGGAGCAGGAAGCCGGCGCGAAGGCGGCGGACCTCGCGCGCAAATACGCGGTTTCGGAGACGACGCTCTACAATTGGAAGCCCAAACTCGGCGGGATGGACGTTTCCGAGGCCAAGCGGCTGAAGGCGCTGGAGGAGGAAAACGCGCGTCTGAAGAAGCTCTTGGCCGATCAGATGCTCGATGCGGCGGCACTTCGCGAGCTCCTGGCAAAAAAATGGTAGGGCCCGCCGTCAAGCGCGAAGCCGTCGCGCACCTTCAGGCCGTCATGGGCCTGTCGGAACGTCGGGCCTGCCGGATCGTCGCGATCGATCGCAAGACGGCGCGCTACACGTCGACGCGCCCGGCCGACGCCGAGCTTCGAGCCGAGCTGCGCGATCTCGCCAATGCGCGTCGGCGCTTCGGCTACCGGCGGCTGTTCGTCTTGCTTCGTCAGCGGGGCGAGCGCTCGGGCAAGAACCGCATCTATCGGCTCTACCGCGAGGAAGGGTTGACGGTGAGGAAGCGCCGCGCGCGCCGCCGCGCCGTGGGAACACGGGCGCCGATTGTCGTCGAGGCGAAGCCGAATGCCCGATGGTCTCTCGACTTCGTGCACGACCAGCTCGCCAGTGGCCGACGATTCCGCATCCTCAACATCGTCGACGACGTAACGCGTGAATGTCTGGCGGCGATCCCGGACACGTCGATCTCCGGCAAGCGGGTGGCGCGCGAGCTGTCGGCGCTGATCGAGGGGCGCGGCAAGTCCGGCATAATCGTTTCCGACAATGGGACGGAGTTCACCTCGAACGCCGTCCTGTCCTGGTCGGAGGCGAACAAGGTCGAATGGCATTTCATCATGCCCGGCAAGCCGATGCAGAACGGCTTCTGCGAGAGCTTCAACGGCCGCATGCGGGACGAGCTGCTCAACGAGACGCTGTTCTTCGGCCTCGACCATGCGAGAGAGAAAGTTCGCTCTTGGGTTCACGATTATAACCACCGGCGCCCGCACTCTTCCCTCGGCTATGCGACGCCGGCGGACTATGCAGCCGCGCTCACCGCAACAAACGATCGGCTGCGCAATCCCGACCAGCTCCGCCGATCGCCTGTTGCTCACCCCACGCCCGCGGGCGTATCAACCGCAGGGACTCAACTCGCCGCTGGATGAAACTTCGGGGGCAGGTCAATAGCCTTCCCAATTTCGTAGCTTCCATTATCAATCTCTTCGAAAAACGTGTCGTGTCTTTGGCTAAGCGCCCTTTCAAGTTGTGAGATGCGCTCCAAACATGAATGAGGCAGAAGCCATGTCTCAGAACTGAGCTTCCGAGACAAACTCGCTTTTGCCTTCCGGTAGGCTTCCGTCAGTTCTTCCTGCTGGGCGGGGTCAAGTTCTGCATGGCGGAACTCGGCATCGAGATGCGCGTCATACCAGTTTCGCATGTCGTGGAGCGCTTCGAATATTTGTGCGTAAACGCCCGTCTTTCGTTCCCATGCCTTTTCACGCACAAAGCGGCGCAGTGCGAGTCGCGCCGTCAGCCATGCGCTGCCAATCGACAAGACCGTTGAAAGAGTGGCTGTGAACAGTGCGTCACCTATGGACATGGATATAGTTCTCGCCAGAACGCCCAAACCTAAAACGTTGATAGAGCCAGGCTAGCCTGAACATTTGCGACCCACTCAGCGTGCGGCACTGTCGGCGCGCTACCAATTCTGCTACATCCCCCACTCCGCAAGGGCCGCTTCGGCGCTCGCCGCATCGTCCCTGATACGATAAACGGTCTGCCGTGAAAGTCCCGTCGCGGCCGCCACAGGTCCAACGCCCGTCCCCTGATTGAGCATGTCGCGGACCGCTTCAAACTGCGCGCGGGAGTAGCTGGGCTTCCGACCGCGGTATTTGTTCTCTTGGGCGCTCGCCTTGGCGTGTTCGATCCCCGCCCGCTGCGCTTCCTTCGTGGCTTCCGCTTGGGCTTGAGCCGTCGCTGCCATGAACGCTATTAGCGCGTCCCGCACTGCTTGTTGCATGGGGTCCGTGGTTGCGCCGTCAAAGGTGAGCCCATTGATGACCGTCCTAACGATGACGCCCCGGCGCATGAACTCCCGGATGGTGTCCGTCACGTCGGCGTAGTTGCGTCCCAAGCGGTCGACCCAACGGACAACGAGCGTGTCCCCAGATCGCAGCATATCGAACAAGCGGCGGCCCTGTGGGCGCTCGGCAAGGCGGACGCGAAGGCCCGACACGCCTTCGTCTGAAACCACATAATCGATAGCGAACCCAACCGCTCGGGCTTGGGCTTCTTGGTGGGCGATGGTCTGGTCCACAGTCGAGACCCGAGCGTAAAGGATGGTTTTCATGAGCGGCCCCTATGTCCGTTAGGATCGCGTCCGCACACCCTCATGTCCGTAAGGCTAAGTCAACCCTAACGGACGCCTCGTTTCCGCCCTCTTCGCCTGTCCTCTGAGCTATACCCTTACGGACACCCCGCCTCGCATTTAAGCAAAGCCGTTGCGCAAGAGTCGCTTGGCTTCCGATCCGCCCGGCTGATAAAATCCCGGCCTCGGCTGGGCCCTGTCTCGCGTCATCCGTAACGAGTAGCTTGGAGTTTCCGCGTTATGTCTGACGACAGCAGCCACGATGACATTCTCAATTTGACCGACCCGGCGGAATACGCCGACGCTGTTTCTCAGCGCACTATGGCATTCTGCCACTTAGCCAAGCTGGCCGACACGGTTCAAGATGAGACCGTCAAAGAACTCTGCGTGACGATGCTGCGAAAACTCAACTCCAGTATGCGGGCCCCTGCGGCGGCTGAACTGCGTTCGATTGAAAGCACGACCCGAAACTGAGGCGCGTTCTCGGCAGCCCACATGCTCCCGCGACAAAAGGTCAACTAGGGGAGACCACGCGCGCTCTGGTTATGGGGCGAACCTCCCTGACACACTTTCCTCCTACTTCGTGCCGGTCTCTTGCAAGGGAGATCGGCTCCTTTTGTCCGCGAGGGGCGCACGCCGTCGACGTTGGCTTAGATGACCGTCTCCGAACGGCGCGCCGCCCTCTCCCGCAACATGGCCCCAAGCTCCCGCGCGATGGCCGACGCGACGACCTCATACGCCACAGGGACGCACAGGCCGTTATGGTGGCGTTCGACCATTGCACGGAAATACGTTCATCCGTGATAAAGCACGCCGAAGATTCTTCGGGCATGCTCAACCTGACCGAAGCCGTCATGTTCTCTTCCGACCGAAAGCACGACGGACGCGCCAAGCCCGCCGACGCTCTCGAACTGGCGTAGATGTGCGAGATGTCCGGGCAACGCGGCTCCAATGCGCTTAAGCACACAACTACCGTCCGCGAGGCCAAGCGCGACCAGCGCGTCCATGTGACGACCGACTGCTTCGAGCTCGATCAGCGGGCCGCCGAGAACGAGCTGTTTTTCGAGCGCGAGCGGAACCGCACTTTGGTCCTTGACGCGATAAGCGATCTCCAGGCGTTCGAGGATGTCGGCGGCATCGACCGGCACAGCTTCATCCTGGCCCAGCCCGACGCTAATCGCGTGGTCGAAAATGACTCCGGCCACCTGATGCAATGCGACCTCGGCTGCCGGAAGGAAGATCGTCTTGGGAGCACGATTTCTTGGATCGAGAATATCCGCCGTGAGGGCGATCAGCCCGTCTGTCTCTCCCTTTAGGAGGCGGCGCGCATAGGTTCTAATTCCATGTCGCGCCACCACAAGGCGGCGATCCGTGGACGGCCCCGGCAACGCCTCGACAATCGCCAACGTTCCTTCTGGCGCGGCAAAGCCGAAATTCGGGCGCCTGAGATAGAAGACTGACTTCTGTTCAAGGCCGCTTGGTTCAAGCCATTCTATTCCTTCTTGAGATTCACCGATTGCAGTGGTTCGCGTGAAGGCCGCCAGATCTGGGCAAATGGGAATCCTCCGGTCCAGCAATGCGATAGCGTCCAGCACGTCGGGCGGGTTCGCGACGTTCCCACGCTTTCGATCGCGGCGGCGCCAGCGGAAGGCTTCCTGCCCCATCTCCTCCGCCATTTCGATGAGTTTAAGAAGAGCGTCTGCATGCGGCGCCACATCGCCTGGCCGAATTTCCTGCCTGCGCCCATGGTGAGATTTATTCATCAGCGTGAGCACAGGCGAGTGGTCGGCGACAGCAGAGTGGCTGACGAAATGCTGAAAAACATGGGCGCTGAACAGCCCGTCCCGCACGCCTTTGGTCTCGATCCGGAGCCTCGCCACGAAAGTGGCAAGCGTTGGATCGGGATTTTCATTGACCCAAGCTGAATGCGCCGGATCGTCGAACAGATTGCCGAGCTCGGCTTCGAGGAAGACCCGACAGCCGTCCACAAAATTGCGAGCAGGCTCTTCGGCGTTTGGATCATCCTGAAAGATCTTTTTTCGCGCCACGATTGCCGGCACACTCGGGATGGTCCGCACGCGCGGTTGCAAGCGTGTCGCGGGTTCGACTTTTAGATGCTCAAGCGGATTGGCGTGCCGCACAAGCAGTGTGGCGAAGCGCTCATCGTAAGATGTGAGGATCAATTGGGCGCCTGTGTCAGCTAGCCGCTTTATCGCGACAGCAAGTCGCTCGCGATTTTCGTTGTCCAGAAGTTCCTGAGGGTCATCAAAGATCAAGGTCGCAATCCCTCCGCGCTCTTTGAAAACGTGCTCCCAGAAAGCGAGAAAGAAGCCAAACAGGCTCGCGCGCAGTGCGGATGCGTTCGCTACATGCTCAGCCGGGGCCATCACTCCGCCAGTAGCGACGATAAGTCCGAGTTCACCCTTTCGTCCCATCCGAGCATCGACGAGTTCGTGGCCCGTATCCGGATAAGCTCCGGCATAAATCGCGGAACGCCAGGTCGCCGCCTCTTTCCTCAGCGTCTGGCGTAGGCTATCGACCTGCTGATCAGCCAATGTGCCCAGAATCAGCAAACCGCGAATGGCTTCGCTAGCCTCGGCAAGATCGCCCAGCTGCCGCTCCATTGCCCGGCGTTTCTTCAATTCTGTTTTTAGGCGATCACATCTCGTCAAAGCCTCGGAAATCGGCTTGGCTGCTTTGACAATTCGCTCCAACTCGACGAGGGTCGCAAGGAGGCTTCCGAGTTGAACTGTCTCACCATCTCTTGGTAACCTACCAATAGCCTCGGTTAATATTCGGAGCGCCAATGCATCGTTCTCGTGACGCCACCGTGCGAACCTGATCGCCTTTTCGAGGCGACAGAGTGCGGCGCCAACCACCTCGCATCCCTGCGGTAGTTCAATTTTGCATGCCGGGGACAGATCTGGACGGCCATCAATGATGTGATCGAACGTTCTGGACGTTGCGACCCCGAGTGGCTCGAGCACCCCTTTGAATGGGTCGAACGCAAACAACTCGTCAACGATGGCGGCTCTAAGAAGGTCGCAGGGATGCGTGGGTAAGTCCGACTGCAGCTCCGATCGCAGTGCCTCGGGGAGAACGCCTGATAGCGTTCCAAGGGCACTGGCCGCCCACTGACCGAGAAGCTGGGACACCAAAGCAGCGTCCGTTACAGCCTCCTGTAGGTGTTCCGTGATTGGCTTTCCGGTTACCTGATCCAGCAGATTCGTGAGTGCCCCCCCGCAAACAACGCAGTTGTCCTTGTCTTGGTGCTCACCAGGGTGATCCGCAATCCAGGACGCGACGTGAGCATAGAGCCTGATCCGCGCCGCCCGCGACGGGTCTTTCGCCAAGTCTGAAAGCGTCTTAGCCTCGGTAATGCACTTTTCGATTGCTTCGTCAGCGGCATTCAACTGCTCTGCTGAGAGCGCGCGCAGCTTGCCCAGACGAGCCGCCGACGGAAGTTGTTGAGGCGCACGGGCACGTTCTTTGGCGCCGCCGATATTGCGCTCCAGCTCGACAACGCACATTCGTTCGGCCGGATCGAAATCCTCGCCCAATATGGCCCTCGCTGAGGAGAATGCGTCTGCCCTTAGTGCCCCCAACTGCGCGACGATCTCCTCAAGCTTTTCTTCAATCTGTTTGTCGTCCGAAGCGGCCGGAGTGCCCATGGAAGGAGCAATTTCCGGATGTTGCTCAAAGATCGCATTCAAGTCGGTGCGAGCCATCTTGTATGCGGCGTCAACGCGTTCCCGCTCCTCTACCGCAGCTTTGGTGTAGTCGCCTTCGACTTTCGCGTGAGCCCGTCGCGCATGATCTGCGAGGTCGATGAGCGCGGAAAGGCCGGTAAGCTCAGCCACAGCCCGGCCCAGCTCGGACTCCGATCCAACCCTGATAAACGGCAGCAGCCCGGGCATGATGGTTCCTATCCGAGCCGAAATGGGATCGATCCCGAGGACAGAAAAATCGGGAGGCGTCTCTCGCAACCTGCCCTGATTGCTTCTTGTCTGTGAACGACGGATTGGCGGCAGCGGCGCGCCCGTCTCATCTGCGAATGTCAGCTCAACCCATGTATCGGCGTGCACCCATGCCTGGTCCAGCCGGTATTTTGTAGTGTCAGGAAGTGGTGTGACTGAAGACAGGCGGCGCGGTGTGAAGACATCCTCATCTGCTGTGTTGATCCAGCACTCAAATTCGTGGCCCGCTTCCTCGGGCTCCCGCTGCGGCCGGAGTATTTCTCCGGTCAGGACCCAGATTATGGCGTTCACGAGCGACGTTTTGCCAGATCCATTCAATCCCTCGAAGAGGGTCAACCGTTCGGTGAATTCATGGGAGTAATTCGGCGGTGGGGATTCAATGGTTCCGAACTTGTGGAGACCCGCAAAGCGATGCGCTTCGAGCTTCTTCAAGATTAATCGGCGCGCGGATCCCGCGATCCTGGCCGAAATCGCGGGGAGTTCCGGCGGCTCTTTGAAAATCGCTTTGACAAGGTCTTCGCCAGCTCCGGACGTTACAGAGTTCGTCCAGCTCTGCGGACCTTTCTTGCGATACCAAGCCAATGCCGCGCGTGTTCGCCTATCCGGCAGGCCAAACCTTTCTCCCGAACCGAGCATTATCTCGCGGCCGCTGATCAGGTCCGCAAGCAATGAATCGAGGGTGTGCAAATGCAGCGGTCTGGCTTCGAACTCTGACATGAATTGCGCCCGCAAATTTTATGGATTTAAGAAATCCTGCTCTCTGAATGCTAATGTGACCGGAAGCTTGAAGCTAGTTCGGCCTTGCGGCATTCAGGTGCAGATTTGCCACTCGTGGACTCTGCACTGGTCCTCTGCGATCCGGTCACACGGTTCCCGGTAAAATCAAAGTTTCTCCCGGCGTGGCGTATGGGAACGCTCGGTGTCCACTTCGGCGCACACCGCGATATTCCTCGATGGGTGACAGAACAGCGATAGCTTCGCGCAGTGAACCCTGCGTCGACCGCCGCTGCGAGACTGAAACTGGCGTATCATCGCGTGTGCTACGCCTGACACGGCAACATCTGAAGATCCGCCTTCTAGCTAGGCCCCAAGCGGACATACAGAAGGTCTCCCAGGGGCGAAGCGGTCCACCGGCACAGAGATATCCGCGTATTGGACTCGAGAAATCCTTTGAACGATGCCACGAAGCCCATATGGCATTCGACAGCGAAGAGAAGGCTTCCGCCGCGGGCCAATTCATATTGAGATTATGTCGACCGCCATCTGCAATCGCTCTCTTGCGATTTCGGCAACATGGCGGTGATGGGTGAAAAGAATAACCTGGCGCGTGTGTGCAAATTCGGCGAGGAGCTCGAGAGCACGAGCAACGCGTATTTCATCGAAACTCGCGAGTAGATCGTCGGCAATGAAGGGCAGCGGTTCGCTCGAGCGCAACTCGAGTAAGGCGAGACGCAACGACAGATAGAGCTGATCGCGCTCGCCCTCACTCATGCCGAGGACGGGAACATGCCCGCCGTCGGGACGAAGTCCGACAAGCTCGGGCGTGTCGGCTTCATCATATTCCGCCCCAAGGCCCGCAAAGGTGCCGGCAGTAGCAATTGCGAACAGCATTGAAGCGCGTCCGACTAGCGGATCCTGCGCGGCGGCGCGATGTCGCTCGATCGCGCGAGTAGCGAGACATGCCGCCGCGACTCGAGCCAGCCAGTGGTCGGCGATGGTGAGCAGTTCGGTGCTCGCTTCAGCCCTGTCGCGCGCCGCGCTTTCAGCGTCGCGACCCACCACTAAAAGGTCGCGCGCTTTTCTGGCGTCGTGCAGTGCTGTCACAGCTCCGGCGATATCCGCCATGAGCTCACTGTGCCCGAGCGTCAGTCGTTCAATTTCACCCGGCAGAATATCGAAATCAAGATCGCGCTGTTCCTCGCGCAATGTAAGTTCGTCATGATTGTCACCGATGTCGGCCAAATCACGCAGGACGTCGGCGAGTTCGTCGGCCAGCGCGTTGCGTTGCTCCAAACTCTCAATCGCGCCTAACAGATCATCGTCTTCAGTTAGTCCGATGACTTCGCGCGCCCGCTTCAGCATCTCGACGGTCAGCTCGCGTTTCGTGGCCAGCGCCCTGCGCGATACTGAACGCTTCTCGCCCGCCATGCGCAATGTTTCGCGCTGATCATGCGCACGCCGCGCTGCTACCAATCTTTGGCTGATCTTATCGAGCACCTCGCGCGGCGGCAGAGCCGTCAGATCGGGTGCCGCCTCTCGGGCGAGTGCGGTGACTGCTTGCTCAAAAGCCGCGATGTCGCTCTGCATTGCTTCGACTCTATGAGCTTCTTGATCGAAGTTCTGTTTCTGGATCGGAACACCCTGCCAAATAGTGAGCGCCGCTTCCGCCTGCACGATTGATGCGTCTCCGGAGAGGCCCACCGCAACAAGTGCTTTCGGCCAAGAGGAGCGAAAGCTTTCCACCTCTTCTCGAATGCGCGCCAAGGTCGCATCCGCGCGGGTCACAGCCTCCACCGCCTTGGCCCGCAGGACTGTCTGTTCGCGCAGTGCGGCCCAGCTTTCTTGCAGGTGATCGACGGCGGCGCGCGCAACTTTGTATAGCGCTTCGATCGGCAATTCGGCATCAGCCACGACGCTCATATCTTCAACGAGTCGCTTCAAAGCGCCGTGATGTTCCTCGAGCTTTCGGGCCAGCGCCTCGTGTTCGATTTTCTGGTCTTCGAGGCGGCGGCGGTGCTCCAAAAGGTCCGCCGTTCGCTCGAGCCATCGCGCCATGATCGCCGGCGCATGAGGGTTTATGCCGCTTCGCGCCCACAATGCTAGCCAAGCCGTCTCCGCTTCGCGTCTGCGCGACTCGATCTCCTCTTGCGAGGAAACAAGGCTTTCCTGTTGCACTCGTTCCTTTGACAGGCGCTCGTGTGCGGCTTCGAAACGCGACGCTCGGTCCGCGTTGGAGAGCAGCAGATCCGTAGTTACGTCGATTGTGACATTGGCTGCCCCCAGAGCCTCAAGACTCTCCCGCCCGCACGTCGGATTCTCGACGAGAAGCACGCCAAGCGTCGCGAACTCTTTGTCGCGCCGGATTCGCGCTTTAACGAGGTCTTCCTTCGTCGCCACGGCGCCAGATTCTGAGAGGCGCTTCAGCTCCTCGTCAATCGCCGTCAAGGTCCTCCTTACGGCCTCAATCTTTTCCGCAACGCTCTTTTCTTCGTCGCTGATCTTGGCGAACAGCTGATGGGCGGCTTCAATCTGTGACGCCTGCGGCAGTGGGCGGCGAGCAAACTCATCGGGCGATCCCGCCGGCGGATCGAGTTTCGCGGCGTCTTCGGACAAGCGTCGGTTCTCCGCCCCATGCGCCGCCATCTCGCGGCGAAGGCGATCGGCGTCGGCGGGAACGTCGGCGAATGCGTCAAGCCGTCGTGAAAAAGGATTGGGATCAGCGGCGTGGCGCTGTGCTCCGATGTCTTGGTCAAGCCGTTGCAACTCCGATCGCGCGGTCTCCAGGCCGCTTTCCGCTTCCGCGAGCCTTCGTTCGGCCTCCTTTCGCCCCCCAATCAAGTCCCGCACGGTCACCAGATCAATATCAGACGGCATTCCAGTCAACAGTTCGTCATGCGAGGCGAGGCCCAGCCGACGCGCGCACTTGGTCAACTCCTCTCGCGCGAGGCGCAATGCCTCATTGCGCTTCGGCAAATCCTCTTCCGCCTTGCGCACGGCTCCGAGCTTCTCACGCAAAGCGTCCACCCTCGGGCCAACAGCGAGCAGAGCCTCATCGACGTCGAGTTGGGCGATCTCGGTATTATTTTGCGCCTCCACCAGATCAATTTCGGCCAGTTGGCAGTCGATCTGGTTTTGCTCTTCGAGCGCAGACCGCCATGTCTGAACGACGTCGGCACCAACAGGCGGCAAATCCGCATGAGTTTCCAGTTTGCTGCGCAACGCCTCAATTCGGAGCAGTCTTGGGCGCGTGCGCAAGGCCCGCTGTCGGCGCGCGAGGTCGCGCCCTATGCTATCATGCTTGACATGCAGTTCGTCCAAACGACGCTGCGCCTCAGCGACCACCTGCTCCGCCACTTTCAGCGCATCGGTGGTGACAATCGCTTCGCGCAGGCGCTTCTCAGCCTGGTCAAATCTGTCGGTGGCGGCGTAAAAGGCCTTGCTCGCTGAACGACGCGGGCCAAACAGATCATCGGCCTCTTTTTCCAGGCGCATGCGCACGCGCGACATGGCGGACAGCTGCGCGGACGAGGCTGCAAGCGTCTCCGCTAGGCGCCCGCCCGCCCTCAATAATTCTTGGCCACCCGCCCGCAACGCCTGCGCCGTAAGGCCAAATTCATTGAAAAAGACCTCGCGCTTCACCGTGCCGAGCAACGGTCTGAGTAGATCATCAGAGAGCGGCTTATCAGCCTCGTCCAGAATAGTGTTCTTGTCGCCCTTGCGCCGTCTAAAAGCGAGCGGTGAGCCGTCGGCGAGGCGCAACTTAGCTCCAATGCGTAGGGCCTTCGCCTCATACAAGAAATCGTATTCAGTGCGCTTGCCAAAGCCAAAGAGCAGATCACCAACGCCGCAGAGCGCCGAGGTCTTGCCGGCTCCATTGGGGCCGAGCACGACATGCAGATTCGCGTTCGCGCGAAAGGTGAGCACGCGATCGGTGAAAGCGCCGTAGCGCTCGAATGTTAACGTTTCAAATCTCACGCCCCCATCTCCATCGCCAGCTCGCCAAGGAGACGGTCGCGCGCCTCGGCTACAAGGCTCGCCAGCGCCGAGGCGTCCGCGGGCAATTCGTTCCTCAAGGAACGCGGCAGTTTGTCCATGACCTGATTGATTAACTTGGCCAGCGCTTGTGTGAAGTCTGGATCCTCCGCCGCGTCACGTAATAGGGCTTCGATATCGAACGCATCATCTTCGCTGGCCACGGCTGCGTCTGCCGGCCCTAGGGTCGTGATCTTGATCTGCTCAACCCAACAATCCTCAGCGACGCGAAAGCCAAATGCGCGCGCGTCCGCCTCGATCGCCTCCCGCCTCGCGACGAGCTGTGCATGCAGCGGCGTCACGCCCTCGAGCGTAACGCGCGCGGCCAGTGGACGTCCCTCGGCCTCGGCATAAGTAGCACTTAGCTGCGCTTCGATTCGTTTGAGAAGCTCCTCTTCGTCATCGCAGTCCGACGCCTCGACGCGCACATGCTCCCAACGCGCGACATCAAGCGGAACGCGCGACAGGCTGATGACGCGCCCATCTTCGACAACGACGCGCATCGCGCCCTTTGGCCCGGTTTCGCGCACATTGCGTCCTTGGATGTTGCCGGGATAGACGATCCAGGGATCCTGGCAGATTTCCTCCGCGGCGTGCACATGGCCGAGCGCCCAGTAATCATAGCCGAAGCGGCGCAAATCATCGACCGTGCAGGGGGCATAGGATTCATGCCCGCGTGTCCCGTCCAGCGCGGTGTGTAGGACACCAATATTGAACCATCCCTCGCGCGGCGTGGGATAACTCGCGACGAAATCATTGCCAACGAGGCGCCCCCCAAAGCTCCGTCCATGGAGAGCCACCCGCAGCACTTCGAGCGGGATGGATTCAGGCTGCGCCGAGGAAAAGATCCGAACGCTTTCGGGATAAGGCAAAGATTTCGACATTAAGCTGTCGGCGTCGTGGTTGCCCTTCACGATAAAGGTTTGAATGCCTTCCCGGTCTAGACGGCCGAGAGCACGTGCAAAGAAGAGGCCCGTAGTGACATCCTTCCAATCGCCATCGAAGATATCGCCGGAGATGACGAGAAACGCTGCCTTCGCGGAAATCGTCTCGTCGATCAGCGCCTCCACTGCGCGGCGCCCGGCATGGGCAAAACGCTCCGCAACAATCGGGTCTTTCAGACCGAGGCCAGCGAACGGACTGTCGATGTGAAGGTCAGCGGCATGAATGAATGTAAATCGCATGAACAGAAAATCCCTCGCGGAGGACTGAATCTCAGAGAAGGAGATTGAGCCATCTGGAATTAGCGGCCTTTCATCCAAGACCTTCGGGAGAGTATCGAAGATACCAAGCGGATTTCATCGTTGGAACTGCTCAAAGCGTCATATCCGCCGAGCGATACGTGGATGCTCGCGAAAGGGAAGAGTCGCGCAGTAAGTCGTAGCCAGATAAGATCGGCATAGTGAACAATGATCGACGCTCCGACAGAGCGCCCGTGACGCGATGACTCGGAGACTTGTTATCCCAGACACGCTAGCTCGTGGTCGGTTTGACCGGACGCCCCGCCGCATGCGCACATCTAGGCCGAAAGCCATCCCGGCGGCGAATCGAACGAGCTTGGCCCAGTTGTTCATTTTCTATTCCACCTCGGAGTTCGAGCCATGCTATGCCGGTGTCCTCCGAGAGCAAAGCCGACAGAGCGCGCCAAAAAGCAGGTCGACGCTGCTCGCTATGGACGCGGCGAACTCTAAACCCGCTCGACGGTCAGCGCGAGCTCGATAGCGTTTTCAAAACGATCTCTAGTCGAGGTGAAAAGCCGCCCGAGCCGGAAATGATCCTGCATCTCTCGGACCAGCAACTCGCCCGCGAGGCCATCCCGGCGAAACTGGGCCGCGAGACTTGCGAGTTCGGGCAAGGGAATGTCGCCGTGCTCGCGCTGCCCCTGCCGATAGGGCGATAGTTCCATAGGATCGGCGCCCGGCGGCCAGACAATCTCCCGGTCGCCGTCGCGGGTCACGGCCAGCCGGTTGGCGCCGAGAGCTGCTTTCACGATTCCGCGAATGCGCTCGGCGGCACGCTGGAAACCATGGGCGCGCGCGATGCGTTCAACGAGAAGGTCGAGATAGATCGGCCCTTCAATGGCCGCGACATGGTCGATCATGTCGCGCAGCACTGGCCTATAATCCCTGTCATAGAAGCGCGTTGCGTCTGGCGCGGCGACGGTCGTCGGATCGGCAAACCGGTAGACAGTCCAAGCCGTCGTCTGCTGGGACGTTGGCGCCATGTCGGCGTAGACTTTAGTTGGGCTTTGCACGACAGCAGTAGCGTCCTCAGTCTCCGGCGCTTGTCGTTCCGGCGTCGGCTGCAACGGCGTCGGCTCGAAAGCATGCTTCGTCTCGTTGGTCGAAGAGGACGACTGATGCTGCGGTTCCTCTGTCTCGGGCGCCGCGATCCGATCGGCCGCAAGATCTTGCTCTAGCTGCGCTTGAAGCTTTTCCAGCGCGGCGTCGGGGTTCATCCACCAGTCCGTGCTCCAGATGCGACGTATCCGCCAGCCGAGGTCGGTGAGCACCCACTCCCGCAGCCGGTCACGATCCCGGGCAGTGGCGGAGCGATGGTAGGTCGCGCCGTCGCATTCAATGCCGGCGAGATAGCGCCCGGGCGCGTCCGGATGAACCACGCCGAGATCAATCCGAAATTGCGAGACTCCGATCTGCGGATGGACCTGCCAGCCTTTCGCCTCCAGCGCCCGCTTGACCCCCGCCTCGAAGGGCGACTCGGTCTCGCCTCCCGTCGGCGCGAATGATTCAGCAAGCGCCCGTGCGCCATTACGCGCAAACTCCAGGAAATGCTTGAAATCGACGACTCCCTTCGCGCTGGTGCGGCCGAGGTCGATCTGCTCCGGCCGCATCGTCGAGAAGACGAGGAGCTCCCGGCGCGCGCGCGTGATCGCGACATTCAGGCGCCTGTGTCCGCCTTCGCTGTTCAACGAAGAAATCTGCGCAGTGACGCGGCCGGTCTGGTCAGGGCCGACTGCTACGGAGAAGATGATTACGTCCCTCTCGTCGCCCTGGATGTTCTCGATGTTCTTGACCAGAACCGTCTCCGCAACCTGCTTTGGGTCGAAGAACCTTTCCAGCGATGGGTCGCCTCGCCGCGCCTGATCGAGAAGGTTCTCGATAAGCTTTTGCTGCTCGCCGTTAAAGGTGACGATGCCAATGGACTGGGGGGCGTTCTTCAGGCGCCGCAGGACCTCGTCAACGACGGCCTGCGCCTCCTTCCGGTTTATCTTGGCTCCGCCCCGTTCGTAGACGCCGTCCGGCACATGGATGAAGCGAACCGCATCGTCATGCGTGACGGGGGAGGGGAAGGTGACGAGCTCGCCTTTGTAATATTTGGCGTTGGAAAAGGCGATCAGGCTTTCGTGTCGGCTGCGGTAATGCCAACGCAGCCTCATGGAGGGAATGTTGCAGACCAAGCATTCATCGAGGATGCTTTTCTGGCTGGGCAGCGCCAAGTCGTCGGCGTCGTCGATCACTCGCTCGCCCACGCTGGTCGGCGGCAACTGCTCGGGATCGCCGACGATAACCGCCTGCTTGCCCCGAGCGATGGCTCCGATGGCGTCGCACACCTGTATTTGAGAAGCTTCATCAAAGATCACAAGATCGAAAGGTTTCGCGCCCGGCGGCAGATATTGCGCAATGGATAAAGGGCTCATCATGACGCAGGGCGTCAGCTTAGTGAGCGCGTTGGGGATGCGGGCGAAGAGCTGGCGCAGCGGAATGTGCTGCGCTCTTTTCTGCGTTTCGCGCGCCAAAGTTCCCCATTCCGGATCCGCGCCAAAATTTGTCCGAGTAGGAATGTCGGCGCCTATGCGCGCCCGGATGATCTCCTTCGACAGCTCGGCGACGCGCCGGTCGGCGGCTATGAAGGCCTCGATGGCCGCTTCGTGCCGGACGGAGAGGAAAGAACTGAGGATCTCGTCCTGATTGACGATCTTCTCCGCAAACCAGCGCGCGTATGAAAATTCAAAAGCAGGTCTGATCGCCCCGATTGCCGTAACCCCTGCCTCGATGGCGTCCACCAGCGGCGCTAGACCCAGTTGCGCCGCTTCGGCCGCTGCGGCGCGCCAGTTGGCCCATTGGGGCGCCTGGATGAGACCTGCGCGCCAGCGTGCGCTGCGCTCGATCAGCACATCGTCCCAATCCGCGCGTGGCTCAACGAAGGCTGCAGGATCGTCAACGCCCACGCAGCGCGCGAGTTCTACGATGGCGCTCCAGGCGTCGGCCCAGCCGGTCTGCATCGCGTAAAAGGCTTCATAGGCGGCGCCGCCAGGCTGGAGCAGATGGCCATAGTCCGCCAGAAGCACGGCGACGTGGTCGTGAAGCCACACCGCATCGTCTGATTCTGTCGCAAAGCTCCGAACCGCCTCACGTATTTTGACCGACCAGGCGATGAGACGCTCGATCCCGTCTATATCCGTATCGAGCCCACGGTATAAGCGTCCAAGTTCGGCGAAGGTCGTGTTCAGACCGTCGGCGTGGGCCGCGATCGACGCCAGCTCGCGCAAGCGCACGATATCCCGCGAGATGTCCTGCGGTGGCGTCGCACAATAGGGCTGCAGTTGCGCCCGTATTTTCTCCTTGCGACCTGCGCGCACAAGAAAATTAGCCTCGCAGGCGGCATTCCAGTCTCTCTCGATCTGAGCAAAATCGAGGCGGAGGACAGCGCGCGCGTAGCTGCTGTCCATGTCCTTCCGGAGCGCGTCGGCGCGATCCGCTAGCCTCCTGAGCTCGCGCAGTGCATTCTCGATCGCTGTCTTGACGTTGTCTCTCAAGAGCACGGCCGCCGCGGTGCATTCGGCGGCGTCGGACGTCGTCAGAGTGGCTCCAAGGTTAAGGAGTTCCGACAGACGCGCGAGCCCCATGGCATTCTGGTGGAGGCCAATCGATCCGGAGAACACCTCCGCATTCCTCCGCAAGTCCTGCATAGCGCCGTGGAGACGGTCGATGGCGGCCGCGGCCTCGTCACGCCAAGCCGGGTTCCATCGCGTCTGGCGCATGCCTCTCAGCGGATGCGTCGCGGGATCGCCGATCCCGCGGACCGCGACGGCAAGTTTGTCGGTCACGGCACTAAGAGCGACAAGAGTCTGCGGGTCGTGGTCAATATGCCGCGGCCAGGACAATCCAACGTCCGGATGCAGATCTCGATGCGCGATTACGCGGCCGAAGGCTTCATAGGCAGTCATGCCGTTCGAGCGTCGGCGGTGAAGCGCTGAGACCAAGCGGTTGAGTTCGTCGCGCTTGGAGGCAAGCTGCGCATTGGCGATCGACCAGGCCCCTTCGTCTGCGCGGCTGCGTTCGCGCCAGGCGTTGGCGAGCTGCGCGACGACGCTGGATTTTTGCGCCTTGGTCGAGTGCACCTCGAGGCAATAGTCACCGATGCCGATGTTGTCGAGCCGGCGGCGAACGACTTCGAGCGCAGCAGTTTTCTGAGAAACGAAAAGCACCGTCTTGCCGTGCGCCAGGCAATTGGCGATCATATTGGCGATCGTCTGGCTCTTACCCGTGCCCGGCGGCCCAAACAGCACGAAATCCTTACCGCGCTGTGCCGAAACGACGGCGGCGAGCTGCGAAGAGTCTGCAAAAAGCGGGGTGAAAAGTTCGGACGGGTCGACAGCTGCATCGAGCGTCTCCGGCTCCACAAATCCGCCGCCCGAGCCTTCAAAGGAATGGGAGGGCGTCTCGATTAAATGACGCACGACGGGGTTGCGCTTGAGTTCCTCCGTGCGCTCGACGAGATCCTTCCAAAGAAGATATTTTGTGAACGAGAGCGTCGCCAGCGCAACGTCCTCGACAACTTCCCAGCCCTTGATGTTTCTGACGTGCTTTTGCACGATGCGCCAGATGCCCGCGACGTCGACGCCGGAGGCGTCGCGCAGCAGATCACCTTCGAGTTCGGGCGCCGAGAGCTCGAAGTCCTCGCGCAGCATCTGGAGAAGCGTCGGATTGAATCGGGTTTCATCCTCATGCAATTTGAGGCGGAACCCGGCCCGCACGCTCTTACGCTCCAGACTGACGGGAACGAGGATCAGCGGCGCGCGATAGTGGCCGGCGCTTTTCTTGGGCGACCACTTCAGGAAGCCCAAGCACAGAAAAAGGACGTTGGCGCCGCTTTCCTCGAAGGCCAGTCTCGTAGTGCGAAAGAGATCCGTTAGCCGCCCTTCCAGATCGGCCTCGGCGACATGGGCATGAAGCTCCTCGCGCTCGAGCGCCTCCAGCACGAAACGCTTTCTGCCGTCTTCCTTGTAAGTGCTGTCGAACAATGCCGGGTCGCGGCCATCCTGACCGTCGAAAACGCTCGCTCGGCCCAAGAGTTTGAACATCTTGCCTGCGGTCAGCATGTCTTCAAGCTTTGCCGGGTCGGGGCATTCTAAAAAGATCGCGGTCTTCCCCTCCCTGAAATTAAGGAGGCGGTTGCGCATCGACAGATCGAGAAGAGCGCGCTTCCAGCTCTCAAGCCGATCCAGTGGGCGCGCGTCTCGCTGAGCCCGTGCGTCGAACTCCTCTTCGAATTGCGGCGCCTCTTCAAGAATCAGCTCTGCGGCAGGGGCCACATTTGCTTCCGCCGCGGGTTCGGCGCCCCTGCCGAGGTCCATAGGCTTGACGCCGGCCGCACGGGCGCGCCGGACATCCACTGCGAGCTCTAAAACCGGCGTCGCGGCTTCGGCGATCTGCTTCGCGCCCTGATCGACGGCATGCCTGAATCGGGACGGCGTCGCTCCCGTGATGAGCGTCGTCTCGACCAGCGCCATTTCCTGGAGCTGCACGCGCTTGCGCAGCGCCTGGGCGTCATCCACAACCGCTTCGGTGAAATCTTCATCGACCAGCCAGACGCCGGCGAAAGCGTGCCCCTCGGTCAGAACGATGAGCGGATTGAGTCCCGCCTGTTCGAGACAGCCTGCGTAAAAGAGACAGAGATCGAGACAGGTCCCGACTTGTCGCGATAGTATCTCGCTCGGTCCCCTAACTTGCTGGCCGTGCCGCTCGAAGCTTTTGGGCGGGAGCACATAGGCGATGGAATGGGCGGCGAGCGCGGACCATATCGCTTCCGCGATTTCCCAGGCGCGCGCCTTTTTGCCGTGCTTATAGCCATCGATCGCCGGGTCGCGGCCGGCCTGGGCTAATTTGTCCGCGGCCTCGCGCAAGATCACGTCGACGTTCGGGTCATTCGGCTGCACAAAGGCTGCAAGGAGCTCGGGCGCTGCGCTCATACCGCCCCAATGCGAGGGCGGTAGCAGATTGATCTCCACTCTTTCCTCGGCGACTACTTCGCCGCCAGCTTCAACGAGGAAGCGCAGTTCCGCGCGCCTTGCGACATTGAGGCCGCCGAGGGCCGTGGGATCGAGCTTCGGATCGAGTGGATGGATATGATGCGACGACCCGTTCGCGATCCGGTCTACGCGCCATATCCGAGGCGTCAGGACGGGCGGCTCGGCTGTCAGCTTGACGCTGACATCAGCGAGCTCTCGTCCGCTTTCATTCGCCAGCATCAGCTCGCGCAGGAACGGCACCGCGTTCTGATAAAAGGCGAGATTGACGTTATCAGTGACGGAATAGCTTACCTTGAGCTCACGCCCTGTCATTACCCAGCCCGAAGATCGATGCGTTGAAATTAAGAGGACGTTAACCTACACGCCGAGATCCCGCAAAATTCGAAGCCCGCCCGCATGTTGACGAGAGGGCAGTTCGCAACGGCGCGCGGCGAGGACCTCTGCGACTTGTGTTCGGTAGCTGAGGAAATGCAAGTTGGCATGGATGGGCGACGTCACCTCGTTGAAGGTCATCCAATGGCACCAGTTCGCGCGCTTTGATAGCTAAATAAGTAATTAGCGAAATCGCTCGAATAGACTATTGAAAATTTGTATTGATTCGCAGACAATTTACATTTAATGTCATTCAGACATGCTTAGGTGTAAGAATATGCCAGAAGATCGTGACACTATACACGCTAATCTAAAAATAGCTCTTCGAGATACTAACTTTAAGCTTCCTCCGGAAGTTCACGCCCTAGTAAAAGCAGAGGCGGCTACTCGCCGCAAGACGATGAAATCACTTTTTATCGACTGCGTCATTACCTATCTAAACGTTTATGGGTCGAAGCTCGGATCTGGAAAGGAAAGATTTGAAAGTGAGCGTGATCTTCTCCAATTTTGGTGGCGCATCGAAAGCCCGCGCGACAAGGAGTAAAATTGGCCGGGTCGCATGCGAACCCGAGGCGGTGCCTCAGCTGCATGAATGATGATGTCGCGCCGGGATCTGGCGGCGATCGGAGCGCTTTTTTCAGAGCCGTTGGTGAGGACGAAGATCGAAGCGTATCCGGGAGGACGCCGTCGGAACGAGCGAGGAGACCAGGGCGAGATCCAACGCCGAGATTGGCAGGTGTTACCTTGTTTTCCTGACGAGGGAAATTCTCTGAGCTGTCTGTCCCGGCAGTGTTAATCGTCGCCGATGTATCTATTGTCTCAGTGAGACCTCCGCTTGAGCGGACGTCCTTCAGCTTAACAAAGCTCGGAAAATTGCTGTTTTCCGCATCGTGCAAATTTATTTAGCTTTCGATCCGTTCGATGGGTTTTTGTTCGAGGTATAGTAGCTCTAGCTCTGGCGCTATCAATATCTTGTATGGACTCGGTCATTCAAAGCGATCGCGTCTAAACATTCAACAAACATTCAATAAACAAAACTGTCCGCTGGCCTGACGCTGGGTTTACGGAGAGGCCGTTTTCGTTACCAGGGTAGGGAGGGACAGGCACGAGTTCAGTCCATCTAATCGGACCGCCTTTATCTGTTCAGTTGGGAACGCACTGGCGGCAGGTGTTGCGAATGGAAAATCACCAGGCACAGGCTGCATCCCAATAAGAGATTGCGTCCCCATCTAGGACTTCGCGAGGCAGTCTCGCGTGGCTAGGATTTCCGCCGACGCCGGACTGGTTCGCCGCCCCGTTGGGGGCTTTCAGCATGCCCGGCGTCACTCAAGCCGTCGTTTCGTTTTGAAGGCGTCTTCAATCGACTTGAGTAATACGGCCTCCGGCTTCGGATCGCGATCGCCAGTAACTTCGCGAAACATCCTGACGAGCGCCATTTCATTCTCGCTTACGACATTGCCAAAAATCTCATGGGCTACGCGCGCGATCTCAGGGTGGTTCTGTTCGAGCGCTAATCGGAAGAGGTGCTTTGGATCAACGTCTAGTGCTTTTGCAAACGCAGGGACTTTGTCGAGTGGCAGCGCTGTGTCTCCCTTTTTGATCATCGAAATTATGTTAGACCGATCATACCCAACCTCCGCAGCGATCTCCCTCTGGCTTTTGACGCCGGACAACGCTGCAATCTGCTTGGTCAAGAATTTGCAAAGAGCAGTATCAGCATAAGGTGCGGAGATTGCCTTGCGTGCAACAACAGTTTCGTCAACGGAGCGCTTGGTCATAATTTTCCTTTCTTATGTATTAATGTCTGCATCAGTGACTATTCATCGATGATGCACACTTATAAATAGCAATTATTAGTAGGATAAACGTGGGACTTATGAGGATTTATGCTTTCATATCGAGGTGTGTTCACTCCCCTGCGAGAATGACTTTGACCTTGGTAGGGTCGATGACGGGCCGTCCAAGCCCCGTTCTGCGGACCCGAGAAGCTTGCCGACTACACCGTGCCGTCGTCGTCGGCGTTGTCGACCATCCGCCGCGCCAGGGCTGAATGGCCTTGCGAACAATCTTGATCCGTCTACTTGCCGGAGTTGGCAACCTGGTCGCCATCGAGCACCTCGATGGCGCGTAGCAGACACAGCGCCGTCGTGCGCTCCTCACACGCCGGGTGGGCACCATTGAGCACGTCATCCACGCGATCGTTTTGGAGCTCTCGCAGTTCCGGTTTGAATTCGTCTCCCCGATCTGGTGGCCGGAATCTAACGCTTTGGTTCCAGCGACAGAGGGGGTGGAAACGGTGGTGGGCGAACACTTTTGACCCAAAGCAGGAGTTCGGAGGGTCCGCTTTTCGGATGCGTGCGCGGGAGGTGGGTCAAGAGGAGTGATTGCAACCCCATGGCAGGTCAGCTTGTCACCGTAGATCGCCCACTCCGTCCCCGCGGTTCTCCATATCCAGCAGCGGCCACGCCTCGATCATGGTAGAGATATACCCACCATCGCGGCAGCAGGCTTGATGATGTCGTAGGCCGCCTTGAGTGCCGGGACGAACTTAATCGTCTCGGCAATACTCCTGATTGCGCTGGTGACCTTGATCTTATTTGGCTTTGGCTTCTGAACCTCGACCAGTGCCTCCTCGACGATCTCTTTAATCTCGACGACATCAATAGGGGCGTCGGCGGGAAGCGCAGCAAGTTGTTCCAACGTCGCTCTCAGCGCGTCCGTCAGCGACTTGGCCGCCGCCGTGTCGATCTGTGTCAGGGCGTTGACCTGGTTGCCGTCGCCAGCGATTACGAGGTTCCCATCGCCGGTAATCGCGATGCTCGGTGGGGCGCTCACGGCTTTCATGTTCTCCGACGCGGCAATAAGCAGTTTCATCTCGGCTTTCATGCGCGCGACCTCATGTTGCAGCGCCTTCTCGATGATGTCCATTCCGGCCTGCTTGGCATCGTCCGAGAGGTCCGCTCGGAACACTGAGCAGCTCCCGACGATGGACCGAACGGTGATCGCGGAGTTGGCCGCTTGCGACCCCAGTTCGGACAGGAAAAGCGAACCTGTGTCACGATCGATCTTGATCGCATATGCGCTCATGACCTTGAATAGTTGGGCCCAGGCCATTCGGCAGCGGGCCGCCAGTGAATCCGCACCGGCCTCGCAGGCGAGCAGAATGGTTCTGCCGGAGGCAAGCGCCCCTGCGGCGGCTGCCTGGCGCTCGATCGCTTGAACCTGGCCGCGCAACTGTTTGTCAAGGCTCGCGGAGTCCACACGCGCCAAGTCGTAGAACGTATTCAGCATCTCTGACGGCAAGTAGCTGATCATCGGTTCGGGGGCATTTTTAGATCGAATGCCATGTCATTTGGTATATCTCACGGACGAACGGACAAACCCAATGTCAGTGGAATTCACAAAAGAAGAGATGGCCCGGCTCCCGGTGACATTCGTGCTGCCGACGGAGTTGAAGATCAAGATCGCGGACGCCGTTACACTCTTCGGGCGCATCGAGGGCATCGTCGTCGAGACGCTCTGGGTGCTCCAGGACGCGGATCTGGCGCTGAAAAAGAAGATCGCGCGGATCAACGCGAAGAAGGGCTTCCAGGAACTTAAGGCCTTCTTTACCCCGCCGGCCGAGGTGGGCGTTGAAGAGGCGAAGATCTGGGGTCTGGCGGTTGACTTGGCCGAGGAGCGCAATCTTATCGCGCACGGCTCCTGGTTCGTAGACGCGACCGGAGCGGCAACCGTCGTCTGGCACTCCCGGTTCCTAGAGAGTGAGGATTTCGTCGGCGCGGAGCTATTCCCCGACTGGCGCTTCGAGCGATTTATGGAGCGGGGCCAATTCATCCTAGAGCAGTTTGCTCACATCCGCGGCATTCTTGACCCAGTGCTCGATGGGGAAGGGCGTGCGCCGACGGGGCGCTAGAGCGGGATGTCGTCCTCCAGGTTTTTCGAGAAGCTGACGATGCACCGCTGCAGGCCCGGCGGGTGAAAGCCGGCGGCACTCCTTTCATTCGTCTTCTGCCTCGCAACAGTTGATAGGCCAGCACCGCCTCTGGCCCGCCGAATGGGCGCTTGGCGTAGACGACCCACTCGGTCGCGCGTAACGGGTTAAGAAAAGCCGAGAACGTATCCCGCGCCGCGAGGGCGGCGTGCGCACCGAAGAATTGCAGACGCCCGGCGCCGTGCGCGGCCATGAGTTGTTCGAGGAAAAGACGACGGAACAACCGCGATAGCGCGCGCACCGGCAGGAAGAAGCCAGGCCGGCAGGAAACCCATCGCTGACCATCGAGCGAGACGCCGCCGCCCGGCGCGATCATGTGAATGTGGGGATGATGCGTCAGCGCCGATCCCCAAGTGTGGAGAATGGATATGACGCCCGATGCGCGCGCCCAGATGCTTGGGGTTGGCGGCGATCGTCATCAGCGTCCCGGCCGACGCCTTGAACAGGATGTCGTAGATCGGCGCCTTGTTCTGATAGGCGATGTCGGCGATCGCCGCCGGCAGGGTGAACACCAGGTGATAATAGGGGACTGGCAAGAGTTCGGCCTCGCGCTCGGTAAGCCACGCCCTTGCCGCCGCGCCCTGGCACTTGGGGCAATGCCGGTTGCGGCAACTGTTGTAGGCGATGTCCGTGTGGGCGCAGTCCTCGCAGCGCAAAACATGCCCGCCGAGCGCCGCCGTCCGGCAGCTCTCGATCGCCGACATCGCCTTCAACTGGCCAAGGCTCACACGGCCGGCGTTGGCGTCACGCCAAGCCGGGCCATGGGCGCGGAAAATATCCGCGACCTCCAGGACTGGACGCGCCACGGGAGTGGCGTTAGGCGGGCGGTTCGCCTCCTGCGGCGGTCAGGCTGAGCCGCTCCAGCGGGCTGGTCATTTCGCGGATCGTATTGACGGCGACCCGCGTATAGAGGGCGGTCGTGTCTAGCTTGGCGTGTCCGAGCAAAAACTTGGATCACCCGAATGTCGACGTCCTGCTCGAGCAAATGCGTGGCGAAGCTGTGCCGCAACGTGTGCATCGACACGCGCTTGGTGATCCCAGCCGTCCGGGCGGCGGCGTGACAGGCGCGATTGAGCTGCCGGGTCGTCATGGGGTTGACTGGGTTCTGCCCAGGAAACAACCAAGCCCGTGGCCGCGCTGCTCGCCACCAGTCGCGTAGCAGCTCGAGCAGTCGCGGCGACAGCATCACATAGCGGTCCTTGTGACCCTTGCCTTGCTCAACGCGGAGCGTCATGCGCTGACTGTCGATATCGGACACTTTCAACGCGACGACCTCGGACGCGCGCAACCCGGCGCCATAGGCGACGCCGAGCGCCGCTTTGTATTTGACGCCGGGCGCCGCTTCCAGGAGACGCGCCACTTCCTCTTGGCTCAACACGGTCGGCGCCTTGCGCGGTTCATGCACGAAGGTCAGACGCCGGACCAAGTCTGCTCGTTCGAGCGTCACCTTGAAGAAGAACCGCAGCGCGACGATCGCGCAATTGACGCTCGCGGCGCCGACTTGGTTCCTCGTCATTTGCAGCTGAAAAAGGCGAAGGTCCTCGCTGGTCGCGGTGTCGGGCGAGCGGCCGAGGAAAACTGTGAAGTTCCTGACGTGACGGATGTAATCCTTCTGGACCTTCTCCTTGAAATGACGGACCGTCATGTCTTCGATCATGCGCTGGCGCAACGGGCTGACGGCCTTGTCGGTCATGGCGATACTCCTGTCTCACACGAGGTTGCGAACCCCATGATCTTGAGACAGGACGAGACATCCCGTTATGCCGCCGCCTCGCGGCGACGGTAGGGGAAGGCTCTGCCGTCTTACGTGAAACCTTCGGAGGCCATCGATGCTCGACAAGCCGGAGAAAACCTACCGGCTTCTCGCGGCGTTGAGAGCAGCCGCGCCTTTCGAGGTTGAATTGACGCCCTCGGTGATCGGGCATGTTCGGGCGCAACAGGTCGCGGTCGTCGTCAAGCCACGGCAAATCGTCACGGAAATCTCATATGCCGGCGACGAAGGCGGCATCGTCTGTCACATGGCGCCAGAGGAAGGCCGTGATGCGCTTATCGTCTCGCTGACTCATGTGCGAGCGAATCGTTCCCTGCCATTCGCCGCAGCCGTGTTCGACTACCAGAAGCATCGAGTGAAGAAGCTAAAGAAACAGAACAGAACCTGACCTGAACTCCCCGGGGTGCTTCACCGCTGATCGCAGGCACTACCGCGGGAGCGGTTTAGTCCTTTGGCGCATCGCTGACTTCGACATCGTTTTCGCTCAAAAGCTGAGAACTGGGCGCCAAGCGTTAGGTTTTGATTACTAGCCCTGTGCGGCCAAGCATGGACATTGTTGAGCTTGATGCTGATCTGCTCGCCTCGAGCAATGGGATTGTGCCTTAATGGATTGTTGCCGAGATCCAAAGATCATCGCCGGCAGGCTCGGCGCGTCGGGCGGGGCCGGCTGGTCAGCATCAATATGCCGATACAAGCCAGCGGCGGCACGTCCGACTGACCAAAACGCCGGTCTGACGCGGCAAGTCGGAAAGCACGTCGAGAACGTAGCGCGCGGGTCGGGGTCGCCGATGAACTGTGACGCTGGATGCGACCCGCAACGCCCCATGGCAAAGGCATAGCGAAGCAGCAGCGGTAAACATCGGCTCGATCATCAGATTATCATATCGCCGCTCGAAACTGCTCCAGCCGGTCTCGGCGCGCCGGTAGTTCGGCGCCTGATCGTCGCCGACGTCCGCGGCGGCTGGGATCAGGGCACCACCGTTCGAGGTGGCTTGCAGGAGGAGACCGTCTCGGGCTGCAGGGAGATCGCCGTATAAAGGGCGACAAGCGCTTTAAGCAGTGACGGCTTGTTGCTCGATTTGATGCTCCGTCGCATCAGCAACCGCTACAGGCGCGTCTGACGCCTATCTCTTGCACAGATTGACAGATTCCTGAAAGATACGCGTTGCAGCAGCAGCGGCGCCTGGGCTATAATTGTGGCTGTCGCGAGACAGCACCCAAGCTCAAAGCACCCAAGCTCAAAGCACCCAAAGTCAAAGCACAAAGCGTCGCCGGTCCGACCGGCTCGGTCTCGTGGGAATGCAAACCATGGCGCGAGACTTAAACTTAGCGGGAGCTATGGTTGGCTGGGAGCCCGCAGGGTGGTCGTCAAAGCTTAGAGCCCTTAGTCCCAGCCGGCGCGGCGTCAGCGTCGTTAAGTCGTAAGCTAGTGCAGGCCAACGCCGAGACCTGCATGCGGTGAAGTGCCGGTAAGGGTTTTTGCGAAAGCTTTTTACCTGCCGGGCGAGCCGTCCACGGACTAACTGAGTCGTATTCCGGAAGGGGTCTTCAAAAGACCCTTTTTAAAGGAACCGCCTCGGTTAGTGTCGTCGTGGGCGGCTCGTGGGGAAGTTATTATATTACGCCGCGCTCCGCGCTCATCGCTCGCTTCGCTCGCTCTTTCGACGCTCCGCCCGGCGCAGTTAATTTCCTAGCCGGAGAATTTAAACCTCCTCCGGACTACAAAGCGAAGCGCTTCCTTCTTCTTTTAAAGACAAGGATTTATTTAAACCCCCTCCGGCTTGTGAAGCGAAGCGCTCCGGCTTTGGCTCAACCTCTATACTCTATGGCCTGACCCACACGGTTCCGCTCGTAAGCGTCCAACGGCTCCCGTGTAGCGCATCGGTCTTGGACGAGGATGATCTGAGCTCCGGTATCTTCCGGGTGATCATCATATTTCTGAGCCCATATCCGGGCTTAGAACGTTTCGCGTTTTGGATGCGCCGGAAGCAAGCCCTGCGAGAACGCGGCGCACCTGTTCGCGAGAAGGACGTGATCTTGGCCGAAGCCAATGTTACGGGTGTCAACGTCTCGGCGGTGGCCAGAGCGCACGTGAGAGTGCATCAGCTCTTTCGCTGGCGACGCGAAGCGCAGATGTCCGCCGCTCAGCTCGCCGCGCTTGTCGAAGGGATTGGATGCGCGTCCGCAGCGCACCCCTCGTGCAGCCGACGAGCGCGGGTTGACCCTGCGACATAGTGACTCAGGCCAAGATAGGGGCACCACAAATCGCAGGGTCTGTGCTTGTCTTCGAGGTATGGACGGCGATTTCCACGACCTTCCGGACGACCCTTCCGCTTTGAAGGCGATGATCTCCGACATACGGCGATCGAACTCTTCGCTTGAAGCCGAAGTTGCGGCGCTGAAGGCGGCGAGCGCTGACGCGCAGGCGCGGATCGAACGTCTGCAACTCCTCTAGACCATCCAGCGAGCGATCTACGGGCGAAGCCGAGAAGCTCAACGACAGTCAATACGCCTTCGCCTTTGAGGAATTTCAGACGGGGCTTGCTGCCGTCGAGGCCAGGCTCGAGAAGCTGCGCCCGCCGCCGAGCAAGCCGGCGGGAGGCGTCCGCTGCCGGCTCATCTCGAGCGGATCGAAGAGGTCTTCGAGCCGGAGGGACGTAATCTCATGGCGTGCTGGATGGGCCATGTCGGCTTCCACCTCGGGCCGCTCGCCGATCGGCTTTTCCAGTTCGTCCGGGACGGTGCCAGGATTTTCGCCGACGAGACCACCCTGCCTGTCCTGGCGACCGGACGCGGGCGAACGCGAACTGGCGATCTGTGGACTTATCTGAGAGACGATCGTCTCTGTGGCGGAGCAGGGCCGCCGATCGTGGCCTACCGCTTCGAAGACAGCCGCGCCGCCAGATGCGTCGAACGGCATCTTGCGGGCTGGCGGGGCGTTCTCCAGTGCGACGGCTATGCCGCCTACCGCAAGCTCGCCGATCCCGATCGGCCGGCGGACCGGCGACGCTCGCCTGCGTTGGGCGCATCTGCGCCGGCAGTTTTGCATCGAAGATGGGGCGCGTCGAACTCGACAACAACAGCGTCGAACGCACGATCCGACCGCAGGACGATTACCCGAAAAACGCGCTGTTCGCGGAATCCGAAGCCGGCGGCGAGACATGGGCGACGATCGCCTCTCTGCTTGCGACTGCGCGCCTCGATGACGTTGATCCCAGCGCATGGCTCACGCAGACGTTGGAGCGCATAGCCGCTGGCTGGCCGAATAAAAATATCGATGCGCTCCTGCCCTGGAATTTCTCCCGCGACAGACGGTTCGCGTCGGACGCTTACTCCGCTCTAGGGCCTGACTCACACGGTTCCGCTATGTGGCGCGGTTTCTACGATTACCTAATATTTGTGCAGCAATTGCACAAAATTTGTGCCGATTTTTGTCAATCGCCAACTTCGAACTGACTATAGACCACAGCCCTTCGCGGGCTTGGTTTCTCAAACGATGGAGTGATTGAACGATGGCAGATAACACCCAGCCGGAATGCCAGCGACGCTGCTGCACCAAGCTACGGGCGTCGAGAGATCGCGTGCCGGAACTCGAAGCAGAGATTGTGAGGTATCATGTCTACCTTTGATAAGCTTACCTTGGAAGATCGGCAACTCATCGGCGATTTGGTTTCTCAGTCGGAACGCGAACTGAAGGCGAAAATTTTCACGGAAATTTTCGGCGACGAGCGCAACGCGAGCGGTGTGCCAGCCGTTTACGACCGGCTTTCTGATCACACCGCGACCGAGGAGGAAACGACCGCATTTCATATCTTCAGCGCTTCAACGAGCATGCTCGTTGCATGGCGCGATTTGGTGTGGGCTGCGCTTGCCAACGACGACACGGCGAAGGATGACGAGGGCTTTGTCGAATCGCGTGACCACCACATTTGGCATGCGAAAAAGGAAGCCCGCCTGGTCTTTGATCTAATCGACGCCGACGTGACGTATGGCATGATCGCCGCCGGCGCGGCGTTCGAAATGGACGACCAAGACCACCTAGCGGCTAAAGCGGCAGTCGATGCGCCGCCAGCGGCCTAACGAGGAAAAGGGGCGGCCTATCAGCCGCCCCTTTCGCGCGCTAAGATCATGAGCCATTGCGAACAACCGACGCCCAAAGACAAGCCCCTGCGTCTCGCCGACGCGGCCGGGCACTTCCCCGGCTTATCGGTCGCGGCGCTGCGCCGTGAAGCGCGCAAGGGGACGCTTGAAATCTACAGGGTGGCAAACAAGGATTGGACGACGCTCGCCGCCATAGAACGGATGTTTCAGCAATGCCTCGTCCCAACAAAGGCGCACACCTTTGGTTGCGTCCGCCCCGAAGAGATCCCGCTGGTCGCATCGTCAAAGACACAAGATGGATCATTAAAGACAGCGGACGACAAGTTAGCACTGGATGCAGCGCTGGCGAGCGTGAAGCGGCTGAAAGAAAGCTCGCGGAATACATCGCCAGCAAATACGCGCCGGAGAGACGCGAACGCGCTCTGTCTGAAATTCGCGTGGCGGATGTAATCAAAATCTATCTCGACGACGTTGCGCCGGGACATGCACGACCGGAAAAGACAGCCGAGCGCGCTGAACGCCTCCTAGAGTTTTTCGGCGACAAGCGCTTAGATGAAATCAACGGCGCCCTTTGTCGGAAGTATGCGGACTCGCGTTACGGCAAAGGCTCCGACAAGCGCAAGGGCGGCAACAAGGGCAGGGGCGGCGGCGCAAAGCGCGATTTGGAAGACCTTCGCGCAGCGATCGGCCATCATCAGCGAGAGGGATATCACCGTGCAATTGTCCGTGTTGTGTTGCCTGAGAAGGGCAAGGCTCGCCAGCGATGGCTCACGCGTGACGAAGCTGCAAAGCTGCTCTGGACGTGCTGGCGCACGCGAGAGGTTCAGGAGGGCGTGACGACGGACAAGCGCCCCCTGCGTCACCTATGCCGCTTCCTAATCCTTGGCCTATACAGCGGCTCGCGTCCCGGCGCGATCTTGAATGCGACGTGGGATCGTGGTCCAGGCAGATCCCACGTCGATATCGAGCGCGGTCTATTCCATCGTCATGCCGAGGGTAAAGCCGAGACGACGAAACGCCAACCAAGCGTGAAGCTCGCGCCGCGACTTAAAGCGCACTTGTCGCGCTGGCGTCGGCTTGATGGTGAGCGCGGCCACGTCGTCATGTTCAACGGCGCACCGGTCGCTAGCGTGAAGGTAGCTCTTGGTCGCGCCGTGAGGCTCGCCGGCTTGGACGCGGCCGTCACGGCCTACACGCTGCGCCACAGCTGTGCGTCGTGGCTTGTCGCGAAGGGATTGCCGACGCGCAAGGTCGCGGACTTCCTCGGAACGAGCGAGCAGATGATTCTAGATCACTACGGGCACGTGTCTCCGACCTATCAGGACGAAGCGGCGCTCGCGATCGGGCAGAAGTAGCGTTACGGTGGCCGAAACGGTGGCCCGGAAATACAGCGACTTCGTAGGTTATTGATTTTCTTGGTGGGCCGGGCAGGACTCGAACCTGCAACCAGACCGTTATGAGCGGCCGGCTCTAACCATTGAGCTACCGGCCCCGAGACGGGGAGGCCCGTCCTATACCGCAACCCGTGCGCGCGCAATATTGCGGGCTTGCATGCAATCGCTCTCATCGAACGCTCGCGTTCGCCCTGCGCGCGGGCGTGTGCATGCGTCAGCCTGCCTTGCCACGGTCCGCGCCGCGCCTGTAAGGCTTCTCGCATGAAGGAGCGCGATGCGCGCACGGCGATCGTCGACGCCGCGCAAGAGATGGAGCGGCTGGGTCTCAATCACGGCTCTGCGGGCAATCTGTCCCTGCGCGTCGGCGACGCCGCGCTCGTCACGCCGAGCGGCGTTCCCAGCCGCGAGCTTTCCCCTGGTCTGATTGCGCGCCTGCCGCTTGTTGGCGAGGGCGCCTTCGACGGTCCTTTGCCGCCGTCGAGCGAGTGGCGGTTCCATCTCGACATCTACCGCGCGCGGCCCGACGTGAACGCCATCGCGCATATGCATTCGCCCTATGCGACGACGATCGCGACCTTGCGGCGCGACATTCCCGCCGTGCATTACATGATCGCCGCTTTCGGCGGCCCGACTGTGCGCTGCGTCGGTTACGCGCCCTACGGCACGGCGGAACTGTCGCGACTCGTCGTCGCTGGGCTAGCGGATCGCGACGGCGTGCTGCTCGCCAATCATGGCGCCATCGTCACCGGCGCGAATATGCGCAGAACTTTGTGGCGCGCGGTCGAACTCGAAGCGCTCGCGCAGGTCTTCTACCTTGGCGCGCTTGCCGGCGACCCCGTGGTGCTCTCCGACGACGAGATCATGCGCACCGTCGAACGCTTCAAGACTTACGGAACGCGTGAGACATCGAAATAAACGCCACAAGTCGCCTCCAACCTGTTGACGTCGTAAGCGCTGCAATGATAGGTCGTTACGTCACATGAGCCGTGAGTGACTTGGTCGCCACGCGCCGAGGGGATGGGGTACCCCCTTAACCGCCGCAAAGGCTGATGACTCCTGCTTCGATCGTAACCGCGATTTCACTAATCGCAGGCGCAAGAAGAAGGGGTGTACGCTTTGAACCAAGATCTCGCCGTTTTTATTGTTCCCTTCGCCCTTATTCTCGCTTGCGGTCTACTGACCGCAGGCGGCCTTTACTTCATTGACATTCGCTACCTAAAGAATGCCCGCTATGCGGTCGCGTCGCTCGCGGCGGGGGCCGTCGTTCTCGCTGTCCTTGAGATCGTCCTATACGGCAGTTCGGTTGGATTTCTCAAAGAGCAGCAGCTTAAAACTTCTCTCTGTGAGCTTGACGCGGAAAGCGCCCACCCTGAGGCGCGCCGAGGCGCAGACCCGGTTGTTCTGTACAAGGCGATCACCGGCTGCATGAAGGAAGCCGGCTACGAATGGGATGCGGGCCATCGCCACTGCAAAGATGCGCCGGTCGCTACAAATCACTTCTGTTACGCGCCTACAGCGCCATTTGACCGCGCAATCACCGTATTGCAGATGAGCTTTGAATAGAAAGAGAGAAGCGCTTCTCGTGGATTGGCGAATGCGCGCCGAAGTCGGAACATTCAGCGCCGGCGCGGGCTGTTCGCTAACCGGCAAGGTCGGGGAATAGCCCTCTCAGCCCTTCTTCCGTCGCGGCGCAGACGCCGCGCTCGGTAATGAGGCTCGTGACAAAGCGCGACGGCGTGACGTCGAAGCCGAAATTGCGCGCCGCAGAGCCGTCGGGCGTGAGCTGAATTTCGATCGGCGCGCCATCCACGCTTCGGCCGCTGATATGGGTGACTTCGCGCGCGCTGCGCTCTTCGATCGGAATGTCACGCACGCCGTCGGCGACGCGCCAGTCGACGGTCGAAGACGGCAGGGCGACATAGAACGGCACGCCATTGTCATGCGCCGCGAGCGCCTTGAGATAGGTGCCGATCTTGTTGCACACGTCGCCGGCGCGCGTCGTACGGTCGCTGCCGACGATGACGAGATCGACAAGCCCATGCTGCATCAGATGGCCGCCGGCGTTATCGGCGACGACAGTGTGCGGGATCTCTTCGCCCAGCAGTTCGAAGGCCGTGAGGCTCGCCCCCTGGTTGCGCGGACGCGTTTCGTCCACCCAAACATGTATCGGCGCGCCTTGCCGCGCCGCCGTGTAGATCGGCGCCAGCGCCGTTCCCCAATCGACGGTGGCAAGCCAGCCGGCGTTGCAATGGGTGAGGATGTTGACGGGGCCGTCGCCGAGGCGCGCTTTATGAATGAGATCGGCCCCGAAGCGGCCGATGGCTTGGCAGGCGGCGATGTCTTCTTCAGCGATCTTGGCGGCCTCCGCATAGGCGACGCCCGCGCGCGCCGATGGCGGAGCCGCGAGGAGTAGCGCGCGCAGCCGATCCAGCGCCCAACGCAGATTGACGGCTGTCGGCCGCGTGGCGAGCAGCGCCGCATGGGCGCTCTCAATGGCGGCGTCGCTTGGATCGCTCCAGGCGGCGAGCGCCATGCCATAGGCGCCGGTCACGCCGATGAGCGGCGCGCCGCGCACCGTCATCGTGCTGATCGCTTCAGCGGCGTCTTCCCAACTCGCGAGCGTTCTCGTCTCGAAGCGATGCGGCAGGCCGGTCTGGTCGATGACATGCACGCGCCGCCCGTCCGAATCAAGCCAGATCGTTCTGTAGTCGCGGCCGTTAATTCTCATGTTGTTCGTTTCTTGCCTGCTCAAAAGTCGCGCTTGGATGATGTCGCCATTCGCGCCATGTTAGAGGGCGCCGCGGGGCTGTGCTAGAAAGCTTTCAAACGCGGCTGCTCCACTGGACACATGGCGCAAGAATTTACGGCGCAAGAATTTTCCGTTCGATACGCCGAATCGCTCGACTCCGTCGCGGCTGAGGCTTGGGACGCCTGCGCCAATCCGCCCGGCCTGCCGGACGCGGCCGGCGAGCGATACAATCCTTTTGTCTCGCACGCGTTCCTGCGCGCGCTCGAATCATCGAAGTCGGTCGGCGCGCGCGCCGGCTGGACGCCGGCGCATGCGCTTGTCGAGGATTCGCGGAGTCGTCTTGTCGCCTGCGCGCCGGCCTATATCAAAACGCATAGCCTCGGCGAATACGTCTTCGACCAGAGCTGGGCGCAGGCTTATGAGCTTGCCGGCGGACGCTACTATCCGAAGATACAGGTGGCCGCGCCCTTTACGCCTGTGACCGGGCGCCGCCTGCTGATCGCGCGTGATGCGCCGGAAGGCGCGTGCGACGCGCTGATTGCCGCCTTGCAGGGATTGCGCAAGGCGAGCGGCGCGTCCTCCATTCATGTCACTTTTTGTACGGAGGAGGAACGCGTTGCGCTCAGCGGCGCCGGCTTCATTTACCGCGCCGGAGAACAGTTCCACTTCGTCAATGAAGGCTATGCCGACTTCGAGGATTTTCTGGCGCGGCTCACGGCGCGCAAGCGCAAGGCGATCAAACGCGAGAGGCGCGAAGCGCTCGGCGACGACCTCGCAATCGATCTGCTCACGGGAAGCGACATTCGTCCGGCGCACTGGGATTCGTTTTTCGACTTCTACATGGACACGGGCGCGCGCAAATGGGGCCGCCCCTATTTGACTCGCGCGTTTTTCGACGAGATCGGCGCGCGCATGGCGGACCGCATCCTGCTGGTGATGGCGCGTCGCGGCGCGCGTCATATCGCCGGAGCGATCAATTTTCTGGGCGACGACGCAATCTACGGGCGCAATTGGGGCGCGCTGGAAGCGCTGCCGTTCCTCCACTTCGAAGTCTGCTACTATCAGGCGATCGAATTCGCGATCCGCCACGGCTATAAGCGCGTCGAGGCCGGCGCGCAGGGCGAGCACAAGATCGCACGGGGCTATGGGCCGGTGATCACCCATTCGGCCCATTACTTGGCCGACCCGCGCCTTGCCGAGGCGGTTTCGGACTATTTGGCGCGCGAGCGCGCGGCGGTGGCGGAATGGGCTGCCGAACATGCGGCCGAGCTTCCTTACAAGAGCGAAAACGGCGACTGATTTTCCTTCGCTGTGGCCGCGCCACACTTGCCTCATGGCCTGAAACTTGTAAGTCCTGCAGCGTTTGGCGCGAACCGCTGCGGAGTCACATGACCTATTGTTGCGGCATTCTGGTGCGCGATGGACTGGTGATGATCGCGGATACGCGCACCAACGCCGGGCTCGACAACATTTCGACGTTCCGCAAGCTGTATCTCTTCGAGCGGCCCGGCGAGCGCGTGCTGATGCTTGCCGCCTCGGGCAATCTCTCGGTGACGCAGGGCGTCGTGAACCTGATCGGCGACGGGATCGAACATCCCGAGAGCGGCGTCGTGGAAAGCGTCATGAATACGCCGAACATGCTGCATGCCGCGCAGCTCGTCGGGCGCGCGGTGCGCCTTTCGCGCTCCCAGATGGGCAACGCCGAGGGGGAGCCTGCGGCGCAGGGCGTCAGTTTCGACGTGTCCCTGCTGCTCGGCGGTCAGATCGCCGGGGGTCCGCTTCGTCTTTTCATGATCTATACGGCCGGCAACAGCATCGAATGCACGCCGGACACCAATTATCTGCAGATCGGCGAGCACAAATATGGAAAGCCCATACTCGACCGGGCGGTCGCCTATGACACCGATATTTATGATGCGTTGAAGATCGGGCTTATTTCGATGGATTCGACCATGCGCTCGAATCTTTCGGTCGGCATGCCGATCGATATCGCGCTGCTGCGTCGCGACGCGCTGCAGACGGAGGTGGCGACCAGGATCGGTTCGAACGATCCGTATTTTCGCGATTTGCGCGAGAGCTGGTCGAAGGCGCTGCGCGAGGCGCATATGGCGATCCCCAAGCCTCCGTACAGCGGCCGCAACGCGTGACGATTGTTGCGCCGGCTGACGCCGCCGCGATTGCTCGCGCCGCGGCGATCCTGCGCGAGGGCGGGCTGGTCGCTTTCCCGACCGAGACCGTCTATGGCCTCGGGGCCGATGCGACGCAGGCGTGGGCGGTCGCCCGGATCTACGACGCCAAGGACCGCCCTTCGTTCAATCCGCTGATCGCGCATGTCGCCGATCTTGAAGCCGCGCGTCGCGAGGCGATTCTGCCCGAAGTCGCGCTGCATCTTGCCGCGGCCTTCTGGCCGGGGCCGCTGACGATCGTCGCGCCCGCCGCGTCGGGCGGGGCGGTTTGCGAGCTCGCCCGCGCCGGCCTGCCAAGCGTCGCGGTTCGGGTTCCGGCGCATCCGGTGGCGCAAGCGCTGATCGCGGCGCTCGGCCGGCCGATCGCGGCGCCTTCGGCCAACCGCTCCGGCCACGTGAGTCCGGTGACCGCGGCGCATGTCGCTCAAGATCTTTCGGGCAGGGTCGACATGATCCTGGACGGCGGCCGCACCGCCGCCGGGCTGGAGTCGACGATCGTGTCCTTCTGCGAAGCATCGCCCGTTCTGCTGCGCCCCGGCGCGGTGGCGCGGGAGGCGATCGAGAAGATTCTGGGCGCAAAGCTTGCGTCGCCGGCGCAGGCGGAAGTCCTCGCGCCCGGCATGACGCCGTCCCATTACGCGCCTGCCGCGCGGCTGCGTCTCGAAGCGCATGAAATCAACGAGGGCGAGGCGGCGCTGGATTTCGGCGGCCGGCTCGCCGCGCGCGCGCCGGCGGGCGCATTGGTGCTCGATCTTTCGCCGTCGGGCGACCTCATAGAGGCTGCGGCTAATCTCTTCGCCCATTTGCGGGAGTTCGACGCGCGCCAAATCGCCAATGTCGCAGTGGCGCATGTGCCGGAGCGGGGACTGGGCGAAGCGATCAACGATCGGCTGCGACGCGCCAGTGCGCCGAAACTCGATTAGGCCGCGAGCGCCGTCGGCGTCGCCGCGCGCAGGCAGAAGTCCTGCGTCGCCGGGGCCGGCTGGCCCTTCACATAGGGGCACTCGTAGCCGCGCGCGGCAAAATCGCCCGCGCCGACGGCGCACATCTCCACCGCGAGGCGCGTCAGGCGGTTGAGCACGGGCTCCCGCACCCAGGAAAAGCGCGGCGCGTCGGGCGCGACGGCGCGCATCGCCGCCTTGCGGTTCACATTGTTCTCATGGCTCATGCGCGCCTGCCAGCCGGCCCGCGGCTCCTGCCAGTCGTTAACGACGATGACCGGTCCGCGCAGCACGCGCGCCTCATGTTCCGTGCGTTCGATCAGGGCCATCTCGCCGCGCCTGACCCCCGCCAGGGTGAAGAGAGTTGGGCGCGCGATCGGCGCGCCGGCGATAAACTCGACGGCCGCCTCGAAATTTGCGCAATTTTCGAAGGCATAGCGCAGCACATGGTCCGGCGGCCAGCCGCCTTCGCTTGCCAAGGCGTCGCGCAGATTGAGGATGGCGTCATAGGCGAAGCCGATGGAGCCCTGCGTGCGCCGCTTCATCGGCGCCTGATTGATCGAGGCGCAAAAGCGGCCGGGAGCCATGGCGCTGAGCACGCCCACGGCGCCCGGCCAGGTGGCGTTGTAAAATTCGCCGGCCCGGCCGGATTGCAACGCGATTTCGACGCCCCTGCCGAGGCCCTGAAAGGGCCAGTCGAGCGTGCGGCGCAGGCGCGGCAGTCCGTGCTCGTCCTCGTAAGCCTGAGTGGTGCAGGCGAAGAGATAGGACATGTTCAGCGTCATCGCGCCGGGAAAGCCGAGAATGGCGACGATGCGCTCGAGCTCCGCCCGGTAGGCGGAGGCGGAGCGTTTCAGCCAATTCGCGGCGATACGGTCAATGGGCGGAAGGCAAACCCGGCCCATCGGCGCGACCACGCCAAGACAGGCCTTGCGAAGCGCGGCCGCCGCGTCGATCCGCGCCGTCGCATGGGCGACCGGGCCGCCGTCGCGCACGTCGAGGAAGTGAATCGCGTCCATCGTCGTCCTGCTGTCAGAAAAGCGTCATTGAACAGATATGGATTTCACATCCCTCTGTCACAATACAGTAAAAATTTAGGGTCCAGCCTCGCGGCGTAAAGTCGTTGCGCGCCCTCCGCCTTCGAATCGGCTACAAATCGCGAAGGAAAACACGCTTGCTTTTCGAGAAAAGAATGTCGGACGCCGTGGCCGTCGCTTTTGACGCATTGAAGTTCCACGCCTCCGCTTTGGCGCGGACGCGAACGCTCGATCTTTTCGCCGAGGACCCCGCGCGCTTCAAAAATTTCAGCGTCAAGCTCGACGATTTTCTCTTCGACTTCTCCAAGCACCGAGTGACGCGCGAGACGATCGCGCTGCTGACCTCGCTGGCGGAGACGCGCGATCTCGAAGCTAGGCGCGAAGCGTTGTTCTCTGGCGAACTCATCAACAACACCGAAAGGCGCGCCGCCATGCATATGGCGCTGCGTGATCTCTCGTCGCGTCCGCTTCTCGTCGGCGGCGAAAACATGCGGCCCCTGATCGAAGCCGAACGCGACAAGGTTTTCGCCTTCGCGCGCGCCGTGCGCTCCGGCGACATTCGCGGCGCGACAGGCGCGCCGTTCAGCGACGTGGTCAATATCGGCATTGGCGGCTCGGACCTGGGTCCGGCGATGGCGTCGCGCGCGCTCTCACCCTTTGCCAGCGAGGGGCCGCGCATGCATTTCGTCGCCAATGTCGACGGCGCCGATCTCGCCGATACGCTGCACAATCTCGATCTGGCGCGCACGCTGTTCATCGTCTCGTCGAAGACGTTTACGACACAGGAGACGATGGCGAACGCGAGAAGCGCGCGCGCCCGCATCGTCGCCGCGCTCGGCGAAGCGGCGGTGAAAGCCCATTTCGCCGCCGTCTCGACCAGGCTCGACAAGGTCGCCGAATTCGGCATCGATCCCGCGCGCGTCTTCGGCTTCTGGGATTGGGTCGGTGGGCGCTATTCGCTGTGGTCATCGATCGGCCTTGCGCTCGCGATCGGCGTGGGGCCGGAGCGCTTCCTGCAGTTTCTGCAGGGGGGACACGACATCGACACGCATTTTCTCGAAGCGCCGCTTGAGCAAAACATTCCCGTGCTGATGGGGCTGCTCGGCGTCTGGCACAGAAACGTGATGGGATGCGCCGCTCATGCGGTCATCCCCTATGATCAGCGGCTCGCGCGGTTTCCCGCCTATCTGCAACAGCTCGACATGGAGTCGAACGGCAAGTCGGTGACGCGCGAAGGCGCCCGCGTCAGTTATAAGACAGGCCCAGTGATTTTCGGCGAGCCCGGCACGAATGGGCAGCACGCATTCTTTCAGCTGCTGCATCAGGGAACCGACGTCGTCCCGATCGACTTCCTCGTCGCGGCCGAACCCACCGCCGCTGACGAACATCATCATGAATTGCTGTTCGCCAACTGCCTGGCGCAAGCCGAAGCTTTTATGCGCGGTCGAACGCTAGCGGAAGCGAAAGTGCAATTGCGCGGGCAGGGGCTGAGCGAGGAGGAAATCGCACGCCTCGCGCCGCATAAGACCTTTCCAGGCGATCGTCCGTCAAGCGTTCTGCTCTACCGACATCTCGATCCGCGCACGCTCGGACGCCTCGTCGCGCTTTACGAACACAAGGTCTTCGTGCAGTCGGTGATCTGGGACATCAATCCCTTCGACCAATGGGGCGTTGAACTGGGCAAGGAGCTCGCGAACCGCTTGGCGCCGATTGTGGAGAACCCGAGCGAATCGACGCAAGGGCTGGATGGATCGACGGCGGGCCTGATCGCGTGGAGAAGGGCGCACTGAGTCGACCGCCAAAGGCGCGAAGGCGCAGCTTTCTTTCGCCTTTAAACGGGATTCCCGATCAGGCCTGCGGTCTGTCGGGAATGACATTCTGCAGCTTCGTTCCATTGGCTGTCATTGCCGACGCGCGAAGCGCGAGCGGGACTCCAGTCCAAACGGCCTCAGACCGCCTTAGCTGAAAGTATGCTCGCAAGAGCCGGCAATGCATTGCGCAGGAGTCGGAATTTACCAAAGCCTGCTTCGCGCAGCAGCGCCTCGATCTCTTCGACGCGGCGCGGCTCGCCGCGTCCCATGGCCAGCGTGTAGAAGCCGTAATAGGCGTCGAGCGGCTCGGCGCCTTTGACGCCGGACATGCCTTCGATGATGAGCAGCGTCGCGCCGGGCGCGAGCGCCTTGCGCACATTGCGCAAGAGCTTCAGCGCCGACGCGTCGTCATGGTCATGCACGATGCGAATAAGGGTCGCGACGTCGGCGCCCTCTGGAAGAGCGTCATTGAGGAAGTCGCCGCCATGAATGTCGGCGCGCGAGAGCAGGCCGGACTCTTCGAGCCGCTCCTTGGCGCGCGCCGCCACGGCGGGAAGATCGAAGAGAGCAAGCTGCAAACGCGGCGCGCGAGCCGCTGCGGCCGCGAGAAACACGCCTTCGCCGCCGCCGATGTCCAAGAGGCGCCGATGACGCGAAATGTCGTAGGCGTCGAGCGCCTCCTGCGCGACCATCGGCTGCGTCGCAGCCATGAACGCGCTGTAAGGACCGATTTGTTGCGCCGACAACGCCTCGGGCGCATCCCCATCCGAATAGGGCCAATAATCGGCGAGCCGCCCGCGCTTTTCCTGGCGCAGCAGCGCCACGGGATCGGCGAGATCTGCGTAAAGCAGCGGCTGGTGTTCGACGATCGCGAGCGCCGCGCGATTGCCGGCGAAGGCGGCGCCGAGCAATCCCAGCCCATATTTCGCGCCGCGTCGCTCGGCAAGGCCCAGCGAAACGGCCGCCTCGAGCAGGCGTCGCGTGGCGGGCTCAGAAAGCGCGAGTTTCGTCGCCAGCGCGTCGAGGCTCAACGGGCCGTCGCGCAAAACGTCGAAGAGCTTCAGTTGCGCGCAGGCGACGAGAACCTGGGAGTAGACGAAGCCGGCGGCGAGGTCGAGGCCGGCGCGCGCGCCGCGCCGCGCCAAGGGCCGCGTGACGGGATTTTTCAACGCCCAGCGTTGGAATCGCGGATTGGCGACAAGCTTGTCGCGCGCGTTGCGCAGTCGCTCGAGCCATTGATCGAGTAACGCCAAGACAGTCTCTCAAGATTTCAGGTCTTACCCTCAAGATTCAGGTCTTCGCCTTAGCATGTCGGCGGAACGTCGTCTCGGGGCAGACGCCGACGTTGCGGCGCACGCGCGCTTACTGTAGAAAAGCACGCGCCTGCGCCCGTAGCTCAGCTGGATAGAGCGTTGCCCTCCGAAGGCAAAGGCAAGCTCTTGTTGGCGGAACGCAGATGCTGAAAAATTGAGTGAAACCAAGGTCTTGATAAAACTCTGAAGGAAGCAAGAAACCCGCTTTTGAGGTCGCGGAAGCGCCACGCAAGCAGACTGAAAGGAGGTCGTAGAGAACAAACGGCGATAATCGGTAGGGTAGAGGCCTGTTCCGGATCAGCCCGTTCGATTGTCTGATTTCGGGATTGACCCTGGTTGATCTTGGACACTATCTGAATGTCGATGCACCCGTAGCTCAGCTGGATAGAGCGCCACCCTCCGAAGGTGGAGGCCACACGTTCGAATCGTGTCGGGTGCGCCATTCACTCGAACAGCTAATTTACTGAACGTAGCACGCTTGAGCGACGACGTAGCGTTAATAGGCGGTCGCGACCTAAGCGAGGTTCCGCTGGCCGCCGCGCTCCAGTCAGTCACACGATCTCGGCGTCGGCGGCATGCCCTTTCTGATGCCGCGGCCTGGTTCCTCGACGGCGCGCCCCAGTCCGACGCACGCGCGGTCATTGAGGCGCTTCACGGCGCTTATCTATCGCTCGGCCTGCTGACCATCGTCTTGTCCCTGTCCTTTTGGAGCTTGCACGCGACGGACGGCGCCAAACTGAGCCATGCGAGGTAGCAAACGCAGCAGCGAATTGGCAGAGTCACGCCGCCTCGACGGGATTGAAGTTACATCAACGGCTTGGCGAAATGCGCGGCAAACCCGCGGCAGCCTAACGACTGATCATTGGAACGCGACGCTTTCTCTCCAGTTGATCCCCAGATCATTCGAGAGGAGAAGCCTATGATCGAACCGTTGGCGGATCGTCGGATCGGAATGAGCCGACGGCTGGCTCTCGCCGGAGGCGCGGCTGGCGTTCTGTCGCCTCCATCGCGGCAGACGGGGGCGATCGCACAATCCTTGCCGGAGGCGCAAGCCGATGAGGGCGAGGAAAGCTTCGATAGCGAAGCATCCAACAGTCTTCCTCCCGGCAAATGGACGAGATCCTGAAAATCAGGAGCAAGATCACGCACGGGCTTTATCATGTCTCCGTCGTTCGTCATGACATAATGGGCGTCACCGGCATGAAGGGCACGCCGATATCGCCTGGCTTTCAACTAAACGGGGACATCTTCGTTCAGTCGCTGGCCGGTGGACGCGCCTGCGTCGGGGCGGGATGCAGGGTTCAGTTCCACGTTCTTTGAGCGCGTCGCGGAAGGCGCTGCTGTCATAGCCCTTGTCGGCGATCAGCGTTTTGGCCTTCGGTAGCGCGTTGAACATCAGCCGAGCGCCCTTGCGATCGCTCATCTGGCCTTCGGTCAGCATCATGACGAGCGGCTTGCCGGCGTCGTCGCAGACGACACGGAGCTTGGAGTTCAGTCCGCCTTTCGTGCGCCCGATACAACGGGAAAGAACCCCTTTTTTAAAAGGCTCGCCGCCGTGCGATGCGCTTTCAGATGCGTCGAGTCGATCATGATGCGCTCGGGTCTTGGGCCCTCGCCGGA